>CAVXVH010000015.1:0-483917 GCA_963765065.1 uncultured beta proteobacterium | reverse complement strand
CCGCCGACACTGCGCGCTTCTCGGCCTGGCGCGAGCGCGTCGCGCGCGCGCGCGTCCTCGTCGTCGGCGACGTGATGCTCGACCGCTACTGGTTCGGCGACGTCGAGCGGATCTCTCCGGAGGCGCCCGTGCCGGTGGTGCGCATCGCCCGCAGCGAGGAGCGGCCCGGCGGCGCGGCGAACGTCGCCCGCAACGTCGCCGCGCTCGGCGCACAGGCCACGCTGCTGTCGGTGACCGGCGCCGACGAGGCCGGCGCGACGCTCGCGCGCCTGGTGGCCGCGGAGGGCGTGCGCACGTCGTTCCACCGCGATCCCGAGCTCGCGACCACGGTGAAGCTGCGCGTCATCGGGCGCCAGCAGCAGCTGTTGCGCATCGACTTCGAGACCTCGCCATCGCACGAGGTGCTTTCGACCACGCTCGCCGAGTTCGAGCAGCTGCTCGCGGACGCCGACCTCGTCATCTGTTCCGACTACGGCAAGGGCGGACTCGCGCACATCTCCGCAATGATCGGGCGGGCGCGCGCGGCGGGCCGGCCGGTGCTCGTCGATCCCAAGGGCGACGATTGGGAGCGCTACCGGGGCGCCTCCGTGATCACCCCCAACCGCGCCGAGCTGCGGGAGGTGGTCGGCCGCTGGCGCGACGAGCCCGACCTCACCGAGCGCGCGCAGGCGCTGCGTGCCCGCCTCGACTTCGGCGCGCTGCTGGTCACGCGCTCGGAGGAGGGCATGACGCTGTCACCGACGCCGGCGCGCTCACGATCCCCGCGCAGGCGCGGGAAGTGTTCGACGTCTCCGGCGCCGGCGACACCGTGATCGCCACGCTCGGCACGCTCGCGGCCGCGGTGCTTCGCTCGACGTCGCGGTGCGCATCGCCAACGAGGCGGCCGGCGTCGTGGTCGGCAAGCTCGGCGCCTCGGTCGTGCTGCCGGGCGAGCTCAGCTGACGATGGCCAAGGCGAAGACGGTCTACAGCTGCACGGAGTGCGGGGGGCAGTCGCCGAAGTGGCAGGGCCAGTGTCCGCACTGCAGCGCCTGGAACACCCTCGTGGAATCGGTGGCCGCGCCGGCACCGACGCGCTTCACCAACGTCGCGGGCGCGCGCTCGGCGATCCGGCCGCTGTCCGCGGTCGACGCCAGGGAAATCCACCGCATTCCCACCGGTCTCGACGAGTTCGACCGCGTGCTGGGCGGCGGGCTGGTCGGCGGTGGCGTCGTGCTCCTGGGCGGCGATCCCGGCATCGGCAAGTCGACGCTGCTCCTGCAGGCCTGCGCCGTGCTGGGCGCGTCGCGCAAGGTGCTCTACGTGACCGGCGAGGAGTCGGTCGAGCAGATCGCGATGCGCGCGCAGCGGCTCGGGCTCGTCAACGCACCGGTGGAGCTGCTCGCCGAGGTGCAGCTCGAGGCGATCGTCGCGGCGATCGGCGGCGCCGCGCCGGAGGTCGTCGTCGTCGACTCGATCCAGACGATGTACACCGAGGTGCTGACGTCCGCGCCGGGCAGCGTCTCGCAGGTGCGCGAGTGCGCGGCGCAGCTGACGCGACTCGCCAAGCAGCGCGGCATCGTGGTGATCTTCGTCGGTCACGTCACCAAGGAAGGGGCGATCGCCGGACCCCGGGTGCTCGAGCACATCGTCGACACCGTGCTGTACTTCGAGGGCGATCCGCACTCGAGCTTCCGGCTGGTGCGCGCGATCAAGAACCGGTTCGGCGCGGCGAACGAGCTCGGCGTGTTCGGCATGACCGAACGCGGACTGAAGGGCATCACCAATCCGTCGGCGCTGTTCCTGTCGCAGCACGACGCCTCGGTGCCGGGTTCCGCGATCGTCGCGACGCTCGAGGGCTCGCGCCCGCTGCTGGTCGAGATCCAGGCGCTGGTCGACCCGGTGCAGGGAGGCAACCCGAAGCGGCTCGCCGTCGGCCTCGACCCGCAGCGCCTCGCGCTGCTGCTCGCCGTCCTGCACCGCCACGGCGGGGTCGAAACGGCCGGCTACGACGTCTTCGTCAACGCCGTGGGTGGCGTGCGGATCGGCGAACCGGCGGCCGACCTTGCCGTACTGCTCGCGGTCAATTCATCACTTAAAAACAAGCCATTGCCAGACAAAGCTCTTGTTTTTGGTGAAGTCGGACTCGCGGGCGAGGTGCGGCCGGTACAGCGGGGGCAGGAGCGCATCCGGGAGGCCGCCAAGCTCGGCTTCCGCACCGCGCTGATCCCGGTGGCGAACAAGCCGAGGCAGGCGATCGACGGCATCAAGGTCGTGCCCGTCGCGCGCATTTCGGACGCGCTCGACTATCTGCGCGGCAGCTAGCCGATGTCGATCGGCTCGCGCACGCCGCGTCGGTACTGGTCGGCCATCGCGACGTAGGCCGCTTCCAGGGCGCGGGTGGTTGCCACGGTGTCGAACAGCGCACTGGCGTGCCCCGGGCCTTCGAGGTGCGCGCGCAGCCGCGCCAGGGCGGAACGATCGGAGGCGAGCTCGACCGCCTTGTCGACATAGGCCTCGACGTTGCCGACGACGAGCTCGGGCAGCCCGACCGCGCGCGCCAGGCTCTCGCCCACGCGCGAGGCGAACGTGTCTCCCGACAGGGTGAGCACCGGGCAGCCCGCCCACAGTGCATCGCTGCCGGTGGTGTGCGCGTTGTACGGCCAGGTGTCGAGGAACAGGTCGGCGCGGCGGTACAGACCCAGGTACTCGGCGTTGGGGCGCGCGGCCGCGAAGACCAGGCGATGTTCGTCGATGCCTCTCGCGGCCGCCTCGCGCTTCAGGTTCGCCACCGCGGGGTCAGTGTCGCGGCGCGCGAGGAGCCACATCACGGCGCCTGGAACGCGGCGGAGAATCGCCGCCCATGCGTCCATCGACTCGGGCCGCAGCTTCCAGGTCGCGTTGAAGTTGCACAGCACGACGGCATCGGCCGGCAGGCCGAGCTCGGCCCGCGACGGCGGCAGGGCAACCGGGCGGTCGCGGTCGTTGACCTGGTAGCTGTCCGGGCAACCGCACCAAGGTCTCGGCGTAGTCCGCTGCGTGCGCTTCCGGCGTGACGACGGCGTCGCCGATCAGGTAGTCGACGAGTCCGCCGCCGATCGTTCCCGGATACCCGAGGTAATGTGCCTGCAGCGGGGCAGGGCGCAGCGCCAGGATCCGCGGCGGTGCTCCCGCGGTGTGGCCCTTCAGGTCGACGAGGAGGTCGATGCCGTCGTCGCGAATGCGCGCGGCAACCTGCTCCGGGGCCGCCGCCTTGAGGTCGACGAAGCGGTCGAACGCGCGCACGAGGCGCTGTCGCATCGGGCTCGCGTCGTCCTGGCCGATCGAGTACGCGGCGATCTCGAAGCGCCCGCGATCGTGCGCTTCGAAGAGACCCGCAGTGAGGAAGGCGGTGGCGTGCGTGTGGAAGTCGGCGGACAGATATCCGACTCGCAGGCGCCCGGTCGAGAGCGGACGGCGGGCGCGCAGCGGCGCGCCGGCCAATGCACCGGACCACGACTCCGCTGCGCGACGCTGCTCGGCGCGCGTCGACGGCGCGGCAAGCATCACGAACGGCGACAGCAGCGCGCGGCCCGCCGCCACGCCTTCGCGCATGCGCTGCTCGTGCTCCGCCAGTTCGCGCCAATCCGCAGTCCAGCGCTCGAGGTGCACGAGTTGCGACAGTGCCGGCCCGTGGCCGGGGTCGAGGCGGATTGCCTGCCGATAGGCCTCGGCGGCGGCGACCGGCTCGCGCAGCCGTTCCAGCAGGCTCGCGTACTCGAACCGCAGCGTCGCGGACGTGGGCGAGCGCGCGAGAGCGGCCTCGAGCGTGGCGCGAGCCCGTTCGGGCGCACCGATCGCGAGCTCGAGCTGTGCCTTGAGTCCAGCGTAGGAAACGTCGCCCGGCATCAGCCCGCAGGCACGCCCCGCGGCATCGAGCGCCTCCAGGATGCGGTCCTGACGCTCGAGCGCAAGCGCCAGGTGATACCAGGCGTTCGGATGGCGAGGATCCACCGTCGTGGCCTGGCGCGCCGACGCCTCGGCGTCCGCAAGCAGTCCCTGCGACATCTGCACGGCCGCTAAGTTGGCGGCGAATTCCGCCGCGCGCGGCGCGCGCCGCAGCGCTTCCTTGAGTGCGTCAATCGCCGCCGCCGGACGGCCCGCGGCTTCGAGGGCGAGCGCGAGGTTGGACCAGGCGTCGGCGGAGGTGTCGTCGATCGCGAGCGCCGCGCGGATGCGATCGGCCGCCGCCGCGTGCTGCCCGGCCTGGTGCAGCACGACGCCGCTGTAGTGCAGCGCCGGCGCATGACGCCCATCCGACTGCAGGATCGCGTCGTAGCGGTGAAACGCCTCGCGGAGCTTGCCCTGCCGGTGCACGGCGAGGGCGCGATCGAACTCTTTCTGGAACTTCATGGGTACGGAGCCATCGGGCGAAGCGCGAGTCTAGACGATCCGGCGCTGGAGGCCATCCGCAAACGTGACAGCGATCCCGACGCGGCGCGGCTGCCACCGCACCTCCGAACATTGATCCAGGTGAAACCCGCGTGCCGGAATGCGCCGCGAAGCGCGTTCGGCCCGGGGAATGCGGGTAATCTGCCGCTGCCCGCACGATCGATTCCCTGGCCCGGCGTGGGAGGAGCGTCGGGGTTCGGGAGGCGGGATTCGCGAAGCATGGGAGATTTCTTGCCGGAACGTGACGACATCATCGTGCCCACCCGCGCTCCGCAGCGGCGCACGAAGGGCAGGGAACTCCTCCTCGCCGCGATCGCCGCGGCCGCGCTGGTGCTGGTGGCGGCGACGGCCGCCAGTTCGCTGCCCGCAAAGCCCGGCGCGATCACCACGGCGACCAGCACCGCGGTGCGTACCATCGAGGTGTTCGTGCGCGAGGGTTGTCCCCACTGCGCGGACGCGGAGGCGTTCCTCGAGGGCCTCGCCAAAGAGCGGCTCGACCTCGCGATCGTCATCCGCGACGTGAGCAAGGATCCCGCGGCGATGGCGCAGCTGAAGGACCTCGCCGATGCGCAGAGGCAGGGCCCCGCGCGCGTTCCCGCCGTGTTGGTGAACGGGCAACTGATCGTCGGCTACTCGAAGGCCGCCGGAACCGACCGCCTGATCCGCCGCGCGCTCGACGGCGCCAAGGTCGCGGGGGACCAGGTACTCGATACGGGGGCTTGCGCGGCGGACGACGGCAACCTCTCGTGCGACGCGGGCCCCGGCGCCCAGGCGGAGGAGGAGAAGTTCGCGATCAGCGTGCTCGGCTTCACCGTCTCGCTCGAGCAGGTCGGCCTGCCGCTGTTCACCTTCGTGATGGGGATGCTCGACGGCTTCAACCCGTGCTCGATGTGGGTGCTGCTGCTGATGATCTCGCTGCTCGCACCGCTCAACAACCGGCCGCGGATGCTCGCGATCGCCGGCACGTTCCTCGTCGTGCAGGCGATCGCCTACTTCGGCTTCCTCGCCGCGTGGCTCAACCTGTTCCTGACCATCGGCCTGTCGCGCGCCTCGGAGCTGGTGATCGCCGCCGTGGCGATCCTCGCCGGCATCGTCAACGTTAAGGACTTCTTCGCCTTCGGCATGGGCCCCTCGCTGTCGATTCCCGAGCAGTCGAAGCCGGGCATCTACGCGCGCATGCGCGCGATCCTGCACGCGGAAAACCTGTGGGGCGCGCTGGTCGCCACGGTGATCCTCGGCGTGCTGGTGCAGTTCGTGGAGCTGCTCTGCACGTCCGGTTTCCCCGCGTTGTTCACGCGCATCCTGACGCTGCAGCACATGGAAGGGGCGCAGTACTACGGCTACCTGCTGCTCTATCTCGCGGCGTACATGCTGGACGACCTGATGATCCTCGCGGTCGGCGTCATCACGCTGTCCCGCCACCGCCTGCAGGAACGCGAAGGGCGGTGGCTCAAGCTCATCTCGGGCATGGTAATGGTCGGACTGGGGCTCTACCTTGCGATGCCTTGATCGGGTGTCGCCGCGCTTGACGTTCCATCCCGACCTGCCGCGGCCCTCGATTGGGAAAGTTCGCCGAATCCTCGACTTGTAGCGGTCAGCCTGTTTCTTGCTAGCGAGTCCCGCTCCAGGGGGCCGCGCGCGGTCCCGCCAACGGAGGAGGGGATCGCCATGCTCACAGCCCGTCGAATTGCCGCGACGATCGCGGTCGCCGCTGGAATGCTTGCGCCCCTCGCGTCGGCGGCACCGATCTACTTCGACGCCACGCTCTCGGGCGCCGCCGAGAATCCGCCGGTCGTCTCTCCGGGGTTCGGCACGGCAACGGTCATTCTCGACCCGGTGGCCCACACGATGCGGGTGATCGTGAGCTTCTCGGACCTCGTCGGGACGACGACCGCCGCGCACGTGCACTGCTGCACCGCGCCGCCCGGAAACGTCGGCGTCGCCTCGCAGACGCCCTCGTTCCAGGGATTTCCGCTCGGCGTGACGGCCGGCACCTACGACAGCACGTTCGACACCACGCTCGCCTCGACCTTCAACGCCGCGTTCCTGAACAGCAACGGCGGCAGCCCGGCCACGGCCGAGGCCGCGCTGCTCGCAGGACTGCTGGCGGGGAACGCGTACTTCAACATCCACACGTCCTTCCGCGGCAGCGGTGAAATTCGCGGCTTTCTCGTGCAGCGCGTACCGGAGCCGTCGACCGTGCTGCTGGTCGGCCTCGGCATGCTCGTGCTCACGCTGGCTTCGCGCCGTCGGTTCGTGCCGATACGCCGCTGAGCGAGCGCGGATCAGCGCAGCTCGGGCGGCAAGCCGACGTCCGCCTGCGGCGGCCGTCCCATCACGACCGCGGCCACGAACCCGGCGATGAAGCCGCCGATGTGGGCGCCGTGCGCGACGCCGCCGCCGCCCTGATTCGCGAGCACGAACGGCAGGACGTTGTCGAGGATCAGGTACATCCACAGCACGAGGCTCGCCGGGAACATCCGTACGCCCATGAACAAGGGCGGCAGGAACATGAACACCTTGACGGAGTGGCGCGGGAACCACCGCAGGTAGAAGCCCAGCACTCCCGAGATCGCGCCCGAGGCGCCGACCATCGGGATGTTCGAACTCATGTTGAACACCGCCTGGAACAGCGCCGCCGCGACGCCGGTGAGCAGATAGGCCGCGAGGAAGCCAAGCGGGCCGAGCCGGTCCTCGACGTTGTTGCCGTAGATGAACAGGAACAGCATGTTCCCGAACAGGTGCATGAAGCCGCCGTGCAGGAACATCGAGAAGAACAGGTCGCCGACGTTCATCGCCGCGGGACGGAAGCCCCACTGGAAGACGAACAGGTCGTACTGGCTCATGCCGCCGAACACCGCCGACGGGCTGGTCCCGGGCGGCAGGTCGTTCAGGATCGCCGCGATGTATTCGGCCACCCGCGGGTCCGCGGGACTGACCGATTGCGCCGACATCGGCAGCGTGACGAGGAGGTAGACGGCAACGTTGACGACGATCAGCGCGATCGTCATCCAGTGGATGCCGCGCGGGTTGGGGTAGTCGCCTAACGGGAACATGGTCGCGTGACCTCGGAAGTCCGCGAGATGGTAGCGCAGGCCCCGGGCATGTCGTTGCCCTACGGGTCGACGCGCTCGCGTGCGCCCGCATCGCGCATGGCAGGCGAAGTACGCGCGCCAGCCTCTGCCTCGAAAGAAGATGAATATACGATGGCAATTCGTTGATTATCTTGATACGTTTAGTCAAGACACTGCGCTGCTCGGCGCACTTTGCGCGCGGGATGCAACGGCGTTCCGAACCACGCCGCGGGCGCTTGCCTGCACGATCAGGCCATTGGGGACCCTGGAACGACCTTGGTTCCGAATCGTGATCGGCCTGACCCTCCTAGCACGACGGTGTATTTTCTGGGCCCGATCTAAGTACGTATAATTTGTATTATGTAAAGTTGCATACTGAGCGCCCCGAGCGCTCTTTGCCGATCCCACCGCTGTCGACACGGGTGCGCGTCGCTTCCCGCCCCGGTTGCCCTGGCTAGCGCGCGGTACTCGACTGCGCGAGGCCCGCCAGCGCCTTGCTCAAGTTGGCCGCTGCCGGGCAATCCGGTGCGCCGTGCCGTCGTGCGAGATAGGCCGGATCGTTGTAGCCCAGCCAGACCTGGCCCTGGGCGTCCTCCCATACGAGGACCTTCAGTGGCAGGTCGATCCCGACCGTCTGGGCGCACTCCATGAAGGGCGTGCCTCCCTGCGGGTTCCCGAAGATGAGCACTTCGGTCGGCCGCAGCGTCGTCCCGATCTTGGCGGCGCCGCCCGCATGGTCGATACGCGCGAAGATGTTCAGGCCACGCTGCTTCGCCGTTTCCTCGAATCGGTTCATCGTCTCCTTCGCGGGGAACGCGCTCTTGACCTCGATGAGGCCGTCGGCTGCGAGCGCCGCCACCGAGGTGCATGCAACCACGGCGGCGATGAGTCCTGCTGTCAGTCGCTTCATCAGTAACTCCTCCTGGTCAGGCTCACCTGGTCCGGTCCGGTCGAGCCGCGAACAAGTTGCTGGAAGCGGCACCGAAACGCGGCATTGGCTGCGGGCGCTTGCCGTCCAGCCTGCTTCCAGGTACTGGCGCAGCCGCATCCGCGCGCGATGCAGGATTTCCGCTTCCGGAATCCACCTTCATTGAACAACTCGACCAGCATCTGGTCTACCCCCGGTGCCCGGCATGGTGCCGCCCCGGCAAATTCGCCGGATCCGCAGGTCACGGCGCCGGATCTCATGTCTGCAGTGGGGCGCGCTCCCGCAGACGCGGAGCCCCACGCATGCTTACACCCTGTCGGCCTACCCGGGTCGTGTAAGGTACGCTGATCGTCTGCGTCTACGGCACCAGATCGTCGAGGAACCCGTCGTGCATGCCACCCTGCCCTTGCTGGTCCACACCGACTTCCCGCGCCTCAATCGGCGGGTCGTGGACACCGTCCAGGTCAACCTGGGCTATCGCTGCAACCAGAGTTGCACCCACTGCCACGTCAATGCCGGCCCGAATCGCACGGAGGAGATGACTTCCGAGTGCATCGATGCCGTGTTGCGCTTCGTGTCGCGGAGTCCCGGCGTCACTACGATCGATCTCACGGGCGGGGCCCCCGAGCTGAACGCCCACTTTCGCCGCATGGTGGTTGCCGCTCGTGCTCGTGGGCTGCGTGTGATCGACCGCTGCAATCTCACGATACTCGAAGAGCCGGGCCAGGAGACGCTTGCCGCCTTCCTCGCCGAACACCGGGTCGAGGTCGTGGCGTCGCTGCCCTGCTATCTCGAAGAAAACGTCGACAAGCAGCGCGGCAAGGGTGTCTTCGACGCCAGCATCCGCGGACTGCTGCGCCTCAACGGCTTGGGGTATGGCCACCCGGGCTCGGGCCTGACGCTCAACCTCGTCTTCAACCCGCAGGGCGCGACCCTGCCGCCACCGCAGGCACCGCTGCAGGACGCCTACAAGAAGCACCTGCGCGAGCGGTTCGGCGTGGTTTTCGACCAGCTCTTCACGATGGCCAACATGCCGATCCAGCGGTTCGGTTCCATGCTGGTTTCGAAGGGGCAGTTCAACGGCTACATGCGGACGCTGCGCGAGGCCCATCGGGAGGCGAACCTCGACCACGTCATGTGCCGGAGCCTGATCAGCGTGGACTGGCAGGGTTACGTCTACGACTGCGACTTCAACCAGCAGCTCGGCCTGCCGCTTCCGTCCGACGAATCCACGCGCGTGCACATCGGCGACCTCGCGGCGGGCGAGCTCGAGGGACGAACCATCCGCGTCGCCGACCACTGCTTCGGCTGCACCGCCGGGCAAGGTTCGAGCTGCGGTGGCGCGCTGGGGGAGACCACGGCGGCCGCCCCGGCATGCGCCTCCTGAGTCCGTTGTTCGGACCGGATGCTCCCGCCGTCGCAGGGAACCGCAGGATCCCGAATGGCGTTCCGATTCACCGCCCTCCTCGCCGCCGTGCTGCTGTCCTCAGCAACGGCGAACGCCGCCTTCGATCATGCGCACGCGCAGTGGGGCGCCCTGCTCGACAAGCACGTCGTCACGAATGCGGCCGCGACGGCCTCGCGGGTTCGCTATGCCGGCATGCAGGCGGACCGCGCGCAGCTCGCTGCCTATCTCGACGCACTCGCCGCGGTCACGCCGCAGGAGTATGACCGCTGGACACGCCAGCAGCGCCTCGCCTTCCTGATCAACGCCTACAACGCGTGGACGGTGGATTTGGTGCTGACACGCTTTCCCGATCTCCGGTCCATCAAGGACCTTGGCAGCCTCCTGCAGTCTCCCTGGAAGAAAAAGTTCGTCCGGCTGCTGGGCGAAGTGAAGAGCCTCGACGACGTGGAGCACGGCATGATCCGCGCGCCCGGGGCCTTCGACGATCCGCGCATCCACGTCGCGGTGGTCTGCGCGTCGATCGGCTGCCCGATGCTGCCGAAGGACGCCTTCGTCGCCGAGCGGCTCGACGCCCAGCTCGACGACGCGATGCGGCGTTTCCTGTCCGATCGGGAGCGCAACCGCTTCGACGCCGCCAGCCGCACGCTGCAGGTCTCGCAGATCTTCGATTGGTACCGCAAGGACTTCGAGCAGGGACACAGGGGCTACGACTCGCTGAAGACGCTCTTTGCGCGGCATGCCGAGCAGCTTGCCGACGTGCCCGAGGCGCGCGCCCGGATCCGGGCCGGGGATTACCGGCTCGACTTCCTGACGTACGACTGGTCGCTCAACGACGCCCGTTGACGTCGCCGGCAACAGGAGCGCAATGTCGGCGAACCGTATCCGGGAACGCTGATCGAGGCGCGCGAATGACAGGAGCAAGAACGTGACATCGATCCGACTCCAGGGCATAGAGGCATGCGTGTTCGACGCCTACGGCACCCTCTTCGATGTCAACAGCGCCTCGCGCGCAGCCCAGGACGCGCTCGGCTCGCGCTGGCAGCCGCTCGCAGACCTGTGGCGCACGAAGCAGCTGCAATACACGTGGCTGCGAGGCTTGGGGGGACACCACGCGGACTTCTGGCAGGTGACGTCGGACGCGCTGTCCTTTGCCATGGAGAGCCTTCGCATCGACGACGCGGAACTGCATCGGCGGCTGATGTCGCTCTACCTCTCGCTCGACGCATTTCCGGAAGTGCGGCCGACCCTCGAGCGTCTGAAGGCCGGCGGGCTGAAGCTCGCGATCCTGTCCAACGGAACGCCTGCCATGCTCGCCTCCGCCGTGGAGCATTCCGGGATTGGTCCGCTCCTCGATGCGGTGCTGTCGGTCGAGGACGTCGGCGTCTTCAAGCCACATCCTTCGGTCTACCGGCTGGCGTCCGATCGACTGCAGCTTGCGCCGGCGGCGATCTGCTTCCTCTCGTCCAACGGCTGGGACGCCTATGCCGCCAAGGCATTCGGATTCCGGGTGATCTGGTGCAATCGATTCAAGCAGGCTCCGGAGCGGATGCCCACTACCCCCGACGCGGAGATGGCGACGATGGCGGGACTTCCGGATGCAGTCCTGCGGTGACCCTCAGGGTCGCAGCCGGACCTGCGCCTCGCGGCTCGCCCGCGACACCTCGACCCGCAGCCGGAGCGTGAGGACGAACGCCACCGCGAGCAGCACCGCTTCGCCGGCGAAGACGGTGGCGTAGGCGATGAAGATATCCCCCGTCGCGACACGAACCGCATCGACGACCGCGCCTCCCATGATGCTGCCCGTGGCTTTGCCGAGCAGGCTGGCCATGCCCCACACGCCCATCAGGAGGCCGGCGCGAACGGTCGTAGCGAAGGTCGCGATGCCGCCGAGGAGGCCGGCACCCGCGAGTCCGGTACCGAGGCCCATCACCGCCACCAGCACGCGGAATGTGCCGGGACTGCCCGAGAGTCCGGCACCGATCACGCCGGCGAAGACCGCGATCGTCGCCACCAGGCCGATGCGCAGCAGCACTAGGTGACCGACGATGCGCAGCAGGAACCCCCCGGACAGCAGCATCGAGAGCAGCACTCCGCCGCCCCACCAGGCGGTCAGCCGCGTGGTCTCGGACACCGTCATGCCGAGCACGAGCGCACCGTAGGGCTCGAGCAGGACGTCCTGCGCCAGCGTGCCGATGAACGTGCACACGATCAGCACGAAGAAGCGGCGCACCTGCGGATCACCGAGGAGGAACTCGCGCAGAGCCTCGACGAACGACTTGCCGCGCGACAGCGCCGCGGCACGGAGCGCACCCTCGCTTCGCTTCTCCTGTCCGAGCGCGGCGGCAAGCGTCAGCACGAATGCGGCCGTCACCGCGATCGAGGTGGCTGCGACGAGCTTCGCGGGTGTGTAGTCGCGCAGCAGTGTGCCGAGGCCGCCGGCCCCGGCCACGAGCCCCAGCATCGTCGCAACCTCGTACAGCGTGAGCGCACGCGAGCGCGCGTCCCCTGCGAAGCGGTCCGCCACCAGCGCCTGGAACACGTTGTGGCCGAGGTTGCGTCCGAAGCCGTACACGACGAACGCGAGCACGAGACCGGCGGTGAGCAACACGCCCCCGGGATCGGTCGTCATCAGCAGTACAGCGGCGAGGAGACCGAAACCTGCCAGCAGCGATCCCGCCACGATGTACGGCTCGCGCCGGCGCCCGAGGATCGGGTAGCCATCCGAGCGATAGCCGAGCCAGACGCGCAACGGCGCCTCGAGAAGCGGCAGAGCGAACAGGAAGCCGACCAGCGTCAGCGGCAGGCCCATCTCGGCCACCATGATGCGGTTGAGCGTGCCGCCCGCCAGCGCACCGGTGATGCCGTAGCCGAGCGGAAACGCAGCTAGGCGAATGGCGGCGAGACTCATTTAGGCGCGTCCTTCCGTCCGCACCTGCTCCAGTGTCGCGATCAGCGCGTCGATCGCGCCACGCCCGCGACGCGCCCTTTCGACCGGCGTCAACGTCCCGGCAAGCGACTGGACGGGGGCCTCGAGGCTGAGCGGCAGGCCCGCAGGCAGCGCGCTGAGCATGCCCACGAGGTCCAGGTTGCCCTCGCCCGGGAAGGCGCGCTCGCTGCGCGCCTGGTGGATCATCGTCGCGAAGTCCGTCGGCCGCGGTCCGCTCGCGTCGCAGATCTGCACGTAGTCGACGAGTCCGTGCGGCACCTGGCGAAGTTCGGCAGGTGTGCCCCCGGATCGGTCGACGTGGATGGTGTCGATCATCACTCGCGCGTTGGCACTTCCGCAGGCCTCGACCACATGCACTGCCGAGGCGAGCGTCGGAATGCCCGTCCACGGCGTGAACTCCAGGTGCATCCGGATGCGGTAGCGATTGCCGAGCTCGCAGAGGCGCGCCAGCAGGTCCGCGAGCACGGCCGGATCCGGTTCGTCGCCGTTGACGAGCGCGTGTCGTGCCCCGAGCACCTCCGCCGACTCGAGCACCGGCTCGAAGGCCGCGAGGTCGACGCCGCGCTGCAACCTGAACACCCCGCAGTCGAATACGGCGACGCCTGTGGCCCGCATCCGCGCCAACGTCTCCCGGCGCATCGGTGAGTCACCCAGCATCGGGTGCTGGCGCTCCTGCGGCGGCGCCGCCGGATTGAGGCGCAGTCCGACGTGAGTGAAGCCGGAAGCGGCCGCGACCTCCACGAGTTCGGGCGGCGTGAGTTCGAACAGCGTCAGGTGGTCGAGCGAGACGATGGGCATGGGCTGCAAGCGTCGATGGATCGAATCCTGCCGGGCATTCAGATATCGGGCGAGCGCGGCTTCCCGGGAATCGTGGCGAGCGTGCGATCGCCAAGGCCGCCGTCGAGCCGCAGGTCGATGCCGGTGACGTACGCCGCATCGGTTGCCAAGTGAACGATCGCGCGTGCGACATCCTCCGGCGTGCCGATGCGGCCGAGCGGGACCGCCTGCTGCCGCTGTCGCAGTATTTCCTCGTCGCGGTAGATCGGTTCCGTGAGCGGCGTGCGGATCAGTCCCGGCGACACCGAGTTGACCCGGATGCCCTCCCCGGCCCACTCCTGTGCGAGCTGGCGGCAAAGCATCAGCAGGGCGGCCTTGGCAGGCGAGTAGGCTCCGAGGCCGGGGAACGGATACAGCGCGGAGACCGAGGCGACCGCGACGATCGCGCCGCGGCTTCGTGCCAGGGCCGGATGCGCCGTGCGGGCGAGCAGCCAGGTTGCGCGCACGTCGATCGCGAACACGGCGTCCCAGTCGGCGACGTCGAGCGTCGCCAGCGGTGCGCCGCGCGCGATGCCGGCGTTGGAGACCAGGACGTCGAGACCTTCGCACCACTCGACGGCGTCCTCGGCAAGTCGCGCACAGGCGGCGGCGTCCGCGAGATCGGCAGCTACGCCGAACGCGACCGCGCCTTCCGCTTCGAGATCGCGCACCAATGCGTCCAGCGAGGCGCCGGGCCTCGACGCCCCGACGGCGATGCGCAGTTGCAGGTCACGCCGGCGTGCGGCGTCGAGCAGCGCGAACGACGTCGCACGCCCGATGCCGCCCGTCGCGCCCGTCACCAGCGCACGCAACGTCCCCGCGTCTCGTACCGTCGTCACAACGTGGCCTCGCGTGTGTGGTCTCGAATTGCCGCTTATCCCGTGCGCAGTCACGCGGCACTTGAGACAGAACTATACTCATCGCTTGTCACGGCATCGGACGCGCGCCTCGGACCATCCTGCGAAACGTTTCGCCATGCGCTTTCCCCACCTCTTCCAATCCGGCCGCATCGGCCGCCTGGAGGTGAAGAACCGGATCATCGGGTCGCCGATGGAGCGCAACTACTGCACCGCGGAGGGTCGCGTCACGCAGCGCTACGTCGACTACATGGCCGCGCGCGCACGCGGTGGCGCGGGGCTGCTCTACACCGAGGCCACCTACGTGGATCCGCGCGGCAAGGGTCGCACGTACCAGATGGGCCTGCACGACGACGACCTGATCCCCGACTTCGCGCGCATGGTCGCCGTGGTGCACCGGCACGACGGCGTGATCGGCCCCGAACTCAACTACGGCGGCCGCGTCGTGCAGCCCTGGATCAGCGGCCTCGAATCGCGGGCGCCGTCGGTCGTTCCGTACGCTGGCGCCGGCGGCTACGCGCCGCGCGCGCTCGACCGCGATGAAATCGCGGAGATCGTGCAGCGCTTCGCGGATGCGGCACGGCGCGCGGCCGCGGCCGGGTGCGACTTCGTCGGCATCCACAGTGCCCATGGCTACCTGCTGAGCCAGTTCCTCTCCCCCTGGTGCAACAAGCGGGACGACGAGTATGGCGGCGACCTCGCCGGTCGCATGCGCTTTCCCCTCGAGGTCGTGGCCGCGGTGCGCAATGCCATCGGCAACGACATGCCGATCCTCTACCGGATCAGCGGCGACGAGCACCAGGACAACGGGCTCTCACTCGACGACGTGTGCGCGATCGCGCCGCACCTGGTCGCGGCCGGCGTGAATCTGGTCGACGTGTCGGCCGGCATGTACGAGACGAACTGGTGGATCACCCAGCCGATGGAGATGCCGCAGGGCGTGCTCGCGCCGCTCGCGCGCGAGGTGCGCAAGCACGTCGACGTGCCGGTCAGCGTGTCCGGCAGGATCACCGACCCGAGCGTTGCCGAGCACCTGATCGCATCGGGAACCTCGGACTTCGTCACGCTGGGTCGCGCACTGCACGCCGATCCCGAGTTTCCGACGAAGGCGCGTACCGGACGCACGGCCGAGATCTGCACCTGCATCGCCTGCAACCAGGGCTGCAGCGACATGCACTCGCGAGGCCTGCCCATCGTCTGCCTCGTCAACACGACGACAGGACGCGAGCGGGAATACGCGATTCGCCCAGCGCTCGCGCCGCGGCGGATCGTGGTCGTCGGCGGGGGACCGGCCGGCCTCGAAGCGGCGCGCATTCTCGCGCTGCGCGGGCACGCCGTCGTCGTATTCGAGCGTGACGCCGAAATCGGAGGCCAGATGCTGCTCAGCCGTGGGCTGCCCGGGCGCGAGGAATTCTCCGGCCACCTGCCCTGGCTCGCCGGCGAGGCGGTGCGTGCAGGTGTCGCGCTGCGGCTGGGCGTGGAGGCGAATGCAGAGCTCGTGCTCGCCGAGCGCCCCGACGTCGTCATCGTGGCGACCGGATCGACGCCCGGGCTGCCCGCGATTCCCGGACTCCTCGACAGTCCCGTTGTCGACCCCTACGACATCCTGCGGCGGCCCCACGCCGTGTCCGGGCGCGCGCTGGTCATCGGTGGCGACATCCGGGGCGTCGGCATCGCCCGGATGCTCGCGGAGAAAGGCGTCGCGGTGGTGCTGGTCGAGCCGGGGCGGGAACTCGTCACGGACATCGGCATGCGCTCGCGCCGGTTCCAGGTCGGCGCACTGGAAGCGCAATCCAACGTCCGGATTCACCTCGGCACCACCGTGGAACGGCTGACCGCGAACAGCGCGACGCTGTGGAACGGCATCGAGCGCTGGGAGGAGCACGACGTCGAGCTGGTGGTACCGACGCGCATGCTGCTTCCGCTCACGGCCGTTGCCGACGCCTTGTACGATCGCGCTCCCGCGCTTGCCGTCTACACGGTCGGGGACTGCGCGCAGCCGCGCACCGCCCTCGAGGCGATCCACGAGGCAGCAGCACTCGCCCACAAGCTCTAGCCGCTCACCCATTGGATACCACCCTGCCCCGCCCATCTGCCGTCGACACGGCTCCGGAGGCCGTGGCGTGACCTCACGCCCCCCCGCCAAGGGTGCGATGCTGCTGCTGTTCGACATCGGGCAGGACAGCGTGGCGGAGCACGACGATTGGCACACCCACGAGCACATGCCCGAGCGTCTCGGCGTTCCCGGCTTCCTGCGTGGCACGCGGTGGATTGCCGTCGACCCGGGCCCGCGCTACTGCGTGCTGTACGAGGTCGCCGAACTCGCCGTGCTGGATTCGCCGGCCTACCGGGACCGCCTCGACCACCCGACGCCCGCGACGTCGGCCATGATGCGCAAGTACCTCGGCATGCGGCGGGCGCTGTGCTCGGTCGAGGCGCGCAGCGGATTCGGCATGGGGGGCAGCGCACTGGTCGTTCGCTTCGCACCGGAGGCCGGTCGCGAGGACGCGCTCGACCACTGGCTCGCAACGGAGATCGTGCCGCGACTCTCGCAGCGGCCCGGCGTCGCCAGTTGCTGTCTCCTGCGCAACGCCCTGGCAGCGCGCATGACCCGGGAGCAGGCCATCCGCGGCCCGGACGACACCCTGCATTCGGCGCTGTTCGTCACCGGCTACGACGAGGCCGTCGTCGCGGGACTTGCACGGCACGAGCTCGCCGCGGAACGCTTTGCCGCGCATGGCGCCGCCACGAGCGGTCATGCCGCCGACGCCTATCGGCAGGCCTACACGCTGAGTTCGTGACCGGCGCCGCAGCGGGTCGGGGCGTCGCTGTACGCGCGTATGGGCTGTCGGCGTGGCTAACCGGCGTAGCGCAGCACGGCCACGAAATGACAGCTGCTGCCGCCGATCACGAAGGCGTGCCAGACCGTGTGCGCATAGCGCAGCCGCGAGTCGAGCATGAAGAAGGCGACGCCCGCCGTATACGCGAGGCCGCCCGCCACCAGCCAGGCGATGCCCGCCGCCGGCACCCGGTCGACCAGGGGCACGGCCGCGATCAGCACGAGCCAGCCCATCAGCAGGTAGAGGCCGGTCGAAAGCCACGGATGCGAAAGGCGGTCGAACGCCTTCAGCGTCACGCCGATTGCGGCCAGCGACCACACGAGGCCAAACAGCGTCCAACCCCACGGGCCGCCGAGCACGCCGAGCGTGAACGGCGTGTAGCTTCCGGCGATGAAGAGGTAGATCGCCCCGTGGTCGAGCTTCAGCAGCACGCGCTTGGCGCGTCCCGGCGGAACCGCGTGGTACACGGTCGAGGCAAGGTAGAGCAGGATCATCGTGCCGGCGAAGATGCTCGCCCCGACCAGTCCGGCGACGCCCAAGGGCTGCGCGCTCGCGATCAGGAACGGCAGGCCGACGATGGCGGCCAGCAGGCCAACCCCGTGGCTCACGCTGTTCGCGATCTCCTCCCCCAGGCTCTGTTCGCGGGGGGTCACGTGCCGGCTCTCCATGAATGCATGCCGACGGTCAGGACTTGAGCGGCGCAGGCTCGTCGGCAGGTTGGTCGCCAAACTTCAGGATCGCGAGCGGCTTCGCAACCTGCTCCATGGCCGGTCGCGGGTCCGTGACGCCGGGCCGGTCGGCCGTTTCCCCCGGTGCGACCGGGCGCACGGTCAACGCGTCCTGGCAAAGTGCGAGCACGCGACGCGCGGCGCAACCGTACGTGCTGCGCGCAGGCAGGTCGAGCTGCTGGCAGGCCATGCCGGGCAACGGATTGCCGCAGGTCGTGAGCCCCAGCGCCAGGCGCATGCAGGCCTGCCAGTCCCCGCTGTCGATCGCGACGAGGAATCGGTCGCGCGCGTCGGCAGACGCGTACTGGAGGTCGCTGCCGCTCATGGCCGTGCCCCGGACGATTGACGACTCAAAAGGCGACCGGGCGATCCCGGGGCGTGCGCAGCAAGTACATTGTCATGTGACATCGAGTTGTGGAGCTTTCGGTCGTGGTGTGCGCCAATTCGCACGCCTTGCCGGTGAAATGCAGCACCGGGAGCGCTAGTGTGCGCCGTTTTGCGGCAGCGCGGCCACCTTCAGGGGAAATAATCGTGCCACGACCACATCCATTGGATGCCGTGCGACAGAAGTGGCGTATACTGCATCGTCGAATTCGATCCGGGCCGGCCGCAGGTCACGCCGACCCTCCGTAGTTTTTCTTCCCAATCGATAATTTGATGCTTCGCGCACTCTCGCGTGAGGCGATGCCCTATCGGAGTACGACACATGACAAGCGGAACCGTAAAATTCTTCAACAATGCCAAGGGCTTCGGCTTCATCGCCCCCGACGACGGATCGAAGGACGTATTCGTCCACATCTCGGCCGTCGAGCGCGCCGGACTCGCCACGCTGGCCGAGAACCAGAAGGTCTCGTTCGAGCTGGAGCGCGGCACCAACGGCAAGGTCTCCGCGACCAACCTCTCGGCGATCTGACGTCCCGCAGCGAGCACGGCGTGCCCGTGCTCGCTGCTCCCCGCCCGGTCGTTCGACCGGCAGCAAGCGGCAAACCTTCGCCGCACCCGGAATCCACGTTGCACAAGCGCAAGCACCTCCGCGTGTCGGATCTGCACGGGATCCACCGCCTCGCCAGCGATGCGACGGTGGGCATCACCGATCTCGTCGAGGCGATGCACCACACGATCCTGCGCACCCCGGGCATCCTCGCCAAGTCGCCGGCGGGCCGTACCCGCGGCATCACGGGATTCGTCTACCGTTCCGTCCGCGGCGTCACCCGGCTGGTCGGCGGTGGCCTCGACGTCCTGCTCGAGCGGTTCGGCAGTCTCATTCGCGACGAGCACACCTCGCCCGAGCGTGAGGCCGTGCTCGCGGCGCTCAACGGGGTACTCGGCGATTACCTGGTCGCCTCCGGCAACCCGCTGGCCCTGCCGATGCGCCTCTACGCGAACGGGGTGCCACTGCAGATTTCGCGGGACGCATTGGCCGCGGCCGTTCCGCAGCCGGGGAGGCACCTGCTCGTGCTCATCCACGGGCTGTGCAGGAATCACCTGCAGTGGACGCGCGGTGGTCACGATCACGGCGCAGCCCTCGCGCGGGATTTGGGCTGCACGCCGGTCTACCTCCACTACAACAGCGGGCGGCACATCTCCGAGAACGGGCGCGAGTTCGCGGACCTGATGCAGGCGCTCGTGCGCGAATGGCCGCACCCGATCGAGCGCTTCAGCATGATCGGGCACAGCATGGGGGGCCTCGTGGCGCGCAGTGCATGCCACTACGGCGTGTTGGCGAACCACACGTGGGTGGCGCGGCTCGACCGCCTGGTGTTTCTCGGCTCGCCGCACTTCGGCTCGCCGCTGGAGCGCGCCGGAACCCGCGCCGACTTCCTGATCGAGGCAAGCCCGTACACCGCACCGTTCGCCCGGCTCGGCAAGGTGCGCAGCGCCGGCGTCCGCGACCTCGGCCACGGCTACCTCCGCGACGAGGATTGGCAGCGGGCGCCCGGGACCAGGCATGCCGGGCACGCTGCGTTGCCGTTGCCTCCCGGTGTCCGCTGTCACGCGATGGCAGCGAGCCGGCAGCAGCGGCCCGGCAAGGTCGGCGCGAGGCTGCGCGGCGACGGATTGGTACCGGTCGACAGTGCGCTGGGGCGCAGCCGCGATGTCGCGCGCGACCTTGGATTGCCGGACGAGCGGCGCTGGATCGGGTACGGGATGGGGCACTTCGACCTGCTCAAGCGCGCGGACGCGTACGCGCGCCTTCGCAGCTGGCTCGACGACGATCGCACGGCGGGGTAGCGCACGGGACCGGCACGGGTCGACGCCGCGGACCGGACCGGTGGCGAGCGCCGCCTGGACAAGCAAGGCAACTCAAGCAAGCGCTTGATTCCAGTGATATGATCGCGGGCTCATGAAGCCCTTCAGCCACGCCACGCCAAGTCGGTGCCACACGACCCCGGGCTTTCCGGCACGCGCCGCGCCCACCCCGCGCCGCCCGACGTCGACAACGACCGCAACGACCGCGGCGCACAGGCCCGCGAGGCGCTGATCGCCCACGGCACGCGGATCTTCGCCACGAAGGGCTTCGCCGCGGCCTCGACTCGCGAGATCTGCCAGGCCGCGGGCGCGAACGTCGCCGCGATCCATTACTATTTCGGCGACAAGGAAGGCCTGTACCGGGCCGTGCTGACCGCGCCTATCGAGGCGATCGCCGACCAGTTCGACGGTTTCGACGATCCTGCGCTGCCGTTGCACGATGCCATCCGGCGCGTGCTCCATCCGTTCGTCGCGATGGCGCTCGATGCCGACGCCGACGCCCTGCACGTGCAGCGGCTGCACCTGCGCGAGGCGCTCGAGCCTTCGGTGGTGTTCCGTGACGTCGTCGACCGCATCATCGTACCCCTGCACAACGCGCTCGCCGCCCTGCTCGCCCGGCACTGCGGCCTTGCCAAGCCCGACGAGGGCATCCACCAGCTCGCGTTCGCCATCACCGCGATGGCGAACGACTACTGCGTGTCGCGCGAGTTCATTCGCCTGCTCGCGCCGCAGGTGCTGAAGCGCGACGACGCGGCGCAGCGCATCGTCGACCGCCTGGTCGGCTACAGCACCGCGCTGCTCGCGCACGAAATCGCGAGCCGCGAGTGCGCGGCCCCCCGGAGTCCCGCGCGAGAACCGGGACGGAACGCACGGAAACGCACGTCATGAACGAACTTGCTCCGCCGGCTCGACGCCGGCCCCTCACCTGGCTCATCGTCGCCGCCCTGCTCGTGGCGGGTGCCGTCGCTGTGGCGTGGTGGATGGCGCAGCAGGGCACGACCGAGGCCGCATCCACGACCCCGCCGTTGCCCGCGAAGAGCGAAACCGGCCCGCGTCCGGCGCTCAGCGTGGCGCTCGTCGCGCCCCGGCGCGAGGATTGGCCGCGCACGCTGGCCGCGCAGGGCAACATCGCCGCGTGGCAGGAGGCGGCGGTCGGCGCCGAGCTGTCCGGCTTTCGCGTGACCGCGGTGCTCGTGAACGTCGGCGACCGCGTCCGCAAGGGGCAGACGCTCGCGACCGTGAATCCGGAGACCGTCGCCGCGGACGTCGCGCAGGCGCGTGCCGCGGTCGCCGAAGCCGAGGCGGTGCTGGGCGAGGCCCGGGCCAACGCGGCGCGCTCGCGCGACCTCGCGTCGAAGGGGTTCCTGAGCCCGCAGGGGGCGACGCAGGCGGCGACGCTCGAGCAGACCGCGGCGGCGCGACTCGCCGCCGTGCGCGCAAAGCTGCAGGCCGAGGAAGTCCGGCTCGGCCAGACGCGCGTGGTCGCGCCGGACGACGGCACGATTTCCGCCCGCACCGCCACCGTCGGCTCGCTCGCCCAGCCCGGGCAGGAGATGTTCCGCCTGATCCGGGGCAACCGACTCGAATGGCGTGCCGAGGTCACGTCGAGCGAGCTTGCCCGCATCCAGCCCGGCGTGCCGGCGGTCGTGCGGCTGCCGACGGGCGCGGAAGTCCGCGGCACGGTGCGCACGATCGCACCGACGGTAGACCCGCAGACCCGCAACGCGATCGTCTACGTCGACTTGCCGGTCGGCGACAGCAGTCCCGCGCGCGCCGGCATGTTCGCGCGCGGCGACTTCGAGCTGGGTCGCGCCGACGCGATCTCGCTGCCGCAGACCGCGGTCGTGCAGCGCGACGGCTTCTCCTACGCGTTCCGCGTCGAACCCAACGGGCGCGTCGCGCAGACCAAGATCGGCGTGGGCCGCCGCGTCGGCGACCGCGTCGAGGTGACCGAAGGCCTCACCGCCGACACGCAGGTCGTCGCCAGCGGCGTCGGCTTCCTGAGCGACGGCGACCTGGTGCGCGTCGTCACCGGAGTGCCTGCACAGACATCGGCAGCAGCGCCGGCCGCGGCCGTGAAACGTTGAGGCACCGTCGATGATCAACGTCTCCTCCTGGTCGATCCGCAACCCGACGCCGGCGATCCTGCTGTTCGTGCTGCTCACGCTCATCGGCGTGATGGGTTTCCGCGGCATGAAGATCCAGCAGTTCCCGGACATCGACCTGCCGATGGTCACGGTCACCGCGGCGCTGCCCGGCGCGAGCCCGGCGCAGATGGAGACCGACGTCGCGCGCAAGCTCGAGGACTCGATCGCGACGCTGCAGGGCGTCAAGCACGTCTACACGCTGGTGCAGTCGGGCTCGGTGACGGTCACCGTCGAGTTCCGGCTCGAGGTGCCCACGCAGGAGGCGGTCGACGGCGTGCGCGATGCCGTGTCACGGATCCGCTCGTCGCTGCCCGGAGACCTGCGCGACCCGGTGGTGAGCAAGGTCAACCTCGCCGGCTCGCCGATCCTCACCTACACCGTGGCCTCGAACCGGATGGACGACGAGGCGCTGTCGTGGTTCGTCGACAACACGGTCGCGAAGCGGCTCCTGAGCGTGCGCGGCGTGGGCGCCGTCGCCCGCGTCGGCGGCGTCGACCGCGAGGTGCGCGTCGAGCTCGATGCGATGCGCATGCTCTCGCTCGGCGCCACCGCGGCGGACATCTCGCGGCAATTGCGTCAGACACAGCAGGAAGCCTCGGGCGGGCGCGCCGACGTCGGCGGCGTCGAGCAGTCGGTGCGCACGATCGGCACCGTCCAGTCCGCCGCCGAGCTCGCGCGCATGGACATCGTGCTCACCGACGGCCGCCGCGTGCGGCTCGAGCAGCTCGCCTCCGTGACCGACACCGTCGCGGAGCAGCGTTCCGCGGCGCTGCTCGACGGCAAGCCGGTGGTCGGCTTCGAGATCACGAGGAGCCGCGGCGCGAGCGAGCTCGAGGTCGCGAACGGCGTGCGCGCGGAGCTCGCCAGGCTCAAGTCCGAGCACCCGGACATCTCGATCGTCGAGTCGTTCAACTTCGTCGACCCGGTGGAGGAGAACTACACCGGCTCGATGTGGCTGCTCATCGAGGGCGCGCTGCTCGCCGTGTTCGTCGTCTGGCTGTTCCTGCGCGATTGGCGTGCGACGCTCGTCTCGGCGACCGCGCTGCCGCTGTCGATCCTGCCGGCGTTCGGCGTGATGTACGTGATGGGCTTCTCGCTCAACGTCGTCACGCTGCTGTCGCTGTCGCTCGTCGTCGGCATCCTGGTCGACGACGCGATCGTCGAGATCGAGAACATCATGCGCCACCTGCGCATGGGCAAGACGCCCTACCAGGCCGCGATGGAGGCCGCCGACGAGATCGGGCTCGCCGTGATCGCCACGTCGTTCACGCTGATCGCCGTGTTCCTGCCGACGGCCTTCATGAGCGGCGTGGCGGGCAAGTTCTTCGTGCAGTTCGGCTGGACCGCCGCGATCGCGGTGTTCTTCTCGCTCGTCGTGGCGCGGATGCTGACGCCGATGATGGCGGCCTATCTGCTGAAGCCCCCGCGCAGCGACCACACCGAGCCACGCTGGCTCGCGCCCTACCTGCGTTGGGCGGCGTGGTGCCTGAGGCACCGCATCGCGACGATGCTCGCGGCCGCGGCGTTCTTCTTCGGCTCGTTCGGCCTGGTGCCGCTCCTTCCGACCGGGTTCATTCCGCCGGACGATCTGTCGCAGACCCAGGTCTACCTGTCGCTGCCTCCGGGCAGCACGTTCCAGCAGACCTTCGATGCCGCGGAACAGGCGCGCACGATCGTGCAGAAGAACCCGCACGTGAAGCTCGTCTACACGGCGATCGGCGGCGGCGCTGCCGGCTCCGACCCGTTCGCCCCGCGCGGCGCGGCCGAGGTGACCAAGGCAACGCTCACGATCAACATGACGCCGCGCGGCGAGCGCGGTGGCCTGCGCAAGCAGGAGGTCGAGCGGCAGCTGCGCGAGGCGCTCGCGGAGATTCCCGGCGTCCGCCTCAACGTCGGGTTCGGCGGCTCGGCGGAGAAATACATCCTGGTGCTGACGAGCGAGAACGGCGCCGTGCTCGCCGAGCACGCGCGGCAGGTCGAGCGCGAGCTGCGCACGATCCCGGGCATCGGCAGCGTCACCAGCTCCGCGAGCCTGGTGCGGCCGGAGCTCGTGATCCGCCCCGACTTCGCCCGCGCGGCCGACCTCGGCGTCACATCGGCCGCGATCGCCGACACGCTGCGCATCGCCACCGCCGGCGACTACGACCAGAGTCTTGCCAAGCTGAACCTGGCCGAGCGGCAGGTGCCCATCGTGGTCAAGTTGCCGGCCGCGGCACGGCAGGACCTGAGCCTGCTCGAGCGCATGGCGGTGCCGGGCAAACACGGGCCGGTGATGATCGCCAACGTCGCCTCGCTCTCGGTCGACAGCGGTCCCGCCCAGATCAACCGCTACGACCGACTGCGCAACATCAACTTCGACATCGAGCTGAACCAGCAGCCGCTGGGCGAGGTCGCGCGCCAGGCGGGCGAGCTGCCGAGCCTGCGCAGCCTGCCTCCCGGCGTGAGCCAGACGACGATCGGCGATGCCGAGGCGATGGCGGAGCTCTTCAACAGCTTCGCGCTGGCGATGGCCACGGGGGTGCTCTGCATCTACATCGTGCTCGTGCTGCTGTTCCGCGACTTCGTGCAGCCCGCGACCGTGCTCGCCGCGCTCGTGCTGTCGGTGCCGGGCGCGTTCCTCGCGCTGTTCCTCACCGGGTCGGCACTGTCGATGCCGTCGATGATCGGCCTCATCATGCTGATGGGCATCGCGACCAAGAACGCGATCCTGCTCATCGACTACGTGATCCTCGCGCGTCGCGACCACGGCAAGAACCGCTGGGAGGCGCTGCTCGACGCCTGCCGCAAGCGCGCCCGCCCGATCGTGATGACCACCGTGGCGATGGGCGCGGGCATGATGCCGATCGCCATCGGCGTCGGCACCGACCCGAGCTTCCGCGCGCCGATGGCCATCGTCGTGATCGGCGGCCTGATCACGTCGACGTTCCTGAGCCTGCTCGTCGTCCCGGTGGTCTACACCTACGTCGACGACGCGATCGGCCTGGTGCGCAAGCTGCTGCGCCGGCCCGCGCCCGTGCAGGTGGCGGCCAAGGGCGCCGACTGACCCCATCCGGCCGCGACACGGGACGCACCGAGTCGCCGCCACATCGCATGCACCGCCGCGCCTCCTACCGACGCGAGATCGCCCTGCGCCCGAGCCTGCGCAGCCGGGCGTACTCCGCGGCGCTGCGGCTGATGCTGCGGACCCGCATCACGCCCGACACCGACATCGCGTCGCTGCGGCGGCAGTTCGCGAAGCTCGACGCGCGGCACGTCGCCCTCGATCGCAGCATCGTGCGCACGCCGGTGGAGTGCAACGGCGTTCCGGCCGAGTGGATTTCGGTCCCGGAATCGCGGGCGGAGCGCGTGCTCTTCTACCTCCACGGCGGATCGTTCGCGTTCCGCTTCGCCAATGCGCACGCGGCGCTGGTCGCGCGCCTGTGCCGACGCCTGCACGCACGCGCGCTGGTACCCGACTACCGGCTCGCGCCGGAGCACCCGTGGCCCGCTGCGCCCGACGACTGCCACGCAGCGTACCGGTTCCTGCTGGCCGAGGGCATCGCGCCGTCCGACATCGTCGTCGCCGGCGACTCCGCCGGCGGCAACCTGGCACTCGTGACCCTGCACCGCGCGCGCGCTGCGAGCGAGCCGATGCCCGCCTGCGCGATTCTGCTTTCTCCGGCGCTCGACTGCACGATGCAGAGCCCGAGCATGGCCCACTTCGACGGCGTTGACCCGTTGCTGCGGCTGTCGGCCCTGCTGGTGATGCGCAGGCACTACGTGCCGACGCCCGACCTCTACATGCATCCCGAGGTGTCGCCGCTGTTCGGCGACTTCGCGGGCTTCCCGCCGCTGTTCTTCCAGGTGGGGAGCACCGAGATGCTTCGCGACGAGGCCGAGCGCGCGGCCGAGAAGGCCGACGCGGCCGGCGTCGACGTGGAGCTCGAACTGTGGCCCAGCGCGCCGCACGTGTTCCAGATCGCCGAGTTCCTGCCCGAGGCCTCGATCGCGCTCGCGCACATCACGCGCTTCGTGCGCATGCGCGCCGGATGGGCCGACCTCGCGCGATGAGCGCGATCAGCGCAGGCAGAATGCGGCAAGCGCGTCGATGACGCCGGGGTCCTCGCCGGCCGGCGGTGTCGCGTCGATCGTCACACCTGGGTGTGCACGGCGCGCCGCCTCGAGGAGCTGCGGCAGTTCGCGCCGCAAGTGGCCGCCTGGACCGAGGAACAGCGGCATCACCCGGATGGCGCGATGGCCTTTCGCGGCCTGCGCCGCGATCGCCGCGGCAAGATCCGGTTCGATGAATTCGAGATAGGCGAGCATTGCGTCGCGCTGCGGCGCCTCCGCACGGACCCGCGCGAGGATGCGCTCGAACGGTGCGGCCCAGCTGCGGTCGCGGGCACCGTGGGCAAAGAGAATCAGCGCGTCGTTGGCCATGGGCAGCGATTCTAGCCTCGCCGTGCCGTCGCGCTTGCCAACGGCCTGCTGCCACCCCTTTTGTCCAAGGGGCGCCCTGCTAACATCACCATTGCGGCCGTACCTTGCGCCGCGCCCGGTTCCGATGCCGCTGCCGCTGTTCCGTCTCGACCCCCATCTCCAGCGCACGTGGATCGCCGAGCGCCTGGCGCGCCCGGCGCCGCCGGCGGCCGTCGGCCTCTCCGACGGTTTCAGGCTGCCCGGTCGCGAGGGCCACGCCACGCCCGCAGCGGTGCTGGTGCCGCTGGTCAATCGTCCCACTGGGCTGACCGTACTGCTGACCGAACGCAGCCGCGACCTGCCCGACCATCCGGGGCAGATCAGCTTTCCGGGCGGACGCATCGATCCGGGCGACGAGAGCGCGGTCGCCGCCGCATTGCGCGAGGCGCGGGAGGAAGTCGGACTCCCGCCCACGGCCGTCACGATCCTGGGCGAATTGTCGGGCTACGAAACCGTGACCGGCTACTCGGTGCGGCCGATCGTGGGCTGGGTCGAGCCGCCGTTCGAGCTCGTCCCGGATCCGGTCGAGGTCGCCGACGTCTTCGAGGTCCCGCTCGCCTTCCTGCTCGAGCCCGCGAACCAGCAGCGGCACTTCCGCATGCTGGGCGACCTGCGGCGCGACTTCTTCGCCATTCCGTACGGCGAGCGCTACATCTGGGGTGCCACCGCGGCGATGCTGATGATCCTCGACCGCACGCTGCGCGCGGAGCCCTGACGCGAGCGCTGTCCGCGGGGCGGACGTCGCGCCGGGTTACGATGGCGGCGCGATGAGTCCCGCCGATCCTGCGTCTTCCGACGACCCCGCGGCCCGCGTCCGGGCCCAGTACGAGCGCTACCCGTATCCACCGCGCGATCCCGAGCAGGAGCGCGTGCGGATCGTCGCCACGTGGCTCGACAACCTGGACATCCTCAACCACCACTGCTTCCGCGGCGAGGCCCGGTTCCGCCCGGGCTTCCGGGTGCTGGTCGCAGGCGGAGGCACCGGCGACGGCAGCATTTTCCTCGCCCATCAGCTGCGGGACACCGATGCGGAGGTCGTCCACCTCGACGTGAGCGGCGCGGCGATCGACGTCGCAAGACGGCGCGCCGCGATCAACGGCTACGACCGGCGCATCCGCTTCGTGCAGGCCTCGCTGCTCGATCTGCCTCGGCTCGATCTCGGGCGCTTCGACTACGTGAACTGCATCGGCGTCCTGCACCACCTCGCCGATCCCGATGCGGGCCTCGAGGCCCTGCTGTCGGTGCTCACCGACGACGGCGCGATGGCGATTCTCGTGTACGGGCTCTACGGCCGCACCGGCGTCTACCAGCTGCAGGCGCTGCTGCGCGTGCTCAATGCCGGCGTCGCCGACGAAGCCCAGCAGATCGCCCATGCGCGCGCGGTGCTGGCCGCCCTGCCCGCCAGCAACTGGTTCAAGCGCGGCGAGGAGCTGCACGGCGATCACACCGCGGGCGGAGACGCGGGGCTCTTCGACCTCCTGCTGCACCCGCAGGACCGTGCCTACACCGTGCCCGAGCTGTACGCTTGGCTGGTCGACCGGCACGGTCTCCATCTGCAGTTCTCGGACCTGCAGCGCGGCCGCCTGCCCTACGCACCCGAGACCTACCTTGCCCAGGCCACGCCGGAACTCAGGGAACGCTTGGCGGCGCTGTCCGAGCGCGACCGGCAGGCGATCGCGGAGCTCGCCGGTGGCGACCTGATTCGACACTCGTTCTATGCGACGCGCCGAGCCGGCACCAAGGCTCCGTACGGGCAGCCCGACTACGTACCGCTGTTCCCGGACGAGTTGCATCGTCCGAGCGGCGCCGACTTCGTGCGGCTGATCGACCACCACCGCGGGCAGCCGCTGCGCCTCACGCACAATCTGGCACGCCTCAATCGCGTGATGGAGCCCGGACGCTACGTTCGGTCGATCTTCGCGCACATGGACGGGCAACGTTCGTTCGGGTCGATCTTCGAACTCGTCCGCGCCGAACCCGCCTTCCGCGACGACCCACCGGACGACGCCGCGCTGTTCGCCGATTTTGCGCCGTGGTACGAGGCGCTGGAAGCGATCGAGCGGCTGGTGCTGCGGCGCGTCGCGGTCGACGACATCCAACCAGGCCGCTGATGCTCACTACCACCGCACCCCGACAACGCACGCTGCGCGGCCTCTCCGCGCACGGATTCCATCGCGTCGTGTGGCACGAGTGGGGCGACCCGGGCAATCCCCGCGTTGCGATCTGCGTCCACGGCCTGACGCGCACAGGCCGCGATTTCGACGTGTTGGCCGCAGCGCTCGCCCCGACGCACCGGGTGCTCGCCGTCGACATGCCGGGACGCGGCCTTTCGGACTGGCTGCCGGTCAAGGCCGACTACGCGTTCCCCACCTACCTCACCACGCTGACCGCACTCGTCGCGGCAAGCGGCGCGGATCGCGTCGACTGGATCGGCACGTCGATGGGCGGCCTGCTCGGCATGGTGATCGCGGCGCAGCCGCAGACGCCGGTCGAGCGCCTGGTGGTGAACGATGTCGGGCCGGCGATCGAGCCCGCCGCCCTCGAGCGGATCAGGCAATACGTCGGCACTGACCCGACGTTCGACACGTGGGACGCGTTCGCGGCCTGCGTCCGCGCCATCTCTCCGTTTGGCCCGCTCACCGACGCCCAATGGGAACACCTGACGCGAACCGTGGGGCGCGAGCGTCCCGACGGACGCGTCGGATTCGTCTACGACCCCGGCATCGCCGTGCCGTTTCGCGATGCGCCGGCGCCACCGGACCTCTGGCCTGTGTGGGAGGCGATCCGCTGTCCGACGCTGCTGCTGCGCGGCGCCACGTCCGACTTGCTTTCGTCCGTCACTGCACGGCGCATGACCGAGACCGGACCGAAACCCCGGCTGGTGGAATTCGAGGGCGTCGGCCACGCGCCGATGCTCCTCGCCAACGACCAGGTGGACGCGGTCGTCGGATTCCTGCGCGAGGCGCCGGTGCGTGGCACGCCTCTCGCTTGACACTCAGGCCGGGGCGACGCGGGTTGTCGCATACAATCCAGCCGAACGCCCCCGCAACGCCGAATGTCGACGTCCCTCGCCCTCAATCTCCCCTCGCTCGACGCGAAGCCCGCCAATCCGCCCGAGACCCGCACCGCGCAGGTCAAGGAGTGGCTGGCCGAGACGACGCGACGCGATTCCGTCGAGGCCGCGCAGCTGATCGGCGACGCGCTCGCAGCGACCAACCGCGTCGCGATGAGCGACTCGAGGCGCCTCGAGCTGGCCGAAATCTACTGGGCGACGGCGGTCGCGCTGTGGCCCCAGCTCGAGCGCCATTACAGCCATCGCGTCACGCATCCGCTCACCGGCCGCTCGCTCGACGCGGCGAAGGCCGCACTCACGCTGGCCCACGAGCTCTCGACGGCCTACAAGCACCTGCTCGCGCGCGAGGCGGGCAAGCGCATCCTGCTCGGCGGGCAGCGGCTCATGGTGGCGCTCGTGCACCGCTGCCTCCAGTGCGCGACGCGCATCCTCGCCAGCAGCTATCTCGCCTACGCTCCGGTTCCCCCCCGTACCTGGCAGGACCTGCATCTCGTCTACGCATTCGCGCGCGAACGCAAGATCCATCAGACGCCGGCAACCGGCGGTGATCCCGACACGACCCCCGAGCGCACCTACGTGCAGGCGCTGCTGCTCGCCCTCGCCAACCCCTACGGGTTCCGGCTGGGTGAGCTCAACCAGGTGCTGCGCTACCTCCACGAGCACGGCCACTGGGCAAAGCTCACCGACGTGCCGCCGGTCCACCGCATGGCCAAGGCGGTCGCGATCGTGCCGGTGGGCAACGACTTTCCGCCGTTCTCCGCCAACAAGGGCGGCACCGGCGACGGTGCCAAGCTCTACCTGCTGACGTTCGACCTCGCCTTCCAGCTGCAGGAGCAGCTGCGAGCGCTCGATGCCGGCGGTCCGGTGCCGGAATTCATCCAGGACGAGGCGGCGCGGACGCAGTACCTGCAGATGCTCAAGCGCTTGTTGCGCCAGTGGGCGATACCGCCGGCGCGGCAGTTCAACCGGCTGCCTTCCCGCGCCCGGGTGGTGATGTGCGCGGGCATTTCCGGAACGTGGCAATACAGCCGCGGCACGCACGCGGGCGTCACGGTACCGCCGGCGGGGCTGCCGGCGATGTCCAAGTGCCAGGTGATCAATCACACGCCTGCCGGTTACGCGCTGCGCCAGGCGGACACCAACCCGACGGCGCTGCGCATCGGCGAGCTGATCGCGCTCCGTGTCGAAGGACGCGGCGGCGTGCAGGTGGCGATGGTGCGCTGGTTCCGCAATACGCTGAAGGGCAGCGGCCTCGAGTTCGGCTGCGAGATCGTCACCGACTCCCCGGAGGCCGGTGCGGCGGCTGCCGAGGACGCGCCGGCCGGCGGGCTCTCCCCCGTGGTGGTCGTGCCGGAGGACCCGGTCTTGGGCTCCGGTCACGACCCCTCGCCGCCGCAGCTGATCGTCCCCGCCGAGACGTTCCAGCTCGAGCAGGCGCTGACGCTGAAACGCGCCGGCGCCGAGTCGTTCGTGGTGCTCACCAAGCTCGCCGAGAAGGGTCCGGGCTTCGAGATCTACGAGTACGTACCGGTGGGCTGAAGGGCGCAGCCGCGCCACACTCGCAACACCGTGCCGGTCCCTGCTCCTCCTTCAACACCGCGGGCCGCACGCATCGCGGGCATCGGCCTGATTGCGCTGGTGCTGGTCTGCCTGCTCTGGGAACTCCTGCTGGCGCCGCTGCGCCCCGGCGGTTCCTGGCTCGCACTCAAGGCGCTGCCGCTTGCGTTGCTCGTGCCGTCGGCATTGCGCGGCACGCGACGCTCGTTGCAGTGGCTGTCGCTGCTGCTGCCGTTCTACGTCGCGGAAGGCATCGTGCGCGCCGTCACCGAGAGCGGACGCCATGCCCTCGTCGCGTGGGTCGCTGCCGCGATCGCGGCGGCCACCTTCGTTGCGGTGCTCGCGTGGGTGCGGGCGGGCCGCCCTGACGCGCCGCAGCGACGGGCCGATGGCAATGGCGCAGCGCAATAAAGCAAATCGCCTCGCGCGGACTTGATCCAGGTCGGGTTTTCCGCAATCGACCTGAAGGCGACCGCAAATCGGCATGCCTAGAATTCCCCCGGTGACCAATAGGGTCACGCCGCCACCGGGAGGCTGCCATGTCGTTCGAATCGTTACGCGCGGCCGCCCTTACCGCGCTGGTAGGTTGCGCGGGAAACGTTGCCGTCGCCGAGCCCCGCGCCGACGCGCTGCTGGTGGTCGACATGCACCGCGAGGCGATCGTCGCGCGCACGGTGGCCGCCTGGCCCGAGCACCTCGCCGGCGAGCGCGCCGAAGCACTGCGCAGCACGCTCTGGGGCCTGCGCGCCGACCGCCTGCTTGCCGTCAGCCTCTCGCCGGGTCTCGACGGCCTGCTCGCCGTGCTCGGCACCGCCGAGCGCGTCGATACCGCGGCCCACGAAGCGCACGTCTCGACCAAGGCATTGGGCGACCCCGCGGCCGACCTCCTCTACTCGCCGCTCACCCCCTGCCGCATCGCGGACACGCGCGCCGCGGTCGGCGCGCTGGTCGCCAACACCACGCGCACGCTGCTCGGCTACCACGCCTCCAGCTTCGCATCGCAAGGCGGCACCGCCACCTCCTGCGGCATCCCCAACGGCGTCGCCGCGCTGGCGATGAACGTATACGCGGTCAATCCGAGCAACCTCGGCTTCATCAAGCTGTGGGCGTCCAACCAGAGCGAGCCGGCGGTGTCCACCGTCAACTACCAGCCGCCGACGGTGGCGATCGCCACCGGCGCGATCGTGCCGGTGAACGCCACCGACAGCAACAAGTTCAACGCCAGGAGTCCAGCGGGCGTGCATCTCGTCGTCGACGTGGTCGGCTACTTCCGCTCGGCCACCGCCCCCGGTGCCGGCTTACGCATCGTCCGTGACGCGGTTGCGGACACGGTGAACACCGTCAATGGCAGCAGTCAGAACGCCTTCGCGCCGGACGTTCGCGGCGCCACGATTGCCGGAGGGGGCCTTCCTTGGGGCTACAACGAGGCCGGGCTACCCACGGGCGATGCCAACCGCGTCGCCGATTCCTTCGGTACGGTCGGAGGGGGCTTCGGCAACGAGGCCGGATTCGACGACGGCGATCCATTGGTTCAGTGGTTTGCAACGGTCGGCGGCGGTCACTTGAATCGGGCGGCCGGCGCCTTCGCAACCGTGGGCGGCGGAGACGGCAACATGGCAACCGGTTCGTACAGTGCGGTAAGCGGTGGTACTGGAAACAACGCGAGCGCGCATCGATCCGCAATCGCCGGTGGCGTCTTGAACACCGCTTCCGGATATGGTGGCGCTATCGGCGGTGGCTACGGAAACACGGCCGGCGGCTTATACAGCATCGTTGCGGGCGGCATCAACAACGCTGCGAGCGGGGCATATGCGTTTGCCGCCGGCGATTCCGCGCTTGCCAATGAAGACGGCTGCTTCGTCTTCGCGAACTGGTCGACTTTCGGCGGCGGCTCGTGCCTTGGCGTGACGCGTGTCGCCCGTTTCATGCTCGACCACGGCTTCAGCGTCGACTACTTTTCGCGACGCGCGGACGGCGGCGGAACCCGCTGGGTGTACATCGGCGACGCATTCGCCGGCCGGACCATCAACGCGTGGAACAACGCGCACCTGACCGACGCAGGCGTCTGGGTCAACGGCAGCTCGTCGGTGGACACCAAGACCGACATCGCGTCGGTCGACACGGAAGCGGTCCTCGACCGCGTCGTGGCCATGCCGGTCACCACCTGGCGCTACCGGGAAGGCGAAGCCGGCGTGCGCCACATCGGCCCGATGGCCGAGGACTTCCACGCCGCGTTCGGTGTCGGCTACGGACCGCACACCATCGCCGACCTCGACGCACGCGGTGTGGCCCTCGCCGCGATCCAGGGCCTGAACGCGAAGCTGGAGGATCGTATGGCGAAGCAGGAGCAAGCACTGGCCGAGCGCGACGCCCGGATCGCCAAACAGTCGCGCGAACTCGCGCGTCTGCGCGACGCGGTAGAGACGCTGCTCTCGCGCAGGCATTGATCGCGCACCGGTATCTGCCCCTCGGAGGAGATCGCAATGAAGTGCCAGGTGATCGTGTCCCTCGTTGTCGCGGTCGCGTGCGTGGCGAGCAGTGCCGTCGCACAACCCACCGCGCCGCTGCTCGTGGTCGATCAACAGCGTGCCGCGTTGGTCGCGCGGCTGACGGCGCAGTGGGGTGAAGCCTTCGCCATCCTGCCCGGATCGCGACGGCTTTCGCACGAGAGCCTCGCCAACGCTTTGTGGTCGCTGCGCGCCGACCGGCTGTTCGCCGTCGCGCTGGCTGGCGACGCTGGCACGGTAGAGAGCGTGCTCGCCGATGCCGCTCAGGACGCGCAGTCCCGGCGCGCGACGCAGGTCAAGGCACTGGGGGACGCCGACGCCGATCTCACCTACACCCCGCTCAATCCCTGCCGCATCCTCGACACCCGCGCCGCCGCCGGCGGCGGGCCGCTCGCCGCCAACGTCACCCGCACCTTCAACGGCTTCGCCGCCAACTTCTCCACCCAGGGCGGCACCGCCTCCAACTGCGCCATTCCCAACGGCGTCGCCGCCCTGGCGATGAACGTCTACGCCGTCAACCCCACCAACCTCGGCTTCATCAAGGTGTGGCCGGCCAACGCCAGCGAACCCGCGGTGTCCACCGTCAACTACCAGGTCGGCATCACCGCCATCGCCACCGGCGCGCTGGTCCCCGTCGACGCCGCCACCAACAACCGCTTCTCCGCCAAGTCGCCCGCCACGGTCGACTTCATCGCCGACGTCGTCGGCTACTTCCGCGCCCCGGGTGGCACCCTCGGCGACATCACCGCCGTCAGCGCCGGCGCCGGTCTCTCCGGCGGCGGCACCGCCGGCGACGTCACCCTGTCGATCGCCGCCGGCGGCGTCACCGCCGCCATGCTCGCCGGGAACGGTTGTACCAACGGCCAGATCCTCAAGTACAACGGCACCGCCTGGGCCTGCGCCGCCGACCTCACCGGAGGGGGCAGCGGCGGCGTCACCAGCATCACCGCGGGCACCGGACTCACCGGCGGCACCATCACCACCACCGGCACCATCGCCGCGGACACGACCTACCTCCAACGCCGCGTGTCGGGTACCTGCGCCGCGGGCTCCAGCATCCGTGCCGTCGCCGCCGACGGCACGGTGACCTGCGAGCCGGATGACGTCGGGCCGGCCAATGCGTTCGTGCAGGGCGGCAATGCGTTCGGGACGACCGCGGTCATCGGCACGACGGACAACAACGCGATCGACGTTCGCGTCAACGGCAGCCGCGTGATGCGCTACGAGCCCAACAGTGTCAGTCCGAACGTGATCGGCGGCAGCCCTGCGAATAACGTGACCGCGGGCGTGCGCGGCGCGACCATCGCGGGTGGCGGCGTGCCGGCCGGGAGTACCGACCCTGAGTACGACTTGGAGGCGCCCAATCGCGTCACGGATGCCTACGGAGCTGTCGGCGGCGGCTACGCGAACCGCGCGGGAGACGGCGCTGGTGCCGCTACAGACATGCCGTTTGCCACCGTCGGTGGAGGCCTGGGCAATGCAGCCAGTGGTCCCGCAAGCACTGTCGGCGGAGGCCAAATCAACGTCGCGAGTGGCTACTCCAGCGTGGTCGGTGGCGGAATCTCCAACATTGCAAACGGCTTTGCGAGCGCTATCGGTGGGGGCAGCTCGAACACGGCGAACGGAACGTTCAGCTCGATACCGGGCGGATACGGCAACTCGGCGGATGCCGACTACGCTTTTGCCGCCGGGTTCTTCGCTATCGCAGACCAAATGCTTTGTGCCGTCTTCGGGCTCTGGACCGCGCCGACGACGCCCATGACGTGTATCGGCCAGTCCAACATTTTCCGCATCGGCGCCAACCATGGCTTCAGCGTCGATTACTTCTCGCAACGCGTCGACGGCGGCGGAACCCGCTGGGTGTACATCGGCGACGTGTTCGCCGGGCGCACGCTCAACGCCTGGAATGATGCGCATCTCACCGACGCGGGGGTCTGGGTCAACGGCAGCTCGTCGGCGTCCACCAAGACCGACTTCGCGCCGATCGACGCTGAAGAGGTGCTCGACCGCGTCGTGGCAATGCCGGTCACCACCTGGCGCTACCGCAAGGGCGAGGACGGCGTGCGCCACATCGGGCCGATGGCCGAGGACTTCCACGCCGCGTTCGGTGTCGGCTACGGACCGCACACCATCGCCGACCTCGACGCACGCGGTGTGGCCTTTGCGGCGATCCAGGGTCTGAATGCCAGGCTCGAGCAACGTATCGGCGAGCAGGCGCGCGAGATTGCGGCATTGCGCGAACGTCTGGGCGAGATGGTGCTGCTGCGCGCCGAGCTGGCGGCGATGAGTGCCGCGATTACCGCGCTTGGCGGCCTGCGCGGGGTAGTGGCGGGGCGCTGATCTGGTGCCGTCAGGCCGTGAGCCGCGCCCTGTCAACCGCGCGACGCGTCCCCGGTCTCCGGCGCCTTGTGTCCCGAGGCGAGCCCCTTGGGCATCGGGAAGACGACCTTCTCGACGACGCCGTCGAGGTTCCTCACGCTAGCCGCGCCGAGCGCGCGCAGCCGCTCGATCACCTCGCGGACCAGGATCTCCGGCGCCGAGGCGCCAGCGGTGACGCCGACCCGCTTCGCGTTCGCGACCCACGTCGGGTCGAGTTCGCTCGCCCGGTCGACCATGTAGGACGGCACCCTGAGGTTCGCGGCGACCTCGCGCAGGCGGTTCGAGTTGGAGCTGTTGTGGCTGCCGACGACGATCACCACGTCGACCTGCGGCGCCATCAGCTTCACCGCGTCCTGGCGGTTCTGCGTCGCGTAGCAGATGTCGTCCTTCTTCGGCCCCACGATCGTCGGGAAGCGGCGCTTCAGCGCGTCGACGATCGCGGCGGCGTCGTCGACCGACAGCGTGGTCTGCGTCACGTAGGCGAGCATCGAGGGGTCGCGCACCGACAGGCGCTCGACCTCCGCGGCGCTCTCGACCAGGTACACGCCGCCCTCGCACTGCCCCATCGTGCCCTCGACCTCCGGGTGTCCGGCGTGGCCGATCATCACGATCTCGCGACCGGCCTCGTGCATCTTGGCGATCTCGACGTGGACCTTGGTGACCAGAGGGCACGTCGCGTCGAATACCTTGAGTCCTCGCGCCGCGGCCTCGGCCTGCACGGCCTTGGAGACCCCGTGCGCGGAGAAGATCACCGTGGCGCCCGCAGGAACGTCGTCCAGCTCCTCGACGAAGATCGCGCCCTTGGCACGCAGGTCGTCGACGACGTAGCGGTTGTGCACGACTTCGTGGCGCACGTAGATCGGGGCGCCGTATTGCGCGAGCGCCTGCTCGACGATGGCGATCGCGCGGTCGACGCCGGCGCAGAAGCCGCGGGGACTGGCGAGCACGACGTCCATCAATTCTCCTTCGTGTCGGGGCGGCGGGCCCGGAAGCTGTCGATGATCAGCAGCGCCGCGCCGACGGTGATCGCGCTGTCGGCGACGTTGAACGCCGGGTAGCTCCACTCGCGCCAGTGGAAGAGCAGGAAGTCCACGACCTGTCCGATGGTGATCCGGTCCCAGAGGTTCCCCAACGCCCCGCCGAGGATCAGTGCGAGACCTGCGCAATACAGGCGGCTGCCGCCCCGGCGCAGCAGCCAGACGATCACGACGCTCGCGACGACGGCGATGCCGGTGAACACCCAGCGCTGCCACCCGGATGCACCGGCCAGGAAGCTGAACGCGGCCCCGGGATTGAACGCCAGCACGAGGCTGAACACCGGCAGCACCGGCAGCACCTCGCCCGGGCGGAAGCTCGCGAGCACCATCTGCTTGGTCGCGAAGTCGAGCACGAGGACCACGAGCGACAGCCACAGCCATCGGTGCCATCCGGGCACCGACGTTGCCGCGGTCGCCACGGCGCCCCGGCCACTCACCGCGGCGCGCACCGACACGACCGATCACTGCCGTCTGCGCGGCGCATCAGGCGCAGGCGCGCGGATCGCCGCGGCCGAACAGGTTGGACACGCAGCGGCCGCACAGTGCCGGATGGTCGCGGTCGTCGCCGACGTCGTCGCGCCAGTGCCAGCAACGCTCGCACTTCGTGCCCGCGCTGGGATTGACGGCGATGGCGAGCGTGTCGCCCCGCTCCACCCGCGCCGCCGACGTGATGAACACGTACTTGAGGTCGTCGCCCAGCGAAGCGAGCGCCGCGTACTCCGGCTCGGGCGCACTGACGGTGACGTCGGCCTGCAGCGACGAGCCGATGCGGCTTTGCATGCGCAACTGCTCGAGCTCGCGCAGCACCGCGGCGCGCACCGCGAGGATTCGCTGCCACTTCGGCACCAGCTCGCTCGCGTCCGGCACGGCGGGCACGAGGTCGGCCCAGGTGTGGACGAAGATCGTCGGGTCCTGCGGACGGAGGATGCGCCAGGCTTCCTCGGCGGTGAACGAGAGGATCGGCGCGACGAGCTTCAGCAAGGCGTCGCGGATGATCGCGAGTGCGGTCTGCGCCGAGCGGCGTGCGGGGCTTCCCGCCGCGGTCGTGTAGAGGCGGTCCTTCAGCGCGTCGAGGTAGAAGCCGCCGAGGTCCTCGGAGGCGTAGGTCGTCAACCGCTTCACTACCAGGTGGTACTCGTAGCGGTCGTAGTCGCCGACCAAGTCCTGCACGAGCCCGGCGAGCCGCGCCAGTGCGTAGCGGTCGATCTCGACCAGCGCGCCGGCCGCAATCGCGTCCCGGGCGGGATCGAAATCCACCGTGTTCGCCATCAGGAAGCGCAGCGTGTTGCGCAGCCTGCGGTAGCTCTCGACGACGCGCTTCAGGATCTCGTCGGAGATCGACAGGTCGCCGGAGTAGTCGGTGGCGCCCACCCAGAGCCGCAGGACTTCCGCGCCCAGCGTCTCGGAGACCTTCTGCGGGGCGACGACGTTGCCCTTCGACTTCGACATCTTCTTGCCTTCGCCGTCCACGGTGAAGCCGTGGGTCAGCAGGCCCTTGTACGGCGGCCGGCCGTTCAGCATGCACGACACGAGCAGCGACGAGTGGAACCAGCCGCGGTGCTGGTCGGAGCCTTCGAGGTAGAGGTCGGCCGGGAACGCGGTGTCCGCCGGATGCGAGCCCGCGCCGGTGCGGCGACCGTCCGGTCCGCCCATCACCGTCTGATGCGTGCTGCCCGAGTCGAACCACACGTCGAGCGTGTCGCGCGCCTTTGCGTACACGCGGGCGTCCTCGGCGCCGAGCATCTCCTCGGCGGTGACTGCCTGCCAGGCCTCGATGCCGCTCTGTTCCACGCGCTTCGCGACCTGCTCCAGGATGTCGGCGGTGCGCGGATGCAGCGCGCCGGTCTCCCTGTGCACGAAGAACGGCATCGGCACGCCCCACTGTCGCTGCCGCGACAGCGTCCAGTCGGGCCGGTTGGCGATCATGCTGTAGAGGCGCGACTTGCCCCACGGCGGGAAGAATGACGTCGCCTCGATGCCGGCGAGCGCGAGCGAGCGCGGCGACTGCGCCGGCTTCCGGCCGCCGAAGCCCGGCACGTCGTCCATGCCCGCGAACCACTGCGTGGTCGCGCGATAGATCACGGGGGTCTTGTGCCGCCAGCAGTGCATGTAGCTGTGCGTGAACTTCTCGGCGTGGAACAGCGCATCCGCCTCGCGGATCTTCTCGACCACCTTCGGGTTCGCGTCCCAGATCTTCATGCCGCCGAAGAACGGCAGGCTCTCGGCGAAGCGGCCGTCGCCGGTCACCGGGTTCAGCATGTCCTCGTCCTTCATGCCATAGCGGCGGCAGGACAGGAAGTCCTCGACGCCGTCAGGCGGGCGAGCTGTGCACGAGGCCGGTGCCATCCTCGGCCGTCACGTAGTCGCCGAGGTAGACGGGCGAGGCCCGATCGTAGAACGGGTGGCGGAACGCGATGTGCTCGAGCGCCGTGCCCTTGGCCGTCGCGACCACCCTGCCCTCGAGCTTGAAGCGGGCGAGGCACCGCTCCACCAGCTCGACGCCGAGCACCAGGTGGCCGCGCGTCGTCGCGACCAGCGCGTAGGTGAACTCGGGATGCGCGTTGAGCGCCTGGTTGGACGGAATCGTCCACGGCGTCGTCGTCCAGATCACCGCGTGGATCGGCCCGGTCGGGCGCCGCCGCCAATCCGAATGCGCGTGCGAGCTTCGCGCGTTCGCCGTCGCCCTCGAGCGGGAAGCCGACGTCGATCGCGATCTCCTGGCGGTCCTCGTACTCGACTTCGGCCTCGGCGAGCGCGCTGCCGCAGTCGAAGCACCAGTTCACCGGCTTCAGGCCGCGGTAGAGCCAGCCCATCCCGAGCAGCTTGCCGAGCGTGCGGATCTCGTCCGCTTCGCTCTTGAAGGCCATCGTCGTGTAGGGACGGTCCCAGTCGCCGAGCACGCCGAGCCTCTCGAACTGCGTCTTCTGCCGCGCGATCTGCTCGGTCGCGTAGTCGCGGCAGAGCTGCAGCGTCTCGGCGGGCGGCAGGTGCTTGCCGTACGTCTTCTCGATCTGCACCTCGATCGGCATGCCGTGGCAGTCCCAGCCGGGGACGTAGGGCGCGTCGAAGCCGGCCATCGTGCGGCTTTTGACGACGACGTCCTTGAGGATCTTGTTCAGCGCATGGCCGATGTGGATGTCGCCGTTCGCGTAGGGCGGGCCGTCGTGCAGCACGAAGCGAGGCCGGCCGGCGGACGCCTTGCGGATCGCCGCGTAGACGTCCTTCGCGCGCCACTCGGCCACCCAGCCGGCCTCGCGCCTCGCGAGGTCGCCCCGCATCGGGAACGGCGTGTCGGGCAGGTTGAGCGTTGCCTTGTAGTCGATCTTGGGCTGTTCGGCCATGGTGTTGGCGACCGCCGTTCAGGCGCCGCTCGGGCTGGCGAAGTAGTCGCGCGCCTGCGCGACGTCGGTGCGGATCTGGGCCGCGAGCGCGTCGAGATCCGGATAGCGGACCTCGTCGCGCAGCTTGTGCAGGAACTCGACGGTGACGCGCCTGCCGTAGATCGGCTGGTCGAAGTCGAACAGGAACACCTCGAGCAGCGGACGACCGCCGGACCGCACCGTCGGCCGCACGCCGAGGCTCGCCACGCCGGGACGGGCCCCACCCGGAAGGCCGTGCACCCTGACCGCGAAGATCCCGGAGAGCGCCGGGCGATGCCTGAGCGCAATGTTGGCCGTGGGAAAGCCGAGCTGGCGGCCGAGCTTCTCGCCGTGCCCGACACGCCCCGCGATGGCATAGGGTCGGCCGAGCAGCGTCGCGACGCGCTCCATGTCACCCTCGGTGAGCGCGTCGCGAACGGCCGTGGACGAGACCCGCTGGCCGTCGGCCTCGACCGTGCCCATCGCCTCGACGCTGAAGTTGCGCGCGTGCGCGCGCAGCGTCGCGATGTCGCCGGCGCGCCCCTTGCCGAAGCGGAAGTCGTCGCCGACGAGCACCCACCTCACCCCGACCCGGGCGACCAGCACGTCCTCGATGAACGCGGCCGGCGCGAGCGAGGCGAGACCGCGGTCGAAGCGCGCCACGAACACGCTCGCGATGCCGAAGGCGCGGAAGAACTCGAGCTTGGCGCGCAACGACGTCAGCCGCGGCGGCGCGGTCTCCGGCGCGAAGAACTCGCGGGGATGCGGCTCGAAGGTCATCACCGCTGGCGGCAGGCGCAAGTCGTCCGCGGCCTCGATCAGCCGCACGAGCATCGCCTGATGACCGCGATGGATGCCGTCGAAATTCCCGATCGTCAGCGCGACCGGCCGGTCTGCCGACGCGGGCAAGCCGCGATGGATCCGCACGTGGGAGTCACGCCGCCGCCAGCCGTCGATCGGGCCGCGGGGCGTCGTCGCCAAAAGCTTGAATTTTAGCAGGAATCCGCGTCAGACCGGGTTGGACGCGGCGCCGTGCTACAGCTCCCGGAACCCGCCGGCAACCAGGGGGTGGTAGAGCGCGATGCGCACGGGCCGACCGTCCATCGCGCCGACGATGCGCGCATAGCGTTCCAGCTGATCGCGGTAGCGCGCGGCTTCGCTGTCGAGGAACGCCGCGGCATCGCCGCCTTCGTGGGCGCCGGTCTTGAAGTCGACGATCCAGCGCACGCCGTCCGCGACGAAGGTGCGGTCGACGACGATGTGCACGATCGCGCCCGATTCCACGCCGGCGATCGCCCATTCGCTGCGCGCCTCGGCGTGCGCCGGGTCGAACAGCCAACGGCCGCGGGGGTCGGCAAGCGTGCGGCGCACGACGTCCAGCACGCGCTGTGCGAATGGCTCGATCTCGTCGGCGGCGAACCCGGCGCTCGCGAGGTCCGCGCGCACGCGTGGTGCGAGCGCGGCGAGCCGCGCGTCGTCCCACGGCCCGTCGGCCATCCGCGCGAGCAGGCGGTGCGCGAGCGTGCCCACGACGCGGGTGCGTTCCTGCACCCAGTCGAATGGCAACGCCTCCCGGGTCGCGCCCCCAGACGCCGCGCGCGGCGCGAGCCCGTCGTCGGCGCCCGGCGGCCGGTAGGCGAGCGGCAATCGTTCGAGCGGCGGCGCCGTTGGCTCCTGCTCACCGACATCCTCCGGCGCGAATGCGGGCGGCGCCTCGACCGCGAGCACGGGCCAGAGCTTCGCCAGCGACGACGACGACGGCGGCTTCCACTCCACCACGCCTTTCGTCTCTCCCGACGGCGGCGCGCCGATCAGGTGCAGCCGGGACTTCGCACGCGTGCACGCCACGTAGAGCAGTCGTCCCAGCTCAGCCTCCGATTCCTCCTTTTCGAGGCGCTTCAGGTAGTCGAACACCGGATCGGGGTCGCTGCCGGGCGAAGGCGACGGCGCGATCAGCAGTCCACGTTCGCGCCGCCGCCAGCGCAGGAGTTCGTGCGATGCGCCGCGACCCCGGCGTCCGAGGCCGGGCAGCACGACGGTATCGAACTGCAGGCCCTTCGCCTTGTGCATCGTCATCACCTGCACGCGCGTCGGCGCACCCTCGGCCGCGGCAGCGGGCTCCGGCGACGCGGCGAGCTCGTCGAGGGCCGCACAGAACACGCCCCAGTCGGGCACGTCCCCTGCGCGCTCATGCGCTGCGAGCACGTCGAAGAAGCGCTCGGCGGTATCGAGGTCGAGCGCGTCGGCGAGGCACGCGGGCCCGCCGAGCGCGAGCCATGCGCCGCGCACCCGCGCCGCGACCGAGGCACGGCCGTGCGCCGCCCGCGCCCCGGCAAGGATCGGCCAGACCCGCGCCAGGCGTTGCCGGCCGTCGTCGGAGAGCGCCTCGACCCCGGACGCCTCGGCGAGCACCGCAGGCAACGGCCGCGCCGCCGCGGCGTCGCAGAGCGCGACGAGGTCGGCGAGCGCGAGGCCGCACCAGGGCGCGCGCAGCACCGCGAGCCAGGCGAGGCGGTCGCCGGGCTGGAGCAGCGCGTGCGTGAGGGACAGCAGGTCCTGCACCGCCTGCCGCTGGCCGAGCTTGTCGAGTTCTACGGCGGTGAACGCGACGCCGGCGTCGCGCAGGGCCGGCAGGATCGCCTCGAGGTGCGTGCGCGCCCGCACCAGGATCGCGACGTCTTCGGCCTGCGCTGCGATCGCCTCGCGCACGCGTGCCACCACCGCCTCCGCCTCGTCGCGGTCGCTCGCGTGGAGCTCGAAGGTCACGCCGACGCGAGGCAACGGGTCCTTCACCGCGGTCGCCGGCGCGAACGCGACCGCGCCTCGCACCGGATCGCTGACCGCGCCCAGGACCGCGGGGAAGACGCGGTTGACCCACTCGACGATCGCGCGCTGCGAGCGGAAGTTGCGTCGCAACGTGAGGCAAGCGACGGGAACGTCAGCGACCCTGCGGTCGCGCTGCGCCTCGACGAACAGTCGCACCTCGGCCTCGCGGAAGCGGTAGATCGACTGCATCGGGTCGCCGACGGCGAACAGCGTGCGGCCGTCCTCGCCGGGCGTCCACCCCGAGGTGAGCCGCCGCAGCACCTCGAGCTGCGTGGCGGACGTGTCCTGGAACTCGTCCACCAGCAGATGCATCAGCCGGTAGTCGAGCCGTTGCAGGAGATCGGTCGGCGCGTCGGGCGTGCCCAGCGCATCGAGGGCGGCGAGACTCGCCTGCGAGAAGTCGACCTCGCCGCCCCGAGCGAACACGACCGCGAGCTCTCCCACCGCACGCGGCACGACGTCGAGCAGCGCTGCGATCACCTCCCACGCCTGAGCGCCGGGCACCGCGGGTGCGGGCATCGTCGCCACGCCGTGCAACGTCGCGGCGAGGCCCGGCAGCGCGCGAAGGCGGTCGAGCAGCGCCACCATGTCCTGCTTGGCGGCGACGCGCTCGGCCTTGCCCGGACCGCTGCCTGCGGCGGGAAAGCCTTGGCGCCGGTCGAGCGCCTTGCGCACCTCGCCGCCGTTGGTCAGCAGCCACCCGGACAACGTGCGCCACCACGGCAGGTGCTCCGCCGTGAATGCCGGCAAGCCGCCGCACTCCGCGCAGGCCAGCAGGCCGGGCGTGAGTGGATCATCCGGCGGCATTTCGCCCGCGGCGAAGCGTGCGAGACGCCCCAGCGCCGGGGCGAGATCGGCAGGAAACGCGCGCGCGAGCGCCCCGAGCGCCGAGTCGACCTCGTCCCGCAACGCGGTCAGCAGCGCTTCGCGCACGGCGTCGGGACCGGCCATGCCCACCTCGCGCAGCAGTTGGTCGCGTCGCGCGAGCAGGCCGGCGATGAGCCTGGCTGCCTGGTCGGCGTCGTTGTGCAGGTGGACGAGCAGCCGGCGCCAATGCGCATCGTCGGCCGGGGCGTCGACGATGGCGGCGGCAGCCGCCTCGGCGTAGAGGCCGTTCGCATCCTCGGCGTAGCCGGGTGCGGGGCCGAGCCCGGCGGCGAACGGCGCATTGCGGACGATCCACGTCGTCAGCGCGTCGAACGTCATGATGCGCAGGCGTGCCGGATGCAGCGCGAGCGCCCAGCCCCGGCGCGCATCCTGGGCGAGCACGGCGTGCGCGAGCCCGCGCGTGACCGCGAGGTGCGGCTGGTCCGGATCGAGGGGTTCCTGTCGCGCGGCTGCGGACAGCGCCTCGACCACGCGCTCGCGCATCTCGCCCGCGGCCTTGCGCGTGAACGTGAGCGCGAGAATGCGCTCGGGCTCGTCGACGCGGGCGAGCAGCGCAAGCAGGCGCTGGATCAGGAGCTCCGTCTTGCCCGAGCCCGCCGGCGCCTGCACGAGGAACGAGCGCGTCGCATCCAGCGCGTCGCGCCGCGCGATCTCGTCCTCGCGCAGCAACAGCTCGTCGTCGTCGCGCAGACGCGTCGCCTCGTTCATGGGTCCACCGCCGTGTCTTGCCCACCGTCGTCGGCCTCGTCTGCCGCGGCCTTGCGGCACAGCGGCATCAATGCGCACACCCGGCACACCTGCGGCTCGCGCGGGACGATGCGCGCGTCGCCATCGTGGGCCGCCTGCGCGAGCGCTCCGATCGACGCCGCCAGCTGGCGCTGCGCATCGGTCCAGTCGGCGATGCTCACCCGTCGCAGGTCGGCCGGCGCGGGCAGTCCCGGCCACGTGGCCTCCGCGTCGACGAGACCCACCGCCTTCACCTGTCCGGGCTTCAACTGCGCGTACACGAGCGCCGCGACGCGGGTTCCCGCGTCCAACGCCATCGCGTAGAGGCCGAGCTGGGGCCCCTGCGGACGCGCGCCGAACCAGCGCTCGGGCGCGACCGCTATGCCGGTCTTGTAGTCGATCACCGCCATGCGGCCGTCGCCGAGATCGTCGAGGCGGTCGATGCGCAGCGCGAGAGCGTGGCCTGCAAGCGTGAGCTCGACACGTCGTTCGGCATCCGACACGGCAAATGGCGGCCGGTGGCGCTCGACCGTGTCGATCCACTGTCTCATCAGCCGCTCGACGTGGCCCGACTCCCCGGCCGCGACCACCGGCGGCAGCGCATCCCACCGTTGGACGTCGACCGCTGCGCGCCCGGCGATGACGGCCTGCGCGATCGTCGCCGCCAGGCGGGACTCGTCGAGGCCGAGCAGCGTGCGCTGGTTGCGGACCACGCGCCAGAACGCCGCAAATGCCGCGTGCACGAACTTGCCCCGCTCGGTCGGCTGCAGCCCCGCGAACGCGTCCGGCCAGCCTTCCGCGCGCAGGCGAAAGCGCGCCGCCGCCTGGAACGGACACGCACTCTGCGCCTCGATCAGCGCGGCGCCACCGCGGAACGGGGCACCCGCCGCCCATGCCGGCGCGTGTTCGTCCGCGACGCACTCGAGTGCCGGTGCGGATGCGAAGAGCTCACGTGCGACAGGCGACGGCCGCGACCACGTCACGGCAGCCGGAGGCAGGTGCGCGATCAGCGGCGACGGCAGGTTCTTGTGGTCGTCCACCGTCGCGGGGTAAGAGAACACGACCGTCGGCGCCGATGCGTCGAGCCCTGCGGTCAGCGCCCGGGCATAGGCAAGCTCGCGCGCGGCGGTCGCGCGCGGTACGTCGCGGCTGCGCTGCCAGTCGATCGGCAGCAGCGGATTGGGCTCGGGCGCCCGCGGCCACGCCTCGGCCGACAGCCCCGCGACCCAAAGGGCGTCGAACGACAATCCCGCGGCCTCGAGCACGCCGAGGATGCGGATGCGCGCGCGCGGCGCCTCCGGCTCGAAGACCTGCGCATCGGCGGCATCGCTCAGCGCCGCGAGGGCTTCGTCGCGGGTCATCCGTGGCGCAACCGCGGTCAGCCGCACGAACCCGGCCATGAGCTCGTTCCAGGCGCCCCGCGCGGCGTGCTCCGGCGCGTCGAGCGCGACGCCGTCGCACCAGCCGACGGCATCGAGCCAGCGGCGCCACGCATCCGCGAACTCGCGTGGCGACGCGCGCGGCGGAATGCCGACGCGCGGCGCGGCGCGAAAGCGCGACGCCTGCGCGTCGCCGATGCGGTCGAGCGCGAGCGCCAGTGCCCCGAGCGTGAGTTGTCGCCGACCCTCCTCGGCCCAGACGCGCTCCAGCGCGGCCCGCGACGACGAGTCGCCGGGGAGATAGCGCGACCGGAACAGCGTCGCCGCCTCGGCGGTCGCGATGGGACGCTGGGTGAGCGAGAGCAACGACAACGCACAGGCGGCGAGCGGCTCGTCGGCAAGTGCGCCACCGGACGAGATGTCGTACGGGCGCGGGTCGCGCTCGCGGCCGGGCCACTGCAGGCCCGGGCACAGCAGGTCTTCGGCCATCGCCGCCACCAGCGCGCGCCGTTCGTGGAGGTCGTGGACGACGATGCCCACGTTCGCGTCGGGAGCGGCCTCAGCCGTTGCGCGCGCCCACGCGAGCGCTTGCGCGAGTTCGTCCCGAGGCGACGCCGCGGCGTACAGTGTCCCGCGCGCAATTCGCGACGTCGGGTCGCCGTCGACCCGCGCGACGGCCGCGCCGGCGTGTTCCAGGGCTGCGAGCAACCGGCGCTGCTGCGGCGACTCCTCGACGAATCCGATCCAGGCGACGTCGAGGCTTGCGATGCCCGGCAGTCTGCCTGCCACGCCGGCGATCGCATCCGGCGCGCGCGCGAGGTCGAGGGCGCCCAACTTCTTCGTCTCGCGCTCGAACGCCTCGGCCCAGCGCACGAACGCCGCGACCTCGGGTCCCGTGGCGACGAAACCGCGCCAGCTCGCCCCGCCTTCGCCGTAGGCGTGGACCCGCTCCCACGCCTCCGCCGCCAGCGCGGCCGAGGTGGTGGCGTCGAGCAGCGGCGCGTCGTCGAGATCCGCCGCGACGATGCGCTGCCACAGGTGCGCGGACTGTCGCGCGTCGAGCCGCTGCGGCGGCAGCGGCAGGCCTGCGTCGAGCGCCTGCTGCCAGAGCTCGGTGACGAACGCCTGCCAGGGCAGTGCGCGCGCCACGGGCCACGCGCGCGCGCCGTCGGCGAGCGTCGCGCGGTCGTGCATGGCGACGAGCTCGCGCGCAAGGCGCTTGTTGGGCGTGACGAGCGTGGCGCCGCGCGCAGCGGCTGCGAGAGCGGGATCGTGCATGCGACGTCGCGGACCGGGCGGCGCAACGAGCGCGCCCGGTTCCCTCAATCGCGGACTTTAGCAGCCGGGGGGCTCAGGAGATGAGCCACCCCGCACGAGCGGGCAGATTTCGCTTCAGTCGGCCTCCTTACAGCGGTAGCGCAAGGACGCGGCGGTCGAGCGCCGGCCGCTCTCCCTCGCTCGGCGACGGGCCCTGCGGGCCTGGGCTGCGCCCGCCTCGCTTGTATGTTCAGGCCAGACCGGCGCGGTAGAGTCCTGACACCGCCGAGGTGACCGGACCGGACCGTGCAGCCTGGAACGCGCTTGGGTCGGCGAGCCTGCTCGCCAGCCCGTGACTGAGTGAATTGCGCACGGACCCCGTGCTGGTCTTCCTTACGCCCGAACGGTTAGTCGAGCGGCCTGGCGCCGGCTCGCATGCACAAGCAAGGGATACGAAGACCATGTCTGGATCATCCGTGATGGTGGGCATCGACGTCGCGAGTGCGCACGTCGACGTGGCAGCGATCGGTACCGAGCTTCCGGTGTCGCTGGGCCGGGTGAACAATGATGCCGATGGCCACAGCGCGCTGGCGGATGGCTTGGCACGACTGCGGCCGCAACTGGTGCTGATGGAGGCGACTGGGGGCTACGAGGCGGCACTGGCGTGCGCGCTGCAGGCGGCCGGTCTTCGCGTTGCCGTGGTCAACCCGCGCATGGCGCGCGACTTTGCCCGAGCGATGCAGCGGCTCGCCAAGACCGATCGCATCGATGCCACCACGCTGGCCGAGTTCGCTGGCGTGCTGGCGCGCCGCGCCGACTGCGAGCGCTTCATCCGCCCCGTGAGCGTGCCCGCGCAGCAGGACTTGGCGGCCCTCGTCACCCGCCGCCGCCAGCTGGTCACCATGCAAGTGTCCGAGCGTCAGCGCCTGCGTCTGGCCCGCCCGGTCACGCGCCCCAGCATCGAGGCACTGCTCGAGGCCATCGCCCGCCAACTCGACGACGTCGATGGCGAGATGGCCCGCCACGTCGAGCAGCACCACGCCCAGATGGCCAAGTTGCTGCAGAGCGTGGCCGGCATCGGCCGGGTGGCCGTCGCCACCCTGATCGGCGAACTGCCCGAGTTGGGCCGGCTCAATCGCCGCCAGATCTGCGCCCTGGTGGGCGTCGCCCCCTACGCCAATGACTCCGGCGCCAGCCGCGGACGACGACGCATCGTCGGCGGGCGATTCGAGGTGCGCCGAGCCCTCTACATGGCGACCCTGACCGCCACGCGCCACAACGACGCGATCCGCACCTTCTACGAGCGTCTGGTCGCCGCAGGCAAGCTCAAGAAAGTGGCCTTGGTCGCCTGCATGCGCAAGCTCATCACCCACCTCAATGCCCTCGCCCGTGACCACTTGAACGCTCAAGTTCGCCCAACAAATGCTTGACGGCAGACACGGTTACTCAGTCGTTGCCGCGGCCGTTCGCGGCGACGCCGGTGAACGTCGCCGGCGTGTCGACACCGAGCACACCCAGCGCAGCGCGTGCCGTCTGCGCGTTGATGCGTGGCGTAGAGCTCATCGGCAATGGCGACGACAGCGGCGTGCCGAGCAGGTCGTTGACGCGCGCGGGATCGATGCGCGACGGATCGGAGCGCCGCACCTGGGCCTTCCATTCCCCGCACCAGTCGTCGTCGCGGACCGTCGGCCACACGCCTTCGATCATGTACGACTTCTGGTTGATCGGCGACAACTGCGGGGCATTGCGGCGGCACTGTCCGGCATTCGCCGACTTGCCTTCGCCGTTGCCCTTGTTGCGGTCGTAGTGCTGGCAGCCCGTGCAGCGGTCCATGTGCTTTCCTCCGTACCTGCGGCATGCCCCATGGCATGGCGTGGCGACGATTCCCGATGGCAACGATTCAGCGAATCCTGTGCCAGTGGGGACGAACGGTCGCGCCGTCTCGCAGCAATGGCAATGCACGTCGTCCCCGCCCCTCGTGTCGACGACATGAACGACGCACGACGATCCGTGCTGCACAACCGCCGCGCTTGCCCGGCACTTCGTGGACGGCGCGCGACGTCAGCCGGTGCACGCGCCGATGCGCACGCGGCGGCGGCGGTCGGCGCGTCAGTGGCGAACGTGAGGAACGAAGCCGCGCGGCATCGCGTGCACGACGCGCAGCCGGCGCTTGGCGCTGCGCGACGGCTGGCGACGCGGCGCGGGGCGTGTCGAGCGGACCGGGGTACCGGCCTCGCGGACCACTCCGCGGCGAGGCTGCCGCAGGCGCGTCCGCACGACGTGGCGCGAAGGCCGGCGCATCTCGCGCCGGCCGGAGAAGAGAAGAACGGCCGCCGACCGCATCGCTGTTTGCAGTCAGGAAGAGAGATTGCTCTCCGGCGGCCGCAAAACCTGGATCACGAGGTCAGGCGGCGATCGAAGAGTAGAAGGCGGCGTTGAGCGGCTCCGGCACGTCCTGCACGTACCTCGGCTGCACGCTCGCGGGGGTCGCGAGCTCGGTGCGAAGCTCGACGTCCGCGGCAAGCGCGTCCTGCTCGAGCTGCTGGTCGTACGAGCGGCGCATCTGCGGGTCGGACAGCACCTCGTAGGCTGCGTGGATCATGCGCACCAGCCCCGACAGGTCCTGTCCAGCCGGCGTCATGCCGAAGTTGAAGCGTTCGAGCACGCGCGAATAGGCAGCCTCGATGCGCTCGCGTGGCGCGCCGGGCGCAAGTTCGAGGTAGTCGTAGTGCGTGTAGATCACGATGGTCTCCTGTCCGGTGCGGATTCGCGGGGTCTTTGCCCGTCGCCACTGGAATTGCAGCTACCGTGCCAGTCCACGGCGCCGTTCGTCGACAGCGCTCAACCCCTTGAAATATCGCTTGATTCAGCGCAGCGGGGACGACTTGTCCACTACCGTCGACGCGTGCGCTCCGTGGGGCCTGCACGTGGCACGTCCGCACGCGGCGCAATGCGCGCCGGTCAGAGCATCGGCAGGCGTGTCGCGCGGTGCGGCGGTGGAAACGCACGATCGAGCGCCGCAAGGGTGGCGGTGTCGATCGCGAGATCGAGCGCGCGCCGCAGCGCCGGCAGATGCTCGGTGCGGGCCGCCTTCGGAATGGCCGCCACGCCTTCGCGCGCGAGCACGAACGCGATCGCGAGCGTTGCCGCGGGCACGCCGAGACCGTCGGCGATCGCAACGAGCTTGCGATCGCGGACCAGCTCGCCCTGCCCGAGCGGCGAGTACGCCATCACGCCGACGCCGTGCGCTCGGCACCAGTCGAGCAGCCGCCACTCGATCGCGCGCTCGCCGAGGTGGTAGAGCACCTGGTTGGTGGCGCAATGGCTGCCGTCCGGCAACGCAAGCAGCTCCTCCATGTCGTCGACATCGAAGTTCGACACCCCCCAGCGCGCAATCTTGCCGTCGGCGACGAGCCGTTCGAACGCGCCCACGGTTTCCGCGAGCGGCGTGCGGCCGCGCCAGTGCAGCAGGTAGCAGTCGAGGCGCTCGACCCGCAATCGCGCGAGGCTGCGCTCGCAGGCCGCGATGGCGTCGCGAGCGCCCGCGTGGTGCGGGTAGACCTTGGAAACGAGGTACACCTGCTCGCGACGCCCGGCGATCGCCTCGGCGACCACCTCCTCGGCGCCGCCTTCGCCGTACATCTCGGCGGTGTCGACGAGCGTCAGGCCGAGGTCCAGACCCGCACGCAGCGCGGCCACTTCCGCGGCACGCGAGCGCGCGCGCTCGCCCATGTGCCAGGTTCCCATCCCCAGGCGGGGCATCGCTGCAATGGCCATGGTGCGCGGGACGAACGGGGGTGGAGACGATGCGTAGAATAGCGCGACCATTGCGAAGGACGTGCGATGCCATTCGATCCGCCCCCGACCACCGGCCGCTTCGTCGTGCGCGGCGCCTGCCCGCACGATTGCCCGGACACGTGCGCAATGCTCGTGACGGTCGAGGACGGTCGCGCCGTCGAGGTGCGCGGCGCCCCGGACCACCCGCCGACGCACGGCACGCTGTGCACCAAGGTCGCCCGCTATCTCGAGCGCACCTACTCTGCGCAACGGGTGCTCCATCCGATGCGGCGCGTCGGACGCAAGGGCGAGGGCCGCTTCGCGCGGATCTCCTGGAACGAGGCGCTGGATGCGATCGCCACGCGCTTGCGCGAGATCGCCGACGCGCACGGCCCGGAGGCGATCCTGCCGTACAGCTACGCCGGCAACATGGGCCTGCTGCAGTACGCCTCGATGGATCGCCGTTTCTTCCATCGGCTCGGGGCGACCCTGCTCGACCGCACCATCTGCGCGACGGCGGGCAAGGCGGGCTGGGTGTCGGTCGTCGGAGCGGCGATGGGCATGGACGTCGAGCGCTTCGCCGAGTCGAAGCTGATCCTGATCTGGGGCAGCAACGCGATCGCCTCCAACCTGCACTTCTGGACACGCGCGCAGGAAGCCAAGCGGCGTGGCGCCAGGCTGGTCGCGATCGATCCCTACCGCAGCGCGACGGCCGCGAAGTGTCACGAGCACGTCGCGCTGATGCCCGGCACCGACGCGGCGCTCGCCTACGGACTGATGCACGTGCTGATCCGCGACGGCTTGGTCGATCGCGACTACGTCGACCGCCACACCGTCGGCTACGAGGCACTCGCCGCGCGCGCCGCGGAGTGGACGCCGGCGCGCGTCGCCGCCACCTGCGGCATCCCGGCCGCGCAGGTGGAATCGCTGGCCCGCGACTACGGCACGACGCGCCCGGCGGCGATCCGGCTGAACTACGGCATGCAGCGGGTCGCCGGTGGCGGCAACGCCGTTCGCGCCGTGGCCTGCCTGCCGGCGCTCACCGGCGCGTGGCGCGATCCCGCGGGCGGCGCGCTGCTGTCGTCGTCGGGCACCTATCCGGTCGACACGAACGCGCTGGAACGTCCCGACCTGATCCGCGGCACGCCGCGGACCATCAACATGTCCGCGATCGGCGATGCACTGACCACGGCCGAGCCGCCGGTACGGGCGATCTTCGTCTACAACAGCAACCCGCTGGCGGTCGCTCCGGAGTCGGCCAAGGTCACGCGCGGGTTCGCCCGCGACGACCTCTTCTGCGTCGTGCACGACCTGTTCCAGACCGACACGGCCGACTACGCCGACATCTTGCTGCCGGCGACCTCTCAGCTCGAGCACTTCGACGTGCACGCTTCCTACGGCCACCTCCACGTGCAGGCGAACCGGCCGTCGATCGCGCCACTGGGCGAGGCGCTGCCCAACACCGAGGTGTTCCGGCGTCTCGCCGCGCGCATGGGTTTCGACGACCCGTGCCTGTCGGACTCGGACGAGACGCTCGCGCGTGCGGCCTTCGACTGGAGCGCCCCCCGCATGCAGGGAATCACCTTCGACTCGCTCGTGCAGCGGGGCTTCCACCGCCTCAATGTGGACGCAAGCTACGCGCCGTTCGCGGACGGCGGCTTTCCGACTCCTTCAGGCAAGTGCGAGTTCTGGTCGGAGACGATGCGTGCGCAGGGCGGCGACCCGCTGCCGGCGGTGGTGCTGCCGCGCGAATCGCGACTCACCGATCCCGCGCGCGCCGCGCGCTTCCCGCTCGCCTTCATCTCGCCACCCGCGCGCAACTTCCTCAATTCGTCGTTCGCGAACCTGCCGTCGTTCGTGGCCGAGGAGCGTTCGCCGCGCCTGTTGATCCACCCGGACGATGCCGCACCGCGTCGCATCGTCGACGGCACGCGCGTGAGGGTGCACAACGACCGTGGGGCGTTCGTGGCGAACGCCGAGGTCACCGACCGCGCGCGCCCGGGCGTAGTGGTCGCGCCGTCGGTCTGGTGGCGCAAATTGACCCCAGGCGGCGAGAACGCCAATGCCGTCACCAGCCAGGCGCTGACGGACCTGGGCCGTGCCGCGACGTTCTACGACTGCCTCGTCGATGTGGCGGCGGTCGACGCCGCGGCGTGAGGCGCGCGAACTAGATCTTGCGCACCAACCCGACCATGACGCCGAAGATTTCGAGCGCGCCTTCCGGGCGAATCGGCGCATAGCCCTTGTTCTCGGCGCGCAGGATGAATTCGCCGCGGTCGACGTCGAGGCGCTTCAGCGTGAACTGGTTGTCGACGATCGCCACCACGATCTCGCCCTTGCGGGCATCGTGACGCTTCTCGACGACGACCAGGTCCCCTTCGAGGATGCCGGCGTCGATCATCGAGTCGCCCTTGACGCGGATCAGCACGGTCTCGGAGGGACGCTCGATCAGGTAATCGTCGATCGTGAGCGCATCGGCCTCGGCGTCGTCGGCGGCCTCCGGCAGCCCCGCACGCACCGGGTTGGCCGCGAGCGGGCGCGCGAAGAAACGGCGCGTCGGGGCGAGGCGGCGGTCCGGCGTGGATTCGACGAATCCCGCGAGCTTGAGACGTGCGACCAGCGCCGCCACCGAGGACTTCGACCGCAAGCCGAGCAGCGACCCGATCGATGCGTAGGACGGCAGCGCCCGGTGCTCGGTGTAGTAGTCCTGCAACCGGGCGAGGTAGGAACGATCGTTCGACATGCGTGTACCATAGCGAACGTCCGTTCGTCCTGTCAAGACCCCCTCGATTCGACCTCGAATGAAACGACCCCCACGCTCGCTACGCTCGCTGCCCCCGGAGGGGGCGGGTCAGTCCCTCGGGACGGCCCATCGGGACTGACGTGAGCCTCTTCGCCCCGGCGATCGCCTTCGTCGACCTGGAGACGACAGGCATGCGCGCCGCGCACGACGGCATCACCGAGATCGGCATCGTGCGCGTCGACGCCGATCCGGGGGGCGGCCCATCCCGGGTCGAGGAGTGGTCGACGCTCGTCGACCCCGAAGTGCCGATTCCCCCCGTGATCCAGGCGCTGACCGGCATCACCGATGCGATGGTCCGCGGCGCGCCGACGTTCGCCTCGATTGCCGGCGAGGTGATGGCCCGGCTCGAAGGCTGCGTCTTCGTCGCGCACAACGCACGGTTCGACTACGGGTTTCTCAAGCACGCCTTCGCCCGCGCCTCGCGGTCGTTCACCGCGCGCGTGCTGTGCACGGTGAAGCTGTCGCGCCGTCTCTTCCCCGATGCCCCCTCGCACGGCCTCGACGCCGTGATCGAGCGGCACGGCCTCGTCGTCGCCGAGCGCCACCGGGCGCTGGGCGACGCGAGGGCCCTGTGGCTGTTCGCGCAGGCCCTCTACACGTGCCACCCGGCTACCGTCGTCGACGAGGCGGTGAAGCGGATCCTGAAGATCCCGAGCCTCCCGCCGCAGCTTCCGGCCGACGCCCTGGAGGCGATCCCCGAGATGCCCGGCGTCTACCTGTTCTACGGCGAGAACCCGCTGCCGCTCTACATCGGCAAGAGCACGAATCTGCGCGAACGCGTCGCCGCGCACTTCAGCAGCGACTGGCGCAGCGAGACCGACCTGCGCCTGTCGGCGGAGATCCGTCGCATCGAGGTGGAGCCCACGGCAGGCGAGCTCGGCGCGTTGCTGCGCGAGGCCACGCTCGTCAAGCTGCGCATGCCGGCGCACAACCGGGCACTGCGCCGCAAGGCGGACGCGGGCGTGATGCGCTGGGAACCCGGGCGCGAGCCGACGTTCGTCCACGCCGCCGCGGTCGATGCGGGCGAGGTCGCACGCGGCTACGGGCCGTTCTCCTCGCGACGCGCGATGCGTGAATGCCTCGTCGCGCTCGCCCGGGAGCACGCGCTGTGCTGGAACCGGTTGGGACTCGAACGCCGTGCCGGACCGTGCTTCGCTCGGCAGGTGCGGCGCTGCGCGGGCGCGTGCGACGGCGCCGAGAGCGCCGACGCCCACGATGCGCGGCTCGCGGAAGCGCTTGAAGCACACGCGATTCCCGCCTGGCCCTTCGACGGGATCGCGCTGATCCGCGAGGCCACGGCCGACGGCTCGCGCATCGACGTGCACGTACTGCGCGACTGGTGCTGGCTCGGCACGGCGCGCGACGACGGCGAGCTGCAGGCGCTCTGCACCACACCGATGCGACCGGCGTTCGATCCGGACGTCACCAGGTTGCTGCTGCGCACGTGGGCGAAGTCGCGCGCGCGCTTCGTGCCCGCGACGTCACCCGCGATCGACTGAACCTCCCGACCGGCGCGACGCGCCGCGCAAGGGTTACCCGGGCGCGGGCACGGCCGCGCCCTTGAGACGCAGCCCGGCGGTGATCTCGAGGACACCGATCGCCACCGCGATCACCGCAATCCAGAGCACGACCGCAAGCGCGCCCACGCCCGGGAAGATCGCAACCAGCACGCCGAACGCGACCAGCATCAGGCCCGCGACCACGAGCAGCCACTCGTGCTCGATCTCGTGGCGCAGGCGGATCGCCGCCGCGATCTGCATGATGCCCCGCAGGATCGAGAACGCGGCGATCAGCAGCAGGAGCGCGAGGCCGGTCATCCGCGGATTGACCAGCGTGAAGATCCCGGCGGCGACTCCCGCGATGCCGGTGATGAACAGCCACCACGGGAACCCGGCCGCGTCCCTGCGCCGGAACGAGCCTGCGATCGACACGATGCCGTCGGCGAACGCGTAGGCGCCCCACATCAGCACGAGCACCGCGATCGAGATGACCGGCCAGATGAAGGTCATCACGCCGAAGATCACCGCACACACGCCGCGCAGCACCAGTACCCACCAGTTCTTCGACAGAAATTCGAGCATCCTCGTCTCCCCTGTTGTGCAATCGAGCAACGTCCCCGGCCACCCGTCCCGATCAGGATTGCGAAGCGTGGGCGGCGAGCACCGACGCCACGCACGCGGTGAGCTTCTTTGCGTACGGGACGTGCAGGAACTCGTTCGGACCGTGCGCATTCGACCGGGGTCCCAGCACGCCGGTGATCAGGAACTGCGCCTGCGGGAACTTGCGTCCCAGCATGCCCATGAACGGGATCGTGCCGCCCTCGCCCATCGCCCCGGCGGGCTTGCCGTAGAACGCGCGCGAGGCCGACTCCAGCGCGCCGGCAAGCCACGTCGCGGTCGCAGGCGCGTTCCAGCCGGTCGCACCCTGGTCGGGCTCGAAGCTCACGTTCGCACCGTGCGGCGGGTCGGCCTCCAGCAGGCGCTTCATCGCCGCCGTCGCCGACTCGCCCGGAACCGTCGGCGGCAGGCGCAGCGACAGCTTGAGCGCCGTCCTCGGCCGCAGCACGTTGCCCGCGCTCGCAATGGCCGGCAGGCCGTCCGCCCCCGTCACCGACAGCGCGGGGCGCCAGGTGCGGTTGAGCATCGCTTCGACCCGGTCGCTCGCCATCGGCGCGGTGCGACCGGCGAAGGGATACTTGCGCACGACGATGTCGCCGAGGATGCCGGCCGCAACCCGCGCCTGCTCGATGCGCTCGTCCGGGATCGGCGCATGAAACTCGGCGGGCAGGATCCGACCACTCGACGCGTCCTCCAGCCGATCCAGAAGCTTGCGAGCGATGCGAAACGAGGACGGCACGACGCCGCTCGCGTCGCCCGAGTGCACGCCCTCGGTCAACACCTCGACGGCGAGCGTTCCTGCCGCCAGGCCGCGCAGCGACGTCGTCACCCACAGCCGCTCGTAGTCGCCGCAACCCGAGTCGAGGCCGACGACGAAGTCCACCTCGCCGATGCGCGGCGCGAGATGGTCGAGATAGGCGGGCAGATCGTAGCTTCCGGACTCTTCGCAGGTCTCGATCAGGCCCACGCAACGGGCGTGCGGCAGTCCTCCCGCCTGCAGCGCGCCGAGTGCCGCGAGCGAGGCATACACTGCGTAGCCGTCGTCGGCGCCGCCCCGCCCGTAGAGCTTCCCGTCCTCGTACTTGGGCGTCCACGGCCCGAGGTCGGCACGCCATCCGGTCATCTCGGGTTGCTTGTCCAGATGCCCGTAGAGCAGCACCGTGCGCTCGTGGTTCGTGCCGCGGGCCGGCACTTCGAAGAACAGCACGGGCGTGCGTCCCTGCACGCGCACGACATCGACCGCAAGCCCGGCGACGGGCTGTTCGCGCACCCACGCCTCCGCTTGTCGCACGACGCGCGCGATGTGACCATGCGACTCCCACTGCGGGTCGAAGTGCGGGGACTTGGCGGGAACGCGGATGTAGTCGGTGAGCTGCGGGACGATTTCGGCGTCCCACTGCGCGGCAGTGCGTGATGCGAGTGTCGCGGTGTCCATGGGCGTGTGTGAAGTGGTCGTGCGAGAGCCCCGGGCAGGGCTCGAAGCCCCGATTATCGCCGAGCGCCGCGACGGCGATGCGGCGCGTGTCCAACCCCGGCGGAGGCACGCGGCTGATGCCGCGCAATCCGGGCGACGCCGACTGACGGTATCCTCGGCGCATGAACCTCCCGGACTCGACACGCCCGTTGACGCTGGTCTTCGGCGCCAGCGGCTACGTCGGCACGAATCTCGTCCCCGAACTCCTGGCTCGAGGCCGGCGCGTGCGCGCCGCCGCGCGCAGTCGCCGCGTGCTCGAGGCGCGGGACTGGCAGGGTGCCGATATCGTCGAGGCGGATGCGCTGTCGCCCGATACGCTCGACGTCGCCCTGGCCGGTGTCGACACCGCCTACTACCTCGTGCACTCGATGGCCGCCGGCAAGGATTTCGGCCGCATCGATCTCGAGGCGGCGGCGAACTTCGCGGCGGCGGCGGCGCGCGCCGGCGTCCGGCGCATCGTCTACCTTGGCGGGCTCGTCCCGGCCAACGCGGACTCCGAGCACCTCGTCTCGCGCATGCAGACCGGCGAGAAACTGCGTGCCGGCCCCGTCCCGGTGACCGAAATTCGCGCCGGCATCATCGTCGGAGCAGGCTCCGCCGCCTACGAGGTGATGCGCGACCTCGTCTATCACCTGCCGGCGATGGTGACGCCCCGCTGGGTGCAGTCGAAGTCCTCGCCGATCGCGCTGCCCAACCTGCTCGAGTACCTGATCCGCGTCGCGGAGCTGCCCGAGGCGGAGGGCAAGATCCTCGACGCCGGCGGGCCCGAGTACATGAGCTACGAGTCGATGATGCGGGCCTTCGGCGAGGTCGTCGGCCGCCGCCCGCGCATCTTCCGCGTGCCGGTGCTCACGCCGACGCTGTCGTCCTACTGGGTGGGGCTGATCACTACCGTACCGGCGCGCATCGCCCGCGCACTGATCGGCGGGCTGAAGCACGACATCCCCGCCTTCGACGCCGAGCTTCGGGCGCTCGTGCCACAGCGGCTCCTGACGTTCAAGGAGGCCATCGCGGTGGCGCTCGAGGCCGAGCGCTCGCAGACCGTGGCGGCACGCTGGACCGAAGGCGCGTTCATGTTCCGCGGCCAGCGCCACGACCACGCGTTCTATGCGAAGAAGGCCGGTGGCAGCGCGTCCACGACTGCGACGCCCGAAGACGTTTGGCAGGTGCTGTCGACGATGGGCGGCGACACCGGCTACTTCACCATGGACTGGCTGTGGCGCGTGCGCGAATTCCTCGACTGGCTCGCGGGCGGCGCCGGCTTCTCGCGGGGCCGACGCCATCCGACGGAGCTGCGCATCGGCGACGTCATCGACTACTGGACCGTCGTGGCCATCGAGCCGGCGCGACGGCTGACGCTGCACTTCGGCATGCGTGCGCCCGGCACCGGAATCCTCGAGTTCGAGCTCGAGCCGCTGCCAGGCGGCGGCACCCGACTCACCGAGATCGCCTACTGGCATCCGGCCGGGTTCTGGGGGCTCCTCTACTGGTACGCGCTGGTGCCGTTCCACCTGTTCATCTTCAAGCGCATGACCCGCGCGATCGTGCATCGGGCCGAGCAACTCGGCAGCGCGTCCGGCGGAGGCGGTTCGCCCGCGTGAACCGCCCGCCGCGAACTTCCCGAGGCGGCATCGCTCCAAGGTCAGGGTCGCTGCCGTATATCATCCTGCGTCCGCGCCTGCCGTGGCGGCACGCGCGCTTTCATACGTCTGGCAAAGAGGAATCAACCATGATGAAGCTCGTCCTCCCGTCGCTCGTTGCCGTCGCGCTGCTCCTGCCGGGGTCGCTGCCCGCCCTGGCGCAGAGCCACGCGGGCCACGGCAGCATGGGCGCAGCCCAGTCGGCGTCGAAGGTCGACGGCGAGATCCGCAAGGTCGACAAGGCCGCCGGCAAGCTGACGATCAAGCACGGCGAGATCAAGCCGATGGGCATGCCGCCGATGACGATGATGTTCCCCGTCAAGGACAAGGCGCTGCTCGACAAGGTCAAGGAAGGCGACAAGGTGCTGTTCACGCTCGCCTCCGAGGGCGGCAACATGGTGGTGACCGCGATCGAGCCCGCGAAACGGTAGTGTGGGCACCGCCTACGAGCATGGAGGGGATGCGTCCGTGATGCACGGTCCCATCGACGCCACGCGACGACGCGCCCTCGGTGCGCTCGGCGCCACGGCACTCGCGCCGATGCTGCCCGCCTTCGCTCCGGCGGCGCGCGCACAGCCGCTGCCCGACCGCTACACACTTCGCGCAGCGCCTGCCAGGCTGTCGATACTCGGTCCCGAGCATCCGCAGACCGACCTCTGGGTCTACAACGGTCGCGTGCCCGGACCGGTGCTGCGTGTCCGCCAGGGCGAGCGCCTGCGGGTCGATGTCGTCAATGACCTCCCGGAAGCCACCACCGTGCACTGGCACGGGCTGCGGTTGCCGAACGCGATGGACGGCGTCCCCTACCTCACGCAGCCGCCGATCGCCGCCGGCGGCGGGCGATTCACCTACGAGTTTGCCTGCCCCGACGCCGGCACGTTCTGGTACCACCCCCACCTGCGCGGCAACGTGCAGGTCGAGATGGGACTCGCGGGCGCGTTGATCGTCGAGGAGCCCGACCGTCTCGCGGTCGACCGCGACGTGCTCTGGGTACTGGACGACTGGCGGATGCTGGGCGACGGCCAGGTGGCGCAGGACTTCGGCTCGATGCGCGACTTCTCGCATGACGGGCGCATCGGCAACACCGTCACGATCAACGGCATGCTCCCCGACGAGTTCGCCGTCGCAGCCGGCGAGCGCATCCGCCTGCGGCTCCTCAACGTCGCCAACGCGCGCATCTTTGCGCTGCGCTTCGAAGGCCACGCACCCACGGTGATCGCGCAGGACGGCATGCCGTGCGAGCCGCACGCACCGCCGGGCGGGCGCATCGTGCTCGGCCCGGGCATGCGCGCCGACGTGATCCTCGACGCGACCGGCAAGCCCGGCGAGCGGCATCGTGTGATCGACGATTTCTTCGCACGCCAGGCCTACGAAGTGGTCACGATCGCCTACGATCCCCGCAAGCGTGCTCGGGCGCGGGTGGCCGGACCGGTGCCGAGACTCGCCGCCAATCCGGTTGCCGAGCCCGATCCGGGCGCGGCCGAGCGCCACCGCATCGTGTTCAGCGGCGGCATGATGGGCATGATGGGCGGCATGCCCGGCATGGGCGCGGGTACGCCCGGCGTGTGGGCGATCAACGGCCACTCCTCGACCGAGGCTGACCATTCGCACGCACCGCTCCTGACGCTCGCGCGCGGCCGCTCGCACGTGCTCGAACTCGTCAACGACACCGCCTGGTGGCACCCGATCCACCTGCACGGTCACTCGTTCCGGGTCATCACGCGCAATGGCACGCGCGAATCGCCGCCACCGCTGGTCGACACGTCGCTGCTGCCGCCGCGGGAGCGTGCCGAGATCGCCTTCGTCGCCGACAATCCCGGCGACTGGATGTTCCACTGCCACGTGCTGGAGCATCAGGCGAGCGGCATGATGGCGACGATTCGCGTCGCCTGACACGGCGACGCGCACGGGGCCCCCGGCAGGCCGACCGAACAGCCGGCCCGCCCCGTCCGGCCCCGGCTCAGTCGCCCAGCGCCTGCAGCAGCTTGCGCTTTGCTTCGGGGTCGAGGGCCGCGAGCACTTCGGCCATTACGCCCGCGAACGCCGGCGGCGGCAGCTTCGTCCGCAGCCCCGCGAAGAACGTCCCCCGCTCCGCCGGCGTCATCGCCGGTGCCATCCAGCGCAGCACGCCGAGCATCTGTTCCGGGGCGATGCTGCCCACGATGCGACGCTCGATCGCCGCGATCTCGTCGTCGCCGTAGGTCGCCCACAGCAGCGCGTTGTTGTCGACCTCTTCGCCGTGCATGTGCACGAAGTTCTCGGCGCAGAACAGCGCGAGCTCGCGGTACAGGCGCGCACCGGCGGCGACGCGTCCCGTCCCGGCGGCGCGCTCCAGCGCCCGCAGACCGGATTCGAGGCGATCGAACGCGCGCAGGTGATCGTCGTGCTCGCGGGCGGTGCGCCCGGACCCGCCAGGGACCGCCGCTTCCAGCGCCGGATGCACGAACTTCTCCTCCTTGTCGAGGTGCATGCGGCACAGCCCGACCAGCTCGCGCACCGCGGCGGCGGCCGCACGGACGTCGACATCGTCTTCGGCATCGAGCCGGCCGACGCGCCCGAGCACGTCGCTCATCGCGAGGCGCAGCGCCTTGTGGATCAGCGCGTAGATGTCGTGGCGCGGTGCCCGTGGCGCGTGGCGCGTGGCGCTGGTACGCGTAGCGTGTTCGCGTACCTCGGCGAGCGAATGTTCCATGGTGCGTGTCCTCCTCTTGGTGTCGGAATCGGGATCAATGGGTTCGCGCATGGCGCGCGGTCACGTTCTGCGGCTCGAAGACGATGTAAGGCGTGTCGACCTTCTGTCCCGGCGCGGCGTACGCGGGCGCCGGCTGCCCGGCGGGGCCAAGCTGGCGGACGTAGCGGTAGATCGCCTTCAGGTCGTCGTCGGTCATGTCGCGCAGGTTGAACCACGGCATCGGCGGCCGCATTTCGCTGCGTGCCCGCGCAAGCCACTGCGCTTCGCTCATCGGCGCGATCACGAGGCGCAGGTTGGCCGGGTACGTCGTGCCCCAGGGTCCCAGGAAGCCGACCGCACTTCCGGTCAGCCACTGCCCCTCGGGGAGCTTGCCCCCGGCCTCGGGATATCCCGCCGTGTGGCAGTCGTTGCAGCCGCCGATCCGGATCAGGTAGCGGCCACGCTCCACTGCCGTCGCAACGGTGCTGCCGGCGGGCTTCGCGGCGGTGGCAGCAACCGCCGGGCCGCTCGCGTCTGCGACAGTGACGCCGAGCAGATACGAGCGGTTGAACGGCGCGTCGTAAGCCGCGTCGTCTCGGGCGTGAGCGGTGGACAGGCCGGCGAGCAACAGTGCCGCAGCGATCGTGGTTTTCGTGCGATTCATGGGATCCTCCTTCGTGTGTAGGTTGGATTGCAGCGTTGAGACAGGACAGCGGTTCGGTCAGCAGGCCGGGGCGATGCCGAGCGGTTCCAGCCCATCGCGCTCGCCCGAGGAGGACGACGCGCCGGCCACGCCGAGGTGGAGTGCGCTCTCCAGGCGGGCGCACAACCAGCGCCGGCCGCTCGAGTGCGCCGCGCCGCCGGTACCATTGCGGCGGCACAGGTAGAGCAACAGCGCGAGCAGCGTTCCGCCCGGCAGCAGGAGCTCGATCAGCACGTACGGACCGGCCCGTTGCACCAGACCGTTCGCGTCGCGCATGCGTTGCAGTACGTATTCGCCCATGGTGTTGCTCCTCCTCCTTCCGACGCTGCCGACCCCGTAGGGCTCTCGCGCGCCGTGTCAAAGCACGAACGGATCGCGGCGCCTGCGGCGCGGTGCGGCCGGTCGTGCGGTTGGGTCGTCGTTGGTTGCCGGCCGTGGCTCGCGATGCAGGGAAGGCTCGGTCCGCGTTCCCGAATCGCCCCGGACCTGCGCCGGGTCCTGAACACGCTCCGGCGATGACGCCGCCTTGCGCTTCATGCCCGCCCTCCCGCCGCCTTGTCGCGGTCCGGTGCGCGTACCTGGTGATCCATGCCCTGCTACCTCATGCGTCGTTCGATGGCGGCAGTGTGGCGGCGGGGCTCTTGCCGATCGCTTACCGATCCGGCAATCGGCGCGGCGGCGCGCGCGAAGCCCGGACATGCGCGCCGATGACCCAGCAAGTTGCTGATTTCACGACGGAACGGCGGCCGCCGTCAGCGCGCGTGGCGCCCGGGCGGCGTGCGCGCCCGCGCCGGCTTGCGCGGCGCTGCGCAGGACTTACCGATGACTTACCGGGAGCTTGCCGCGATGTCGCGGTGGAGCCGCTCGGTCTCCGCCGACGGCTTCAACCCGAGCACGACGGAGAGGAGCTCGCGGCAGCGGCGAAACGCGACCAGGGCCTCGGCCCGGTCGCCGGTCGCGGCGAGCGAGCGCATCAGGCCGCGATAGAGGGGTTCGGCGAGGTTGTCGGCCTCGAGGCCGCGTCGGTAGACGTCGATCGCCGTCGCCCAATCCCCTGCGTCCTCGAGCGCACGGCCGAGCGCGGTGAGCGCGCGCAGCACGCGCGAGCGCCACGCGTCGCGGGGCTTGGCGAACCACGGCGCCTCCTCGGTGCCGAGGAGCGGGCCCGGGTACGCCGCGAGCAGCGTGCGCGCCGCATGAGCCAAAGTCCGGCCGTCGGCGCGGTTCTCGCAGGCGCGTTCGGCGGCACCGAGCGCCGCCTCGAGCGCACGCACGTCGGTCCACACCAGCGCCGGCGCGAGCGACAGCTTGCCGCCGGTGAGCTGGACGGCGCCGTCGACGTCCAGCAGCTTGCGCAACCGGAACAGCGCCGCATCGAACGAGGCCTTGGCAGCGGCGCCGTCGGCGTCCGGCCAGAGCGCGGCCGTGACCGCGGCGCTGTCGATGCCGGCGCCGCCCTGCGCGACGACCGCCTTGAGGAGGTCCAGCGGCCGCTGCTGCGCCTTGCCCGAGAATCGCATCGGCTGCCCGTCGCGGACCAGCTCGAACCCACCGAGGGCCCGGATGCGCAATCGGAACGGCCACGCCGGACCGGCGTCCGTCGGTGCCGGCAGCGCGTTGCGCGCGATCAACAGACGCACGAAGTCGGTTTCGATGCCGCGCGCGAGCGCGAAGTCGGCGAGCCGCGCCGCGAGGTCGGGACGGTTGCGCAGGATCACCGTCTGGCCGTTGTTCCGGTACTCGGCCAGCACCGCGGCGAGCCGCCACGCGGCGCGATCGTGCTCCGCCGCATCCAGGTCGAGCCCGATGCCGATCAGTTCGCGCTGCTGCGAGAAACTGCGGCGATCGACGTCGCCGGCAAGGGCGATTGCCTCGTCGAGCGCGTGCAGGCCGGCCGCGGTATCGCCGGCCGCGATGCGCGCGTGCGCGAGCCGGACGAGGAAGTGCGGCACCTGCATCGCAGGCAGGCCGGTCTCGCGGGCCAGCGCGACGGCACGCTCGGCGGCACGCACCGCGGCGGTGAAGTGCCCCAGCCGCTGCTCCAGGTTGGCCTTCAGGTAGTGGAAATAGGCGTGGTCCATCCGTCGCGACGGCGACAGGCGTGCCTCGAGCAGCGCCATCCGCGCCTGCGCCTCGGCAAGGGCGCCGCGTGTCACCAGCGCCGACGCCTCGGCGTGGTCGATCTCGAACAGGTAGGCGGTGAGGCCATAGCGCTCGGCGATCGCCCGTGCCTCGTCGGAGACCGCCTGCGAGCGCTCGTAACGGCCGTTCACGTAGTGCCAGAAGGCAAGGTGGGTGCGCCACCAGAGCTGCATCAGCGGCGCCACGTCCGCTCGTGCGAGCAGCGGCTCCGTGCGCGCGACCAGCGCCTCCGCCGACTCCCCCTTCGTGCACCAGTTGAAGTAGTTGAACAGCACCGACGCCGCCATGATGCGCGCGTTCGGGTCCGGCTCGCCGTCGATGAGCGCATCCAGGCGCTGCGCGCACGGTGCGAGCGCCGGATCGTCGGGACGGCGGAACAGCAGCGCGATCAGCCACGCCGAGCGCGCCCGCAGCTCGCTGTCGGCGTCGAGCACCGCGGCGTGCCCTCCTTCGAGCAGCTCGGCGAACTCGGGAATCCAGCGGTCGATCGGCGCGAAGTTCGCCCACTCGTAGTAGTAGCCGGTGACGATCGTGTTGAGCGCGAGCGCCTGCCCACGCAGGTCGCCGGCGCGCTTGAACGCCGCGAAGGCGCGCTCCAGCGAAGCGCGTCCGCGCTGCGCCTCGACGAAGATCCACGCCCGGCCCTGCCAGTACGCGAGCCAGGGGTCGTCGGCCCGCATGGCCTCGGGCAGCGCGTCGATCGCGTCGGAGAGCGCCTGCGAACGGCCGTGGCGCGCCCATTCGAGCGCGTGGGCAAGCACCAGCCTGCGCATCGATTCGAACTCGCCGGCCTCCCGGTAGAGTGCCAGCGCCTCGTCGTCCTCGCCGCGCACTTCGAGCAGCGCGGCCGCTCGCGCGCAGAGGGCCCGCCGTTCGGCCACGGCGAGGCGGCGCCGGCCCTCCTCCTGCAGGAACTCACGGAACAGCGCGTGGTAGTGCCACGTCGTCTGCGCACCGCGGCGACGATCGACGAACAGGTGCCGGCGATAGAGGTACTCGAGGAGCCGCGCGACGTCCTCGCTGCCCACGAGCTCGACCGCCTCCGCCGTCGTGATCGAAGGCAGGATCGCCGTCACCATCAGCGCACGCTGGTTGACGGGCTTCGCGCGGGCGAAGATCTCGCCGGCGAAGTACTCGAAGATCGCGTCGCGCCCCTCGCCGAGCGACTCCTCCACCGTCGCATGCGGGCGGCTCAGATGCTCGCGCAGCAGCACCAGCGCGGCGGCCCAGCCGTCGCTCTGCCTCTGGATGCGCCGCACGGTGTCGCGATCGAGCGACGTGCCGCCGAGGAGTGCGAGGGCCTCGTCCTCGGTGCAGCGCAGATCCGAGACCTCGATGCGCGCGATCTGGCGTCGCGCGCCGAGCCGGGCGAACTCCTGCGGGGGGTCGGTGCGCGAGAGCACGACGACATTGACGCCTTCCGGGAGCTCCTCCAACCCGGCGGCGAACGCGGCGCGCTGCTCGGCCGACGACCGCGCTTCCTGGAAGTTGTCGACGACGATCAGCGTCCCTTGCGGAAGCGCGGCGAACAGGTCGCGACAGAAGCTTCGGACGAACCGCGCCAGGTCCTGCTGCGGCTCGGAGGTGAACACGGGCAACGTCCCGCCGCGCTTGCCGATGAGTCCCTGCGCAGCCAATCGCATGTAGTGCATGAACGTGGCGGGGTCGCTGTCGCCGACGTCCACCTGGTACCACAGGTAGGGCAACTGCCGCGCCTCGGTGTAGCTCGCGACCAACGTCGACTTGCCCGATCCCGGCGGAGCAGTGATCCAGACGATCGGCCGCTCGCGCGCGGCGTCGAGGCGCTCGAAGAGCCGCGGCCGCGGCAGCGCGTCGTAGAGCCTGGGTCGCGTCAGTTTCGCGAGCGCGGAGGGGCGTGCGGCCACGGGCGGGGCCTTCGGCAATGGGCAGATCGGACGCCGAGCAACGCGCGGCCATGCGCACCGGCAGCGGCAGCGGCGGCGGCGAGTCGGCGTATCAGGTTAGCACGCGATGCCAACTCGGGCGAACAAGGGGCGGGCCGGCATGGCGCCGGCCCGCTCCGTCATGTTGCAATGTGCCCGCTGCCCAATCGGCAAGAGAAATGCGGGCCAATCACTGGATCGGCCCCTCGACCTTGAACCATCCGCTGCAGGCGTCAGCCGCGAAGCCCGCCGCATGCCGACCGTACAGGCGCACCGTCGTGAACGCGCCTGCCGCGACCGTGTACTCGCGTTCCGACATCCACGCTCCCGAAAACTCGCCGAGCGGGGACACGGATCCCGGCAGCTTCAACACGCCGATTCGTCCCGTGGAAGCGGCGAATGCGTCCGACTCGGAGGTTCCCGCCGCGATGCGGATCTCGCTGTCGCTGGTCAGCTGCCCCTGCAGGCAGTGGCCGTGGGACACGAGGCGCACGGTCCCGCTGCGCGGCGGCGTGAACGAGAGCGTCGCAAGGATGACGGCGGCGGAACCCGTCGCAGGCACCGACACGTTGTCGAAGGCATCCGACGCGAGCAGCCGTATGTCGACGCCGCACGACACGGTACCGTCGGCGGCGACGGCCTGCACGAAGCTGCCTGCCACGCACGTCCCTGCGACGCGACGCTGCAGGTACGCGGTATCGGCCGCAATGGTGCCGGCGGTGGTGATCGTCCCGCCCGTGAGGCCGGTGCCGGCCGTGACGCTTGTCACCCCGGCGGTGCCACCGTCGTCGACTTCGCACGCGACCGTGCCGTCGCCGCTGACCACCCGTATCGATGACCCCACCGGGCAAGTTCCCGTCACGCGCCGCTGCAGGTAATTCGTGTCCGCGGCGATCGTGATGTCCCCGCTCGTGCCGCCGCCCGAGAGCCCCGGTCCCGCGGTCACGCTGGTGACGTCGCCCGACACCGGGCCCGGCGAGCGGAAGTACCCGACGACGTCGGCCACGAAGTCCACGACGGTCGGACTCTTCGCGACGAACCGGTTGCCGTTGAGCCGATCGACGGGCACCAGCGTGCCGGTCGCAATCGCCGTGATTCCGACCTGTGAGTTCACCGTCGACACGGCCGGCTCGGCGGTGCCGAACGCCCAGACCTTGATGAAGCCGGTACTCGCGGGATTCACCGCGTACACGTTCAGCGCCAGGACGGGCACGCTGGGCGGAATGCCGCAGTCCGAACTGGCGCCACCCTGGACCGCGAAGTTGGGCACGTAGCCCTCGAAGATGCGTGCGACATCGGGCTGCAGCGGCCCGCCGATGATCCGCGTATCGAGAATCCGGCACGGCACGACAGGCGTGTAGGTGAGGTCGGCGTTGAGATCACCTAGGGCCTTGCCACGGGCGCGTCCGGCGGCGACGCTGCTCTCGCCAACCATCGAGCGCGCGAGGACGTCACGCAGTCCCTCAAGCGAACCGGCGAGGCTCGCGGCCATCAGGTGATCGGCCCGCAGCGCGACGAGCATCTCGCGCAGCTGCTCGCGCGTGAGGCCGGCCGTCGATCGCGCCAGCGGTTCGGCCCAGGACTCCACGACGCGGTTCACCACAGTCGCTCGGTTCTGGTCGATCGCGAGCAGCGGATCGGGCTTGAAGGTGGCGGGATCCCCCCACGCCATCCCGGTGATTGCGGCAAGTCCAAGCATGCCGAAACGCGCACGATTCGTCGTCATCGCAGCCTCCTCGAGGGAACCCGTAACGAAAGCGTGACCAGGTAGACTCTGCGACCCTGTGGGGTCCGTGGCAAGGCCGCCCCTTGAGCAATGTCAATGGGCACCTGCGAATCGATCCGCTCGGCTGGTCGTGCCGCCGAAAACGCATCGTGGCGGCGCGTACCGCTGGCCCGGCGGTCAGCGCGTCGTCATGCCCGACTGCCGCAGGAACTCTTCGAGGTCCTGGGACCACAGCCCCGCATCGTTGATGACGAAGTGCCCGTTCAATCCGGGCGCGCGACGGTAGACCTTGAACGACCCGCGGCCTCCCGCGCCGGCGAAGGCATCGAAATTTGCCCGGCTGTGCGCCACGCTGTAGAACGTGTCCTCCTCGCCGTACAGCCAGGTCGTGGGACCGGCGTAGGCCGCCGCGGCGGCGAACGTCGTCCGGTTCACGGCAACCGCGTCCGCGCAGCCCTCGCCGAGCCAGCCACCGACAAAGTTGACCGCAGCACGGAACGCCGACGGTCGTCGTGCCGCGTGCGCCATTGCCAGGATGCCGCCCCGCGACGTACCGGCGACGACCAACCGCGTGCCATCGATGTCCGCGTGGCTGCGCAGGTAGTCATAGGCGGCGTCGGCGTCCTGGAGCGCGCGTTCGAGGCCTGCCAGCGCCGGTCCCTGCGAGCACGAGTAGCGCGACCGATCGGGCTCGAAGCCCTCATCGTACCGGCCGTCCGAAGCACCGCGCCCGCGCCGCTGCGGAAATGCGACCAGCATGCCGCGCTCGACGAAGAAGCGCGCGACGCTCTCGCTGACGAACGTCTGCGTGAACAGCGCCGGGTTGTCGCCGTTGCCCGTCGACCCATGGTGAAACATGACGGCCGGGAAAGGACCCGTTCCGAGCGGCCGGTAGAGCACAACTTCCAGCGTGACCGCACGGCCCGACTCGAAGAACGGCGTCGGCGCACGTTCGACGGCCTTGCGGGCGAACGCCACGCACTTGCTGCCGTTCCAGGCTGCGGCGGAAGCACAGGCGCCGGCCAACGACTGTTCGTCGAGCGGTGTCGCGCCGTCGAGCAGCGTCACCGTCACCCGGTCCGGCCCGAGCGCCAGTGGCATCGTGCCGGAGGCGGCCGTGGAGACCGTTGCGCCGCTGACGTTCACGCGCGGTGCCACCGCACTGCTGGTGGTCCAGGCGATGGTGCCGCCGCACGACGAGGCCTCCGCCTCGATCGTGCAACCGGTCAGCGTGAGCTTGCCGCTCGGTGCCGGCGCGCTCGACCCGCCAGATCCGCCGCCACAGGCGGCGAGACCGACCGCCAACGCCAGGCACGACAACACGCGCGCGGCCACGACAAGCGTCGCATCCCTTTCCATCAGCAACTCCCTGGTGCCTGGCGGCGGGCAACCGCCGCATCGTACGTGTCCCCACTCGGTTCGAACCGGCGACCGAAAGCATAACGCGCCTTGCCGGTCGGGGGTGCTGCGTCATCAATCGCCACGTGCCCCTGTTCCGAATACGCCGCGTGACTGCGCGGTTCGCCCCGCTGCCCCACGCGTCTGTGGGACAATTGCAGGGTCGCCGATTCCGGTACGCCGCAGCGCCCGCTTCGAGAGGCCGCGCGGAGAAGGGGGTACATCCTTGCGCACCACCACGCGCCTCAAAGAGCTGATCGCGGCGCCCGAGATCCTGGTCATGCCGGGCGTCCACGACGCGCTGGGCTGCCGGCTCGCCGAAGCGGCCGGCTTTTCCGCCCTGACCGCAGGTGGCTACGGTGCCACCGCCACGCTGCTGGGGCGCCCCGATTCGTCGCAGCTGTCGCTCACCGAGCTCGCCTCGATGTACGGCCGCATGTGCGAGGCGACGTCGCTGCCGATGCTCGCCGACGCCGACACCGGCTTCGGCAACGTCACCAATGTCGCCCGCACGGTGACGCTCTACGAGAAGGCCGGCGTCGCGGGCCTGTTCATCGAGGACCAGGTGTTCCCGAAGCGTTGCGGCCACATGGCGGGCAAGGCCGTGATCCCGACCGCCGACTGGATCGCGAAGATCAAGGCGGCACTCGACGCGCGCCACGACCCGGACTTCGTGATCATGGCGCGCACCGACGCGCTGGCGGTCAACGGCGTCGACGACGCCATCGAGCGTGCGCAGATCGCGCGCGAGGCCGGCGCCGATCTGCTGTTCGTCGAAGCGCCGACCGGCGTCGACCAGATGCGGCGCATCTGCAACGAAGTGCCGGGACCGTGCCTCGCCAACAACGTCGAGACCGGCCTTTCCCCGCTCCTGTCCGCGGCGGAGCTGCAGGCGATCGGCTACGCCGCCGTCGTGTTCCCCGTGGCCGCCACCTACGCCGTCGCGCGCGCGCTGCGCGAGCTGTTCGACACGATCCGCCGCACCGGCAGCACCGAGGACGCGTTGCCGCGGCTCGCCACGTTCGACGAGTTCAACGAGCTGGTCGGCCTGTCCGCCCAGCGCCGGCGCGAAGCCGAGCTGCAGGATTTCGCCGACGCGCTCGTCGCACGGCACGCCAAGTCGCATCGCTACCACTGATCCACCGGAGGAACCCCCGATGACCCGCCTGTCGATGTCCCGCTTCGTCGCCGCCATCGCCGCCCTCGCGTTCGCGGGCGTCGCCGCGGCGCAGCCCGTGGTGATGCGCATCTCCCACCAGGTGCCGCCGGCGCACCACATGACCAAGCTGCTCGAAGGTTTCGCCGCCGACGTGAAGCAGCGCACCAACGGGCAGGTCGAGGTACAGCTGTTCGGCTCCGAGCAGCTCGCCAAGGCCGCCGAGAATTTCCCGCAGGTCGCGCGCGGCAACATCGAGGCCGCGATGAGCGTCAACTTCCAGTGGGGCACGACGATCCCCGAGATGAGCGCGACGCTGATGCCGTACGCGATGAGCGATCTCGAGCGGATCAAGCGCTTCCCCGCGTCCGAAGCGCGCAAGTTCCTCGACGGCAAGCTCGCCCAGCGCGGCGTGCAGAGCGTGGCGTGGCTGTACATCACGCGCGAGACGATCATCACGTCGAAGCAGCGGCCGATCATCGCCGTCGACGACTTCAAGGGCGTGAAGATCCGCGGCTTGAACACCCTCACCGACAACGGCCTGCGCGCAGCGGGTGCTGCGCCATCGGCCATGCCGGGCTCCGAGGTCTACCAGGCGCTGCAATCAGGCGTGCTCGACGCCGGCCTGACCGACGTGTCTGCCGCGTTCAGCCGCAAGTACTTCGAGGTGCAGAAGTTCGGCACCGTCGGTCCGATCTTCACGATCTACTTCCACATGTATGCGAATCCGGCGTGGTGGCAGAAGCTGTCCCCGGCGCACCGCCAGGCGATCGAGGCCGCCGCGGCCAAGGCCGAACAGGAAGCCATTACCGTGACCGAGGCCACGGCTGCCGCGGCGATCAGGGACCTGCAGGGCAAAGGCGGCATGACCATCCACCTGCAGACCAAGCCGGAACAGGACGCGTGGCGCGCGGTGATGGAGCCGGCAGTTCGGGAGGCGTTCCTCAAGTCCGCCCCCGAAGGCGGTCCGCGCATCCTCGATCTGCTGAACAAGATCTGATCGCGCGCGCGTCCCGCCGATGAGGGCCCTCGACCGCCTGGTCCGCGCGCTCGCGCGGATCGGGACGGCGCTCGCCGCGGCGTCGCTGCTGGCCTCGATGGTCGTCATCGGTTACTCGGTGGTGATGCGCTACTTCGCGAACCGTCCGATCCCCTGGGTCGACGAGCTCGCGGGCTACCTGCTGGTCGCGTCGGTGATGCTGGCCGCGGCCGATGCGCTCTTGCAGGGCGAGCACATTCGCGTGGATATCCTCGTGGAGCGGCTGTCCGCCCGCGGGCGCCAAGTGGCGGCGCTGATCGGCCTCGTCGCGGTGCTCGCCGCGTCCGCGCTGCTCGCCGTCGAGGGGGCGGACATGGTCGCGTTCTCGCGCATGGTCGACCTGAAGTCCAACGGCTATCTCGAGGTGCCGATGTGGATGCCGCAGTTGTTCGTGCCCGTCGGCGCCGTGCTGATGGGCCTGGCGGCGATCGTGGCGTTCGTCGCGGCGTGGCGTGCGGGACCGGCCGCCACCCGCGCCAAGTCCGACACCGCCGGCTCCGAATAGCGTCGCGATGCTCTTCGCGCTGATCCTGGTCGGGCTGGTGGCCGTGCTGCTCACCGGCGTGCCGGTGTTCGCCGGCCTCGCGCTCTTCGCGACGGGCATCCTGCTCGTCGCCGAGGGCAAGCTCGGGGGCCTCGGCGACCTCGTGTTCGGCAAGCTCAACACCTACCTGCTGGTGTCGATTCCGCTGTTCACGCTGATGGCGCACTTCATGATCCGGGGCAAGGTCGTCGACGACCTGTTCGGAGCCGCGAACACACTGCTGCGCCACCTGCCGGGCGGGATGGGCGTCGCCACGGTCGTTGCGTGCACCGTGTTCGCGGCGATCTCGGGGTCGAGCGTCGCCACGGCGCTGACCATCGGCTCCGCCGCGATCCCGCTGATGATCCGCTACGGCTACAGCCCACGGGTGGCGTACGGCGTGGTCGGCGGCGGCGGAACCCTGGGGATCCTCATACCGCCGTCGGGGCCGATGGTGCTGTTCGGCGTGGTCTCGGACACCTCGATCGGGGCACTGTTCATGGCTGGCGTCGTACCCGGCCTGATGCTCGCGCTGATCTTCGCGATCTATTGCATGACCGAGGCAAAGTTCGCCAGGCACAAGGTGAAGACCGAACCGCGCGCGACGCTCGGCGAGGCATTGCGCGCGCTGCGCAAGTCGTTCTGGGCACTGACACTGCCGGCCCTGGTGCTGGGCGGCATGTATCTCGGCGTGTTCACGGCAACCGAAGCCGCCGCCGCGGGCGCGCTCGGCGCGCTGGCGATCGCGGGCCTCGTCTATCGGAACCTCGGCCTGCGCGACGTCTGGGACTCGGCGATCGACGCCGCGCGCAGCTCGGCCATGCTGTTCCTGATCCTCGCCGCCGCCGCCCTGCTCGGCCACGCACTCACCAAACTGCGCATTCCCGCGCAGATGGTCGAGCTGGTCACGCAGTACGGCCTCACCCAGGTCGGCTTCCTGCTCGCGCTGATGGTGCTGATCTTCGTGCTCGGCATGTTCCTCGAGACGATCTCGATCATCCTCATCACCACGCCGGTCGTGCTGCCCGTGCTTGCCGCGCTCAACATCAATCCGGTGTGGTACGGCGTGCTGCTCACGATCAACCTGGAGCTAGCGCTGATCACGCCGCCGGTCGGCATGAACCTGTTCGCTATCAAGGCGGTGGCGCGTGCGCCGATGAGCGAGATCATCATGGGCGTGCTGCCCTACGTCGGCCTGCTGGTCCTCGGACTGGCGCTCGTGCTCCTGTTCCCGTCGATCGCGCTGTGGCTGCCGTCGACGATGAGCTACAAGTAGCCGGTCGGCATCATCGGCGGGCGGGCGCGGCGACGCTCCCGCGCTCGATCAGGCTCGGCACGAACACCACGCGCTCGGCCACGGCCGGCGTGGCCGCAGCGCCCGCGGTGTCAGGCTGGTCGAGGTCGCGCAGCAAACGTCCTGCGCAAGCCATGGCGATCTCCCGCACCGGCAAGCCGATCGCGGTGATCCCCGGACCCCACCAGGCGAGCGCCGGGCCGTCGTTGAAACCCACGACCGACACGCTGCCGGGCACGGCGACGCGGGACGACGCCAGGGCATCGAGCATTCCCAGGGTGATGAGTGACGCACCGGTCACGAGCCCGGTCGGCCGCGGACGCCGCGCGAGCAGTTGCCGTGCGGCCGACCGGCCGAACGCGATATCGCCGGGACCATGGCGGCAGAGATCGGGATCCGCCACGATCCCGGCGCGTGCCAGCGCGTCATCGTAGCCGGCGCGGCGCTCCCGCGAGGTGCCGAGCGCGAGGTCGCCGCCGATGTAGCCGATCCGGCGGTGCCCGCTTGCCAGCAGGCGCTCGACGGCGATGCGGATCGCCGCGCGGTCGTCGATGCCGAACCACGGCGCGGACAGCGCCTCGCAGCCGCGAATCAGCTGCACGTGCGGCATGTGCGACAGCAGTGCGATCGTGTCGCGGCGCGGCACCGCCGAAGGCACCAGGATGATGCCTGCGGCGCGCGCGGAAGCGAGGCTTCGCACCTGTGCGAGCTCGCGCTCGGGATCCTCGCCGGTGATGCTCAGCATCAGCTGGTAGCCGCGCCCGACGCAGCTCTCCGAGATGGCCTGGGCGACCGTCGCGTAGAAGTCGTTGCGCACGTCGGGTATGACGAGCCCGACCATCGTGCTGCGCCCGCCGCGCATCAGCTTCGCCGGCGCGTGCGCGACGTAGCCGAGGCGCTGCGCAGCGGCACGCACCCGTGCCTTGGTCTCTTCGCGGATGTGCGGGTGGTCCGCCAGCGCCCGCGCCACGGTTGAGGCCGACACCCCGAGCTCCTCGGCGATGTGCTTGATGGTGATCACGCGCACTGGTTCGGTGGGAGTCTGCAAACGATAGCAGATTCGCCGCCGCCGTCGCCACCGTGGCTTGGGAAGTCGTCTGCGTTGACCCCGTTGCCGACCGATGCTAACGTTTGCAGAAACCTGGCTCGCGTCGAACCGGATGCGCGCCGCCGACCACGTTGTTCGCCAAGGAGGAGTGCACGATGAGCAAGCAAGGCGACCGCAACATCACGGAGCGCCGCCGCGTGGTTCTGCGCGCGGCCGCCGGGGCCCTCGTCGTGCCGTGGGCAGGCGGCACGGCATTCGCACAACAGAAGATCATCTGCCGCATTGCGCACTCCGAGGCCGTGGGTTCGCCGTTGAGTGACGCCTTCGAGAAGTGGGCCGGCATCCTGCGCGAGCGCAGCGGCGGCCGCATCGACGCGCAGCACTTCCCCGCCAGCCAGCTGGGCAGCTATACCCAGTTGATCGAACAGAGCCGCATCGGCACGATCCAGGTCACGACCGGCGGCCCGGACACCGAGGAAGCGGTCGCGCCGGAAATCGCGGCCGCAGGCGGCGCTCCCGGCTTCATCTACCGCGACGAGGCGCACGTCGACCGCGTGCTGCTGGGGCCGATCGGCGAGGAAATCAGCGCCATTGCCCGGCGCAAGACCGGCGTCGAGTTCGTCACCTACGGCGAGGTCGGCTTCCGCCACCTGCTGTCCAAGCGTCCTGTGCCCCGCATGGAGGACCTCAAGGGGTTGAAGATCCGCACCCCTGAGCTGCGCATCTGGGTGGACTTCTGGCGCAAGCTGGGAGCCAATCCTACGCCGCTGCCCTATGCCGAGCAGTACTCCGCGCTGTCCACGGGCGTGATCGACGGCCTGGAGGCCGACTTCTTCTCGATTCGAGGCTTCAAGTGGTTCGAGCAGGCGAAGAACCTCACGCTCACCTACCACTGGTTCCTGCCCAAGGCGGTGCGCGTCAACGCCAAGTGGCTCGACGGTCTGCCCGCCGACCTGCAGAAGCTCGTGCGCGACTCGGCACGCGAGGTGTTCGCGGAACAGCGTACGTCCAATCGCGCCAAGGCCGATGCCGCGCTCGCCGACCTGCAGAAGGCCGGCGTCACGGTGCACCGCCTCGACGCTGCCGAGAAGCAGCGCTGGATGGCGGCGACGCAGAGCCTGTTCGACGAGTTCGGCGCGAAGAGTCCCGAGACCAAGGCCATGATCGCCAGGATCCGCGCGGCATGACCGCCGGGATCCAGCCGGCGCGCGGCTGATGCCGAACGAGACGCGGCCGGCGCTGCCGGACCGTGTGCTCGATGCCGTCGCCGCGGCGCTCCTTGCGCTCGCGGCGGCGGTCGCGCTGCTCCAGGTCTTCTATCGCTACGCGCTCGACAACGCGTTGCCGTGGCCCGAGGAGCTCGCCCAGCTGGTGTTCGTCTGGGCGATCTTCATTGCAACCGGCGTCGCCACCGGTCGCCGCGGGCACATCTCGATCGAGGTGTTCTCGCGCATGCTCGGTCCGCGGGGCCGCAGCGCGCATCGCCTGTTCGTCGATGCCGCGAGCGTGGCCACGGGAACGGTGCTCCTGATCGAGGGCATCCGGCTGGTGAACCGGACGACGTACGTGACGCCGGGACTCGGCCTGCCGATGCAGGTGCTGCATGCCGCAGTCCCCGTCGGCGGGCTGCTGATCGCCGTCTACGCGCTGCGCGAGGCGCGCACGGCCGGCGCCGGGTTACTCGCGCTGGCGCTGGTCGCGGCGGTCGGCGTCGGCATCTATCCGCTCTGGTTCGCGCTCGGCCCCTACGTCGGTCAGCAGACGGCGGCGCCGATCCTCGTGGCCGTCTCCCTCGGCCTGATCGCGCTCGAGGTGCCCGTGGCCTTCGCCTTCGTGCTTGGTGCCTTCGCGGCGTTCGCGCCGCAGGGCGAGCTGATGCTGATCACGATCCCGCAGAACGCGAGCTCCTCGATCTACTCGTTCACGCTGCTCGCGATCCCGTTCTTCATTCTCGCCGCGGCGATCATGAACGCCTCGCGCATCACCGAGCGGCTGATCGACCTGGCCACGCGCATGGTGGGCCACCTGCGCGGCGGGCTGGGGCACGTCAACGTGGTCACCAACACCATGATGGCCGGCATCTCCGGCTCGTCGATGGCCGATGCGGCGGCGATCGCCAAGATCCTGGTGCCCGAGATGGCGAAGCGCGGCTACGCGCCCGCGTTCGGATGCGCGCTGACCAGCGCATCCGCGACGCTCGCCAACCTCATCCCGCCGAGCCTCGGGCTCATCATCTACGGCGCGCTCGCCTCGGCGTCGGTGGGCGCGCTGTTCGTGGCGACGATCGTTCCCGGACTGATGACGGCGGCCGCGCTGGCGTTGGTCGTTCACGTGATCTCCGGGCGTCGCGGCTATGGGCGCGACATCCCGCGCGCCGACGCGAAGGCGCGGTGGAACGCTCTGTTCGTCGCCCTGCCCGCCCTGTTCCTGCCGGTCGCCATCGTCGGCGGCGTGCGCGCAGGCATCTTCACGGCCACGGAATCCGGCGCCATCGCCGCCGCCTACGCGCTGCTCTGCGGGGCGCTGATCTATCGCAGCCTGACGCCGCGCAACCTGCTGGCGGCCTTGCGCGACGCGCTGCACGACACCGTAGCGGTGACCATCGTCATCGCCGCGGCGGCGCCCTTCGCGTGGGTGCTCACCGCCGAGCAGGTGCCGCAGAAGGTAGCCCAGGCGGTGGGAACGTTCGCCACGACGCCGCTGCTGCTGCTGATGACGATCAACGTCTTCCTGCTGGTCGTGGGGCTGTTCATGGAGATGATCGCCGCGATGGTGATCCTGGTCCCCATCCTGGTGCCGATGGTCAAGGCGGTCGGCATCGACCCGATCCACTTCGGCATCGTGCTCGTGCTGAACCTGGTGATCGGCGCGTTGACGCCTCCCCTCGGCATGCTCGTGTTCACCACCGCGCGGGTCGGCCATGTGCCGGTCAGCGAGGTGTTCCGCGCCGTGCTGCCACTCATTGCCGCCCTGCTCGTCGTGCTCGGCCTCGTCACCTATGTGCCGGAGCTCACCCTCGCCGCCGTGCGCTGGATCGGGCCGTGAGCTTCGAATTCGACTTGGCGCCGATCGGCTTGCCTGCGGGCGCATGGGCGGCCACGCACCGCCGGCTGCTGCGCCACGACGGCAAGCCGCTCCTCGGCCTGACGCAGGGCGCGATGCGCGCGTGCGTCTATCCGGTGTTCACGCCGGCGGGCTTCCCGGTAACCAGCGAGGCGCCGGCCGACCACCCGCATCACCAGTCGCTGTGGGTGGCGGCCGACCACGTGCACGCGCACGTACCCGCCGCCGAGGGTCGCGAGGAAGCCTACACGTACAACTTCTACGTCAACGACACGTTCCAGGGCCGCGCGCCCGGTCGCATCGTCGAGCAGGAGACCCACGGTCGGTTCCTCGGCGGCGACGTCTTCGAGATTGCGCAACGCCTGCACTGGCGCGGCCCGCCCGAGTGGGCAGCCCCACAGGGACGCGTGATCCTCGAGGAATCGCGGCGGCTGCGGGTTCACGTCGAGGGTGCCTGCGTGGCGATTCACCTGCGCACGACACTGGCACCTGTCGAATGGGACGTGTCGATCGGTCCGACGCGGCACGCGCTGCTCAATGCCCGTGTGTCCGAGGCGATCAGCCTCGATCCCGCGCGACGGCTCGTCGACGATGCCGACCGGCCCTGGCCCGGCCCGACCTCCAGTGCGCTACGGCTCGCACGCTGGCTCGACTTCACTGGAGCAGTCGGCGGCGGACACACCGCCGGACTTGCGCTCGTACCGCTGCCCCGGGGTGAAAACGGCTGGTGGTTCGCGACCGATTGGGGCGTGATGACGTGGAGTCCCGTACGCGATCGCTCGGTGCGCATCGCGCGCGGCAAAACCGCGACCTACGAGGCCTGCTGCATCGCGCATGACGGTCCGCTGCGTCCCGACGCAATCGATGCGCTCGTTCGACGCACGCTCGCCGCCACGGCCACCGTACCCGATCCCCCATGAACATCCTCCGCTACCGCACGGCGACGCACTCCGGCTACGGACGCCTGCTCGACGAAACGTACTTCGAGGTCCTGCGCGGCTCGCCGTTCGAATCCTGCGACGGGACCGGCGAGCGAATGGCGCTCGCCGATGTCGAGTTGCTCGCGCCCGTCCTCCCGAGACGGATCTTCGGCGTCGGGCTCAATTACGTGAACCACATTCGCGAGGTCGGCGCGGCGACGCCGCCCATGCCGATGCTGTTCATGAAGCCGGACTCGACCGTCGTCGGGCCCGGCGCGCCGATCGTCTATCCGCGCGAAGGCCGCGAGGTCCACTACGAAGCCGAACTCGCCGTGGTGATCGGACGGCGCGCCCGCCGCGTGCCGCGCGAGCACGCGCTCGACGTCGTACTGGGCTACACGTGCGCCAACGACGTCTCGGAGCGCGTGATCCAGCGCGCCGAGATGGCCATGGGCGTGCTGCTGATCGGCAAGGGCTTCGACTCGTTCCAGCCGCTGGGTCCGTGGATCGCCACCGGGCTCGATCCGTCGAACCTGCGTGTCCAGGCGCGACTCAACGGGCAGACGCGGCAGGACAGCAACACCTCCGACCTGCTCTTCGACGTTCCCGCGCTGGTCGCCTACCTGAGTGCCGCGATCACCCTCGAGCCCGGCGACGTCATCATCACGGGCACGCCCGCCGGCGTCGGTCCGATGCAGCCGGGCGACACGGTCGAAATCGAGGTCGAAGGCATCGGCGTGCTGACGAACCCTGTCGTGGCCGAAGCGGCGGCGATCCCGACGGCATGTGCGGAGTCCGCGACGAGTCGAATTCGATGAGCGCCTCGCACATCGCCGCCGTTCACGCGCGCGCCGTCTACGACTCGCGCGGCCGCCCGACGGTCGAGGCCGAGGTGCGGCTCGCCGGTGGCGCCAGCGGCCGCGGCATCGCGCCCGCCGGTGCGTCTCGCGGCCGCCACGAGGCCGTCGACCTGCGCGACGGGGGTCCCCTCTTCGGCGGCTACGGCGTGAACCGTGCCGTCGAGAACGCCAAGGGACCGTTGGCGCGCGCGATAATGGGACTCGACGCTGCGGATCAGGCGCAGGTCGATCGCGCGCTGATCGCCGCCGACGGCACGTCCGACAAGTCTCGCCTCGGCGGCAACGCGATCATCGCGCTGTCGCTCGCGAGCCTCGACGCCGCCGCACGCGCGTCCGGGGTGGCGACCTGGGCATGGCTCGCGCAGGGACGCCCGGTGACGCTGCCGATGCCGGAGATCCAGATCTTCGGCGGTGGCGCGCACGCCGGGCGGCGCGTCGACATCCAGGACTTCATGGTCGTGCCCGTCGCCGCGAAGTCCTTCGCGCAGGCGCTGGCGATGGTCGCCGAGGTCTACCGGGCGGCGGGGGAGCTGATGAGCGAAGCCGGCAAGCTTGCGGGCATCGCCGACGAGGGCGGCTTCTGGCCGATGTTCACGACCAACGAGGAGACGCTCGACTATCTCGTGCGCGCGATCGAGCGCGCGGGCATGCGCCCCGGCGAGGACGTGGCGATCTCGCTCGACGTCGCGGCCTCGGAGTTCGGTCGCGACGGCCATTACCGGCTCGGCCTCGAGGGCCGCGAGCTCGACACCGGCGGCATGATCGATCTCCTCGCCGGCTGGCTTGCGCGCTACCCGATCGTCTCGGTCGAGGATCCGCTGGCCGAGGACGACGAAGCCGGCCTCGTCGAGTTCACGAGGCGCTTCGGCGCACGCGTGCAGGTCGTTGGCGACGACTATCTGGTAACGAACGCCGAGCGCGTGATTCGGGCCGCGCGGCACGGCGCCTGCAATGCGGCACTGATCAAGGTGAACCAGGCCGGTACCGTCACGGAAGCGCACGCCGCGCTGGACGCCGCGCGCGCCGTGGGTTGGGGCGCGATCGTCTCGGCCCGCTCCGGCGAGACCGAGGACGTCGCGATCGTCCACCTCGCCACCGGTTGGGCGGCGGGCCAGCTCAAGGTCGGATCTTTCGCGCGCTCCGAGCGCATGGCGAAGTGGAACGAGGGGCTGCGCGTCGAGGAAGCGCTCGGCGCGAAGGCGCGCTTCGCGGGGTGGCCGCCGGCGGGAATGGTCCGCGATTGAGGCACTCTATTCAGCGGCGACGTACGAACGGGATGCGCGTGGCGCTCTAGAACTTGACCACGTCGAGGTTGGCGACCCTGGCCCGCCGGATCCGGCGGGCCAGGTCTCACGCTACTGCATCCTGAGCGGCGGCACGATCGCGGCCGGAAGCCCGACCGCGTTGGTGGTGGTCGCCGTCAGCGGCCACATGTACTGATCCGAACTCGACGGCCCGCAGGTCGGGTTGTCGATCGCGGTGATGGTGAACCCGGCCACCGAGGGCTTCACCGTTTCTGCGGTGCCATCGGCCTTGATGCTGCCGGGCGTCGCGATCATGAACTGCCCCAGCGATCCCGACCAGACCAGGAACTTGCCGTACATGTAGCCGACGTTGACCGAGGACCCGGAGTTGAGGTACGCCGAGCCCGTGCAAGTGGCGCCGGTGTAGTAGATCTGGGCGGGCGAGAACGTGCCGTTCCAGTTGATGGTCGTCATGAAGCCTGCGGTAGTGACGAAGGTCACGTTGTTGCGGGCCGCGCTGACGACGTTGCCGAGCACCACGTCGTTGGCGTCGATCAGGCGCACGCCGGTGCCCGATGGGCCCGTGGCTCCGGTGGCGCCGGTCGGACCCGCGGGACCGGTCGGTCCGGGTAGCCCCTGGGTACCCGTCGGTCCCTGCACGCCCTGCGGGCCCGTGGGCCCGGTGGCACCTTGCGGGCCCTGAGCGCCGATGAGCCCCTGCGGTCCGCTGGGACCCGTGATGCCTTGCGCCCCGGTTGCTCCCGTGGGGCCTGTCGGACCCGCGGGGCCGTGGCTCCCGTCGGGCCACTGGGACCGGCGGGACCGGTCGCACCGGTGGCTCCCGTCGCGCCGGCAGGGCCGGTGGGACCCGTCGGGCCCGCGACCGAGTCGATCGAGTTGAAGTAGCCGACGACGTCGATGATCACGTCCGTCCCCGTCGGGCTCTTCGCACTGAAGCGGCCGGCGTTGGCGCCGTCGACCGGAACGATGGTGCCGGTGGCCACGTTGATGACGCCCGGATCGAAGTTGATCGTCGTGGAGCCGGGCTCGGCCGCGTTGGCGCTCCACAGCCTGATGTAGCCGAGGTTGTCGGGCTGAAACGCCACGACGGTGAGCGCGAGCGCGCCGACGCCCGCGGGCACGTCGCACGACGAGGCATCGCCCCCTTGCGCGACGAACGAGCCGGCCTGCCCATCGAATGTCTGCGCGACGCCGGCGACGAGGCGACGCGCGACGTTGCGCGTGTCGACGATGCGACAGGGCGTGACCGGCGTGTATGCAAGGTCGAGGTCGCCAAGTCCCTTCAGGTTGGTCTTGCGGCCGGCGACGACGCTGGCCCGGTCGACGCCGTTGAGCGACCCCAGCAGGCCTTCGATGGACGGCGCCGCCGACACGGCCAGGAGCCGATCGGCGCGCAGTGCGTGCAGCGTTCGACGCAACGTCTTTTCCTGTGCGGGGGACAGCGCACCGGCCCAGTCCGCGACGATCCGGTCGACGATGGCGGCGCGATTCATGTCCACCGCCAGCAACGGGTCGGCGCGCAGGTCGCCAGCCTGAGCGGTGCTGGCAAGGGCCATCGAAACGGCGAAGTACAGTACTTTCTTCTTCAAGGACATCTCCAGGTGTCTCGACGGGAGCGTCGAGGGATGTGGCGTCGACAACGCCGATCACGAAGTGTTCGCGGCATCGATCTGTGCCCGCTCATGCGAACGTATTCGTGGACCGCCGGCATTCTAGAGGACTTGCGGTCTCGCAACTACTGCCGATAGGGCATCGCGCCAACGAGTTCTCGTGGAATCGCCGCGGATGACGCGCGACGCGGCGATTGGCGAAGCGGAGGCGCGCGGCTGCCGCGGCCACGTCGGCGGCGCGCCGTCCTCCACGCATCTCTGTGGAAGGCCCCCGCCGCCGGGGCTGGCGTCGCACGGCCAGGCCGACTTACGGCACCTCGCGTGCCATCAGCGCTTCGACCACGCGACGGAGATCGGCGATTTCCCGCTTCTGCGCATCGGACTCGGCTTTCATCGCCGCGATCGCCGCATCTTTCGCCTGAACGACCTGCTCGAACTTCGCGTTCAGTCCCTGCACGGCCGCAAACAGCACGCCCTGCGCATCGGCGAAACCGATCATCCTGTCGTTGTCACCGAGGCCGAATACGGCCATGAAGTCCTGCGCCGTGGGGCCGGCGTGCGGGATGCGGCGCGGGTCGTCCTTGGCGGCCCACTGGTAGACGGGTAGCGCAGCCACGCGCTCAAGTACCGACGTACCATCGAGCGGAACCAGGTCGATCTTGGCGTCGCGGTCGGATGTGCAGCCCCACGAGCCGCCTGCACCACCGCTGACGCCGCAGGTCCAGGTTGGCAGGCCGGTTCCATCGATTGCTGTTACGAAGCGAACGCCGCCTGTGGCACGTGCCGCGAACTGATTGGCAGCGGTGGAGTTAAAGTCGAAGTCGGTGCTGTCGGCCCACACGAACGCGCCATCATGCCCAACCGGAGGAACGTCCAAAGACTGCGCCTTGGCTCGCCGCCCTGCGGCAAGACTATAAGCACCGCCTGCCGTGTTATAGGCGCCGCCGGGGACTATGGCCGCGCTTCCGTTGGCAGCGTTAGTCGTTCCGCCGGAAGCACTGCTGTAGTCACCCATGGCCGCATTGCTTTCGCCGCCGCAGACTGCGCTTCGATAACCCTGCGCCCGGTTGAGCAGTCCGCCTGCAACGGTGCTCGCATTGGCGCTCGCCACATTCACGTCACCGCCGCCTACCGTCGCGCCCCCTCCGCTGGCGGTGTTGCCTGAACCCCCGCTGACCGTGCTTCCGCCACCACTTGCGAGACAATAAATTCCACCGCCACACGTACTGAAGTCGCCGCTTGCAACGTTTGAGCCACCGCCGGCGGTCGTGGCATGGAAGCCGTCAGAGGTGTTTCCCGAGCCGCCGCCAATGGTGCTATAGGCGCCGCGCGCATTATTCACATGGCCCCCGGAGACAGTTGCGAAGGCGGAGTTGGTTTGCGTCGTGTCGTCGTTGCCTGCGATGTTCGCAAGGCCGCCGGAAACGGTTGCATAGTGGTCCGTCACGCGATTGGGTGCCCCGGGAACGTGGTACGGATCCGAGTAGTAACCCGGTACACCACCGCCGGCGATCGTCGCGCCGCGCACCCCCGCGGACACGCCGTTCGCCGGACTACCGCCGATGACATTTGGACTGATCGCGTTGTACTCGTAGCGCATCACGCGCTGCCCTGCGACCTTGATGTCAAGGCCGGTCGCATCCCCGGGCGGCTTGAAGTAGCCAACGACGTCGGCGATGAAATCCACCGTCGCCGGTGACTTTGCGCTGAACCGGTTGCTGTTCGCCTGATCGACCGGCACCAGCGTGCCCGTGGCGATCGCGGTGATGCCGGGCTGATAGTTGACGGTCGATATGTCCGGCTCGGTGCCGTTGGCCGGCCACACCTTGATGAAGCCGAGGTTCGTGGGATTGACCGCGTAGACGTTCATCGCCAGCGCGGCCACCCCGTTCGGGATGCCGCAACCCGATCCCGTGCCACCCTGCGTCGCGAAGTTCGTCGAGTAGCCGTCGAAAGTGCGAGCGACATTCGGTGTCAGCGGCCCGGCCGCGATGGCGCGCGTGTCGAGGATGCGGCACGGATTGATCGGCGTGTAGGTCAGGTCGACCGTCGCGTCGCCGAGCGCCTTGGCCGCAACCCGTGGCTGGGCTGCCTCGCGCTTCGCCTCGCCAAGGACCGCCTCGACCGCCTCCGCGTCACCGGCGAGGGTGACGGCGAACAGCCGGTCGGCGCGCAGCGCAAACAGCGCATTCGAGAATTGCTCATGAGTGAGCCGCCGCGCCATGGGTAGTACCGCGAAGGCGTCCGACCATTGCTTGGCGAGCCGCGTCACCAGCGCGGATCGTTGCTGCTCGACGACGAACAGCGGCGACGACGGATCGGCCAGACTGTGGGGAGCCAGCAGAAGCGCGGACAGCGCCACGGCGAGCGGCGCGAGGACGAATCGGGACATGGAACCTCCAGCGAGGTACGCCCGATCGGCTCGCAGCCGCCGCCGTCCCTTCCACGTTGCCCGACGTCGGCAACCGCGCCACGGGCTTCGGTAAGTTGATTAGGCGCGCCCGGCCATGGTGCGGTGTTGACGTTCGTCAACCACGCTCCGTCCGATGCGGCAAGGTCTGCTGCCGAGTCCGCGTGTCGCGCGGCATGCGGCAGCAAGCCAGGGCACGCGGTGCGCGGTCGAAGCCGCGTGCTATCCCTCGTAGCTGGAGATCGGTCGGCCGCTTCTGGACATGCCGAAAATCGGCCGACGTGAGATACACTCCGCGCACGACTCGAGGCCCAGTTTCTCTGCCCTAGCCGACGCGACGCGTGCATCGGCCCTGCCTTGCCCGAGTACATCGACATGACGACCACTCGCACGCCTACACCAGCGTACAGACTTGCCGCGCGCCTTTCCGGCATGGTCGCGCCGGTTGCGCTGGTCCTGCTGATCGCGGCGCTCGCGGCGCCGCTCGTCGCCGAGGCGCAGAAGACTGCCGCGTCACCGGCCGCCGGTACGGTCCTGCGCGTGCAGATGCTCGGCGACGTCGAGACACTCGACCCGGCCCGCGCGCCGGAACTGGGGACGATCAACTCGATCGCTCCGCTCTACCACCAGCTCCTGACCTACGACTACGGCTCGCGGCCGGTGCGGCTCATCCCGTACGCCGCGACCGCGCTGCCGCAGCTGTCGGCCGACCGGCGCACGTACACGCTGAAGCTGCGGCCGGGACTGCTGTTCGCGTCGCACCCGTCATTCGGCGGCAGGCCGCGGGAGCTCGTCGCCGAGGACTTCGTGTACAGCTGGAAGCGCATCGCCGACCCGGCGCACTCGTCGATGAGCTGGTCCGCGCTGGAGGGACTGATCGAAGGCATGGACGATGCCGTCGGCCGCGCGCGGCGCGAGTCGAAGCCGTTCGACTACACGCAGGCGATCGCCGGGCTGCGCGCGACCGACCGCTACACGCTGGAGATCCGACTGACGCGCCCCGACCCGACGTTCATCTACCAGCTCGCCTTCGGCGGGCTCTCCGCCGTGCCGCGCGAAGTCGTCGAGGCCGAAGGCGCCGAATTCTCGCGCAAGGCGATCGGCAGCGGGCCGTATCGGGTCAGCCGCTTCCAGCCCGGCACGCGGCTCGATGTCGTGCGCAATCCGGACTTCAAGCCGCTGCCGTGGGAGTTCTTCGCGCCGAACCTTCCGGCCGAGGCACCGCTGGCAAAGCTGATGCGCGGGCGCAAGGTGCCGATGGTCGATCGCGTCGAAATGCTGCGGATTCCGGAGCCGTCGACCGCGGTGCTCGCGCTGACGCGGGGCGAGATCGACGTGATCGCCAGCGCCCAAGCCGCGCTGGTCTTCGAAGGCACGGCGCTGAAGGCGCCGCTGCGCGAAGCCGGGATTCGCGCCGAGCGCGCACCCGACCAGGGCATGTACCTGCTGCTGTTCAACATGCGCGATCCGGTGATTGGCGGATTCTCGACGGCGCAGATCGCGCTGCGCCGGGCGATCGCGATGGCCATCGACGACGCCGCCTGGCTGCGCACCTTCGACCAGGGCGTAGGCACGGTGCGGCAGCACATCATCGGCCCCGAGACTGCCGGCCACGACCCCGCGTACCGCAATCCCAACAGCTTCAACCCGGCGACCGCCAACGCGCTGCTCGACCGCATGGGCTACGCGCGCGCCGCCGACGGGTGGCGCCGGCGACCCGACGGCAGCCCGCTCGAGCTGCGCATGATCAACGGCACCTCGACCGAGTCGCGGCGGCTGGCCGAGTTCATGAAACGCAGTCTGGACGCGATCGCGGTCAAGGTGAGCTTCGACTCGATGCCTGGCGGCGACCGGCTGAAGCGGCTGTCGACGTGCCAGTTCCAGATGACGACGATGGGCTTCGGCGGCGGCCCGCCTGACGGCGTCAGCGCGATGGGCAACTTCCACAGCCCGAGCATCGGCACCGTCAACTTCTCGTGCTACAAGAGCGACGACTTCGACCGCACCTATGAACGGCTGCGAGTAATGGCGGCGGGCCCCGAGCGGGCGCCGGTCTTCGCCGCGCTGACCGCGCTGCTCGACGCGCACGCGCCGGCGCGGATCCTGCCATCCGCCGACGACGTGACGCTGATTGCGCCGCGCGTCCGCGGATTCGCGGTCAATCCGTTCCTGCCGCTGCCCTACTACCTGCTGGACGTCGCCGCGCCTTGACTGGCGGATGTGCTCGCCACCACGGTCGTGACGGGGGCCTCGCTCGCCGAGGTCATCCGGCTACGTGCGACTGAGTAACCGTGTCCGTCGTCAAGCGATAGTGGTCTGACGTTGAGCGTTCAGGTGATCTCGGACGAGAGCGTTCAGGTGCGTGACGAGCTTGCGCATGCAGGCGATGAGCGCGACTTTCTTGAGCTTGCCGGCGGCCACCAGGCGTTCGTAGAAAGCTCGGATGGCCTCGTTGTGTCGAGTTGCGGTGAGCGTGGCCATGTACAGGGCCCGTCGCAGCTCGAAGCGTCCGCCGGAGATGCGTCGTCGACCTTTGCTGGCGCCGGAGTCCTTGGCGTAGGGGGCCACGCCCACGAGCGCGCAGATCTGGCGGCGATTGAGCCGCCCGAGCTCGGGCAGTTCGGCGATCAGGGTGGCAGCGGCGACCTTGCCAATGCCGGCGATGCTCTGCAGCAGCTTGGCCATGTGGGTGTGATGCTGCTCGACGTGGGTGGCCATCTCGGCCTCGACGTCGTCGAGCTGGCGGGCGATGGCTTCGAGCAGCGCTTCGATGCTGGGTCGGGTCACGGCCCGTGCCAAGCGCAGCCGCTGGCGCTCGGAGAGTTGCATGGCGACCAACTGGCGGCGTCGGGTCACCAAGGCGGCGAGGTCCTGTTGCTCGGGCACGGTGAGCGGGCGGATGAACCGTTCGCAGTCGGGCCGACGCGTCAGCACGCCGGCGGCCGCCGTCGTCGATGCAGTGGCCGGAACCTAACTTAACGTACGTCGTCGACGCGCTCCTCCGTTGTCGTTCGGGCAAGCAGAGCCTCGATTGCGCGCCTCAACGCTGCAATCTCCTGGTCCTGCTTGACGATGCGCGCGTCGCGCTCGGCAATCACGGCATCGAACTTCGCGTTCAGCCCTTGGATCGCCGCAAGCGCGACACCATCGGCATCGACGGTGGCGATGTGCCTGTCGTCGAGGCCGACGTCGAACGCCGATCGAAAGTCCTGGGCCGTCGGCCCGATGTGACGGACGGCAGGAGTGCTCTTGTACGCCCAGGTCCTGACCGGCACCGACAGGACACGCTGCAGCGTGTCCAATCCGTCAACGTCGCTGAACGCCGTCTTGACGTTCACGTCGCTCGGCGGATTGAACGTGCCGGTCGCAATCACGTTACCGCTCGGGTCGAACCGAACCGAGTTCACGGCGCCGCCGCCCCCATCGATGCTCGTGACGAAGCGGACGCCGCCGGTGCTGCGGACGGCGAACTCGTTGGCGCTCACCGAACTGAAGTCGAAGTCGTTGGCATCCGCCCAGACGAACGTCCCGTGATGACCGAGAGGTGTGCCTCCCCCGAACGTCACCTTCGCCCGGTAGCCGCCGGCGAAGCTGTAGTCGCCGCTGGCAGCGTTCGCGCGCCCTCCCGGGACCACGCTCGCGGTCCCGGATGCAGAGTTGCCCATGCCTCCGCCCACTGTGGCGCCCTGCCCATCGATCCCCAACGATCCCGCCGCGTTCTGGTAGCCACCGGCGACGGTTGCGTACGGCCTCGCGGCCCGGTTGCCACGGCCGCCGCCGATTACCCCGTAGTCGGCATTCGCAGTGTTGTGGCTGAGCCCGCGCTGGAACACCATGGCGTTCTCGGCGCCACCGCCGATGGTCGCGTAGTTCGCCTCGACGACATTGGCCGACCCGCCGCCGATCGTTCCGTGGCTCGAGTCCACGTGGCCGATCGTGCCGAAACCGTCGTAATAGCCGGAGGCACGATTGCCCGTGCCGCCGGAGATCGTGGCGCGCGTACCCGAAGCCTCGTTGCCGGAGCCACCGCCAACCGAAGCGAAGTGTGCCGCCAAGTTGTCACCACCACCTGCGACAGTGCCTCCCCCGGCGGGCGTGGCTTGGTTGTCGGACCTGCCGCCGATCACGTTCGGTGCAGCGGCGTTGTACTCGTAGCGCATCACGCGCTGCCCACCGACCTTGATGTCGAGACTGGCGGCGTCGCCCGGTGGCTTGAAATAGCCAACCACGTCGGCGATGAAGTCGATTGTAGCGACGCTCTTGGCGTCGAAGCGATTGCTGTTGGCACTGTCGACAGGTACCAGCGTGCCGGTGGCGATGGCGACGACACCTGCCTGGTAGTTGACCGTCGACACGTCCGGCTCGACGCCGTTGGCCGGCCACACCTTGATGAAGCCGATGCTCGTCGGGTTGACCGCGTAGACGTTCATTGCCAGCGCGGCGACGCCATTCGGAATCCCGCAACCCGAGGCTGTCCCGCCCTGCGTCGCGAAGTTCGTCGAGTAGCCGTCGAATGTGCGCGCGAGGTTGGGAGCGAGCGGCCCCGCCACCGTGGCGCGCGTGTCGAGGATGCGACAGGGGTTGATCGGCGTGTAGGTCAGGTCGACCGTCGCGTCGCCCAGCGCCTTCGTGGCGGCGCGTGGCTTCGCCATCTCGCGCTTCGCGTCCGCGAGCACCGCCTCGACCGCCTCGGCGTCGCCGGCGAGCGTCACCGCGAACAGCCGGTCGGCGCGAAGGGCGAACAACGTACTCGACAGTTGCTCATGGGTGAGCCGCCGCTCCGTGGGCAGTAGTGCGAATGCGTCCGACCATTGCCTGGTCAGTCGGGACACCAGCGCCGACCGCTGCTGCTCGACGACGAACAGCGGCGACAGTAGCGTCGGCGTGAGACCATGGGGACGCCGAAGAAGCGCGGACAGCGCCACGACCAGCGGCGCGAGGATGGGGCGGGGCATGGAACCTCCTGCGAGGTGCGCCCGAACGACTCGTAGCTCGCCGTCCCATCCGCACCGCCCCATGTCGGCAACCACGCCGCGGGCTTCGGTTGGCCAATTACGCACCGCCGACGCGGCGAAAGCGTTGACCGAAGTCAACCCCGGCGCGCTGGGCGGAGCAGTCGTGGGGGTGAGCCGGACCAGTCAATACGGCGGTCATTGCCAATCGGTTTCGCCGCGAACGCGGCCCTTTCGTGTCGTCGAAGCCCCCGGCCCGAAACTCGGTGTGTGTCCCCGTGTTTGACGCAATCGATCTGGCGTGCTCCCGCAATGGGACTGTTGGTCAGAATGGCCTCCAGCTCGGATCGGGAAGCATCGGCTGCGACCAGTAGTAGCCGGCGAAGCCCGCGAAGTAGCCGGGTAGTATCCCCGACGCAGAGCGGGTGATCGCTTCGGCCATACCCCAGCCCTCGAAATCCATCGTCTTGTGATAGATCCTGTCGGTATGAAGCTGATACACGAGCGAGGGCAACGTGACCATCCGTACGCCATCCATCCTGACGACTACGAGTTCGAACCCGGCCACATCGATAACCAGGTCCGACTTGCCGTCGGCGTCGAAGTCGGCGGCGGCCAACGGCCAGCTGGGTGGGCGGAACACCTGCGGCAGGATGGCTCCTTCCTTCATTGCCGTGCCCTGCATGAGCCATATCGCCGTCTGGTCGAGCGCTGCGTTGTACCACGCGAGATCCATTGCGCCATCGCCGTCGAAGTCACCCACGGCGCGGACAGACCAGTCGGCGAGCGTGACGAGCACTGCGCCGGATCGCATCGCGAGCCCGTCCATGAGCCACGCGGCCGTCGAGCCGGTCAATGTGTTGCGCCAGAGGAGGTCCGCCTTGCCGTCGCCGTCGAGATCGGCGACATGCTGAACCCTCCAGTCGGGATGGACGAGCAGCACGCCGCCTGCGCGGAAGGCGAGTCCCTGCAGTCAGCCAGACAGCGGTCGCTCCGGTCGACGCGTTCGTCCACACGATGTCCGTAGTGCCGTCGCCGTCGAAGTCGTCGAAGTGCGTGGCGGTCCACGCCGCATGGCCCATCACGATGGCGCCTTCGCGAAATTGGCCGTCCGACATCAGCCAGATCGCCGTCTCGCCGGTCGCACTGTTGCGCCAGATGATGTCGGACACGGTGTCACCGTCGAAGTCCCCGACGTGCGCCGGCGACCATTCCGGGTGCCCAGCGAGAAGCGTCCGGCCGACCAGGAAGGGGTTGGCCGGATCGAAGGGGATGCCCCACAGCAGCCACAAGGCGACCTCGCCGGTAGAGTCGTTTCGCAAAAGCAAGTCTTCGCGCGCATCGCCGTTGAAGTCGTGCAGCCTCCCGCTCGTCAACGCACTGCGCCGGGTCGTTCGCGACGTGAATGTCGCCTGTGTGCCTCCAACGTCCACCGTGGTGGTCGTTGTCGTGTCGAAATCAGGCGCCGCGAAGTGGCCAGCGCAAACGAAGTTGATTCCAAACGGAAGTACCGACACCGGCGTAGATGACCCGTCGTCTGTCCAGCCGCCGATGACGGAAACGCGCGCGGGCGCTTGCAATCTCTCGAACCATGCGCACCCCCGCGCTTCCCGCGCTCTCCGGACGCCAACCCACGACCCCGAGACGAACCCACCGGGAGCTGCGTCGATCGTGCTTCCGGTCGAGGCCGTGAAGGGCACGATGTAGGCCGCGCCTCTCGCCGCGGTTGCGGCGCCTATGCCCAGGTAGGTCGAGGTGACCGTGTCCGGCAGCAACGCGGCAGTTTGCCGTACGCAGAGCGTATCCCCGGGCTGAATCAGCGACGGCCCGTAGGTGTACGTGCCCGTGCAGCCGATCGAAAAGCTTGAGTCGGCCGGCCCGCCCCCTTGCGGGACTCGGAGCAGCGAGAGGATGCGGACCTCCACGGCGGTGTCGATCCCCGTGATCGTCACCGAGTCGAAGTCCACGATCGAGCCCGGAGCCGTGAGCAGTTTGGCTGCCGGCACGATTGCGTCGGGCTCGCGATCCAGCGAAGTCGTCGATTCGAGTCGTGCGCGAACGCCCCCGACCTCGACTTCCGTGTAGGTGGAACAGCCCCAGCAGGGGCGGGCGTCGTGAAAGACGCACAGGACCTGGCCGTTGCGGATCGTGACCGGCGCGTCCGCGTAGTAGGGAAAGCCTGCGAAGGGCGACGATCCAAACGGCTTGTCGCAGTCGATCGAGAATCCGGGATGGGGGGCGTTCGAGGCCACAAGGCGCACAAAGGCAGATTCGTCGATGCCGGTGATCGTCGCTTGCGCGCTCGTCGATTCCCACGGCCCGACGCCCGCGCGCAGGGGCAACGAGAACGGATCCGGGGTCGTATCCGCGGACCCTGCGGCAGGCCAGAGTGCGCTCGACGCGAGAATCCCCAGCGCTGCGAGTAATCTCATGTTCCTGGACATCTGCGAGCCTCCTTCGGTTGGTGGCTGCGTGTTGATGGCCTCACGGATGCAATCGAAGCATGGGCAATGCGCCTGTACCGCGGCGCTGCAGCCGAGGCAGCCTCTGCTGATCACGGCGGCTCCCGATCAGTAACCGGGGCTCACACCGCCCGTCCGCGAAGCATGCAACAGCAGCGACTCGACCGCGCGCCTCAACTCGGCAATCTCCTGGTCCTGCTTGACGATGCGCGCGTCGCGCTCGGCAATCACGGCATCGAACTTTGCGTTCAGCCCTTGGACGGCCGCGAACGCACGCCCTGCGCGTCCGCGAAGCCGATCATCTTGTCGTTGTCGCCCAGCCCGAATGCGGCCATGAAGTCCTGCGCGGTCGGGCCGGCGTGCGGCGTGCGGCGCGGGTCATCCTTTGCGACCCATTGGTAAACCGGGAGCGCAGCCACGCGCTCGAGTACCGAAGCGCCGTCGAGCGGGATCAGATCGGTCTTGAGATTGCGATCGGACGAGCAGCCCCATGAGCCACCGGCACCGCCGCTGACGCCGCAGGTCCAGGTGGGCAGACCAGTTCCGTCGATCGCGGTGACGAAGCGCACGCCGCCGGTGGCGCGGGCCGCCAACTCATTGCTGCGGTCGGAGCGGAAGCCCTGCTGCCAAAGCCGCAATCGGTCGGCCCAGACGAACGCTCCGTCGTGGACGTGCAGGGAAACGTATCTGCGGTTTGTGTCGCGCCGCCCAGCCCGCCGCAAAGCTGACCCGTCGCCGCTTGCGATGTTGTCGGAGCCACCCAAGATCGGCCACACTCGAATTCCGCTGGCGATTGTTACCCTGCTCCGCCCACGATAGCCGCTAGGAGCCGCGATGCGGCGTTGTTGCTCCCTCCGCCAACCGTGCTCCATCGCCTCGCTCGCCATGTTCATGCGACCCCGCCAATTGTACTGACGCTCGCCACTGGCCTGTTGTGCTATCCGCCGCCGATGGTGCTGCGGCCCCAGCTCGGCCTGCGTTGCTCCCTCCGCCGGCAACGGTGCCGTAATTGGCCGAGCACGCTTGTTCTAGCCCCGCGACCCCAATGTTCTGGTCGGACCCTGATCCGCCCCCCGCGACCGTGGCCCCCAGGTTCCGGTCGCATGACGTTGTTGTGGTACGTGCCCTCCGACCTATTCGGCGTGTATGTGTCGTAGCTGCTGTACCGCATCACGCGATTCCCCGCGACCTTGATGTCGAGGCCGGTTGTGTCGCCCGGCGGCTTGAAGTAGCCCACCACGTCGGCGATGAAGTCCACGGTTACCGGAGACTTCGCGGTGAACCGATTGCTGCTCGCCGCATCGACCGGCACGAGCGTCCCGGTGGCGATCGCGGTGATCCCGACCTGGTAGTTGACCGTCGACACCGCCGGCTCGGTGCCGTTGGCCGGCCACACCTTGATGAAGCCGAGATTGGTCGGATTGACCGCGTAGACGTTCATCGCCAGCGCGGCGACGCCGTTCGGGATACCGCAGCTCGATCCCGTGCCGCCCTGCGTGGCGAAGCTGGTCGAATAGCCGTCGAAAGTGCGTGCGACATTCGGTGCAAGCGGGCCAGCAACGGTAGCGCGCGTGTCGAGGATGCGGCACGGGTTGATCGGCGTGTAGGTCAAGTCGGCCGTCGCATCGCCGAGCGCCTTCGCCACCACGCGCGGTTTCACCGCCTCCCGTTTCGCATCCGCGAGCACCGCCTCGATCGCCTCGGCGTCGCCTGCCAAGGTGACTGCGAACAGCCGGTCGGCACGCAGCGCAAACAGCGCGCTCGAGAGCTGCTCATGATCGAGCCGCCGCTCCTTGGGTAACACCGCAAAAGCGTCCGCCCATTGCTTGACCAGTCGGGACACCAGGGCCGACCGCTGCTGCTCGACGACGAACAGCGGTGCCGTGGGTTCAGCCTGAAGCGTGGGAACGATGAGAAGGGCGGACAGCGCCACGGCAAGCGGCGCAAGGACGGGGCGGGACATGGAACCTCCTTCGAGGCGCGCCCGAGCGGCTGGTGACCACGTCGATCCCCTCCGCGGCAAGACTGGCAACCACTCCGCGGGCTCCGGCAGCAAGATTAGGCCCGTATCGTCAGCCCATGAACTTGACTACCGTCAACCACCTACCGTCAGCGGCACCGGCTATCAACCCCTACGAGAACGAAGCACGCCCTGTCCGGTAGCTCGCGCCATGCGGGCTCGCGTGACGAGCCTCGGCGGCCCTACCCTGCGGCACATGACGAGCACAATCGAAGTCTTTCCGTTCCGCTACCGCGACGCCCGTACCGGCAAGTGGGTCAAGGCTCGCTACAAGGCCGAGCGCGCCGAGATCGCCGCCCGGTATGCGGAGTGGGAGATCACCGGCCCCGGCGAGGAGCGGCGGCCGATAACTGGATACTTCAATCCAGGTCGGCGGGAGGGCGAGTAGTCGCCGATCGGTCACGCGCAGACGCTTGGCGACATCGTGAACAGCAATCTCTAGCGACGCTTCACCAACGCTTCGATCTTGGCGAGATCGAGTACGCCCTTCGCCCCCCACCCTTTCTCGTCGGCGGGCACTTCGGGTCGGAACCTCTCGTAAAGGTGGAACGCCTGCTCGTTCAGCTCGTCGGTGGATAGGCTCGCGGCGAGTCGCTGCATCGCTGCTCGCGCGGGCTCGAGGTCGTCGCCGAACTTGCCGGCCAGATAGCGCGCAACTGACGCCGGCTTCGCTATCTCGCCCTTGCTGACCGCGCGCAGGCCGTCCTTGGTGGGAACGACCGGGACGTTGCGGCCGAGCAGCGGCAGGAAGTGAATGGCGCCCGTGGCGCCTTCCGGCTTCGGCGGCGGCGGTTCGTGCGGGCGCTCCTCGGGCTGGGCATAGATGCCCAGCCGCACGCCCTTCGAATGAGCGGTCATGCCGGCGACGGCCTGGCCGACGGTGAGTGCCGTTTCCCACGACGATCCGAGGCGTTCCGCCACGACGGCCGCCCACAGGGTCAGCACCGGGGCGCGATTGATGCGAAGCGTTGTCAGCCCATCCGTCGAGTGCGTTCCGGCGCATCGTTAGCGCAGAACGGAGAGGACTCAGTCCGTCTCGCGGTTCCACACGCCAAGCGTACCGCGACGGCGCCGATTGCCTCGTCAAACTCGCTGTCCGGCCGACGGTCGCTAAAATCGAGCCGGGCGTCTGCAGCCAAATTTCCGCGTGTATTCTTCGCCAAAGGCCGCTTCCGCGGCCTTAAGTCTTTGAATCTACTGGCGTCCCCAGGGGGATTCGAACCCCCGTTACCGCCGTGAAAGGGACGCGAATCCTAGGGAGCGGCGTCCGTTACCGCCGCGCTTTCCCTCTAGGCGCTTCCCGTTAGACCCAGAAAGGTTTAAGCTAGTCTCCGTTAATTGTGGGTCGCATTGTGGGTCGACCCACTATTCCGGGGGACGTCATGGCGCGCACGGCAATGGATTGGAAGGTAGACACGAAGCGGCGCGGGAACGACTAACGCCGCGGGTCAAACCCTACTACCGCCAAATTGCGACCGGCAAGACGCTAGGCTATGTCCGCCGCCCATCCGGTCTCGGGAAAATGGGTCGTCCGCGAATTGATCGGCGGCGCCCATAAGGTCCTGGACGATCGGGCAAGCGGACGACGGCGTCGTCGCCGACGGGCGGGACATCCTCACGTTCGACCAGGCGCTAAAGCGGGCGACGGCGCCCGCGCCGACCGCCGCGCCCCTGCGCCGCCTGACGGTCCGCATTACGCATTCGACCTGTACCATTCCGCGCTCGCCGCCCGCAGTAGTTACGCGGGGGAAGCGAAGCAACGGGGCGGAAAAGCATATTTTCGACGTCCTGGGCGACTATCGCGTCGACCGCCTGACGAAGTCGCAAATCGAATCCTGGCTGGCTGGCCTGGTTCGCGACGACGACCCCGACGACCCGGACGCCCGCCGCCGGTCGCAGGACTCCGCGAATCGTGTCCTGACGATTCTCAAGGTGGCGCGCCAAATCACGCATTCGCCGACGACGCGAACGGAATCGAAACCGACGCCGCATGGCGCCGCGTCAAACCGTTCCGCGGGGTCGCTGCGTCCCGCCAGGACGATTTCGACGCCGCCCAGGTCCGTAAGCTGGTCGACAAAGCGCGGACGTTCGACAAACGCTTTGCCGACCTGTGCGAAGCGGGATTCCTGACCGGCGCCCGCACGGGCGAATTGACCGCCCTCACGGTCCGCGACTTCGACGCGCAACGCGGGACGCTGACAGTCCGCCAGGGGAAGACGGGCGGTCGTGTCGTATCCCTGTCCGCCGAATCGGTCGTGTTTTTCGAACGGGTCACGAAGGGGCGCCCGCTAACGCGACGATGTTCCTACGCGCGGACGGCGACGCCGGCAAGTCGGAACACGCGCGCCCGTTCAAACGCGCCGCCGCACTCGCGAAGCTTCCCGCGTCCGCATCGTTCTATACGCTGCGGCATTCGCACATTTCGCGGGCGATCGAATCCGGGATGCCCCTTTCGCTGATAGCGGAAAACTGCGGGACGTCCCGCTCAACGCCGGAACGCAATTACGCGCACGTTATGGCGAAGACGCGACGCGACACGATCAACGCGACGGCGCCGCTATTGCGCGTCGTCAAAGGGGGCAAGAAATGACGAAGCGCCCCGCTCCGCGCCTGACGCTTGCCGACCGCCGCAAGTATCGGGACAGCGTCCGCGCAATGTTCGCGAAGTGGTCGACGTTCGAAGTCGACGCCGACGCGGAATCGCGCATCGTCACGATGCGACGCAATGGTGAAACCGTCGCGACGTTCGGCATGGACCAGGCGCCGGGATTGCTGGAACACTTGTCCGCGATGGTCGTCGATTTTCATTTCGCGTTGAATATCGCGAAGGTGGAAACCGACGCCGACGACAGGCGAAAGCGCGGCGGAAAGAATCGCTCCCGACAAAAGCGAGCGGAACGCCGCAATCCGCGCCGACTATGCCGCGGAAGTCGCGAAGCGGACCGCGCCCCACAACGTCGCCGCGAAGCTAGCGAAGCGCCACAAGCTTTCCGCCCGCAGAATTCGCGACATCGTCAAAGAAAAGCGGAAATGAAGTAAGCAAGTTTCCGCGGTCCCCCGGTAGCGTGCAAAGCGTGACGGGGTGCAACTGTTCCCCGTCGGTTCACTAAGGGGAACACATGGAAACGACTGCAAGCCTGACCGGTCTCGACGTCGCGACGATCGTCGGGCGCAACCTTTCCACACGTCCCGGCAACCCCGCTCGGGGACGTCGCCGCCGCCCTGCAATTGCCAGGGACGACGATGGACAAGCTTCGGGCGTCCGGGAAGGGACCGCACGTATTTCAAGCTTGGGCGTCGACTGTACGTCCGCACATGCCGACCTGGTCGCCTGGATAGACCGCAGTGGCGCGTCGAAGAAAAGGTCTAGGCGTCGTGACCGCCCCCGCCGTCCCTGGCGGTCGCCGCTTCGCGGTTTGGATTCGCGGCGTTCGCGTTCGCTTGTGGGGACGCTATCCCGACCGCGACCAGGCGGAAGCGGCGGCGCGCCGGATGCTCCCGACACGGTTTCGACGCCGTCGTCCGCGGACCCGAAGACCCGCCCGACCAGAAATGAAAACGCCCGCGGGCGGCAACCGGCGGGCGTCAAAGGCACAACAATGGAGTCCAAAGTTTATCACGAAGATGCGCGGACGGAAGTCCCGGAACCGTGCAATGAACGCGCGCCGGTTTTTGGCCTGGGCGGTCATGGCGGCGTTCGTCGAAACCGGAGCGGCTAACGGCGGCGATCGTCGCCGAAGTCGAACGCGAGGCGAAGGGCGACGAATGACCCACGCCGCCCCGAATGAAGGCGCGAACGGTGCCGATCGCGCGGACTTCCTAATCGTCGCCGACGCGGACGAAGTCGAACGCCTGACGAACCGCGGACTCGACGCCGTCGACAAACTGAACCCATACCGCGACGCCGATCGGTTCCGGGGCGCGCCGCCGTCGTCACCCCGCGCGCCGTTACAACGCGCGTCGACGTCACGTCGTTTCTTCACGCGTCAAGCGTAGTCGTCCACAAGCTGCGCGACGGATTCGACGTCGACCGGGACGACCCGACCGAATGGGTCGGCGAACAAATGTACCAGGCGCCGCCCGACGATCAACCGTCGACCGACGACCCGCATTCGCTGCGCCCGCTGACGATCGACGAACTAATGGCGAAACCGTCGCCGCGGTGGATCGTGCGGAACCTGTTCGTCGAAAAGGGATTGGCGGTCGTCTTCGGCGCGTCGGGTTCGGGCAAAACGTTTTTCATGCTGGACCTGTCCGCGGCGATCGCGCGCGGGACACGATGGTTCGGGCGGCGCGTCCGTCAAGGCGGCGTCGTATACGTCGCGGGCGAAGGTCACTTGAAGCTTCGCATCGAAGCGTACCTGGCGCACAACGGCGTCACGCCCGCCGACCTGTCGTCGTTTCGCGTGCGACCCGCAAGCGTGAACCTGTTCGCCGACGAATCGGGCGACCTGGAAACGTTGATCGTCGAACTTCGAAAGTGCGCGACGGAAATGGGCGGCATCGTCCTGGTCGTCCTGGACACCCTTAACGCGATGATGCCGGGCGGGGACGAAAACAATTCGATCGACATGGGGCGAATGATCGCGGCGGCGCGGCGGATTATGGACGCCCTGGGTTGCAGCGTCGCCTATGTCCATCATTCGGGCAAAGACGAATCGAAGGGGTCGCGCGGGCATTCAAGCTTGAAGGCGGCGACCGACCTGGAAATCCAGATAACGGGCGACACCGCCGGAAGGGTCGCGACGGCGTCCAAGATTCGCGACGGCGAACCCGATCAGCAATTCCCGTTCCGCCTGGAATCCGTCGACCTGGGCGGACCCGGACCCCGACGCGGAAGACGGGGAGCGTCTTTCGTCCTGTGCGATTAGCAAGCTAGACGGCGTCCCCGTCGCCGCGAAAAAGCCCGTCCGACGCGACGTCGCCCTGGACGCATTGCGGGAAGCGATCGACGCCCACGGCGAACGCATGGGCGGGTCGTCGACCATCCCGCCGGGAGTCAAGGCGGTCAAGCTAGACCAATGGCGCCAGCGTTGGGCGCTCCGGACGGGGTACGCCACATCGTCCGCGGACAGCATCCGGTCGAACTTCAACAAAGACAAGGATGCGCTTCTAAAGCGCGGTGCCGTTGCCATTAGCGACCCGTTCGCCTGGATCGCATGAACCCGTTAGCGAACCCGTACCCGAACCGAACCTACCGCTCTCTAGAGCGGCGGTTCGGTCGGTTCGGTCGTACCGCGACGCGAACCGGTTCGAAAGCGGTTCGGTTCGGCGGTTCGCCCAGGCGGGACAGGACGGGACAAACCGGGACAAATGTCCCGTGCAGTCGCGACGGCGACCCCGTGAGGCGGCGCATCTGCCAACCGGAAGTCCACTTCCGCCTTTCCGTCCCTGGAAACCCTGACGGAAACGTCACCCTTTCCGAACCCGATAACCCGGACGCCGACGTCCGCGTTTCCGACCAGGAACGCCCAGGCGTCGCGGCATGACTCCACGCCCGTCCGCGCTTCGCGCGCGTCCCAGGCGTCCATTGCGAGCCTGTTCCGTCGACGTTCGACGCGATACCCCCGCCGGCAAGAGTCTGGGCGAATCGTTCGCGGACCGGCCTGGACTGTTCATTTCCTCAACCGCCAATTTTGGCAAGCACCCATGACTGATCGCAGACCAACTCCTGAGGAACTCGCCGCCGCTGTCCGCGTATGTGGCGGCGCGCTGGACGCCCTTCGACCCGCCGTCGACGCTTCCGGATGGGACGCGACGACCCGCGCCGGGATCGCCGCAGCGTGCGCTACGGTCATACGCGCCTGTGCCGACGGCGCGTCACCCGTAGCGATGAAAACTACGTCAACGATCGGACTCTTCGGCGTCGACCTGTTGATGCGAACCATCAGTCCGAACCATTGAATTACTCCCTTCTGTATACGCCCGCGGTCCAATAGACTGAACTCGTCCGCCCCGATCGGCGCCCGATCGGACGACCGCGCATTGCCACGCGATGCGCCTAATCCTGCGGACCTTCGTCGGTCCCCGCCTACGGCAATGGGGACGCGCGACCTAACCCACGACTAACGATCGCGGACGGCGCGCTATTGCCGAACGCGGAAACGCCAGACATGAAGACCGACAATTACGGCGCCGACCGCGCCGCCGCATTTCGCGCCGCCGAACGCGGCGAATCGATCGAACCCGAAGTCGCCGCCAAAGCGGAAGCGTCCAAGGCGGGACTGCGAATCCCGCAATGCGGCGACAACGCTTCGCCTCGCGACCTGATCGAAGCGCGCCACGCTGCGCGGACCCTGGTCAACCGGATTACGTCGCGCATGATGAAAGACGGTCGCGAACCGTCGCCGACCGAATCCGCCGCGCTGGATTTCGTTTCCGACCTGGTCAACGATTGCGATCGCCGCCTGTCCCTGCAAGCGTCCGGCGGCGCGGCGCGCATGACCGGCGGCGAATCCATCGGCGCCCAGGTCGTCGCCAAGCTTGACGAACATCGCGACTACCTAGAACGGACCGGAAGCGTCCGCTTCGAAGTCCCGATGCCGCAGAACGCGGCGGGCGACCCAATCACGACGACGACCGTCCGGACCGTGCAATCCGACGGGGTCGGCTATCCGTCGGGCGCGGTACAATCGGCGATGCGCACGCCTTTGACGCGCCGGCGCCACGGTGATCGTCACGAATACTCGTGTCTGCCGAGTCAAGGCAGCGCGGCGTCCAAGCGGCGGAAGGCGACGCGAAGTCCGCGGGTCGTCCGGTGCATACGCTGGTCGCGCAGAAGGTCATCACGACCGCCGTTCATACGACGGTAAGCCGGCAAGCGCAGGAAGACGTCGCGGAACTGCGCCGCGCGATTGACGCGACGCATTTTCGGATGGTCGCCGACAAGCATCGACGACGTACTGACGGCGGGAACGTGCGCGCGTTGTTCGGCGGCATGGAAAGCCTCGCGACTAGCGCGACAAGCTTGACCTACACGCGCACGGCCGGACGCGATTTCGGAAGGCGCAAGCGCGATGGTGCAAGCGGGTTTCAACCCGACGCACGTTTGCCTTGCCCCCGCCGATTGGCTGGCGGTCCAGGTCGCGCAAACGACCGGCGGCGAATACTTGACTGCGGCGCGTATCTGTCGCCCCTCCCCGAAACGCTGCGCGGATTGACCGTCGTCGTCAATCGCCGGGACTGACCGTGGGCGCCGCAATGCTGATCGATTCGTCGCAATGCGAACTCGTTGTCGTCGGCGGACTGTCGGTCATGGTCGGCTATGTGCAATGACCAGTTTGTGAAAAACCTGGTAACGATCTTGAGCGAAATCAGGTGGGTCGCCGATTTATCGCGCCGTCGGTGCGGCAAGTACGCTCAGTCCGAAGGCGGCGTAACGTAGCAACGGCGGGCGCGTCGTCCAGGCGGCGCGCCCGCTTTCACTTCGGAAGGGGACGGGATGCTAGGCAAGATGATGGGCGGCGCTTCGCGGCGGCATATCGACGTCGCGTTCGCGAACGAAACGGACGGCAACGTCCGGACGCGCGCGGGGAACCCGACGGACGCCGTCGACGTCTTCGTTACCGTAACGGGCGCGGTTAGCTCGACCGGCGGCGCGGGCCCGGACTTCGGCCTGCGATGGACTACAGTACGATCACAGACTCGCTGGTGATTATCGTCATGTCCCGTTTACACCGCAGGCGCTTTCCCTCGCGGCGCCGGTCACTTACCTTTGACGCACCGCAATTATGCGGCGTAGCCTATCTGCTTACACGTCATCCAGACGATCTACTTCTAGTTTGGCGGCGACCCGCGCCACAATGCCCGAACCAATTCGACGGGGAACGATGACAATGAGAAAGCTAGTGGTGGTATGGATAGTCTGGGGAATGCTGCTTGTTGCCATCCGAGCGGACGCGAACCTCGCTGAGCGCGACTTCACCGACTTGTGGTGGACACCGACGGAGTCCGGATGGGGAATGCAGCTCGTCCAAGCAGAGGACGTCATCTACGCTACCGTTTACATCTACGGAAGTAACGCAGAGCCAACCTGGATTTCCGCGACCCTCTCGCCAGGCGGAGGATTCCCAGGTCAGTTCCGCTGGAGCGGCGATGCCTACTTGTCTACTGGTCCCTGGTACGGTGCGCCGTTTGACCCAGCGCATGTCACGCGGCGGCGAACTGGTGAGCTGATCTTCTTTCCATACGAAAGCGGCGCTACGGTTAGCTACACGATCGACGGCGTAACGGTGGTAAAAGCTGTCGAGCGCTTGTCGCTTCGAACATTTGATCTGGCTGGAGTCTATTACACGAGCGCCAGGTTTGATGTGAGCGGGCCAGTGGGTTGTGGCGCGGGCCGAACTACGTATGGTGTTCCCTTGGTCGTTCGCCACTTTGGCGACGAGGTTCAGTTTGAAATGTCGTTGCACGGCGGCGCCAAGAAATGTACATATCGTGGGCCGTACGTTCAGGATGGAAAACTCGGCTCATTCTCCGGGCAATATTCATGTACGGATGGCGAAACTGGAACGATGCGCTTCTTTGAACTGGCAGAGCATTCTCAGGGCATAACCGCGCGTTTCGAGGGTTCCAGCACTAACGGTACATGCCATACGACGGGAGGTTTTGCCGCAATGCGTACGTCTCCGTTGTGAACCATCACCCGCCGCCTAACCCCGCGTATATGGACTCCCCCCGCAAGGGAAGGGATTGATCATTCTTTCCGGAACATCGTAGCGGGGGCGCTAACCGCTGCGGTTACTGCGCGACCGATACGCGGGGGGCATGACGCCGTCGGCGATCCCGGCGGCGTTTTGCTTTATGGGCGACCGACGGACACCGACGTTTGCGTTCGACTTGATCCCGCGCAATTGTCGGTTCTAGCAAGGTCGCATGATCGTCCAATCGCCAAATTGCTATGCGCGGCAAGGTCATGGTACGAACCGCAAACCACTACCTCCTAGCGACAATAGTCGCCGCGGCGTTTATGTATTCCGGTCCGGGATGGTGTCCGCCACCGCCAGGGTTTTTGTTGCCAGACTACGTCACGATGGACTTTGGAGACGTTGCCATTGGCGACACGGCGCGAATGCAAATCGTCTTTCGCTGGAATCCGTCGTATCCGTACCGCGGTCCAGCCACGATCAATTCGAATCCGTATTTCCTTTACCCGAACTCGGAAGGTGCTTTTGTGGTTGACGTCAGCCAATCCACTTGCGTTACTGGACTGACGTTGTACCCGACTTCGACTTGTACGCTAACAATGACATTCACGCCGAAGTCGGAACTGCGATGGGGCGCAACAGGGTTCGCGCTATATACGTGCGACGGTCTTACGACGTCATGCCCGACGTCCATTAATCGTGGCGCCACGATTAACTTCCTAGGCACAGGTGTCCCGCCAGCGGTCCCGACGCTTTCGATGATTGCAACCGTCTTACTCGCTGCGACGGTAGCCGTTCTGGGCGGTTTGATTATTCGCCGACGAGTCCGCCCGCGTTAGCACGCTGCACTTGGCGCAATCCGGGCGCCTGGGCGCGTTGCCGACCGCGGTACGGGTCGAAGATGCCTCCCGACCGCGCGCGTCGCCTGGGCGCGATCCGCGCGGCGGCGTTGAGTCGTCGACCGCGGACCCCGAACGGGACTCGGACCGGAACCGCCCAGGCTTTCGGCGCGATTGTGGGTCGGATTGTGGGTTTCGGGGGATTGTGGGTCGCCCGATTCCGACCTAACTACTTGATTTTGCTGGCGTCCCCAGGGGGATTCGAACCCCCGTTACCGCCGTGAAAGGGCGATGTCCTAGGCCTCTAGACGATGGGGACCTGATGCTTCTCGCGCCGTCGCGCGATGCACTGCGCAAACGGGTAGGTCGGTGGTGGAGGTAAGCGGGATCGAACCGCTGACCTCTTGCATGCCATGCAAGCGCTCTCCCAGCTGAGCTATACCCCCACGGCCAGCCAAAAATTATACATTCCATGGCGTTTCCTGCAAAGCTCAACGTGCTTGTCGCGGTCGGACCACCCGGCGGCTCGGCGCCAAGCGTGCTCAGGGCACCAAGGATGGCTCGGCTATCATGGCGCCCGCACGGGCCGCAGGTCGTGCCGAACAAACGGCCCCGACGCCCCCACCACCGCGAATCACTCGATGCCTCTTCCCGCTCCCGCCGACACGACGCCACCCGATCTCTCCGACAAGATCGTCATGGTCACCGGCGCCACCGGCGGCCTGGGCGAGGCGGTTACACGCGCGTATGCGGCGGCCGGGGCTACGGTAGTGCTGCACGGCCGCGTCGTGCGCAAGCTCGAGGCGCTCTACGACTCGCTCGTCGCTTCCGGCGCGCCCGAACCGGTGATCCTGCCACTGGACCTCGCCAAGGCCGAGGCCTCGGACTTCGCGAACGTCGCCATGGCGCTGGAGACGCAGTTCGGCCGGCTCGATGCGCTCGTCCACACGGCGGTGCAGCTGGGATCGCTCGGGCCGATCGAGCACCAATCGTTCGACCGCTGGCTCGCGGTGCTGCGTGTCGACCTCGCCGCGCCGATGGGCCTGACGCGGGCGCTGGTGCCGCTGCTCGCGGCGAGCTTCGATGCGAGCGTCACCTTCACGTTGGACACCCGCGGCGAGGATCCGCGCGCCTACTGGGGGAGCTACGCCGCGGCCAAGGCCGGCCTGTCGGCGCTCGCGACGATCCTCGCCGACGAGTGGGAGCAACGCGACAACCTGCGGGTGAACGCGGTGGTACCGGGCCCGATCCACTCGCCGCTGCGCACCCAGACCCACCCCGCCGAAGACGCCACTGCGTTGCCGCCGCCCGAGGCGCTGGTGCCGCTGTACCTGTACCTCGCAAGCGGACAGGCGAAAGCCGAGAGCGCGCGGCGCATCGACGCTCAGGCCTGGCTCGCCGGCGCACCGTCGGAGTCGTCGCTCCTGCCGTAGCGCAACAGCACACGCAGGCGACGGAAGTCGTCGGCGTCGAGCATGTCGGTGACGATGGGAATGGTGCGTGCGAGCCGTGCGCCGTCCGGCCGCCAGACGATCGAGGTGAATGCCGGATGCACGTGCGAGGCGTCGAGCACGCGCCCGGCGCGCAGGCGGCCGTCCTTCCGACGCACGACGATCGTGCGGTCCTCGTAGAGCATCACCTCGACGATCGACGACGGCGCACGCCGCAGTCCGTGCTGGCGGATGCGATGCGCCGCCCAGCCGATCAGGACGAGGGCCGCCAGGGCGTCGGTCCACAGCGGTGCCGGCATGACGACGAACAGCACGATGGCGACTCCCGCGAGGGCCGCGAGCGCGCACGTCGCGATGCGCGATGGACGGAGGGCAACGCTGAACTGGATCGGCGGGCGCATGCCGCCATTGCAGCCCGCGCAAGTCGTGCCTGGCTATCGTCCGGTCGGCTCAACCGTGCGGACGATTGGTACGTGCGTCCGCATTCACCTGCGTCAGTTCGGCTTCTGCCCCGCGAGCAGCAGCCAGGTATCGACCACCGTGTCCGGGTTGAGCGAGATGCTCTCGATGCCCTGCCCGACCAGCCACTGCGCGAGGTCGGGGTGGTCCGACGGCCCCTGGCCGCAGATGCCGACGTAGCACCCCTTGCGGCGACAGGCCGCGATCGCCAGCGACAGCATCGCCTTGACCGCGTCGTCGCGCTCGTCGAACGTCGACGCGATTGCCCCGCCGGCGTCGCGGTCCACGCCCAGCGTGAGCTGCGTGAGGTCGTTCGAGCCGATCGAGAAGCCGTCGAAGTGCTCGAGGTAAGCGTCGGCGAGGAGCGCGTTCGTCGGCAGCTCGCACATCATGATCACGCGCAATCCGTTGGTACCACGCGCGAGACCGTTCTCGGCGAGGAGCTCCACCACGCGCTTCCCCTCGCCCACCGTGCGCACGAAAGGCACCATCAGCTCGACGTTGGTCAGGCCCATGTCGTCGCGCACGCGCTTCATCGCGCGGCACTCGAGTGCGAAGCAGTCGTAGAACTCCTTCGACACATAGCGCGATGCGCCGCGGAAGCCGAGCATCGGGTTTTCCTCGTGCGGCTCGTAGCGGTTGCCGCCGAGCAGGTTCGAGTACTCGTTGGACTTGAAGTCCGACAGCCGCACGATCACCTTCTTCGGCCAGAACGCGGCGGCGATCGTCGCCACGCCCTCGGCGATCTTGCCGACGTAGTACTCGATCGGGCTCGGGTAGGCGGCGATGCGGCGTTCGATCTCGTGGCGCAGTTCGGCGGGCTGGCGGTCGAGCTCGAGCAGCGCCTTCGGATGGATGCCGACGTTGCGGTTGATGATGAACTCGAGCCGGGCGAGTCCGACGCCTTCGTTGGGCAGGCGTTGGAACGAGAACGCGAGCTCCGGGTTGCCGACGTTCATCATGATCTTCGTCGGGCAGTCCGGCATGCGCTCGAGCGAGGCCTCGACCACGTCGACCTCGAGCGCGCCCTCGTAGACGTGGCCGGTGTCGCCCTCGCAACACGAGACGGTCACCTGCGCGCCTTCCGCCAGCGTCGCCGTCGCGTTGCCGCAGCCCACGACCGCCGGGATGCCAAGCTCGCGCGCGATGATCGCCGCGTGGCAGGTGCGCCCGCCACGGTTGGTGACGATCGCCGCGGCCCGCTTCATCACCGGCTCCCAGTCGGGGTCGGTCATGTCGGTGACGAGCACGTCGCCCGCCTTGACCTGGTCCATCTCGGCGGCGGAGCGGATCAGGCGCACGGCGCCGATGCCGATCTTCTGGCCGATCGCGCGACCGCTCGCGAGCACCGGCGCCGTCCCCTTCAGCCGGTAGCGGCGCGTCGACTCGGCGCTGCCCTCCTGCGACTTCACGGTCTCGGGACGCGCCTGGAGCACGTACAGCTGGCCGTCCTGTCCATCGCGACCCCACTCGATGTCCATCGGGCGGCCGTAGTGCCGCTCGATCGTCATCGCGCAGCGCCCGAGTGCATGCGCCTCCTCGTCGGTGATCGAGAAGCGCAGTCGCTCGGCCTCCGGAACCTCGACGGTGGCGGTCGAGCGACCGGCCGCCTGCGCGTCCGCGAAGACCATCTTGATCGCCTTGCTGCCGACGGTCTTGCGCAGGATCGCCGGACGCCCCTCGGCGAGGTTGCGCTTGTAGACGTAGAACTCGTCCGGGTTGACCGAGCCCTGCACGACGGTCTCGCCGAGCCCGTACGACGCGGTGATGAACACGACCTGGTCGAAGCCCGACTCGGTGTCGAGCGTGAACATCACCCCGGACGTACCGAGGTCGCTGCGCACCATCCGCTGCACGCCTGCGGAGAGCGCCACGTCGGCGTGGGCGAAGCCCTTGTGCACCCGGTAGGCAATCGCACGATCGTTGTAGAGGCTCGCGAAAACCTCCTTCACAGCATGAAGTATATTCGCCAACCCTTTGATATTAAGAAATGTTTCCTGCTGTCCCGCGAACGACGCATCAGGCAGGTCCTCCGCGGTCGCCGACGAGCGGACGGCCCACGACGCCTCGGGATTGTTCGCAGTCAGGTGCGCATACGCGTCGCGAATCGCGCTGTCGAGCGCCGGCGGCAGCGGCGCCTCGGTGACCCAGCGGCGAATCTCGCTTCCCGCCCGGGCGAGTTCCGCGACGTCGTCGACCTCGAAGCTCTCGAGGCGCCGCGCGATGCGCTCCGCCAACCCGCTCTCCGCGATGAACTCGCGGAACGCGGCAGCGGTCGTGGCGAATCCGCCCGGCACGCGAATGCCCGCACCGGCGAGCTGGCCGATCATCTCGCCGAGCGAGGCATTCTTGCCACCGACCTCGTCGACGTCGGTCATGCGCAGGCGCTCGAACGGAATCACGCGGACGACTTCGCTCACGGATGCTCCCTCGGAATGCGACCGATCGACGGCTCGCGGATGCAACGATTTTACCGCGCGCATGCCTCGCACCCGAGGGTAAACCGGCACCCGGAAACGACGACGGCGCCCGCAGGCGCCGTCGCTCGTGAGCCGCATTGCAGGCGTCAGATCCGGGGCTCGACCACGTCGCCGCCGTTGGCGCCTTCGGCCTCGATGTCCTCGACCTCGCTCGCCTCGAGACCCGGCACCGTGTCCGGGCGGTGGCGACTGCGCACCGCGCGCCGCAGGCTGCGGTACAGGTCGGGATGCGACTCCTTCAGGTACTTGATGATCTCGAAGTCGACGCGCTTGACCTCGGAGAGATCGATCTGCTCGACGTGCACGAGCCGCAGCAGCTCGCGCACCGGCTTCGGCATTTCGCGGCCGCTTTCGTAGCGCGACCCGCCGCTCTGCGTCACGCCGATCTGCGTCCAGAACTGCTCCTGGTTGAGGCCGAGGCGACGGCGGATTTCGCGGGGATTGAGAACGCGGTCGAAGATCTTCACGTGTCGATTCCGATGAGCAAACGCACCCTACCCGCGTGCGTCATACCATTGGCATATTCTCGGCTGAAGCCGGCGCCCGACGCAAGCTTCGCCGATGGGCGGCTCCGACGCGGTGTTGTTTCCATGCGTGGTACGCGGCTTGCGTCCGCATTGCGGTAGGCTACGCCGCGCCCCCCGTCCTGGACCATGGCGAGGTTGGACGCGCGGCGGAGTGCCCTGCCCCTATGATCCGCGCCTGACCGCCCTCATCTACCTTTGATGCGCTACGACCTGCATTGCCACTCGACCCGCTCCGACGGCCTGCTCTCGCCCGCCGAGGTGGTGCGCCGCGCGGCGGCCCGTGGGGTCGACGTCCTGGCGCTCACCGACCACGACGAGACGGCGGGCCTCGACGAGGCGCGCGCGGCGGCCGACGAAGCCGGCATCGCGCTGATCACCGGCGCGGAGCTGTCGGTGAGCTGGGAGGACATCACGATTCACGTCGTCGCGCTGCACTTCGACCCGGCGCACGAGGCGCTGCTCGGCGGGCTCGAGCAGATCCGCAGCGGCCGCGACAGCCGTGCGCGAAGGATCGCGGAGTCGCTGACCGCCGCGGGCGTCCCCGGTGCCTACGACGGCGCGCGCCGCTACGTGACCAGCGAACGCCTGATCTCCCGCACGCACTTCGCGCGATTTCTCGTGGAAGCTGGCCATGCCAATGAAATGAAAGACGTTTTTTCGCGCTATCTCACCCCGGGCCGACCCGGTTACGTGGCGCACGCCTGGGCCAGCCTCGGGGACGCGGTTGCCTGGATCCACGCTGCGGGTGGCCAAGCGGTGCTGGCGCATCCGGGACGCTACAAGGTCACCTCGACCGGGCTCACGCGTCTGCTCGGCGAGTTTCGCGATCTCGGCGGCGACGCGATCGAGGTCCTGTCCCCTTCGCACCAGGCGGCGCAGGTCGCGCAGTTCGCCTCGCTCGCCCGGTCCTACGGGCTCGCCGCCTCGACCGGCTCCGACTACCACGGTCCCGGCGAGAGCCGGCTCGACCTGGGCGACCTCCCGCCGCTCCCGTTCGGGGTCGACCCGGTCTGGAAGCGCTGGTAACGCCGCCCGCACAGCCCATGCCCGATCGCCGCACCGTGTTCTTCGTCTCGGACCGCACCGGCATCACCGCCGAGATGCTCGGCAACAGCCTGCTCGTGCAGTTCGACCAGTTCCACTTCGTCCGCCACTCGTTGCCGTTCGTGGACTCCCCGGACAAGATCGACGACGCGATCCGCGAGATCAACGCGACCGCCGAGCGTGAGGGCAAGCGTCCGCTGGTGTTCAGCTCGATCGTCGACGAGAGCGCGTGCGAGCGCATCCGCAACGGCGCCAACGCGCTGACGCTCGACCTGTTCCAGATCTTCATCGCCCCGCTCGAGAGCGAGCTGGGGGCGCGGAGCTCCCACGCCGCGGGACGCTCGCACGGCATCGCCGACGCGAGCGAGTACTACTCGCGAATGGAGGCGATCAACTTCGCGCAGTCGCACGACGACGGCGCGGCGACCCGCGACCTTGCCAAGGCGCAGGTGATCCTGGTGGGCGTCTCGCGCTGCGGCAAGACGCCGACCTCGCTGTACCTCGCGCTGCAGTTCGGGGTGCGCGCCGCGAACTTTCCGCTCACCCCGGACGACTTCTCCGATCGGCGCCTCCCCGCCTCGGTCGTGCCCTACCGCCAGGCGCTGTTCGGCCTCACCATCCACCCCGACCGGCTGCGCGAAATTCGCGAGGCGCGTCGCCCCGGCAGCCGCTACGCATCCCTCGACAGTTGCCGCCAGGAAGTGCGCGAGGCGGAGCACCTGATGGAGCTCGAGCGCATCCCGATGATCGACACGACGTCCAAGTCGATCGAGGAGATCGCGACGACGATCCTGCATCGCACCGGGCTGCGCCGCACGGCGTTTTGATCAATTCGAGCGGTTGCACGACGTCCTCTCGTCGTCCCCGCGCAGGCGGGGACCCAGTGACTTTCGAGCACACGTCGCTGGGCTCCCGCCTTCGCGGAAGCAACGACGACGTATTGTCGCCATCGACGCCATCGCGCCATGACGGGACTGAAGCCTCGATCCGGCCGGCGGCATGCGAAAATGCTCCCGCACGCGCTGCCGCGCGGCGCAAACACGCAATGGCGGCGCCAGGACGCCGCGGAGAACTCCATGTTGAAGGGGATCCACCCGCTCCTCACCGCCGACCTGCTGCACGCGCTCGCGTCGATGGGCCACGGCGACACGATCGCCATCGTCGACGCCAACTTCCCGGCGCACTCCACCGGCCGCTCGGTGATCGACGTCGCCGGTGCCAGTGCGCCGGCGGTGCTCGACGCCGTGCTGTCGGTGTTGCCGCTCGATACGGTCGCGATGCCCGCCGTGTTCACGATGGAGGTGATCGGCGACCCCGATGCCGTCCCCGCGCCGGTCGCCGACTTCGCGGCCGTGCTGACGGACCACGCGCTGGCCGACTGCGAGATCGGCCACCTGCCCCGCCACGCGTTCTACGACAAGGCGGGGGATGCGTTCGCCATCGTGCGCACCGGCGAAGTTCGGCCCTACGGCAACATCCTGCTCGTCAAGGGCGTCGTCGAGCGCGAGTCCGGCGGCGGCTAGAGGACCGCGGCGCGTGGTCGTCGTCTTCGGCTCGATCAATCTCGACCTCGTGGCGCGCGTGGCGCGGCTGCCGCGCCCGGGCGAAACCCTCGCCGGCTCGAGCTTCGCGACCAGTCCGGGCGGCAAGGGCGCGAACCAGGCACTCGCCGCGCGCCGAGCCGGCGCCGACGTCGCGATGTTCGGCGCCGTCGGCCGCGATGCGTTCGCAGCGCCCGCCCTCGCGCTGCTGGATGCGGCGGGCATCGACCTCGCCGGCGTGCGCGCGACCGACGCGGCGACCGGGGTGGCGCTGATTCACGTCGACGATGCCGGCCAGAACGCGATCACCGTGGTCCCGGGTGCCAATGCGCTCGCCCGCGCCGCGGACGTGCCCGACGCAATGCTCGGTCCCGCCACGATGCTCATGCTGCAGTTCGAGACGCCGCACGCCGAATCGCTCGCGCTTGCCCAGCGTGCTCGCGCCCGCGGCGCGCGGGTCGTGCTGAACCCCGCGCCGGCCGCGTCGTTGTCGCCGGCATGGCTCGACGCGATCGACGTGCTGATCGTCAACGAAACCGAAGCGGGCGAGGTCGCACACCCGCTCGACCTGCCGGCGGCGCCGCGCGAATTCGCGGTCGCGCTGTCGGCGCATCACGGGCTTGTGGTCGTCGCCACGCTCGGACGCGACGGTGCGTTCGCCGCGGCCGAAGGCGTCGGCTACCGACTGCCGGCGCTCGACGTGGAGGCACGCGACACCGTCGGCGCGGGCGACACGTTCGCCGGTGCGTTGGCCGCCGCGCTCGATCGGGGCGAAGCGGTCGACGCCGCGCTTGCGGTCGCGATCGCCGCCGGGTCGATCGCCTGCACGCGACCCGGGGCGCAGGCCGCAATTCCCTCGCGACAGGAGACGTCGCTCGCCGCCGCGCGGCTACAATCGGCGCTCGTCCGCACCCCGCTCTGAGAACTGCCATGCTGCTACGCCGCTTCCTCGCTACCAGCGCGTTCGCGTGCGTCTGCGCGTTCGCCACGACCACCCATGCCGCGAACGACTACACCGACACCTGGTGGGCCGCCGGCGGCACCGAGGAAGGCTGGGGCGTCAACCTCACGCAGCAGAAGGACTTCATCTACGGCACGTTCTACATCTACGGACAGGACGGCAAGGCGACGTGGCTCACCGCGCAGATGTCTCGCGACGGCATCGGCGAGATCTTCCGCGGCGGGCTCTATCGCGTGACCGGAACGTGGTACGGGTCGCCGACGTGGAACGGCTACCAGATCGTGGCGGTCGGCAACGCGACCTTCACCGCCAGTTCCGCGTACGACGGCGAACTCGTCTACACGGTCGACGGATCCACGATCACCAAGCGGATCGAGCGGCTGAAGATGGTCGAACTCTCGGTGGCAGGCGACTACCGGGGAGCCGTCGCCGGGACGCGCAGCGGCTGCGCGGACAACGGCAAGTTCACGGATCCGGTCGACTTTCTCGTGCTGCACTCGCCGACGTCGGGCGAGATCCGCATCGACCAATACAGCACGAGCACCGGTACCCGCATCTGCCGCATGGAGGGCAAGGCGAGACAACTCGGCAAGCTGCTGCTGGTCGAGGACGCGGCGTACGACTGCGGGTCCGGGTGGAGCGAAAAGCGCGCGCGCGTCTACAACCTGCGGCGGACGCCGACCGGCTTCGAGGGCCAGTGGTTCTCCGACGGCGGCGGCGGGTGCACCGAGAGCGGCGACTTCGCGGGCGTCACCTACCGCTGAAGCGCCGCACGCACTCGAACAGCGTCACCGCGGCCGCTGCGGCGGCGTTCAGCGACTCCATGCCGCCTGGCATCGGGATCGTCACCCGCGCGCTCGACGCAGCGACCAGCGCCGGCGAAAGCCCGGCACCCTCGTTGCCGATCGCAAGCGCGAGTGGCCGCGCGAGCGCGGCGCGGTACAGGTCGGTGCCGCCGTCGCGCATGGTGGCGATCACCTGCCCGCCACGCGCCCGGTAGCGCACCGCCCACGCCGGCAGGTCCACGTCCTCGTGAATCTCGAGGTGGAAGTGCGCGCCCATGCCGGCGCGCATCACCTTCGGCGCCCACGCGAACGCGCAGTGCCGCGACAGGAAGGCGTGGGTGACGCCCGCGGCGGAGGCCGTGCGCAGGATCGACCCGGCGTTGCCCGGATCCTGCACGTCCTCGAGCAGGATGCAGAAGTCGCCGCCGTCGGACGCCGGTGGGCGTGGCGTCGGCACGACCGCAAGCATGCCGACGCCGGCAGGCAGCACGGCCATCGAGCCGAACAGCGCCTCGGGAACGACCAGCGTGCGCTCGTCGAAGCGGCGGCACAGCGCTTCGACGCCGGGACGCTCGAGGAAAGCCTCCGAAACGACGAGTACCTCGGGTGCGCCTCGCCGCTCCGCGTAGACCGCGACGAGGTGCTCGCCCTCGAGCACGCAACGCCCCGCCTTGCGGCGCTCGCGCGCCGACGCGAGCAGCTGCGCGGTGTCGCGCAGCCGCGGGTTGTGGCGTGAGGTGATGCGCAGCACGCGAGAGGACGCGGGACGGCGCCCCCCGGGTCACTTCCTCGGCGCGGGAAGCGCCGCGGGCGCCGTGCGGCTGCCCGGCGCCTGCAGCTGGAAGAACACCTCGTCGCCGCGGATCATGCCGAGCTCGGCGCGCGCGCGCTCCTCGATCGCCTCGAAGCCGGTCTTCAGGTCGCGCACGTCGGCCTCCAGCGCCTCGTTGCGCGCCTGCAGCTTGGCGTTGTCGGCCTGCCGCACCGCGAGCTTGCGATCGAGGTCGCGCACCATCAGCCAGCCGCCCTTGCCGAGCCACATCGGGTATTGCAGCGCCACGATCAGCGCGACGAAGACGGCGGCAAGGACGCGCACGATCCGATTCAGGAAATGTTGAAGAAGGCCGCGCGGCCCGGGTAGCGCGCCGCGTCGCCGAGGTCCTCCTCGATGCGCAGCAGCTGGTTGTACTTGGCGATGCGGTCGGAGCGTGACAGCGACCCGGTCTTGATCTGGCCGGCGTTCATGCCCACGGCGATGTCCGCGATCATGCTGTCCTCGGTCTCGCCCGAGCGGTGCGAGATCACCGCGGTGTAGCGCGCGCGGTTGGCCATCGTGATCGCCGAGAAGGTCTCGGAGAGCGTGCCGATCTGGTTGATCTTGATCAGGATCGAGTTGGCGACCCCCTTGTCGATGCCCTGCTTCAGCAGCTTGGTGTTGGTGACGAAGTGGTCGTCGCCGACGAGCTGGACATCCTTGCCGAGGCGGTCGGTGAGGAGCTTCCAGCCGTCCCAGTCGTGCTCGGACATGCCGTCCTCGATCGACACGATCGGATAGCGGTCGCACCAGGCTGCGAGCACGTCGATCATCTCCTTCGACGAGTACATCTTGCCCTCGCCCGCAAGCACGTAGCGGCCGTCCTTGTGGTACTCCGAGGCGGCGCAGTCGAGTGCCAGCGCGATGTCGGTGCCGGGCGTGTAGCCCGCCTGGTCGATCGCCTGCACGAGGAGCTCGAGCGCGGCCTCGTTCGACGGCAGGTCCGGCGCGAAGCCGCCCTCGTCGCCGACGGTGGTGGGCATGCCCTTGCCCGCAATGATCTTCTTCAGCGTGTGGAACACCTCGGCGCCGTAGCGCAGCGCCTCGCGGAACGACGGCGCGCCGAGCGGCACCAGCATGAACTCCTGTAGGTCGATCTTGTTGTTCGCGTGCGCGCCGCCGTTGATGACGTTCATCAGCGGCACCGGCAGCTGCATCTCGCCGGCGCCGCCGAGGTAGCGGTACAGCGGCAGGCCGGACTCCTCGGCGGCCGCCTTGGCGACCGCGCAGGACACGGCGAGGATGGCGTTCGCGCCGAGACGCGACTTGTTGTCGGTGCCGTCGAGGTCGATCAGCGTGCGGTCGATCAGCGCCTGCTCGGTCGCGTCGAGGCCGAGCACCGCCTCGCAGATCTCGGTGTTGACGTTCTCGACGGCCTTCTGCACGCCCTTGCCGAGGTAGCGCTTGGCGTCGCCGTCGCGCAGCTCGATCGCCTCCTTCGAGCCGGTCGACGCGCCGGAGGGCACGGCGGCGCGCCCGGAGGCGCCGGAGTCGAGGACCACATCGGCCTCGATGGTGGGGTTGCCGCGGGAGTCGAGGATTTCGCGGGCGATGACGTCGACGATGGAGCTCATTGTCAGGTACCAGAGGTCAGGAAACAGGGTTCAGAGTCGAGGACGAGCCGGCGTGCCGCTCGCGGGGGACCGTGCGATTCCGGAAATCATCGCGCGGCCTGCATCAGTTCGTGCTCGGGGAAGCCCGCGCGCTTCACGGCCGCGTCGAGCTCGACGAGCGTCTCGAGGAGCGCGCGCATCCGCGGCAGCGGCCACGCGTTCGGGCCGTCGGACAGGGCGCGCGCCGGATCGGGGTGGGTCTCCATGAACACGCCGGCCACGCCCGCCGCCACCGCCGCCCGGGCGAGCACGGGGACGAACTCGCGCTGGCCGCCCGACGAGGTGCCCTGGCCGCCGGGGAGCTGCACGGAGTGGGTGGCGTCGAAGACCACGGGGCAGCCGGTGGCGCGCATGATCGCGAGCGAGCGCATGTCGGACACCAGGTTGTGGTAGCCGAACGAAGCACCGCGCTCGCACACCATCACATTGTCGGTGCCGCTCGCAGCCTTCGCCTTCGCCACCACCTGCAGCATGTCGTCCGGCGCGAGGAACTGCCCCTTCTTGATGTTCACCGGCCGGCCGGAACAGGCGACCGCCTGGATGAAGTCGGTCTGCCGGCAGAGAAAGGCGGGCGTCTGCAGCACGTCGACCACCGCCGCGACCGCCGGGATCTCGTCGGGCGTGTGCACGTCCGTCAGCACCGGAACGCCGACCTGCCGCCGCACCTCGGCGAGGATGCGCAGGCCCTCGTCCATCGCCCAAGCCGCGGAAGCTCGCGTGCGAGCTGCGGTTCGCCTTGTCGTAGGACGACTTGAACACGAACGGGATGCGCAGCGTGGCGCAAATCTCCTTGAGCTGGCCCGCGACGTGCACCTGCAGCGCTTCGCTCTCGACGACGCACGGCCCCGCGATCACGAACAGCGGATGGTCGAGGCCGACGTCGAAGCCGCAGAGCTTCATCCGACAGTCGCGAAAGTAGGGTCAGATTCGACTTTCCCGGAGAAAGTAGGGTCAGACTCGACTTTCCGATTTCGATGGCGCTGAGAAATGGACATGTCGGCGTGGAAAGTCGAGTCTGACCCTACTTTCCGAGTCTGACCCTGTTTTCGGACTAGAGGGACGCGACCAGGTCGGCGACCGGTCCGGCCGCGCCGCCCTGCCCCCGGCGCTGCTGCTCGAGCGCGGCGCGCACGAAGCTCACGAACAGCGGGTGCCCGCGGCGCGGATTCGAGGTGAACTCGGGGTGGAACTGGCAGCCGAAGAACCACGGGTGCTCCGGCAGCTCGATCATCTCGCAGAGGTCGCCGGCCGCGGCGCTCTTCGCCCACGCGCCCACCACCAGCCCCGCCGACTCGATGCGCGGCAGGTAGTGGTTGTTGACCTCGTAGCGATGCCGGTGCCGCTCGGAGACACCGGTGGCACCGTAGATCCGGTTGGCGAGCGAGCCGGGGACGATCTCGCAGGGCTGCGCGCCAAGGCGCATCGTGCCGCCCAGGTCGGACTTCTCGGTGCGCCGCTCGACCGTGCCGTCGCGGTTCTGCCATTCGGTGATCAGCGCAACCACCGGGTGCGGCGTCGCGGGATCGAACTCGGTGCTGTTCGCGCCGGCCAGTCCGGCCTTGTGGCGCGCGTACTCGATCACGGCAAGCTGCATGCCGAGGCAGATGCCGAGGTACGGGATCCCGTTCTCGCGCGCGTAGCGGATCGCGGCGATCTTGCCCTCGACGCCGCGCTTGCCGAAGCCGCCCGGCACGAGGATCGCATCCATGCCGGCCAGCGGCTCGGTGCCGTCGCGCTCCACGGCCTCCGAGTCGACGTAGTGGATCTGCACCTTGCTGCGGGTGTGGATGCCGGCGTGGACCAGCGCCTCCGAGAGCGACTTGTACGACTCGGTGAGGTCGACGTACTTGCCGACCATCGCGATGTGCACGGTGTGCTCGGGATGCTCGAGCGCGTCCACCAGCCTGTTCCACGCCGTCAGGTCGCCGGGCGGCGGCGACAGCGCGAGCTTGCGGCAGACGATCTCGTCGAGGCCCTCCCGGTGCAGCGCCGCCGGGATCTTGTAGATCGAGTCGCTGTCCAGCGCGGGAATCACCGCCTCGGGCGGGACGTTGGTGAACAGCGCGATCTTGCGGCGGTCGCCGTCGGGCAGCGGCCGATCGGCGCGGCACAGCACCACGTCGGGCTGGATGCCGATCTCGCGCAGCTCCTTCACCGAGTGCTGCGTCGGCTTGGTCTTCATCTCGCCCGCGGCCGCGATGAACGGCACCAGCGTCAGGTGGATGTAGCAGACGTTCTCGCGGCCGAGCGTGATGCCCATCTGGCGGATCGCCTCGAGAAACGGCAGCGACTCGATGTCGCCGACGGTGCCGCCCACCTCGACCACCGCGACCTCGGCGTCGCCCGCACCGGCGGCGATCCACGCCTTGATCTCGTCGGTGATGTGCGGGATCACCTGCACCGTGCCGCCTAGGTAGTCGCCGCGGCGCTCCTTGCGGATCACGCTGTCGTAGATCTGGCCGGTGGTGAAGTTGTTGCGCTTCCCCATCCGGACATCGGTGAAGCGCTCGTAGTGGCCGAGGTCGAGGTCGGTCTCGGCACCGTCGTCGGTCACGAACACCTCGCCGTGCTGGAACGGCGACATCGTGCCCGGATCGACGTTGATGTACGGGTCGAGCTTGAGATTGGTGACGCGTACGCCGCGCGTCGTGAGGATCGCGGACAGCGATGCGGCGGCGATCCCCTTGCCGAGCGAGGAAACGACCCCGCCGGTCACGAAGACGAACTTGGTCATGGCGGACAAGTTCTCTTGGAAATCGCCATTCTACCGGAAAGGCCCGCCGGTCCGCGCCCGGGGGCGGCGCAACTACAGCCCGAGGCCCGCGGCGATTCGGGATCGCACCGCGTCGCGCCCGATCAGCGTCAGCACCGCGTCGATCGCGGGCGTCTGGGGCGTGCCGGCGACGAGGGCGCGCAGCGGCATCATCACCTGCGGCGGCTTCAGCCCGAACGTCGACGCCGTCGACTTCAGCAACGCCCCGATCGCCTCGCGCGTCCAGGCAACGCCGGCGAGTCCGCCGTGCAGTGCCTCGAGTGCCGCGCGGCTGGCCTCCGGCACGTGCTGCGCGAGGAACTCGGGCTTCGAGTGCGGCGCGGCGTAGAAGTAGTGCGCGGCGTCCGCCATCTCGACGAGCGTGGCGACGCGGTCGCGCAGCAGGGCGGCGACGTCCGCTGCCGGCGGGCCGGCGTTCGGGTCGAGCCCGGCGCGCTCGAGGAACGGCACGAGCCGCGCACCGATCACGTCGGGGGGCAGCCGCTTCAGGTGCTCCTGGTTCACCCACGAGAGCTTCTCGGGATCGAAGCGCCCGGGCGACGACGACAACCCGTCCAGGTCGAACCAGCCGACGAGCTCGTCACGGCCGAAGATCTCGTCGTTGCCGTGCGACCAGCCGAGACGCGCGAGGTAGTTGACCACCGCCTCCGGGAGATAGCCTTCGTCGCGGTACTGCAGCACGCTCTTCGCGCCGTGGCGCTTCGACAGCTTGTCGCCCTCGGGCGTGAGCACGGTCGGCAAATGCGCGTACACCGGCGACGGCGCGCCCAGCGCACGCATGATGTTGATCTGGCGCGGCGTATTGTTGACGTGGTCGTCGCCGCGGATCACGTGGGTGATGCGCATGTCGATGTCGTCGACGACGACGCAGAAGTTGTAGGTCGGCGTGCCGTCGGCGCGCGCGATCACCAGGTCGTCCAGTTCCGCGTTGGCGATCTCGATCGCGCCCTTGACGGCGTCCTCCCAGCGCACGCTGCCCGCGTCCGGGTTGCGGAAGCGCACCACCGGCGCGACGTCGGGCGGCGGGGTCAGGCCCTGTACGCGTTCCGGACGCCAGCGGCCGTCGTAGCGCGGCTTCTCGCCCCGCGCCTGCTGCGCCTCGCGCAGCGCGTCGAGCTCGGCCTGTGGCATGTAGCAGCGGTACGCGAGGTTGCGCGCAAGCATGTCCGCGAGCACCGCGCGGTAGCGGTCCATGCGCTGCATCTGATAGTAGGGCCCCTCGTCGTAGTCGAGTCCCAGCCAGTCCATCGCGTCGACGATCGCGCGGGTCGCCTCCGGCGTCGAGCGCTCGGTGTCGGTGTCCTCGATGCGCAGGATGAACGCGCCGCCGTGATGGCGCGCGAATGCCCAGGGAAACAGCGCCGAGCGGATGTTGCCGAGGTGGATGAAGCCAGTCGGGCTCGGGGCGAAGCGGGTACGTATTTCAGGCATCAGAGGTCAGGTAACAGGTCACAGTGTCGGTACGGCGACCCGAGGCGTACCGGCGCGCCATCGAGGCGCGGCATCTCGTATCGATTCCGAACAGGAGTGCGATTCTACCGATCCGGCGCGGGCCTTCGGACTTGCGCTGGCGTCTGTTACCTGTTGCCTGTGACCTGATACCTGAGGTCCAGCGTCGTCGGCGTCGCCGGATTCGGCGGCTCGGGCGCGACCGTCATCGGCCCCGGGGTGTGGCCGTTCGGCCAGAAACGGGCGAAGCGCCGCGCCTCGGCCTCGTTGGCATTGACCGGGAAGGTGTCGTAGTTGCGTCCGCCCGGGTGGGCGACGTGATAGGTGCAGCCGCCGAGCGCTCGCCCCGCCCACGCGTCGACGAGGTCGAACGTGAGCGGCGCCTGCACGCCGATAGTGGGGTGCAATGCCGAGGGCGGGCTCCACGCGCGGAACCGCACGCCGGCGACGTGCTCGCCCGGCACGCCGGTCGAGGTGAGCGGCAGCACGCGGCCGTTGCAGGCCACGGCGTGCCTTCCGGTGGTCATGCCGGTGACCTTGACCTGCAGACGCTCGACCGAGGAATCGACGTAGCGTGCCGTGCCGGTGCCGGCCATTTCCTCGCCCAGCACATGCCACGGCTCGATCGCCTGCCGCAGCTCGATCGTGACGCCGTCATAGCTCACGGTGCCGTAGCGCGGGAAGCGGAATTCGACGAACGGGTCGAACCACGCCGGCGCGAACGGGTAGCCCGCGCGGCCCAGATCCGCGGCCACGTCTGCGATGTCGGCGGCGACGAAGTGCGGCAACATCCAGCGGTCGTGCAGCGCGGTGCCCCACGGCACGAGCGGACCGCGGTAGGGCTCCCGCCAGAAGCGCGCGACCAGCGCGCGCAGCAGCAGCATCTGCACCGCGCTCATCTGCGCGTGCGGCGGCATCTCGAACGCGCGGAACTCGACGAGGCCGAGCCGGCCCGTGGGGCCATCCGGCGAATACAGCTTGTCGATCGAGAACTCGGCGCGATGCGTGTTGCCGGTGAGGTCCGTCAGCAGGTGCCGCAGCAGGCGGTCGACAAGCCAGGGCTGCAGCGTCTCCGTGCCGGACTCGTGTCGCGCGTCCATCTGCTGGAACGCGATCTCGAGCTCGTAGAGCTTGTCGTCCCGCGCCTCGTCGACGCGCGGCGCCTGGCTGGTCGGCCCGATGAACGTGCCGGAAAAGAGGTAGGACAGCGACGGGTGGTTCTGCCAGTAGGTGATGAGGCTGCGCAGGAGGTCCGGACGCCGCAGCAGCGGACTGTCCGCGGGCGCGGCGCCGCCCAGCGTAACGTGGTTGCCGCCACCGGTGCCGGTGTGGCGCCCGTCGAGCATGAACTTCTCGGTGCCGAGCCGCGACTGCCGCGCCTCCTCGTAGAGGATCGCCGTGTCGCTCGATCAGTTCGCGCCACGTGCGCGACGGGTGGATGTTGACCTCGATCACCCCCGGGTCGGGCGTCACCATCAGCACCGACAGGCGCGGGTCGCGTGGCGGCGGGTAGCCCTCGATCGACACCCGGACGTCCTGCGCCGCGGCGGTGTCCTCGACGGCTGCGACGAGCTCGGCGTAGTCCTCGACGCGGTCGACCGGCGGCATGAACACGCGCAGGTGGCCGGCGCGCGCCTCGACGCACACCGCGGTCTTGACCACCTCGCGCGGCGCATCGCCCTGCACCCGCCCCGGGGCCGCTCGTGTGCGAAGGGAATCGCCCGACGGCAAGGCGTCGGAGGGTGCGAACGGGTCCGCCGGGGGCTCGGCGTCTTCGTCCGCCGGCAGCACCCACGGCAGCGAGTCGAGCGGCAGCCGCAGGCCGAGCGGCGAGTCGCCGCCCAGCGCGTACAGGCGCTCACGACGCAGCGGCCAGGGACTGGAGACCCAGTGCGCCGGCGCGTCTGCGGACGCCGGCACGGCTTTCAGCGGCAGCACGCAGCCCGCGGGGCGCGCGAGGCCGGCCGCGAGCAGCCGCGCGAGGCGCGCACGTTCCGTGGGCTTCGACAGGTCCGCCTGCAGGGGATCGACGTTGACCGGCAGCGCCGCCTCGTCGCGCAGGAGCGTCGGCACGTCCTCCCACGCCGTCAGCACCATCGACTCGGGCAGCCCGAGTCGACCGGCGAGTGCGCGCAGGAAGCGGTCGGCGTCCTCGTGCGTGGCGCACCCGGCTTCGGTCGTGTCCGCGAAGCGCGCCGCATCGCGCCACAGCGGCTCGCCGTCCTTGCGCCAGAAGATGCCGAGTGCCCACCGCGGCAGCGGCTCGCCCGGGTACCACTTGCCCTGCCCGTCGTGCAGCAGCGCGCCGGTGGCGAAGCGCGACGCGAGGCGGCCGTGCAGCGTCTGCGCGAGCGCGCGCTTCGCGGGCGAGAGCGCGGCGGTGTTCCATTCCGGCCCGTCCATGTCGTCCACCGACACGAACGTGGGCTCCCCGCCCTGCGTGAGACGTACGTCGTGCGCGTCGAGCTCCCGGTCGACGGCTTCGCCGAGCGCGTCGATCGCCTGCCACTGCGCGTCGGAGTAGGGCTTCGTGACCCGCGGGTCCTCGTGAATGCGGGTGACGTGCATGTCCACCGAGAACTCGGTCTCGCAGACGTCGGTGAAGCCGATCACCGGCGCCGCGTTGCCGGGATCGGCCGAGCACGCGAGCGGCAGGTGTCCTTCTCCGGCGAGGAGTCCCGAGGTCGGATCGAAGCCGATCCAGCCCGCGCCCGGGAGGTAGGCTTCCGCCCAGGCGTGGAGGTCCGTGAAGTCGCGATCGGTACCGGCGGGACCGTCGAGCGGCTTCACGTCGGCGACGAGCTGGATCAGGTAGCCCGACGCGAAGCGCGCCGCGATGCCCAGGTGGCGCAGGATCTGCACGAGCAGCCAGGCGCTGTCGCGGCACGAGCCGCAGCCGAGCGCCAGCGTTTCCTCGGGCGTCTGCACGCCCGGCTCCATCCGCACCAGGTAGCGGGTCTCCTGCTGCAGCTGCTGGTTCAGGCGGACCAGCAGCAGCACGGTGTTCTCGCCGGGCGTGATCGTCGCCCGGAACGCGTCGAGCCAGCGGGCCAGCCGCGGCCCCGGCGACGCCTGCTCGAGAAACGGGATCAGTTCCTTGGCCAGTGCCGGCGCATAGGTGAACGGGAACTTCTCGGCATAAGGCTCGACGAAGAAGTCGAAGGGATTGATGACGGTGAGGTCCGCCGTCAGGTCGACCAGCACCTCGAGCTTCTCGGCCGGCTCGGTGAACACCAGTCGGGCGAGCCAGTTGCCGTAGGGATCCTGCTGCCAGTTGAGGAAGTGGCCCGACGGCTCGACGTTGAACGAATAGCCCAGCACCGGCGTGCGGCAGTGCGGGGCCGGCCGCAGGCGGATCTCGTGCGGCGATAGGCCTACCCGCCGGTCGAAGCGATAGGTGGTGCGGTGGTGCAGCGCGACCCGTATCGCCATGGCGGTCTGCTCCGGGTCAAGCCCACTGCGGGTCGGGCAGCTGCCCGAACACGCGGCGCAGCCCTTCCCCCCACTGCGTGTGCACCATCTGGAAGTACGGGTCGTCCTCGTCGACGCACCGTACGAACTTGATGCGCAGCGCGTCGTGCTCGTACACGCACAGGTCGATCGGCAGTCCGACCGAGATGTTCGAGCGCATCGTCGAGTCGAAGGACACCATCGTGCACTTGACGGCGTCGGTGAGCGTCGTGCGGCGATTGACGACGCGGTCGATGATCGGCTTGCCGTACTTGGTCTCGCCGATCTGGAAGTAGCAGGTCTCGGCGGTGGCCTCGATGAAGTTGCCCTCGTTGTAGACGTGGAAGAGCCGCGGCGGCTCGCCGCGGATCTGGCCGCCGACGATGAAGCTCGCCGAGGAGTCGATGTTGTTCTGCATCAGGTACGCGCCGTCGCGGCTCTTCACTTCGCGCAGCGCGTCGCCCAGCAGGCGCGCGACGTCGAACATCGAGTTCGCGTTGTGGAAGTGAAGCTGCGAATCGCCGCCGCGGATGCGCTGCTCGAGCACCGACAGCGCGTTCTGCGTCACCGACAGGTTGCCCGAGGACAGCGTGACGATGACGCGCGAGCCCTCCTCGACGAAGCTGCGCATCTTGGAATATCGGGACACGTGGTCGACGCCGGCGTTGGTGCGGGAATCGGAGGCGAAGATCATGCCGGCGTCGAGCGCCATGGCGACGCAGTAGGTCATGGAATAGGGGATCGCGCGGATGCGGGGTGGAAAGCCGACATTCTAGGCGCCGTGCGGTGACCGCGCCGCGCCCGCGCGTCAGTTCCGGCCCGGCGGGCTCACGCCGTCGGCGCGAAGAAGCGCCGCGTGATCTCGCTCGCCAGCGCGGAAATGCGCTCGAGGAAGTCGACCAGGTACTCGTGCAGGCCGAAGCGCATGATGTCCTCGGTGCGGCCGAACTCGAGGCGCGCGTGCAGCTCGCCGGCCATCCGCTCCAGTTCCCAGTTCTGCTCGTCGCAGAGGAGCTTCAGCGTGTCGTTGATCATCGTCAGGCAGGCGTGCAGCGAGCGCGGCATGTCGCGGCGCAGGATCAGCAGCTCGGCGACGCGCCGCGGCGTGATGACGTCGCTGTAGATGCGCCGGTAGGCCTCGAACCCGGACACGGACGTGAGCAGCGACTGCCACTGGTAGTAGTCGACCGCGCCGCCCACGTCCTCGGCCGACGGCAGCAGGATGTGGTACTTGGTGTCGAGGATGCGGGCGGTGTTGTCGGCGCGCTCGAGGTGCGTGCCGAGGCGCAGGAAGTGGTAGGCCTCGCCGCGCAGCATCGTGCCGAACGTCACGCCGCGGAACAGGTGCGAGCGCATCTTGATCCAGTCGCAGAACCCCTGCACGCCGACGCGCTGCACGTGCTCGTAGTCGAGGCCGCGCATCTCCAGCCACGAGGCGTTGGCCTCCTCGTACATCTCCGAGGTGATGGCGCCGCGAACGGCGCGCGCCGACTCCCGCGCTGCACGCAGGCAGCAGAACACCGACGAGGGATTCGACGCGTCGAACAGCATGAAGCGGAGCACGTGCTCCGCGGACAGCACCGGGTACTTGCGGTAGTAGGCCGTGGCGAGGCCCGTGCTGATCAGCGGCACCGCCCAGGGCGCCGCCCAGGCGAGCCCCGGTTCGCCCAGTTGGTAGGGCAGGAGCGAGTTCCGGTAGGTGACGTCGAGGATGCGTGCGGTGTTCTCCGCGCGCTCGAAGTGCCGGCCGGTCCAGTACAGCTCGTTGGCGACGCGCGACAGCATCAGTCTCAATCCAGCACCCAGGTGTCCTTCGTGCCCCCGCCCTGCGACGAGTTCACGACCAGGGAGCCTGCGGTGAGCGCCACGCGCGTGAGGCCCCCGGGCACCAGGTTGATCGTCTTGCCGGACAGCACGTAGGGCCGCAGGTCGATGTGGCGGGGCGCGACACCCGACTCGACGAAGGTCGGGCAGGTCGACAGCGCGAGCGTCGGCTGTGCGATGTACTTCTCGGGCGCAGCCAGGATGCGCTGCCGGAAGGCTTCGCGCTCCGCGGCGGTGGACGTCGGGCCGATCAGCATGCCGTACCCGCCCGCGCCGTGGACCTCCTTCACGACCAGTTCGTCGAGGTGCTCGAGCACGTGGTCCCGGTGCTCCTTCAGGTAGCAGCGGAAGGTCTCGACGTTGTTCAGCACCGGCTCCTCGCCGAGGTAGAACCGGATCATCTCGGGCACGTAGGGATAGATCGACTTGTCGTCGGCCACGCCGGTGCCGATCGCGTTGGCGAGCGTGACGCGGCCCGCCCGGTAGGCCGAGAACAACCCCGGCACGCCGAGCATCGAGTCCGCCCGGAAGGCGCGCGGATCGAGGAAGTCGTCGTCGACGCGCCGGTAGATCACGTGCACGCGCTGCGGTCCGCGCGTGGTCCGCATGTAGACGGTGTCGTCGCGGATGACCAGGTCCGCGCCTTCCACCAGTTCGACGCCCATCTGCTGGGCGAGGAAGCTGTGCTCGAAATAGGCGGAGTTGTAGGGGCCCGGCGTGAGCACGGCCACGGTGGGCCGGTCACCGCCGTCCGGCGCCACGGCACGGAGGTTCTCGAGCAGCATGTCCGGGTAGTGCTGCACGGGCCGCACCGACTGCGTCGCGAACAGCTCCGGGAAGAGCCGCATCATCATCTTGCGGTTCTCGACCATGTAGGACACGCCCGAGGGTACGCGCAGGTTGTCCTCGAGGACGTAGAACTCGCCCTGCCCCGCGCGCACGAGGTCGACGCCCGCGATGTGGGCGTAGATGCCGCCGGGCACGTTCATGCCGTGCATCTCGGGGCGGTACTGCGCATTGCCGAGCACGCGGTCGCGGGGCACCTTGCCCTCGGCCAGGATGCGCTGGTCGTGGTAGATGTCCTCGAGGAACGCGTTCAGTGCCGCGACGCGCTGCTTGAGGCCGCGCTCCAGCATCGCCCACTCGTCCCGCGGAATGATCCGGGGCACGAGATCGAAGGGGATCAGGCGCTCTGTGCCCGTGTCCTCGCCGTAGACCGCGAAGGTGATGCCGACGCGCTGGAACGCCCGTTCGGCCTCCTCGCGCTTCTGGGCAATACGGTCGGGAGGGGTCCGCGCCAGCCAGTCGGCGAACGGGCCATAGTGGTCCCGGATCGTCCCGTCCGGGCGTTGCATTTCGTCGAATGGCGTGGTGGGCACGGCGGGGCGGGACGTCAGATCACCGGATACCTAGCAAACCGCGAGCCATTCCGGAAAAACCTTCGGGCACGGGGGCTTACGAATTCTAGCTCGCCTCATCGGGCCGGAATGTTCCGAATTGGTGCGCCTGGCGTACAAATGTGGGGCGCTTATGTCCACGACAGGCATGGACATTGCCGTTTTTCCGGTTTGACCCCCCTTCGACCCCATGATTAAATCGCGGCTCCTGTCTGGGTTCGCGGGGCGGTTAGCTCAGCGGTAGAGCACTGCCTTCACACGGCAGGGGTCACTGGTTCGAACCCAGTATCGCCCACCACATGAACCACGGGGTCGCATGCAAATGCGACCCCTTTTTTTTTGCTGGGTGCACACGACGCTTGCGCCACGACGTCGCGCGACGAGGTCCTGCCGACCACGCAGCGTCCCGACCGGTCCGCAAGCGCGCTTGCGCACCGGTCGTTGCATCATCGTCCCGATCGTCAGGGCCGCCCGAGATAGAAGTACGCCGCGCTGTTGCCGCCCGTGCCGATCCCGTAGCCCAGGTACATCGGCCCGAGCGGGCTGTCGAAGGCGAGGAACGCCGCGCCCGAATACAGCGTGCCGGTCGGATTGCCCGCGACCAGCGGCCGGCCGTAGTCGCCCGCCTCCGCCGAGACCCCGGCGTAGAGCCCCTCGAACAGCGGCACCGTGAGGAGGCGGTAGTTGTAGATGAGGCGGCCGTAGATGTAGCGCTCATTCAGCAGCTGTCCGGTCTGGAACCCGGACTGCTGCAGGAAGCCGCCCCATGGCGTCGAGACATACGCCGGGACGCGGTCTTCCGAGATGGGCCCCGAGCCGCGCATCGCGAAATTCAGCGTGTGGCGGCCGAAGCTCTTCGCGAGCACCAGCGACGCTTCCCAGCGGTCGTAATCGATGTCCGAGCCAAGGGCCTCCATCCCCTTGACCAACTGGAAGGTGCCTGCCCACCCGTCCTTCGGGAAGTTCAGGCTGTCGAGCTGGTCGAAGTAGCCGCGCAGGCGCACGCCGGATACCGTCGAGGACTGCTCGTCGTCGATCACCGCACTCCCGGAATTGAGCTTGGGCTTGGTTACGCCGCCGTAAAGCCCGAGCCGTAACTCGCCGTAGCGGGTGAATTGCGTGCCGAAGTCGACGCCGGCGAGCGCCGTCGGCAGCGAATACTCCGACGTCGGCGTGTCGCCGACGAACACGTCCAGGAAGCGGCGCTCCAGGTCGAGGTACGGCGCCACGAAGAAGCGCTGGTGCGCGTCGAGCGGCTGGTAGAACTCCGAGTACCAGGCCGTATTGCGCCCGAGCGCGACGTCGTTGTACCACTCGCCGCCATAGCTGTTGATCCAGGTGCGGCGGTATTGCGCCTGCAGGTTGAAGAACGCATTGCCGCTGAAGTCGGAGGACAGTCCGAGCCCGAAGCGCAGGAAGTTCGGACCCCAGCTCTTCTCGACGCCCTGGATGTTGAGGATCTGCTTCGTCGGCGTCTCGAGCAGCCGGTAGCTCACGTGCTCGAAGTCCCGCGTGCCGTACAGGCGCAGCAGGTCGGCGTCGAGCGTCGCCTGGTCGAACGGCTCGCCCGCCCTGCTGTCGATCAGCGTCGCCATGAACTCGGGGTTGACCCGCGTCGGCCGCGGCTCGAAGCGGATCTCGTCCACCGGACGGGTGCTCGCGACGATGGTCCTGGTGCGCTGCGACTGGAACTGCGCATAGCGGTCGGCGGGCAGCGACAATGCCGCGAGCCGGTCGGCGACCTTGCGCGCCGCGGCCTCGCCGATCGGGAAGGTCGACTTCATGTTGTCGAAGTCGCCCGCCGAGTAGTTGCCGAGCTCGGGCAGGATCAGGATGTCGGTGGACTTGAGCGTGGCGAGCGTCTGCTGCACGTTCTGCTCGGTGAGGATGCCGATCATCTGCCCGGTGATGCCGAGCACGTTCTTGATGTCCTCGCGCTTCGAGAGCGGCGTGCCGAGGTTGACCGCGATCACGATGTCGGCACCCATGCTGCGCGCGACGTCCACCGGCAGGTTGTTCACGAGGCCGCCGTCGACCAGCATCATGTCGTCGAACTCGGCGGGCGCGATGATGCCGGGGACCGACATGCTCGCGCGCATGGCCAGCGCGAGGTCGCCCCTGTCGAAGATCTTCGGCTTGCCGGTGACGAGGTCGGTTGCCACCGCCCGGAAGGGAATCGGCAACTTGTCGAACTCGGTGTAGCCCTTGATCCGCGACAGTTCGCGCAGCACGGTCTCGAGCTGCACGCCGGAGACGATGCCCTTGGCGAAGCCGAGGTCGCCGCGGTCGTTGACCCCGATCTCCGGCGAGAACAGGTTGAGGCGCAGCTCGTCCTGCTTGCGCCGGATCGTCAGCTCCTGGCGCGGCGGCACTTCCTTGAACAGCAGGTCGAAGGTGATCTTCTCCGTCAACTTCTCCATCTCGGGGACGGTCATGCCGCTCGCGTAACCGGCGCCGACCAGCGAGCCCATGCTGGTGCCGGTGATGCAGTCGATCGGCACGCGGTACTCCTCGAGCACCCTGATCACGCCAATGTGGGCGGCGCCGCGGGCACCGCCGCCGGACAGGACGAGGCAGACCATCGGCCGGCCAACCGGCTTCACGATTCTCGGCGGGGCGGCGCCCGTCGCCGGCGGCGGGGACGGCTGGGCAAGCGCGCGGCTCCCAGCCAGCGAAATGACGGCAGCCGCGATCGCGGCTGCGGCTGTACGTGCTGACGACATGCGGTAGTTCTCCGTTCGGACCCTGTCGCGTCCGCCTGCCTACTTCGCGCGCGGCCGTGTCCCGCCGGATCGGCAGGCCGCGACGGCGGTGCGGATCGACTCGATCGCCTGCGGGCGCGGGAAGCTCTTGCGCGCCGCGAGCGCGACCCGCCGCGACGGCGCCGGCTTGACGAAGGGCACCGGCACCACGAGCCGGCTGTGGTACTTGGGCGTGAGCGCATCATGCGGCAGCACCGAGATGCCGAGGCCCGAGGCCACCATGTTGCGCACCGTCTCGAGCGAGTTGGTGCGCGTCACGTGCGCGTCGGCGCGGTTCAGCTCCGGGCAGCGGTCGAGCACCTGGTCGCGGAAGCAGTGGCCGACGTTGAGCAGGATCGTGTGCTCGCCGGCGAGCTCGTCCGGGTGCACCGACTTGCGCTTCGCCCACTTGTGGCCCTGCGGCACCACCACCTGGAACGGCTCCTCGTAGAGGAACGTCGTGACGATCCCCGGCGGATCGAACGGCAGCGCGACGATGGCGGCATCGATGCGGCCGCTCTTCAGCGCGCCTTCGAGGTGCTCGGTGAGGTTCTCCTCGATGTCGAGCGGCATCTGCGGCGCCAGCTCGTGCAGCGCGGGAATGAGATCCGGCAGCAGGTAGGGCGCAACGGTGTAGATCACCCCGAGGCGCAGCGTGCCGGCCAGCTGGTTGCGGCCGGACTGGGCGATCTCCTTGATCCGCGACGCCTCCTCGAGCACGCGCTGCGCCTGCTCGACGATGCGCTCGCCGACCGGCGTGACGGTGATCTCGCTCTTGCCGCGCTCGAAGAGCGGCGCGCCGAGCTCCTCCTCGAGCTTCTGGATCGCGACCGAGAGTGCCGGCTGCGACACGAAGCACTTCCCCGCGGCGCGCCCGAAGCTCCGTTCCTGCGCGACCGCGACGATGTAACGCAGTTCGTTCAGCGTCACGAACGTACCGCATCGCCCGGTGCGCGGGCGCGGTTGGCGAGGAACGCGGCGAACTCGCGGCCGGTTTCCGGGTGCTTGAGTCCGTAATCGACGGTCGCCTCCAGGTAGCCCACCTTGGTGCCGCAATCGTAACGCCGCCCCTTGAACTCGTAGGCGACGACGCGCTCGTCGACAAGCAGTCGGGCGATCGCGTCGGTCAGCTGGATCTCGCCGCCCGCGCCGGCGGGCATCGTCCGCAGGTGGTGGAAGATCCGCGGCGTCAGCACGTAGCGGCCGACCACCGCCTTGGTCGACGTCGTCGAGCCCGGCTTCGGCTTCTCCACGATGCGCACGATGCGCGCGATGTCGCCTTCCGGCGCGGCGGTCTCGACGATGCCGTAGCTGCCCACCTCCTGCGGATCGACGCTCATCACGCCGATGGTCGCCACCCGCTCGCGCGCGGCGACCTCGACCATCTGCCTCATCACCGGCACCTCGGCGTCGATCAGGTCGTCGGCGAGCAGCACCGCGAACGGCTCGTTGCCGACCACCGGGGCGGCGCAGAGCACGGCGTGGCCGAGCCCCAGCGCCTCGGTCTGCCGGATGAAGATGCAGTTGATCCCCGGCGGCGTGGCCGCCTGCACGCACTCGAGCAGTGCCGACTTGTTGCGCAGCGCGAGCTCGGTCTCGAGCTCGTAGGCCTTGTCGAAGTGATCCTCGATCGCGCGCTTGTTGCGCCCGGTGATGAAGATCATGTCGGTGATGCCGGCCGCCGCGGCCTCCTCGACTGCATACTGGATCAGCGGCTTGTCGACCACCGGCAGCATCTCCTTCGGACTCGCCTTGGTGACGGGAAGGAAGCGGCTGCCAAGCCCGGCAACCGGGAAAACGGCCTTGGTAATCTTCATCGTGACTCTCGCGATTCGTCGGTTGCATCCATGGGCGACGCGACGAGCGCGCGCAGGCCGTCCTCGTCGATGACGTCGATGCCGAGCGCGCGGGCGCGTTCGAGCTTGCTGCCGGCGTCCGCGCCGGCAACGACGTAGCGGGTCTTCGCCGAAACGCTGCCCGCGGCCTTGCCGCCGGCGGCCTCGATCAGCGCCTTCGCCTCGTCGCGCGACATCGTTGGCAGCGTACCCGTGAGAACGAACGTCACGCCGTCGAGCGGACCGGCGGTTGCCGCACCCGGCGCCCCTTCGGTCCACTGCACGCCTGCCCCGCGCAGCGCGTCGATCACCTGGCGATTGTGGGGCTCCGCGAAGAACCGGGCGATGCTCTCGGCCAGTACCGGGCCGACGTCGCGCACGCGGGTGAGCGTGTCCGGGTCGGCAGCCATCAGCCGGTCGAGGCTGCCGAAATGCCGTGCGAGCTCCTTGGCGGTCGCCTCGCCCACGTGGCGGATGCCGAGCGCGAACACGAAGCGCGCGAGCGTCGTCGACTTGCTCTTCGCGATCGCCGCGACCACGTTGCCCGCGCTCTTCTCCGCCATGCGCTCCAGCGCCGCAAGCTGTCCCGTGCCGAGGGCGTACAGGTCCGCCGGCGTGCGCACGAGGCCCGCGTCGACCAGCTGGTCGACGAGCTTCTCGCCCAGGCCCTCGATGTCCATCGCGCGGCGGCTCGCGAAGTGCAGCAGCGACTGCTTGCGCTGCGCCGGGCAGACGAGCCCTCCGGTGCAGCGCGCCACGGCCTCGTCGACGAGCCGGATCACCGCCGAACCGCACTCGGGACACTCGGCCGGAATGGCGAACACCGTGGTGTGCGCGGGACGCCGCTCATGCACGACGCGCACCACCTCGGGGATCACGTCGCCCGCGCGGCGCACGACCACCGTGTCGCCGATGCGCACGTCCTTGCGCCGTACCTCGTCCTCGTTGTGCAGCGTCGCGTTGGTCACCGTCACGCCGCCCACGAATACGGGTGCCAGGCGCGCCACCGGCGTGATTGCGCCGGTTCGCCCCACCTGGACGTCGATGCCGACGACCACCGTGGTCATCTCCTCGGCGGGGAACTTGTGCGCGATCGCGAAGCGCGGTGCGCGCGACACGAAGCCAAGGCGCCGCTGCGCCTCGAGATCGTCGACCTTGTAGACGACGCCGTCGATGTCGTAGGGGAGCGACTCGCGCAACGCGCCCACCTTGCGGTAATAGCCGAGCAGGCCGTCCAGACCATCCGCCGTCGCCCGGGTGTCGGTCACCGGGAAGCCGAGCGCCGCGAGCCGGTCGAGGAGCTCGGAGTGCGTCGCGGGCGGGCGATCGGCGCCCCAATCGACGTCGCCGACCCCGTAGGCGAAGAACGTGAGCCTGCGGCCGCGCGTCACGCGTGCGTCCAGCTGCCGCAGGCTGCCCGCCGCAGCGTTGCGCGGGTTCGCGTAGAGCTTCTCGCCGCGAGCCGCCTGCGCGGCGTTCAGCTTCTCGAAGTCGCGCCTGCGCATCAGCACCTCGCCCCGCACCTCGATCAGGCGTGGCGGCGAGCGCGCGGCGAGCGCAAGGGGAATGGCCTGCACGGTGCGGAGATTGGCGGTGACGTTCTCGCCGCTCGTGCCGTCGCCGCGCGTGGCGCCCACGACGAACCGGCCGTCCTCGTACAACAGGCTCACGGCGAGTCCGTCGAACTTCGGTTCGCAGGCGTAGCGCACCTGCCCGGCCTGCAGGACTTCGCGCACGCGCCGGTCGAAGGCTTCGGCCTCGACGTCGGCAAACGCATTGTTGAGCGAGAGCATCGGCACGCGATGCGTGACCGCGTCGAATGCCGTCGCCGCCTTGCCGCCGACGCGCTGCGTGGGGGAGTCCGGCGCGAGCAGCTCAGGGTGCTCGGCCTCGATCGCCGCGAGCTCGCGGAACAGCGCGTCGTACTCGGCGTCGGCAATGGTCGGCGCGTCGAGGACGTAGTAGCGGTGATCGTGCTCGGCGATCAGCCGCCGCAGCTCCTCCGCGCGGCGTGCGACCGCCGGGGCTGCTGCGACATCGCCTCGCGCGTGCGCCGTTGACGGCACCTGGGAAAGTCCCTCAGGCCGCGAAGAGCTTGAGCGCCCGCGGGCTGCCGGGCTCGATGTTGTAGCGCCGCAGGGCGGCGTCGCCGCCCGCCACCTGCTCGCGGATCGCGGCGAGTCCGGCGTCGTTCAGCAACCGGCCGTTGTCGTCGACCAGTTCGCCGCCGACGGTCTGCGCCATGCGCTTGGCGGCGAGCTTCATCTGGTCGAACGCGCGCGGAGGATCGGCGACGCGCGGCACGTCGAGCAGGAACACCACGCCGCTCGTCGCGCCCGCGCGGAGGCTGTCGGCGGTGAATGCCTCGTCGGTGACGTTCTGCAGCGTGAACAGCACCGCGCCCGTGTCGTCCTGCACCCACTCGAAGCGGCCGGTTGGCGACAGCCGGAATCCCGCGGCTTCGGCGACGCCGCGCAGGCGCGTCCCCGCGATCGTCGCCGGCGGCGTCTTGCGCACGGTGAGGCCGATCTGCATGTCGAGTTCCGCGCACAGCCGGTCGAGCGCCTCGGCGCGCTGCGCTTCCTCGCCCAGCGGCGACGCGGTGAATGCACCCGGCAGCGAAGCCGCGACATCGCCGACCAGCTTGTGGAAGGTCTCGATCTGCGCCGCGGTGGCCGGGCCGTTGCGGTCGGCGAGCAGCATGCACGCCGCGAACTCCCCGTACTCGCCGCGGCTGTCGGTGACGAGCCGCTGCCACGGGCCCCGTGGCTCGCGGCGCCCGTACCAGCGCACCGGCTTGCCGATCCGCGCATGCAGGCCCGCCGAGAGCGCTCCGGCGGTTGCAGGACGTGTCGGCTGCACCATCACGATCGTCTCGATGTCGGCGTCCGGCGCGGCGACGGTCGATGCCGCGGATGCCGCGCCGCGAGGCCGCGGCGAAGCGGGGCCGTCGACCGGTTCGTCCGCTTCGCCGCCACCCCCGGCCTCCGGTTCGACCGGCGCATCGCCAAGCGCGTCGTGCAGTCCTACCACCGAGTCCATCGGCGGCCGCCAGTCGGGGTCGTGTTCGACCTCGGTGCCCGGAACCGCCGCGGTCGCCGCGACGGCCGCCGCGGGAGCGGCCTTCGCTTCGGCGGTGCCGCGCAGCGTCGGCTCGACGCGCGCGTCGCTCTCCTTTGCCTTGTCGCGTCCGCTCGCGAACGCGGCGTCGATGCGTTGCCGGATACGCCGCTCCTGCCAGCGGTTGAAGAGAATGACGCCGACCACCAGCAACACGCCGGCGACGACGAGACCGAGTTGAAGCGAGCTCAATAGACTACCCTCCGCGCTGCGCGCTCCGGATCTGATTCGCCCTCGCGGCCCTTCGGGCCCACTGATCCACCCTTCGCGCTCCCGCGCTCCGGGTCTGATTCGCCCTCGGGGCGGCCCTTCGGGCTCACTGATCCACCCTTCGCGCTCCCGCGCTCCGGGTCTGATTCGCCCTCGGGGCGGCCCTTCGGGCTCATCGGGATCCAATCGCGCGCGCCGCCGCCGCCCCGCGCGGAGCATCGGCGAATGCGGGGCGCGCCATCCGTTGAATTATAGGCTCACGCCGATCGATAACGAACCATGCCGGCGCCACCAACGGGACGTCGGTCAGGCGGCGGCCATCGCGGGCGCGCCGGCGGCCGCGAGTCCCACGGCCTCGGCGATGTCCACGGCCACCACGCGCGAGATGCCCGGCTCTGGCATCGTGATGCCGATCAGCTGGTTCGCCATCTCCATCGTGATCTTGTTGTGCGAGATGAACAGGAACTGCGTCTCCCCGGACATCTCGCGGACCATGCGGCAGAAGCGGTCGGTGTTGGCGTCGTCGAGCGGCGCGTCGACTTCGTCGAGCAGGCAGAACGGCGCCGGATTCAGCTGGAACAGGGCGAACACCAGGGATGTCGCCGCGAGCGCCTTCTCGCCGCCGGAAAGCAGGTGGATCGACGTGTTGCGCTTGCCCGGCGGCTGCGCGATCACCTGCACGCCGGAGTCGAGGATTTCCTCCCCGGTGAGCACGAGGCGCGCCTGGCCGCCACCGAAGAGCGCCGGGAAGAGCTTGCCGAAGTTCGCGTTGACGACGTCGAAGGTCTGCTGCAGGAGCTCCCGCGACTCGCGGTCGATCTGCCGGATCGCGCTCTCCAGCGTGGTCATCGCTTCGGTCAGGTCGGCGGCCTGGCGGTCGAGGTAGGCCTTGCGCTCCTGGGAGGCCGAGAGCTCCTCGAGCGCCGCGAGGTTGACCGCGCCGAGCTCCGCGATCGCCTTCGCCAGCCGCTCGATCTCGCCGGGGAGCTGGGACTTGGCGCCGAAGGACTTCTGCGCTTCCGGCAGCGCGGCGAGGTCCGCCTGCGCCTCGGCGAGCTGCTCGCCGTACTGGGCCTCGGCGAGCGCGGCAGCCTGTTCCTTGAGCTGCATGTCCTGGATCTTCTGCCGCGCCGGGTCGAGCCTCTGCTCCGCGGCGAGGCGCGACTCCTCGGCGGCCCGCAGCTCGGCCCCCAGCCCCTCGAGCCGCTCGCGCGCCGCCTGCAACGCGTGCTCGGCCTCGCCACGCGAGCCCAGCTGGCGCTGCAGCGCTTCCTCGACCGGCGACCAGTCGATCGACGCGCGCTCGCTCGACAGCTGCTCGAGGAGCGACTGCTGCGTGCGGTTCGACGCTGCGAGCGCCTCGCGGCGTCGTTCGAGGTCGACCATCCGATCGCGCGCGCTGCGCTCGGCGAAGCCGGCCTCCTGCATCGCCCGCTCGGCGACTCTCACGCGCTCGCGTGCCCGCTCCTTCTCGACGTCGGCTTCGTTCCGCGCGTGGCGTGCGGCCTCGCGCTCGGCGATCTGGTCGTGCAGGCGCGACTGGAGGTCGGCGAGCTCCGCGCCGATGCGTTCGAGCTCGGCGCGCTCGGCGGCGACCTGGGCCGCGGCCTGGTCACGCGCCTCGACCAGTTCGGCACGACGCCGTTGCGCGGCTTCGGCGGCCTGCTTCAGCTGCACGAGCTCGAGCTCGAGGTCGTGGCAGCGGCGCTGCTGCGAGGCGAGTGCCTGCGCTTCCGCGTGATAGGCGTGCTGCTGCGCCTTGAGCTCGGTCTCGACGCTGTCGAGCCCGCCGCGCGCATCGCCGGCCGCCCCGCGCGCGGCGGCAACGGCGTCGGCGAGCTCCTCGAGCTCGCGCTGCCGCTCCAGCACGCCGTGGATCTCGCCGTCCGGCTTGAACAGCGTGACCGATTGCGCCGTGACGACGTGCCCCGCCGGGGTCACGAACGACTCCCCGAGGCCGAGCGCATCGCGCTCCGCGAGCGCTTCGGCAAGCGATGCGCGGCATCGCACGCCGTGCAGCGCGTCGGCAACGAGGCGCCCCAGCTCCGGTCGCTTGATGCGCACGCGCGCGAGCAGGGCATCGCCGCTGCCGGCAGGCCCGTGCCGGGCAGGCGCCGGCGCATACAGCGCAAGCCGCACCGGCGGCGCGGACGCCGCCTCGTCCCAGGCGGTCACCCGGTCCAATGCGTCGAGCTCGCGCGCCTCGAGGCGCTCGCGCAACACCGATTCGAGGGCATCGTTCCAGCCCGGCTCGACGTCCAGCGCACGCCACAGCTGGGGCGCATCGGTGAGACCGGCGACACCGAGCCAGGCGTCCTTGTCCTGGCCGTGCCCGACGCGCGCCTGCAGCGCGGCCAGCGCCTGTTCGCGCGCCTCGAGGTCGGCCAGACGGCGGCTCGCCTCCTGCCATTCCTCCGACGCGCCCCGATGCCGCTCCTGCAGCGCCTGCACGCGTGCCTGGAGCTCGGCGAGCGCGCCCTCCCGGCTCGCGAGCTCCCGCGACTCGTCGGCGAGCTGGTCCTCGACGATGCGGATGTCGTCGGTCGCGGGGACCGACAGGCGCCCGAGCTCGCCGTCCAGCCCCTCGCGACGCTGTTCCGCCTGCGCGAGCGTGCGGTTGGCACTGTCGCGCCGCGTCTCCGCAACGCGCGCCGCCTGTTCCGACAGGTTGACCTTCTCCGCGAGTTCGGCGAGGGAGCGCGTCGCCTCGGCGACCGCCGCCTCGCGCGACGGCAGTCCCTCGCGCGCCGTGCGCTCTTCCTCGGCCGCGTGCTCGCGCGCCGCCAGCGCTTCCGCGAGCGCGCGCTCGAAGCTCGCGCGCTCGCCGGCGAGGACCGCCTCCTGCGCAGCCAGCGCCCCCAGCTGCTCGTTGATCTGCGCGACCTGCTGCGTGATCCGCGATTCGTTCTCGCGGGCGAACGACAGCTGCTGCTCGAGTCGCGTCACCTCGGCATTGGCGGCGTAGAACGCCCCCTGCCGGTCGTGCAGCGCGTCGCCGGCCGCGTAGTGGTCGGCGCGCATCCGCTCGAGCTTCGCTTCGACTGCGCGCACTTCCGCCTGCAGGCTCTCCAGCGCCACGGTGAGCTGCGCGATCTCGCTCCCGCATCGCTCGCGCGTGCGCACGGCGTCCTGCTGCTTCGAGTACCAGAGCACCTGCTGCGCGAGCTTGTGGCGCGCTTCGAGCTCGCGGAACTCCGTGGCAACCCGCGCCTGGTGCTCGAGCCGCTCGAGCTGGCTGCCGAGCTCGTTGCGGATGTCCTCGACGCGGGCCAGGTTCTCGCGCGTATCGGCGATCCGTCCCTCGGTCTCCTTGCGGCGCTCCTTGTACTTGGAGACGCCGGCGGCCTCCTCAAGGAACACACGCAGCTCCTCGGGCTTGGCCTCGACCACGCGCGAGATCATGCCCTGCTCGATGATCGCGTAGGCGCGGGGACCGAGGCCCGTGCCGAGGAAGAGGTCGTGGATGTCGCGGCGCCGGACCGGGATGTTGTTGATGTAGTAGCTCGAGTCGCCGTCGCGGGTGAGCACGCGCTTGATCGAGATCTCGGCGTACTGGCCCCACTGCCCGCCGATGCGCCCGGCGCTGTTGTCGAAGTGCAGCTCGACCGAGGCGCGGCCGACCGGCTTGCGGTCTCCGGCGCCGTTGAAGATCACGTCCTGCATCGACTCGCCGCGCAGCGCCGAGGCCTTCGACTCGCCGAGCACCCAGCGCACGGCGTCGATCACGTTGGACTTGCCGCAGCCGTTCGGGCCGACGATGCCGACGAGCTGCCCCGGCGTGCCGATGGTGGTGGGATCGACGAAGGACTTGAAGCCGGCGAGCTTGATCTGCGTAAGGCGCAAGGAGCGGACCCGATCGGGGAAGCACCGGTCGATCCGGCGCATGACGGTGGGACGAGGCGCGCGCTCGCCTACTGCGTCGAGCCGGCCCCGGACAAGCGCGGGATTATAGCGGAATCGTCCGCTTCGATACGTTGTCCTGGTGCCCGTGAACGGGGCGGATCAGGCCGTCGCGCCGGACGGCATGCGGCCTTCCTCGACGGCATGGCACGCGGCCTCGCCGCCGACGGCAACGGCCAGCAGCTTCGGCACCTCCTGCCTGCAGCGCGCGTCGGCAAGGGGGCACCGCGGGTGGAACGCGCACCCCGGCGGCGGGTCGAGCGGGTTCGGCACTTCGCCCGCCACGGCGGTTCGCGACCTGCCGGTCATCGACAGGTCCGGAACGGCTTCGAGCAGCATCCGTGTGTAGGGGTGCTGCGGCATCGCGAACAGCCGCCGCGTCGGCGCCAGCTCGACGATCCGACCGAGGTACATCACCCCGACGCGGTCGGCGATGTGATGGACGACGGCGAGGTTGTGCGAGATGAACAGGTAGGTGAGCGAGAACTCGCGCTGCAGGTCGCGCATCAGGTTCAGCACCTGCGCCTGCACCGACACGTCGAGTGCCGACGTGGGCTCGTCGCAGACCAGGAACGACGGCTGCGTCGCGAGCGCGCGGGCAATCGAGATGCGCTGGCGCTGGCCGCCGGAGAATTGGTGCGGGTACTTGATCCCGTCGACCGGCGCCAACCCGACCTGGCCGAGCAGCGCACCCACCCGGGCTTCGATCTCCGCCCTCGGCAACGCGCCCTCCTGTACCCGCAGCGGCTCGGCGACGATGTCGGCCACGCGCCAGCGCGGATTGAGGCTCGCGTAGGGGTCCTGGAAGATCATCTGCATGCCGCGACGAGCGCGGCGCTGCGCGGAGCTGTCCGAGGCCTCGGCGCCGGCCCCCGCCAGCACCACCCCCTCGTAGCGGATCGTGCCCTGCGTGGGCGGGTACAGGCCGACGATGAGCCGCGCGACGGTAGACTTGCCGCAACCCGACTCGCCCACCAGGCCGAGCGTCTCGCCGCGACGGATCGCCAGGTCCACGTTGTCGACGGCACGCAGGAGCACGCGCGGCTTGCGCTCGAGCACGCGGTTCAGCCACGGCGGCGACACGTCGAACGTACGCGAGACGCCCTTGAGCTCGAGCAGCGCTTCACCGTCGCTCATGCCACGGCCCCGACGGTCTCGCTCGCGTGCAGCCAGCAGGCGGCGCGCGTGGCGCCGGCATCGATCAGCTCGGGGCGTTCGCGCGAGCAGCGCTCGAACGCGCGCGGGCAGCGCGGATGGTACGCGCAGCCGGACGGTACCGCCGTGAGCCGCGGCATCGACCCGTCGATCTGCGTCAGGCGCTCGCGCTCGTCGACGATCGACGGGATCGACCCCATCAGCCCCGACGAATAGGGGTGCCGCGGGCGATGGATGACGTCGGACACGGGCCCGATCTCCACGATCCTTCCCGCGTACATCACCGCGACGCGGTCGGCGGTCTCGGCAATCACGCCCATGTCGTGGGTCACCAGCATCACTGCGGTGCCGTGCTCGCGGCACAACCGCTTCAGCAGCTGGATCACCTGGGCCTGGATCGACACGTCGAGCGCGGTGGTGGGCTCGTCGGCAACGATCAGCCGCGGATTGGCCGCGAGTGCGAGCGCAATCACCACGCGCTGCCGCATGCCGCCGGAAAACTGGTGCGGATAGTGGTCGATGCGCCGCGCGGCCGCGGGGATGCCGACCTCCTCGAGCAGCGCGATCGCGCGGTCGCGCGCGGCCGACTCGCTCATGTCGAGGTGCGTGCGGATCGTCTCGGTCAACTGGCGCCCGATCGTGTAGAGCGGATTGAGCGAGGTGAGCGGGTCCTGGAAGATCGCGCCGATCTCCTTGCCGCGAATGCGGCGCAGTTCGTCGTACGGCAGGTTGTCGATACGCCGGCCGCCCAGCGTGACGCGACCGTGCGCAATGCGCCCCGGCGGATCGATGAGGCCGATGATGGCGGCGCCGGTGAGCGACTTGCCTGCACCCGACTCGCCCACGACGCCCAGCACCTCGCCGGGGGCGATCTCGAAGCTCACGTCGTGAACGGCGACCAGCGTCCCGCGCCGCGTCGGGAACTCGACGCGCAGGCGCTCGACCGCGAGCAGCGGCCCGTCCGCGTGGCGTGGCTCGGTCATCGGGATCGGCGTTGCCCGGCCTGGTCGCGCACGGCGGCTACTTTGCCTGCGGTGCGGGATCGCACCCGGCGATGCGCTCGGTGAAGTCGATCACCGGCTCCCAGTTCGACCCCAGCCGCGAGTCGAACTGCGCGTTGACGTAGTAGCGTATGCACGGCTGCGCGTCGAGCACGAACTCCTGGATGCGCCAACCACCGGCGCTCGCCGCCGCCGGCGGCACCGTGGAAAGCGTCAGCACCCGCCGTCCCGGCTCGATGCGGTTCGGCTCGCCGATGCCGGCCGGCGACGAGCTGCGGCCGTCGACCCGCTCGATGATCGTCGGCGTGCGGTTCTGCTCCGTGCGGAAGAAGCGGACGCCGGTCACTTCGCTCCAGGTGGGACCCCAGGTCTGGCAGCCGGCGAGCGCGGTGGTCATGGCAACGAGCACGAGTTTGCGCATGGGTGGCTTCTCCGCAGGCTAACGTAGCTTCGGGTTCAGGGCGTCGCGCAGCCAGTCGCCCAGCAGGTTGATGGACAGCACCATCACGACCAGCGCGAGACCCGGAAATATGGTAATCCACCACTCGCCCGAGAACAGGAAATCGTTGCCGACGCGGATCAGCGTGCCGAGCGACGGCTGTGTCGGCGGCACGCCGACGCCGAGGAACGAGAGCGTCGCCTCGGTGATGATCGCGGTGGCGATGTTGATCGTGGCGAGCACCAGCACCGGCCCGAGCACGTTCGGCAGCAGGTGGCGGCCCATGATGGCCCAGGGCGACACGCCGATGACGCGAGCCGCCTGGATGTATTCCTTGTTCTTCTCGACCATCGTCGAGCCGCGTACGGTCCGTGCGTACTGGACCCAGTTCGACACGCCGATCGCGAGGATCAGCACCGCGAGCGCGACGTCGCCGTGGGCGTCGCGCGGCAGCGCGGCGCGGGCCACACCGTCGATCAGCAGCGCGATGAGGATCGCGGGGAACGACAATTGCACGTCCGCGACGCGCATGATGAACGCGTCGATCCTGCCCCCCGCGTAGCCGGCGATCAGGCCGAGCGACACGCCCAGCACCACGGCGAGCACGACCGACGCGAGGCCCACGAGCAGCGAGATGCGGGCGCCGAACATGATTGCCGACAGGACGTCGCGGCCCTGGTCGTCGGTGCCGAGCAGGTACCCTGCCTTGCCGCCGTCGATCCACACCGGCGGCGCCAGCGCGTCCAGCAGGTTGAGGGTCCTGAGGTCGAAAGGATTGTGCGGGGCGATCCAGGGCGCGAACAGGGCAGCGGCGAGGCAGATCGCGAGCACGATCGCGGACACGATCGCGACCGGCGAGCGACGGAAGCTGTAGGCGAGGTCGCTGTCCCACGCGGCAGCCAGGCGCTCCGTCACCGACGGACGCGCGACGACGACGGCCGGGCGAGCGTCGATCACCGTCCGGCTCCCTGCAGGGCTGCGAGCGCCTGCCGCGCCGCGGCGCGCGCCTGGGCGAACACCATCGCCTTCCAGGCCGGCGAGTCGACGTAGAACGCGTCGCGCGTCTCGCGCAGGATGCGCTCGCGGCCCGCCGCATCGGTGTCGGGATGATTGCGGAGCCACTGGCGCGCGCGCAGCGCGGCCAGCACCTGCGGGAAGGGCAGCGTGCCGTACTCGAGTGCGACGCCCGCGTACTCCACGTCGGCGCAGGCCTCCGCCACCGCATTGAACAGCATCCCGGACACCTGCGCCGACGTCGACGAACCGTCGTAGATCGACGTCACGTCCGCGCCGAAGCACGCGCGCGTGCGCGCGAGCGTCGCGGCGTCGTCCGGACCGGCGTAGATCTTCTCGGCGTGACCGAGCGGACCGAGCCCGGTGTGGATGTCGATCCAGGTGAGGCGCCGCCGCGACCCGGCGTGCCGTCGCAACGCGTCCCGCAGCACGTCGCTGCTCCAGGCGGGCTCCGTCCCAGCGAAGAACAGGCCGTCGGCACGATCCGACTGGCCCGCGCTCACCGCCTGCTGCAGCGCCGTCACGCCATGGGTCGCCACGTAGTCCGCCATCCGGCGCTCGTTCTGCGCCGACGGCGGCCAGGTATCGGGGACGATGAAGTCGTGGACCTCGAGATAGGCGGCGTTCGGCGGCGTCGCGGCGAAGTCGCGAAAGTTCCGATTGAGGTCGACGTTGTCTTCGTTGGTCCGCACGAGGTGCGCGAAGCCGTACGGGTTGAGCGCGTGCAGGAAGGCGACCGCCACGCCACTGCGCCGCACCGCATCGACGAACGACGGGTCGTTCATCAGCGCCACCTGGCAGCCGCTGCCGCAGAACCCCTCCGCGCCGTGGGTGCCGGACGTCACGAGCAGGAGCGACGGCGAGGCCGCAGCGCCGAGCAGCGCGACGTCGATCGCCAGCGCGTCGCCCGCGGGTCCCCGCGCGGACGGGTGCACGTGCGTCTCGACCGGCAATGCAAGGAGCGCGGCGGCCGCCAGGAACTTCGCCCGTGCCTCGGGGTAGTCCGCGCCGAAGTGTGCGCCAGGATCGACGTCCGACCACACCCACGCAGCGGGAGCGCCGCCCGATGGCGCGGCGTGCGCGACCGACTTCACGGCGCGCGCCTCGCGATCGGCAATGCACGTTCGGCCAGCGCGGCGAGGTATCCGGCGCCGAGCGGAATCACGGCGTCGTTGAAGTCGTAGCGGGTTGCGTGCAGGAACCCCCCGGCATCCGCCCCGCCCTGCCCGAGGCGCGCGAACGCGCCCGGCTTCACCTGCAGCATGAACGAGAAGTCCTCCGAACCCATCGACGGGTCGAGGTTGCGGACCACGTTCTCCCTGCCCACCAGCGACTCCGCGACCTCGAGCGCGAACGCGGAGGGGCCATCGTGGTTGATCGTCGCCGGATAGATGCGCTCGTAGCGCACCGTCGCCTGCGCGCCGAAGGCGGCGCCGATCGACCCGACGAGTTCCTTCAGGCGCTGCTCCACGGTGTTCTGCACGGTCGGCTTGAACGTGCGTACCGTGCCGACCAGCTTCGCGTGCTGCGGCACGACGCTCATGGCCCCGGGATTGCCGGCTTGCATCGAGCACAGGCTGACGACCGCCGTGTCGATCGGCGACACGTTGCGGGAGACGATCGACTGCACCGCGGTGATGATGTGGCCGGCGACCACGACCGGGTCGACCGTGCGGTGCGGATGCGCACCGTGGCCGCCGCGGCCGTCGATGGTGATCTCGATGCGGTCGGCCGCGGCCATCGCAGCGCCCGGCGTGAGCCCGATCTTGCCGACCGGCAGCGCCGGCCAGTTGTGCAGTGCGAACACCTGCTCGCAGGGAAAGCGCTCGAACAGTCCGTCCTCGATCATCTCGCGCGCGCCGGCGAACCCCTCCTCGCCGGGCTGGAAGATGAGGTTGACCGTGCCGGCGAAGTTGCGCGTCTCGGCGAGGTAGCGCGCGGCCGCAAGCAGCATCGTCGTGTGCCCGTCGTGGCCGCAGCCGTGCATGCGTCCGTCGTAGCGCGACCGGTGCGGGAATTCGTTCTCCTCCTGCATCGGCAGCGCGTCCATGTCGGCGCGCAGGCCCACCGTGCCGTCGCCGTCGCGGCCACGGATCACCGCGACGACCCCGGTGCGGCCGATCCCCGCGTGATGCTCGATGCCGAGCCGGCGCAACTGCTCGCAGACGACGCGCGCCGTGCGCTCCTCCTCGAAGCCGAGCTCCGGGTGCGCGTGCAGGTCGCGGCGCAGGCCGGTGTACTCGGCGTGCCAGTGGCGGATGTGCTCGATCGGATTCATGCGTTCGTCGCCCGGTTCAGTGGCCCGCGGACGCGCCGCGCTCGATGCGCAGGCGCGGGTCGACCGCGTAGTACAGCAGGTCCACCAGCAGGTTGATCAGCACGAACACCAGCGCGATGAAGCAGAGGTACGCCGCCATCACAGGGATGTCGGCGAAGTTCACCGCCTGGATGAACAGCAGGCCCATGCCCGGCCACTGGAACACGGTCTCGGTGATGATCGCGAACGCGATGATCGCGCCGAGCTGCAGGCCGGTGATCGTGATCACCGGCACCAGCGTGTTCTTGAGCGCGTGGCCGAAGTGGATGGCCCGGTCGGTGAGCCCGCGCGCCCGCGCGAACTTGATGTAGTCGGTGCGCAGCACCTCGAGCATCTCAGCGCGCACCAGGCGCATGATCAGCGTCATCTGGAACAGCGCGAGCGTGATCGAAGGCAGGATCAGCGCCTTCAGTCCCGAGGGCGTGAGGAGCCCGGTGGTCCACCAGCCGAGCGCGACCACGTCGCCGCGCCCGAACGACGGCAGCCAGCCGAGGATGACCGCGAACACGAGGATCAGCAGAATGCCGATCAGGAACGTCGGCAGGCTGACCCCGATCAGCGACACCGCGAGCAGCACGTGCGAGAGCACGCTGTGCCTGCGCAGCGCGGTGTAGACGCCGGCGGGAATGCCGACGAACAGCGCGATGAGCGCCGCAGCCATCGACAGCTCGATCGTCGCCGGCAGGCGCTCCTTGAGCAGCGTCGACACCTTGCGCCCCTGCCGCAGCGACACGCCGAAGTCGCCCTGCACGGCGTTGCCGACGAAGCGGCCGAACTGCACGTGGAACGGCTGGTCGAGCCCGAGCTCGCCGCGCAGGCGTGCGCGGTCCTCGATCGTCGCGTCCTGGCCGAGCATGCCGGCGACCGGATCGCCGACGTAATTGAACAGACCGAAGGCGATGAACGCGACCACCGCCATCACGGCCGTCGACTGCAAGAGGCGGCGCAGGACGAAGGCGAGCATCGGCGGCGGGAACGGACGCCCCGGTCAGGGCGTCCGCAGCCTCGATGCCGTCGCTCTCGCGAGCGCGGGAACCCAGTGTCTCGCGGCGCGAAACGGCGCTGGGTCGCCGCAGGCGCGGCGACGACGGGAAGCGGTCAATCGACCTTCGCCCAGCGCATGTCGAGGCGGTTGTCCGCGCGGTGGAACACCGAAACGTTCGAGCGCATCGCCCACGGGATCACCTGCTGGTGCAGCGGGATGTGGCCGACGTCGTCGGCGTGGATCCGCTGCGCATCGCGCATCGCCTGGTTGCGCTTGCCGTCGTCGATCTCGGTCTTCACCTGGTCGATCAGCGCGTCCGCCTTCGGGTTGCTGTACTTGCCGAGGTTGAAGTTGCCGTCGGCGCCCTTGCCGTCCGCCGCCGGCGTCCGGATCAGGCTCTGCAGCGTGTAGAGCCCGTCGAACGTCGCCGTCGCCCAGCCCAACAGGTAGACGCTGGTGTCGTTCTTCTGGATCTTCTGGAAGTACGTGGCGCGCGGCATCGCGTTCAGCTTGACCTTGAGGCCGACCTTCGCCCACATCGCCGTGATCGCGATGCAGATCTCCTCGTCGTTGATGTAGCGGTTGTTCGGGCAGTCGAGCGTGAACGAGAAGCCCTGCGGATAGCCGGCGTCGGCGAGGAGCTTCCGCGCGGCAGCCTCGTCGTGGGGCAGGCGCTTCGCGAACTCCTCGAAGTAGCCGTTGACCTGCGGCGCGATCATCGAGCCGGTCGGCACCGCGAGCCCGCGCATCGTCGCGCGGCGGATCGCCTCGATGTCGATCGCCTGGTACATGGCCTGGCGGACGCGCTTGTCCTTGAACGGGTTCTTGCCCTTGACGTCGGTGTAGGGCGACTCGTCGCGCCACTGGTCGAGGCCGAGGAAGATGATGCGGGTCTCGGTGCCGTCGGCGATCTTGATCGCGGTGTTCTGGCGCAGGCGCGGAATGTCCTGCGTGGGCGGATCCAGCACGAGGTCGACCTCGTTGGACAGCAGCGCGGCGGCGCGGGTGGCGTCGGACTTGATCGGCCGGTAGACGATCTCCGTGACGTTGCCCTCGGCCTTGTCCCACCAGTTCGGGTTCGCCACCAGCACGGTGCGCACGTCGGGCTCGAAGGACTTCAGCATGAACTGGCCGGTGCCGTTCGTGTTGCGCGCGGCGTGCGTCTCCTCCTTCTTGACGTAGTCCTGCGGATTGACCACGTTGTGCTTGGTCGCCCAGGCCTTGCTCATGATCTTGACGTCGACCAGGCCGCGCAGCAGCACCGGGTTCGGCCCGTCGGTGACGACCTCGACGGTGAAGTCGTCGATCTTCTTCGTCTCCTTGATGCCCTGCGCGTAGACCTTCATGTTCGACGCGGGGGCGAGCACGCGCTGGAACGAGAACACGACGTCGTCGGCCGTCATCGGCGTGCCGTCGTGGAACTTGACGTTCTTGCGCAGGTTGAAGCGCCACACGGTAGGCGACACGCGCGTCCATGACGTGGCGAGCGCGGGCTCGGGCACGAACTGCTTGTTGTAGCGGACGAGGCCGTCGTAGACGTAGTCCGAGAACGTATTGTTGAGGCTCTCGTTCTGGGACATCGGGTCGAACGTCAGGATGTCGCCCTGGCTTGCCCAACGCAGCGTTTTCGCGGCCACCGGGCCGGCAATGACCGCAGCGGCAACCAGCGCCCCGATCAGCAGCTTGTATCGCATGACTATCTCTCCCCCCGGGAACCGGGACGTCGTGGTATCGAAACCGGTCGATGATGCCCCAATCGGGGCGAAACCTCAACGCGGTGCGGCAAGGGTGGCCGCCGATCGTGCCCGGCGGGTGGTGAAGAGGCAGATTCCGGCCGCCACCGAAACGTTGAGGCTCTCGACACTGCCCGCGAGCGGAATACCGACGATGCGGTCGCAATGCTCGCGGGTCAGGCGGCGCAGGCCCTCCCCTTCGGCCCCGAGCACCCAGGCGATCGGACCGCTGACGTCGGCCTCGAACAGGCTCTCCCCGCCCGCGTCGGCGCCGACGATCCAGACGCCGGCCTCCTTGAGCTCGCGCAGCGCCCGGGCGAGATTGGTCACCGTGATCACGGGAATCGTGTCCGCGGCTCCGCTCGCCGCCTTCGCCACGGTGGCGTTCACGCCCACCGCCCGGTCCTTGGGCACGACGACGGCGTGGGCACCGAAAGCGTCGGCGCTGCGCAGGCAGGCGCCGAGATTGTGCGGATCGGTCACGCCGTCGAGCACGAGCAGCAGCGGCGGCTCGGCAGGATGCTCGAGCACGTCGGCGAGCGTCACGTGCGGCAGCGCGGCGTCGGTGACGGCCACGACGCCCTGGTGGCGCTCGCCGCGGGCGAGTTCCACCAGCCGTCGCTCGTCCACCTGATGCACGGCGACGCCCGCGGCTTTGGAGCGATCGACGAGGTCCCGCGCCCGCGCGTCGTGCCTTCCGGTCGCTACGTAGATCGCCCGCACCGACTCCGGACGCTGCCGGAGACGGGCGGTGACGGCGTGGAAGCCGACGACGAGACGGGTGTCGGACACGGGCGGACTCGGGTAGGGGAGCGTGCTAGTGTACCGGCCGGCTGTGCGCTGTTCCGGCTGCCGTCCGCGATCGTCGATCGGCACGCGGCGCCGCCCACTGCGATGCCCGACTTTCCGAGCCGTCCGATCCTCGAACACGCCGCACTCGTCTTCGCGGCGCTGTTTCCGATCGTGAACCCGATCGGCGGCGCGCCGCTCTTCCTCGTCCTGACGAGCGACCTCACCCACGCCGAGCGCGCGGTACTGTCGCGGCAGATCGGCATCAACGCCTTCGTGCTGGTGCTGGCGTCGATCTTCCTCGGCAGCTACGTGATCGAGTTCTTCGGGCTGTCCGTGCCCGTGATCCAGGTCGCGGGCGGGTTGCTGATCTGCGCGATGGCCTGGGGACTCCTGCACTCCGACGAGGCGGCGTCGGACGTCGAGGTCCGGCCCCGGGACACCTCGACGCTTTCCGCACGGGCGTTCTACCCCATGACGCTGCCGCTGACCGTCGGGCCGGGATCGATCTCCATCGCCATCACGCTCGGCGCACAGGTGCCTCGTGGCGTGAGCGCGTGGACGGTGTCGATTGTCGGTGCCGCCCTCGGCGCCGCGCTCCTCGCGCTGTCGATATGGCTGCTGTTCCGCAACGCAGAGCGCCTGACCCGGGCCCTCGGCGCCACCGGCACCCAGGTCCTGCTGCGCCTGTCGGCATTCATCCTGCTCTGCATTGGCGTCCAGATCATCTGGAGCGGAGTCTTCTCGCTGATCGGCACGATTCCGACGTTTCGCGCGAGGTAGTCCTCAAAAGTCCCAGCGCCAGCCGACGTACCAGAAGTGACGCGTGCTGTCGTCGGTGACCGCCGTGCCGACGGAGCGGGACTTCTCCATCGTGTACTCACCTTCGAGCGACAGCCGTGCGCGAACGAGGTAGACGACGCGGACACCCGGCAGGTGCCGCGAGAGGCGCGTCGCGAGCGTGTCCTCCTGGCGGTAGTAGCGGTACATGGGCTGGATGGTCAGCGGTTCCCAAGGGCTGAAGCGGTAGTCGAAGCCAACCTGCCAGCCGTCGAGGAGCGCTCCGCGCAGGATGCTGCCGTTGGCGACGAGGATGTCGCGCCACGGCGTGAGCGACGTTCCGATCGCCTGGAACGTGTAGGTGTAGATGTTGCCGGTGCCAGCCTGCGCCGGCAGCGTCGGGCTCGCGGGCGTTCCGGACAGGCTCGAGATGCGGAAGTCGAAGCCGAGCTGCCACTGGGGATTGACCTGCTGCGTGAGGCCGACGAGGTAGACCCTCGAGGTCGGCGTGAAGTCCTTCGCGAGGTCGCGCGTCGCGTCGACGCCGAGCGTCCGCTGCAGCGTCGCGAAGTCGACGTTGGGCATGCCGAACAGCGCATTGGTGAGCTGCAGCGTCGGCGAACGCCGGTAGTCCGCAAGGAGGTTGACCGACGTCCCGGTCGGAAACTGCCAGGAGCCCTGGGCCATCGCGATGTTCACCGCGGCGAAGAGCGGGTCGTAGTCGACGAGCGCGTAGAGCATCCGCTCGTTGTCGAAGTAGCGGATCTCCGCGCCGACGCCTGCCCTGTCGGTGTCGCCCTCCACCCATTGGCCGATCCCGAACACGTTGACGGAGGTTCCCGGCAGGACGTTCTCGAAATCGACGCTGCCGCCCGCGAAGATCTTGCGCAGGCCCTGAATGGTGTCAACAGGCGAGCCGACGACCCCATTGAGCCGCAGGTCCGGGCGCGGTCCCCAGCTCCCCAGGAGGCCGTCGAATCGACCGATGACGCCACCCGAGGTCACGGTCTGCCGGCCGACGCGCCCGAACAGGTTCTCGGGTGCGTAGCGGGTCTCTGCGTACAGCGCCGTCAGGCGATTGCGGTTGTCGCCGTCCTCGAGGAAGTTCCAGGCGTAGCTGTCGCGCACGACGAAGCGCGTGTCCCAGGGGCCCTCGCGCCAGCGTCCGGTCGCATCGACGTTGGTCACGAGCTGCGACTGGTCGGTGCCCGTCAGGCGCGACGTGTCGATCGTGGTCGCATTGGTCGCCGGCGTCACCGTGATCGTGGTGGTGTCGACCTGCGAGTTGCCGCCGTAGTAGTACTGCGAGAGGCTACCCCAGGCCGTACGGATCGGCGGCGGTGGTGCGGCCGGCCGCCCGACCACTGGCGCCACCGACAGCTCGGCGATCCGTTCCCTGGCCCGCGCCGCGCCCGGTCCATCCGCGTAGAGCTTCAGGTACAGCTCGTACTCGGCCTTCGCCTTCGCCGTTTCGCCAAGCCGCTCGCGGGCGAGCCCGATCAGTTCCTGCGCGTCCTGCGAGTAGGCGTTGGGCGGCAGGTTGAGGACACGGTTCAGCGCCAGCGCCGCGGCCTCGAAGTCGCCGCTCGCGAGCGCGTCGCGCGCGGCGTTCATCAATGGTGCCGCTTCCTTGTCAAGATCGGTGGTGGGCGCGGCCGCCGTCGGCGGCGGCGGCGTGACACCGGCTGGCTTCGGCGGCGCGAGCTTGGCGAGCCGGTCCTCCGCGATCGGGATCGTGAGCAGGATCGTGCGATTGTCCTCGGGACGCACGCGATAAGTCACCGGCTCGGCGAACCTGATCTCGATGCGCCGCTGCACGCGCGGTGCCTGTGCAGGGTATATCACGTCGAAGCGCGGCAGGAAGTCGTTCGGCGGGGGGCGGCGCTGCTCCTCGAGCACGCCGAGCGCGTCCTCCGACCCGCCGGTGATCTGAAAGAACACCTGCACCGTGTCGCCCTGCGTCGCCGGCGCGTGACGCAGGTACTGGATCAGCACCGCGAAGCGAATGCGCACCAGCGCGTTCGGACCGTCCCTCGTCACCTCGATCGTGTCGAGCAGTTGCGCCATCGCCCCCGTCGACGCGAACAGCAGCAGGAAGGCCGCGAGCCGCGCGATCCAGCGACGGCACCGGCGGATATGGCCCTCGGACATCCTGGCGACGAAAGCAGTCGGCACGTCAGAAACCTCCATCGGTCGAGCGGTGCTCGCCGGTGCGCGAGCGGCGGATGGTCGTGAACGTCGAGTTCGTGTACTCGTGGCAACTGCCGGCGCAGTTGCGAAGCTCGGAGACGGTGTAGAGGATCTGGGGGGAATCGACCTTCTTGTGAGCGCTGGGCTTGAACGTACCCGCGTGGCAGCCGGCGCAGTCCGGTTTGTACGCCGCGAACTGCCAGGCGATGACCTCGTTGTTGGTCTTGTGACAGCCGAGGCACGTCACGCCGCTGTTGTGGGCGCGGTACGCGGGCGAGACGTGGCTGTAGTTCGATGGCGGCGTCCAGGCCGTCGTCCGGTGGCAGGCGTCGCATGCCCGCGTCGTGACGAAGTGCGTCGCCGACTTGCCCTTGGCAGTCGTGCCGTTGTGGCAGGTGGCGCACGAACCCGGCGTCACCCCGGTATGGGTGAAGCTCGCGGGCGTCCAGGCCGTCGTCCGGTGGCAACTGTCGCAGGACAAGGTAGTCGGCAAGTGCGCTGTCGGCTTGCCCTTGGCGGTCGTGCCGTTGTGGCAGGTCGCGCACGTGCCCGGCGTCACCCCGGTGTGGCTGAAGGTCGCCGGAATCCAGGCCGTCGTGCGGTGGCAGCTGTCGCAGGACGCGGTCGTCGGCACGTGGTTGGGCGTCTTGCCCTTGGCGGTCGTGCCGTTGTGGCAGGTCGCGCAGGTGCCCGGCGTCACCCCGGTGTGGCTGAACGTCGCCGGGATCCAGCCCGTGGTGCGGTGGCAGCTGTCGCAGGCCGCGGTCGTCGGCACGTGGTTGGGCGTCTTGCCCTTGGCGGTCGTGCCGTTGTGGCAGGTCGCGCAGGTGCCCGGCGTCACGCCGGTGTGGCTGAACGTCGCCGGAATCCAGGCCGTGGTGCGGTGGCAGCTGTCGCAGGACGCGGTCGTCGGCACGTGGTTGGGCGTCTTGCCCTTGGCGGTCGTGCCGTTGTGGCAGGTCGCGCAGGTTCCCGGCGTCACGCCGGTGTGGCTGAACGTCGCCGGAATCCAGCCCGTGGTGCGGTGGCAGCTGTCGCAGGACGCGGTCGTCGGCACGTGGTTGGTCGTCTTGCCCTTGGCGGTCGTGCCGTTGTGGCAGGTCGCGCAGGTTCCCGGGCGTCACGCCGGTGTGGCTGAACGTCGCCGGAATCCAGCCCGTGGTGCGGTGGCAGCTGTCGCAGGACGCCGTCGTCGGCACGTGGTTGGGCGTCTTGCCCTTCGCCGTCGTGCCGTTGTGGCAGGTCGCGCAGGTTCCCGGGCGTCACGCCGGTGTGGCTGAACGTCGCCGGGATCCAGGCCGTGGTGCGGTGGCAGCTGTCGCAGGACGCGGTCGTCGGCACGTGGTTGGGCGTCTTGCCCTTGGCGGTCGTGCCGTTGTGGCAGGTGGCGCAGGTTCCGGGCGTCACGCCGGCTGTGGCTGAACGTCGCCGGAATCCAGGCCGTGGTGCGGTGGCAGCTGTCGCAGGACGCCGTCGTCGGCACGTGGTTGGTCGTCTTGCCCTTCGCCGTCGTGCCGTTGTGGCAGGTCGCGCAGGTTCCGGGCGTCACGCCGGTGTGGCTGAACGTCGCCGGAATCCAGCCCGTGGTGCGGTGGCAGCTGTCGCAGGCCGCCGTCGTCGGCACGTGGTTCGGCGTCTTGCCCTTCGCCGTCGTGCCGTTGTGGCAGGTCGCGCAGGTGCCGGGCGTCACGCCGGTGTGGCTGAACGTCGCCGGAATCCAGCCCGTGGTGCGGTGACAGCTGTCGCAGGCCGCCGTCGTCGGCACGTGGTTCGGCGTCTTGCCCTTCGCCGTCGTGCCGTTGTGGCAGGTCGCGCAGGTGCCCGGCGTCACGCCGGTGTGGCTGAACGTCGCCGGAATCCAGCCCGTGGTGCGGTGGCAGCTGTCGCAGGCCGCGGTCGTCGGCACGTGGTTGGGCGTCTTGCCCTTGGCGGTCGTGCCGTTGTGGCAGGTCGCGCAGGTGCCCGGCGTCACGCCGGTGTGGCTGAACGTCGCCGGGATCCAGGCCGTGGTGCGGTGGCAGCTGTCGCAGGACGTGCGTCGTCGGCACGTGGTTCGGCGTCTTGCCCTTGGCGGTCGTGCCGTTGTGGCAGGTCGCGCAGGTGCCCGGCGTCACGCCGGCGTGGCTGAAGGTGGCTGGAATCCAGGCCGTCGTGCGGTGGCAGCTGTCGCAGGCCGCCGTCGTCGGCACGTGGTTGGGCGTCTTGCCCTTGGCGGTCGTGCCGTTGTGGCAGGTCGCGCAGGTTCCGGGCGTCACGCCGGTGTGGCTGAACGTCGCCGGAATCCAGCCCGTGGTGCGGTGGCAGCTGTCGCAGGCCGCGGTCGTCGGCACGTGGTTGGGCGTCTTGCCCGTGGCGGTCGTGCCGTTGTGGCAGGTCGCGCAGGTGCCCGGCGTCACGCCGGTGTGGCTGAACGTCGCCGGAGTCCAGCCCGTGGTGCGGTGGCAGCTGTCGCAGGCCGCCGTCGTCGGCACGTGGTTGGTCGTCTTGCCCGTGGCGGTCGTGCCGTTGTGGCACGTCGCGCAGGTGCCCGGCGTCACGCCGGTGTGGCTGAACGTGGCCGGCATCCAGGCCGTGGTGCGGTGGCAGCTGTCGCAGGCCGCCGTCGTCGGCACGTGGTTGGTCGTCTTGCCCTTGGCGGTCGTGCCGTTGTGGCAGGTCGCGCAGGTGCCCGGCGTCACGCCGGTGTGGCTGAACGTCGCGGGGATCCAGCCCGTGGTGCGGTGGCAGCTGTCGCAGGACGTGGTCGTCGGCACGTGGTTGGGCGTCTTGCCCTTGGCGCTCGTGCCGTTGTGGCACGTCGCGCAAGTTCCCGGCGTCACACCCGCGTGTCCGAACGATGCACCGCTCCAGGCGCTGGTGCGATGGCAGGTGTCGCAGGACGCCGTCGTCGCGACGTGCCCGCTGGGCTTGCCGGTCGCCTGCACGCCGTTGTGGCAGGAGACGCAACCGCCCGGTGGCACGCCGAGGTGACTGAAGCGAGCGCCGGTGAAGCTGACGGTGTTGTGGCAAGCCTCGCACGACTGCGTGACGCGCACGTGGTTCGACGGCATGGCCGTCGCGGTAACGCGGCTGCCCTGCACGTGACAACCCGAGCAGACCTTGGGCGTGCCCTTGAAGATGCCGCGAACGTGGCAGGACTCGCATCGGGCCGTTTCGTGGGCACCGGTCAGCGCGAAGCCCGTGGCGAGGTGTTGCGACGCCGTGCGTGGCGCCGCCGGCGTCGCCTGCGCGAACGCCGTCGATGCGGCGAACGACGTCCACAGGGCGAGGGCGGCAAGCAATCCGCTCGCGAGCGAAATGGCGAGGGCCGCCAACCAGTCGCGGCGCCGGCGATGGATCGCATGTCGAGTCATGGTCTCGCTCCTGAGGGCCGAATCGCCTTTGGCGTCATCGCGGGCGCACTACCGCCCGGGAGACCCCTGATGTCGCGGAATGTCGCGGTCGTGTGGCAGCGCTCGCAGCTGGAGCCGTATTCGCCACGATGGACGTCGTCGCTGCGATGGCAGCTCGCGCAGTCGATCGGCAACGTCGCGATCTTCACCCCTGCCGCCACGTGGCACGCAATGCAGGCAGCCGGCCGGTGCGCGCCGTCCAGCGCGAAGCGGGTGCGACCGTGATCGAAGTCCCACGTACGCCAATCGCGCGCGTTGTGGCAAGCAGCGCAGTCGTGTCCCAGCGTGGCCTTGTGCTTGTCGTCGCCCTCGTGGCAGCCGAGGCAGACGAGCGGGGCTTCCTTGTATCGGTTGCTCTTGTGGCAGCTCTTGCACTCGAGCCGGACGTGCGCGCCGACCAGCGGGAACCGGCTCCTGCGGTGGTCGAAACGGCCCAACTTCCAGGTGGTCTCGTCATGGCACGAGACGCAGCGCGCGCCGAGTTCGCCCTTGTGCGTGTCGTCGCGCGCGTGGCAGGCGTTGCAGTCGGTATCGAGCTTGTCGTCGTAGAGGCGGCCAGTGTGGCACTTGTCGCACGCGACCTTGGCGTGCTTGCCCTTCAGCGCGTACTTGGTGTCCCGCTCGTGGCGGAAGGCGATGTCGCGCCAGGTCTTGGCGTTGTGGCACGACTCGCACTTGGCGCCGTAGCGGCCCTTGTGCGTGTCGTCCTTGCGGTGGCACGACTGGCAGTCGGTCGGCGTCTCCTTGTACTGCTTCACGTCACGATGGCATTCGCGGCACTCGATGTCCTTGTGCTTGCCGAGCAGCGGAAACTTCGTCGCTTCGTGATCGACCTTCGCCTCGCGCCAGTTGCGCTCGGTGTGACAGCTTCCGCACTGGGCGCCGAGGGTCCCGGCGTGCTTGTCGTCCTTGCGGTGGCACGCATTGCAGTCCGTCGGGAGCTTTTCGCGCGACGGCGTCACGGTGTGGCAGTTTTCGCACCGGGCGGTGCGATGCCGCCCCTTGAGGGGATACTTCGTGTCGCGATCGTGGTTGAAGCTCGTCTCCTTCCAGTCACGCGTGGCGTGACAGGCATCGCACTTGTCGCCGAGTCGTCCCTTGTGCTGCTTGTCGTCCTCGCGATGGCAGCCGACGCAGGTGGTGGAGGCCCCCTTGAACGTGAGGTCGATGTGGCACTCGCGGCACTTCAACTTCTCATGCCCACCCGTCAGCGCGAATCGCGTCTTCGCGTGGTCGTACTTGCCGTCCTTCCAGGACGTCTCGCCGTGGCAGTCGTAGCATGCAGCGCCGAGACTGCCGCGGTGCTTGTCATCGGCGCGATGGCATTCGACGCAGGACCCCAGGGCGTCGCGATGCTTCCTTCCGGGCACATGGCACGACTTGCAGGCAACCTTCGCGTGCGCGCCGCGCAGCGCGAAGTCGGTGCGCGCGTGGTCGAGCACCTTCTCGTCAATGGGCGCAATGTTCATCTCGCGCCCCTTGTGGTCGGTGTGGCACGTACGGCACGGCTTCGGCTCCTGCCGGCCGTGCAGGCCGCGCTTGGCATCGATGTCCGCCGCGACGGGCTTGTGGCAGTCGCGGCAGAGCCGATCCTGCGCTGACTTGTCGAACCGGACGTGGCACGCAGTGCATTCCTGCTCGTACTTGGCGTGACCGGCGATCACCTTCCCCGGCATCAGCACGCCCTCCAGCGACTGCCCCGCTCCCGTAGGGGAAACGAGTGCGAAAAAGACCAAGGCGGTTGCCCACTGCCATCGCCGCATCGCGCATCTGGCCTAGTACATGTGGACGGCGACGACGTGCGCGATCGCGCTCGCCACGAGCAGCCATACCAACGGCACGTGCAGCACGTGCCACCACGAGAACAGACGCTCGAACACGGCGAATTGCGCGAGGCGCTGGACGGTCGCGACGTAGGCGTCGACCAGCGCCAGCCGGCGCCGGAGGCGCCGAATGCGTCGTTCAGGGTTCCAACCTTCCGCGGCTGCCGCGCGTTCGATCAACTCCGCTACCTGCGCCCGACAGGTACGGCGGACCTGCCGGGCGCGAAGGCCAATGAGCAGGAATCCGACCGGGCGCGCGAGCCCCGACTGCCCCGCCGCCTCCGCCGACGTTGCGAACGAATCGAGGTGCGATACGACTGCCGGCGCGAGTGCCCGCATCGCCTGCAGCGCGTCGGCGTCCACGCTCGCCTGCGCACGGAGCCCGGCAAGCGTCGCCTTCTCGCCGTACAGACCGTGATGAATGCGCGCGTACAGGAATCGGCCAACGACACCACTCGACGCGACGAGCGCCATGCAACCGAATGCCACCGTGGCATTGAGGGACCCGAAGGTGAGCCGGGAGTGCAGGATGACCAGGAACGGAGCGGCGATGCCGAGCACCATGTGTGCGGCGAACCACACGCGGGTACGCCCGAAGCGTTCTCCGCCGCGGATTCGCTTGCGCAACGGGTAGAGGAAGAGCAGCAGCATCGCGATCCCGCCCGCAAGCCCCAAGCCGTAGCCGAGATCCGACCCCGCGGTCCAACGACCCAGTCTGGCGCCCGCGACGGCCGCGACAAGCAGCAGGCAAACAACGACCAGCAGGCGGCTGTCACGTGCGCGGGCAGCGCGACGCCCCGTCGCCGGCTTCGCCGCGGAATTCGCTGCGTCCGCGACGTGAAGTCCGATGGCGGTCGTCGCCGTCGTGGCGCGGGCGGTCGTCATCGGCGTCGCGCCCACGGCCGACTTGCGGCACTGCGGTGCGCTGGCATGCCAAGCCCGCTAGACTTCGCAAATGGGGCGGCGTAAGCGCACGCCTCGCATGGATCATGTCCGAAACGCATTTGCTTGCCCTCTACGTCGTTCCGACGCTGCTGTTGATGGCGCTCTACGTCGTTCGCAGGAAGCGCAGGGAGGCCGCCGATGTCCGCACGCTCGAAGCGGCACGGGCGGCGGGCCTGACCGAGCCCCCGTCCCTGCACCCGGTCGTCGATCCGAACCGCTGCATCGGATCCGCGGGCTGCACGCGCGCCTGTCCCGAGGGCGCACTCGGCATCGTCCTCGGCAAGGCGACGCTCACCAACCCTTCGCTCTGCATCGGCCACGGTGCCTGCGAAGCGAGTTGTCCCGTTGGCGCCATCACGCTGGTGTTCGGCACCGAGCGCCGGGGCATTGACATTCCGCGCGTGAGCCCGCAGTTCGAGACCAACGTCGGCGGCGTGTTCATCGCCGGTGAACTCGGCGGCATGGGACTGATCCGCAAGGCGTCCGAGCAGGGCCGCCAGGCGATCGCGACGATCGCCCGGCGTGGTCGTGGCACCGCGCCCCTCGACGTCGTCATCGTCGGTGCGGGACCCGCCGGCATCGCCGCCGGTCTCGCCGCGCTCGATGCGAAATTGCGTTTTCTGCTGATCGAGCAGGAGCCCGACCTCGGTGGGAGCGTGCTGCACTATCCGCGTGCCAAGATCGCGATGACCCAACCGGTCGACCTGCCGATCGTCGGCAAGATGCGATTCACGGAAGTCAGCAAGGAAGCGCTGCTCGAATTCTGGAAACGCGTCGTCCGCCGAACCCGCCTCGACATCCGCTACGGCGAACGCATGGAACGCCTGGAATCCACGCCGGCCGGCCACGTCGTGGTGACCCCCGGGGCACGCTACGAGACGACAGCCGTCGTGCTCGCGATCGGCCGCCGGGGAACGCCGCGAAGACTCGAGGTCCCCGGCGAGGACCTGCCCAAGGTCGTCTACCGCCTGCTCGACGCCGAGCAGTACCGCGGCCAGCGGGTCCTGGTCGTCGGTGGGGGTGACAGCGCGATCGAGGCGGCGCTTGCGTGCGGCGCGGAGCACGGAACGACGGTCACGCTCGCGTATCGGGGCGACGCGTTCAGTCGCGTCAAGCCGCAGAACCGGCAGCGCATCGAAGACGCAGTGCGCGCCGGTCGCGTCGACGTCCGCTTTCGAGCCCAGGTCAGGCGAATCGAGGCTGACCGCGTGTTCCTCGACGTCGGTGGCGCGGACGCCACCCTGGGCAACGATGCGGTGATCGTCCAGGCCGGCGGCGTGTTGCCGACCGACCTGCTGCGTAGTGCGGGTATCGCGTTCGAGACCAAATTCGGCGCAGCCTGAACGGGTTGCCAGGCGACGAGTGATCCCAAGCGCGGAGGTGACGTCCGCGATCACGGCTTTCCCCTTGATGCTGTCGACATGACGCCACGCCTTCTCGCCTTATGAATAATCGGCAGAGATAGGCCCTTTCATCGCAAGAATATGCATATGTCATATAGGGGTCAAGCAAAGAGCACGCCCGGTCGTCGGGAAGTGCCGCGCCTGCGCCTCGTTATTGCAACGAATTCGGCCCGGCTCGCGTACATCGTGTGAGCCGGATGCGCTGAAGCCGGGCGCCGGCTTCGTCCGGAGTCGCGCAGTGGATGCGCGGTGGGTGACGGCTGCCGGATCGCGCCCCGGATCGATATGGCACCAATGCCCCGGTGCCGCTATAATTTCCGTTTTACCGTGGCGATGAACGCCGTCACGCGTGCGCTGCTGTAGCTCAGCTGGTAGAGCAACTGATTCGTAATCAGTAGGTCGAGTGTTCGAGTCACTCCAGCAGCACCAAGTACTCTCGCGGTCGGGCACACGGGCCTGACTCGCTCCTCCTCCTCCGCATGGCACGGACCGTGGCTTGGCGTCCGGCCGGGATCGTTGGGCAACGCCTCACGACGATTGCAGGCGTGACCTGGGTGCGTTGGTTTGCGCATCCGGGCCGGCCGACTGCGCGACGACTCGACGCGCCGTCCAAGCGGCCTGCACCACTGCATCTGCCCACTCGGCGAATAGCCACTCGACCGCCCTGACTCTCGAACAACGGCATCGCGGGAAGGTGCCCTCCGCGGAGTCCATCCGATCGAAGGACCTCGACGCAGGATTCGGTCACGACGTTTGTCCAGCAATTGTCCATGGCAACTGGCGAACCGGCTCGGGATGACGCAGGTCAATGTCCGCAGCAGGTCGACGATCACGTCCGCCGGCTGTGACCCCAAAACCCGCCAAGGAGACCCGCATGATCGCTTCGAAAGTCCGCACCGCCCTCGTTGTCGCCGGCATCGCCCTGTCCATGGCTGCGCCGATGGCGTCTGCCGCGCCCACCGCGCAGATTCGGGACGGCTACACCCTCGTCGAGCTCCTCCCCAGTTTCGTGGGCGCGCTCGGCTCGCTCGGCATCGCGCCGTCGAAGGTCCTCCCGGGAACGCTCCACCAGCGCATTGCGTTCTTCCCCATCACCGGCGGGCGCCTCGACGCCGCCGACGCCAGGGGTGAGGTGCCGCATTCCGGCGGGCTCGCGCTGACCCGTGACTCGACGGAGGTGGTCATCTCCGACTTCATCGTCGACACCACGTCGGCGCCGAAGCTCACCGGCATCGTGACGGCGAACGGGTCGATCGTCGGCCGCATCCCGCTGTTCAACCTCACGCTGCCGCAGCTCGTGTTGCCCCTGCAGCTTCCTGCCGGCCCCGAGACCCTGCTGATCGAAGGCAACCGCGTGACGCTGACCGCGGAGGCTGCGGCGGCGCTCAACGCCGCGTTCCGCACGACCGCGTTCACGCCGGGCTTCAACATCGGCATCGCCTCGCTCTACGCCAACTACTGACCGGGGAACACGGCCACGCGACCGCGCGTCGCGTGGCCGGGACGCACCGGCACCGCGCGACACGTCAGAGCGGTGCCGCCCTCCCGCGCTGGTCCGCCGCGGCAACCCCGCCCCGGCGTGGCCACACGGCGAGGAATGCGCGCAGCTTGCCCCGGGCCGGCAGACGGTCGTCGGCCAGCGCCTCGAGGAAATACGACAGGCGCTTCGACTTGTAGACGGTGTAGAGGATCAGCGCGACCGCGGGGACGAAGATCAGGAAGAAATAGAAGATCTTCACCCGGAGCGGCTCGTCGGCCTCGGCGAGCAGGTTCATGCCGAACCAGCCGGTTACGACGTTGACGATCAGCCCGAGCACCGTGACGACGGTGAGCCGCACCACCGTCTCGGCCTGGCGGCGCACCTGGTCGCTGTCGAGGTACTCGGTCATGTCGAGGATCTCGTTCCTGACCTCGTCGTAGAGCACGTCGGTGCCGAGCTGCCTCGCCCACAGCCGATACAGGTCGCGCGCCAGCGACTGGTCGGAAATCTCGTGGAACCAATAGCGGTGCGTGAAGCGCAGGAAGATCTCCTTCAGGTGCCGGATGGTGCGCTTGAACGCGCGCACCGTCTCGACGTCGCCGATCTCCATCCGCGTCATCGCCACGACGAGCCGGTCGCGCAGCATCAGCAGCGCGGCCTTCTGGAAGTGCGCGACGAGCCCGAGCAGGAAGTGCTGGTGGCGGAACTGCGACAGCACGCCGCTCTGCTCGTCGACGCCGAAGACGTCGTTGGCGTCGACGATCACCGTGAACCCGTGGCTGCTGCAGGTGAAGCGCGTCGCCGGCCAGTCGCAGGCGCGTGCGGTCTCCTCCCAGTAGCGGTCGTAGCAGTGGCGCTGCTCGAAGTCGTGCAGGAACGCTTCCGAGTACGGCAGCACGCCCGGCTCGCCCGGGCGCGTGACGAGACCCAGCCGTACGAAGTCGCTGCGCGCCAGCCGCGACGCACCGTCCAGCGCGAGAAAGGCCATCACGGGCATCCGCTGGTACTCGATCTCGCGATAGCGCAGGATGCCCGGCGCGTCGGACTGATCCGGCACGAGCGGCTGCAGCAGGAACGCCCAGTGCGCCGCAATGCACGGCGCGCGATGGCGGCCGACATGGGCCAGGTAGCGCGCGCGGTCCTCGTAGTCCGAAGTCGCGAGGACATCCCCGCGGGCGGACAGCCACTCGACGCGCTCGGCACAGTGGCCGCCGCGTCCGCTCGCCTCCCAGTGGGTCGGATAGGCCCGGCCGATGCGGTACATCGAGTTCAGCACCGTCTCGAGGTCGAGGTCGCGGCCCACCAGTTCCATGCCCAGAATGGCGACGTCGATGTCGTAGAAGAAGTGCAGGTCGACGTGCGCGACGTCGAACAGCGTCGGCGCATCCTGCCCCGGAAACCGGATGCGCGCCTGCGCGAGGTCGCTCCTGCGGAACACGCGCAGGGGACGCCGGGCGTCTGCCCCGCCGCGCACGCCCTCGCCGTAGAGGAAGCGCTGCACGTACGGCAGGAACGTCACGAACTCCTTGTAGTGGCGTTCGCTGAAGTCCCTGGGGTCGTCCGTGAACTCGTCGGCGATCTCGGTCCAGCGCCCTCCGGACAGCTGCTCGAGCAATTCCCAGTGCCGCTGCACCTGCTCGCCTTGCGCGTGCGGGACGAGCTGGATCGGCCACAGCAGGATCTGGCGGAACTGCGCGACGTGCGGCGGAGCGACAGGATCCGACATGAGCTCTTTCCGTGGCGTCGTGTGCCGCCGCTGCCGGCGGCAGCGGGCTGATCGCCAGCGGCTGCGATGGCGTCATCCGGGAAGCATGCACACTCCGGTCGGCGAGCGCAATTGTGGGGAAGGCCCCGCGATCACTTCGCGACCATGCTCCGCTGAAGCTGATCCCGGCGGTACAGCCCGGGAAAGAAGCGCATCCAGAGCGCCACGACCACCAGCGTACCGAGCGCCCCGGCGACCACCGAGCCGACCGGGCCGAGCCAGGCCGCCACCGCACCGGCGCGGAATTCGCCCAGCTGATTCGACGCGCCGATGAACGTCGAGTTGACGGCGCTCACGCGCCCGCGCAGATCGTCGGGCGTCTCGAGCTGCACCAGCGTCTGGCGGATGACGACGCTGACCATGTCGGCCGCGCCGCTTACCGCCAGTGCGATCAGCGACAGCGCAAACGAAGTCGACATCGCGAAGCAGAGGATGGCGAGACCGTAAACGGCCACCGCGCCGAACATCCAGCGTCCCACCCGGTGCCGCAGCGGCCAGTGCGCGAGGGTCACGCCCACGACGAACGCGCCGGCCGCCGGGGCGGCGCGCAGGAAGCCCAGTCCCCACGCGCCCGTGTTCAGCACGTCCTTCGCGAACATCGGCAGCAGCGCCGTGGCGCCGCCGAGCAGCACCGCGAACAGGTCGAGGGACAGCGCTCCCAGCACGGTCTTGTGCCGCCCGATGAAGCTGAAGCCGGCGAACACGGACGCGAGCGTTACCCGCGTGCGGTCCTGGACGGCCCGGCGGTAGCGAATGCCGGCCACGATCACGAGCGACAGCACGAACAGCGCGAAGGCAACCCCGTAGGCGGCAGCAGCGCCGGCGCCGTAGACGAAGCCACCGAGCGCCGGGCCTCCGATCACCGCCACCTGCATCACCGACGAACTGACCGCGAGCGCACGTGGCAGCACTTCCGGCGTGACCAGCGACGGCAGGAGCGCCTGCTGGGCCGGCATCTGCAGCGCACGCGCGATGCCGATGACGACGCAGAACAGCAGGATCAGCTCCCGGCTCACCGTTCCGGCCGCGCTCGCCCAGGTGAGCACGCCGGCAACGAGCACCTGCAGCGCCAGCGCGCCGGCGAGCACCAGCCGCCGGTCGATCCGATCCACGATCTGGCCCGCGGGGATGGTCAGCAGCAGCGCAGGCAGGAACTGCACCAGCCCGACGAGCCCGAGGTCCCACGCGCTCGACGTGAGCTCGTACATCTGCCAGGCCAGCGCGACGAGCAGCATCTGTGCCGCCGTCGTGCCGGCGAGACGTACCCAGAGGAACCGCAGCAGGTCAGCGGGCAGGGGCTTGCGCTTGCGTCCGCCGTCGGTCTTCGACATCCCCGCAATGTACCGCGGGGGGCCGTGCTGCCCCACCCGTGACCACGGCTGGTAGATGACGAACTCAACAAGGCGCGCGGGTTGCGATAGACTCTGCCGCCGCCACCATGGGGTTCATGCCCCGCCCGCCCCGCCGTTCCGGAGACTACCGATGCGTTTCGCCCAATCGACTGCCCTCTTCCTCTCCCTGTTCGTCGCCACGGCCGCGATGGCGCAATCCAAGCCGGAGCACGGCGACGAGGTCTACCAGCCCACCGTCGGACAGGCCGGCAAGGACGTGATCTGGGTGCCCACGCCCGACGCCCTGGTCACGAAGATGCTGCAGGCGGTGAAGACCACCAAGGACGACCTGGTCTTCGACCTCGGTTCCGGCGACGGCAAGATCCCCATCGCGGCGGCCAAGGACTTCGGCGCGACGGCAGTGGGCATCGAGTACAACCCCGACATGGCCGAGCTCGCGCGCCGCAACGTGAAGCGCGCCGGCGTCGACGGCAAGGTGCGGATCATCACCGGCGACATCTTCAAGGAGGACTTCACCAAGGCGACCGTCGTCACGATGTACCTGCTGCCCGACCTCAACATCAAGCTGCGCCCGATCATCCTCAAGATGAAGCCGGGCACGCGGGTCACGTCGCACCAGTTCCACATGGGCGACTGGGAGGCCGACGAGAAACTCAACATCGAGTTCCGCGACGCCTACGTCTGGTACGTGCCGGCCGATGTCGCGGGCGACTGGGCGCTCAAGGAGGAATCCGGCGGCTTCGAGGGCGTCCTCACGCTCGCGCAGCGCTACCAACGGGTCGGCGGCACGATCACGACCGGCGGCAAGACGCAGCCGCTGCTTTCGCCCACGCTCACCGGCGACAAGCTCGTGTTCAGCTTCGTCGACGGCGAGAACAACCTGCGCACGGTGAAGACCACGGTCTCCGGAACGACGATGAGCGGCGACCTCTCCTGGTTCGGCCGCTCGACCAACATCAGCGCCCGCCGCCGCTGAGGGTCACGCCGCCCGTGACACAGAACCCGGTGCCGGCGGAGGCGCCGCAGCCGCTGCTGCGCCACCGCGACGCGATCGCGATCATCGTCGGCATCGTCATCGGCGCCGGCATCTTCAAGACGCCGTCGATGGTGGCCGGCGTCACCGGCGACGCCGGCTGGCTCACGGTCGCGTGGATTCTCGGGGCGGTAGTGTCGCTCGCCGGTGCGCTCTGCTACGCCGAACTCGCCACGACCTATCCGCACGCCGGCGGCGACTACCACTTCCTCACCCGGGCCTGGGGCCGCCACGCGGCATTCCTCTACGCGTGGGCTCGTGCGACCGTCATCAATACCGGATCGATCGCACTGCTCGCGTTCGTGTTCGGCGACTACATGGCCAAGGTGGTGCCGCTGGGCGCCGCCGGCGGCGCGTTCTGGGCCGCGTTGATCGTCGTCGCGCTGACGGCGGTGAACATCGCCGGCCTCAAGGCGTCGTCGCGTACCCAGAACTGGCTGACGATGTTCGAGGTGGCGGGCCTGGTCGCCGTCGCGATCGCGGGCTTCATGGCGCCACCCGTCGCCGCCGCCGCCGCGGGGCCCGCAGCATTCTCGTCGGCGCCGGCGCTCGGCATGTTCGGGCTGGCGATGGTGTTCGTGCTGCTCACCTACGGCGGCTGGAACGAAGCGGCCTACATCTCGGCGGAACTGAAGGGCGGCCGGCGCGCGATCGTACCCGTGCTGGTGACCAGCCTGGCGATCCTCGCCGGCATCTACCTGCTGGTGAATCTTGCGCTGCTCTCCGGGCTCGGGCTCAAGGGCCTCGCCGACAGCAAGGCCGCCGGCGCCGACGTGATGGCGCGCACGTTCGGCGAAACCGGCGCGAAGGCGCTGTCGCTGTTCGTCGCGATCGCGGCGCTCACTTCGATCAACGCGACGATGATTGTCGGCGCGCGCACCAACTACGCCCTCGGCCGCGACTGGCCGGCGCTGCGCTTCATGGGCGGCTGGCACGCGACGCGCGGCACGCCGGTCGCCGCGCTGGTCGTTCAAGGGGTGATCGCACTGGCGCTGGTCGCGTTCGGCGCCATGCAGCAGGACGGCTTCGAAGCGATGGTCGAGTTCACCGCACCGGTGTTCTGGAGCTTCCTGCTGCTGGTCGGCCTCGCGCTGTTCCGGTTGCGCGCACGCGACAGTGCGGCCGAACGGCCGTTCCGCGTGCCGCTCTATCCCGTCACCCCGATCGTGTTCTGCGCGGCGTGTGCGTGGCTCTCCTGGTCGAGCATCACCTATGCGGCGAGCCGCAATGCCGTGCACGTGTCGCTGATCGTGATGGCGGCGGGTGTGGCGGCGCTGTTCCTCACTGGCGCGAAGCGCCCGCCGCGCACGGCTGCCTGACCCCCCCCCCGGAGTGCGCCGCGAGGCGCGACAACGTATCCGTGCGACGCGGGAGGGCCCCGCGAATCCTCGCCCTCCCGCCGGACGGTCGTCAGCAAGTCAGTGGCGAAAGCCCGAACGTGTACACCGAGATGCAGGTCGGCGAGCCGACGATCCCACCCGCCAGCGCCGTGTTGCTGATGTTCATCGTCGTCGTGTCGCGGCGTTCCACCGCCCAGCGGGTCGGGCCGGTGGTGTTCGCCGCAACGCGGGAGTCCCGGACACGTAGGAAGGAGCTGCCGGTGGCGTTGATGCCGACCGCCTCGCCGGTGGTGAGGCCATTACCCTGTCCCGCGCTCACGTCGGAGTGCAGCAGCCAGATCGACCCGCTTTGCATCGCAATGCCGTAGGCGTCGTTCGGCCCCTGCGCCCAGATCGACACGTCGCGGAACACCGTGAAGCCCACCGGATTGGGCCCGACCACCAACACGCCGACGGAACCCTGCGCGGGCAGCAGCCCCGTCGCGAAGTTGTCGATGCGCAGGCTGCGCACTTCCGCCGCCGCCCCCGCGTTCATCGTCGGCCACCCGGCGCTCCACCTGATCTGCGTCCGGTTGATGCCGCTGCCCTCGAGGTCCACGTTGTTCTTGAGCGTGATCTGCTCGGTGTAGGTTCCCGGCGCGACCTTCACCAGGTACGGTTGTGCGTCTGTGGCCACCGCCGCCGCGGCGTCGATCGCCGCCTGGATGCTCGTGTACTGCGCGCCCGACGGCGCGACCGTCAGCACGAAGCCCCCCGACGGCTCGGTGAAGTAGCCGACGACGTCCGCGACCATGTCGGTGCTGCTGCTCGCGAACACCTGGAAGTCGGCGGTGCAGCCCGCGCCCTTGCACAGCGGCAGCACTGCGCCATTGGCCACCTGCGCGCCTGCCGAGGTCCAGTTGAGCGTCGCCGTGCCCGGATTCGGCTGGTTGAACGGCCAGGCAGCGATGAACGCCGGACCGGCCCCGGTGTTGAACACGGTGAAATTGAGCGTCACCGCGGCGGCCTTCACCGGAATGCCGCAGTTGGTCGGACTGCCCCCCTGCGAGGAGAACGTGCCGGTCGGATTCGTCGCCTTGAAGGGCTGCGTCGCGCCCGCGGTGAACGAGCCCCCGACACCGAAGCGCGAGTCGAGAATCCGGCACGGCGTGATCGGCGTGTAGACGAGCTCGGGCCCGGAACCGGCGACCTTCTGTTGCGGCTTGGCGCTCGTCTTGCCATCCGGCAGCACCCCCGCCTCGACGAAGACGTTGAGCAGCGCCGCGTAGTTGCCTGCGAGGCTTGCCGTGAACAGCTGGTCCGCACGGAGCTTTGCCAACGCCTCGCGCAGCGCTGTCTCGCTCAGCACGCCGGTCTTCGCCGACTTCGTCACCTCGGCCCAGCGCGATACGACGTCCGCGACGATGCCGTCGCGATTGCGGTCCACCGCCAGCCACGGGTTGGGCGCCAGCGCAAGTTCCGTCGCGCCCGCGGCGACCGGCGCCAGCACGATCGAACACGCGAACGCCACCAGCGCGGTCGCGCGTGCAACACGATTCCCTGCGGATGCCTCCATCACGTCCCCTCCTCGCTCGTTGTTGGATGCTGCCGCGCGCATCCTAGGCAAGAAGCAGGGAACGTGCAATTGGCACAAACGTGTGGGTGTCGACGGCGTTTACGATTAACGCACCATCCCGTCCCGGCGAGCGAGCCGGGTCAGTTGCAGGTCCGAACCTGGAGCAGGCGATCGAATACCGAGACGCACGTCGGGACGCCGACGATCTCCGCGCCGTCGAGCAACGAGTTGTTGACCAGCACCGTCGATGCGTCGTTGCGCCGGATGACGCCGCGGGTGCCCACGGCGCTCGAGTTGACGAACAGTCGCGAGTCGCGCACGCGAACGAACGCGGACTGGTTCGACAACAGGGCCACCGCGGTACTGGCGCCGACCGGATTGGTATTGGGGCCTGCCTGGACCTCCGTCGCGATGATGTGCAGCGTGCCGTTGTCGACGCTCACGCCGCGATTCTCTCCCGGCCCGATGCCGAGCACGTTGACGTCCACCAGCTGCGTGAATCCGTTCGCCGAGCTCGCCGCCTGGTGGACGCCGGTGGCGCCGCCGCCGCTCCCGAACGCGCCGGGCGAGGTGTTGCTGATCGTCATGCCGCGAAGATTGGCCGCGGCGCCGGCCGTCACCGTCGGCCAGCCGTTGTTGCGCCTGACACTGGTCACGTAACGGCCCGACCCCTCGACATCGACGAAGTCCTTGAGCGTGAGGTGCTCGGTGTAGACGCCCGGGGCGACCTTGACCAGGTAGGGCTGCGCGCCGGTGGCCACGGCCGCGGCCGCGTCGATCGCCGCCTGGATGCTCGTGTACTGCGCACCCGACGGCGCGACGCTCAGGACGAAGCCCCCCGACGGCTGCGTGAAGTAGCCGACGATATCGGCGACGAGGTCCGTGCTGCTGCTCGCGAACACGTTGAAGTCGGACGTGCAGCCCGCACCGGTGCAGAGCGGCAGGATCGCGCCGTTGGCGACCTGTGCGCCGACGGCAGTCCAATTGAGCGTCGCCGTGCCCGGGTTCGCCTGGTTGAACGGCCACGCGGTGATGAACGCCGGCCCGGCACCGGTATTGAACACGGTAAAGTTGACCGTGACCGACTTTGCCTTCACCGGAATGCCGCAGTTCGTCGTGCTGCCGCCCTGCGACGCGAAGTTGCCGCCGGGGTTGGTCGCCTTGAAGCTCTGCGTCGCGCCCGCCGCGAACGAGCCGCCGGTACCGAATCGGGAGTCGACGATACGGCACGGCGTGATCGGCGTGTACACGAGCTCGGGCCCGGAGCCGGCCACCTTCTGCTGCGGCTTCGCCGCCGTCGTCGCGTCGACGGTGGCGCCTGCGTCGACGAGGATCGACAGCAACGCCGTGTAGTCGCCGGCAAGGCTCGCCGAGAACAGCTGGTCGGCGCGGAGCTTTGCCAACGCGTCGCGCAGCTCTGTCTCGCTCAGCACGCCGGTCTTCGCCGACTTCGTCACCGCTGCCCAGCGCGACACGATGTCGGAGACGATGCCTTCGCGATTGCGGTCCACCGCCAGCCACGGGTTGGGCGCCAGCGAAAGGTCCGTCGCGCTCCCGGCGACCGGCGACAGCACGATCGAACACGCGAACGCCACTAGCGCGGTCGTGCGTGCAACACGATTCCCTGCGGATGTCTCCATAGCTTCTCCTCCTCTCGCGTTCTTGGATGCTACCGCGCGCATCGTAGGCAAGATGCCGGAGACGTGCAAATGGCACAAACCTGTGGGTGTCGACAACGTTTACGATTGGCACGCCGAAGGCCATCCCGGCAAGGCGTTGCGCCAGGAGTCCAGGAACCCGAGCCGACGAATGGCCTTGCCGTGACGCCTGTGGCGGCTTGCCCGCGTCGCGCCACAGCCAGGGAATTGGCCTCGCGGGTCAGCAGATCCTCGCCTGCAGCTGATTATTGAAAACCGAGATGCAGGTTGGGGCGCCGACGATCGGTCCCGAGATCAGTGTGTCGTTGATGTACATCAGCGCCGCGTCGCTGCGTTCGATCGCGGCGTGGAAGCCCGCGTTGGACGTGTACGCGTAAACGCGCGAATTGCGGAGCCGGATCGTGCCCGTCATCTCGACGAACACGCCCAACGCTCCCCCGCTTCCCAACGGACTCGAGACACCCGCGGTAACGTCGGAACCGACGATGCCGAGTGAACCGCCGTCCACGATGACGCCGGCGTTGTCACCGCTTCCAACTGCGGCGATATTCAGGTCCAGGAGTCGGGTGTTCCCCGAGGGCGACTCCGCGGTCTGGAACACCGCGACCGCGCCAAGGGCTGGGAACACGCCACCGGAAGTGTTCCACGACGCCGGCCTGCCGCAACTCGGCGTTCGCGCCGGTCGTGAGCGTCGGCCAGCCGGCGCTCCACCGGATCTGCGTAGCCCTCCGGCCGGACCCTTCGACATCGACGAAGTCCTTGAGCGTGATCTGCTCGTTGTAGGTGCCAGGCGCGACCTTGACAAGGTAGCGCTGCGTACCCGTCGCCACCGCCGCCGCGGCATTGATCGCCGCCTGGATGCTCGTGTACTGCGCCCCGGACGGCGCCACCGACAGCACATAGCCCCCCGAAGGCGGCGTGAAGTAGCCGACCACGTCCACCACCATGGCGGTCGCGCTGCTCGCGAACACGCTGAAGTCCGAAGTACACCCCGCCCCCGTGCACAGCGGCACGATCGCGCCGTTCGCCACCTGCGCGGCCGCGGCGGTCCAGTTGAGCGTGGCCGTCCCCGGCTGCGGTTGGTTGAACGGCCACGCCGTGATGAACGCGGGCCCCGCGCCGGTGTTGAACACGGTGAAGTTCGCTGTCACTGCAGCGGCCTTCACGGGGATGCCGCAGTTGGTGTTGCTGCCTCCCTGCGCCGCGAACGTGCCCCCGGGGTTGGTCGCGAGCCAGTTCCGCGTCGCCCCCGCCGAAAGCGCGCCACCCGCCCCGCCTCGCGTATCCACGATGCGGCAGGGCACGATCGGCGTGTACGCCAGTTCCGGCCCCGAGCCGGCGACCTTCTGCAGCGGCTTCGCCGCCATCGTGCCATGGGACAGCGCTCCCGCGTCGGAGAGCACGCCGAGCAACTCCGCGTACGTGCCGGCCAGCGTCGCCGCGAACAGGTGGTCCGCCCGGAGCTTCGCCAACGCATCACGTAGCTGCGTTTCGCTGAGCGCGCCGCTCCGCGCCGACTTCGTCACATCTTCCCAGCGGCTCACGAGCTCGGCCACGATGCCGGTCCGGCTGCGATCGACCGCGAGCCACGGATCGGGCGCGATCGAGACGGGCGCAGCCGCAGCACCGGTCGGCAGCATGAGCGAAGCCGTGATGATTGCGGCTGCAATCGAATGGTGCAATGCGTGATGGCATCGTGAAAGGCGCATGGTCGCTTCCCCCTGTATCGCTGTCGTAGTCGCAGCGGTACAGATGGTGCGCGCAATCGAGCCCGGGAAACCGGGGCGTTCGAAATATAGTCGGATGCGGCCACGACACCGCGACGAAGCGAGGCTCGAGCCGCCGACCTGCGCTCAATCGGATGCGGCGTTCCACCTCACGCGGGACAGCCACTGCGCGTTGAGCTTTTCCTGCACGCTGTTCTGCTTGAGGCGTGCGTCGAGCCCCGCGAAGTCGACGAGGTCGAGGGGCTGGTCCTGGTTGAAGCAGCGGAACACGTAGCTGCGCCTGCCGGTCGCCGGATCGACGTGGGGCTGCAGGCACTGCGCGCAGATCTCCTTCATCATGCACTGCATCGGCGAGTTGATCGAGCCGATCGCCGTGTGCCCCGCCTTCATGTACGGCGCGAGCACGCCGTGCCGCGCCGCCGCCACCGCCGCCATCATGCGATCGGAGCCGATGGCCACGATGCGGTCGGCTCCGGCGAACGGCACGCGTGCTTCGCCCAGCTCGCCGCTCGCGTACGCGCGCATCGCCTGCACGATGTTGCCGACGTACGTCCGGTCCTGCGGACGTCCGGGCGCGAAGCCGGGACCTTCGTCGCAGCACCAGACCACGACGTCGGCCGCGGCCTCGATGTCCTCGACCTTGTAGCGGTCGATCATCTTCTTGTAGCCGGCGAAGTACAGCACCATCGAGCCGGCGGCGCGGAACGCCTGGCCGATCGAAAACAGCACGGCGTTGCCGAGCCCGCCGCCGGCCAGCACGACGGTCTCGCCGGGCTCGATTTCGGTCGGCGCGCCGGTTGGGCCCATCAGTACGACCGGCTCGCCCGGCTTCAGGTTCGCGCAGAGGTCGGACGAGCCGCCCATCTCCAGCACGATCGTCGACACGAGTCCGTGCTCGCGGTCGACCCACGCACCGGTGAGCGCCAGGCCCTCCATCGCGAGCCGCGTGCCACCCGCCGTCGCGGCGAGCGACTCGTAGTTCTGCAGCCGGTAGAACTGCCCGGGCCGGAAGTGGCGCGCGGCGGCGGGCGCGCGCACCACGACCTCGACGATGGTCGGCGTCAGCCGCTCGACCCGCTCGACCGTGGCACGGAAGTCGCGGTCGAGCTTGCCGATGAACTCGGCATCGCTCGCCGTCGACGCCGGTGCGGTGCGGCCCAGCACGCGCGAGACGATCGGGTAGCCGTGCTTGGCGCTGCTCATCGCCTTCACCACGTTGCCGGCCCACGAGGGATGCAGGTCGCCGAAGAAACTGACCGCGCGCGCCGTCCGCGCGAAGCTCGGTCAGCACAGCCGGCACTTCCGGCTTGGCGAGGCCCCGGACCGGATGCAGGGGCGCGCCGTACTCGTCCAGCAGCCGGAAGTACTTGCCGTCGACGTGGAAGTGATCGGCGTCCTCGCGCGCGAGCACGGTGTTCGGTTGCGTACCCGCGGCGACCAGGATCGTCCGCGCGGGCATGCTGCCCGCCCGGTCTCGTGCCAAACGCCGTCGCCGTCGTTGTGCTGCACCGACACCTCGAGCGCACAGGCGCGGTTGTGCCCGTCGACGTCGAACCGCGACCGGCGTCAGCCCTTCCGCGAAGCGGATGCCCTCCTCCAGCGCCTTCTCCACCTCCTCGTGGTTCAGCGTGTAGGACGGGCTGTCGACTCAGTCGGCGGCGATAGGCAATCGTGACGCCGCCCCACGACTGCACCAGTTCGGCGATGCGTGCGTCGCGACCGTCGCGCGCGGCCGCCGCACGCTCGGCGCGGATCGCGCGTGCGTGCGCGAGGAACTCGTCGGCGATCGCCGTCTCCTCGGCCGTCCACGCGGCGCGGACCGCCGCCTCGCCACGCGCGGCGGCGAGCGCGTCGTAGCGCGACAGGAACTTCTCGACCTGGAGCGGGTAATAGGCGAGCGACTCGGTCGCCGTGTCGATCGCGGTGAGGCCGCCGCCGATCACGACCACCGGCAGGCGCACCTGCATGTTGGCGATCGAGTCGGGCTTCGCCGCCCCGGTCAGCTGCAGCGCCATCAGGAAGTCCGACGCCGTGCGCACGCCGTTGGCGCAGCCCGTTGGGCAACTCGAGCACCGTCGGCTTGCCCGCGCCCACGGCGAGCGCCACGTGGTCGAAGCCCAGCGCAAACGCGCCTTCGGCGTCGATCGTGCCGCCGAAGCGCACGCCGCCGTACATCGCGAACTGCGCCCGACGCTCGAGCAGCAGCCGGATCACCTTGAGGAAGTTCTTGTCCCAGCGCACGGTGATGCCGTACTCGGCGACGCCGCCGAAGCCGGCCATCACCCGCTCGCCCAGCGGCTCGCGCAGCGTCGCGACGTCGCGCACCGGCTCGAACGGCACCCGGGCACCGTCGCGACGCACGCCCGACAGCGCGGCGGGCAGCGGCTCGATCTTCAGGCCGTCGATGCCGACGACCGTGTGGCCGTCGTTGATCAGGTGGTGCGCGAGCGTGAATCCCGCCGGTCCCATGCCGACCACCAGCACGCGCCGTCCCGAGGGCGCTGCAGGCACCGGACGGCGCAGGCTCGAGGGGATTCCAGCGCGTGAGCAGCGAATAGATCTCGAAGCCCCACGGCAGCTCGAGCACGTCCTTCAGGATGCGCGTCTCCGACTGCGGGATGTCGACCGGGTCCTGCTTCTGGTAGATGCAGGACTTCATGCAGTCGTTGCAGATGCGGTGGCCCGTTGCGGCGACCATCGGGTTGTCGACGCACATCACCGCCAGCGCACCGAGCGGCCAGCCGTCGGCGCGGAGCTTCTGGAACTCCGAGATCTTCTCTTCCAGCGGGCAGCCGGCGAGCGGCACGCCGAACACCGTCTTCTTGTACGGGTTCGCCGCCGCGCTGCCGTCCGCCGGCTTCTTCTCGGGCAACCCGCGCGCGCAGGAGTCCTTGCCCTGCTCGTGGCACCAGATGCAGTAGTGCGCTTCCGCGAGGCCGCCCGTGAAGTCGGTACCCGGGTCGGTCAGCGCGAAGCCCTCACGCCGCCGCAGCGGGTGGCGGGCGTCGAGCTTGAGCGCCGTGACCTCGCCCTGGTGCACCGCCTCGATCGGCACGAGCCGCATCATGTCGAGCTTGCGCGGCGCGCGAAACAGCACGCCGCCGCGATGCGCGTCGCGGCCTTCCGCGGTGTGCGCGGCCCAGGCCGCGTAACGCGTCGCAAGGTCGAGCGCTGCCTCGTGGCTCGCCGGATCCTTCTGCCAGACCGTCACCGCATCGGCGAACGCCGACTCGCCGGCCCGGCCGGCAAACGAGGCGCCGGCGATGGCCTCGAGCGACGCGCGCAGCGCCGCTCCGTCGAACGTCGCGGCCTCGTCGGGCTTGTGGGCGTTCATCGCGCGACGCTGCACGAACTGGCGCCTGACGGCGAAGAGCGGTGCGAGGTCGTGGTGTCGCGCTTCCAGCGCGCGCACCTCGTCGGCGATGCCGAACAGGCCCGCGAGGAAGTCCTCGAGGTGCGGAGCCACCGCGATCAGCAGCTCCGATTCGGCCTTCCGATCCAACGCATCGGGCTGCGCACGCGCCGCCCGGTAGCGCTCCCCGAGCGCGGCATCCGCGCCGGCGAGCTCGCGCTGGAACTCGCGGTCCAGCGCGAGCGTGCCGTCGCGGGCGTAGAGGTCGGCGAAGGAAAGACCGTAGGGAAGCGTCAGCATGGGAGCCGGCGTATGCGCGCGCTTTCGACGCCCGCGAAACTGCGCTATTTTACCGGTCCGATCCGCACCGGGACGTTCCGGCGCAGAATGTCAATGCAATCGTGCCGATGCGCGAATCCCGCGCGGCCCTAGGGGTCGGAGGTGGCCGTGTTCGACCCGCCACGGCGCACGTCAACCCGCAGAGCCCGCCCCGCGTTGTGGGCTCGCGCCGACCACTGATCTCCGCAAGGCCCGACCGATGAACCCGCTTCGCCTCGCTGCCATTCTCGTGTCGCTCGCGCTGGCCGCGCCCGTCGGCGCCCAGACCATCAAGCTGGGCGAGCTCAACAGCTACAAGGTGTTCCCGGCCTTCCTCGAGCCGTACAAGAAGGGCATGGAGCTCGCGATCGACGAGGTCAACGCCGGCGGCGGCGTGCTCGGCCGCAAGCTTGAGCTCGTCGTTCGCGACGACAACGGCAACCCCGGTGACGCCGTGCGCGCCGCCGAGGAGCTGCTGGTGCGCGAGCGCGTCGCGCTGCTGATGGGCACGTTCGCGTCGAACGTGGGCCTCGCCGTCGCCGACCTCGCCAAGCAGCGCAAGGTGCTGTTCCTCGCCGCCGAGCCGCTCACCGACAAGATCGTGTGGGAGAACGGCAACGAGTACACGTTCCGGCTGCGGGCCTCGACCTACATGCAGACCGCGATGCTGGTTCCCGAGGCCGCGAAGCTTGGCAAGAAACGCTGGGCGATCGTTTACCCGAACTACGAGTACGGGCAGGCTGCCGCCGCCACGTTCAAGCGCCAGATGATCGCTCGCTCGGGCGGAGGCATCGAGTTCGTCGAGCAGGCGGTGCCGCTCGGCAAGATCGAGCCCGGTTCGGTCGTGCAGGCACTGATCGACGCCCGGCCCGACGCGATCTTCTCGGCGCTGTTCGGCCCCGACCTCGCGCGCTTCGTGCGCGAGGGGCAGCTGCGCGGCCTGTTCAAGGACCGGCCGGTGTTCAACCTGCTGGGCGGCGAGCCCGAGTACCTCGATCCGCTCAAGGACGAGGCGCCGGTCGGCTGGTGGGTCACCGGCTACCCGTGGTACTCGATCGAGACGCCCGCGCACCAGCGCTTCCGCGACGCCTACCAGAAGAAGTTCGGCGATCACCCACGGCTCGGCTCCGTCGTCGGCTACAGCGCCGTGATGAGCGCCGCGGCGGCGCTGCGCAAGGCAGGGTCGACGGACACCGGCAAGCTCGTCGCCGCGATGCAGGGGCTCGAGGTCGACACGCCGTTCGGCCGCATCGTCTACCGCGGCATCGACCACCAGTCGACGATGGGCGCCTACGTCGGCCGCACGGCGGTCAAGGACGGCAAGGGCGTGATGGTCGACTGGCGCTACGCCGACGGCAAGGACTACCTCCCCAACGACGACGAGGTGCGGCGGCTGCGGCCGGCGAAGTAACGATGCGCCGCCACACGCCGGGACAGTGGCTCCCCGGCGGATAGAATGGGCGACGCGCGCAGCCGATGCGCGCGGACGACGCCCAACGTGACGCTCGCCTCCTTCGCCCTGCAGCTCCTGAACGGCCTCGCCTCGGCCTCGGCGCTATTCCTCGTCGCCGCGGGACTGACGCTGATCTTCGGCGTCACGCGCGTCGTCAACTTCGCCCACGGCTCGCTGTTCATGCTGGGCGCCTACCTCGCGTGGTCGCTCGGCGAGGCCTTCGGCGCCGGCGCCTTCGCGCATTGGGGGAGCGTCGTCGCAGCCGCCCTGCTGGTGGGCGCGCTCGGCGCCCTGATCGAGTTCGCGCTGCTGAAGCGTCTGTACGCCGCGCCCGAGCTCCTCCAGCTCACCGCGACGTTCGGCATCGTGCTCGTGGTGCGCGACGCGACGCTCGCGATCTGGGGTGCCGAGGACAGGCTCGGGCCGCGCGTGCCGTGGCTCGACGGGACGCTCGACATCGCCGGGCGCGCGATCCCCGAGTACGACCTGTTCCTGATCGTCGTGGGGCCGCTCGTGCTCCTCGTGCTCACCTGGCTCGTGACCCGCACGCGCTTCGGCATGCTGGTGCGCGCCGCATCCGAGAACCGCGAGCTCGCCGGTGCGCTCGGCGTCCGGCAGGCCGCGCTCTATACGGCCGTGTTCGCGCTGGGAGCGTTTCTCGCCGGGCTCGCCGGTGCGCTGCAGCTGCCGCGCGAGCCGGCGAACCTGAACATGGACCTGGCGGTCGTGGCGGAAGCGTTCGTGGTCACGGTGGTCGGCGGACTGGGCTCGATCCCCGGCGCATTCGTGGCGGCATTGCTGATCGGTCTCACCAAGGCACTGTGCATCGCGCTCGGGACCGTCGAGGTCGCCGGCGTCGCGATCGCGTTCCCGCGCATGACCCTGGTGGTCGAGTTCGTGGTGATGGCGGTGGTGCTGGCCGTCAAGCCGCACGGCCTGCTCGGCCGGCCCGCGGCCGCCCCGCCGACCACGCCCCTGCCGGAGCAGCGCACGCTCGTCCGCCTGCCGGGCCCGCGCGCGGCGCTCGTCGCCGCCGCGTTGCTTGGGCTGCTGCTGTCGATGCCGCTGTGGAGCGATGCCTACACGCTGGTGCTCGCCACGGACGTGCTGATCGCAGCGCTGTTCGCGGCAAGCCTGCAGTTCATCCTCGGTCCCGGCGGGATGACGAGCTTCGGGCACGCGGCCTGGTTCGGCATCGGCGCCTACGCCGCGGCACTCGCCTTCAAGCACGGCTGGCCGATGCCCGCCGCACTTGCCCTGGCACCCGCCGCCGCGATGGCCGCCGCCGTGCTGCTCGGAGCGTTCGCGGTGCGTCTCGCCGGCGTCTACCTCGCGATGCTCACGCTCGCCTTCGCGCAGATCGTCTGGTCGATCGTGTTCCAGTGGGACGCGGTCACCGGCGGCAGCAACGGGCTGGTCGGCATCTGGCCGCCCGAGATCCTCGCCGAGCGATCGCACTACTACCTGTTCACGCTGGTCGTCGTCGCTGCGGCGCTGTTCGCGCTGGTGCAGGTCGCTGCCTCGCCGTTCGGCTTCGCGCTGCGCGCCACGCGCGATTCACCGCTGCGCGCCGCCGCGATCGGCATCGACGTCCGCGCGACGCAGTGGCGTGCGTTTGCGTTGGCAGGCGCCTTTGCCGGGCTCGCCGGCGGCCTCTACGCGTTCTCGAAGGGCAGCATCTCGCCGGAGACGCTTGCGATCCCGCGTTCGGTCGACGCGCTGGTGATGGTGCTCCTCGGCGGTCTGAACGCGCTGTTCGGCCCGCTGATCGGCGCGGCCGCGTTCACCTGGATGCAGGACGCGCTCGCCCGCGGCACGGACTACTGGCGTGCGGCGGTCGGTGCGCTGATCCTGCTGCTCGTCCTGCTGTTCCCGCGCGGCATCGGCGGCGCGTTCGATCACCTGTCGCGCAAGGCTCGAGCATGAGCCCGAAGGGCCGCCCCGAGGGCGAATCCGCCCCGCAGCGCGTTAGCGCGGAGGGTAGTCCAGTGTCCGTGCAAGCCGTCCTTTCGGTCCGCAACCTGGTGAAGTCGTTCGACGGCGTGCACGCCGTGCGCGGCGCGTCGTTCGACGTCGCCGCCGGCGAGCTCGTGGCGCTGATCGGGCCCAATGGCGCCGGCAAGACGACCTGCTTCAACTGCATCAACGGCCAGCTCGTGCCCGACGAAGGCACGGTGATGCTCGCCGGCGTCGACATCACCGGACGTACTCCCCGCGAGATCGCGCTCGCCGGCGTGGGCCGCACGTTCCAGGTCGCCGCGACCTTCGCCTCGATGACGGTGCGCGAGAACGTCGAGCTGGCCCTCGCCTCGCACGCGGGCGACGGCAACGCACTGGCGGGCCGTGGCGCAGGGGCGCGAAGCGCGCAAGTCGCCGCCCTGCTGGCACGCGCAGGCATCGAGGCGCTCACCGACCGCCACTGCGGCACGCTGCCCTACGGCGACGTGAAGCGCGTCGAGTTGGCGCTCGCGCTCGCCGGCAATCCGAAGCTGCTGCTGATGGACGAGCCGACCGCCGGGATGGCGCCGCGCGACCGCGGCACGCTGATGGCGGCGGCGGCCGACCTCGCGCGCCGTTCGCACGTGGCGGTGCTGTTCACCGAGCACGACATGGACGTCGTGTTCGGGCACGCCGACCGCGTGATCGTGATGGACCGCGGCCGCATCATCGCCACCGGCACGCCCGACGCCGTGCGCGCCGATGCCCGCGTGCAGGCCGTCTATCTCGGCAGCCCGGCGATCACGCCGTGAGCCGCGCGAAGCCCGCGGTAAGGTCGTCGATCAGGTCGCGCGGCTCCTCGAGCCCGATGTGAAGCCGCAGCACGGGCCCCCCCGGGTTCCACTGCGTCGCGGTCCGCACGCGCTCGGGCCACGTCGGTATGACCAGGCTCTCGAAGCCGCCCCAGCTCCAACCCATGCCGAACAGGCGCATGCCGTCGAGCATCGCCGCGATGCGCTCGCGCGACACCGGGTTCAGCACGATGCCGAACAGGCCCGAGGCCAGGCGGAAGTCGCGCCGCCATAGCGCGTGGCCGCGCGCGCCGGGGAGCGCCGGGTACAGCACCTCGCGCACCTCGGCGCGCGTGGCGAGCCACCGCGCCACTTCCAGCGCGCTCGCCTGGTGCCGCGCGAGGCGCGTGGGCAGCGTGCGCAACCCGCGCAGCCCCAGGAAGCAGTCGTCGACCGAGGCGGTGACGCCCATGTCGGTCCACAGGCGATAGAGCGCCGCTGCGGTCGCCTCGTTCGCGACGATCAATCCGAGCAGCACGTCGGAGTGCCCGCCGATGTACTTGGTTGCCGCGTGCACCGACACGTCGACGCCGTGCTCGAACGCGCGGAACCCGAGCGGCGTTGCCCAGGTGTTGTCGAGCACCACCTTGGCGCCGTGCGCGTGGGCCGCGGCGGCGATCGCGGGGATGTCCTGGATCTCGAAGGTCAGCGATCCCGGTGACTCGGTGAAGACGATCGTCGTCGTCGGGCGCAGCAGCGCGGCGATGCCCGCGCCGACGAGCGGGTCGTAGTAGGTGACGTCGATGCCGAAGCGGCGCAGGTGCAGGTCGCAGAAACGGCGCGTGGGCCCGTAGACCGAATCGACCACCAGCACGTGGTCGCCCGGCTTGGCGAGCGCGAGCAGCGGCAGCGTCGTCGCGGCGAGACCCGAGGGAACGGCGAACGCCGCGTGGCCACCTTCCAGCTGCGCGACCGCGGCCTGCAGGTCGGTGACCGTCGGCATGCCGTGCAGTCCGTAGGTCGGTTCCGGCGCCTGCCCGAGCGACGCGGCCTCGAGCGCGGCCATCGTCGGGAACAGGATCGTGGAGGCCCGGTAGATCGGCGTGTTGACCGCGCCGAGGTAGCGCGCCGGGTCGCGCCCAAGGTGCCCGGCGAGCGTCGAAGGTGCGAGTCCCTCGCGCTCACTCCGGTCGCTCATCCGACTACCCTCCGCGCTGACGCGCTTCGGGGCTGATTCGCCCTCGGGCGGCCCTTCGGGCTCATCGCGAAATCCCCCCTGGGTCGCCGAGCGCGGCCCGAATCGCGTCGACCTGCGCCGCCAACGGTTCGCGCACGTCGATGACGATCGCGTCGACGGGCGGCTCCAGCGTTGCGAACTGGCTCGCCAGCAGCGACGCCGGCATGTAGCGATGCCGGCGCGCCTCGATCCGCTGCGCGATGGTGGGCAGGTCGCCCGCGAGGTGCACGAAGCGCACGTTGCCGGCAGCGGCCAGCCGGTCGCGATAGGCCTGCCGCAGCGCGGAGCAGGCGAGCACCGCGTGGCTGCCGGCCGCGTTCACCGCGCGAAGCTCGCCGGCGACGCGGTCGAGCCAGGGCCAGCGGTCGTCGTCGGTGAGCGGCGTGCCGGCTGCCATCTTCGCGACGTTTGCCGGCGGATGAAAGTCGTCGGCATCGAGAAATTTCCAGCCGAGACTCCCGGCAAGTGCCTGGCCGACGGTCGACTTGCCGCAGCCCGACACGCCCATCACCACCACGATCATCATTCCGCTCCCAGCACCGATGTCCCGATGCTACCAAACCCGCTTCACGCGGCCCGTCGCGTGGCCACCAACGCCGCCCCGACGATCAGCAGCGCGCCGACGAGCGTTCGCAGCGACGGCACCTCGCCCAGCAGCAGCACCGCGAGCGCGATGCCGTAGACCGGCTCGAGCGCCGCGACGACGCTCGCGGTGTGCGCGGACACGCGCCGCAGGCTGCCGATGAACAGCGTGTGCGCGAGCGCGGTGCACACGATGCCGAGCACGAGCAGCAGCATCACGTCGTACGCGGTGACCGCGGGCATGGCGGCGGCGCCCGCGACGACGAACGGAACCAGCACGGCCGCGGCAACGGCGTTCTGCCACAGGGCCACCGCGACAGGGGCGTGCGTCGCCGCGTAGCGGCGGCTGCGCACCGCCAGCAGCGCGAACGTGAAGCCGGCGACGATGCCCCAGAGCAGCCCCTGCACGGTCCGATCCTCCCAGTCGAAGCGCGGCACCAGCACGACCAGCCCGAGCGCCACCATCAGCGCGGTGATCGCCTCCACTCCGTTCCAGCGACGACCGAGCATCACGCGCTCCAGGACCAGCACGAACAGCGGGAACGATGCGAAGCCGAGCAGGCCGATCGCGATCGTCGAGACGCGGATCGCCTCGAAGAACGCCACCCAGTGCACGGCCAGCACGATGCCGTTGGCGGCGAGGCCGGCCACGAAGGGAGCCCGCTGCCGCCGCGCCGCGACCAACAGGCCGAGCGCCGCCGCCGCAACCAGCGTGCGACCGAGCACAATTGCTACCGGCGGCAGCGCGAGCCACTTGCCGAACAGTCCCGCAAAGCCGAACAGCAGCACCGCACAGTGCAGCGCGAGGAGCGCGGGAAGCGTCAGGACGGGCATCGGGAGGGGCGTCCACGCGCGGCCCCGGAGGTCCGGCAGTGCGCACGTCGCGACATTCTGCCATCGCAGCCATTAGAATCCCGGACGAGCCGCCGTTCGCCCTCCGGTGTCGATCGAGAAGCGGCCGAGAGGAGGAGCAGTCCATGCCCACGCCGTCGTCCGCCGGCGAAGTACTCGCAGCCGTCCGCGCCTCGCCCGGCAATCGGGTCAAGCTCGCCGTGTCCGACATCGACGGCGTGCTGCGCGGCAAGTACGTGCACAAGGACAAGTTCGCGTCGGCGGTGGAAGGCGGCTTCGGCTTCTGCGACGTCGTCTACGGCTGGGACCTCCACGACCAGTGCTACGACAACACCACGTCCACCGGCTGGCACAAGGGGTATCCCGACGCGATCGCACGCATCGATCTCGACACCCACCGCAACGTGCCGTGGGACGACGGCGTCGACTTCTTCCTCGCGAGCTTCGTTCGCGACGAGCGCGGCCGCGAGACGCCCCACCCGCTCGACCCGCGGCAGGTGCTGCGCCGGGTGATCGCGCGGGCCGCCAAGCTCGGCCTGGCGCCGATGTGCTCGCTGGAGTTCGAATTCTTCAACTTCGCCGAGACGCCGCAGTCGTGGGCGGACAAGAAGGGCGTGGGTCCCGAGCCGATCACGCCCGGCATGTTCGGCTACTCGCTGCTGCGTGCCCACCACGCGAAGGACTACTTCAAGGCGCTGTTCGCGGAAATGGCGGCCTTCGGCGTGCCGATCGAGGGCCTGCACACCGAGACCGGACCGGGCGTCTACGAGGCCGCGATCGTCTACAGCGATGCAATGACCGCCGGCGACCGCGCGATCCTGTTCAAGGCCGGCACCAAGGAAATCGCCGCGCGCTTCGGCATCATGCCGAGCTTCATGGCCAAGTGGAGCCAGGGCTACCCGGGCTGCTCCGGCCACGTGCACCAGAGTCTCTCCGACGGCAAGCGCAACGTGTTCTTCGACGCCAAGGGTCGCGCCGGGATGAGCAAGACCTTCGAACGCTACCTCGCCGGGCAGATCGCCGTGCTGCTCGAGTTCGCGCCCATGTTCTGGCCGACGATCAACAGCTACAAGCGGCTGGTCGACGGCTTCTGGGCACCAGTCAAGCCGACCTGGGGCATCGACAACCGCACCGCGAGCTTCCGCGTGATCCCGGGGGCGGCGAAGTCCACTCGCCTCGAGACGCGCTGCCCCGGCGCCGACGTCAATCCGTACCTCGCACTCGCCGCCTGCATCGCCGCGGGCATGCACGGCATCGAGAAGGCGATGAAGCTCACGGCGGCCCCGATCCACGGTACGAACGTCGGTGCCGAGCAGATTCCCCGCGCCCCGCGCACGCTCATCGAGACCACGCGCGCATTCCGCGCCTCCGACACCGCCCGCGACTGGTTCGGCGACGAGTTCGTCGACCACTTCGCGGCGACCCGCGAGTGGGAGTGGCGGCAGTGGCAGGACGCGGTGACCGACTGGGAACTGAAGCGCTACTTCGAGATCATCTGATGGCGCGTCCGGCGCGCCTCTACGTGTACTCGTCATTCCCGCGCATGCGGGAATCCAGTGTCGTCGAATCCCCGGAGACGCTGGTTCCCCGCGTGCGCGGGGACGACGACGGGCGACGAGCGCGTGGCGGTACCTTGGCGCGTCCAGTCGGCCGGCTGTTCACCCGGGCCGTCGCCACATTGGTTGCCGCGGCCACGCTCGCGCTCGCCGCACCCGCGTGGGCCGCGAAGCTCAGGGTCGCCAGCGCGTTCGACCCGCAGACGCTGGACCCGCACGCGATCGCGCTCCTCTACCACTCGCGCATCAGCACCCAGGTCTACGAGTCGCTGGTCAACCGCGGCCGCGACTTCGCGCTCGAGCCCTCACTCGCGATGTCGTGGCAGGCGGTCGACCCGCGCACTTGGCGGTTCCGCCTGCGGCCGCACGTGCGCTTCCACGACGGCACGCCGTTCACCGCCGACGACGCCGTGTTCTCGATCGAGCGCGCGCTCGCCAGGACGTCGCAGCGCGCTTTCCAGTTGCGCGGAGTCACCGGTGCGCGCCGCGTCGACGACCTCACCGTCGACGTGCTGCTCGCGGCGCCGGACGCCGTGCTGCCGGAGAAGTTCCTGCTGATCGGGATGATGAGCAAGGGCTGGGCGACGCGCCATGGCGTGACGCTGCCGCAGGACTTCAACGCCAAGCAGGAGACGCACGCGGTCCGCAACGCCAACGGCACCGGGCCGTATCGGCTGGTGCGCTACGAGCCCGACAATCGATTGGTGCTCGTGGCCCACGAGGGCTGGTGGGGCCCGCGGGGCAACGTCGAGGAAGCGACCTGGCTCGTGATCCAGTCGGATGCGACGCGACTCGCGGCGCTCGCCTCGGGGGAGGTCGACCTGCTGCTCGACCCGCCGTTCCAGGACGTGGCGAGGCTGAAGCGCGAGGGGCGCTTCCGGGTGATCGAGACCTCCGACATCGGCACGCAGTACCTCGGCTTCGACCAGTGGCGCGCCGAGCCCGAGCACTCCGACCTCAAGGGCCGCAACCCGTTCAAGGACCTGCGCGTACGGCGCGCCATCGTGCACGCGATCGACGTCGAGGCGATCGTCGCCAAGGTGCTGCGCGGGCAGGCGGCGGCCACCGGCTCGCACGTGTCGAAGCTCGTCGAGGGCTACGTGCCCGCGCTCGAGAAGCGTTTGCCCCACGACCCGGCGGCCGCGCGTGCGCTGCTCAAGGAGGCGGGCTACGCCGACGGCTTCGGCATCACGCTCGACTGCGTGAACATCGCCTGGCGCGCGGCGGTGTGCCAGGCGATCGCCGGCATGCTCGCGCAGGTCGGCATCCGCGTCACCTTCCAGCCGAGCCCCGCGCCGCAGTTCTTCCCGAAGCTCACGCAGGCGACGACCAGCTTCTTCGAGGTCGGCTGGTCGCCCGCGACCGACGCCTGGCCGCTGCTCAACGCGCTGGTGCGCTCGTTCGGGGAGGGCGGTCTCGGCGCGTTCAACGCCGGCCGCTACTCGAATCCGAAGCTCGACGCGATCATCGATGCCATTCGGGTCGAGCCGGACCTCACGCGTCGGCGTCAACTCGTTGCCGACGCGCTGGCGATCGTGCACGCCGACCTGCCGCTGATTCCGCTCTACCGGCGCACGCTGGCGTGGGCGATGCGCCCGGCGGTCGACGCGGTCATCTGGCCCAACGACATTCTCGAGCTGCGCTTCGTGCGACTGAAATGACATGACACTGCACCACTTCGCCTTCCCCACCGCCATCCACTTCGGTGCCGGCGCCGCTGCGGCCGTTGGCCCGCACCTGCTCGAGCAGGGACGCCGCAGGCCGCTGGTCGTCACCGATCGCATGCTGGCCGCGCTGCCGGTGGCCAGGCGCTTCGTCGAGGCGTTGCGGCAGGTGGGCCTCGACGTCGCGGTGTTCGACGGGGTGCACGGCAACCCCACCGCCTCGCAGGCGGACGCGGGCGGTGCGGCATTTCGCGCGCACCTTGCCGACAGCGTCATCGGCTTCGGCGGCGGCGCGGCGCTCGACGTGGCGAAGATCGTCGGCGTGCTCGGCACCGCCGGCGGACCCGCGATCGAGTACGCGTGGGACCACCCCAAGGTGCGCGCGATCCCCGACCACCCACCGTGGTTCGTCGCGGTGCCGACCACCGCCGGCACGGGTTCCGAGGTCGGCCGCTCCAGCGTGATCTCCGAGGACGACACCCACGTCAAGCGCATCGTGTTCTCGCCGAGGATCCTCGCGCGTGCGGTGTTCGCCGACCCCGACCTGACGCTCGACCTGCCCGCGGCGGTCACCGCCGCCACCGGCATGGATGCGCTCACCCACAACGTCGAGTCGTACCTGTCGCCGGCCTACCACCCGCTGTGCGACGGCATTGCGCTCGAGGGGGCGCGCATCGCGGCGCGCGCGCTGCCTGCGGCAGTACGCGACGGCCACGACCGGGCCGCGCGCGCCGACATGCTGATGGCCTCGATGATGGGGGCGATCGCCTTCCAGAAGGACCTGGGCGCCGTGCACTCGTGCGCGCACGCGCTCTCGACGGTCGCCGATCTGCACCACGGCCTCGCCAACGGGATCATGATCGACCACGTGATGCGCTTCAACCTGCCGGCCGCCGTCGGGAAGATGGCGGAACTCGCGCGGGTGACAAGCGCGCCGGAAGGCGGATCCGGCTCCGACGAGGCGCGTGCGCAGGCGTTCGTCGATCACCTGGCCGCGCTCAAACGCACGATCGGCATCCCCGCGACGCTGGCCGCGCGCTCGAGCGGGCGCGCGGTCACCGCGGCCGACCTGCCGGCGCTGGTCGACATCGCCGTCAAGGACCTCTGCCACCAGACCAACCCGCGGCCGTGCACCGCCTCCGACTTCGAGGCGCTGTTCCGCGCCGCCATGTGACCATGGTGAAGATCGGCATCTCGGCGTCGTTCTTCCACGCCGACCCGGAGCGTCCCATCTTCAAAGGGATGACGCTGCAGTACATCGAGCAGAACATCGCGCACTGGCTGATGCAGCGCGATGCACTCGCGTTCATGATCCCCTCGCCCGACGGCCACACCCGGCGCGAAGGCAGTCGCGTCACGCTGGACGCGTACGCGGAGGCGCTCGACGGGCTGGTGCTGATGGGCGGCGCGGACGTCTGCCCGGCGACGTACGGCGAGACGCCGCTGAGGCCCGAGTGGTCCGGCGACCGCGTTCGCGACGACTACGAGATCGGGCTCCTCAACGCCTTCATCGCCCGCGGCAAGCCGGTGCTCGGCGTGTGCCGCGGCGCGCAGGTCGTCAACGTCGCGATGGGCGGTACGCTCTGGCAGGACTTGGGCACGCAGGTACCGTACGCCCTTTCCCACCGCAACTGGGCGATCTACGAAGCCAACTGCCATGCCACCACGATCGTGCCCGGCACGGGGCTCGCGAAGCTCTATCCCGGCCTGTCGGTCGTCAAGACCAACTCGATCCACCATCAGGCGCTGAAGGAGCTCGGCAGGAACCTCGTCGTCGAGGCCTGGTCCGAACCGGATCGGATCGTGGAGGCCATCCGCTGGACCGGCCCGTCGTACGTGTTCGCCGTCCAGTGGCATCCCGAGTTCCACCCCGCCGGGGACACGTCGTACGTCGACGACACCCCGATCCTCGACGAATTCCTCGCGACCGCCACCCGCCACAAGGATGCCGAGTTCGCGCTCTAGACGCCCCCATGAAGATCCACAATCCCGCAAATGGCGCCGTCATCACCGACGTCGACATCGACACCAGTGCCTCGGTGCGCGCCAAGTACCACCGCGCCCGCGCCGCCCAGCCGCACTGGGCGGGCCTGCCGATCAAGAAGCGCCTCGCCACGATCGCCAGGTTTCGCGAGCGCCTCGCGGCGATGCACGAGGCCCTCGCGCGCACGCTTACGGAGGAGGTCGGCAAGCCGATCCGCCAGTCCCGCAACGAGCTCAACGGTCTCACGGGGCGGCTGGACTTCTTCCTCGCCGAGTCGCAGCGCACGTTGCGCAGCGAGACGGTGCTCGCGGATCTCGACAACAAGCTGGAGGAGCGGATCACCCACGAGCCGCTCGGCGTCGTTGCCAACATCTCGGCGTGGAACTACCCGTACTTCGTCGGCAGCAACGTGTTCGTGCCCGCGCTGATCGCCGGCAACGCGGTCCTCTACAAGCCTTCCGAGTACGCGACGCTCACCGGCCTCTCCATCGCGCAGATGCTGCACGAATCCGGCGTACCCGAGGACGTCTTCGCTCCGGTCGTCGGGGAAGGCGCGACCGGCGCCGCCGTGCTGCGTCAGCCGGTCGACGGCGTGTTCTTCACCGGGTCCTACGGGACCGGACGCAAGATCGCCGCGACCGCAGGCCGCCGGATGATCAGGGTGCAGCTCGAACTGGGCGGCAAGGACCCGATCTACGTCTGCGAAGACGTCGACGTGAAGGCCGCGGCGGCGGCCGTCGCCGACGGGGCGTTCTACAACAACGGCCAGAGCTGCTGCGCGGTCGAGCGGATCTACGTCGCCGACGCGATCCACGATGCGTTCGTCGCCGCGTTCGTCGACGAGGTACGTGCCTTCCGCATCGGCGATCCGATGGACGAGGCCACCTACATCGGCCCCTTGACGCGGCCCGGCCAGATTGCGGTGCTGAAGCGCCAGGTGGCCGAGGCCCGCAAGCTGGGGGGCCGCGTGCTCACCGGTGGCACACCGATCGAGCGGCGCGGCAACTGGTTCCGGCCCACGGTCGTGGCCAATGCGGATCACCGCATGTCGCTGATGCGCGAGGAGAGCTTCGGCCCCGTCATCGGCATCCAGCGCGTCGCCGGCGACGAGGAAGCCGTCGCGCTGATGAACGACACGCCGTACGGGCTCACCGCGGGCGTCTACACGCGTGCCGAGAAGCGCGCCAAGCGCATCCTCGCGGAGATACGTGCCGGCACCGTCTACTGGAACTGCTGCGACCGCGTCAGCCCGCGGCTGCCGTGGTCGGGGGTCGGGCACTCGGGCATCGGCCTCACGCTGTCCACCTACGGCATCCGGACGTTCACGCGGCCGAAGGCCTGGCACCTGCGCAGCGCGTAGTGCCGTGCGGGCCTGTGCGTACGCGCCGCCGTACGCGCGGGGACGCACATGCGCGCGCACACATATCGAAACATCCGGTTACGCGTATGCATTGACCGTGCTCAAGCATGCGACGGCGACCGCGCGCTAACGTGCGCGCATCGCCTCGCCGCCTGCCACGGAGTCCTCATGAAAGCCCGCCTCAAGCTCGCCATCGCCGCGCTCTGCGCATTCGCCGCCCTGCCGGCCCGCGCAGGATTGCACGAAGACATGGTCGCGCTCGACCGCGCGTACATCCCGGCCCTCGCGCTCACCAACCAGCCGAAGCCGGACGCATCGAAGCGCGCCATGGAGCGCCTGCGGTCGCAGTGGAATGGGTTCCGCATCACCTACGCGTCTGCACCCGCCGGCTACGTGCCCGACGCGTGGATGGCCGCGGACCGCGAGGTCGAGGCGGCGGTCGCCGCCGCCGAGAAGCACCTCGCGGCAGGGAAGAACCTCGATGCACACGAGGACCTCGAGCGCGTGCGCGAGGCGCAGTACACGCTGCGGCGCGGCGCCAAGGTGCCCTATTTCATGGACGACCTGACGGCCTTCCACTCGGCGATGGAAAAGCTGGTTGGCGCGATCGTCGGAAAGACGCCGGCGACGCTCTCCGACGCCGACCTCGCCGCGGTACGGCTCGCCTACGACGCGGCCGACCGTGCCTGGCAGGACGTGCTCGCCAACCGCGCCCGCGCAGCGCAGCACGGCGTGGCCGGCGAGAAGCTCGCCGCCGTGCAGGCGCAGATCGACGTCGAGACGCGCACGCTGGCCGAAGTCAAGGCCGCGCTTGCCGCGGGCGATCGGGCGAAGGTGATCGAGAAGTCGATCGCGACCAAGCCCGCGTTCTCGAAGCTGTTTTCGATGTTCGGCGACTTCGCGTCGGTCACCGGCGCGTAGGGCAACGTCGACTGCGCGTGACCATCACCGCGCGGCGTCCTGCAGCTCCGCCGCGCGCAGCGTGTTCGCGAGCAGCATCGCGATCGTCATCGGTCCCACGCCGCCGGGCACGGGCGTGATCCACGACGCACGTGCCTTCGCGGACTCGAAGTCGACGTCGCCGGCAAGCTTGCCGTCCGTCGTGCGGTTGATGCCGACGTCGAGCACGATCGCGCCCTCCTTGACCCAGTCGCCGGGTACGAAGCGCGGCTTGCCGACCGCTGCGACCAGGATGTCGCCCTGGCGCGCGATGCCCGGGAGATCCCGCGTCGCGGAGTGGCAGATCGTCACCGTGCAGCGCGCCATCAGCAGTTCGAGCGCCATTGGCCGGCCGACGATGTTCGACTGGCCGATCACCACCGCGTGCTTGCCTACGAGTGGCTCGCCGGTCTCCGCCAGCAGACGCATGCATCCGTAGGGCGTGCACGGGCGCAGCGTCGGCGACTTCAGCACCAGCCGCCCGACGTTGTAGGGGTGGAAGCCGTCGACGTCCTTCACCGGGTCGATGCGTTCCACCACCTTCTCGGCGTCGACGTGCGACGGCAGCGGCAACTGGACGAGGATGCCGTGCACCGCCGGATCGGCATTCAGCCGGTCGATCACGGCGAGCAGCTCGGCCTCGGGAAGCGTCGCCGGGAAGTCGTGCGAGAACGAGCGCATGCCGACCGCCTCGGTCGTGCGGCGCTTGTTGCGCACGTAGACCTGCGATGCCGCGTTCTCGCCCACCAGCACCACGGCGAGCCCGGGCGGCGCATGACCAACGGCGACGCGGTCGGCGACCTTCGCGGCGATTTCGCGAGTGGTCTTTTCGGCGACGGCCTTGCCGTCGAGGATGTGCGCGGTCATCGAGTGCCCGTTTCCGTCTTTTGCCTGCGTTTGCAACCCCCGATGATAATGGAGCGCTCCCGCGAGGCGGCGCCAACCTGCATGACACGACCTCGACGCGCTGGCGCGCGCGTCGTCGTCGAGGCCCCCTTGGGCATCCGTCGGCGGGCCGTACCGCCACCCTGCAGCGCGCCTGACTGTAGAATTCGATCCACCCCCGGCCGTTGTTTGCCACGGGGCCGCGCGACAGCCGAGGTGTTGCCAGGATGGATTCCGTTGCTGCCCCGCCGGGTGCCGTTGCCGAAGGCCCCGCTGTACGACGACACCCGAGATGGCTCGGGCCGCTGGTTGGCCTGGCGATGGCGACCTTGCTAGCCGCTTGCCAATCGCCGGTGCGCCTGATGCCCACGCCCGTGCCGTTCGTCGACGGCTACATCGACCCGTTCGAGCGGGCGGGCGCCACGCTCGAGGGCACCGAAGTGCCGGTGTTCTACGCCACCAACCGCGCCGTGCTCATCGAGAAGCCGGAGCCGATCCACCTGATCGTGCCCGCGGACACGCTGCGCATGGGCGTGGCGCACGTGCGGGTCGGCGACGAGACGCTCGACTGGGAAACGCTGCACCGGCTGTCGACCAGCGCCGACCCAGACGAGCGGCCGGTCGTCGAACTGAAGCGGCTGGAACAGATCGCGACGCTCGACGCGAACCAGCAGGTGAAGGATTCGCCCGACACCCGGGCCTTCTTCGCGCTGGTCAACCAGGCGCTCGCCGCCAGCCCGAACTCCGAGTTGCTGGTCTACGTGCACGGTTCGAACAACACCGTGCCGCGCGCCTCGGCACAGGCGAGCCAGTTCCGCCACTTCACCGGCCGGCGCATGGTGGTGATCGCGTTCATGTGGCCGTCGGCCGGATCGCTGCTGCGCTACCTCACCGACGTTGCCGCCGCCGCGGCGACCGTGGACACGTTCGCGCGCTTCCTCGAGCTGCTGGCCGAGCACACCAACGCCTCGAAGATCGGCGTGCTGGCCTACAGCGCCGGGGCGCAGGTCACGAGCCCCGCGCTGGCACTGCTGGGCACGCCCCGGCCGGGCGAGTCGCGCGAGCAATTGCGCCAGCGCCTGCGGCTGGGACAGATCTACTTCGCCGCGCCCGACATCGACACGCGCGAATTCGTCGACCACCTGAAGTCCTACGTCGACATCACCGACCGCGTGAGCCTGTCGATCAACCTGAACGACTCGGTGCTGCGCTTCGCGGCATTGGTCGCCCGCGGTTCGCGTGCCGGCCGACCCGACGTGGGCGAACTGGGCGCCGAGCAGACGACCTTCATCGTCGACGCGTCGAACGAACTGCGCTTCGACGTCATCAACGTCGATCCCGACGACATCCCGAACCTGCCACCGCGTTCGCACGCCTTCTGGTACGACGACCCCTGGGTCAGCGGCGACCTGCTCGTGCAGTTTCTGCTCAACACCCCGCCCGACCAGCGCGGGCTCGACGCACAGGCCACCCCCAGCGGCAAGCGCTACTGGGGCTTCCCGGCCGACTACGACCGGCGCGTCGTGCGCATCATCCGCGCCGCGGTCGGGCGCGCGCTCACGCCCGCGCCGCGCTGATCGTGGTGGGCGATCAGCCCACAGCCCGCCGGTCCCGTGCGCCGACGCATGGACGCCGCTGCGCGCAGCCGTAGCATCCGGCCGTGATCGACGCCGCCCTCCTCGACCGCATCGTGCGCCGCCTGGCCGTGGTCCTTGCGCCACCTACCGGCGAGATGTGGCCATGGGTCGTCGACGGCCGCGTCGTGGGCGCACTGGACCCGCCGCGAGCGTTGGCACTGGCGCGTTTCACCGACGTCTTCGCCGTCGGCGCCGGGAAAGTTCGTTTCGTACCACGTCTCACCGACGCGGCGTCCCGCACCGCCGCGGTCGCATCGGTGGCGCGGGCGCTGGCAGACGAGGGCCGCTTGAGCGCCTGGCGCGACGAGCGCTATGCGGTGGGCGCCAACCCCGACGGCGCGCCGCTGTTCCTGTTGGAACGGGCCGCGGCGCGCTACTTCGGCATCCGCACGTTCGCCGCGCACGTCAACGGCACGACGCGGCGCAACGGTAGCACGGCGATGTGGATCGCTCGCCGGAGTCCGCACAAGGCGATCGATCCGGATTGCTCGACAACCTGGTCGGGGGCGGGATCGCCGCCGGCGCGAACGTCCCGGAGACCGTCGCGAAGGAAGCGTGGGAGGAAGCCGGACTGCCGGCCACCCTCTCACACACTGCACGTCTCGTGGGCACGCTCGAGATCCGCCGCGCGCAACCCGACGGACTGCAACTCGAAACCATCTTCGTCCACGATCTCGACCTGCCGAACGATACCGTGCCCGCAAACCAGGACGGCGAGGTCGCGGCGTTCCGCCTGGTCACACCCGACGAGGCGGCGCAGCTCGCCGCGAACGAGTCCGGTCCGGAAGTCGTCACCGCCGACGCGAGCCTGGTGATCCTCGACTGGCTGATGCGCCATGGCTACGTGCCGGGCGGCACGCCGGGCTGGGACCGGCTCGACCGACTGCGGGCGGCGCGGCCTAGACGGCGAGGCCGCGCCAACCCGACCAATGCAGAACGGACTCCTTGCACCGCTGGGGTGGTCCCCCGTCGCGCGCCGCACTCAGAGCGGCCTCCCTGGACCGCTAGCGTGTCCCGCCCCGTCGCGCGTCGGCCGCGGCTCATCGTGCGGCGACGGGCCCTGCGGGCCTGCGCTCGGCTTGCGCCTCGCGCGCCGCACTCAGAGCTGCTTGCGGATCGTCATCGCGCCGCGGATATCGCCCGGCTTGTAGCCGGTGGCCGTGTCGTCCGGATAGAGATCCTTGAGCTTCTGCCGGACCGCGGGCGTGAGCTGTTCCGGCGCGCCGTGGCAGTTGAGGCACAGCGGCTGCACCGGCAGCGCCCGCATGTAGCGGTAGTGCTGCTTGCCGTCGACGACGACGAGCTCCGCCTTCTCGAGCGTCGCGGGCGCTTCGCCAGCCGCGGTGCGGCGGTCGAAGTCCTCGAGCACGGCGCGCTCCCACGCGTCGGGGACCGCGCGCGGATCGCGGTTCCTGAGGCTCACGCGCCGGATCGCCCAGCGGTCTCGGCGGACGCCGTCTTCGCCATCTGCGGGGCGACGTCCCTGCAGACGCCGATCGCGCCCTCGGGCCCGCCCTTCCCTATCCCCTCGGTGAGTACCGCGAGGAGCTTCGGCGGGATCGAGGTGGCGACCTTGCGGGCGTCGCCGACCCACGCGGCGTCCTGGGCGGCAAGAGGCAGAGCGAACAGCAGAAGCAACGGGATCGAGACCAGGTGAACGGGCACGCATCCGCGACTCCTTCGGGGCACGTAAAGCGCAGAGCACGTACCGGATCCGGGACACCTTGGTACGTCTCGTCACGTATCCTTTGCACGGATCAAGACGGGAATCGACGGCCGCGCGAGAAACGGCAAGCGCCCACCCGTCACGCGGCGCGCGCGGGCGCGCGTTTGCCGATGTCGCGGATGCCGAGCTCCGCGAGCGCGTCCGCGATCGCGTGTACCGCCTGCTGCACTTCCTCGGGCCCGATCGCCCCGATGCACCCCACGCGGAACGTCTCCACCTCGGTCAGCTTGCCCGGATAGAGGATGAAGCCGCGGTCGCGCACCTTCGCGTAGAACGCCTTGAACTCGTAGCGCGGATCGGCGGGGGCGTGGAAAGTGACGATGATCGGCGCCTGGATGGCCGGGTCGAGGAACGGCCGGAAGCCCAGCGCGGCCATGCCGTCGACCAGCGCCTCGCAGTTCCTCGTGTACCGGGCGAGCCGCGCCGGCTGGCCACCCTCGGCGACGAACTGCTCGAGCGCGGCGTCGAACGCGGCGACGACGTGTGTCGGCGGCGTGTAGCGCCACTGCGTCGTCTTCTCCATGTACGCCCACTGGTCGTGGAGGTCGAGCGCCAGCGAGGTCGAGTTGCCCGCGGCACGCTCGAGTGGCTCGCGCCGGGCGATCACGAAGCCCATGCCGGGTGGCCCCTCGATGCACTTGCCCGACGCGGCGACGAGCGCATCGAATGCGACGCTGCGCGCATCGATCGCCAGCGCCCCGAACGAGCTCATTGCATCGATCAGCAGGCGTCGCCCGTGGTCGGCGACGACCTTCGCGATCGCCTCGAGTGGATTGTGGATCCCCGTCGAGGTCTCGCAGTGGATCAGTCCGACGTGGGTGATCGAGCCGTCGGACGCGAGCAGCCGGTCGACGTCTGCGGGCGTCGTCGGCACGTCGTCGGCAGTGACGAACGCCGTGACCCGGCGCCCCATCATCGTCGCGAGCTTGGCCATGCGGTGGCCGTACGCGCCGTTGATCAGCACCAGCAGGTGGCCGTCGCGCGGCACCAGCGTGTTGACGGCACCCTCGACCGAGAAGGTGCCGCTGCCCTGCATCGGCACGCAGACGTGCGTCGCCCGCGGCGTTCGCGACCGCGAGGAGCCGCCCGCGCACGCGTGCGGTGATCGCGTTGAACGACGCGTCCCACGACCCCCAGTCGCGCAGCATCGCCGCCTTCGTCGGCAGCGACGTGGTGAGCGGCCCGGGGGTGAGCAGGATCGGATCGCGGGACACGAGACTCATCGTCGGCTCCTTGAGTTGCAAGCAGGTGCGCGCGCCCGCACGCTCGACCTCATCGGTTCGAACCGGTGCGCCGCCACGCCTGCGTGCGCCGCAGCAGCATGCTCTCGGCAAAGAGCGAGAGCACCGTCACCACCGCCGACGTGCCGACGATCAGCGTCGCCATCGCCGACGCCGGGCCGAGCGCACCGGCCTCGTCCATGTGCAGGATGGAGATCGAAGCGAGCGTGGTCTTCGGCGAGTACAGGAATACCACGGCGGAGATCGTGGTCATCGCGTTGACGAAATAGTAGCGCGAGAGGTCGATCACTGTCGGCAGGCACACGGGCACCGTCACACGGGCGAAGGTCCGGTAGAACGGCACCTTGAGCGAGGCGGACACCGACTCGAACTCGCTGTCGAGCTGCTTCAGTGCGGTGACGGCGGTCAGGTGGCTCGACGAGTAGAAGTGGACGACCGTCGACAGTACCAGGATCGCCATCGTGCCGTAGAGAAAGGTCAGCGGGTTCGCCGGATGGTTGAAGAACAGGATGTAGCCGATGCCGAGCACCATGCCCGGAACGGCCATCGGCAGCATGGCCTGGAAGCGGATCACCGGGCGCAGCGCCTCGGCGCCGCGCGTCTTCTCCACCCAGTAGGCGCCGGCGAACGTCACCGCCGCACCGAGCACCGCGCAGAGCGTCGCCAGCACCAGGCTGTTGCGGTAGGCGTGCTCGACGCCGGCCTCCTCGAAGCCGTAGCGATAGTGGTCGAGGGTGAACGACAGGTTGTACGGCCAGAACTTGACGACCGATCCGTAGGCGGCCATGCCGATCACGAGCAGCAGGTAGGCGGAGACGACGAGCACGAACGCAAGGAGCAGCACGTCGCGGCCGCGCGCCGGGCGCGGCGCGTACGGGACGCTGCGCGCGCCGACCAGCGCCTTCTGGCGACGCTGCACGACCGAGTCGATGGCGAAGGCCAGCACGGCCGGCACCAGCAGCACGAGGCTCACCACCGCGCCCATCTGGAAGTTCTGCTGCCCGATCACCTGCTTGTAGATGTCGATTGCGAGCACCGGATAGTTGCCGCCGATCACCTTGGGCACGCCGAACTCCGAGACTGCCATCGTGAACACGACCATCGCGGCCGAGACGAGGCCGTACTTCGCACCGGGTAGCGTGATGGTCAGGAACTTGCGCAGGCGCGTCGCCCCCATCGCGTCGGCCGCTTCGTAGAGCCGCGCGTCGGAGAGCGACAGCGCCGCGAGCAGGATCATCACCGCGTGCGGGAACGCCGAGAACGCCATCGCCAGCACCATGCCCGCCAGGCCGTAGATCTCCTTCAGGCCCAGCCACGGCAGCAGTGCCTTGAACAGCCCCTGGTTGCCGAACAGATAGATGAACGACAGCGCCGCGAGCAGCGACGGCGCGAGGATCGGCAACAGCGCGATCGAGCGCCAGAGTCCCTTGAGTGGAATGCAGCTGCGCTGGATCGCATAGGCGAACACGAACGCCAGCGGCACGACTATGGACGTCGCGAGCAACGCGAACGTCAGCGTGTTCCACGTCGACTGCGCGAGCGCCGGGGTCTGCACGTAGCGCACGAAGTTGACGAGCCCGGCGAACGTGCCGTCCTTGTCCTGGAAGCTCCGCACCAGGATCATCGCCAGCGGCAACGACAGGAACACGAACAAGGCCGAGGCGAGCAAGACGATGCCGCCGCGCGCGGCCAACGCCTCGCGCCACTGCCCGCCGGCCGCCGGTACGGCAGCCACCAGCGGGTGCGCGGCAGCCGTCACGCGCGAAACACCCGGACCCGCTCGTCGCGCAGCGCGAAGCCGAACGGCGCGCCCTCGCGGACGCCGAGGTCGTGCAGCTGGTTGAGCGACATGGAGATCGCGACCGACTGCCCAGTGCGGGGCACGCGATCTCGGCCAGGCAGAACGTGCCGAGGTAGTCGATGCGGCTCACCTGCCCCGCCAGGTAGTTGGGCATCGCCGCGACGTCGCCTTCGATGTGTCGGTCCTCGGGCCGCAGGTAGATCTTCACCGCCTCGCCCGGTGCGAAGCCGTCGGCGCGCAGCGCGAGCTCCGCCTCGCCGACCCGGTAGCGGCCCGCGCCGAGCGCGGCGGCGGGCAGCACGTTGACCCGTCCGAGGAAGGTCGCGACGAATGGCGAGGCCGCGCGCTCGTACACCTCCTGCGGCGAACCGCACTGTTCGATGCGGCCGTCGTGCATCACCACGCCGGTCGGCCATGGACAGCGCCTCATCCTGGTCGTGCGTCACCATCACGGCGGGAATGCGAAGCCGCTGCTGCACGCGGCGTATTTCGGAGCGCAGCGCGTGGCGCACCTGGGCATCCAGCGCAGAAAGCGGCTCGTCGAGCAGCAACAGTTGCGGTTGCGGCGCCAGCGCGCGCGCAAGCGCCACACGCTGCTGCTGGCCGCCCGAGAGCTTCGCCGGATAATCGATCCGGAAGCCGCCCAAGTCCACCAGATCGAGCATTTCACGGGCCCGGTCTCTGCGGTGGCCCGCCGGTGGCGCACAGCCCGTAGGCGACGTTTTCGACGCTGAAGTTGGGAAAAAGCGCGTAGGACTGGAACACCACGCCAAAGCGCCGCATAGCGGCGGGCTGTGCCGTGATGTCGCGTCCGTGAAGCGTGATGTCGCCCGCGTTGGCGGTCTCGATTCCGCACAGCACCCGCAGCAGCGTGGTCTTGCCACAGCCCGAGGGACCGAGCAGGCAGACGAATTCCTGCGGGCCAATGTCAAGATCCACACGGTCCGCACCGTGGTCGCCCCGAAACGCTTGACGATGCCCTGCATGCGCAGCACAGGTGCCTCGATCGGAACGCCCGATCCTGCAGGATTGGGGCGGACGCCTGTGCGCAGCCTTGCCCTCGTAGCGCTTCCTCCATTCCGCGAGGATGCGCTCGCGGTTGGAGGCGGCCCACTCGAAGTCGTTCTTGATGAGCTGCTTCTCGATATTCGTGTTGATGAATTCCAGTTTTTCCTGCACGCCCGGCAAAGCCACGACAGCGAAATTGGCGGCGTAAAGTTCATTGGCCTTGCGGGTGACGGCCCAGTCCACCAGCGCCTTGGCGGCTTCCGGCTTTTTGGTGGAGGCGACGATGGCCGTGGCCTCCATGTCCCAGCCCAGACCCTCGGCGGGCAACACGATGTCGATTGGCGCACCGTCGCGCTTGGTCTTGTTGGCGCGGTACTCGAAACTCAGGCCCAGCGCGTACTCGCCGGCGCCGCCTGACGGCAGCGTTGCCGGAGTGGCTGTAGGCACCGATGTTCTGGTGCAGCGCATCCATGTAGGCCCAGCCTTTTTGCTCGCCCATCATCTGCAGCCAGGCGGCCACCATGAGGTAGCCGGTGCCCGACACGGCCGGGTGCGGCATTGTGATCTGCCCCTTGTACACCGGCTTGGTCAGGTCGGTCCACGTCGCTGGTTTCGGCAGGTTTTTCTTGCCCGCCTCGACGGTGTTGAAGCAGACGTCGCCAGACCAGACGTCCATACCGACCCAGGTTGGCGGCGCTCGCGGATCGCGAGTTGCGCTTGATCGCCAGTCCTTTGGGCGCGTAAGGCATCAGATGCCTTGTCTGTCGAAGATGCCCAGCGAGTCGCCGCCAGGCCCATGACCACGTCAGCTTGGGATTCGCCTTCTCGGCCAGCAGCTTGGCGGTGACGATGCCGGTCGAGTCCCGCACCCACGTCAGCTCGATATCCGGCTGCGCCTTTTCGAAGCCTTCCTTGTAGGCCTTGATCTGGTCGGTCTCGAGCGCGGTGTAGACGGTGAGCTGGGTCTTCTGCGCGAGCGCGGCGCCGGGAACGGCGAGCGCGACTGCAGCGATCGAAGCAAGCCAGCGGAAGCCTCGTGCGGGGTTCATCGACTCTCCTTGTCCTAGGGTTCGGGTAACGGCGGGACGGCGGGCGTGGCCGGCAACGCCGCCGCGCTCGACCCGCCGGATGCTACGCGCCCTGCTCCGGCGATCGCAACCTCGACGTGATCGAGCCCGCGCGTCATGCAGCCGTCACCGAACGCGCAGACCGACCGAGTTGACCACCGCCGGATTGCAGATTGTTGACAATCTACACAACCCGACCGTCTAATCGCAACATGGTCGAGGATGGTTTCCCTCCGGGAGGGGGCGGCACTGCCGCCGTATCCGCGCGCGCCGTGCCCGACGACCACCCGATCGCGATGGTCCGGTCGCACTCGCTGCCGGCGTTGGTCGGGAGGGAGCTCACCCACCGCATCCTCGCCGGCGAGCTCGCCGCGGGGTCGAAGCTCAACGAGGCCGACATTGCGCTCCGCCTCGGCGTGTCCCGGGGTCCGGTGCGGGAAGCGTTCCGCGCGCTCGAGGCCGCCGGTCTCGTCCGCCTCGAGAAGAATCGTGGCGTCTACGTCCGCGAGCTCTCCGACGCCGAGGCCGACGAGATCTTCGAGCTGCGCGCGCTCCTCGACGAGTTCGCCGGGCGCAAGGCAGCCCAGCACGCCTCCGCCGAGGACGTGCGGGCGCTGACCGCGATGGTCGAGCGGATGGACGAGGCGACGCGGCACGGCGACGCCGACGGCTATTTCGAGCTCAATCTCGCCTTTCACGACTGCATCGTCGGTCTGGCCGGCAACGCGAAGCTCCGCGAGCACTACCGGCGCCTCGTCAACGAGCTGGCGCTGTTCCGCCGCGCCTCGTTCGACCATGCGGCCAACCTGCCCCGCTCCGCCGCCGAGCACCGCGCGATCGTCGAGCGCATCGCGGCACGCGAATCCGAAGGCGCAGCAAGGCTGCTGCGCGAGCACGCGCTGGCGAGCCGCGAGCGTGCCCGTCTCGCCCGCGAGCCCGGCGCCGGCGACACGCCGCCACGGCGGCCCCACCGATCCTCCGGGAGACGACGCTGAACTCCGCCCCCATCACCGTCAACGGGCGCCAGTACCGGCTGCCCACCCGCCCGCTCGTCGTCGTCTGCATCGACGGCTGCGAGCCCGACTACCTGAACCAGACGATCCAGGCGGGCTTGGCACCCTGGCTCGCGTCCCTGCGCGAGCGCGGCACCTGCATCACCGCCAACTGCGTCGTGCCGTCGTTCACCAACCCCAACAACCTGTCGATCGTCACCGGCGTGCCGCCGTCCGTGCACGGCATCTGCGGCAACTACTTCTGGGACCGCGAGGCCGGCGCAGAGGTGATGATGAACGACGTGCGCTACCTGCGCGCGCCGACGATCCTCGCCGCCCTCGCGCAGCACGGCGCGAAGGTGGCGGTGATCACCGCCAAGGACAAGCTCCGGTCGCTGCTCGGGCACGGGCTCTCGGGCATCCGCTTCTCGTCGGAGCAGGCCGACCAGGTGTCCGTCGCCGAGAACGGCATCGGCGACGTGCTCTCGCTCGCCGGCATGGCGGTGCCTTCGGTCTACAGCGCCGAGCTATCCGAGTTCGTGTTCGCGGCGGGCGTCGCGCTGATGGAGCGCGAACGTCCCGACGTCATGTACCTGTCGACGACCGACTACGTGCAGCACAAGCACGCGCCGGGCACGCCTGCGGCGAACGCGTTCACCTCGATGATCGACCGCTATCTCGGCCGCCTCGACGCAATGGGTGCGACCGTCGTCGTTACCGCGGACCACGGCATGAACGCAAAGACCGACGCATTCGGGCGGCCGAACATCGTGTTCCTGCAGGACCTGCTCGACAACTGGTACGGCGCCGGTACGACCCGCGTGATCCTGCCGATCACCGATCCCTACGTCGTGCACCACGGGGCGCTCGGCTCGTTCGCGACCGTCTACCTCGCCACCGACCGGCTGATGGACGCAGCGGTCCGGATCAAGTCGCTCCCCGGCATCGGCCTGGTGCTGACGCGCGACGAAGCCTGTCACCGCTTCGAGCTGCCGCCCGACCGCGTCGGCGACCTCGTAGTCATTGCCGAGCGCCTGTCGGTGATCGGCACGAGCCGCGACCGGCACGACCTGTCCGGGCTCGACGCGCCGCTGCGCTCGCACGGCGGTCTCTCCGAGCAGCAGGTGCCGCTCCTCGCCAATCGCGCGACGGCCGACCTGCCCTACCGGCGCTGGCGCAACTTCGACGCGTTCGATCTCGCGCTCAACCACCTCGACGCATGAATCCGGACGAACTCTCGGGCCTGCGCCACGGTCACGTGCTGCGCGAGAAGATGCGCATCGACGGCGTGCGGGTCGGGTGCGATCGCGTGATCGAAGTGCGCAATCCCTGGAACGGCGCCGTGGTGGGAACCGTGCCGAAGGGCACGGTGGAGGACGTGCGCCACGCGTTCTCGGTGGCGCGCGCCTGTCGCCCGCAGCTCACGCGCTACGAGCGCTCGCGGATCGCCTACCGCACTGCCGAGATCCTGAGGAGCCGCGCCGATGCGATCTCGGACCTCATCACCGCCGAGAGCGGTCTCTGCAAGAAGGACACGCTCTACGAGGTCGGCCGCGCCTGCGACGTGTTCACGTTCGCCGGCAACGCGGCGCTCGTCGACGACGGCCAGATGTTCTCCTGCGACCTGACGCCCCACGGCAAGTCGCGCAAGGTCTACACGCTGCGCGAGCCGCTGCAGGGCGCGATCAGCGCGATCACCCCGTTCAACCACCCGCTGAACCAGGTCGCGCACAAGGTCGCGCCGGCGATCGCCACCAACAACCGGATGGTGCTGAAGCCCTCCGAGAAAACGCCGCTGACGGCGCTCCTGCTTGCCGACGTACTCTACGAGGCCGGGCTGCCGCCGGCGATGTTCGCGGTCGTCACCGGCGACCCGCGGGAGATCGCCGACGAGATGCTGACCAACGCCGACGTCGACCTGGTCACGTTCACCGGCGGCGTCGCCGTCGGCAAGTACATCGCGGGCAAGGCCGTCTACAAGCGGCAGGTGCTGGAGCTCGGCGGCAATGACCCGATCATCGTGATGGAGGACGCCGACCTCGACGAGGCCGCCACGCTTGCGGCTGCCGGCTCGTACAAGAACTCCGGCCAGCGGTGCACGGCGGTCAAGCGCATGCTGGTGCAGGCGCGGGTCGCCGATGCCTTCGTCGAGCGCCTCGTCGCCCGCACCCGGGCGTGGCGGCACGGCGATCCGGCGGACCCCGAGGTCGACATGGGCACGGTGATCGACGAGGCGGCGGCGATCCACTGCGAGAGCCGGGTCAACGACGCCGTGGCGCACGGCGCGAAGCTCCTCGCCGGCAACGTCCGGCAGGGAGCGCTGTACGCACCGACTGTGATCGACCACGTCGACCCGGCGATGGACGTCGTCAGGACCGAGACCTTCGGACCGGTGTCGCCGGTGATCCGCTTCGACACGATCGAGGACGCGATCCGCATCGCCAACGGCACGGCCTACGGCTTGTCGTCGTCGGTGTGCACCAACCGGCTCGACTACGTGACGCGCTTCGTCGCGGAGCTCCACGTCGGCACCGTCAACGTGCGCGAGGTGCCCGGCTATCGCCTCGAGCTCACTCCCTTCGGCGGCATCAAGGATTCCGGCCTCGGCCACAAGGAAGGCGTGCAGGAGGCGATGAAGAGCTTCACCAACGTCAAGACGTACTCGCTGCCGTGGTGAAAGTAGGGTCAGACTCGACTTTTCACGAATCGCCTGCGACAGGCGCGCCCGGCTCGCGAAAAGTCGAGTCTGACCCTACTTTCTTGGCAGATGTTTCTGCCGAGGGCGACGTCAACCTATCGCCCCGCCGGCGCGAGTTCGAGGCGCGCCACGTCGGTCCCGCGACGCGCGCGCTGCTCGAGCGCGACGGCGCGGGGTTCCTGCACCAGTCGCTGTCCACGCCCTGCTTCGACGCGCTGGTCGAAGCCGAGGGCATCTGGCTCACGGACGTCGAGGGCCGGCGCTTCATGGACTTCCACGGCAACAACGTGCATCAGGTCGGCTACCGCCACCCGCACGTGGTCGCCGCGGTGAAGCGGGCGCTCGACACGCTGCCGTTCTCGCCGCGCCGCTTTACCAACGGCTACGCCGTCGAGCTCGCCGAGAAGCTCGGGACGCTCGCCCCCGACCCGCTCGGCAAGGTGCTGTTCGCGCCCGGCGGCACGCTCGCGATCGGCATGGCACTGAAGCTCGCGCGCGTGGCGACCGGCCGGCACAAGACGATCTCGCTGTGGGACAGCTTCCACGGGGCGTCGCTCGACGCCATCTCGATCGGCGGCGAGGCGGCGTTCCGCAAGGGTATCGGGCCCCTGCTCCCGGGTACCGAGCACGCGCCGCCCTGCGATCCGCGCGACTGCCGGTTCGGCTGCGCCGGCACGTGCGATGCGCGCTGCGCCGAGTACATTTCGTACGTGCTGGACAAGGAGGAGGACGTCGCGGCGGTCATTGTCGAGACGGTGCGCTGCACCGACGTGCAGATTCCGCCGCCAGCCTACTATCGGATCCTGCGCGAGGCCTGCGACCGCCACGGCGCGATGCTGATCCTCGACGAGGTGCCGATCGCGCTCGGCCGCACCGGCAGGATGTTCGCGTTCGAGCATTACGACGTCGTGCCCGACATGGTCGTGCTCGGCAAGGGCCTCGGCGGCGCGGTGTTCCCGATGGCGGCGCTCGTCGCGCGTCGCGAACTCGACCTCGCCGCCGACCGCGCGCTCGGTCACTACACGCACGAGAAGAGCTCGGTAGGCTGCGCGGCAGCGCTCGCCACGCTCGAGGTGATCGAGCGCGAGCAGCTGTGCGAGCGGTCGCGGCGGCTCGGCGAGCGCGCCCTCGCCCGGATGCACGCACTGCGCGCCGCGCACCCGCTGGTCGGCGCGGTCCGCGGGCTGGGCCTGCTCCTCGCGATCGAGCTCGCGCACGCGGACGGCACGCCGGCACGGGACGAGGCCGAGCGTACGATGTACGAGTGCCTCGCCCGCGGGCTCTCGTTCAAGGTCGGGCAGGGCAACGTGCTCACGCTGTCGCCGCCGCTCGTGATCGACGAGGCCGACCTCGATCGGGCCTTCGAGATCCTCGACGCCGCGCTTGCCGCCGTGGCAGCCGGCCCGGCAGCGTAGAGCATGCAGACACTGCTCAACCTGCTGGCCGGCGTCGCGCTGCTCGTCTGGGGCACGCACAACGTGCGCGCCGGCATCCTGCGGCTCTACGGCGGGCCGTTGCGCCGCCTGCTGCGCCGCAGCGTCAGCCACCGCGGCACGGCGTTCTTCGCGGGACTTGCCGTGACCGGCCTCCTGCAGAGCAGCACCGCGACCGCGCTGATCGTCGCCGCGTTCGCGGGCCAGGGACTGATCGCCACCGCGCCTGCGCTCGCGGTGATGCTCGGGGCCGACGTCGGCACGTCGCTCGTCACGCTCGTGCTGTCGCTCGAGCTCAACTGGCTCGCGCCGATCCTGATCGTCTCCGGCGTCACGCTCTACCTGCGCCAGCAGGACACGCCGTACGGGCGCTTCGGCCGGATCCTGATCGGCCTCGGCCTGATCATGTTCGCGCTGCAGTGGATCCGCACCACCACGCAGCCGATGGTCGACACCGCCGGCGTCAAGGTGCTGTTTTCCACGCTGACCGGCGACGTGCTCCTCGACGTGCTGGTCGCCGCCATCGCCGCGGTGGTCGTGTACTCGAGCCTCGCCGTCGTGCTGCTCGTGGCGACGCTGGCCTCGCTCGGCATCATCGGGCTGCCCGTGGCGCTGGGACTGGTGCTCGGCGCGAACCTCGGCAGCGGTCTGCTCGGCATGCTGTCCACGCTGCAGGCAGAATCCGAAGCGCGACGGGTCACGCTCGGCAACTTCCTGTTCAAGCTGATCGGCTGCGCGCTGGCGATCCCGCTCATCGGCCACGTCGCGGCGCTCGTGCCGCGGACGGGGCTCTCGCCGGCCAACGCAGTGGTCCTGTTCCACCTCGCGTTCAACCTGATCCTCGCGGTGCTGTTCCTGGGCTTCACCAACCCGATCGCGCGCCTCGCCGAGCGCCTGCTGCCGTCCCCACCCGCCACCGACGATCCGTCCCGGCCGCGGCATCTCGACCCTTCCGCACTGGACACGCCGGCACTCGCCATCGGCAACGCCGCGCGTGAAACGCTGCGCATCGCCGACATCATCGAGGAGATGCTGCGCGGCATGATGACCGTGCTCCGCGACAACGACCGTGATCTCGCCGCGCGCCTGTCGAAGCGGGACGACGTCGTCGACAAGCTCTACACGGCGATCAAGCTGTACCTGTCGCAGGCTTCGCGCGGGGCGCTCACGGAGCGCGAAAGCCGGCGCCTCGCGGACATCGTGTCGTTCACGATCAACCTCGAGCAGGTGGGCGACATCATCGAGCGCATCCTCGAGGACACTGTAGAGCGCAAGATCGACAAGGGCCGCAGCTTCTCCGAGGCCGGGGTCACCGAGATCGCCGACCTGCACGGTCGGCTGGTCGGCAACCTGCGGCTCGCCACCAGCGTGTTCCTGAACGGCGACGACAAGAGCGCCCGCGAGCTGCTCTCTCAGAAGGTGCTGTTCCGCGACCTCGAGCGGAAGTACGCGGAGGCGCACCTCGCCCGCCTCGCCGGCAATACGATCGAGAGCATCGAGACCTCCTCGCTCCACCTCGACCTGATCTCCGACCTGCGCCGCATCAACTCCCACTTCTGCACGGTTGCCTACCCGATCCTCGAGCAGGCCGGCGTGCTCGCCCGCACCCGCCTGATCGAGCCGCCGCCGGACGACGCAGGCGACCTCGCCGACGAGAATCCGCCGCGGCCCAGGGACGCGCCACGCGTCGTCTGACCGTTGCCCTTGCCCGCAGCCGAGATCCCGGTCGGCGTGACGCTCGCGGTGCTGGCCGCGGGCTTCCTGCATGCACTCTGGAACGCGCTCCTCAAGTCCGCGTCCGGCGAGCCGATGCTCGACACCGCGCTGATCGTCGCCGGCGCGACGATCGTCTGCGCTCCGCTGGTGCTCGTCGTGCCGTTCCCGGCGCCCGCGTCGTGGCCGTTCGCGCTCGCCTCGATGCTCGTGCACTTCGGCTACTACGTGACGCTGGCCGGTGCCTATCGCCGTGGCGATCTGTCGTTCGCCTACCCGCTGATGCGCGGCGTCGCACCGCTCCTCGTGACGCTGGCCGGCGTCGCCGTGCTCGGCGAGCACCTGCGCCCGAACGCGATCGCAGGGATTGCGCTGATCTCCGGCGGGATCATGCTGATCGCGTGGTTTGCGAGCGGCCGCCACACGGCGTCGGCCGTCGGCTGGGCCGTCGCCAACGCCGCCATCATCGCCACCTACACGCTGATCGACGGCGCCGGGGCGCGCGCCGCCGGGAACCCGTGGTCGTACGCCTTCTGGCTGATGTTCCTCGAGGGCATCCCGTTCGTGGGGTGGATCCTGTGGCAAAACCGCGGCGAGGCGAGCCGCTACCTGCTGCGCCGCTGGCGGCGCGGGATGCTGGGCGGCGCCGCCAGCGTCGCGGCGTACGCGATCGCGCTGTGGGCGATGACGCGCGCTCCGGTGGCGGTCGTCGCCGCGCTGCGTGAGGTGTCGGTGGTGTTCGCCGCGATCCTCGGCGCCGTGTTCCTGAACGAGCGCTTCGGCTGGCGGCGCCTGGCGGGTGCGGCGAGCGTCGCCGCCGGCGTGGCCGCGCTGCGGTTCTGAGGAGGTTGCCGTGTACCCGACCCTGCCCACCCACGCCCGCGTCGTGATCGTCGGCGGCGGCATCGCCGGATGCTCGACCGCCTACCACCTGACGAAGCTCGGCGTACGCGACGTGGTGCTGCTCGAGCAGGGACGCCTCACCTGCGGGACGACGTGGCACGCCGCAGGGCTGGTCGGCCAGACGCGCGCGACGCGCAACGCCACCCGCATGAGCCGCTACGGCATCGACCTCTACGCGGCGCTCGAGCGCGAGACCGGGCTCGCCACCGGCTGGAAGCAGTGCGGTTCGCTGAACGTCGCCAAGACCCCGGAGCGGCTCGCGCTGATGCGGCGCCAGATGGCGCGCGCGCGGAGCTTCGGCATCGAGTTCGAATTCGTCGCGCCGTCCGAGATCGCGCGCATCGCACCGATCCTGCGCACCGACGACCTCGCGGGCGGCGTGTGGATTCCGGGCGACGGCAAGGCCAATCCGACGGACCTCACGATGTCGCTCGCCAAGGGCGCCCGCACGGGCGGCGCGACGTTGCTCGAGGGCACGGCGGTCACCGGCGTCGACGTGCGTGACGGCCGCGTCGGCGGCGTGCGCTGGCGGCGCGACGGCGAGGAGGGTTCGATCCGCTGCGAAGCGCTCGTCAACTGCGCCGGGCAGTGGGCGCGCGCCTTCGGGCGCCTGGCCGGCGTCAACGTGCCGCTGTATGCGGCCGAGCACTTCTACCTCGTCACCGACCGGATCGACGGCGTCACGCCGGACCTGCCGGTGATCCGCGATCCCGACGGGTGCATCTACTACAAGGAGGAAGTGGGCGGCCTGGTGATGGGCGGGTTCGAACCGGCGGCGAAGCCGTGGCACGTCGACCCGATTCCGCCGGGCTTCGAGTTCCAGCTGCTGCCCGAGGATTGGGACCAGTTCGAGGTGCTGATGGTCAACGCCATCCACCGCACGCCGTGTCTCGAGCACGCCCCGGTGAAGATGCTGCTCAACGGTCCGGAGAGCTTCACGCCCGACGGCAACTTCATCCTCGGCGAAGCGGCCGAGGTCGCCGGCTACTACGTGTGCGCGGGATTCAATTCGGCGGGCATCGCCAACTCGGGTGGCGCCGGCAAGCTCGTCGCCGAGTGGATCCTCGGCGGCGAAGCGCCCGTGGACCTCTGGGATGTCGACGTGCGCCGCTTCGCCCCCTTCCACGGCAACCGCCGCCACCTCGCCGACCGCACCGTCGAGACGCTCGGACTGCACTACGCGATGCGCTGGCCGCGCGAGGAGCTCCAGTCGGCGCGCCCACTGCGCCGCTCGCCGCTGTTCGACCGGTTGAGGGCCAAGGGTGCGGCGTTCGGCACCAAGCTCGGCTGGGAACGCGCGAACTACTTCCTCACGCCGGGCACAGCCGAACCGCCGCCGACGCTCGGCCGGCCCGGCTGGCTGCCGCACGTGCTGGAGGAGCAGCGCGCGTGCCGCGAGCACGTCGCCGTCTTCGACCAGACGTCGTTCGGCAAGCTGGTGCTGAAGGGCCGCGACGCGCTCGCGGTGCTGCAACGCCTGTGCGCGAACGCGATGGACGTACCCCTCGGGCGCATCGTCTACACGCCGATGCTGAACGGCCGCGGCGGCTTCGAGAGCGACGTCACCGTCACCCGCGTCGGCGAGCACGAGTTCTTCGTCGTCACCGGCTCGTCGCAGACGACACGCGACTTCGCGTGGATCGAGCGCCACATCCGGCCCGACGAGCGCGCGGCGCTGGTCGACGTCACCGGTGGGTGGTCGGTGATCTCGGTGATGGGGCCGAAGGCGGAGGCGCTGCTGCGCGTGCTCTCGCCGGACGACCTCTCGAAGGCCGCACTGCCCTTCTCGACGGCGCGCGACATCGACGTCGGCTACGCGCGCGTGCGCGCCGCACGCATGAGCTACGTCGGTGGGCCGGGTTACGAGCTGTACGTGCCCGTCGAGCAGTGCCTGACGCTCTACGACGCGCTGTGGAGTGAAGGCGCGGCGCTCGGGCTGATGGATGCGGGCTACTACACGATCGACGCGCTGCGCGTCGAGGCCGGGCGTCGTGCCTGGGGCGCCGAGCTCTCGCCCGACGAGACGCCCTGGCAGGCAGGGCTGGGCTTCGCGGTGAAGCTGGAAAAGCCAGGTTTCCTCGGCCGCGAGGCACTGCTGAAAGCACGCGACGAGCCACTGCTGAAGCGGCTGCTCGCGTTGACGTTCGATGACCCTCAGGCGTTTCCCTGGGGCGGAGAGCCGATCCTCGTGGACGGCACGCCGGTCGGTGAACTGAGTTCCGCGGGCTACAGCCGGTCCGCGGGGCGGGCAGTCGCGATGGGTTACGCGCGGATGGATCGGGTGATCACGGATGACGTGCTCGCCAACGCGACGTGCGAGGTCGACATCGCCGGGGAGCGGACGCCCGTGACGGCGCGCGTTGCGTAGACGGGACAGCGGCGGCAGAAGCGCCGCGGCGGCCTTCCGGCCGCCGCGCTCGCGCTATAGCTTGTACATGCTCGGTATCCACAGCGACAACCACGGCACGTAGGTGATGACGAGCAGCGCGACGCACATGGCCGCGTAGAACGGCCATAGCTCCTTGCTGACCTCCTCGATCGTCACGTTGCCGATCGCGCAGCCCACGAACAGCGTCGGGCCGACCGGCGGCGTGATCAGCCCGATCGCCAGATTGACGATCATGATCATGCCGAAATGCACGGGATCGACGCCGAACGCCTTGACCACCGGCAGCAGGATCGGCGTGCAGATCAGCAGCATCGGCGCCATGTCCATGAACGTCCCGAGCAGCAGCAGCAGGATGTTCACGAGCATCAGCATCACGTACTTGTTGTTCGTGATCTCGAGGAACAGTGCGGTGGCCTGGGCCGGGATCTGCATCAGCGCCATCATGTAGCCGAACGCGGCCGAGACGCCGATCAGCAGCATCACCATCGCGACCGTCTTGACCGTCCTGTGCACGAGGCGCGGCAGGTCCTTCCACTTGTAGTCGCGATAGATGAACATCGTGACGATGAACGCGTAGACGCACGCCACCGCCGCCGACTCCGTCGCCGTGAAGACGCCGGACAGGATGCCGCCGAGGATGATGAAGACGGTGCCCAGGCCCCAGATCGAGTCCGCGGCGATCTTGAGCGACTCGCGGAACGTCACGCTTTCGGCCTTCGGCATGTCCTGCCGCCGGGCGGTCCACAGCACGAGCCCGACCAGGCACAGCCCGAACAGGGCCCCGGGCAGGATGCCGGCGAGGAACAGGTGCGCGATCGACACCGAACCGCCGGCGGCGATCGAGTAGATCACCGCGTTGTGGGACGGCGGGATCAGCACCGCCTGCACCGAGCCGCAGATCGTCAGGTTGACCGCGAAGACGCGCGGATAGCCCATCCGCACCATCTGCGGGATCATGATCGAGCCGACCGACGCCGCATCCGCCACCGACGAGCCGGAAATCGTGCCGAACAGTGTGGAGGCGAAGATGTTGACGATGGCGAGGCCGCCACGGATCCAGCCGACCAGTACCTTGGCGAGGTTGATCAGCCGGAAGGCCATCCCGCCCTCGGCCATGATCGCGCCGGCCAGCACGAAGAACGGGATCGCCAGCAGCGAGAAGTCGTCCGTGCCGTCCGAGATCTTCAGCATGATCGCCTCGGTCGGGAGGTCGATCCAGAGCGCGCCGATGAGCGCCGAAAGCCCCAGCGAGAATGCGAGCGGCACGCCGATGGCGGCGAGGACGGCGAACGAGCCAATGAGGACGAGTGCGTCCATCGTCTACTCCAGTGCCTCGGGGTCGTCGCGGAACATGTACGACGTCTTGGGGGGATCGCCGCACCAGATGCGCTCGACGATGAACAGCAGCAGCAGCACCCCGCAAATGGGGATCGGCATGTAGACGACGCCCACCGACAGTCCCGGGAACTCGGCGATCGACGAATACCAGGTCGCCACGACGAGGTCGAAGCCCTTCCACACCATGAAGAAGCAGAAGAAGATCAGGCAGGCCTCGGTCGCCCACTCCAGCACCTTGCGCAACTTCGGACCGACGTTGTCGACCAGTGCCCGGATGGCGATGTGCGACCCCGCCCGGTAGACGGCGGCGCCGCCGATGAAGGAAAACATCACCATCATCACCACGGCGAACGGCTCCGGCCAGCTCGACGGGGAGTTCATCGCGTAGCGCATGAACACGCCGTACGGGATCACCAGCGTGATCACGACCAAGGCTACACCGGAGATCCAGATGCAGGCTTTGTACAGCCACTCCATCGCCTGCACATAGCGTTGTTTGGCGGTCATGGCAGTGGGCACGCGAACGCGCGGGCCGGGTTCGATCCCGGCCCGCGCGTTCTGCGCCGGCGAGTGGTCAGCTGGCCTGGATCTGCTTCAGCAGCGCGGCGTACTTCGCGCCGTACTTGTCGCGCACCGGTTGCGTGGCATCGAAGAACGCCTTCTTGTCGACCTCGACGAACTGCACGCCGGCGGCCTTGAGCTTGTCGACGGCCTCCTTCGTGTAGGCGTCCCAGAGCTGCCGCTGCTCGAGCTGCGCCTCGCGCGACAGCTTCCGCACCAGCGCCTGGTCTTCCTTCGACAGCGTGTCCCAGGTGCGCTTCGAGAACACGAAGATCTCGGGGATGATCAGGTGGCCGGTCAGGCTGTACACCTTCGACACCTGGTAGTGGTTCTGGGCGAGCAGCGTCGGCGGGTTGTTCTCCGCACCGTCGACCACGCCGGTCTGCAGCGCCGAGTAGAGCTCGTTGAAGCCCATCGCGACGCCGTTGCCGCCCATCGCGTTCATCGTCTCGACGAAGATCGGGTTGCCCATCATGCGGATCTTCTGGCCCTTGAGGTCCGCCGGCTTGGTGAACGCCTTGTTCGCATAGACGTTGCGCGTGCCGGCATCCATCCAGCCGAGCGCGATCAGGCGGCTCTGCGGGCTGGCGCTCAGGTCGTCGAGCATCTTCTGGCCGATCGGGCCGTCGATCACGCGGCGCATCTGCGCCTCGTCCTTGAAGATGAACGGCATGTTGAACACGTTGAGCTCGTCGACCACCGGCCCCATCGCGCCGACCGAGATGCGCGCGATCTGCAGCGCGCCGACCTGCGCCTGCTCGATCATCTCCTTCTCGCCGCCCAACTGCATCGACGGGAACATCTGGATCGAGATGCGGCCGTTGGTCTGCGTCTCCAGCTTCTTGCCCATGCGCTGGATGGCCTCGACCGTCGGGTAGCCGAGCGGATGCACGTCCGAGGCCTTCCACACCTGCTTCTGCTGCGCGAACGCCGGCAGCGAGCCGCCAACGGCCGCGGCCGCGGCGAGCGCCGCCGACGATTTCACGAAATCACGACGATTGCTATGCATACTGCCTCCTCGAATGGCGCACGGCGGCACCGGAAGTGCCGGTGGCCGCGCGGGGGTGTCATCCCTTGTTCTTGATAGAACGGCAAACATCCTAACAGCGTGGCCGCGCGAGTGCGAGCGTTACCGGCAACGTTGACGGAGGTTTGACGCAGCGCAACCAAATGTCGTCGCTTTCGTGGCACACCGGCGCCGTTCATCGCCCGCAACCTCAGGGTTGCTGTGGCAAGATCGGCCGTATGCGCCCCGCCTGGGCGACCCCACCGACGTTGCGATGCCCCACCGCTTCAGCGCCCCTCCCCGCCGTGGCCGTGCCCCCAGCAAGCCCGGCGCCACCACCGGCCAGGTGCAGAGCCTGACACGCGGCTTGTCGATCCTCGAGACACTGTCCCGTGCCGAGGGCGGATTGACGCTCACCGACATCGGCCAGCGCGTCGGGCTCGCACCGTCGACCGCGCACCGGCTCCTGGCGACGCTGGAAAAGACCGGCTACATCTATCAGGCCGGCGACCTTGGCCTGTGGTACGTCGGTCTCGGCGCCTTCACCGTCGGCTCGAGCTTCCTCGCCTCGCGCGACTGGGTCGCGCAGAGCCATCCCTACATGCGGCGGCTGATGGAACAGGCCGGCGAGACGGCCAACCTCGCGATCCTGGACGGCACCGAGGCGGTGTTCATCGACCAGGTCCAGTGCCGCGAGACGATGCGCACGATCGTGCGGCTGGGCAGCCGCGTACCGCTGCACGCTTCCGGGGTCGGCAAGGCGATCTTCGCGACGCTGCCCGACGAACAGGTCGATGCGATCCTCAAGGTCAAGGGTCTGCCTCGCATCACCGACAACACGATCACGTCGCCCGAGACGATGTGGGCCGCACTGCGCGTCGTTCGCCAGCGCGGCTTCTCCTTCGACGACGCCGAGCACCTGGTCGGCACCCGCTGCGTGGCGAGCCCGATCTACGACGAGCACGCCGAGTGCCTCGGCGCGATCTCCATCGCCGGACCGATCTCGCGGCTTCCCGACGCCCGCATCAGGCAACTCGGACCGGTGGTCGCGCACACCGCCGAGGAGATCACGCGCAAGGTCGGCGGCCGCTGGCCGCATCCGCACCGGGGCACCGCCGCCAGCCCGGGCTGACGCGCGCGCCGCCGAGACCGCGCCGGGAACGGACGCGGTTCAGGCCGGGCAGTCGCCGCCGGCGCGGCCCGCGACCCGGGACCAGCGCCGCGCGAGATCCGCGCCCGGCAGCGGTCGCCAGCGCGCCAGCAGATCGTCGGCCGCCGCCATGTCGTTGCAGGCGAGAATCACGTCGCATCCGGCGCGAGCGGCGGCATCGGCGCGGGCCACGAGGTCTCCCGCCGTCGCCGCGCCGGCCATGCCGAGGTCGTCGGAGAACACGAGCCCGTCGAAGCCGAGCCGCTCGCGCAGCACCTCGGTGCACCACCGCGACGAGTACCCTGCCGGCACGTCGTCGATCGCCGGGTAGACGCACGTGCGCGACCATCACCGACTCGAGACCTTCGCGCGCGAGCGCTGCGAACGGGACCAGGTCCTCGCCGGCGATCGCGGCGAACGGGCGCGGATCGACCGGCACGTCGGTGTGCGAGTCGGCCGCGACATGGCCGTGGCCCGGGTAGTGCTTGCCGCACGCCGCCATGCCGGCGGCCGCGAGTCCCCGGCGCAGCGCCGCCGCGAGGTGCGCCACCGCGTTCGGATTGCGGTGGAAGGCGCGATTGCCGATGACGGCACTTGCGCCGTAGTCGAGGTCCAGCACCGGCGTGAACGAGAGGTCGATGCCGTGCGCCCGCAGCTCGTGGCCGATCGTCCAGCCGACGCGCGTCGCCGCGCGCGTCGCCGCGGCGATGTCGCGGTCCCAGAGCTCGCCCAGCGTGCGCATCGGGGCGATCTCGGCGAACCCGTCGCGGAAGCGCTGCACGTGCCCGCCCTCGTGATCGACGGCGACGACGAGCGGCGGATCGCGCAACGCCCGGATCGACCCGACCAGCGCCGCGAGCTGCGCGTGGTCCGCGTAGTTGCGGGTGAACAGAATCGCTCCCCCGACCAGCGGATGGAGCAACCGCTCGCGGTCGGCCGCCGAGAGCTCGAGGCCCTCGATGCCGATCATCGCCGGGCCGCGGGCCATCGGCGTCACGGCGAGCGCTCCGCTGCGGCCTCGCGGATCAGACGCTTCATCTCGCGTACCGCCTCGCGCAGGCCGAGGAACACGGCGCGCGACACGATCGCGTGGCCGATGTGGAGCTCGCGCACGCCGGGGAGCGCGGCCACCGGCTGCACGTTGAAGTAGTTGAGCGCGTGGCCGGCGTTGAAGCGCATGCCGAGGCCACGGATCATTTCGCCGGCCTTGCGGATCTTCTGCAGTTCGGCGACGACGGCGGGACTTTCCGGATCGCGGCCGCGCGCGTGGAACGCGTGCGCGTAGGGTCCCGTGTGGATCTCGCAGACGCGCGCGCCGATGCGCGCCGCGGCTTCCACCTGGCGCTCCTCGGCGTCGATGAACACGCTGGTGACGATGCCGGCGTCGGCGAGACGCGCGACGACACCCTTGAGGCTCGCTTCCTGTCCGGCGACGTCGAGACCGCCCTCCGTGGTGATCTCGTGGCGACCCTCGGGCACGAGCATCGCCATTTCCGGCTTCAGCCGACAGGCGATGCCGACCATCTCCTCGGTGCCCGCCATCTCGAGGTTCAGCTTGATGTGCGTGAGCTCGCGCAGCCGGCGTACGTCCTCGTCCTGGATGTGGCGGCGGTCCTCGCGCAGATGCACGGTGATGCCGTCCGCGCCGCCCAGGTGCGCCTCCACGGCGGCCCACACCGGGTCGGGCTCCCAGGTGCGGCGTGCCTGACGGATCGTCGCCACGTGGTCGATGTTCACGCCCAGCTCGATCATGGACACGTCACGTTCCTTCAGCGTTCGCCGTCGAGGGCCTGCAGGTCGGCGACGATGCGCCGGCTCTCGATGCGTCGGGAGTCGAGGTAATGGTCGAGGATGTCGCGCATCAGGCGCTTGGCCTCGGCCGCGGTTTCGGCGTCGGGATAGCGGGACTCGGCGAGGGCGAGCAGCGTCGCGCCGCGCACCACGGGCCATCGCGCGCCCGGTTCGGCCGCGAACGGCCGCGCGCCCTGCGTCGAACGCGTAATGGTACCGCGCGTCCGGATCGATCACCGCGCCACCGCCCGCCTCGCGCGTCAGCGGCAACGCGTAGCCCAGCGCGGCGAGCAGTCCGACCTCGAAGTGCCGCAGCACCGCCGCCTGCCCGACCGGCGCCACGGCCTCTCCGAGCGCGCGCAGCGCCGCCTCGTAGTCGTCCCAGAGTCCGGGGTGCGGGTCCTCGCGCGGCAGCAGCTTCAGCAGCAGTTCGTTCAGGTAAAAGCCGGACAGGAGCGCGTGTCCCGAGGGCAGCGGCACGCCACCGCGCCACTCGGCCTTGGCCAGCGTCTTCAGTTCGCCGGCCCCCGCGTAGGAGACCGTGATCGGCTGGAACGCCTGCAGCAGGCCGCGCAATTCCGAGCGCGGTCGCTTCGCGCCACGGGCGACCAGCCCGACGCGCCCGTGGTCCCGCGTGAACGCCTCGACGATCAGGCTCGTTTCCTTGTACGGGTAAGCGTGCAGGACGAACGCAGGCTGGTCGTCGCGACGTTCCGGCAGCGAGCGCGTCGCCATCGCGGCTACAGCCCGAGCCGCCGGAGCGCGGCCTCGTCGTCCGCCCAGCCCTTCTTCACGCGCACCCAGATCTCGAGGTACACCCGCCCCCCGAACAGCGTCTCGAGGTCGCGCCGCGCCGCCGCGCCGATGGATTTCATGCGCTCGCCGCCGGCGCCGAGCAGGATCGCCCGCTGCGACGCCCTGTCGACGTAGACGCTGGCGAAGATGCGGCGCACCGGGCCGTCGTGCTCGAAGCGGTCGATGCCGACGGCCGTCGCGTAGGGCACCTCGGCGCCCAGCAGCCGAAAGATCTTCTCGCGGATGAACTCCGCCGCGAGGAAGCGCTCGTCGCGATCGGTCAGCTCGTCCGCGCCGTACATCGGGGGTGCCTCGGGGAGGAGCTTGCCGACCTCCTCCTTGAGAGCGTTCACCTGCGTGCCCTTCTCCGCCGACACGGGCACGATCGCCGCGAACTCGTGCAGCGAGGCGATCTCCGCCATCACCGGCAGCAGTGCCTTCTTGTCGGCCAGCGTGTCGACCTTGTTCACGGCGGCGACCACCGGCAGCCCGACCGGCAGCAGCGCCGCGACGTTGCGGTCCACCTGGGTCAATCGCCCGCCGTCCACCACCAGCACGGCGACGTCGACCCCCGCCAGGCTGTCGATGACCGTGCGGTTCATGCGCTCGTTGAGGCGCGAGCGGTGCAGCGTCTGGAAGCCCGGCGTGTCGACGAACACGAACTGCCGGCCGGGCTCGGTCAGGATGCCGACGATCCGATAGCGCGTCGTCTGCGGCTTGCTCGAGGTGATCGTCAGCTTCTGCCCGACGAGCCGGTTGACGAGCGTCGACTTGCCGACGCTCGGGCGGCCGACGATCGCCACGTGGCCGCAGCGGTGCGTCGCGGGATTCGCTTCGCTCATGCCCGCGGGGCGTTGGCGGTCACGGCGCGCCACGCGGCCTCGGCGGCGGCCTGCTCGGCCACCCGCCGGCTCGTCCCCTGCCCCAGCGTCGCGATCGCGAGCGGAGCGATGGCGCACTCGGCGGTGAAGGTCTGCGCGTGCGCCTCGCCTTCGACGGTCACGATGCGATATGCGGGCACCGGCAGCCGCCGTCCCTGCAGCCACTCCTGCAGGCGCGTCTTCGGATCCTTGCCGAGCGCCGACGGGTCGGCGTTGCCGAGCACCTCGGCGAACGTGCGGTCGATGACGCCGCACGCGGCCTCGAAACCGCCGTCGAGGAACACGGCGCCGTAGATGGCCTCGAGCGCATCGGCGAGAATCGACGGCCGCTCGGCGCCGCCGCTCTTCTGCTCGCCTTCGCCCAGGCGGATCGCGCCGGAGAAATCCAGCCGGCGCGCGACGTCGGCGAGCGCGTCGCGGTTGACGAGGCTCGCGCGCACGCGCGACAGGTCGCCCTCGGGCAGGTCGGGGAAGCGCTCGAACAGTGCGCGCGCGACGACGCAGTTCAGCACCGCATCGCCGACGAACTCGAGTCGCTCGTTGTGGCGCGCGCCGTGGCTGCGGTGGGTCAGAGCCTGGTCGAGGAGCTCCGGCCGGCGAAACGCGTGCCCGAGCCGTCGTGCGAGTTCATCGGCCATCCGGGAGCGTCACCGGGCCGACGTCGCCTCGAACTCGAGCAGGATGTACATGTTGCCGAACATGTGCAGGCGGCGCTCCCACGCCAGCTCCGCCGTGACCTGCGTGCCGCTGCGCTGCAGGAGCACGTCGGCCGCCTTGACGTCCTCGACGTAGCTGGTCTGCAGGCGTCGGGCGAGCTCGGCGCGGAATGCCGCCGGGTTGTTCGGATCGGCGGAACCGCCGCGCATCGTGTCGTCGAGGGCCTTCCTGACGGACTGGTACTCGATGTAGGACGGGATCACGCGGAAGCCGACCATCGCGAAGATCACCACCACGGCCGCGACCAGCAGGAATCCCAGGATGGTGAGGCCGCGCTGCCGCCCCGGCGGTCCGCCGGCTGCTCCCGCCCGTGCACCGATGTCCATCTCGCTCTCCCTCAGCGGATGCTGCTGCCGACGCGATCGAATTTCAGGCCCGCGATGTCGTCCCAGTTGAACCAGATGAAGAAGGCGCGACCGCGGATGTGGTCGTCCGGCACGAAGCCCCAGTAGCGACTGTCGTCGCTCGCGTCCCGGTTGTCGCCCATCATGAAATAGTGTCCGGACGGGACCTTGCAGCGGAAACCTCGTTCATTGTATTCGCAATTCTCGCGACCGGGGAACGGCCGTACGCCGCCCGGCTGGACGGTCGGCGCCTGCGGATTGACGGCGATCGAGTAGCCGCGCGGCGCGGCGCCCTTGCCTTCCTCGATCCGCCGCTCCGTGGTCTCGAAGCGCAGTCCCTCGAGGTAGCTGTAGGAGCCGTCCGCCTGCTGCGGCAGCGCCACGCCGTTCACGGCGAGCACCTTGTCGCGGTACTCGACCACGTCGCCGCCGACGCCGACCACCCGCTTGATGAAGTCCTGCGACGGGTTGACGGGGTAGCGGAACACGACGACGTCGCCGCGCTGCGGGTCGCCGACCGGCAGGATCTTGCGCTCGACGATCGGCAGCCGGATGCCGTAGGTGTACTTGTTGACCAGGATGTAGTCGCCGACGACCAGCGTGGGACGCATCGACGACGAGGGAATCCGGAACGGCTCGGCGAGGAACGAACGCAGCAGGAACACGACGAGCAGGACCGGAAAGAAGCTCTTCGGGTACTCGATCCACCACGGCTCGGGCTCGCCGGCGGGACGCCGCCTTGCAAAGTGCACGCGGTCGGCGAACCAGACGACGCCGGTCGCGACGGTGAGGAGAAACAGGATCAGCGCGAAGTTCATCGGACAGGGACCCCGGCGACTGCGCGGGCCCGGAGGTTTGGACGCGGGCCGGATTGTCCCACGCGCGCGGAGGACCAGCCCTGCAGCCCGTCGCGGCACGCGCGCGATCCGTCGCGCCGGGGTACGCCGCGTGCTTCCGCCGTCGTCGGCGCGGCGATCGTCACTTCTCGCCCACCTGCAGGATGGCGAGGAACGCTTCCTGCGGGATCTCGACGCTGCCCACCGACTTCATGCGCTTCTTGCCCGCCTTCTGCTTCTCGAGCAGCTTGCGCTTGCGGGTGATGTCGCCGCCGTAGCACTTGGCGAGCACGTCCTTGCGCATCGCCTTGACCGACTCGCGTGCGATGATCTGCGCGCCGATCGCCGCCTGGATCGCGACGTCGAACATCTGCCGCGGAATCAGGCCGCGCATCTTGTGCACGACCTCGCGACCGCGGTACTGCGAGACGGAGCGGTGCACCATCACCGACAGCGCGTCGACGCGCTCGCCGTTGATCAGGATGTCGAGCTTCACCACGTCGGCCGCGCGGAACTCGAGGAACTCGTAATCCATCGACGCGTAGCCGCGCGACACGCTCTTCAGCCGGTCGAAGAAGTCCATCACCACCTCCGCGAGCGGCAGCTCGTAGTGGATGACCACCTGCCGGCCGCGGTACTGCATGTCCTTCTGCACGCCGCGCTTCTCGGTGCAGAGCGTCAGCACCGGGCCGACGTAGTCCTGCGGCACGAGGATCGTGACATTGATCACCGGCTCGCGGATCTCCTCGACGCGCGAGAGGTCGGGCAGCTTCGACGGGTTGTCGATCTCGACGACGGTGCCGTCGCGCTGCAGCACCTGGTAGACGACGGACGGCGCCGTCGTGATCAGGTCCATGTCGTACTCGCGCTCGAGCCGCTCCTGCACGATGTCCATGTGCAGCAGGCCGAGGAAGCCGCAGCGGAAGCCGAAGCCCAGCGCCTGCGACACCTCCGGCTCGTAGTGCAGCGAGGCGTCGTTGAGCTTGAGCTTGGTCAGCGCCTCGCGCAGCGCCTCGTACTGGTTCGACTCGACAGGAAAGAGGCCGGCGAAGACCTGCGGCTTCACCTCCTTGAATCCCGGCAGCGCGTGGGCTGCGGGCCGCTGCACGTGGGTGATGGTGTCGCCCACCTTGGCCTCGGCGAGCTCCTTCACCCCGGAGATCACGAAGCCCACCTCGCCCGCCGACAGCTGCTCCCGCGCGACCGACTTGGGCGTGAAGACACCGAGCTGTTCGCACTGATGGACCGCGCCGGTCGCCATCAGCAGCACCTTGTCCTTCGGCTTCAGCGTACCGTTCACGACGCGCACGAGCATCACGACGCCGACGTAGTTGTCGAACCACGCGTCGATGACCAGCGCCTGCAGCAGCGCCGCGGGGTCGCCCTGCGGCGGCGGCACGCGCGCGATGACGGCCTCGAGGATGTCGTCGATGCCCTCGCCGGTCTTGGCGCTCGCCAGGATCGCATCGTGCGCGTGGATGCCGACGATGTCCTCGATCTCCTCCATCACGCGCGACGGCTCTGCCGACGGCAGGTCGATCTTGTTCAGCACCGGCACGACCTCGACCCCCAGCTCGATCGCCGTGTAGCAGTTCGCCACCGTCTGCGCCTCCACGCCCTGCGAGGCGTCGACGACGAGCAGCGCGCCCTCGCAGGCGGACAGCGAGCGGGAAACCTCGTACGCGAAGTCGACGTGGCCGGGCGTGTCGATCAGGTTCAGGCGGTATACCTGGCCGTCGCGCGCCTCGTAGGTCAGTGCCGCGGTCTGCGCCTTGATCGTGATGCCGCGCTCACGCTCCAGGTCCATCGAGTCGAGCACCTGCTCGCTCATCTCGCGGTCGGCGAGGCCGCCGCAACGCTGGATGAAGCGGTCGGCGAGCGTCGACTTGCCGTGGTCGATGTGGGCGATGATCGAGAAGTTGCGGATGTGGCGCACGGGATGCGGTCCGGGTGGACGGGTGTCCGCGCCAACGCGCGGCGGCGCCGGTGGTGCGAGCCCCCGGCGCAGCGATGCAAAACAGGTAATTCTAGCGGATCGGGTCCGGCCCGGCGAGAGCCGCGTTCAGCGCAGCCGCTACACGCGCCGCGTCGAGCCGGTACCGGCACAGCTCGTGATCCGGGGCAGGCTCGCCGGCGAACAGCACGGGCACGGCATCACCCCAGCGCGCCGCGAGCGACGCGTGCTCGGGCGCATCGACGTCGATCACGTCGACCGGCACGCCGGCCGCGACCGGCCGCAGCGCCTCCAGCAGTTCGTCGCAGAGGTGACAGTACGACCGCGACAGCAGCGTGAAGCGCACGGGCCGGGCTCCGGGACGACGTCTCCCCCTACTCGCCGTTCTGCAGGCGGACCGTCGAGAAGAACGTCTGGTCGCCGCGCTTCAGCCGCAGCGTCACCGACTCGCCCTTTTCGAGCTTGGCGAGCAGCTCGTTCACCTGCGCCGCCGTGCGCGCGTCGGTGGTGACGCCGCGGCTGCTCACCGAGAGGATGACGTCGCCGGGCTGCACATTGCCGCGCACGCCGCCGGGGATGTCCTCGACCAGCACGCCGGCCTTGACGTCGGCTTCCTTGCGCTGCTCGGGCGTCAGGTCGGAGAGCACGAGCCCCATGCGGTTCGGCTTCGCCTTCTCCTTCGGCGGCGGGGTGCCGCTGCGCCGCTGCGCCGTCGGCGCGTCCTCCTTCATCTCGGCGACGGTGACCGCGATGTCGCGCTGCGCGCCGGCACGCCAGACCGTGAGCGTGACCTTGGTGCCCGGCCGGACCTGCGTGATGATGCGCGGCAGCGTGTTGCTGTTGCTCACCTCGCGCCCATCGACCTTGAGGATGATGTCGCCCGGTTCGACGCCGGCCTTCTCCGCCGGGCCGCCCTTTTCGACCGAATTCACCAGCGCGCCGGAAGCTGCCTTCAGGCCGAACGAGTCCGCGGACTCCTTCGTCACCTCCTGGATCTGCACGCCGATGCGGCCGCGCGTAACGCGACCCTTGTCGCGCAGCTGGCTCACCGTGTTCATCGCGACGTCGATGGGTATCGCGAACGCGAGCCCCATGTACCCGCCCGAGCGGGAATAGATGAGCGAATTGATGCCGACCACCTCGCCCTTGAGGTTGAACAGCGGCCCGCCCGAGTTGCCGGGATTGATCGCGACGTCGGTCTGGATGAACGGCACCAGGTTTTCCTGCGGCAGGTCGCGGCCCTTGGCGCTGACGATCCCGGCGGTCATCGTGTTCTCGAGCCCGAACGGCTTGCCGATCGCCACCACCCACTCGCCGACCTTGAGCTTCTCGGGGTCGCCCACCGTGACCTTCGGCAGGTCCCTCGCGTCGATCTTGATCACCGCGACGTCGGTACGCTTGTCGGCACCGATCACCTTGGCAATGAACTCGCGACGGTCGGTGAGGCGTACCTTGACCTCGTCGGCCGAGTCGACGACGTGCGCATTGGTGACGATGTAGCCGTCCGCCGAGACGATGAAGCCGGACCCTGCGCTCTGCGCCTCGAACTCGCGTTGCGGTCCGCCGCGGGGAACGGGCCCGAAGCGGCGGAAGAACTCGTAGAACGGATCGTCCTCGGACAGCTCGGGGGTGCGCTGGTTGCGGCGCATGCGCTGGACCACGTCGATCGACACGACGGCGGGGCCCTGCTTCTCGTAGAGCTCGGTGAAGTCGGGGAGCAGCGCGCCCCGCCCCTGCGCGTCGGCGGGCGGCGACCCGACCACGAGCGTGGCGGCCAGCGCGAGCGGTGCGCAGTAGAGGGCAAGGCGGCGGGCAAACGTACTCATATTCTCTCTTCTCCGGGAAACAGGACGCGCGCCGCCTAGCGGCGCGCGACGGACAAAGCGATCTGGCGCACCGTCGCGGCGGGGGCCTCGCCGAGGACGGTGACGAAGTGGTCGTCGACCTTCATGCTGTAGACGTTGAGGCCACCCTGGCGCATCGTGCCGAGCGCCTGGCCGGGCACCGTGGGGATCGACTCGACGAACACCGACACGGCGACGAGCCCGTCGGAGAACACGATGTGCGCGACCGGATCGCGCTTGCCCCGCAGCGTTCGGAACCCCTCGGTGATCTTGACGAACCCGGGCGGCAGGCGCGTCACCGCCCAACCGGTGTCCTGCGCCACCCCGTCGCCCGCGGTGCCTTCCCTGAGCTGCCAGTCGGGTGGCGTGCCGGCCCAGCTCGGCTTCACGTGCTCGCGCTCGACGCGCACGCCGATCGCGATGTCGGTGAACGCGAACTGCTCGACGACCTCGCCCTTCTCGTTGATGAGCCGCGCCTTGAGCAGCAGCCCGGTGTCGCGGTGTACCCAGAACTTGTGACCGTAGCGAAGCCCGTCGCGGGGCTCGAAGACGATCGCCTGGGCCTCGTGCCCGGCCACACGCGCGACCTCGCCGACGCGAAACTCGTAGTACTGGGCGAGCGCCTGCTGCTGCTGCGGCGACAGCGACGGAAACACGTTGCGGAACGTGCGCGGCTCGACGCGGACGATCTTCGCGTCGGGGTAGTAGCAGCGCACCTCGCCCTGGCTTCTGATCACCTCGCGGGCCGGCCCGTCGAGGTTGACCAGCTTCTCGTGCTCCGCGCCGTTCTCGTAGAGGTGCGTGAGACGCGAGGTCTCGACCCGGGGGCCGTGCTGGTAGACGATCGTGCCGACGTAGGTGAGCTCGCGCGCGGCCTTCGCGGCCTTGTCGAGCCAGGTGGCGGCGTCCTGGGCACGGACCGTGTGCACGGGCGCGACGGCCACCGCCAGGAAGACGGCAGCGATCTGCGCGAGACGCCGTACCGGCGTCGTTGAGGCGCCCTGCGGCGCCGGGGCGAAGCCGATGCTCACGGTCGGGCGTCGCTTCCCTGCACGGACACCGCGCGGAGGTACGGCTGCACGCCCTGCAGCGCGGTCGCCGGCGAGTATTCCTGGTGGACGAGCACGTAGTCCTGCGGCAGCACCTGCGGCCGCACCTGCGCACTGGTGACGGCGGCCGCCTCGCGCGCCTTGGCGACCGCGGTTCCGGGCGCATCGGTGAGGGAGAACGCGGTCCAGCCGACGACGCCGACGGCAGCGACGGTCGCGGCGGCCGCCACCGCCCAGCGTGCCACCGGCCGCTCGGTCCCGGGCTTCGGCCGCGGCGCGAGCACCGTCGGCTCGGCGGCGAGCGCTGCCGAGAAACGGCTCGCGAACCCCGGGGAGCCGTAGGGGCAGCCACGCAGCGTGTCCCCGATCGCGTGATAGCAGGCCCAGGTGGCGAGGGCCTGCGGCCGTCGCAGCTCGCCGGCGACGCGGTCGAGCTCGGTCTCGTCCAGGTCTCCGTCCATCAGCCGCGAAAGGTCTTCGTTCATCACCATCTCCGGTTCTCGTCCGTGTCGAGCAGGGGCCGCAACTCGGCGGCGATTGCATCGCGGGCGCGGAAGATCCGCGACCGCACGGTTCCTATGGGGCAGTTCATCACGGCGGCGATCTCTTCGTACGTCAGACCCTCGATCTCGCGCAAAGTTATCGCCGTGCGCAAATCTTCCGGGAGCGCCTCCATCGCGCGGTTCACCGTGGCGGCGATCTGCTTGCCGTGCAGCTCGCTTTCCGGCGTCGCGGAGTCGCGCAGGCCCTCGGCGTCTTCGAAGTTCTCGGCGTCCTCGTTGTCGAACTCGGTCGTCGTCGGGGCTCGGCGTCCCAGGGCGACCAAGTAGTTCTTGGCGGTGTTGATCGCGATGCGGTACAGCCACGTGTAGAAGGCACTGTCCCCGCGAAAGCTCGGCAGCGCGCGGTAGGCCTTGATGAAGGCTTCCTGCGTCACGTCCTCGACCTCCGCCGGGTCGCGCACCATCCGCGACAGGAGTCGCCCCAGCTTGCGCTGGTATTTCGCCACCAGCAGCTCGAACGCACGTTTGTCGCCACGCTGCGCACGCTCCACCAGCTGCTGATCGACCTCGCGATCACCCATCAGCGGGTTCTTCTGTCCCTGGACGTGCGTTGTTGTGGAGCCGCCGGCCGGAAGGATAGTCCTTCCGGACACCGGCAGGCCGTTGGAATGCCGACGGCCGGCGGAGCACGCTCGCACCGAAAGACCGTCGTTTGGCGCCGAAGTTCATTGAACATGGGGCCCGACCCCGATTATCGCAAGGTTTCCGACCGGCGCACGGGGCCGGATGCGCAAACCGGGCGACGCGGATCGCAGCCGCGGGGTCGGCCCCGGCGACGTCATCGCCCCAAGAGCTCGACCACCGGCTCGATCGTGCCGGTGACGATCCCCCGGTAATTGAGCACGTTTGGGCGCGCGTACGGCGCCAGCGCCTCCCGACGAGCGGCGTCCAACAGGCCGAGCTGGTCCAGCACGGCGACGACCACGGGCAGCAGTGCCCGCTTCGCGCCGTCCGCCACCTTCACCGCGATGCCGATGCCGAGGCTCGCGATGCCGATGGCCTGCACGCCCTCCGCGCCGACCTTCGCCACCCAGTCGCCCCGCCCGGCAGCCATCAGCGCCGCGTCCGGGCGGCCGGCACCGGAAACCATCTCGGGGCACGCCACCATCGCCTCCCGCAGGATCGCGGGCGCAGCGCCGAAGTCCGCATCGTCGGCCGCCGCGGTGGCGAGGCGCGCGAAGCTCCGCGCCAGCGCCGCGAGCGGCAGCGCGTAGTTGGGCGCCGAACAGCCGTCGATGCCCACGGGGAGATCGCCCTCGGCGACGCCGCTGAAGGTCGCGACTGCGGCACGAATCTCACGCTGCAGCGGGTGCCCCGGGTCGAGGTAGTCGTCCTTGCGCCAACCATGGAGCGCGCAGCACGCGAGCATCCCGGCGTGCTTGCCGGAACAGTTGTGCGCGAGCGGCGTGTACGGCGGTGGCGGCGGCACCTCGCCCCTCACCTCGTAGTGGCCCGGTGCGTGCGTGCCGCACTGCAGGTCGTCCGGCCGATTCCCGGCGCGCGCGAGCATGGCGCGCACCGCCTCGACGTGCCGTGCCTCGCCGGAGTGGCTCGCGCAGAGCAGCGCGATCTGCGCGCGATCGTAGCCGAAGCGCGCCGGGCCGCCATCGCGGACGAACGGCAGTGCCTGCAGCGGCTTCAGCGCGCTGCGCGTGAACACCACGGCGTCGGGTTCGCCCGCCGCGTGGAGCACGCGCCCGCCGCGGTCCGCGACCGCGACCGAGCCCCAGTGGATGCTCTCGACGCCGCCGCCGCGGGTGGTGACCGCGATCGGGACGTGGGACGGCGTGCGCAAGCGGACCGTCGACCCCGGAGTCAAGGCGCTCCCGCCAGCGCGTTGCGGATCTGCTCGAGCGCGGCCGGGTCCTCGATCGTGGTGAGGTCGCCCGGATCGCGTCCCTCGGCAAGGGCCTGGATCGAGCGGCGCAGCAACTTCCCGGACCGCGTCTTCGGCAGCAGCGAGACGAAGTGCACCTGCCCGGGACGCGCGATCGCACCGAGCTCGCGGTCGACCGTGTCCATCACCTCCTTGCGCAATGCCGCCACGCCCTCCGGGGTGCCGAGCCGCGCCGGGTCCTTCACCACCGCGAAGGCGACGGGGATCTGTCCCTTCAGCGGATCGGCCACGCCGACCACGGCGACCTCGGCGATGCCGGCGTGGGCCTGCACTGCCTCCTCGATCTCGCGCGTACCCAGCCGGTGACCGGCGACGTTGATCACGTCGTCGGTGCGTCCGAGCACGAAGTAGTAGCCGTCGGCGTCGCGCGTCGCCCAGTCGAACGTCGAATAGACCTGCTTGTCGCGGAAGGTCGAGAAGTAGGTGCGGACGAAGCGCTCGTCGTCGCCCCAGATCGTCGTCATGCATCCCGGAGGCAGCGGCGGCACGATCGTCAGCACGCCCTTCTCGTTCGGACCCACCTCCTCGGCCGTACCCTCGTGCAGCAGCTTCACGTCGTAGCCGAACACCGGGAACGACGGCGAGCCGAACTTGCGCGGCGTCTCCTCGACCCCGAGCTGCGCCGAGAGGATCGGCCAGCCGGTCTCGGTCTGCCAGTAGTTGTCGACGATCGCGACGCCGAGCGCGTCGGCTCGCCCAGCGCGCCGTCGGCTCGTCCAGCGGCTCGCCGGCGAGGAACAGGTACTCGAGCGATGCCGACGTCGTGCTTCTTCATGAAGGCCGGGTCCTGCTTCTTCAGCACCCGGATCGCCGTCGGCGAGCTGAACATCGTGCGCACCTTGTTCTCGGCGACGATCTTCCACCAGATCGCCGGGTCGGGACGGATCGGCAGGCCCTCGTACATGATCGTGGTCGAGCCGTTGATCAGCGGGCCGTAGATGATGTAGCTGTGCCCGACCACCCAACCGATGTCGGAGGTGGTGAACATCGTCTCGCCGGGCGCGACGCAGAAGATGTGCCGCATCGACGACGCGAGCGCGACCGCGTAGCCGCCGGTGTCGCGCTGCACGCCCTTGGGCTTGCCGGTCGTGCCGGACGTGTAGAGGATGTACGACGGGTTCGGACGACTCGAGCCAGGCGCAGGGCACCTGCGCGTCCATGTGCTGCCCGCGCAGTTCCGCGTAGTCGAGGTCGCGCCCGGCGGTGCGGGACATCGCGCGGTCGAGGCCGCGGTCGACGATCACGCACCTTGTGCGGCGGGTTCCTGGAGAGGCGCAGCGCCTCGTCCACCAGGTGCTTGTAGGGCACCGGCTTGCCGCCGCGCATGCCGGCGTCGGACGGTCACCATCACCTTCGGCGTCGCGTCGTCGATGCGCGTCGCGAGGCTCGCCGCGGCAAAGCCGCCGAAGACCACCGAGTGGATCGCGCCGATCCGCGCGCAGGCGAGCATCGCGAATGCGGCCTCCGGCGATCATCGGCATGTAGATGAGCACGCGGTCGCCCCGACCGACGCCCTGCGCCTGCAGGATCGCCGCAAAGCGGTTCACCTCGGCGTGCAGCTCGCGGTACGTGTAGCGCTGCTCCTCGCCGGTCTCCGTCGAGAGGTAGACGCAGCGCCGTCTGGTCGCCGCGCGTCGCAAGGTGGCGGTCGACCGCGTTGTGGCACAGGTTCGTGCGGCCGCCGACGAACCATCGCGCGAACGGCGGCTTCGCGTAGTCGAGCACCGTCGAGAACGGCGTCTGCCAGTCGACGAGCGCCGCCTGCTCGCGCCAGAACGCGTCGCGGTCGTCGAGCGAGCGCCGGTGGAACTCCCTGTACGTGGTGGACATCGCGCCTCCTCCTGGTTCTTGCCGCCTCGATTGTCGACTGTGGTCGCCGCCGCCTTCCGGCAGCGCGACCCTGTGGGGGTTCCGCAGAGCGTCCTAGGGGTGCGTGTCGGCACCGATGCGGACCACGGTCCGCCCGCGCACCATGCCCTTGAGGTACGCGTCGAAGTGCGTCGGCAGCTCGTCGAAGTCGATCGTGCGCACCTGGTCGTGGACGACGTCGGGACGCCATTCGACCGCCAGCTTGTTCCACACCTTCTGCCGCAACGGCATCGGCGTGTTCGCGCTGTCCGCGCCGAGCAGGCCGACCCCGCGCAGGATGAACGGCGCGACCGTCGTGTTGAGCTGCATGTCGGCGGCAAGCCCCACCGCGCCGACCATGCCGCCGACCTTCATCGTCGACAGCAGCCACGCGAGGAGGTCGCCGCCGAGGTTGTCGACCGCACCCGCCCAGGTGGCCTTGTCGAGCGGCCGGATCTTCGTGAGGTCGATGCCGCGCCGGTCGAGCACCTCCTTCGCGCCGAGGCTGGTCAGGTAGGCCCGCTCCTCCGGCTTGCCGGTGATCGCCACGACGTGGTAGCCGCTCTTCGCCAGGATCTCGACCGCGACCGAGCCGACGCCGCCGGTCGCGCCGGTGACCGCGACCGGCCCGTTCGTCGGCTTGAGCCCGTTCTGCTCCATCAGCATGATCGCAAGCGCCGCGGTATAGCCCGCGGTGCCAAGCGTCATCGCGTCGAACGCGGTCATGCTCTCCGGCCGGCGCACCACCCAGTCGCCGGGCACGCGCACGCGCTCGCTGTAGCCGCCGTCATGCGCGACCCCCATGTCGTAGCCGTGCACGACGACCTTGTCGCCGCGCTTCCAGCGCGGGTCCTGCGACGACTCGACGGTGCCGGCCATGTCGATGCCGGCAATCGTCGGGTACTTGCGCATGATGCGGCCGGTGCCGTTGTGCGACAGCGCATCCTTGTAGTTGATCGTCGAGTACTTGGTGCGCACGACGACGTCGCCGGCGTCGAGATCGTCGAGCGAGAGCTCGACGAATCGGCTCGACACGACCTTGTCCTCCTCGAAGGTCCGGTAGGCCTTGAACTTTTGCACGGTGATCCTCCTTGGGCTTGGGCTTCGTGGTACTTCCGTGTGGCGTCAGGCCGCGCTCGCGTGCGCGAGCGCCATGTAGTCGTGCGAGCGCATTTCGACCAGGCGGCTCACGGTGCGCGGGAATTCCTGCGCGTTCGGGCCTTCGACGTAGAGCGACTCGGCCGCGACCGCGGCCGACAGGACGAGCTTCACGCGGTGATCGTACAGGATGTCGACGAGCCAGGTGAATCGCCGCGCCTGGTCCGCCATCCCGGGGTCCATCCGGGGCACGCCGGACACGAGGATCACCGCGAACTCGCGCGCGAGCTCGAGGTAGTCACGTTGCGACCGCGGACCGGCACAGAGCGCGGCGAAGTCGAACCAGGCCGCGCCGCCGGCGCGCCGTCTGGCGACGATCGTGCGCCCCTCGATCGCCAGCCGCGGGTCCTCGTCCGGACCGCTCGCCACGGCGTCGAACATGCGGGCGAGCGCGGCGTCGGCTGCCGCGTCCGCAGGCACGTGGTAGACGGGCGCCTGCTCGAGCGCCCGCAGCCGGTAGTCGGTGCCGCCGTCCACCTCGAGCACGTCGAGCCACTCGCGCATCAGGCCGATCGTCGGCAGGAAGTTCTGGCGCTGCAGGCCGTTCGGATAGAGGCCCTCCGGCGGGTAGTTCGAGGTCATCACGAAGACGACGCCGTGCGCGAACAGGGCCTTCAGCAGTCGCCCGAGGATCATCGCGTCGGCGATGTCCGAGACGTGGAACTCGTCGAAGCAGACCAGCCGGTGGCGCTTCGCGATGCGCGCAGCAACGGTCGCGAGCGGATCGGTCTCGCGCGACAGCCTGGCGAGCTCCTCGTGCACGTCGCGCATGAACGCGTGGAAGTGCACCCGGGTCTTGCGGCGCAGGCGGACCGTCGCGTAGAACGCGTCCATCAACAGGCTCTTGCCCCTGCCGACGCCACCCCAGAGGTAGACGCCGCGAGGTACCGCGGGTGGCGCGATGAGGCGCTTCAGACGCGACTGCCGGGCAGCGCGGAAGGCGTGGAGCTGGGCGGCGAGATGCTCGAGCCGGGCGAGCGCTCGCCGCTGCGCGTCGTCCGGCGCGCTTCCCCGCTCGGCCAGGAGCCGGGAAAGGTGCGTGCCGACGGATTCCCCGGTTGCCGCGGCGATCTCCCCCACGCCGGCGATGTTACCACCGGCGGTGGCGCGGCTCGCGTGGCCGCTCGGGCGATCAGAGATTGAGGGTACGGCGGTCGACCGCGAGCGCGGCTTCCTTCGTCGCCTCGGACAGCGACGGATGGGCGTGGCAGATGCGGGCGAGGTCCTCGGACGAGGCGCCGAACTCCATGGCCACCACACCTTCGGCGATCAACTCGGACGCGAACGGTCCGATGACGTGCATGCCGAGGATGCGGTCGGTCGTCGCGTCGGCGAGGATCTTGACGAACCCGCTCGTGTCGCCCAGCGCTCGCGCGCGGCCGTTGGCCGCGAACGGGAACGTGCCGGCACGGAAGGCCACGCCCGCCGCCGTGAGCTGCTGCTCGTTGCGGCCGACCCAGGCGATCTCGGGCGACGTGTAGATCACCCACGGCACCGTGTCGAAGTCGACGTGCCCGTGCTGCCCGGCGATGCGCTCCGCGACCGCGACGCCCTCCTCCTCCGCCTTGTGGGCGAGCATCGGTCCGCGCACCACGTCGCCGACCGCCCAGACCTGCGGCAGGTTGGTGCGGCAGGCATCGTCGACGGTCACGAAGCCGCGCTCGTCGACCGCGAGCCCCACCGACGCGGCGTTGAGTCCCTCGGTGTTGGGCACGCGCCCGATCGACACGACCAGCCGGTCGAAGGTCGCCGACTGCGCCGCGCCGTCCGCAGCCTTCCAGTCGACCTTGACGTCCTTCCTGCCCGGCCGGACCGACTCGATCGACACGCCGAGGTGGATCGCGAGTCCCTGCTTCGTGAACAGCTTGTGGGCCTCCTTCGCCACGGCCTGGTCGGCCGCGCCAAGGAACGCGGGCAGCGCCTCCAGCACCGTGACCTCGGCGCCGAGGCGCCGCCACACGCTGCCCATCTCGAGCCCGATCACGCCGGCCCCGACGACCCCGAGCCGCTTCGGCACCGAACCGAGCGCGAGCGCGCCCGCGTTGTCCAGCACGAGCGCGTTGTCGAAGGACACGCCCGGCAACGGCCGCGGCTTCGAGCCGGTGGCCACGATGACGTGCGACGCCGACAGCTCCGCGGGCGCGTCGCCTGCGACGCTGACCAGCCAGCCGCTCTTCGCGCTGCCGCCGGCGAACGCGCCGCGGCCGTGGTGGAACGCCACCTTGTTCTTCTTGAACAGGAACAGGATGCCGTCGTTGTTCTGCGCGACGACTTTCTCCTTGCGGGCGATCATCCGCGGCACGTCGATCGACAGTCCCTTGACGTCGATGCCATGCGCCGCGAAACCGTGCCCGGCGTGCTCGTAGTGCTCCGAGGACTGCAGCAGTGCCTTGGACGGGATGCACCCGACGTTGGTGCACGTGCCCCCCGGCGCAGGCCGGCCGTCGGCGCGCTTCCAGTCGTCGATGCAGGCCACCTTGAAGCCGAGCTGCGCGGCGCGGATCGCCGCGATGTAGCCGCCGGGACCGGCGCCGATGACGACCACGTCGTAGCTCTCGGCCATGGTTCAGAGGTCCAGCAGCAGGCGCGCCGGGTCCTCGAGCGCATCCTTGATCGCGACCAGCGACAGCACCGCCTCGCGTCCGTCGATGATGCGGTGGTCGTAGGACTGCGCGAGGTAGTTCATCGGGCGCACGACCACCTGGCCGTTCTCGACGACGGCGCGGTCCCTGGTCGCATGCACGCCGAGGATCGCGGACTGCGGCGGGTTAATGATCGGCGTCGACAGCATCGAGCCGAACACGCCCCCGTTGCTGATCGTGTAGGTGCCTCCGGTCAGCTCCTCGACCGTCAGCTTGCCCTCCTGCGCCCGCTTGCCGAAGTCGGCGATCGCCTTCTCGATCTCGGCGAGCGACAGCTGGTCGGCGTCACGGACGATCGGAACGACGAGGCCGCGCGGGCTTCCCACCGCGATGCCGACGTCGTAGTAGCCGTGGTAGACGATGTCGTTGCCGTCGATCGACGCGTTGACCAGCGGGTACTTCTTCAGCGCGTGCACCGCCGCCTTGACGAAGAAGCCCATGAAGCCGAGCTTCACGCCGTGCTCCTTCTCGAAGCGGTCCTTGTAGCGGTTGCGCAGCTCGATCACCGGCTGCATGTTGACTTCGTTGAACGTGGTCAGGATCGCGGCGGTGGACTGCGACTGGACCAGGCGCTCGGCGACGCGCTGGCGCAGGCGCGACATCGGCACCCGCTGCTCGGGGCGGTTGCCGAGGCTCGCGGACATGACGACGGCAGGCGCGCGTGGCGCCGGGGCGGCAGGCGCCGCGGGTGCAGGCGCCGGCGCGGCCGGCGCTGCCTTCGCCTCGGCGGCGGCCAGCACGTCGCCCTTGGTGACGCGTCCGCCGCGGCCGGTGCCGGCGACATCGCCCCCGGCCAGGCCCTGCTCGGCCATCATCTTGCGGGCGGCCGGCAGCGCCACCGCACCCGCGCCTGGCGCGGCTGCCGTTGCGGCGGTGACGTTGGCGGAGACCGCGGCCGCGACTTGGGGCGGAGCTGCCGCCACGGGATTGCCTGCGTCGGCCTTCGCCTCGGTGTCGAGGATCGCGATCACCTCGTTCGCGGCGACCGTCGACCCGTTGCCCTTCAGCACCTCGACCAGCACGCCGTCGCCCGGCGCGGGAAGCTCGAGCACGACCTTGTCGGTCTCGATGTCGATCAGGTTCTCGTCGCGCTTGACGGCCTGGCCCGCCTGCTTGTGCCACGAGACGAGCGTCGCCTCGGCGACGGACTCGGGCAGCTGCGGCACCTTCACTTCGACTCGCATGATTCTTCGCTTTCCGTGGATCAGGTGCGGACGTACATCTCGCCGTCCGCGAGGTTCGCGCCGAACGCGTCCTCGACCAGCTGCTTCTGCTGGGCGACGTGCTTCGACATGTAGCCGACCGCCGGCGACGCCGACACCGGACGCCCGGCGTAGGCGAGCACCGCGCCCTCGGGCATGTCGGCGCGAAAGTAGGCGCGCAGGCGGTACCAGGCGCCCTGGTTCTGCGGCTCCTCCTGGCACCAGATCACTTCCCTCACGTTCCGGTAAGGGGCGATCGCCGCCTTGAAGTCGTCGTGCGGGAACGGATAGAGCTGCTCGAAGCGGATGATGGCGACGTCGTCGATCTTGCGCTCGCGGCGGTAGGCGGCGAGCTCGTAATAGACCTTGCCCGAGCACAGGATCGCGCGGCGCACCTTCTTCGCGTCGACCTTCTCGACCTCGCCGATCACGTTGTGGAAGGTTCCCTCGGCCAGCTCCTCGAGCGAGGACACGGCCTCCTTGTGACGCAGCAGGCTCTTCGGGCTCATCACCACCAGCGGCTTGAGGTACGGCCGCACCATCTGCCGGCGCAGCAGGTGGTAGATCTGCGCCGGCGTGGTCGGCACGCAGACCTGGATGTTGTGCTCGGCGGAGAGCTGCAGGAAGCGCTCCGGGCGCGCCGAGGAGTGCTCCGGGCCCTGCCCCTCGTAGCCGTGCGGCAGCAGCAGCACGAGCCCGCAGGTGCGGCCCCACTTCACCTCGCCGGCGACGATGAACTGGTCGATCACGACCTGCGCCACGTTGGCGAAGTCGCCGAACTGCGCCTCCCACACGACGAGCCGCGAGGGGTCCGACGTGGCGTAGCCGTACTCGAAGCCGAGCGTGCCGTACTCGGTCAGCACGGAGTCGATCACCTCGATCGAGGCCTGCCCTTCCTTCAGGTCGGCAAGCGGCACGTAGATGCCCGCGTCCCACTTCTCGCGGTTCTGGTCGTGCAGCACCGCGTGCCGGTGCGTGAACGTGCCGCGGCCGACGTCCTCGCCCGTGAGCCGCACGCCGATGCCGCCGTCGAGAAGCGTGGCGTAGGCGAGCGTTTCGCCCATGCCCCAGTCGAGCGGCTGGCGCCCTTCGGCCATCGCACGGCGATCCGCGATCACCTTCTCGACGCGGCCGTGCAGCTTGAAGCCGTCGGGCACCGCGGACAGCTTGCGGCCGAGCTCGCGCAGGCGCGCGATCGGCACCCGCGAGTCGTAGCGCTCCGTCCAGTGCCGGCCGCGGAACCTCGACCAGTCGGTGGCGAACGGTCGCTTGTAGTTGGAAAGGATCGTCCGGTTCGTGTGGTGGCCCTTGTCCATCGCCGCCCGGTACTCCGCGACCATCGCGTCGGCCTCGCCCGCGGCGATCACTCCCTCGCGCTCCAGTCGCTCGGCGTACAGCTTGCGCGTGCCGGGATGCGCCGCGATCTTCTTGTACATCAGCGGCTGCGTGACCATCGGCTCGTCGGCCTCGTTGTGGCCCTGCCGGCGGAAGCAGACCAGGTCGATGAAGATGTCCTTGTGGAACTGCTGCCGGTACTCCATCGCGATCTCGACCGCGAGCAGGCACACCTCGGGGTCGTCGCCGTTGACGTGCAGGATCGGCGCGTCGACCATCTTCGCGATGTCGGTGCAGTAGAGCGTGCCACGGGTGTCGCGCGGGTCGGACGTGGTGAAGCCGATCTGGTTGTTGATGACGACGTGGATCGTGCCGCCGGTGTAGTAGCCCCGGGTCTGGGCCATGTTCAGCACTTCCTGGACGACGCCCTGCCCCGCCACCGCCGCGTCGCCGTGGATCAGCACCGGCAGCACCTGGTCGCCGCGCGTGTCGCCGCGGCGATGCTGGCGCGCGCGCACGCTGCCCTCGACCACCGGGTTCACCGCCTCGAGGTGGGAGGGATTGAACGCGAGCGTGATGTGCATCGGACCGCCGGGCGTGATCACGTCCGACGAGAAGCCCTGGTGGTACTTGACGTCGCCGGCGGACAGTTCCTGCGCGTGCTTGCCCTCGAACTCCGAGAACAGGTCCGCGGGCATCTTGCCGAACGTGTTGACGAGCACGTTGAGCCGGCCACGGTGCGCCATGCCGATCACCGTCTCCTGCACGCCGGCGGTGCCGGCGATCTGGATCAGGTGGTCGAGCATCGGCGTGAGCGTGTCGCCGCCCTCGCCGGAGAAGCGCTTCTGCCCGACGTACCTGGTGTGCAGGTAGCGCTCGAGCGTCTCGGCGGCGGTGAGCCGCTCCAGGATCTGGCGCTTGCGTGCCGCGTCGTACGACGGCCGCGAGCGGATCGGCTCGAGGCGCGCCTGGATGTAGCGCTTGGTCGGCGTGTCCGAGATGTACATGTACTCGGCGCCGAGCGTGCGGCAGTAGGTGTCCTTCAGCGCGGTGATGATGTCGCGCAGGCGCATCCGCGCGGCACCGGCCTTGAGCGAGCCGACGTCGAACTCGGTGTCGAGGTCCGCCTCGGCGAAGCCGTAGGTCAGGAGGTCGAGATCCGCGATGTAGGGCGGCGCCTCGCGCTGCAGCGGATCGAGGTCCGCCTGGAACATGCCGAGGGTGCGGAACTTGCCGATCATCTGCAGCACGAGCACCTGCTTGTGCATCGTGGTCGCGTCGACCATCGCGCCGGCGAGACGGCGGCTCCTGGCGAGTTCGCGGAACGACTCGATCACCGGGGCGTGCGCCACGTCGGCGGCGTCGCCGCGCAGCTCGTCGAAGTACTGCTGCCACTCCGGCGGCACGCTGGCCGGGTTCGCGAGGTAGTGCTCGTAGAGCTCCTCGATGAACGGGGCGTTGGCGCCGAACAGCGTCGACGTCGACTGGAATTCCTTCATGATGCCCATGCGGATTCTCCTTGCCCGCCGCCACCCCCGCCGGAGTGGCGTCGCCCTGCTTCCGATCGTGCGCCGGACACGGTGCCGCCGCGTCCGGCCGGTGCCCCTAGCGCCGGTCGAGCGGCGGCACGCTGCGGCGCGTCGCGCCGACGAACAGCTGCCGCGGCCGGCCGATCTTGTATTCCTTGTCCGTGATCATCTCGTTCAGCTGGGCAATCCAGCCGACGGTACGCGCCAGCGCGAAGATCGCGGTGAACAGCGACACCGGGATGCCGATCGCCTTCTGCACGATGCCCGAGTAGTAGTCGACGTTCGGGTAGAGCTTGCGGCTCACGAAGTAGTCGTCCTCGACGGCGATCTTCTCGAGCGCCATCGCGAGCTTGAACAGCGGGTCGTCGTGCAGCCCGAGCGCGGTCAGCACCTCGTGGCAGGTCTCGCGCATCAGCTTCGCGCGCGGGTCGTAGTTCTTGTACACGCGGTGGCCGAAGCCCATCAGCTTGACGTTGCTGTCCTTGTCCTTGACCTTGGCGATGAACTCGCCGATCTTCGCCACCCCGCCCTGCTTCTGGATGTCGTAGAGCATGTTGAGGCAGGCCTCGTTGGCGCCGCCGTGGGCCGGGCCCCAGAGGCACGCGACGCCCGCGGCGATCGCGGCGAACGGGTTGGTGCCCGAGGACGCGCACAGCCGCACCGTCGACGTCGAGGCGTTCTGCTCGTGGTCGGCGTGCAGCGTGAAGATGCGGTCCATCGCCCGCACCAGCACGTCGTTGGACTTGTAGTCCTCGCACGGCGTGGCGAACATCATGCGCGTGAAGTTCGCCGCGTAGGAGAGGTCGTTGCGCGGGTAGACGAACGGCTGGCCGACCGAGTACTTGTACGCCATCGCCACCAGCGTCGGCATCTTCGCGATGAGCCGGATCGCCGAGATGTCGCGCTGGTGCGCGTCGTTGAGGTTGATCGAATCCGGGTAGAAGGCGCTCATCGCCCCGACCAGGCCGGTCATCACGGCCATCGGGTGGGCGTCGCGCCGGAAGCCGCGCAGGAAGAACTGCATCTGCTCGTTGACCATCGTGTGCTTGGTCACGCGCGAGGTGAAGTCGGCTTTCGCGGCCACGTCGGGCAGCTCGCCGTAGAGCAGCAGGTGGCAGACCTCGAGAAAGTCGCAGCGGGTCGCCAGCTCCTCGATCGGGTAGCCGCGGTACAGCAGCTCGCCCTTGTCGCCGTCGATGAAGGTGATCGTCGAGGCGCAGGACGCCGTCGACAGGAATCCCGGGTCGTAGGTGAACTTGCCGGTCTTGCCGTACAGCGTCCGGATGTCGATGACGTCGGGGCCGACCGTGCCCGAAAGCACGGGGAAATTCACCGCGGGCGAGCCGTCCGAGAAGGTCAGCGTGGCTGTGCGTTCGGTCATCGTTGTTCTCCGTTGGGTGGGGGACGTACGGCTGGGCGCTTGCTGCCTGGAATCGTCGCGCCGCGTCAGTGCCCGCGCAGCACGGCGACGAGGGGCGCGACCTCACGTGCCGGTTCGACGCGCCCGGCGATCAGGTCCCACAGCTCCTGGTCCGGGAGTTCGAGCAGGACGTCGAGCATCGCGACCTCGTCCTCGCCGATCGCCGCGCCGCGCGCGTCGAGGAAACGCGAGAGCACGAGGTCGTTCTCGAGCATGCCCCGGCGGCAGCGCCAGCGCAGGCGCGAAAGGCGGACGGGGTCGATCATCGCTTGCCGATGCTCGCGGTGCGCGGGGGTCGGCGTCAGACGGCCCGCTTGACCAGCAGGTCCTTGATCTTGCCGATCGCGCGCGTCGGGTTGAGGCCCTTCGGGCACACGTCGACGCAGTTCATGATCGAGTAGCAGCGGAACAGCCGGTACGGGTCCTCGAGGTTGTCGAGGCGCTCGTTCACCGCCTGGTCGCGGCTGTCGGCGATGAAGCGGTAGGCCTGCAGCAGGCCGGCCGGTCCGACGAACTTGTCCGGGTTCCACCAGAACGAAGGGCACGCCGTGGAGCAGCAGGCGCACAGGATGCACTCGTAGAGGCCGTCCAGCTCTTCGCGATCCTCGGCCGACTGCAGGCGCTCCTTCTCGGGTGGCGGCGCGTCGTTGACGAGGTAGGGCTTGATCGAGTGGTACTGCTTGAAGAACTGGCTCATGTCCACGATCAGGTCGCGGATCACGGGCAGGCCGGGCAGCGGCTTCAGCACCACCGGCTCCTTCAGCTCGCGCAGGTTGGTGATGCACGCGAGCCCGTTCTTGCCGTTGATGTTCATCGCGTCCGATCCGCACACGCCTTCGCGGCAGCTGCGCCGGAACGACAGCGTCTCGTCGATCGACTTCAGGTGCACCAGCGCGTCGAGCAGCATCCGGTCGGTGGGCGCGAGCTCGACGTCGTAGTCCTGCGTGGTCGGCCGGGCGTCCTTGTCCGGGTCGTAGCGGTAGATGCGGAACTTCATCGTGGCGGTCTCGGGGTCAGTAGGTGCGGGCCTTGGGCGGGAACGCGTCGACCGAAAGCGGCTTCATGTTCACGGACTTGAAGCCCAGCCGATTGCCGTCGCGGTACCAGAGCGTGTGCTTGAGCCAGTTCGCGTCGTCTCGCTCCGGGTAGTCGCTGCGCGCCTGCGCGCCGCGCGACTCGCGGCGCGCCTCGGCCGATACGATCGTCGCCTTTGCCGTCTCGACCAGGTTGTCGAGCTCTAGCGCCTCGACGCGCGCCGTGTTGAAGGTGCGGCTCTTGTCCTTGAGCGTGACGCGCTGCGCCCGCGCCTCGATCTCCAGCACCTTGGCGACGCCCGCCGACAGCAGCGCCTGGTTGCGGTAGACGCCGCAGTGGGCCTGCATCGAGCTGCGCAGGTCCGCGGCGATCGCCGACGTGCCCTCGCCACCCGTGTTGCCGTCGATGCGGGCGAGGCGCGCGAGCGCGGCGTCGCCCGCGTCGTTCGGCAGCGGCTTGTGCGCCTGGCGGTCGAGGCGCTGCTCGACGATGAACTCGCCCGCGGCCCGGCCGAACACGACGATGTCGAGCAGCGAGTTGGTGCCGAGCCGGTTCGCGCCGTGCACCGAGACGCAGGCGCACTCGCCCACCGCGTAGAACCCGTTGACCACCGCCCGGTCGTCGCCGCCCTTCGGCGCGACCACCTGGCCGTGGACGTTGGTGGGGATGCCGCCCATCTGGTAGTGGATCGTCGGTACGACCGGGATCGGCTCCTTGATGCAATCGACGTTGGCGAACTTGATCGCGATCTCGCGGATCGACGGCAGGCGCTTCAGGATCACGTCGGGCCCGAGGTGATCGAGCTTCAGCAGCACGTGGTCCTTGTGCGGCCCGCAGCCGCGGCCTTCCTTGATCTCCTGGTCCATCGATCGCGAGACCACGTCGCGCGAGGCAAGGTCCTTCGCGTTCGGCGCGTAGCGCTCCATGAAGCGCTCGCCGTTGCTGTTGAGCAGGATGCCGCCCTCGCCGCGCACGCCCTCGGTGATCAGCACGCCGGCGCCGGCGACGCCGGTGGGGTGGAACTGCCAGAACTCCATGTCCTGCAGCGGAATGTCCGCGCGGGCGGTCATGCCTAGGCCGTCGCCGGTGTTGATGAACGCGTTGGTCGACGCCGCGAAGATCCGGCCCGCGCCGCCGGTGGCGAAGATCGTGGCCTTCGCCTGCAGGATCATCACCTCGCCGGTCTCCATCTCGTAGGCGACGACCCCGAGCACGTCGCCGTCGGCGTCGCGGATCAGGTCGAGCGCCATCCACTCGACGAAGAACTGGGTGTGCGCGCGGACGTTGCGCTGGTAGAGCGTGTGGACGAGCGCGTGCCCGGTGCGGTCGGCCGCCGCGCAGGCGCGCTGCACCGGCTTCTCGCCGAAGTTCGCCATGTGCCCGCCGAAGGGCCGCTGGTAGATCGTGCCGTCCGCATTGCGGTCGAACGGCATGCCGAAGTGCTCGAGTTCGTAGACGACCTTCGGCGCCATCTTGCACATGTACTCGATCGCGTCCTGGTCGCCCAGCCAGTCCGACCCCTTGATGGTGTCGTACATGTGCCAGAGCCAGCTGTCCTCGCTCATGTTGCCGAGCGCCGCGCCGATGCCGCCCTGCGCCGCGACGGTGTGCGAGCGGGTCGGGAAGACCTTGGACAGCACGGCGACGGACAGGCCGGCCTCGGCCAGCGCGAGCGAGGCGCGCATGCCGGAGCCGCCGGCGCCGACGATGATCGCGTCGAAACGACGTACGGGCAGGCGGCTCACCTTGGCACCCTCCTCGGTTCGATACTGCCATTCAAGGCATCGGCGCGTCGGGTGCGCAACCGATTCGCCTTGGCGCCGATCCCCGCGCGTTGCGCGGTGCCCCTCGTCGCGTGGCTCACGGTTGCCCCCACAGTATCGCGATCGTCCAGCCCACGTAGGCGACGAGCGCCGCGATGATCGCGCCCTGCAGCGGCAGCCGGACGGCGAGCGGCTTCACGTAGTCCATCGTGATGTTGCGCATGCCGACCCAGGCGTGATAGATCAGCGCGACCACGAACAGGAACGTCGCGACGCGGAAGAACTGGTTGGCGAACAGCGCCTGCCACGCCGCGTGGTCGAGGCCGCCGTGCCACAGCAGTATGCCGAGGGCGAACAGCGTGTAGACGATCATCACCACGGCGGTGAAGCGCTGGGCGAGCCAATCGGCAAGCCCGTAGTGGGCGCCGACGATGTGCTTCTTGTGGGTCGGGTTCACCATAGCCGGATCGCCACGATCAGGGTGATGAGGAGCGCCGCGGCGAACACGGCGGCGGCCGAACGGCGCGCGGGTCCGAGGTCGAGCCCGACGTGGAGGTCCTGCGTCAGGTGCCGGAAGCCGGCGAACAGGTGGTGCAGGTACGCCCACACGAGCGCGAGTGCGACGAGCTTGGCCAGCGGGTGCCCGACGAACGCACGGAACGACGCATACGATTCCGGCGACGCGAGGCTCGCCTGCACGCCCCACAGCAATGCCGGTATGCCGACGAGGAACAGCAACGCCCCGCTCGCACGATGCAGGATCGAGACGATCGCCGGGATCGGCTTGCGGATCGCCAGCAGGTCGAGATAGACCGGGCGTGGCCTTGCCGCCGGTCGCTGGGTTGCGTCCATCTGGGTGCCCCTTCGTGCGGAGAGGTGGAACGTCGCAGCCTTTGTGCGCAGCGCAGCATTATAGCTCGTGCGCCCGCGCGCACGACCGCGCACACCCCGGACAATGTGCAGCGCCGACGTGCCGCCGATCGGACCACGCGCGGGGCCTGCGGCGTCGCGACGCGCCATTGGTCCGGGCCCTGCCGAACAGGCGGCCGCGACCCCGGAGGCGTCACCCCAGCACGTTGAAGTAGTGGTGCGCGGCGGTCGAGCACAGCCCCCGGCGGTACTCGACCGGCCGGCCGCCGTAGGTGTGGGCGACGCGGTCGACCGCGAGGAGCGGTGTTCCGGCCGGCACGCCGAGCACGCCGGCGGTCGCCGGGTCGGCCGGCACCGCCTTGATCCGCTCCTGCGCGTTCAGCATGCGCACGCCGAACTGGGTCTCGAAGAACCCGTACATGGACCCGGCATAGCTTTCGAGCTTCGCGCGCGTGAGGCCCCGGAACAGCGCGGCCGGAAGCGTGATGTCGTCGACGATCACGGGCCGTCCGCCCCATTCGAGCACGCGCCGCACGACCACCACGGGGTCGCCGGGCTTCACCTCGAGCAGGCGCGCGACCTCGGCGCTCGCCTTGCCGCGGCGCACGTCGAGCAGGCGCGAGGTGGGCAGCTCGCCGCCGCCGTCCTGGCGGATGCGGAGGAAGCGGAACGACGACTGCGCCTCCTCGGTGTGCGTGGCGACGAACGTGCCCTTGCCCTGCCGCCGCACCAAGAGGTGGTCGGCGGCGAGCGCGTCGAGCGCCTTGCGCACGGTGCCCTGGGACACGCCGAAGCGCGACGCGAGGACGAGCTCCGAGGCAATCGCCTCGCCGGGCCGCCATTCGCCCGTCTCGAGGCTGCGCACCAGCAGATCCTTGATCTGCAGGTACAGCGGCCGGAAGCTCGGGACGGGCTCGGCGAACGGCGCGGGCTTGGTCATGGTGTCGTGATCCGTGGCCGAGGTGCGAGGGACCGGTCGGTGCGCGGGCCGGTCGCATCGCGCTATCTTATCTCTTATATATGATATATGACTACGTTGACAGGGGACACCCGCCCTCCTAGAATTCGCGTGGTCCGGCCGGCCGCGCCGCCGGAAGCCGGGGCAGAGCTTCGCCGGCCAGCCCGGCGGCCGAAGGTGGCGCGGGCCGCACGTCGTTCAGCCTCCACCCTATCCGCCGCAGGAGCGTTCCCATGAAAGCACCCGTCCGCGTCGCCGTGACCGGCGCCGCCGGCCAGATCGGCTACAGCCTCCTCTTCCGCATCGCCTCGGGCCAGATGCTCGGCCCCGATCAGCCGGTGGTCCTCCAGCTGCTCGAGCTGCCGATGGACAAGGCGCAGTCGGCGCTGAAGGGCGTGATGATGGAACTCGAGGACTGCGCGTTCCCGCTGCTCGTCGGGATGAGCGGCACGGCAGACCCCAAGGTCGCCTTCAAGGACGCGAACGTGGCACTCCTCGTCGGCGCGAAGCCGCGCGGACCGGGCATGGAGCGCAAGGACCTGCTGCTCGAGAACGCCAGGATCTTCATCGAGCAGGGCAAGGCCCTCGATACGGTCGCGGCGCGCGACATCCGCGTGCTCGTGGTCGGCAACCCGGCGAACACCAACGCCTACATCGCGATGAAGTCGGCGCCGTCGTTGCCGCGGGGCAACTTCACCTCGATGATGCGGCTCGACCACAACCGCGCGCTGTCGCAGCTCGCGGCGAAGGCAGGCGTGCCCGTCGACTCGATCGACAAGGTCGCGGTCTGGGGCAACCACTCGCCGACGATGTACGCCGACTACCGCTTCGCGACCTCCGGCGGGCGCCTGGTCAAGGACATCATCGGCGACGAGAACTGGAACCGCAGCGAGTTTCTGCCGAAGGTGGGCAAGCGCGGCGCCGCGATCATCGAGGCGCGCGGACTGTCCTCGGCGGCATCGGCCGCGAACGCGGCGATCGACCACGTTCGCGACTGGGTGATGGGCAGCGGCGGCAAGTGGGTGACGATGGGAATCGCCTCGGATGGCGCCTACGGCATCCCGAAGGACGTGATGTACGGGTACCCGGTGACCACCGTCAACGGCGCCTACACGATCGTTCCCGACCTGCCGATCGACGAGTTCTCGCGCGAGCGGATGAACTTCACGCTGAAGGAGCTCGAGGAAGAGCGCGCCGGCGTCGCGAGCCTGCTCGGCTAGCGCCCGCGCGCGCAGGCGCGCCTCGGCAATGACGACGCAACAACGGGACTGACCCCATGCCACACCAGCTCTTCGATTCGCTGCAGGACCTGCTGCTTCCCTCCGGCGCCGCCGGACGCTACTACTCGCTGCCCGCGCTCGAGGCGGCCGGCGTCGGCCGGATCTCGCGGCTGCCGGTGTCGATCCGCATCGTCCTCGAGTCGGTGCTGCGCAACTGCGACGGCAGGAAGGTGACCGAAGAGCACGTGCGGCAGCTCGCCCGCTGGGCGCCGAACGCGGACCGCGTCGACGAGATCCCCTTCGTCGTCGCCCGCGTCGTGCTGCAGGATTTCACCGGCGTGCCGCTGCTCGCCGACCTCGCGGCGATGCGCAACGTCGCCCATGCCGCCGGGAAGAACCCCAAGGTGATCGAGCCGCTGGTGCCGGTCGACCTCGTCGTCGACCACTCGGTGATGATCGACCACTACGGCACCAAGGACGCGCTCGACCTCAACATGAAGCTCGAGTTCGAGCGCAACCGCGAGCGCTACGAGTTCATGAAGTGGGGCATGCAGGCCTTCGACACCTTCAAGGTCGTGCCCCCGGGCATCGGCATCGTCCACCAGGTGAACCTCGAGTACCTGGCGCGAGGCGTGCACCGGAAGGCCGGCGTCTACTACCCCGACACGCTGGTCGGCACCGACAGCCACACGACGATGATCAACGGCATCGGCGTCGTCGGCTGGGGCGTCGGCGGCATCGAGGCCGAGGCGGGCATGCTCGGCCAGCCGGTGTACTTCCTCACGCCCGACGTCGTCGGCGTCGAGGTCAAGGGCAGGCTGCCCGAGGGCGTCACCGCGACCGACCTCGTGCTGACCGTCACCGAGATGCTGCGCAGGGAGAAGGTGGTCGGCAAGTTCGTCGAGTTCTTCGGCGAGGGCGCGACCACGCTGTCGGTCCCCGACCGCGCGACGATCGCCAACATGGCGCCCGAGTACGGGGCGACGATGGGCTTCTTCCCGGTCGACGACGCGACCGTCGACTACCTGCGCGCGACCGGCCGCACCGAGGCCGAAGTCGAGGCCTTCGCCGCCTATTTCAAGGCGCAGGGGCTCTACGGCATGCCGCGCCCCGGCGACATCGACTACACCAAGGTGCTGGCGCTCGACCTCGCGTCGATCAAGCCGTCGCTTGCCGGTCCCAAGCGCCCGCAGGATCGCATCGAATTGGGCAGCCTCAAGGCGAAGTTCACCGAGCTCTTCGCGAAGCCCGTGGCCGAGAACGGCTTCGCCAAGCGGCCCGCCGACCTCCCCGTGCGCGTGAACACGACGAAGGGTTTCGACGTCGGCTCCGGCGACGTGCTGATCGCCGCGATCACCTCCTGCACCAACACGTCGAACCCGAGCGTGCTGATCGCGGCGGGCCTCCTCGCGAAGAAGGCGGCCGAACGCGGCCTCACGGTGCGGCCGCACATCAAGACCTCGCTGGCGCCGGGCTCGCGCGTCGTCACCGACTACCTCACGCGCGCGGGGCTGCTGCCCTACCTCGAGAAGCTCGGCTTCGCGGTCGCGGCCTACGGCTGCACGACCTGCATCGGCAACGCCGGCGACCTCACGCCCGAGATCAACGAGGCGATCACCGGCAACGACCTGATCTGCGCCGCCGTGCTCTCCGGCAACCGGAACTTCGAAGCGCGCATCCACCCGAACCTGAAGGCCAACTTCCTCGCCTCGCCGCCGCTCGTGGTCGCCTACGCGATCGCGGGCACGGTGCTGAAGGACCTGACCAGCGAGCCGCTCGGCACCGGCAGCGACGGCAAGCCGGTGTTCCTGCGCGACGTGTGGCCGTCATCGCACGAGATCGCCGCGGTGCTCCCGGTGGCGCGCGACGCCGCGACCTTCCGCAGGCTCTACGGCGACCTCGCCAACGCGAACCCGTTGTGGAAGGAGGTCAGGGGCGGCGCGGGCCAGGTCTACCACTGGCCGGCGTCGACCTACATCGCGAAGCCCCCGTTCTTCGACGCCTTCTCGATGCAGCCGGCCGCGGCAGGCAGCATCCGCGGTGCCCGTGCGCTCGGCATCTTCGGCGATTCCGTCACCACGGATCACATCTCCCCGGCGGGCTCGATCAAGGACAGCTCGCCCGCCGGCCGCTGGCTGATCGCGAACAAGGTGACCAAGGCCGACTTCAACAGCTACGGCAGCCGGCGCGGCAACCACGAAGTGATGATGCGGGGCACGTTCGCCAACGTCCGCATCAAGAACCTGATGCTGCCGCTCAGGGCGGACGGCTCGCGCGAGGAAGGCGGCGTCACGGTGATGCAGCCCGGCGGCGAGCAGCTCGCCATCTACGACGCGGCGATGCAGTACGTCGCCGCCGGCACGCCGACGATCGTGTTCGGCGGCGAGGAGTACGGCACGGGCAGCTCGCGCGACTGGGCCGCCAAGGGCACGCAGCTCCTCGGCGTGCGCGCGGTGGTGGCGAAGAGCTTCGAGCGCATCCACCGCAGCAACCTGGTTGGCATGGGCGTGCTGCCGCTGCAGTTCAAGGGGGCCGACACGGTCGAGTCGCTCGGCATCAAGGGCGACGAAACCTTCGACATCGAGGTCCCGTCCGACATCAGGCCACAGCAGGACCTGACGCTCGCGATCACCCGCAGGGACGGCACGAAACAGGCGGTGCAGGTGCTGTGCCGGATCGACACGCCGATCGAGGTCGACTACTTCCGGCACGGTGGCATCCTGCCGTTCGTCCTGCGCGAACTGGTGGCATGAGCGCGGCCCCCGGTCCGTGTCGCAGGCGCGCAACGCGACGCGGGCCGGACTGCCGGATTTGTTGGAGCAGGGACGCTATCTTGTTGTATAATCTTCGGGTTTTCGATGTTGCGGCGCACCATTGATTGCGCCACTTTGACCACCCTCGATGCACTCCGGAGAACGTAACCCCATGCGCACCATTGCCCTGCTGTCCGCCCTTGCCGCCGCCCTGACGCTGGCCGCTTGCGGCCCGTCGTCGCAACAATCTGCCGACAAGGCGAAGGCCGAAGCGGCCAAGGCCGCCGAAGCGACCAAGGAAGCCGCCAAGGCGACCGTCGACGCCGCCAAGGACGCGACCAAGGCCGCGACCGAAGCGACCAAGGAAGCCGCCGGCGCCGCGGTCGGTGCGGCCAAGGACGCCGCCGCCGGCGCCGCCGACGCCACCAAGGAAGCTGCGGACAAGGCGGCTGCGGCCACCAAGGAAGCCGCCGACAAGGCTGCCGCCGCGACCAAGGAAGCTGCGGACAAGGCTGCCGCCGCCGCCAAGGACGCCGCCGCGCCGAAGAAGTGACGCGCTCCCTCGGAGCACGCCAAGACGGCCGCCGGGTGACCGGCGGCCGTTTGTCTTTCAGTCGCCGGGCCGGGTGGCGGGCGCGTGCGTGTACCTACGTCGCGAGGCGCCCGATCCAGCGCGTCAGCGGCTTCCACTGCTCCCAATCCTGCTCGGCACGCGAGCGCGGCATGTCGAACACGCTCGCGCCGTCGCGCGCGCAATAGACGTAGACCTGCGTGTCGCGCAGATGGCCCACGACCGGAAAGCTGCAGGCCTTCAGGAACTCGTCCAGCTCCGAGGCGCTGTGCGTGCGGGCGTCGAACCGCATCGCGACGAGGCCGATCGGCAGTTCCCCGCCCTTCACCGCCTTGTACTCGGCGATGGCGTGCAGGAAGCGGGCGGTCGCCGCCATGTCGAACACCGAAGGCGTCAGCGGGATCAGCACCGCGTCGGCGCGCCGCACCTCGTCGCGCAGCTGGTCGCCATGCAGGCCCGCCGGGCTGTCGACGACGATCCAGTCGAAGTCCTTGCGTTCCCGAGCGTCGGCCGGTGCCGGCAGGATCTTCGGGAAGAGCTCGGGACGACGGCCGAGCCAGAAGCTCGCCGATTGCTGGGGATCGTCGTCCGCGATGGCCACACGCTGCCGCTTGCCGGCGAGGAACCCGGCCACGTTCGTGGCCAGCGTGGTCTTGCCGCAGCCGCCCTTCGGATTGGCGATGAGGAGGGTTTGCACGCGCGTCACCTGTTGGTTGTGAACACGACAAGTGTAGCCGACAAGTCGTCGTCGTTGCCGGACGGACGTGCCAGGTGCCCGCGCGCAGAGGCTTGGGGCAACGGGCGCTCGGCCGCGGGCAGGCGTCGCGGTCAACGGTAGAATCGCCCGATGGACCACGCATCGACGCCTTCGACCGGACAGCCTGCGGACGCCGATGCCGCGGCGGCGCCGCACCGGCCGCGCGACCCGCGCAAGGCGGAGTTCGAGACCAACAAGCTGCGCAAGCGACTGCGGCGGCTCGTCGGCCAGGCCATCGCCGACTACGCAATGATCGAGCAGGGCGACCGCGTGATGGTGTGCCTCTCGGGAGGCAAGGACAGCTACGGTCTGCTCGACATCCTGCTCACGCTGAAGGACGCGGCCCCGGTGCAGTTCGAGGTGATCGCGGTGAACCTCGACCAGAAGCAGCCTGGTTTCCCCGCCGACGTGCTGCCCCGCTACCTCGCCGCGCGGGGCGTGCCGTTCCGCATCGAGGAGCAGGACACCTACGCCGTCGTGAAACGCCTGATTCCCGAGGGCGGCACGATGTGCTCGCTGTGCTCGCGCCTTCGCCGCGGCGTGCTGTACCGCGTCGCCGGCGAGGTCGGGGCCACCAAGATCGCGCTCGGCCACCACCGCGACGACCTGATGGCGACGTTCTTCCTCAACCTGTTCTTCGGCGGCAAGCTGAAGACGATGCCCCCGAAGCTCGCCTCCGACGACGGCCGCAACATCGTCATCCGGCCGCTCTGCTACGTCCGGGAGCGCGACCTCGCGCGGTACGCGGCAGCGATGGCCTTCCCGATCATCCCGTGCACGCTGTGCGGCTCGCAGGAGCACCTGCAGCGAAAGCAGGTCACGGCGATGCTCCGCGAGTGGGAGCAGGAGCACGTGGGGCGGCTCGACTCGATCTTCTCGGCTCTCGCCACGGTCACGCCCTCGCACCTGATGGACCGGCGGCTGTTCGACTTCGGCGCCGTGCGCGCGACGGGGAATGCGGCGGCAGACGGCGACACCGCCTTCGACGTCGATCGCGCGCTCGAGGACGCGATCGAGCGCGCGGCGCTCGTGCCGGCGACCGAAGCACCGATCGTCCCGCTCGTGCGCGACTGACCGCCACCGCAACCGCGGTCGGTGCTACTTCGCGGCGGTGTCCTTGTCCTGTCCGAACAGGATGCGGCGCTCCTCGTCGCTGGTCGGTGGCCTGGGCTGCGGATTGATCGACTTCGCGAGCTCGTAGGCGCGCCGCACCGCGGGGCGCGCCGCAATGGCCTCGTGCCAGCGTTTCAGGTGCGGAAAGTCGCCGATGTCCTGCCGCTGCCGCTCGGGCAGCACCCAGGGATAGCAGGCCATGTCGGCGATCGAATAGTCGCCGGCGACGAATTCGCGGTCGGCGAGCCGCTTGTTCAGCACGCCGTAGAGCCGCCCGGTCTCGCGCACGTAGCGGTCGATCGCGTACGGGATCGGCTCGGGCGCGTAGTGCAGGAAGTGGTGCGTCTGGCCGGCCATCGGCCCCAGCCCCGCCATCTGCCAGAACAGCCACTGCACGACCTCGGCGCGACCGCGCAGGTCCTGCGGGTAGAAGCGCCCGGTCTTGCCGGCCAGGTAGAGCAGGATCGCGCCCGACTCCATCAGCGCCAGCGGCCCGCCGCCGTCCGGCGGCGCGTGGTCGACGATCGCCGGAATGCGGTTGTTCGGAGAGATCGCGAGGAATGCGGGATCGAACTGGTCGCCCTTGCCGATGTTCACCGCCCGCAACGTGTAGGGGAGCCCGGTCTCCTCGAGGAAGATCGTGACCTTGTGCCCGTTCGGGGTGGTCCAGTAGTGGAGATCGATCATGGTTTCATGTTACGCCGCATGCGCCGCGCGTGTGCGCCGGCGCGCCTCGGCAACGGTGGCGATCGCCACTACGTACAGCACCGCGATGGCGACGAACACCTGCTGCGACAGCGCATGGTCGAGCATGACGCCGAACAGCACGGGCCCGAGCGTGCCGCCGATGTCGAGCCCCGAATAGACGAAACCGTAGACGCGACCCGAGGCACCCTGCGGCGTGGCGTTGCGGACGATCATGTCGCGCGACGGGCCGGTGGCGCCTACCGCGAAACCGATCGCCGCGAGCAGCGGGACGAACATCGTCGCGGGCGGCCCCGTGGCGACCACGAGCGTGAGCACGGCGGCCGACGCCAGGCCGGCAATCGCCACCCGGTCGTGTCGCGCGGTGCGCGCCGCAAGGAAGCCGCCGGCGAGGATGCCCGCCGCGCCGCCCAGCACGTAAGCGGTCACCGTGGAGAGCGCGAGCGGCATCGCGACGCCGAACGCCGCATTGAGCGTCCCCGGCGCGAACGTCTGCAGGCCGACGGTCGCCATCGTCTGCACGAGGAAGTACGCGAAGCACATGACGAGCGGCCACTGCAGCAGCAGCGCGAGGTTGTCGCGCACGCCCGAGTCGCGCGCGTCCGGGTGCGGCGGCGCCTGCAGGAAGTCGCGCTGCGTCGCGATCAGGCCGAGGACGACCAGGCCGGCGGCACCCATCGCCAGCAGCGCGACGCGCCAGCCGAACGCGGCACCGATGCCGTAGCTCAGCAGCGGAGCGAGCGCGTAGCCGAGATTGCCGCCGATGCCGTGCGTCGCGTAGGCGTGGCCGAGCCGCTGCCGTGCGACGTTGGCGTTGAGGATCGCGAAGTCCGCCGGGTGGAACACGCCGTTGCCGATCCCGGCCGCAGCCACTGCGGGGAACAGCCACCCGACGCCCGGCGCGAATGCCCCGGCGAGCGTTGCCGTCGCGATCAGCCCAAGCCCCGCGAACAGCACCGGCCGCGCGCCGACGCGGTCGACGACGAAGCCGGCGGCAAACTGCGTCGCGCCGGAGGCTGCGTAGAACACGCCGACGAGCGCGCCGAGCAGTGTCCACGAGACGTCGAACTCGGCGCGCAGCAGCGGAAACAGCGGCGGCAGCGCGAGCTGGAACAGGTGCGACATGCCGTGGGCGAGGCCGACCAGCCCGATCACCCGGGCGTCACGGCGAAACGAGGCGGCGGCGGCGTGGTCCAAGTGGCGCGGGGCGGCGGCCGGGGGCGCGCGCGCCCGGAACAGGCACTATAGCGTATGGCGGGGCCGGCCCCGCCACCAACCACGAGGAGCAATGTCCCATGAGCGAGAAGATCGTCAAGAGCGACGCCGACTGGCGCGCGCAGCTCACGCCGGAACAATACCGGGTGACGCGCAAGAAGGGCACGGAACCCGCATTCACGGGCGAGCTCTGGGACGAGCATCGCCCTGGCACGTACCGGTGCGTCTGCTGCGGCACGCCGCTCTTCGACGCGGCGACCAAGTTCGACTCCGGCACCGGCTGGCCGTCGTTCTACGCGCCGATCGCCACGGACAGCGTCGCCGAGCGCGACGACCGCGCGCTGTTCATGCGCCGCACCGAGGTCGTGTGTGCGGCCTGCGACGCGCACATGGGCCACGTGTTTCCCGACGGTCCGGAGCCGACCGGCCTGCGCTACTGCCTGAACTCCGCGGCACTCGTCTTCGAGCCCGGGGACTGAACGCGGTGCGCCTGCTGCTCGCCGAGGACGATGCGATGATCGGCGCCGCCGTGCTGCGCGGGTTGCGCCAGGACGGATTCACCGTCGACTGGGTCCGCGACGGCCGCGCCGCCGAGTTGGCACTCGCGGACGGCGTGCACGAGGTCCTGCTGCTCGACCTGGGGCTGCCCCGCAAACAGGGGCTCGACGTGCTCGCCGCGATGCGCCGCCGCGGCGACGCGCGGCCGGTGCTGATCATCACCGCGCGCGACGCGATCGCGGACCGCGTCGCCGGCCTCGACGCCGGCGCCGACGACTACGTCGTCAAGCCGTTCGACCTGGACGAGCTCGCGGCCCGCGTCCGTGCGCTCGCGCGGCGCCGCAACGGGCCGGCGCAGCCGAAACTCTGCCACGGCGGGATCGAGTTGGATCCGGCCATGCGCGACGTGACGCGCAACGGCGTGCCCATCCCGCTGTCCCCGCGCGAGTTCGCGCTGCTCGAGGCACTGATGACGCGGCCGGGCGCCGTACTCTCGCGGGCACAGCTCGAGGAGCGGCTCTACGGCTGGAACGACCCCGTGGAGAGCAATGCAGTCGAGGTGCACCTGCACGGGCTGCGCCGCAAGCTCGGCGCCGGCGTGATCCGCAACGTTCGCGGCGTCGGCTGGACGCTGGCCCCGGCCGAGGGGCGCGCGTGACGCCCGCGCCGTCGATCCGGCGCACGCTCACGCTGTGGCTTGCGGCCGGTCTCGCGCTCGCGCTCGTCGCAGCGGCAGTGCTGACGTATCTGCGCGCGCGGGACGAGGCCAATGCGCTGTTCGACTTCCACCTCCGGCAGACGGCGGCCTCGCTGACGGGCCTGCCGATCGCGGGCGTCGGTTCCGGCGCCGGCTTCGGCGACGAGGGTCTCGTCGTGCAGATCTGGGATCCCGCCGGCGTGCGGCTGTACCGCTCGCAGCCCGCGGAACAGGACGAATCGCGCATGCCCGGTCGCAGCACTCCGGGGTTCGCGACGATCGACACGCCGTCGGGCCGCTACCGCGTGTTCAGCGTGCTCGCGGCCGGGCAGCTGGTGCAGGTGGGGCAACCGCTCGCGCTGCGCAACGAGCTCGCCGCCCGGCTGGCGGCATCGACGGTGCTGCCGCTCGCGATCATCGCGCCCCTGATTGCACTGGTGGTGTGGCTCTCCCTGCGGCGCGGCCTCGCGCCGCTCGCACGGGTGGCCAACGCCGTGCAGAAGCGCGCACCCGGACAGCTCGAACCGCTCACGGCGTCCGGCTGGCCGCGCGAGGTGGCGCCGCTGGTCGACGCACTGAACGGGCTGCTCGGCCGGCTGTCGCGCGCGCTCGACGCACAGCGCGCGTTCGTCGCCGATGCGGCGCACGAGCTGCGCTCGCCGCTCACCGCGCTGGGACTGCAGGCGCAGCTCGCCGAGCGCGCCGGGAACGACGCCGACCGCGCGTCCGCGCTGGCCGAATTGCGTGGCGGCCTCGCGCGCGCGACGCGCATGGTCGAGCAGCTGCTCGCGCTGGCGCGCGAGGAACCGGGCGTCACCGAGCGGCCGTTCGCCCCGGTGGCGCTCGCCACGATCGCGCGCACGGTCGTCGCCACGTTCGCCCCGCTGGCCGCAGTGAAGTCGATCGACCTCGGCGTCGAGCGCGCCGACGACGTGAACGTCGCCGGTGATGCCGATGCGCTCGCGACGCTGCTTGCGAACCTCGTCGACAACGCGATCCGCTACACGCCGGAGGGAGGACGTGTCGACGTGCTGGTCGAAGCGCAGCCGGTGCCGAAGCTCACGGTACGCGACGATGGGCCCGGGGTGCCGGTGTCCGAGCGGGCGCGCCTGTTCGAGCGCTTCGTGCGCGGCAGCGGCGCGGCGGCACCCGGCAGCGGGCTCGGCCTCGCCATCGTGCAGCGCATCGCCATGCGCCACGGCGCGACTGCGACGCTCGCCGACGGCATCGGCGGCCGGGGACTGGCCATCGTCGTCGCCTTCCCCGCCGCCTAGCCTCCGCGACCGCGCTCGCGAGCACGCGCGGTCCGCCGCAGCGTCGGCAACCTTAAGTCTTTCCTAAGTCTGGCGTCCTACCGTTGGCGACATTGCGGGACCCGATGTCCCGCGTGACCCGAGCGAAAGGACTTTTGCCAGATGACGACGACTCCCTTCCGGCGCACCGCGGTTGCCCTCGCCCTCGTGGGCGCACTGGGCCTGGGTGCCGTTGCAGCCGATCGCGTGCTCCCCTCGACCAACGCCGCCGCGAGCGCCACACCGACCGCGGCCATCCCCGCGCCGGCAGCGAATCCCGCCGTGCGCGGCCTGCCCGGCTTCGCCGACCTGGTTGCTGAGCACGGCAAGGCGGTCGTGCGCGTCAGCGCAGTGAAGGAAGCCACCCGGACCGGCCGGGCGGGTGGGCCGCAGATCGACCCGGATCGACTGCCGCCGTTCTTCCGCGGCCTGCCGATGCCCGACCTGCCCGAGTCCGGACCGCAGCGCGGCCAAGGCTCGGGCTTCATCGTCGGCCAGGATGGCGTCGTGCTCACCAACGCGCACGTCGTCGCCGGCGCCGACGAGGTCACCGTGATGCTGACCGACCAGCGCGAGTTCCGGGCGAAGGTCGTCGGCAGCGACGCGACCACCGACGTCGCCGTGCTGAAGATTGATGCCAAGGACCTGCCCACGGTGCGGCTCGGCGACCCGGCGAAGCTCCGCGTCGGCGACTGGGTCGTCGCGATCGGCACGCCCTACGGTCTCGAGAACACGGTCACGTCGGGGATCGTCAGCGCGAAGTCGCGCACGCTCCCCGGCGACGCCGTGGTGCCCTTCATCCAGACCGACGCGGCGGTCAATCCGGGCAACTCCGGCGGCCCGCTGTTCAACCTCGACGGCGAGGTGGTCGGCATCAATTCGCAGATCTTCAGCCGCAGCGGCGGCTTCCAGGGCTTGGCCTTCGCGATCCCGATCGACGTGGCGTTGCGCGTCAAGGACGAGATCCAGCAGCACGGCCGCGTCTCCCACGGCCGGCTCGGCGTCAACGTCCAGCCCGTCGACCAGGCCATGGCCGAGAGCTTCGGCCTCGACGGACCGCGTGGCGCGCTGGTGGGATCGGTGCAGAAGGCAAGCCCTGCCGCGCGCGCTGGACTCGAGCCCGGCGACGTGATCCTCAAGTACGACGGCAAGGCCATCGATCGCTCCGACGCGTTGCCGGCGATGGTCGCGGCGACGCGCCCGGGCACGAAGGCCGGTCTCGAAGTGTGGCGCAACGGCAAGGTGCAGAAGCTCGAGGTCGAAGTGGGCGAGCGCGATGCGCCGAAGCAACTCGCGGACGCGAGCGAGGCGGCGAGCCAGGGCAAGCTCGGTGTCGCGGTGCGTCCGTTGACCACGGAAGAACGCCAGGAAGCGAAGCTCGATGGCGGCGTGGTGGTCGAAAGCGTCGCGGGCCCGGCGGCGAAGGCCGGCGTGCAACCGGGCGACGTGATCGTCGCCGTGAACCGGACGCCGGTCACCAGCGTCGAGAAGCTGCGCGAACTCGTCGCGCAGTCGGGCAAGAGCGTCGCCCTGCTGATCCAGCGTGACGACGCCCGCCTGTTCGTCCCGGTACGCATCGGCTGATCCTGTTTCGGCTGGATCACCCCGCAACGGGCCCCTCGCGGGCCCGTTGCGCTTTGGGGTTTCGCCTTGGGGGTCTGACCCCATCGGTCGCCTCGGGGGTCTGACCCCATTCGTCCCATTCGTCGGCAATGCTTGCGCGAAGATTTCATTGTGATATCATCCTCTCGTGTCCGGACCGGCGCCTGCCGGGTACCGGAATCCGAACCGACACGGGAGACGACCTTGAATCGCACCGCGACCGCGCATCCCCCCGCGAGCAACGAACTGCCGATCGGCACCATCCACGGCTTCCTGGTCCTCGCGATCGGCATCGCCCTCCTCGCCCTCGCCGGCTGGGCGCTGTGGTCGCAGCTCGGCCAGGGGCGGCCCACGCTCGGCGGGATCGCCATCGTCGTCGGGCTGCTGGTACTCGCGACGTTCGTGATGGCCGGCCTGTACACGCTGCAGCCGAACGAAGCGGCGATCCTGCAGCTCTTCGGCGCCTACCGCGGGACGAGCCGCGTGCCCGGCCTGCGCGCGACCAACCCGTTCTACACCCGCAGGAAGGTGTCGCTGCGCGCCCGCAACCTGAACGGCGATCGGCTCAAGGTCAACGACAAGCGCGGCAACCCGATCGAGATCGCGGCGGTCGTGGTCTGGCACGTCGACGACACCGCCAAGGCGGCCTTCGACGTCGACGACTACGAGATGTTCGTCAAGGTGCAGAGCGAGGCCGCGGTGCGTCACCTCGCCTCGTCGTTCGCCTACGACGAGGACGAGACCGCCGGCGACCGCCGCGAGCCGACGCTGCTCGGATCGGCCGACACCGTCGCCAAGGCGCTCGAGCGCGAGCTGCAGGCGCGTCTCGACCAGGCCGGGGTCGTGGTCGAGGAGGCGCGCCTCACCCACCTCGCTTACGCCCCGGAGATCGCGCAGGTGATGCTGCGCCGCCAGCAGGCCGAAGCGATCATCTCCGCGCGCCAGAAGATCGTCCACGGCGCCGTGTCGATGGTCGAGATGGCGCTCTCGGAGCTCTCGGCGAAGCAGGTTGTGACCCTCGACGACGATCGCAAGGCGTCGATGGTCTCGAACCTGATGATCGTGCTCTGTGCCGAGAGCGAGGTACAGCCGGTGATCAACACCGGCACGCTCTACGGCTGACCGCCATGCTCCGGCTCGCGTCGTGGCTGCTGGTCGCACTGGTGCTGGGCGGGCTCGCGTTCGTCGGCATGACCGCCGCGCAGCTGCCGCCGATCGTCGCCACGCACTTCGGCGCCGGCGGCGTCGCCGACGGCTGGATGTCGCGCGACGGCTACACGATCTTCGCGCTGCTGCTCACGGTACTGCTGCCGCTCGTCGTCTTTGCCAGCGTGGGCTGGTTGCCGTACCGTTTCGAGCGCTTCGTGAACCTGCCGCATCGCGACCTGTGGCTCGGGCCCGCGCATCGCGCACGGACGCTGGCCTGGCTGCGGGGCTTCGGCGTCGGCATGGCGCTGCTGATGGCGCTCCTGGCGATCGGGCTGCACGCCGCGATTCTCGCCGCGCACGCGCAGTCGCCGCCGCGACTCAACGAACCCGTGTTCATCGCCGGCCTCGTCGCCTTCGTCGCGGTGATCATCGGCGCGGTGCTCGCGATGCAGACGCGCTTCCGACGCCTCCCGGATCGACGCTAGCCCCTCGATGGCGGAACGCAAGGCCTTCCTGCTGCGCGTCGACCCACTGCTGTGGGTGGCCGTGGAGCGGCTTGCGCAGGCCGAGCTGCGCAGCGTCAACGCCCAGGTCGAGTACCTGCTGCGCGACGCGCTGGCCCGCCGGGGCGCCCTGCCGGGCAAGGCCGACGCGCCGCCACCCGACGCACCGCGGGAACCGACCCGCTGAACGACTGCAGGCGCACCCGTCGGGGCCGCATCGGGACGCGCCGGTCCCGCGTCGCCGCACCGCCGGCCCGGCACCCCGTCAGGGCGGCAATACCTGCTCGATGAAGCGTCCCATCGCGGAGATCTCCTCGGCGATCGCCCCGTGGCCCATCGGGTAGCGGTGCCACGCGATCGGCCAGCCGTCGCGCTCGAGCAGCAGCCGCGACGCTTCGCCCCAGTGATAGAGCACCACGTCGTCGTCGCTGCCGTGCGCCATGAAGATCGGCACGTCGCGGTTCGCCGCGGCGGCCTCGGCCGGAAGCAACGCCGGATCGATCAGGTAGGCGGACAGCGAGATCAGCCCCGCGAGCCGCACCGGGTGGCGCAGTCCCGCGTACAGCGCGAGCGCACCGCCCTGCGAGAAGCCCCCCAGCACGATGCGCTGGTGCGCGATGCCGCGCTTGCGCTCGCGCTCGATCAGGTGGTCGACGTGGACGCGCGAGGTGCGCACGCCGGACAGGTCGGCGCGCGCATTGAAGTCGTTGTCGAGGAGGTCGTACCACGCGGGCATCACGTAGCCGCCGTTGATCGTCACCGCCATCTCCGGCGCGTGCGGAAACAGAAACCGCACGCGCATCGTGGACGGCAGGCCGAGCGCCGGGACGACGTCGGACCAGCCGTAGCCGTCGTCGCCGAGACCGTGCAGGAAGATCACCGTGGCGTCCGGCGACGACCCGGTCTCGATCTCGACGGCGGGAAGAAGTGCGAAGTCGGTCACGTCGGTCGATGTGCCTGATGGGCCGCCCCGAGGGCGAATCAATCCTGGAGCGCGTCAGCGAGGAGGGGAGTCCAGTGGGCGGCGGTCCGTCGGTCGGCTGGCGCGCGCGTCGCGATTGTGACCTGTTCAGGCGTGTGACGAAAGCGTAAACTCCGCGCCCAGTCGCGACGCCCCCACGAAGGGTACAAGCGACGTCGCACCGGAACCGAACGGGCTTCCGCGGCGTCCCGAAAGACACGATCTTTGTTGCGGAGCACTCTGCCCATGGCGCCAGCCGCCCCGGTCCTGCGCGAAGTCGCGCTGGATGACAAGTACGCGCTCGACTCGGGTCGCGTCTACCTCACCGGCGTGCAGGCGCTGGTCCGGCTGCTGATGCTGCAGCGGCAGCGCGACAGCCTCGCCGGGCTCAACACCGCCGGGTTCGTCTCGGGATATCGCGGCTCGCCGCTGGGCGGACTCGATCAGGCGCTGTGGAAGGCGTCGAAGTTCCTCGACCGCGCCAACGTGCGCTTCCAGCCGGGCCTGAACGAGGACCTCGCGGCCACGGCGATCTGGGGCACGCAGCAGGTCAACCTCCACGCCGGGGCCAAGGTCGACGGCGTGTTCTCGATGTGGTACGGCAAGGGCCCGGGCGTGGATCGCTGCGGCGACGTGTTCAAGCACGCCAATTACGCCGGCACGTCGCGGCACGGCGGGGTGCTGGTGCTTGCCGGCGACGACCACGCGGCGAAGTCGTCGACCATCCCGCACCAGTCCGACCACGCGTTTTCTGCCGCGCTGATGCCGGTGCTGTATCCGTCGTCCGTGCAGGAGATCCTCGACCTCGGGCTGCACGGCTGGGCGATGAGCCGCTACTCGGGCTGCTGGATCGGCTTCAAGTGCGTCGCCGACACGGTCGAGAGCTCGGCGTCGGTCCACGTCGACCCTGAGCGCACCCGCATCATCGTGCCCGACGATTTCCCGCTGCCGCCGGACGGCGTGTCGATCCGCTGGCCCGACGCGTTCCTCGCCACCGAGGCGCGGATGCAGGACTACAAGGTGTACGCGGCTCTGCACTACTGCCGGGTAAACCGCCTGAACCGTGTGGTCATCGACTCGCCGAACCCGCGGCTCGGCATCATCACCAGCGGCAAGAGCTACCTCGACGTGCGCCAGGCGCTGGAGGACCTCGGCCTCGACGAGCGCAAGTGCGCGGCGCTGGGCATCCGCGTCTACAAGGTCGGGATGACCTGGCCGCTCGAGCCCGAGGGCGTGCGCGACTTCGCGCTCGGCCTGGAGGAGATCCTGGTCGTCGAGGAGAAGCGCCAGATCGTCGAGTACCAGCTGAAGGAGCAGCTCTACAACTGGCGCGACGACGTGCGCCCGCGCGTCGTCGGCAAGTTCGACGAGAAGGGCGAGTGGGTGCGGCCGCACGGCGAGTGGCTGCTGCCCGCCGCCGGCGAGCTCACGCCGGCGATGGTCGCGCGGGTGATCGCGAAGCGCATCGACGGGCTCGGGCTCACGCCCAACGAGGCCGACCGGCGCCAGATCGCGCAGCGCGTCGACTGGATCAACGCCAAGGAAGCCGCGCTCGCCAGGCCGAAGATCACGCTCGCGCGGGTGCCCTACTTCTGCTCGGGATGCCCGCACAACACCTCGACGAAGGTCCCCGACGGCAGCCGCGCCACGGCCGGCATCGGCTGCCACGTGATGGCGATCTGGATGGACCGCAAGACCTCCGAGTTCACCCACATGGGCGGCGAGGGCGTGCCGTGGATCGGCCAGGCGCCGTTCACCGACGAGAAGCACGTCTTCGCGAACCTCGGCGACGGCACCTACTACCACAGCGGGCTGCTCGCGATCCGCGCCGCGGTCGCGGCGAAGGTGAACATCACCTACAAGATCCTCTACAACGACGCGGTGGCGATGACCGGCGGACAGCCGGTCGACGGGCCGATCTCCCCCGGGGACATCGCGCGCCAGTGCGCGGCCGAGGGCGTCGCGAAGATCGTCGTGGTGAGCGACGACCCCGACAAGTACGCGCCCGGCTATTTCGCAGGCGACATCGCCGTCCACCACCGCGACGCGCTGGACGCCGTGCAGCGCGAGCTGCGCGACACCCCCGGCACGACGATCCTGCTCTACGACCAGACCTGCGCCGCCGAGAAGCGCCGCCGGCGCAAGCGCGGCACCTTCCCGGATCCGGCGAAGCGCGTGGTCATCAACGACCTCGTGTGCGAAGGCTGCGGCGACTGCGGCGTGCAGTCGAACTGCGTCTCGATCACGCCGGTCGAAACGGAGTTCGGCCGCAAGCGCGCGATCGACCAGTCCTCGTGCAACAAGGACTACTCCTGCATCAAGGGCTTCTGCCCGAGCTTCGTCACGGTCGAGGGCGGCAGCCTGCGCAAGCCGAGGAAGGCCGAGGCCGCCGACTTCTCGAACCTTCCGGATCCGCAGCCGGCGTCGTGCGAGAAGCCCTACGGCATCCTCGTCACCGGCATCGGCGGCACGGGCGTGGTCACGATCGGCGCGCTGCTCGGCATGGCCGCGCACCTCGAGGGCAAGGGCTGCTCGGTGCTCGACATGACGGGACTCGCGCAGAAGAACGGCGCCGTGGTCTCGCACGTGCGGATCGGCGAGACGCCCGAGCGGATCCACGCCACCCGCATCGCCGCCGGCGAGGCCGACTTCGTGCTCGCCTGCGACATCCTGACGGGCGTCGGCTACGAGCCGCTGGCCAAGATGCAGCGTGGCCGCACCAAGGCGCTGGTCAACACGGCGCTGGTGATGCCGGCCTCGTTCACCCGCAACCCGGACGAACGCTTCCCGCTGGGCTCGATGGAGCGCGAAATCGAGGACGCCGTCGGACCCGGCGACGCGGAGTTCCTGGACGCGACCAGGCTCGCCACCAGCCTGATGGGCGACTCGATCGCCACCAACCTGTTCATGGTCGGGTACGCGTTCCAGCGCGGCCGCCTGCCGCTGTCGGAGGCCGCGATCCTGCAGGCGATCGAGCTGAACGGCACCGCGATCGAGTCGAACCGGCGCTCGTTCCAGTGGGGGCGCCTCGCCGCCGTCGCACCGGCGCGCGTGGCCGAGGCCGCGATTGCGAAGGAAGTGCCGGAATGGCATCGTCCGTCGGAGTCGCTCGCGGAGATCGTCGAGCGCCGCGCGCGCTTCCTCGCCGACTACCAGGACGCGGCCTACGCCCGGCGCTACACCGACCTTTTGGAGCGCGTGCGGGTGCGCGAGCAGTCGGCCGTCCCCGGCGCGACGGATCTCGCCGAAGCGGTCGCGCGCTATTACTTCAAGCTGCTCGCGATCAAGGACGAGTACGAGGTTGCGCGCCTGCACACCGAGACCGGATTCCTCGACCGCATCGCGGCCCAGTTCGAGGGCGACTACACCGTCCGCTACCACATGGCACCGCCCCTCTTCGCCAGGACCGATCCGGCGACCGGCGTGCCGGCGAAGGTCGAGTACGGTCCGTGGCTGCTGAAGGCGATGCGGGTGCTCGCGGGGCTGCGCCGGCTGCGCGGCACCGCCTTCGACGTCTTCGGCCGCACCGCGGAGCGCCGCCGCGAGCGCGCGCTGATCGCAGAGTACGAGTCGCTCGTCGACGAGCTGCTGGCGCGCCTCGCGCCGCACAACCACGCCCTGGCGGTCGACCTCGCGCGCATCCCCGAGGACATTCGCGGCTACGGCCACGTCAAGGCGCGGCACCTCGACGCGGCGAAGCGGAAGGAGGCGGAACTCCTGGCGCGCTTTCGTGCCGCCACCCCCGGCGGAGCGGCGCCGGTGCCGATCGCCGTCGCCGCGTAGGGCGGGTGCCCATGGCCTCGAACGACACTGGGTTCCCGCGTTCGCGGGAACGACGAATCGAATGCCGCGCTTGCGCTCGCCTGCTCGGAACGAACGCATCTACGGAGTCGTCGTCCCCGCGAACGCGGGGACCTAGTGTCTTCGGTAGACTTGCGCGTCCAGCAGCCACGACCGGAGTCACGATGCTTCGTCTTGCCCTTGCGGCTGGCGCGGTTGCCGCCGCGCTCGCCACGCCCCTGCACGCCGCGCGATTCGCCGGTGTCGACGTGCCGGCCCCGTTGCCGCCGAAACCCGTCGTGGACACGCACTGGGGCGTTGCGGTCGAGGACCCGTATCGCTACTTCGAGAACACGAAGGACTCGGCAATCCAGGCGTGGATGAAGGCACACGCCGGCGCCACGGAGGCGATCCTCGCGCGGATCCCCGGCCGCGAGCCCCTGCTCGCGAGGATCCGCGAGGTCGAGTCGCAGGCGGCAGGACTCGCGACCGACGTCACGCGCACCGCGAACGGCCGCTGGTTCTTCGAGAAGCGCGACCCGAAAGACAACCAGTTCCGCCTCGTCACGCGCGAGCACGTGAACGCGCCGGACCGGCTGATCCTCGATCCGGAAGTGCTGGCAAGAGAGACCGGCACGCCGCACGCGATCCTCGACTTCTCCCCCTCCCCCGACGGCCGCCGCATCGCCTACGCGGTGCAGGCCGGCGGCGGCGAGATCGGCACGCTGCACGTCGTCGACGTCGCGACCGGCAAGGCGCTGGTCAAGCCGATCGACCGCATCCGCTACGCGAGCGTGGCCTGGCTCGACGACGGCAGCGGCTTCTTCTTCGCGCGGCTGCGCGAGGGCTACGACAAGTTGCCGCCCGGGGAGCGCTTCGGCGACCGCGCGACCCACTTCCTCTCGCTCGACGCGCCAGACGCCGCCCGCAAGGTGTTCAGCGCGAGCCACAACGCCGAGCTCAAGCTGCCCGACTATGCCTCGGCGTTCGTCTTCCAGATTCCCGGCACGAAGCTCGCAGCCGCGTGGGTGTTCCTCGGTGTCGAGCGGCACCGCCTCTTCTTTCTCGCCAACCTCGACGACGCGAAGCGGGGCACGGCCAAGTGGCGGCAGGTCGTGTCGAAGGAGGACCAGGCCGCCGAAATCTGGCCCGCGGGCGGCTACCTGTACGTCCGCTCGTCGCAGGGTGCGCCGCGCTTCCGCGTGGTGCGCATGCCGCTCGACGCGCCGGACATGGCGAAGGCGCAAGTCGTCGTGCCGGCGGGCGAGAGCGTCGTCAGCGGGATCCGCGGGGCGCGCGATGCGCTGTACGTCGTGCGCCGCGACGGCGCGACGCAGTCGCTGTGGCGGTTGCCGCACGTCGCGCAGCCGACGCTCGAGCGCATCGCGTTGCCGTTCGAGGGCAGCGTGAACCTCTCCGACGGCTGGAGCGACCGCGACGGCGTCGTGATGTCGCTCGCGGGATGGACGCGCGCGACCCGGCCGTACGCCTACGATCCGAAGGGCGGCCTCACGCAGCTGCCTTTCGTGACCGCCGGCGCGCTCGACGCACCCACCGACATCGTCGCCCGCGAAGTGCGGGTGAAGAGCCACGACGGCGTCGAAGTGCCGCTGTCGATCATCAGCCGTCGCGACATCCGCCTCGACGGCTCGAGCCCGGCGATCCTCTACGGCTACGGCGCCTACGGCACGACCGAGGATCCGTTCTTCAACCCGCGCACGTACGCGTGGCTGTCGCGCGGCGGCGTCTATGCGATTGCGCACGTGCGCGGCGGCGGCGCGTTCGGCGCGGAGTGGCACATGGCCGGGCGCAAGGCCACCAAGCCCAATACCTGGAAGGACGCGATCGCCACGGCCGAGTGGCTGGTGGCGAACGGGTACACGTCGAAGTCGAAGCTCGGCATCTTCGGCGGCAGCGCCGGTGGCATCTTCGTCGGGCGCGCGATCACCGAGCGGCCCGACCTGTTCGCGGCCGCGGTGCCTGCGGTCGGCGTGTTCGACGGCCCGCGCTTCGAGGCGAGCGCGAATGGCGTCGCCAACGTCCCGGAGATGGGCACGGTCAAGGACGAGGCGGAGTTCCGCGGCCTGATGGCGATGAGCACTTACCACGCGATCAGGGACGGCACGCCCTACCCCGGCATCCTGCTCGTCCACGGCGTCAACGACATCCGCGTCGACGTGTGGCAGACGCTCAAGGTCGGCGCGCGCTTCGCCGCCGCGACGTCGAGCGGCAGGCCCGTGCTGATGCGCCTCGAGTACGACAGCGGCCACGGCCAGGGCAGCACCCGCGCGCAGCTGCAGCAGCGCACCGCCGACATCTGGTCGTTCATGCTCTGGCAGTTCGGCGACCCGGCGTTCCAGCCCGTAGCCGCGCAGTGACGGCGCGGCGCGGCAGCGCCAGGGAGTCTCTGCGCAACCCCCGCGGGTCGCGCAGGGCCTCTTAGCGGCGGACCAACGTGCGGCGGCGCAGCGCGACGGCGCCGGTCGCGAACAGTGCGAGCAGCAGCGCCGCGAGGGTGCCCGGGGACGTCGCAGGGATCGACTCGGCGATCTTCGCGATGCCCTGCAGCGCCGTCGTCGGGCAGGTACCGTAGCTGCCCGTGCAGCTGTACAGCACCCGCTTGGTCGTGCAGTTGTAGAGGACGAAGAACTCTGAGGTGCCCGCGGCGGTCGGCGGATTGTCGCCGGCGCCGCCGTAGCTGCCGATCAGCGTGTTGGGCTGTTGCGGCAGCGTGATCGGCTGCTGCCAGGTGCGGTTGAACGTCCCGCCCGTCAGCGTACTGGGGATTTCGTAGCTGCCGATCGTCAAGCCGCTGTCGTTGGTGATGCGGCCGAACTCGCGCACGGGGTTGGTCGTGTACGTGAACGACCATTGCACGTTGGCGGAGGTCTGGCAGTCGGCCGTCGGGGCAAGCTGTACCGACGGCGGGGACTGTGCAGCGAGACTGCCGGACACGAGGGCCACGGCGAGCGCGCCGAGGCAGCGGCGAAGCATGGGAGGCGATTCCTGACGCAAGGGTTGGCCCATGGTAGGGGCGCGCGCGTGGGCACGGCAAGGGGCGCGGCGGCCCGGTGGGGGGCGTCCAGGGCGGCGTCGCGGCGCAGATACACCGCGATGTCGCCCGGGAACGACATTTCGGTGCGCGGCTCGCCAGCGCGGCATTAACGGCAATGCCCGCAGCTCGGCCTCCGCCCCGAATCAGCACGCCGGCCGGACCGCGGCCACCGGCCAACGTCCCCCGGTCCGCCGATCCCTATACTCTCGCGGTGCCCGACGCCGCCCGATCGCCCCCCGAAGACGCGTTCGCCCCGGTCCGGGCGTGGCTCGCGTCGCGGGGCCATCGCCCGTTCGCCTTCCAGGAGGAGGTCTGGGCGGCCTTTGCGCGCGGCGAGTCGGGCCTGATCCATGCGCCGACCGGCATGGGCAAGACCTACGCCGCGGCGCTGCCCGCCATGGCGTGCGGCCGGCAAGGAACCGCCGACCATCCGCCGCCGCTCGCGGTGCTGTGGGTCACGCCACTGCGCGCGCTCGCGGGCGACACCGGACTGGCACTGGCCGAGGCCGCGCGTGCCCTGGCACCGCACTGGACCGTCGACGTGCGCACGGGCGACACGAGCGACGCCGCCCGCGCGCGCCAGGCGCGCCGGCTGCCCACGGCGCTCGTCACCACGCCGGAAAGCCTCTCGCTGTTCCTGTCGCGTGCCGACTGGCGCGAGCGCTTCGCGCACCTCGAGGCGTTGGTCGTCGACGAGTGGCACGAGCTCCTGTCGTCGAAGCGCGGCGTGCAGGTGGAGCTTGCCCGGGCCCGGCTGGCCGGCCTGCGGCCCGGCCTTCGCGTCTGGGGCCTGTCGGCCACGCTCGCCAACCTGACGGACGCAGCCGCCGCGCTGGTGGGTCCCGGCCGAACCGCCGCCGCCCGCATCGTCCGCGGCCTCGAGGCGAAGCAGATCGACATTGCCACCCTCGCCCCGGCGTCGATCGAGCGCTTCCCGTGGGCGGGCCACATCGGCGTGCGCCTGCTGCCGGAGGTCGTGCGTGCCATCGAGTCGGCGCGTTCGACATTGGTGTTCACCAACGTGCGGTCGAGCGCGGAGATCTGGTACCAGGCGCTGCTCGAGGCACGGCCGCACTGGGCCGGGTCGATCGCGCTCCACCACGGCTCCCTCGGACGCGAGGTGCGGGAGTGGGTCGAGCAGGCGCTGCGCGACGGCCGGCTGCGCGCGGTGGTGTGCACGTCGAGTCTCGATCTCGGCGTCGACTTCGCGCCCGTCGACCAGGTGCTGCAGATCGGCAGCCCCAAGGGCGTCGGCCGGCTGCTGCAGCGCGCCGGCCGCAGCGGCCACCGCCCTGGCGAAGTCTCGCGCGTCACGGTGCTGCCGACGCACGCGCTCGAGCTCATCGAGGCCGCGGCCGCGCGCGAAGCCGCAGCGTCTGGCGAGGTGGAAGCGCGCGTGCCGGCCGACGCCCCCCTCGACGTCCTCATCCAGCACCTCGTCACCTGCGCGCTCGGCGGCGGCTTCGACCCCGACGCGCTCGAGGCGGAAGTGCGCGGCACGCGGGCGTACGCGCACCTCGCCGACGCCGACTGGCGCTTCGCGCTCGACTTCGTCGTGCACGGCGGTGCGAGCCTCAACGCCTACCCCGAGTATCGCCGGGTGGTGATCGGCGCGGACGGCATCGCCCGGGCCCCCGACGCCGCCACCGCACGTCGGCATCGCATGTCGATCGGAACCATCGTCGCCGAAGCGAGCATCACCGTGCGACTGTCCGGCGGCAAGGCGCTCGGCCACGTCGAGGAGTCGTTCATCGCGCGCCTCGTCCCGGGCAATTGCTTCGTGTTCGCCGGACGCGTGCTGGAGTTCGTCCGCGTGCGCGAGATGACCGCCTGGGTGAAGCCCGCGCCGGCGCGTGCCGCCGTCGTGCCGCGCTGGATGGGCGCGAAGATGGCGCTGTCCACGCTCCTCGCCGAGCGCACTCGCGGGCTGATTGCGCAGGCCCGCGCGGGCACCTACGCGCAGCCGGAGCTCGCGCTGGTGCGCCCGCTGCTCGCGCTGCAGGCACGCTGGTCCGCATTGCCGGCCGGCAACGAGTGGCTGGTGGAGCGACTCGCGACCCGGGACGGGCACTACCTCGTCTTCTACCCGTTCGAGGGACGTCTCGCGCACCTCGGACTCGCCACGCTGATGAGCTACCGGCTGTCGCGCGCGGCGCCGCGCACGTTCAGCATCACCGTGAACGACTACGGTTTCGCGCTGCTCTCACCGGAGCCGGTGACGCTCGGTCTGCGCGAGCTTGGTCCGCTCCTCGCGGCCGCGGACGTCGAGCGCGACATCCTCGCGGGGCTGAACGCCGCCGAGCTTGCGCGACGACGCTTCCGGGAGATCGCACGCGTGGCCGGGCTGGTGTTCCAGGGCTTCCCCGGGCAGGGACAGTCGAGCCGTCAGTTGCAGGCCTCGTCGGGGCTCATCCACGACGTGTTCGCCGAGTACGACCCCGACAACCCGCTGCTCGCGCAAGCGACCCGCGAGGTGCTGGAACGCGAGCTCGAAGCCAAGCGTCTCGCCGCAGCCCTCGCGCGCCTTCGTGCCAGCCGTGTCGTCATCACCGACCCGCCGCGTCCGACGCCGTTCGCGTTTCCGCTGCTGGTCGAGATGTTCCGCGAGAAGCTCACGACCGAGGCGCTCGAGGCGCGCGTCGCACGCATGGTCGACGAGCTCGAAGCCGCCGCGTCCACCGCCTGAGCGGCGCCGGTCGCAGGCCGCCCGGCCGCTGCGCAAGTCGCGCGGCTCGCGAGCCCCCCGCGATTTGCGCCGCGGCCGCGGAGATGTGACGATGCGCGTTTGCGACGGACTTTCAGACAAGGACACTCGATGCCCCTTTCCCTCGACCTTTCGGGCCGCGTGGCCCTCGTCACCGGCGCCGCCCGCGGCATCGGCTTCGCGATCGCGCGCGGGCTCGCGCGCGCGGGCGCCCTCACGGTGCTGAACGGTCGCGACGCCAACGCCCTGGCCGCGGCCCGCACCACGATCGAAGGCGACGGCGGGCGCACCGAGGCCGCGGTGTTCGACGTCGCCGACCGCGACGCCGTGCAGGCCGCGATCGCCGACCTCGAGGCGCGGCACGGTGCGATCGACATCGTCGTCAACAACGCCGGCATCCAGCGACGCCATCCGGTCACCGAATTCCCGCTCGATGAGTGGGACGCGATCATCGCGACCAACCTCACCGCGCCGTTCCTGGTCGCGCAGGCCGCGCTGACCGGCATGAAGGCGCGCGGCCGGGGCGTCATCATCAACATCGCGTCGCTGATGAGCGAGCTGGGGCGCCCCACGATCGTCCCCTACACGGCCGCCAAGGGCGGCGTGCGCCAGCTGACGCGGGGGCTCGCCACCGAGCTCGGCCCCACGGGCATCCGCGTCAACGCGATCGCGCCGGGCTACATCCTCACCGAGATGAACCGCGCGCTCATCGACAACAAGGAGTTCGACACCTGGGTGCGGGGCCGCACGCCGATGCGCCGCTGGGGCGACCCCGACGAGCTCGCCGGCATCGCCGTGTTCCTCGCCTCCGATGCGGCGAGCTACATCACCGGCCAGACGATCTTCGTCGACGGCGGCATGAGCATCTGCGTCTGACGCCCGGCAGCTCGGCGACGGCCTCCCTGTGCCGGAACTGCAGGCCGATGGCAGCAGCGTCGCCCGCGGCGCATCGCGCGGCGACGCGCCCTGCGGGCCTGGCCTTCGGCCGCCGCGCTCAGCGCTGCGCCTGGCGGTCGAGCAGGCGGAACAGCCAGTTGAGGCCGGCGACCGTCGAGCCCTGCGGGCGGTACTCGCAGCCCACCCAGCCGTCGTAGCGCAGGTCGTCCAGCAGCCGGAACAGGTACGTGTAGTTGATCTCGCCGATGTCGGGCTCGTGCCGCCCCGGCACCCCCGCGATCTGCACGTGGCCGATGTGCGGTTGCCAGCGCCGGAACTTGTTCGCGAGATCGCCCTCGACCATCTGGCAGTGGTAGAAGTCCATCTGCACCTTGAGGTTGGCAGCGCCGACCTCCGCGCGGATCGCGTGCGCCTCGTGCTGCGTGCTCAGGAGGTAGTTCCGCATGTCGAACGGATTGATCGGCTCGATCAGCACCGTGACGCCCTGCGCTGCCGCCTCCTCGCACGCCAGGCGCAGGTTGCGCACGTACGAGCGCACGCGGCGCCCGCGCTCGTCGGCGTCGGCGCCCTCGGGGACGAGCCCCGCCATCACGTGCAGCCGTTTCGTGCCGAGCGCCTGCGCGTAGCGGAGCGCGTTGGCGAATTCCGCGGCGAACTCGTGCTCGCGTCCGGGAAGCGAGGCGAGCCCGCGGTCGCCCGCGGCCCAATCGCCGAGCGCGGCGTTGAACAGCACCACCTCGAGTCCGTGCGCGCGCGCACGTTCGACCAGCTCGCGCGACTGGAAGTCGTAGGGCGACAGGAACTCGACGGCGCGAAAGCCCGCCTCGGCCGCCTCGCCGAACCGGTCGAGGAACGGCACGTCGTTCCACAGCATCGTGAGGTTGGCAGCGAAGCGCGGCATGGTCCTATGAACCCGATGGGCCGCCCCGAAGCGCGTCAGCGCGGAGGGTCGTCCTGTGCGCCTGCCCCGCCGCCGTCGCGCCGGGCGCCGCGCAGCGGGCTGACTTAAAATCGGTCCTCGAGCCTAGTGTGCGCCACGCCCGGGCACCGAGGCAACGCGTGCCGCGGCACGACAGGCATTCCGACCAATGAGCGTCGCGACGCTGCAACTCACGACCTGCCCCACCGACGGGGATGTTGCCCGGGACGTCCTGTCGGTGTCGTGCGGCGGGGAAGCGGTGGAGCTCCACGCCGCCCGCGCGCTGTACTGGCCGCGCGGGCGCACGCTGTTCGTCGCCGACGTGCACCTGGGCAAGGGCGCGGCGTTCCGGGCGGGCGGCATTGCCGTGCCGCGCGGCGCAACCGCCAACGACCTCGCGCGGCTCGCGGCGCTGGTCGCCCGCACGCGCGCCGGAACGCTGTGCGTGCTCGGCGACTTCCTGCACGCCGCATCGGGCCGCGTGCCAGCGCTCGACGCGGCGTTCCGCGCGTGGCGCGACGTTCACGCGGCACTGTCGGTGCGGGTCGTGCGCGGCAACCACGACGCCCGGGCCGGCGATCCGCCGGCGGCTTGGGCGGTCGACGTGGTCGACGAGCCCCACGCGCTGCCGCCGTTTCTGGCCTGCCACATCCCGCAGTCACCCAGGACGGGTTACGCGCTGTGCGGCCACGTCCACCCCGGCGTGCGACTCGCCGGTCGCGGACGCGAATCGGTCCGGCTGCCGTGCTTCGTGCTCGGGCGACGCCGGGCGCTGCTGCCGGCATTCGGTCGCCTGACCGGCCTCGCGATCGTCGCGGCGTCGCCCGACGACACCGTCGTCGCGGTCGCCGGCGACCGCCTGTTCCGCCTGCCGCCTGTGCTGCAGTAGAACAGTTTCATGCGGGCTGCCGGGTCGTTTATCGGCCCGGCAACATGGATAAGCGCGGGCGCCGGTGCCGATACGCTGCAGTGACGGGTTTTTTGACAGCAACGACCGGGGCATGGGTACGGTCCGTGCTGCACTGCAGTGAGGAAAGTCCTTGTTGCGCAACGGCCACCGCGGCACAGCGGGCTGCCGGCACCGCCCCTGTGGAGAAGTCGGTGAACAAGCGGTGGAGCGATGGTGGATCGCGCGGCGATCCCTACCCAACCTGCTGTTTTCAGCCGCGATTCCGGCACGCGTCCGCGGGGACAAAATCGCGCTTGCATGACGGCCGCCAAGCCACTATGCTTGGTGCTGAACCTGCATCTCAACACAACATCTTGTAGGTTCTGATTCTGAAGCGCTTTCGGCAATGCGTGCCGGGTCAGGAGGATCCGGCACGGCTTGTCAAGCCGGCGCGCAACCGTTTGCACGCTTGGGACGAGATGCCGCGCCGGTCGCGGGATTGCGGAAAAGTACCCGCTTCGCGCCCCGGGCGTTCGAGATCGTCACAAGCACAAGAATTCGGGAGAAACACCGCATGCAACTCACGTCCGCCGCCGCGTCCGCCGCCTCTCCCAACGTACCCATGGGCACGATGGCCAGCGCCGAGGCCGGATTGCCGGTCGGCACCGGGGCCGATCCCCGCTTCGCCCAGTACAAGGTCATCCGCCGCAACGGGTCCGTGGTCGGCTTCGAGCCCGCCAAGATCACGATCGCGATGACCAAGGCGTTCCTCGCCGTGCACGGCGGGCAGAGCGCCGCGTCGGCGAGCGTGCGCGACGAGGTCACCCGACTGACCGATGTCGTGGTCGGATCGCTGATGAAGCGCAAGCCCGAGGGCGGCGCGATCCACATCGAGGAGATCCAGGACCAGGTCGAGCTGTCGCTGATGCGCAGCGGCGCGCACGAGGTCGCCCGCGCCTACGTGCTCTACCGCGAGCGGCGCTCGCAGGAGCGTGCACAGCAGAAGCCCGCGGCCCGCCAGGAAGCCCCTCAGGCGATCGAGGTGATCGAGAACGGCGTGCGCAGGCCGCTCGACATCGCCCGTCTGACCGCGCTCGTGCGGGAGTCGTGCGAGGGCCTTGCCGACGTCGACGCGGAACGGATCCTGCGCGCGACGCTCAAGGATCTCTACGACGGCGTGCCGATGGACGAGGTGCGCAAGGGCGTGGTGCTCGCGGCGCGCACGCTGATCGAGAAGGACCCGCAGTACAGCTACGTCACCGCGCGCCTGCTGCTCGACGCGCTGCGCTTCGAGGCGCTCGGCGAGCCGGCGACGCAGGCGGACATGGCGTCGAAGTACGCGGAGTACTTCCCGCAGTTCATCAGCCACGGCGTCAAGATCGGGCTGCTCAACGAGGCGCTGCTGCAGTTCGACATGCGCAAGCTCGGCGCGGCGCTCGCGCCCGAGCGCGACCTGCAGTTCGGCTACCTCGGCCTGCAGACCCTCTACGACCGCTACTTCCTCATCGACCAGTACGCGGTGCACGCCAACGCGGGTCGCCGCTTCGAACTGCCGCAGTGCTTCTTCATGCGTGTGGCGATGGGCCTCGCGCTGAACGAGGTCGACCGCGAGGCGCGCGCGATCGAGTTCTACGACGTGCTGTCGAAGTTCGACTTCATGTCGTCGACGCCGACGCTGTTCAACTCCGGCACGCACCGCTCGCAGCTCTCGTCGTGCTACCTGACGACGGTTGCCGACGACCTCGACGGCATCTACGAGGCCATCAAGGAGAATGCGCTGCTGTCCAAGTTCGCGGGCGGCCTGGGCAACGACTGGACCAACGTGCGCGCGATGGGCTCGCACATCAAGGGCACCAACGGCAAGAGCCAGGGCGTGGTGCCGTTCCTCAAGGTGGTGAACGACACCGCGGTCGCGGTGAACCAGGGCGGCAAGCGCAAGGGCGCGGTGTGCACGTACCTCGAGAGCTGGCACCTCGACATCGAGGAGTTCCTCGAGCTGCGCAAGAACACCGGCGACGACCGCCGCCGCACCCACGACATGAATACGGCGAACTGGATTCCCGACCTGTTCATGAAGCGCGTCGTCGAGGGCGGCGACTGGACGCTGTTCTCGCCCTCCGACGTGCCCGACCTGCACGACAAGTGGGGCCGCGCCTTCGAGGACGCCTACACGCGCTACGAGGACAAGGTCGCCCGCGGCGAGCTCAAGCTCTACAAGCGGCTTCCCGCGGTGCAGCTGTGGCGCAAGATGCTGTCGATGCTGTTCGAGACCGGCCACCCCTGGATCACCTTCAAGGACGCCTGCAACGTCCGCTCGCCGCAGCAGCACGTCGGCACGGTGCACAGCAGCAACCTGTGCACCGAGATCACGCTCAACACCAGCGACACCGAGATCGCGGTCTGCAACCTCGGCTCGGTGAACCTGCCGGCGCACATGGTGAAGACCGCCGACGGCTGGCAGCTCGACCAGGCGAAGCTGAGGCGCACGATCACGACGGCGATGCGCATGCTCGACAACGTGATCGACATCAACTACTACGCGGTGGCGAAGGCGCGCAACAGCAACCTGAAGCACCGTCCGGTGGGGCTCGGCATCATGGGCTTCCAGGACTGCCTGCACCTGCTGCGGATCCCCTACGCGTCGGACGACGCGATGCGCTTCGCCGACGCGTCGATGGAATCCGTCTGCTATCACGCCTACTGGGCGTCGACCGAGCTGGCCGAGGAGCGCGGTCGCTACAGCTCGTTCGGCGGCAGCCTCTGGGACCGCGGCATCCTGCCGCAGGACTCGCTCAAGCTGCTGCGCGACGAGCGCGGCGGCTACGTCGAGACGGACCAGTCGTCGACGATGGACTGGGACGCGCTGCGCGCGCGCATCCGCGAGCACGGCATGCGCAACTCGAACTGCGTCGCGATCGCCCCGACGGCGACGATCTCCAACATCATCGGCGTGTCCGCGTCGATCGAGCCCGACTACCAGAACATCTACGTCAAGTCGAACCTCTCCGGCGAGTTCACGGTCGTGAACGAGCAGCTGGTGCAGGACCTGAAGGAGCTGGACCTCTGGGACGACGTGATGGTGTCCGACCTCAAGTACTTCGACGGCTCGCTCGCCAAGATCGACCGCGTTCCGGCGCGCCTGCGCAACCTCTACGCCACCGCGTTCGAAGTCGAGACCACGTGGATCGTCGAGGCCGGCGCGCGCCGCCAGAAGTGGATCGACCAGGCGCAGAGCCTCAACATCTACATGGCGGGGGCGTCGGGCAAGAAGCTCGACGAGACCTACAAGCTCGCCTGGCTGCGCGGGCTGAAGACCACCTACTACCTGCGCACGCTCGCCGCGACCTCGGCCGAGAAGTCCACGGGCCGTGGCGGTGAGCTGAACGCCGTGACGGCGTCGGGCGGCGTCCCGTCGGCGGCCACCCAGAAGGGCACCGCGGCGGCGGGTGCCGCCGGGGAAGCGGAGGCGCCGAAGTTCTGCGCGATCGACGACCCGACGTGCGAGGCGTGCCAATAGGGCGTGCCCTGGAGCGTCGCGTGCCCCTCTCCTTCAGTTCCGGGTCGGCCGATCGCACCGTGCGCTACGGTGGTTGGCTGTTCTCGGCGCCGGCGTCGTTCGCAACGCCGAGCGCGCCGACCTGCGCCGGGCTGTACGCGGTGCAGGTGGTGAACCCGACGTGGACGCCCTGCCCGTTCGAGCCGATCTACTTTGGCCACGCCGCGGACCTCACGGCGCGCGCGGTCGCGGCGACGCACCAGGCGTTCGGGCGCTGGATCGCCCATCCGCGCGCGGGCACGGGTCTCTTCGTCTCGTACGCAGCATTGCCGTGCACGTCGGACGACGTGCTGAAGAACATCGTCGCGGGCCTGGTCTCGACCTACCGCCCGGCGGCCAATGTGAACGACGGACCCTCGCGGGGGCTGTTGGGCCTCGCAGGCTGACGGGAGGACGGAACAACCCAGGAACTCGGTGGGCGGCACGGCAGGACCGGTGCGCGGACCCGGACAGGAATCCCAGCAGTTGCACGCGCATCCAGGCAAGGCCAGCCGATGAGGCACCGGTGATCGCGGCAGACGAGAGAACGCCGCGGCACGGGGGTGCCGGCGGGACGGATACGGGAACACCCGGACGTCCCGCGAAGCACGACCGGAAGGCGCGCGACGCTCGCGGCTCGCGTCGCGCGCCGGTTTTTCCGGGCAGCGCTTGGCGCGTTCGTCAACTTCGCGAAAGGGAGGCCGCCGTTGGCCCGCTACGAGCAGACGCCCCGGCACGTGATCGAGGCGAAGTACATGGGTGACTACAAGGTCTGGCTGGAGTTCAACGATGGGCGGAAGGGCGTCGTCGACCTCGCCGACGAGCTGCACGGCGAGTCGCTGGAGCCGCTGCGGGACCGGTCGCACTTCTCGCAGTTCTACCTGGACTACGGGCTCTCGTCGATCGCCTGGCTCTCCGGCCAGGACTTCGCGCCGGAGTTCCTCTACGAGAAGCTGAAGGCGATGAATTGAACCGGGCGCGGCCACCGCGCCCCGAAGCGACACCAAGGCCTGTGCAGAAAGGCCGCAGGAGACACAAGCGATGCTGACGTTCGAAGACGATCTTTCCCCCGCACCGGCGCTGCCCGCCCATGCGGCCACGCCCGACACGATCCGCGCGCAGGGCGCCGGCGGCATCCTCTCGCGCGAGCCGGTGCACGACCTCGACGTCGACCGCCAGCAGCCGTCGACGCCCACGGGCCGCGTGCGCCTCGAGGACAAGCGCGTCATCAACGGCCAGGCCGACGTCAACCAGCTGGTGCCGTTCAAGTACAAGTGGGCGTGGGACAAGTACCTCGCCGGCTGCGCGAACCACTGGATGCCGCAGGAAATCAACATGCAGCGCGACATCGAGCTGTGGAAGAACCCGGGCGGACTCACCGACGACGAGCGGCTGATCGTCAAGCGCAACCTCGGCTTCTTCGTCACCGCGGACAGCCTTGCCGCCAACAACATCGTGCTCGGCACCTACCGGCACATCACCGCCCCCGAGTGCCGCCAGTACCTGCTGCGGCAGGCATTCGAGGAGGCGATCCACACCCATGCGTACCAGTACATCGTCGAGAGCCTGGGGCTGGACGAGGGCGAGATCTTCAACGCCTACCACGAGATCCCCTCGATCCGCGACAAGGACGAGTTCCTGATCCCGTTCATCGAGGTGCTGACCAACCCGGCGTTCAAGACCGGCACCGACGAGGCCGACCAGCAGCTGCTGAAGAGCCTGATCGTCTTCGCCTGCATCATGGAGGGGCTGTTCTTCTACGTCGGCTTCGTGCAGATCCTCGCGATGGGCCGGCAGAACAAGATGACCGGCAGCTCCGAGCAGTACCAGTACATCCTGCGCGACGAGTCGATGCACTGCAACTTCGGCATCGACCTCATCAACACGATCAAGCTCGAGAACCCGCAGCTGTGGACGGCCGAGTTCAAGGCCGAGATCGCCGAGCTGATGAAGAAGGGCGTCGAGCTCGAGTACCGCTACGCCGAGGACACGATGCCGCGCGGCGTGCTGGGTCTCAATGCCCCGATGTTCAAGGAGTACCTGCGCTTCATCGCCAACCGCCGCTGCCAGCAGATCGGCCTCGACCCGGTCTTCGACAAGGCCGACAACCCGTTCCCGTGGATGGCCGAGATGATCGACCTGAAGAAGGAGAAGAACTTCTTCGAGACGCGGGTGACCGAGTACCAGACCGGCGGGGCGTTGAGCTGGGATTAGGACGCTCGGAGCTCGGCGTCGTTCAGCAAGGTGCGCTGGCGGATCTGCTGCTGGTGGACGGCGACCCGATCGCGAACCACAAGCTGATGGACGATCCGGCGAAGTACCTCCGCGTGATCGTGAAGGACGGGAAGATATTCACGAATCTCTTGCGCTGAGCCACTTAACCCCGTCGACCGCTACCCGTCGAGCGCTTCCCGGGCTTCCCGCGCGCAACGCGCGTTGCCGTCGTTTTCGCGCCCGACTTCTCCGCGGCCACAGTCCGCAGAAGGTCGACGAAGGCGCGCGCCGCGGGCGACAGGGTGCGATCCCGCAGGTGGAAGATGCCGGACGGGGCAGCCAGCGTACCGACGTCATAGTCGAGCGTGACCAGTCGCCTGGCCGCGAGGTCATCGGCGAGGTGGGCGATGGTGGCCGGAAAGATCGCATCGCTGTTGCGCACGACGCCGAGACCCAGTGCCACGGAGTTCACGAGGATCTGCGGCACGAAGTCGGCGGCGGCGCTGCTCGCGTCGGCCGCCGTTACGCGGCCCCGGCTCGCGGCCACCGCGGCCGCGCGGCCCCGCAGTACCGTCGTCACCAGCGGATACTCTAGTATCCGGCGCAACGGCGGCGAGGCCTCCCGGGTCAACGGATGGCCGGGACGGCACGCGAGGAAGTAGCGCTCGGGGTAGAAGCTTCTCGACACTCAATCGGGGGTCCTTCTCCAGACCCTCGGCGTTTGCGACGCCGATGTCGATCCGCTCCGCCAGCACGTCGCGGACGATTTCGGCCGGATCGGCGGCCAGGAAGCGGACCTCCAGCCCCGGATAGGTACTGGACAAGCGCCCTATCGCCGTCGCGACGATGGTCTCGGCGGGATAGGGACCGGCGCTCACTGCAAGCGTTCCCGCTTCCAGTCCAGCGAGTGCCCGGATCTCCTGGCGGAGGTCGGCCTCGCGCTGTACCACCGATGCGCCCCGTTCCAGCAGCAAACGGCCGAACGCCGTTGGCACGACACCCTTGGACGTGCGATCGAAGAGGGTCACGCCCAGCGCCCTCTCCAGCGAAGCGACGCTACGCGAGAGGGAAGGCTGCGTCAGCCCCAGCGCCTCGGCGGCGCGCGCGAAGTTCCGATGCTGGCCGACGGCCAGTGCGTGCTCCAGGAGCCGTAATTCGAGAGACATACGTCAAGCGTATCACAAGGCAACGCGAACAACATTGGACGCATGGCGTGGCAAGTGGGACACTCCCGCGCGCTGTCAAAAGGAAGGCGGGTGTCATGAACAATCAGCAACTTCTGCTGGCCATGGTGGGTGGCGTGATCGCGCTCGCGATCGCGCAGATGGCATGGGCGCAGAACCCGCCCGTGAACGCCGCCGATACCGACGTGCCGATCAAGCACCAAGAGCGCGCGTGAAGCTCGCCGGTCTGGTACACCCCGACGTGATCGGCAATCGCACGCAGCAAGGCGTCCGTATCGCGAGAAAGCGCAGCCGCCCGGAGACGATGGCCGCCGTTGCGGCCACCGTCGCGCTCGTGGCCATTCGCCCGATGCCTGCCGCTGGCCAGTCGTCCGACGACGATCTCGCCGCGAAGGCCACCGACCCGACCGCGTCGCTGATGTCGTTCCAGTTGAACGACTGGTACACGGCGAGCCTTCACGACGCCGGCGGCACCGTCAACCAGGTCGTCTTCCGATCGGCGATTCCCTGGGAGGGGTTCGGGCACCCGAACATCTTTCGGATCACGCTGCCGTTCTTCACCAACACGCCCGCGGGTCGCACGGGCGTGGGCGACACGACGGTATTCAACCTGACGGTCTTCAACGAATCCTGGGGTCGGTGGGGCGTCGGGGTCGCGGGCTCGCTTCCGACCGCACGCGACGGGCTGGGCTTCGACAAGTGGACTGCCGGGCCGGCATTCGGCTTCGTGAACTCGTCGAACAGGCAGTACAACTGGGGCCTCTTCGCGCAGACGTTCTTCTCGTTCGCGGGCGACAAGGACGCCGACGACGTGGGCATCATCAACCTGCAGCCGATCTTCAGCTACCAGCTCGGCGGGGGGCGGTCGCTGTCTCTCGGCAACAGTGCGCTGATTTACGACACCGAGAAGTCGCGCTGGGCGTCGCTCATGCTGGGCGTGAACTATGGACAGGTCGTGACCTGGGCCGGCCACAAGTGGCGACCCAACGTCGAGATCGACTACGACTTTCGCGACACCCGCGGCAATCCGCAGTGTGTGGTACGCGCCGGCATCGTGCTGCTCTTGCCCAAGTAGGACCTGGTACGCATCGTGATTCGCCGGCCGTCGCGGCGAGTCGAATCCGCAATGCAGGGGGAAACATGTCTGGATCGGAGTCAGCGACTGCAGCGCTCATGCGCTGGCGGCTATTCCTTGCCGGCACGACGCTCGCGGCGCTCGTGGCGGTCCCCATTGCGGCCACGGCGGGAGAAGCGGAACGTCCCACATCCTACCGGGCGGCAATGCCACGCTCGTGGACCTGCCTCCGACCACCCCCGGATTCTTCTTCAAGCCGATGTACCTCAATTACCGGGGCGACGCGTCGGCACGCGTTCCCACAGCGGCAGGGATCGTCGCGAACCTGGACGTGGAGGCCAACACGCTGGTGGTCGGCGGTGGCTACGGCTTCGACACGCCGATCCTCGGTGCCCACTTCTCCATTGCCGCATTCCTGCCTTACACCTGGCTCGACATCTCCGGGAATTCCGAAGTCCTGGGCGGGGTGCGTGTCAACAGCGAGGTGTCCGGCTTCGGCGACATGACGATCGCCCCGCTGATGGCCTGGAAGTCCGGCGACTGGCAGTACGACTTCCTGATGCCGATCTATGCACCCACGGGCAGCTACGAGCTCGGGCGCCTCGGCAATCCGGGTCTCAACTACTGGACGTTCGATCCGATCGGCGGCTTCGGGTACTCCAACGCCAAGTCGGGCTTTAACGCGGCGGTCCACGTCGGGCTCGCGCTGAACACCAAGAACGACGACACCCGTTACAAGAGCGGCAACCTCCTGCACCTCGATGCCTCAATCCAGCAGATATTCCCGCTCGGGTCGGGGTTCGCGAACGTGGGTCTCGAAGGCTGGTACTTCCAGCAGGTGTCCTGTGACAGCGGCGCCGGCGCGACGCTCGGCTGCTTCAAGGGCCGGACCGCCGGCATCGGGCCGGTGCTGGGCTACATCCAGCCGATCGGCCAGGACAAGCTGATCTTCGAAGCGAAGTGGCTGCCCGAGCTCGACACCAAGAACCGCCTCAAGGGCGACTACGTCTGGCTGAAGATGGTCTACAAGTTCTGATGATCCATCGCTTCACTTTGCGCGGCTTTGTCTTCTCGTGCGCCGCAAATTTCGAGCTTCGGATGAAGAAAAAGTTGCCATGAAGACCATCATGTATTCGACCGGCCGGTTCGGGAAAGGAAGTCACTTTATGCAACGCAAAGCCAAACCGTCCGCCTGCGGCGTCATCCTGAGCATGATGTTTGCGACGGCAGCATCGGCGCAGGAAATCCTGCCGTTCCCGCCCACGCCGTCCGCCTCTACCGCGGGGCTGACGATGCAGGACTCCACGTACAAGAAGCGCGTCGAGCCGAAGCGACTGGCCTGACGGCGCGCCGAACATCCTCATCATCCTCATGGACGACGTCGGGCCGGCCACGCCGTCGACCTACGGCGGCGAGATCAGCACGCCGACCCTCGATCGCGTCGCGAAGATGGGCGTTTCCTACAATCGTTTTCATACGACGGCGATGTGCTCGCCCACCCGGGCGGCGCTGCTCACCGGCCGCAACCACACGCGAGTCGGCAACGGCCAGATCGCCGCGCTGGCCAACGACTTCGAGGGTTTCAGCGGCAAGATCCCGAGGTCCTCGGCGACGATCGCCGAGGTGCTCAAGAACTACGGTTACAACACGGGAGCCTGGGGCAAGTGGCACAACACGCCCGAGGAGGACGTCACGAGCAAGGGGCCGTTCGAATACTGGCCGACCGGCCACGGCTTCGAATATTTCTACGGATTCCTTGCCGGTGAAGCCTCGCAATACGAGCCGAAGTTGATGCGCAACACCGCACCTGTGAACGCGCACCAACTCCACCGCAAGGGCTATCACCTCACCGAGGACATTGCCGAGGATGCCATCAAGTGGCTGCGCGAACAGCGGGCCTACGCGCCGGACAAGCCGTTCCTCATGTATTGGGCGCCGGGGGCCTCGCACGGCCCGCACCATGTAATGAAGGAATGGGCGGACAAGTACAAGGGCAAGTTCGACGACGGCTGGGACAAGTATCGCGAGCGCGCCTTTGCCAGCGCCAAGGCGAAGGGCTGGATCCCGCAGAACACCCAGCTCACGCCGCGCCCCGCTTCGATGGCGTCCTGGGATTCCATTCCCGAGGCGGAGAAGCCGTTCCAGCGCCGGCTCATGGAAGTCTTCGCCGGATTCACCGAGCACGCCGACTACAACGCCGGACGGGTCATCGCCGAAATCGAGCGCCAGGGGAAACTGGACAACACGCTCATCTTCTACATCTGGGGCGACAACGGCTCCTCCGCCGAAGGCCTGAACGGCACCATCTCGCGAGCAACTGGCGCAGAACGGGATTCCGACCAAAATCCCACAGCATCTCGAGGCCTTGAAGGAACTGGGCGGTCTCGATGCCCTCGGTGGTCCGAAGACCGACAACATGTACCACGCCGCCTGGGCCTGGGCGGGCAGCACGCCCTACAGGTCCACCAAGCTCGTCGGCGCGCACTTCGGCGGCACCCGCAATCCGATGGCGGTCTCCTGGCCCAAGGGCATCAAGGCGGATGCGACGGCGCGGCCGCAGTTCCACCATGTGATCGACGTCGTGCCGACGATCTACGAAGTGACGAAGATCACCCCGCCGCGGGTGGTGAACGGCGTCGAACAGGATTCGTTCGACGGTGTCAGCATGGTCTACACGTTTGGCGACGCCAAGGCGAAGGGCATGCGCAAGACCCAGTTCTTCGACATCATGGCCAGCCGCGGCATCTACCACGACGGCTGGTTTGCCAGCGCCATGGGGCTGCGCGAGCCGTGGGTGGGCGGGATGCCGAAAGGCGCCAAGGAATGGTCGCCGGAAAAGGACCAGTGGGAGCTCTACAACCTGAACGAGGACTGGAGCCAGGCCAACGACCTTGCCGCCAGATGCCGAAGAAGCTCGCGGAAATGAAGGACCTGTTCCTGCTCGAATCCACCAAGAACAAGAACCTGCCGATCGGCGGCGGCTTGTGGTCCACCGCGATCGTCCATCCGGAGGACGCGCCGCGCTCGTCCGTCACCGAATGGACCTTCGAAGGCGCCATGACGGGGATGTCGGAATCCGCCGCGCCGAAATTGGGGATCGTCGATACCGTGGTGAGCATGCAGGTAGACATGCCCGCCAACGCGAACGGCGTGCTGTATGCGCTGGGCGGCTTCAGCGGAGGGCTGACGCTCTATGTGAAAGACGGCATGCTCAACTACGAGTACAACCTGTTCGAGGTCTTTCGCACGAAGATCCAGTCGAAGGGCAAGCTCCCGACCGGCAAGGTGAAGATCGAGGTCGAATCGAAGCTGGCCGCCAAGGTCGGCGGCCCGATGGACATCACGCTCAAGGCCAATGGCAACGTCGTGGGACAGGGTCAGGTGCCGACCGCCATATCACTTCACTTCACGACGAATGAATCGCTGGATTTCGGCAGCGATACCGGTTCGCCCGTGTCCCTCGCCTATTTCGACCAGGCACCGTTCGCCTTCAACGGCACCATCGGCACGACGAAAGTCGTGCTACCCGAAGAAATAGGCCAGCGCCGAATCTCGGTCAACAAGGATCAACTTTGATGAAGAATCCGATGCGAAATAGCGTGGTCGCACTTTCGGCGCTGTTTGCATGGGCGGTGCGTCGGTACGGCGCAGGCAGCCGGCACGCCTTCGGACGGCTCGGTGCTGCCGTTCCCGCCGGTGCCGTCGGCGAGCAAGGCCGCACCGCGGCTGCAGGATTCCGTGCACAAGCGCCGCGCGCAGCCCGAGCACCTGAAGGCCGGCGCGCCGAACGTACTGATCATCCTGCTCGACGACGTCGGCTTCGGACAGGCATCGACGTTCGGCGGCGAGATGAACACGCCCACGCTCAGCAAGCTCGCGAGCCAGGGCGTCAGTTACAACACCTTCCACACCACGGCGATCTGCTCGCCGACGCGGGCGGCGTTGCTCACCGGCCGCAACCACCAGCGCGTCGGCAACGGCACCATCGCCGAGCGCGCGGTGGACTGGGATGGCTACACCGGCGTAATCCCGAAGACTTCGGCGACGATGGCCGAGGTGATGCGGCACTACGGCTACAAGACGGCGGCGTTCGGCAAGTGGCACAACACGCCGGCCGACCAGACCACAGCGATGGGACCGTTCGATCGCTGGCCAACCGGTCACGGCTTCGACTATTTCTACGGCTTCCTCGCCGGCGAAACGTCGCAGTGGGAACCGCGGCTGGTCGAGAACACGACGGTTGTCGAGCCGCCGCACGACGAGAAGTATCACCTGAGCGAGGACATGGCGCAGCGCAGCATCGACTGGTTGCGCAAGCATCGCGCCTTCTCGCCCGACAAGCCGTTCTTCATGTACTGGGCGCCAGGCGCGGCGCACGGGCCGCATCAGGTCGGCAAGGAGTGGTCCGGCAAGTACAAGGGCAAGTTCGACGCCGGCTTTGATGCCTACCGCGAGCGCGTGTTCGCGCGCCAGAAGCAGCTCGGCTGGATACCGGCCGATACCAAGCTCACGCCGCGCGCGGCGGACATGCCGTCTTGGGACAGCATTCCCGAGGCGCAGCGTCCGTTCCAGCTCCGGCTGATGGAGATCTACGCCGGCTTCGTCGAGCACGTCGACGCGCAGGCCGGCAAGCTGATCGACGAGCTGGAGCGGCTCGGCGTACGCGACAACACCGTCGTCATCTACATCTTCGGCGACAACGGCGCCAGCGCCGAGGGCCAGAACGGCACCATCAGCGAGCTGCTGGCGCAGAACGGCATCCCGAATACCGTCGAGCAGCAAATGGCGGCGCTGGAGAAGATCGGCGGCCTCGACGCGCTGGGCGGTCCCAAGACCGACAGCATGTACCACGCGGGCTGGGCATGGGCCGGCAACACGCCGTTCCACCACACCAAGCTGGTCGCGTCGCATTTCGGTGGCACGCGCAACCCCATGGTGATCTCCTGGCCGAAGGGCATCAAGGCCGACCGGACACCGCGGGCGCAGTTCCACCACGTCAACGACATCGCGCCGACCGTCTACGAGATCGTCGGCATCAAGCCACCGAAGGTGGTCGACGGTTTCGTGCAGGACCCGATCGACGGCGTGAGCCTCGCGTACACCTTCGCCGATGCCAAGGTGCCTGGTCGCAAGAAGGTGCAGTACTTCGACAACAACGGCAGCCGCGCGATCTACCAGGACGGTTGGGTGGCGGCGACCTTCGGCCCGCTGACGCCGTGGCTGCCGGGCGCGCCCGGCCTGGCCCAGTGGGATTCCGCCAAGGACAAGTGGGAGCTCTACAACATTGCCCGCGACTTCTCGGAGGCCGACGATCTCGCCGCCAGGGAGCCACAGCGGCTCGCGCAGCTGCAAAAGACATTCGATCAGCTCGCCGTCGCGAACAAGGTCTATCCGCTCGGCGCGGGCATCTGGCTGCGCCTGCATCCGGAGGACCGCATCAAGTCCCCGTATACGAGCTGGCAGTTCGACGCGACCACCGTGCGCATGCCCGAATTCACCGCGCCGGGACTCGGCCGCGAGAACAGCACGGTGACCATTGACGCGGAGATCGGCGACAACGCGTCGGGTGTGCTCTACGCACTCGGTGGATCCGGCGGTGGCCTTGCGCTGTACATGGACAAGGGCCAGCTGGTCTACGAGTACAACATGATGATCATCGAGCGCTACATTGCGCGCTCCTCGGCCAGGCTTGCCGCCGGCAAGCGGCGCATCGAAGTCAAGACGACGCTGGCGAGCGCCCAGCCACTATCGCCGGCCGAGGTCGTGCTGAAGGTCGACGGGCAGGAAGTGGCGCGGACGACGGTGAAGCGAACCGTTCCCGCCGCCTTCTCGGCGAGCGAAACCTTCGACGTCGGCGTCGACCTCGGCGCGACGGTCTCGATCGACTATTTCGACCGACGTCCGTTCCGCTTCGACGGGAAGATCGGCGCCGTCAACGTGAAGTTGAATTGACACGTATACGCCAATATCGGCGCTGAAGCGGAATACGCGATGCGGCAACCCGCAATGCAACCAAGACCACCTGCCCGGAACAACAAGTGAGGTAACGATGATGAAGCACGAAGGACTCCCCAGATTGACCAGACGCTCGCTCCGGCGTGCCGCCGCCGCATTGGCCGCCGGCGCGTTGGCGCCGCTGCTCGCCAGCCACGGAGTGGCATGGGCACAGCAGCCGGCTGCACCGGCCGCAACTGCCCCGGCTGCTCCCGCCGCAGCAGCGGTCATCAACGCGAAGGCCGTTGAGCGCCTCAACGCGATGGGCGCACATCTGCGTTCCCTCAAGATGTTTACCGTCAACGCCGACGTCACGGTCGAAGAAGTGCTCGACTCCGGGCAAAAGGTCGAGACCGCGAACTCGGTGGAGATCGCCGCGCGGTTACCGAACAAGCTCCGCGTGCACTCGACTTCTGCTACGCGTAGCCGCAAGGTCTATTACGACGGCAAGAACGTCACGATCTTCGCGGAAAAACTCAAGTACTACGGCTCGTTCGCCGCACCCGCGACGATAGGCGAGACGATCGAAGTGGCGGCCAAGAAGTACGGTCTCGAAATTCCACTCGCCGATCTGTTCCTGATGGGCACTGATCGCTTCGACACCAAGTCGATCACCGAGGCCATCTACGTGGGACCGCAGGTCATCGGCGGCGTCCTGTGCGACCAGCTGGCCTTCCGCCAGCCCGGGGTCGACTGGCAGATCTGCATCGAGCGGGGCAAGGCACCGCTGCCGCGCAAGCTGGTCGTCACGGGAACAGGAGGCGACGCGGCCCAGCCGGTGCGCCGCTCGATCCTCACCTGGAAGGCGGGGACGGCGCCCGAAGCGGTCGCGTTCACCTTTGCACCGCCGAAGGGCGCGACCAGGATCGCCGTCAATGAAGCATCCAAGTGACCGACTCCCAGGCCAAGACAGGAAAGACACTATGAACATGCATCGATTTCTCTCCGCCGGTACGGCTGCTGCCGTTGCCGTTGCACTGGGGCTTTCAGTGTCGGCGCCTGCCGACGCGCGCGACGTCAAGGGCGGAGGTGGCGCGCGCAACAACGTGAGCGACCGCGGCAATCCGGACGCCGGCCCCAAGCGCGATGCCAACGTCAACCGCAATACCAACGTCAACCGCGATACGAACATCAACCGCAACACCAACGTCAACAAGAACACCAACGTCAACGTCAACCGCAGTCGCGACGTCGACATCGACGTCGACGTCGATCGCCGGGGTGGCTGGGACAACGATTGGGACGACCATCACCACCCGATCGCGACGGGGATGGCGATCGGCGCGACCGCCGCGATCACGTCGGCGGTGATCGGGTCGATGGTCTATACACTGCCGCCTGCGTGCCAGACGGTGGTGGTCAACGGCGTCGGCTACAGCAACTGCGGCGGCACCTGGTACCAGCCCCAGTACGTCGGGACGTCGGTGCAATACGTCGTCGTGGCGCCACTGCAGTAGGAAGAAACGGGCGGCGCGCGATGCACCGTCCGGCAATGGGCAATGCACGCAACGTCGGGCGCGCGACCCGCGGCGTGATCGAACGGCTCGTCCGTTCGCTTGATCGGGATGCCTGGAGTCGTCCCGGGGCCGCCGGCTGCAACCTGCCGGCCGGCGGCCCGGACCTTCTTCTGGATGACCGCAATGCCATTGCCAAAGAGATCTGGTATGCCTGATGTCGAGTTCTCGCCCGTCGACAATGAGCTTCCGCTACGCTGGTACCGCCGCCTGCATCTCGTGCCGGCGAATGGTCTGGGAACTGGGCGCCGCGCCGTGTTCTTTGCACTTCTGACGTGGTTGCCCATCGCGGCATGGTCGTTCCTCGCCGGCCGCTTCGTCACGGCCGACTCGGGCGAGCCGTTGCTCCAACACTTCGGCGTTCATGTGCGCTGCCTGCTGGCGATTCCGCTGTTCATTCTCGCGGAAGCGTCCCTTCACAAGTCGGCGCAGCATATCGTGGCTCAGTTCCGGTCGAGCGGCGCCGTTGGTCCCGAGCTTCGCGACAGGTTCGACGCCACGATCGCCGGGATCCGCCGCGTTCGCGACGCCTCGCTGCCGTGGGTCTTCGTGTTCGGCGCCGCGATCGCGTGGTCGGTGGTCGACCAGCCCGCAGCGCGCGATGACTCGATGTCCTGGGCCGTTGAAGCAGACGGCCGACTGGGGTTCGGCGGATTGTGGTTCGCCTACCTTGTACGGCCCGTCTTTCTCGCGCTGCTGCTGGGATGGCTGTGGCGCATGCTGCTCGTCGCGTGGTGGTTCTGGAAAGTCGGCAAGCTTGGCCTGGCGCTGGTTCCGTCCCATCCCGACCGTACGGGAGGAAGTCGCCTTCGTCGAGAAGGTGCCGGGCGCGTTCGCCTTGGTGACCTTCGCCACGACCGCCGTGATCGCGTCGCACTGGGCGCACGAGATCGAGTTTCACGCCGCGACGCTCCAGGCGTTCAAGCTTCCCGGCGCCATGTTCGTGATCCTGTGGACGCTGCTCGCGCTTCTGCCGCTACTGGCTCTCGCTCCTGCGCTTGTCGCGGCGCGCGCCCGTGCCCTTCCCGCCTACGCTGCGCTCGTTGGCGAGCAAGGACGCCTGGTCTACCGGCGCTTGATTCAGTGCGAAACGGTTCCCGACACACCAATCCTCGACGCGCCGGAGATCGGATCTGTCGCCGACGCTAACGCGATGTACGACGCGGTCAAGAAGATGCGGGGCGTGCCGATCGGCAAGGGCGCAGTGATGAAGGTCCTCGTGCCGATTGCGCTGCCGATGATTTTGGTCGCCGCGCTGCAGGTTCCGCTCAAAGAATTGCTGCTCAAGCTCGCCAAGTCACTAATTTGACATTGTTTGCTTGGTGTCGAAAAAAGGTATTCGGGGACTAAACGGCGGCTTACGCCTGAATCGAACTTCCGGTCAGAGTCGGAAGCGCCAGATCGCTCGGGGCGGGAGCAGTCATCGGCCGGCGTCGGCGCCGGACGGCAATGAAGGTAAGGTTCTCTGAGCGCAGCTGACAGTCGCATCCCGAGAACGTCAACGTCAGGTCTCGGCAGCAGCTGACGCTCATCGTGCATACGTGACTGGCGGCAGACAGTCTGAAGCCGACGCCCAGGCGGAGTCGGCCGACGTCAACTGATCGCCGGGAGCTCCAGTCCGAGCCTCCGCCACATACCCGCCATCGATGGGCGACCGAACCGGCACGATAGCTGGCGCGGCCGCTGTCGAGCCCTCAGATCTCTGTCTGCTCGGAGATCTCGAGAGCGTCATCGACCTCGATGATTGCCTGCGGCTCCCATGATGGTCTCCCATCGAGTTGAGGGCCATACAGGATGCGCTCGCGAGTTACCGGCGCGCTGCGGCACGACCTCAAGCGGGAGTGAGGCCGGTGACTGGCTCTGGAAGTCCGCTTCGGAGCAGGCGGTGGGACTCACGGTCCCGGCCAGTTCCAGACGACCAGCGTCGCCGCCGGGAATTCCAGAACGCTGTCATTGCGCAACGGGCACTGAAATTTGGCGATCCCGCGCGCTGGGTCAAGGGCGCCATTCACGCCGCCCCATCGTTGATCGCTTGCTGCTCGGCGGCGACGACTTCGTCTTCCACGCGCCGCACTGCCTGCTTGAAGGCTACTGCTGCCGGCGAGAGCGTGGAGCCTCGGAGTGAGACAAAACCATAACCCGTCTGCATCCAGGTGGCACGAGCACGAAGCGGAACGAGCTTCCGCTGAACAATGTCTTCCGCAATGAAAGCAATGGGCGCCACCGCCACGGCGTCACTGGCGAGCACCACGTCCTTGACCATCCCAATAGAGTCGACCTTGACTGGCGGCAGATAGTCACCGGTATCCGGATCGATGGCGCCGGCCTTAGCAAGTGCTAGAAAGTCTCTCGCGACGCGAGGTGGCATTCGCGTGCCCGCCAGTGGGAATTTCAGAATCTGCTCGAAGGAGGGTTCCTTCTCGGCCAGCACCGGGTGACCTGCGCGGCAGTAGAAGTGTGCTGGATGGGCCGGCAGCGGTTCAATGGCGAGCCGGGGTTCACCGGCGGCGAGGCTGAGTTCGACCACCGCGAGATCCAACTTGGCGACAAGCACAGCATCGATGATTGCGCGCAGGTCATCTGTCATGACCTCGATTCGCAGGTTGGGGTGCCGGCTAAGCAGTGACCCGATGGCCTTGCCCACGGACATCTGCGCCGGGTAGGCGCCGACCCCCACGCGCAATTGGCCGATCTCAAGTCTGCGCATTCGGCTGAAAGCGCGCTCCAATTCGGCAGCACCGTCGAGCAGCGCCTGTCCGCGTGAAAGTAGCAAGTCACCGAATGCGGTCGTCTCGACGCCGCGTGGCGTCCGGTTGAAGAGCTTTTCGCCGAGTTGGGCCTCCAAGCCCGCAATGCTGCGCGACAGGGCTGGCTGAGACATCTGGAGCGCTTGCGCTGCCCGGGCATAGTTCCGGTAACTCGCAAGCGTGATCGCCTGATGTAGGAGTCGAAGGTCAAGCATGATGCAGGCAGTCTATCAGCCGATGCGAGGCACGCATTGGACGGCTGGTTCGGTGCGGTGTAGGCTCGCTGCCCGTTCCTTCGTGCGCCGATTTCTCGCTATCCTGCCCTGACCTGTCCAAGTCAGCGGCCGCGGCCCCCGCGTCGACAAGAGTCGGGCAGATCTCGAAACGCGTTTGGAAGACAAATTGACCCGCCGGCGGCTGCCGCGATGGGTGTTGGCGCTCGCCCAACCACAGCAGGAGAAACCATGAATACAACGCAGAAGACCTCGGCATGGAATGTCGCCGAGCATCTACGCAAGCCGAGACGCTTGCTGTCACTGCTGGGCATGGCAGGCGGAATCGCGCTCGCGGCGAGCGCCTTGCCGTCGGACGCGCTGGCCCAAACGCCAACCAAGAAACCCAACATCGTCATCATCTGGGGCGATGACATCGGCCAGTCCAACGTCAGCGCCTATTCGCACGGCGTGATGGGCTACAAGACCCCCAATATCGACCGCGTGGCCCGCGAGGGCATGATGTTTACCGACTACTACGCCGAGCAGAGCTGTACCGCTGGCCGGGCGTCGTTCATCACCGGCCAATCGGGCCTGCGCACCGGCCTGACCAAGGTCGGCCTGCCGGGCGCCACGCTTGGGCTGCGAAGGAAGACCCGACGATTGCCGAGCTGCTGAAGGCGCAAGGCTATGCCACCGGCCAGTTCGGCAAGAACCACCTGGGCGACCGCAACGAATTCCTGCCCACCGTGCACGGCTTCGACGAGTTCTACGGCAACCTGTACCACCTCAACGCCGAGGAAGAGCCGGAACTGCCGGACTACCCGAAAGATCCGGCGTTCCGCGCCAAGTTCGGCCCGCGCGGCGTGCTGGACTGCAAGGCCTCGGCGACCGACGACTCCACCGTCGACCCGCGCTTCGGCAAGGTCGGCAAGCAGGTCTGCATTGACACCGGCCCGCTGACCAAGAAGCGCATGGAGACGATCGACGATGACATCGCCGATCGGGCGGTGGACTTCATCAAGCGCCAGAACGACGCCGGCAAGCCGGCCTTCGTCTGGGTGAACTTCACCCACATGCACTTCCGTACCCACGTCAAGCCGGAGAGCATCGGCCAGTCGGGGCGCTTCCAGAGCCCGTACCACGACGCGATGATCGACCACGACAAGAACGTCGGCACAGGTGCTCAAGGTGCTCGACGATCTGGGCATCGCCGACAACACCTTCGTGATGTACAGCACCGACAACGGCCCGCACATGAACTCCTGGCCCGACGCCGGCATGACGCCGTTCCGCAGCGAGAAGAACACGAACTGGGAAGGTGCCTACCGGGTGCCGGCCATGGTGCCGCTGGCCGGGCAAGATCAAGCCGGGGCAGGTGTCCAACGAGATGGTCTCTCACCTCGACTGGCTGCCCACGCTTGCTGGCCGTGGCTGGCGACACCGAGGTCAAGGCGAACTTGCTGAAGGGATTCAAGATCGGCGACATGACCTACAAGGTCCATCCTGGACGGCGATAACCTGGTGCCGTACCTGACCGGGCAGGTGGCGAAGAGCCCGCGAGAGTCGTTCCTCTACATCAACGACGACCAGCAGTTGACGGGCCTGCGCTACGACAACTGGAAAATCGTCTTCATGGAGCAGCGGGTCGCGGGGACCATGCGGATCTGGGCGGAGCCCTTCGTCTCGCTTGCGGGTGCCGAAGATCTTCAACCTCCGCACTGACCCGTACGAGCGTGCCGACATCACGTCGAACACCTACTACGACTGGCTACTTGAACACGTGTTCCTGCTCGTGCCCGCGCAGGACTACGTCGGCCAGTTCCTGACGTCGTTCAAGGACTACCCGCAGCGGCAGAAGGCGGCCAGCTTCAACCTGGACGAAGTGATGCAGAAACTTAGCGAGCCGCAAAGCAAATAGAGTCGGACTCGCGCCTGCGCCAGATCTCAACGGCCGGTCGCCTCGTGCGGTCGGCCGCCTGGCGCACGTAGTGGGCGCCGCAAACCATTGAGAGAGTGAAAGGACCGCCATGGAGACCACTCCCAGAGAGTCAATGGTGGCAGCAGACGCGATTGACTCTGTCGTCATTCTGTCCCGCGAAGCGCTCACCCGGCGCGACTTCCTCGCGGGTGCTGCGGCCATCGGCGCAACGTTCATTCTGCCCGGTGAATTAGCCGTGGCGGCGGAGGGCAAGAAGACCTTCACCATCCTCCACACCAACGACATGCACGCGAGCTTCATCGGCATGGGTCCGGCGTCGGATTACACGCCGTTCACGCTCAACGATGACACCACCCGAGGCGGGTACGCACGGCTGGCCGGTCTGATCGCGAAGCGGAAGGAGGCGCGCAACGGTCAAGGTCCGGTGTTGGTGCTCGATGCCGGCGACTACAGCATGGGGACGGCGTTCAGCGCCGCGACGCGCGAAACCGGCGGCGAACTGCACCTGATGGGCTTGATGGGGTATGACGCCACCACCTTCGGCAATCACGAATTCGACCTCGGGCCTGCCGGCCTCGGCAAGTCTATCGGCGCCGCCGTCAAGGCGGGCCGGATTCCGTCGGTGCTGGCGGCGAACACCAGCGTCCCCGGGAGCGACGCCACCTTGGCCGACCTCCAGCGCCTGACCAAGGAGGGCGTGATTCGCCGCTACTCGGTGATCGAGCGCGGCGGCCTCCGGTTCGGCGTGTTCGGCGTGTTGGGCAAAGAGGCCATGATCTACACCAGCGGTGGCGCCACGACCTTCGCCGACCCCATCGAGTCCGCCAGGGAGGTGGTGAAGCTCCTGCGCGAGACGGAGAAGGTGGATCTGGTGATCGCGCTCAGTCACGGCGGCGTGGTGAAAGGGGCGGACGGGCGCTACACCGACGGCGAGGACGTGCGTCTGGCCAAGGACGTGCCGGGCATCGACGTGGTGATCAGCGGCCACAGCCACACCGAGCTGCAGGAGGCGATCATCGTCAACGGCCGCACGCCCGTGGTCCAGACCGGGAAGGAGAGCCGTAATCTCGGCGAGCTGGTCATCACGGTGGATGGGGACAAGCTGACGGTCGAGTCGTATCGGCTCCATCCGATCGACGACAGCATCGTCGGTGACCGCGCCATCGCTGCCGAAATCGAGAAGCTGAAGAAGTCCGTCAGCGCCGCCGCGTTCGCATCGCGTGGGTATCGCGTCGATCAGCCACTGGCCATCGCGCCGCGCGATTTGCCCAACACCTACACGGACATCGCTGCCGGAACGATCTTGGCCAACCTCGTCACCGACTCGTTTCGCGAAGCCACGAAGGCCGACATCGGCTTCACCGCCAACGGCATGATGCGCGCCGGTCTATTGCGCGGGAAGACCGGTGTGCAAACCGTCTACGACGTGTTTGCTGTGGCGCCGCTCGGCGCCGGGGTGGTCGATCCGACGCCCGGCAGCTCGCTGGTGACCGGTTATTTCACCGGCCAGGACCTGAAGAATCTGGTCGAGTTCTTTCTTGTCGACAGTCCGGCCCACCCCGGCGAGTATTTCCCGCGCGCCTCGGGCATGCGCTTCCGCTACGACCCGTCGCGCCCGAAGCTCGAAATGGTGACGGCCATCGAGCTGGGTGACCTGGATCGTGGCTACAAGGCCATCGACATCAGCGGCAAGGATGGGCGCCTGTATAGCCTGACCTGCCCGCTGATGCTCGGCCCGATCATCGTGGCCATCCCCAAGTACACCAAGGGCAAGCTGGCGCTGGTGCCCAAGAAGAAGGACGGCGAGCCGCTCACGTCGAAGGTCGACGCGCTCGAAGCGCCTCCCGACAGCACTCGCCCTACCTGCTGCCGCCGCCGGGGACGACCGATGCGACCAGTGTCGCGCACGGAACGGGGAAGAACGCCGGCCGCGAGATCAAGGAATGGCAGGCGATCATGGATCACCTGCGCAACTTGCCGGTTAAGAAGCAAGGCGAACTGCCGGTGATCCCGGTCGATGCCCGCGCGGCCGAGGTCCGCGCAATCAAGGAGGGCTGAACAGGTTTGGGAGGAGCGGCCGCTTCGTTGAAACTCAACGACTGCTTCAGAGCAAACCGACCAGCGGGACCGGGTCGGGAGTGCCAGTTCGCTCGGGGCGGGAGCAGTCGCTGGCCCGCGTCGGCGCCGGATGACGGTGAAGGTCAGGTTTCTGGGCGCAGCTGACAGTCGCATCCCGAGAACATCAACGTCAGGTTTCGGCAGCAGCTGACGTTCATGGTGTCAACGTGACCGGCGGCAGACAGTCTGAAGCCGACGCCCAGTCGGCGCCGGCCGACGTCACCTGATGGCCGCAAGCGCCCGTCCAATGTTGGCGTCAACGCGCTCGGAACCGGCCATTCCTGGCGCCTGAGCGCACGCCTGAGCCATCCCCCGCTCACTTTCGGCGCTAACAATCACCGGCGGAAAAAATGACACATGATGTGTCGCTTTCACCGGGAAATGTCACGGAACGTGACGCGGAATGCCAAAGGAATGCGTCGCTGAAACTTCTAACCCAATGATTCTTATGCTATGCTAGTGTCATATTATGTGTCCCTCAGTGCTCGGTGGCGGGGCACCCGAGAGACGCAGCTGCAAACCCAATAGCTGCAACCAATCGACCCCTATAGTTGCAACCGGGCTTCCGGCAGGTGGAAGAAGTCGAGTTGCGGGTTGTGGGTTCAGAAATGCGCACACTGGACCGCTGAAGCAACCGTCAGACTTCACACATGGCTCGTCGGCCAATGGCAGCGCGCCCCTGCTGCTGCCGGTGGCCGGACAGCGTCGCCGTCGCGCCGAATGCTCGACCAGTGTGTCGGTGGCGACCTGCAATTCCGTCACGTCGTCCCACGGCCGGCTCTGCGGGTCGAGGCGGCCGCGGCAGGTAGGCACCGTGCGCTCGACCTTGCCCTTGTGTTCCGGGCTGAACGGAGAACACAGGTCGACGTGGCAGCGTACCGTCATCGCGTAGCGGCGGTAGGTCTCGTTGAGTTCCCCCCACGCCCCGGCGCCGTGCGCGACCGCCGTCTTGGTGTTGTCGACCCGCACCACCGCGGGAATGCCGCCCAGCCGGGTGAAGGCGCCGTTGTGCCGAACTCGTCCACACTGATCGAGGCGACTCGGAGTGTCCATGAGTCCGCGCGGAAAGTCGCGCGCGACATTGCGAAGACCGATGCCTGCCAGCAGTCGCGCAAGGACCGCAAGAAGGTCGAAGTGCTGTTCGCACACCTCAAGCGCATCTTGAAGCTGAGACGTTTGCGCCTGCGTGGTCTCAGTGGGGCTCGCGATGGGTTTCTAATGCCAGCGGCTGCGCAGAATTTGCGACGAATGGCGCAATCACTGGCACCGATGCAAGAAAGCAGCGAAATGTCGACCGCTTGAAGCGCGACGAAGACCATCGACGCGACGAACACACGCGAGACGTTACCCGCACAAACCATTGCCGCCCGCCACTGACACAGTCTCGCATACGTTTGTCACTCGGCCGCGTTTCGGCATAATGGCGCGGCACAGTTGATGTTGGATGTCGATGGCATTTACTTGGATCTGAAATTCCAAAACGAGATTCCGATGAAGATCAGATGCACGGCAAGCGTTAGGGCAGCAACACTCCTCTTGATGATTGGTGCAACGGCCGCACAGGCACAGCCCGCACCGAACATGAAGATGACCACAGACATTCCGCCCGGTATCGCTATCCCGGACAAGGTCGAAACGCGGCTGGGCACCCTGAGCTTCTTTGATGGATTTCCAGACAAGGCGACAGTTGAGAAGGTTTACGACAACCTCGACTTCCAACGCGCGGTCCAGGCTTACTTGCTGGCATTGGCACCCGTGAACATGGCAGGGCTGCGCGAGGGATTGCTGAGCGTCGGCCCCGCAAATGTCACGATCCCGACATTTGAAAGCAACCTGAATGCCCGTTCGCTTTTTCTGACGCCGAACGCCACTACGCCCTACACGTGGATCTGGATCAATCTGCATGACGGTCCGCTGGTGGTCGAAGTGCCGCCCATGACGCTGGGCATGATTGATGACTTCTGGTTCAGGTACGTAACCGACATCGGTATCGTCGGTCCGGACAAAGGCCAGGGCGGCAAGTATTTGCTGCTGCCTCCCGGGTACAAACGCGAGCTGCCGGAGGGGTACATGGTCGTGCGTGTTCCCACCTTCGAGTCCATCCTCGTCTGGCGCAACATGCCGGTGAAAGGGGACATCAAGCCCGCGATCGAGCGACTGCACAAGAACACGCGCATTTACGCCTTGTCGCAGTCGGCCAATCCGCCGTCCAACACTTTCGTCAACGTGTCCAACCGGGATTTCTCCACGGTGGCACCAGCGGACTACCGGTTCTGGGAACTGCTCAACTACGTCGTTCAGAACGAGCCCGTCGAGTCGCTTGATCCGGTCACACTCGGCTTCTTTGCGTCGATAGGCATCGAGAAGGGTAAGCCACTCGCGCCCGATGCCCGCATGAAGAAAATACTGACCGAGGCGGCGGCCGTGGGCGATGCCACTGCGCGGACGCTGACCTACCAGAGCCGCATACCCGAGGCTTTCTACTATCCGAACAGCACCTGGCGGCAATGGCTCGGCGGATACAAGTTCCAGTCGCAGCCTGGCGTCGCCTATCTCGATGCCGCCGCCTTCTTCTACTTCTATGCCACAGGCGTGACGCCGGCGATGGAAGCCAAGATGGTCGGGCAAGGCTCCCAGTATGCCGTCGGAATCGTGGATTCCCGGGGCAATCCACTGGACGGCAGCAAGACCTATCGGCTGCGTGTGCTGCCCAACGCTCCAGTGAAGGATTTCTGGTCAGCGATCGTGTATGACAACCAGACCCGTTCCATGCTCCAGACCGACCAAGACTTCCCTCAAGTGAGCAGCTTGGACAAGGGCCTCGTCGTCAACAAGGATGGATCAGTGGACGTGTACTTCGGGCCAAAGGCTCCCGCCGGCATGGAACACAACTGGATTCAGACCATCCCCGGCAGGGGCTGGAACATGCTGTTCCGGCTGTACGGCCCGCTCGAGCCTTGGTTCGACAAGACCTGGAAACTGAACGAGATCGAACTGGTGAAGTAGCATCTTTGCCAACGATTCACCGGTTCAGCAGACGACATCCCGCCGGCGCTGAACCGGATTGGCTTCTGTGGGTCAGGAGCGCCAGTTCGCTCGGGGCGGGAGCAGTCACTGGCCTGCGTCGCCGGACGGCAGTGAATGTCAGGTTCCTGAGCGCAGCTGACAGCCGGATCCCGAGAACATCAACGCCAAGTCTCGGCAGCAGCTGACGCTCATCATGCAAACGTGACCGGCGGCAGTCAGTCTGAAGCCGACGCCCAGTCGGCGTCGGCCAACGTCAAATGATGGCCGATAGCGTGGGCTCGCGTCGGCGCCCGCAAGCCGCCCTTCGCGGCAAACGTTTATCTCTCCAGCGGCAGGTATTGGAGGCCAGCAAGGCAGCGGGCACGGCAAGCCACCAGGTGGATTCGCCAGCCAGACCTACTGACGGCGCGTTCAGCGACTGTTGCTCGGGTGCATGCTCGAATTGACACCGACGGTACGAATCGTCATACTACTCACGGTCGCAAGATTGCATCAATCCACGCCGTGTACGCCGAAAAGGTCTCCATCTCGCTGCCCCCGACGCTTCTCGACTTCGTCGAGGAGTACCGCATCGCACGCGGGATCAAGAGCCGTTCGCAGGTGATCGAGGACGCGCTGCTCGTGCTGCGCGAACGCGAACTGGAGCGCGCGTACAAGGAAGCCAGCGCCGACGTCGATCCCGCCTGGGACGCCACCGTGGCTGACGGGCTCGACGATGAGGCGTGGTGAGCTCTGGTTCGCCAACCTGAATCCGACGCTCGGCTCGGAGACCGCCAAGCGCAGGCCGGTTCTGGTAGTCAGCAACGACGCCAACAACCGCGCCTCGGCGACGATCACCATCGTGCCCGTGACGTCCAATGTCGAGCGCGTCTACCCGTTCGAGGTGGCGCTGGCCAAGGGGGCGGGCGGGCTGTCGAAAGCTTCCAAGGTGCAGAACCAGCAGATCCGCACGATCTCGCGCGAACGGATTTCGGGCAAGCGCATCGGCGCGCTGACCCCGGAGGACATGGCGAAGGTAAACGCTGCGCTGCGCCTGCACCTGTCGCTCGATCGGGATCGCTGACGCGACCACCACCACTCGTCCTGCCGGAGGTGCCCATGTCCGCGCCCGACCGCCACAACCCCTACGACTTCGGCCCCTACCTCGCTTGGCGTGAAGGCGTCGACTACTACCGCGACGACCCGTTCCTGCAGGCGCTGGTGCGCGCGTCGGCCGGGCCCCGCGCCGAGGCCGTCGACGCCGCGGCGCGCGAACTCTCGCAGCGCGCCTCGCAGCGCTGGCGCCTGCTGGCCGACGCGAGCGCTCTGCCCGAGCGACGCCCACAGCTCGGCCACTGGGACGCCCATCACCGGCGCGTCGATCGCATCGTGCGCTCGCACGACAGCGTGGCGCTCGAGCGCGAGGTGTTCGCTGAGGGCCTGTTCTCGTCGCGCACCGACACGCCGACGCGGCTCGCCAAGATGTTCCTCGTCTATCAGAACGGCGAGGCGTGCACCGCTTGTCCGGTGGTCTGCACCGAGGGCCTGGTCGGCCTGCTCGAGCGCTTCGCCGACCGCGCGGAGACGCGCGACATGCTCGCCCACCTCAAGGAGGGCCGCGACGGCGACTTCGCGATCGGTGCCCAGTTCCTGACCGAGATCCAGGGCGGATCCGACGTCCCGGCCAATCGCGTGGAGGCCGTCGAGGGGCCGGACGGCTGGCGTCTCCACGGCACGAAGTTCTTCTGCTCCGTGGTGCACGCCGACTACGCGGTCGTGACCGCCAAGCCGCGGGGGTCCGAGCACGTGGCGGCCTTCGCGATGCCGATGTGGGACCGGGGAGCGTTTCGCGAGCGCCGCAACTTCTACACGATCGATCGCCTGAAGTGGAAGCTCGGCACCAGCGAGCTCCCCACGGCCGAACTGACGCTCGACGGCGCCCTCGCCTACCCCGTCGGGGCGCTGGACCGGGGCCTCGCCAACGTCGTGGGCATCGTACTGACGCTGTCGCGCCTCACCGTGGGACTCGCGTCCGGCGCGTACATGACGCGTGCCGTGCGCGAGGCGGAAGGCTACGCGCGCTTCCGGGAGGCCTTCGGGCGCCGCCTCGACACCTTCCCGATGGTGCGCGGGCAACTCGACGCGATGCGGCGCGCCGCACGCCGCACCACCGCGGCGGGGTTCGCCATCTACCGCGCGTTCGATGCCGGCGGTGGCCTCGACGCGCGGCGCGACGGGGACCTCCCTGCGCGGCGGCGCGCCCTCGACGTGCGCGAGCTGATCATGCTGCAGAAGTTCGTCGCCGCCGAGGCATCCACCGACGTCATCCGCCAGGCGATGTCGATCCTGGGCGGCAACGGCGTGATCGAGGACTTTTCCTGCCTGCCGCGACTGTATCGCGACTCCGCCGTCAACGAACTGTGGGAGGGCCCGCGCAACGTGCTGCTCGCGCAGATCCACCGCGACCTCGCGCGCGCGTCATCGTGGTACCGGCCGGCCGAGTTCGTGCACAGCGTTCTCGCGGGCGGCGACGCCGCGATGGCGGACGCGCTTGCCGCCGAGTTCGAGGCGCTGGTTGCCCATTCCGACCTGTCAGTCCCAGGCGAACACGCGGTGGCCGTGTGCGATCGTTGGGAACGCGCGTGCCGCAGCCTCATGCGCGGATACCAGGACGCCGCGCTGCGGGCCGTCGACTGGCACGATTGACCGTGCGGCAGCGCCGATCGCAGCCGCCGGCGCCCCGGCAGGCTGCTATTGCTTCGACGCGCCGCGCTGCGCGCGGAGCAGCTTCACCAGATCCGGTCCGCCCAGCACGCGGGTGCGGTGCTTGGCCGCGAACTCGCGCGCCGAGGGCGTGACTTCGCCGATGGCGATGTGGATGCACTCGCTGGCCTCGCGCGCCTCCCCGGCGGTGTGCAGCGCGCGCAGTGGCTCGACGCCGGTGCGCGCGACCTTCCAGCGGCGCGCGCCGACCACGGCGGTGCGGCCGGCCTTGGTGATCTCGAAGTCCACCGGTCCCGACTCGACGCGCCTCACGTCGTGGCCGTCGCGTCGGAACGCGTCCTCGATCGCGTTGGCGAACTCCGGCCAGGACATCGTGCTCACGGCCTGCACCGTGGTTTCGACACGCTTCGCCGACGGCGCCTGGAGCGCTCGCCACGCGGCGATCGCCGCGATCACGAGGAACGGCAGGCCGGCGCCGGCGCCGGCGATCCGGTAGGCCTCCGGGAACAGCGCCCAGCCGGCGCCGCCGAGCGCGACGCCGATGCCGAGACTGACCCACCACGGCGATCGCAGCAGCACCGCGAACAGCGACTTCTCCGCCATCTTGAGCTTCATGCGACCTTTCTCGCCTACGGGGTGACGACCGCGTTTCCCGCGGCGCCCGGCACGCGACCCACGCCCGGGAGCTTCAGCGCCGGCACCTTGAAGTCGAATCCGGTGACGAGGCCCAGCACGTTCAGCTCGAAGCCTTCGTCGCTGCCGGCGGTGACACCGAAGAGACCCCCGAGCGACACCTGGTAACCGGTGCCGCTGGGACTCCGCGCGACGATCGCGTTGTTGGGCAGGTAGTCCTTGCCGATCGCGGTGGGCGGGAGCGTGAGGCGCAGTTCGGGGATCTCGCGACCCAGGTGGGCGACGAACGTGTTGCTGTTCGGACCCGGCCAGGCGGTGTACTCGTCGGCGTGCGGGTAGCTCGACACGGCGGCCTCGAGCTTGGCGAGCACGGCCTCGGCCTCTGCACCGCGCAGGTCGCGCAGGAGTTCCGGCGCCGCGCCGTACCACTCGGCATCCGGCGCGCGGTAGTCGGAGATCGACACCGCCGAACGCCCGGCCCGCGCGTACCAGCCGATCACCTCGTAGCGCGTGTAGCCATCGGCGTCGCGCGGCTTCGCCGCGAGCCACGTGTGCACGGCGAACGCGCCTCGCCAGCCGTAGGTGCGCGCCGCATAGACCTGGACGACCGCGTCGGCATGCGCGCGCGCTTCCGGGGCAAGGCCCACCGGACGGTGGGTCGCGTTGCGCCAGTCGCCGCGCGCCGAGGTGCTGCCGAGCGCCAGGACCAGCACGGGACCGGCGGCAAGCAGCGCGAGCGCCAGTGCCATCGCGCGGGTGATGCGCCGGGTTCTCGAGAGCAATGCCATGGTTCGATCCTGGTGACGGGCGGCCGGTCCGCCGGACGATGGAGGCGGTCCGGGCAACGGAAGTTCCCCACCGGGGTCCACGCCGTCACAGCGCGGCAAGCTTAACGCACTGCCGGTCCGTACCCGCCCCGACTGTTATCGTTGCAGACGATGACCTTCCTCGAAGTCCTCGCCCTGCTCGCCGCGGCCGGCGCAGCCGGGCTGCTGTGGACGAGCCTCAAGGCCCGCGAAGCCGCCAACGCCGCCATGCGCGCCGCGTGCCGGGCGGAAGGGCTGCTGTTCCTCGACGACACGGTGGCGCTGCAGTCGATGCGGCCGTCGCGCGACGGTGACGGCCGCATGGCGCTGCGCCGCATCTACGGCTTCGAGTACAGCGACACCGGCGACAATCGCCGCCGGGGCAGCGTCACGCTGCTCGGACCGCGGATCGTCGCGATCGACATGGGCCGCGTGCCGGGTGCTCCGCAGGGCCCGCCGGCGAGCAGTACCTCGACCGAGCGCGAAGATACGGGAGCGTAGCCCGCGAGCGTCCCGAACGGCGGCCGAAGGTCGCCGCGCTCGCGGTAATATCGCGGCTCGCCGCGCGACCTCGCCTCGCGCTCGAACCCGCAAGGTACGTCCCGGAGGATCCATGCAGCGCTTTCCCGCAGTCCTGGCTCTCGCCCTCTCCGGCGCGCTGTGCGCCGCGCCGGCCCTCGCCCAGCCGTCGGGCACGCCCGACCAGGCGTCCCGCGTCGTCAACACCTACGTGTACCTGATGGACGGCGGCAACAACCGCGCGCTCGTGTCGACGAACTTCTGGCGCAACGACGCGAAGTACGACGATCGCGCGTTCCATCGCTTCATGGACGTGCTGGCCGCCCTCGAGAAGAATGGCTTCCGCATGGATCCCAAGGCGGTGATCGACAGCTGGGACAAGCCGGCGCCGTATGCCCGCTGCTACGTGTACCTCGAGGACCTGCAGGTCGCGCAGAAGACCAAGGGCGGTGTCACCTCGGGCTCGCGGGTCTGGTGCTCGGGGGCCGGCATTTCCGAAGCCGAGGTTCGCCAATCGGACGCCCAGGGCCACGTCGGGCAGGTGCTGCAACGCTTCGACCTCATGCTCGGCAAGGCACGCGGAGGCAGCAAGTAGCCGCGCCCACCCGGGTCGCTCCGGCAGATCCGCAGGGGTCAGGCGGCGTCCAGCGCGTGTTCCTTGAGGGCCGAGAGCGGGACCACGGCGAGCGTTTCCTCGTGTGTCGCACGCAGCACCACCGGCGGCGCGACACCCGCCTCGTAGGCCTGCCGCCACGTCGCCGCGCACACGCACCAGCGGTCGCCGGGCTTCAGTCCCGGAAATCCGTACTGGGGCGCCGGCGTGACGAGGTCGTTGCCCTGGCGGCGCGCGAAGTCCAGGAACTCCCGCGTCACCTGCGCGCAGACGATGTGCAGGCCGAGGTCCTCGGGACCGGTGTTGCAGCACCCGTCGCGAAAGAAGCCCGTCAGCGGCGCCATCGAGCACGCTTCGATCGGCCCGCCCAGCACGTTGCGATCCCGGTCCATGATCCTCCTCTCCCGTTGCCGCGAGGATAGCGCAAGTGGGGCGGGACCAGCGTGTCCCGATGCGTCGTACGCAAGCCGCCCGGCATCGTGCAGCGGCTGTGTCGCGCGGCCGTGCGACACTTGACGGCCATGCCCCGCGCGGGACTCGACCAATGACCTCTGCCGCCCCCCTGCCCGTCCCCAAGCCGAGCGAGATCGTGCGCGGTCTCGACGAGTACGTGATCGGCCAGGACACCGCCAAGCGCGTCGTCGCGGTCGCGGTCTACTCGCACTACCGCAAGCTCGCGCAGTCGCGCAGCGGCGTGCGCATCGCCAAGAGCAACCTGCTGCTGATCGGCCCGACCGGCACCGGCAAGACGCTCACCTGCGAGACGCTGTCGCGCCTCCTCGACGTGCCGTTCGTCACCGCGGAGGCGACCTCGCTCGCGCAGACGCGCTACGTGAACGACGAGATCGAGGCGATCCTGTCGCGGCTCGCCGACCGCGCCGGCGGCGACCTCGCGCGCGCGGGGCGCGGCATCGTCTTCATCGACGAGATCGACAAGCTCAAGGCGCCGCGCGGCGAAACGCGCGCGACCTCCGGCGAGAACGTCCAGCACGCGCTGCTCAAGATCATGGAGGGCGCGAAGGTGAAGCTCGACGACGGCCGCTACGTCGACACCACGGACGTGCTGTTCGTCTGCGGCGGCGCCTTCGTCGGCCTCGACGAGATCATGGTGCAGTCGAAGAGCTTCGGCTACATCGCCACGAAGGACGACGACAACCGCAAGATCCTCGAGCGGCTCAACACGCGGGTCAAGCCCACCGACCTCTTCACCTACGGGCTGATCCCCGAGTTCACGGGGCGGCTGCCGATCGTCGCGCGCTTCGGCGAACTCTCGCGCCAACTGCTGGTGCGGATCATGACCGAGCCGCGCGATTCGCTCTACGCGCAGTTCCGCGAGGTGTTCCGGCAGGAAGGCGTCGAGCTCGTCGTCGCGCGGCGGGTGTTCGAGCAGGTCGCGGAGATCGCGACGGAGTACAAGACCGGTGCGAGGAGCCTGCGCGGCATCTTCGAGGAACTGGTCTCGCCGATCCTCTACGCGGTGCCCGACGACCCCGGCATCCGCCGCGTCGAAATCGCCTCGCTGTTCGCCGATCCGGTGCTCGTACGCACCGGCTGAGGCCGGCGCTCGCGTGCCCGAGGCCGCGGAACTTACACGGAGGGATCACGGTCATGTAATGACGATGTCATTATTTTCGCGTACCATCCGCGTCAAGGAGGTGCCCATCATGGCCGAGACGCCCCGGGAAGTTGCCGCCGCGACCATTGCCGACGCAATGTCCCGCCTCCACCTCGCCGAACGTGCCCGCCTGCTGTCGCGCCTCGTCGCCGGGGTCGGCGTCCTCGCGCTCGCGGTGGTGGGCGGCGGCGCGTTCGCGCGCTATGCCGCCGTGGCGAGACAGTCGGACTTCGTCGTGACGCTCGAGGACGCGGCTCGCGCCACGCGCACGCAGGTCTACGAGCTCGTCCGCTACGTCCAGCAGAGCAATCCCGAACTGATCGCGCGGGTGCGCGACGAACTGGCACGGCTGCTCGGCGCAGGACCCGCGTACGGCGCGGCGTTTGCATGAGCTCGTCGCGCGTTGTGCGGCCGCAAAACGACGCGATGATTGACCTCGCTTAAGCCCATCGAACTGGCGAGCGCGGAACATGGAACCGAGGCGCCTGTCCCAGCCAGGGCGTCGGTGGCAACGGCGCCGCTTCGCAACAGGAGGATCGTGATGAGCAAGCGCCTGATGACCCGGTCGAAAACCGCCGCGGTCCGGCCGGCACCCGAGCCGCCCCCGCCGCGCACCCGCTCGAGCGCCTCTCGGGTCGTCGACGAGAGCGTCGAGCCCGAGACCATGCCCGACCAGCCCTTCGCAGAGGGCCCGACGAGCGAGATCGACCCCGAGCTGCGGCACCGGATGATCAGCGAGACCGCCTATCGCCACTACGTGGAGCGCGGCTACACGGACGGCGGCGATCTCGAGGACTGGCTGCAGGCCGAGGCCGAGATCGACCACTTCCTGGTCAATCCGTCGCGGCAGTAGGCCCGCGGCGCGCCGCTCAGGTACCCGGGGCGCCGATGCCGAGCGCCCCGACGACACCGACGCTGATCGCCGGCCAGAACGTGATCAGCAGTACCACCGCGAGCATGATCGCGACGTACGGCAGGACCGCGCGGTAGATCGACGGCAGACTCGCGTCGAAGCGATAGGCGGAGAGGAACAGGTTCTCGCCCATGGGCGGCATCAGGTAGCCCAACTGCATGTTGGCGAGAAAGATCACGCCGACGTGGATCGGGTCGAGACCGTAGGCCTCGATCAGCGGCACGAGCAGCGGCACGATGACGATGATCGCCGAGTAGATGTCCATCAGCGCGCCGACACCGATCAGGAACAGGTTGAGCGCGAGCAGCAGCGCCCACGGCGCCTCGATGTACGACTGCACCCAGGCGAGCAGCTTCATCGGCACCTGCCCGAGCGTCAGCCAGTTGGTGAGCGCCATCGCGACGCCGAGGATGATCATGAAGCCGCCGACCAGCGTCGCGCTCTGGATCGCGACCTGCGGCAGGTCGCGCCGGATGTCGAGGTCGCGGTAGACCAGGCACTCGACGCACAGCGTGTAGACGACCATCAGCGCGGCGGTCTCGACCAGCGTCGCGAAGCCGGCGAGCATGGCACCGACGAGCACCAGCGGCATCGCCGCTTCGAAGCGCGCGTCCCACAGCGCCACTCGCAACTCGGACCACGAGAAGGTGGTGCGACGGGCGCCGCCGGCAATGCCGCGCATCGCGCCCCAGCCGGCCACCGCGACGACCAGCAGCAGACCCGGCACGGCCCCTGCGACGAACAGGCTCTCCAGCGGTACGTTGGCGTAGAAGGCGTAGAGGATGACGGGCAGGCTGGGCGGCAGGAAGATGCCGATCGACCCGGCGACGGTGATGAGCCCCACCGACGTACGCTCGGGGTAGCCGGCGCGCACGAGCATCGGCAGCAGCAGCCCCCCCATCGCGACGATCGTCACGCCCGAGGCACCGGTGAGCGGCGTGAAGAACGCGAGCAGCAGCACGATGACGATCGCGAGGCCGCCGGGCATCCACCCGACCAGCGCGTTGATGAGGCGCAGCAGGCGCCGGCTGGAACCGCCCGCCGACAGGATGTAGCCGCCCAGCGTGAACAGTGGGATCGCGGGCAGGAGCGGCGACGTGCTCAAGCGGAATGCCTCGCCCGGCACCGACGACAGCGGCGTGCCGTCGGCCCAGCCGAGGATCAGCGCCGCCCCCGCCAATGCCGCGAAGATCGGCAGGCCGAGCGCCGTGGCCGCGAGGATCGCGAGGCCCACGGGCACGAGGGCGTGACTGCGACCGGCTTCCGGCACGAGGCTCGCGAGCGCCACGAGCACCAGCGCGAGTGCCACGACGACGCGCGGCGCTGCACGACGGGAGGCGCCGGCGATCATGCGCGCGGCGATCGCCGCCAGCGTGACCGGCATCACCAGCGACACGCACCACACCGGGATACCCCAGACGGCGGTCGACCCGTAGCGACGGTCGACGTCGATCAATTCGACGCTCGCCAGCGCGAACGCGCCGACGATCGCCACGGCGAAGAAGCCGACGGCAACCTTGACTACCGCCTGGATGGACGGCGACAGCAGCGTCACCGTTGCGAGGGCAAGCAACCGGTCGCTCCTTGCCGCCAGCGCGGCGCCGAGGAACGTGATCCACAGCGTGAGGTACTGCACGGCCGTGCTGCCGCCGGGAAGACTCGCGCCGAACGCCTCGCGACCGGCGAGGTCCACCAGGGGAATCGCCGTCAGGGCGACCAGCACCGCGATCGACACCGCGTTCTCTGCGCGGGCGAGCCGGGAGCGCGGCGGGTCGATCCCGGCAACGACGGCGGCCAGCGGCGACGACACCGGGGGAGCCTCGGGCGCGCGAGTCCGGATCATCGGTGCCATGCGACGTCAACGCGGCCTGCGCGACTCCGCGTGGAAGCGCATCACGTCGTCGTAGAGTTCCGCAGGACAGTACGGTCCCCGCAGACCGGGATAGGCCCGCATCGCTTCCTCGCGCCAGCGTGCCCGTTCCGAATCGGTGAGCACGGCCACGGTCAGGCCGCGCTTCTGCATCTCGCGGATCGCATCCTCCCCGGCCTTGCGTCCGACGTCACGCATCGCCACCCCTTCGCGCCGAGCGGCCTCGACGAGCCGCGGACGCAAGTCCGCCGGTACGCGTGCCCAGGTGTCGGCGCGGACTACCGTTGCCGCATTCAGCGCACCCCAGTGGATGTCGATCATGTTGTCCGCGACCTGGAAGCTGCGGTCCAGCAGCGCGTACAGCGGCGGCGCCGCCATCGCGTCGATCAGCCCCGTCTGCAGCCCCGTCATCATGTCGGTGACGGGCAACGGCACGACCTGGATGCCGAACGCCTTGTAGACCTTCTCCGTCTCCGGAGAGCCGGAGGTCATCCAGAACCGCGCGCGGCGCAGGTCTTCGGGCAGCCGGATCGGCTCCTTCGAGAAGATGTTCACCCATCCCGCGATTGCCCAGTTCAGGACCACGAAGCCCTTGGCCTCGAGCCTGCGCTCGATCGCCGGGCCGACGTGGTCGCGCACGTAGTCGAGCTCGTCGCCCGACTCGAACAGCAACGGGATGCTGAGGCACTCGAAGCTGCGATCGAGCGCGGGCAACCCAGAGCCCGAGAGCGTGACGGCGTCGATCACCCGCCGCTGGAGCTTGCGCACCAGTTCGTCCTCGCCGCCCAGCACGCCGCCCGCGAAGATGCGCAGCTCGACCTTCCCGCCCGACGCCTCCTTCCACGCCTGGGCGATGCGCTGCAGCGCATCGCCCCCGAACCCTCCGGCGCGATCGTGCCGAGCTTGATCACCACCTGTGCGTCGGCGGCCACGGCGAATGCCATGCCGACCAGCAGCGTCGAGAACCAAGTCGCCAGTCGTTGCCACATCGTCGATGTTCTCCGCATGGATATCCAGGTCACTCCACGAACAGCCGTTCCGCGTGCACGGCGAGCCACTGCGCGCGACGCTTCGCCAACGCGTTCTGCAACTGCTCCTGCGGCCGCGCCTCGGGATCGACCGCGAGCGCGCGGGCAAGCAGGCGCTCGAACAGCACGCGGTCCTGCTCGCGCACCGCGACCGCTTCGGCGTAGGCGACGAACAGTGCCGCGCGCGTGCCCCGCGACAGCGCGAGCGCCCTGGCGAAGTGCGCGTCGACCGCGGCGCGATCGAGGCTTCCGGGACGTGCCGCCCGCCACGAGACGGCGAGCTCGTGCAACGCGCCGTCATTCCAGGCTTCGTCGAGCACGAGCGCACGTGCGAGCAGCGCATCGACCTCGGCCAGGCGTGCCAGCATCGCCGCGTCGCCCTTCGCATGGCCGATCGCGAGCCCCAGCGACGCCGTGGCGGCGTGCAGCAGGGCGACGTCCTGCGCATTGGCGACCGCCAGCGTCGCCGCGTCGGGATCAGCGCCGAGTCGCGCCGCGAGACCCGGATGCCGGACCTCCAGCGCGCGCATCGCGTAGCCGTAGGCCCGCATCGACAGTTGGTGCGCCCGCGCCCGCACGACATTGGCGCGATCGACGTCGTCGCGCGCGATCTGCTCCGCCTCGAAGCCGACGAAGCCGTAGGCATACAGCAGATAGGCGCGACTGCCGGCGGTGAGCAGGCCGCGATGCCGCGGCGATTCGGCGATCAGGCTGTCGAGGAGCTTGAGGCTGAACGGCAACGCGTCGCCGACCAGCGCGACGTCGGCGTCCGCCTCGTAGACCGATCCTCCGCTCGCCAGCGTGTCGCCGAGCGTGTCGATCGCCATCTGCCGCACCGAACAGCCGCCGAGTGCGATCGCCGCCACGGCCGCCAGCAGCGCAAGCGCGATTCGACCGGCGCGCGCCGCGATCGCGCGGTCGCTGCCTTCGCGCGTCGAGGATCGTTGCACACGCTCTCCGCAGGGCTGCCGCTCACTCCCACTCTAGTCGGTCGCGCGGCAGCCCTTGATCCAGCGCAATCTCGCGCCGCCGCGCGCCGAACGCCTGCGGCGCGGCGCCTCGACGCCACGCCGACCCGACCAGCGTCAGGTTGCCGAGGGAAGGGCCCGCACCGACAGCACGCCGTCGATCGCGCCGATCGCCCTCACGACCGTGTCGTCGATCGCACTGTCGACGTCGACCAGCGTGTAGGCCATCTCGCCGCGCGACTTGTTCACCATGTTGTGGATGTTGAGGCCGGCCTTGGCCATCGCCGACGAGATCTGGCCGAGCATGTTCGGCACGTTCGCGTTGGCGATCGCCACGCGGTGCGGCGACTCGCGCGGCATCTCGACGCCGGGGAAGTTCACCGCGTTGCTGGATCGTGCCGTGCTCGAGGTACTCGCGCACCTGGTCGACGACCATGATCGCGCAGTTCTCCTCGGCCTCCGCCGTCGACGCCCCGAGGTGGGGCAGCGCGACGACGCCCGGCTCGCCGATGGTGTGCGCGCTCGGGAAGTCGCAGACGTAGCGCGCAGCCTGCCCGCCGCGCAGCGCCGCGACCACCGCGGCCTCGTCGACGATCGCGTCGCGGGCGAAGTTGAGCAGCACGGCGCCCTGCTTCATCGCGCCGAGCCGCTTCTCGTCGATCAGGTGGCGCGTGACCGGCAAGCGAGCGGCACGTGCACGGTCACGAAGTCGGAGCTGCCGCAGCAGGTCCTCGAGCGAGTTGGCCCTGCGCACGCTCGAGGACAGCCGCCAGGCGGCATCGACGGTGATGTCCGGATCGAAGCCGACCACCTTCATGCCGAGCGTGATCGCCGTGTCGGCCACGAGGCGACCCGATCGCGCCGAGGCCGATGACGCCGAGCGTGCGCTCGGGCAGCTCGATGCCGGCGAACTTCTTCTTGCCGGCCTCGACGCAGCCTCGAGATCCGGCGCGACGGGATCGAGGCCGCCGACGAACTCCCAGCGCGGGCACCAGGTTGCGCGCGGCCATCAGCAGCGCCGCCAGCACCAGTTCCTTGACCGCGTTGGCGTTCGCGCCCGGCGCGTTGAACACCGGGACGCCGCGCTTCGACATGGCCGCCACCGGGATGTTGTTCATGCCCGCGCCCGCGCGGCCGATCGCGCTTGACCGACGGCGGGATGGTCATGCCGTGCATGTCGTGCGAGCGCACGATGATCGCGTCCGGCGCCTCCGCGGCCTTGCCGACCTTGTAGCGGTCGCCGGGGAAGCGATGCAGCCCCTGGGTCGAGATCTGGTTCAGCGTGAGGATCGTGTAGTGGCTCATCGCGGTCAGCCGTGGCGGCGCTCGAAGTCCTTCATGTAGTCGACCAGCGCCTGCACGCCCTCGACCGGCATCGCGTTGTAGATCGACGCCCGCATGCCGCCGACCGAGCGGTGGCCCTTCAGCTGCAGCATGCCGCGCTCCTCGGCGCCCTTGAGGAACGCCCCGTCGAGGGACTCGTCGCGGAGCTTGAACGGCACGTTCATGCGCGAGCGGTCCTCGCGCCGCACCGGGTTCGTGTAGAAGCCCGTGGCGTCGAGGTAGTCGTAGAGCAGCGTCGCCTTGGCGACGTTGTTGCGCTCGACCGCCGCCACGCCGCCCTGCGCGAGCAGCCACTCGAAGACCAGGCCCGCGATGTAGATCGCGTAGGTCGGTGGCGTGTTCAGCATCGACTCGGCATCCGCCTGTTCCTTCCAGTGGAACACCGACGGCGTGATCGGCAGCGCGCGGTCGAGCAGGTCGTCGCGCACCACGACCACCGTAAGCCCGGCGGGTCCCATGTTCTTCTGCGCACCGGCGTAGATCACGCCGTACTTCGCGACGTCGACCGGCCGCGACAGGATGTGCGACGACATGTCGGCAACGAGCGGCACGTCGCCGGTGTCGGGCGTCCACGAGTACTCGACGCCACCGATCGTCTCGTTGGTGCAGACGTGCACGTAGGCTGCGGCAGGGTCGAGCCGCCACGTCGACTGCGCGGGGACGTAGCTGAAGTTCGCGTCCTCGGACGAGGCGGCGACGTTCACCTTGCAGTACTTCTTCGCCTCCTTGATCGACTTCTTCGACCACTCGCCCGTGTTGACGTAGTCGGCTGCCGATTTTCCGCCGAGGAGATTCATCGGCACGATCGCGTTCTCCGCGATCGCCCCGCCCTGCAGGAACAGCACCTTGTGGCTCTTCGGGACCGCGAGCAGCGTGCGGAAATCGGCCTCGGCCTTGGCGGCGATGGCGATGAACTCCTTGCCGCGGTGGCTCATTTCCATCACCGACATGCCGCTGCCGTGCCAATCGAGCATCTCGGCCGCGGCCTTCCTGAGGACGTCCTCGGGAAGGACGGCGGGGCCCGCACTGAAATTGAAGACGCGCATGGATTCGTTCCCGGGTCCGATCTGACGAAACTGCAATTGTAGCGGCCGCGCGCAGGCGACCCGGGGCCGTGCGCACGCAGGCGCGCCGGACACGCGGCGGCGGCCGGTCAGGAACGGACCGGCTCGAGCAGATACGCCCGGCTGTCCTCGAAGAAGTGCGGGCCGGCGTCGGAGCGCACGGCCGTGCCGACGCCGTCGGCCGTCAGCACCTCGAGCATCAGCGCGCTCGGCGTGGCGCCGTCGATGATGTGCACCGAGCGCACGCCTTCGCGCACGGCGTCGAGCGCGGCTTCAACCCGGGGCAGCATGTCCTCGGGCACGACGCCGCGCGCCACCAGCGCCGCGACCTCGCTGGCCGTGAGGATGTAGGCGAGCTTGCCGCTCTCGTCGTGCACGCCGTCGACATTGGTCATCAGCACGAGCTTCTCCGCCGCGAGCGCCCGCGCGAGGGCGCCGGCGAGAAGATCGGAGTTGATGTGGTAGGCGGTGCCGTCGTCGCCGACGCCGATCGGCAGGATCACCGGCACGAACTGCCGCGACAGCAGGAGCTCGATCAGCTCGACGTCGATGCTCGCGACGTCGCCGACGAAACCCAGGTCGACCCGCTCGCCGGTCGGCAGCGTCTCGAACGGCAGCCGCCGCGCACGGATGAACCGCCCGTCCTGGCCGTTCAGGCCCACGGCGCGCCCGCCCTGCTGGTTGACGAGGCCGGTCAACTCCTGGTTCAGCTCGTCCAGCGCCATCTCGACCAGGTTGAGCGTCGCCGCGTCGGTCACGCGGCGACCCCTGACGCGGCGCGGCTCGAGGCCCATCTTCAGCATCAGCTCGTCGACGCGCCAACCGCCGCCGTGGACGACGACCGGTTTCACGCCGACGAGCTGCAGCAGCGCCACGTCGCGCGCGAACGCGGCCTTCAGCGCCGGGTCGGTCATCGCCTCGCCGCCGAACCGGACCACGACGACCTTGCCGTGCCAGGCACGGATGTACGGCATCGCCTCGGCAAGGATGCGGGCGGTGGTGGCGGGAGGGATCATGCCGTGATGCTACCCCGACGCACGGGCCGGCGTCGCGCTCAGGCTGCCGCGAGGTGCGGCTCGAGCAGGCGCTTCAGCTCCTGCATCGACAGCGCACCGACCGCGCCCTCGACCGCCTGGCCGCCCTTGAACACGACCAGCGTCGGAATGCTGCGCACGCCGAGAGCCCCCGCAACGACCTGGTTCTCGTCGACGTTGACCTTGACGATCTTCGCCCGGCCGGCGAGCTCGGCGTCGAGGGCCTCGAGCACCGGCGCCACCGCGCGGCACGGCCCGCACCACGGCGCCCAGAAGTCGACGAGCACGGGCACGTCGGATTCGATCACGTCGGTCTTGAAGCTGGCGTCGGTGGCATAAAGCATGGCATGGCTCCACGGTATCGGAGCGCGCACGATGGCACGCGCGAGGCGCCCGGTCCGTGACCCGCGTCACGCAGTGGCCACGGGTCAGAGCACCGCCGGCGCGGCGTACGCCTTCTGCCGCCGCGCGAGGCGCTCGACCGTCGGCGTGAGGTTCAACTCCGTCTCGGCACGAAAGGCCGCGGCCCGTGCCGCCAGCTCGCGCGCGTCGAGGTCGACGGCGGCGCCGCGGGCGGCGAGCGCGATGATGTTGCCGCTCGCGCAGGGCGCGAGCGACATCGCCCGCCGTTCAAACGTCTCGGCGAGGCGCGCGAGGCTCGCGTCGATGCCGCGGTGGCGCGACAGCAGGTTGGTGGCGAGGAGCCCGTCGTCGGAGAGGCGGCCCCGGCAGTTGCGGTAGAACGACGGCGTGTCGAGCGCGCCGACGCGGCCCTTCGCGTCGTAGCCGTCGACCAGGATCAGGTCGAAGCGCGGCCCCGGTCCCGACACGAACGAGACGCCGTCCGTGAGCTCGATCGTGAGCCGATCGGGATCGTCGGGCAGGCGGAAGAACTGCGCCGCGGCGGTGACGACGTCCTCCCGCGTCTCGACCACGGTGATCGCGCAGCGCGGCCGATGGCGCCACAGGAACTTCAGCAGCGAGCCCGCGCCGAGCCCGATCAGCAGTGCCCGCGCCGGCCAGTGGGCGGCCGGCCGCAGCAGCAGCGGCAGCATCATCTCGCGCGTGTACTCGAGCTCGAGCGCGTACGGGCGCGACATGCGCATCGCGCCCTGCACCCAGTGCGAGCCGAAATGCAGGTAGCGGACGCCCCGCTCCTCGCTGACCTGGATCGCACCGCCCATAGCCGCTGCGGGGGTCAGGCCCGAAGGGCCGCCCCGAGGGACTGACACGCCCCCACTGGGGGCAGCGAGCAACGCGAGCGTGGGGGTCGTTTCATGCAGAGGGATTGGGGTAGCGCTCGAAGATCGCGGCCAAACCGGACAGCGTCTCCGCGTCGAGCTCGGTACGCGCCGCGGCGACGTTGGCCTCGAGCTGGTCGACGCTGGTCACGCCGACGATCGTCGCCGCGACGAACCAGCGGCTGCGCACGTAACCCAGCGCGAGCTCCGCGAGCGACATTCCGCGCTGCCTGGCCAGCGCCGCGTACGCGTCGACCGCCTCTCGCGCGAGCGGCGTGCCGAAGCGCGCGGTGAAATTCGAGTACTCGGTGAAGCGGGCCCCGGCGGGCCGCGCACCGTCCAGGTACTTGCCGGTGAGCATGCCGCCGCCGAGCGGACTGTAGGCGAGGAGCGACACGTGCTCCCGGTACAGGGTCTCGGCGAGCTCGTACTCCGCGCCACGCGACACCAGGTTGAAGCCGTTCTGCACGGTGACCGGGCCCGGCACGCCGAGCTCCTGCGCCGACCGGCTGAACGCAGCAATACCCCAGGCCGTCTCGTTGGACAGGCCCCAGTAGCGGATCTTGCCGGCGCGCAGCAGCGCTCCCATCGCCTCGACCTGCTCGGCGATGCCGGGCCCGTCGCGCTCCTGCGCCGGGTCGAACAGCTTGGCGCCGAACAGCGGCACGTTGCGCTGCGGCCAGTGGATCTGGAACAGGTCGATGCAGTCGACGCGCAGCCGTGCGAGGCTGGTGTCGCAGGCCTCCGCTATGACGTCGCGGGTGAGATCGGTACGACCGCCGCGGATCCAGTCGCGCCGCCCTGGTCCGGCGACCTTCGTGGCCAAGACGAGTCCCTGCCGACCGCGCGCCGCCAGCCAGTTGCCGAGGAAGGTCTCGGTGCGCCCCTGCGTCTCCGCGCGCGGTGGCGCCGGATACATCTCCGCCGTGTCGATGAAGTTGATGCCGAGGTCGATGGCGCGATCGACCTGGGCGTGCGCGTCGCGCTCGCCGTTCTGCTCGCCCCAGGTCATCGTGCCGAGGCACACCTCGGAGATGGCGAGGTCCGTACCCGGAAGGATGCGCGTTCTCATGTTCGTCCGTCGTCGTGCTGGCTGCGGGCGATTATAGGGATGGGTCCACGCCGTGCCGGAAATCGCCGACTTGTGGCATGCTCCCGGCCGTGATGCGCCGTGCTCTCCTGCTCTTGCTCCTGCCGCTCGGGCTCGTCGCCTGCTCGGGCCCGGAACGCACGCCGATGCCGGTCACGCCGGCCGGCGAACAAGCGGGTGCGGCGGTGGTGCGGACACCGTTGCCGGACACGCAGCCGAGCGCCCCGGTGATCGCGTCGGCCCCGCCGTCCCGGGACGTCGTGCCGCCCACGTCGAGTCCCGACGTCACGCATCCGGGCGACGCGATCTACGTGTGCGTGGTCGACAAGGCGAGTGGCCGCGAGCAGACGGTGATCACGTTCGCGCCGAAGGTCCACGGCCTGTGCAAGCGCCATCCCGAGATGGGACCCTGCCAGTACGAGCGCAATCAGTGCCGCGCCGCCGGCGGCCGGGTCTACGCCAGGGGCGGCGCAGAGATCACGCTCGCCCACGAGGCCGAGTACGACAAGAAGGTCATGCGGGTGCGCTTCCGCGCCAACTGAAGTCCCGATGGCCGACGCCGGCCTCACCGGGCGCCCGACGGCCCGCATACCCGGTGGACGGCCGAGCGCGGACCGGTTATGCTGATGTCATAGCCACGCCCCTACCGTCCGCCACGCCATGAAGACCTTGACCCTGGTCACCAAGCGCCTCTACTTCGGCATCGATCCGCTGCGGCTGCGCGAGGCGAGCGGACGCGTGCTGGCCCGCATCCACGGACTCGCGCCGTCGCGTGCCTCGATCAGCGCAGACGACCTGCGCCGCGACTTCGGCCTCGACACCGTGGTCGGCCGCAGCACCGTAGAGGCGATGGTCGCCGACGGCCTGCTGCGGCCGCGCTCGTCGGTACCGTCCGAATACCGGCTCACCGGGCGTTTCGTCGAGTACGCCAACGCGCGCGTCGTCGAGCCGCTGCCGCGCTCGCGCGCCCGGGCACTGGTGGCGCGTGCCTGCGAACTGGCGAAGGAGATCAACGACGCCTGGACGCGCAATCCGCTGGAGGTCGCGGCCCTCGCGCCGTTCGGCGTCTACCTGTCGCGCGAACCGCACCTGGACGGACTGCCGCTCGGCGTCGTGCTGCGGATGCGACCGGTTTCGCGCCGCGCGCGCTTTCGCATGCTGCCCAAGGCCGATGGCGTGCGTGACGTGCGCGCGGCATTCGAGGCCCTGTCGTCATTCGCACAGATTCGTCTCGCCACCGACGTCGACCAACTCCCGCAGCCCTGCGCGATCGTGTTCCAGGCCGAGGCGGATCCGGCAGCCTGACCGCGGACCGCATCGGGCACGTCAGGATGTCAAAATTGTTGCAACCCCGGAACAGTTTGGCTAATGTGTGCACCACAACGTGTGACGCCCAGGCAGACACGCCTTGCAGCATGACGAGATGATCACGGTGCGCCGGCGCGCGGTTCCCGCGGGAACCTGCATCGGCACCGCGATCCGGCGCAGCGTTGCGACGAGCCGGGCCTTCGGGCCCGGTTCTTTTTTGTCCGTCACGAGCGCCGCGGAGACGCGGCGGATCGAGCGACGGTTGGCACGGGGCCCGCTGCGCCGGGAGGCCCCACGCGGAGGTGCCGGATGGTTTCTGCCTGGTGGTTGATCGTAACTTTCATGGCCGGCGGCATGTCCGGCGTGCTCGTGATGGCGCTGATGTACCTCGCGTCGGACTCGGCGCGCGACGACGCATTGCCGCCCGCGACGCAGCAGTAGCACGACCAGCCAGCAGCAGCCCCATCGCGCGCGCCGCCCCGGCCGCGCGACGGCACAGTCACCTCCGCTTCCGCGCAAGCCACGCCAGACCGGCGGGCTTTGCAGCGCTTCCTACCGCTTCGCGCCCGGGCGACAAGCCTGGGGCAGGAACCGTTCCGAAACGCCGACCGGGACGCAGAACCACCGGATGCGCTCGCGCTGATCGATCGCTGGGGCTAGGAGGATCGCCTTCCCCGCCAGTTCCGGAATGGACGCGCCAACGTCGAGGCGCACCCGCCCGGTCTCCGCGTCCACCGACACCTCGTCGAACAGCACGGCCCCGGCACGGCCCGGCATGCCCGCGGCGAGGGCGGGCCAGGGCCAGCGGCGCATCGCCTCCCACGAGTTCTCGACCTGGGCCTTGATCGGCTCGACGGCCGCGAGCGCCTTCGACACCTTCACGCGCACGGCATGCTCGTGATACGCGGTGCTGAGCACCGGCCCCGCACCGCCGACGACGAACGCGAGCGCGAACGATCCCAGGGCGAGCGCCGCGTGCGGCGACACCGGCATGATGCTGGCAATGCGGCTCGCCACCTGCGCCGGCGACGCGGCCACCGCCTCGGCTTCGCGGATCGCCTTGCGGATGCGCCGGTAGAGGAGCCCGTTGGCGAGCGTGGCACCGGCAATGCCAGGCAGCAGAATCGTCAGGAGGATGGCGCACGCGATCCACACCCAGGTGTGGTCGCCGAGCCACGGCGCGACCAGCGCCATCGTTGCCGCGCCGGCCAGGGGCAACGCCGTGAAGAAGACGCCCGCGCCCCACAGGCGGCGGTAGAACGCCCAAACCGGGGGCGCGAACAGCGCGGGCCAGTGCCAGCCGGCCATCGCCCGGCCGGCGCGTTCGAACGCGAGGAAGCGCGGGCCGTAGTAGTCGGCGGACGGCCCCAGCGCGATGCGGAACAGCACGAACAGCGCGGGGCGGATCACGCGCTCCTCGGCGAGCTCCGGCGGGCCCGGGATGCGCACGCTCACCCCCGACATCGTCACGGGTCCCGTGTCGAACGCGAGATTCGCGTCCACGTGCGCGACGCGCGATCCATCCGACACGTGCGAGACCTGGGGCCTGCTGGACGTTCCTGGCACCTTCGACTTCACCTCCGACGTTGGCGAGGTGCCATTTTACCCCGATTACGACGCCGACAACCTGTAGCGCACGAGATGCGGCGCATCCTGGCCGGGCGCTATCATGCGCGCTCGCCGGCCCGGGCCGGCCGCAACCGACCTGTCAAACTGATCCCATGAGCCCGAAGGGCCGCCCCGAGGGCGGACTCGCCCCGAAGCGCGTCAGCGCGGAGGGTAATCCAGTGAGCATTCGCGGTTCCCTTGCCCTGTCGCTTGCGTTCCTATGTAGCGCGCAAGGCGTTCTCGCGCAGCCGACGACGGTCGAGTCGCGCTCGATCGAGTCGGTGCGCGGCTGCGAGCTCCGCTATCACGTGCACCACCCGTCGACGCCAAGGGCGGCGCCGGTCGTGCTGATCGGCCACGGTTTCATGCGCGACGGCACGTTCATGCAAGGCTGGGCGGACGCGTTCACCGACGTCGGTCTGACCGCCGTGACCGTCGATTTCTGCGCGTCGTCCGTGGGCGACGGGAAGCACGCGGACAACGGGGCGGACCTGGTCGCGGTCCGACGTGCCCTGCTGCAGGACGAAGCAATCTACGTCGGCGTTTCCGCGGGCGGACTGGCGGCGCTGATCGCCGCGTCGAACGACCCCGCCGGCACGCGCGGCCTGCTGCTGCTCGACCCGACCAACGCCGGCGGCCAGGCGCGCCGTGCCGCCGGGCGCGTGCAGGCCCCGGTCGCCGCACTGGTCGCGAAGGCGCAGGTGTGCAACGCGTGGCGCAACATCGACCCGGCGCTGCAGACACTGCGCGACGTGACGATCGTCGCCATCGACCGCGCGTCGCACTGCGACTTCGAGTGGCCATCCGACCGCTTCTGCCGCGTCGCGTGTCTCGCGACCACGAGTGACGACGAGCAGGCCCGGGCGCAGGCCCGCATCCGCGGCATTGCCGTCGGGTTCGTGAGCGCGGCAGCCGACGCGTCGCCATCGGCCATGGCCGGGTGGAAGGCCTCGATCGGCGGCCTGCTGCACTGAGCGACGGCACGCAACCGGCGCGCCCCCCCCGTCTCCCACCGTCATCGGATTGCCCATGCCGTTGCCTACCTGCCTCGCGCGTTTCGCCCTCGTGCTCTTGCTCGCTGCCACGGCGTCCTCGGCGCAGGAGCGCAAGCCCGAGAGCGCCGGTCCCTATGTGCCGACGCCGTGGATCATCGTCGACGAGGTGCTGAAGCTGGGTGGCGTAGGTCCCGCCGACTACGTCGTCGACCTCGGATCCGGCGACGGGCGCCTCGTGCTCACCGCCGTCGCGCGCTACGGCGCGCGCGGCGGGTTCGGCGTGGACATCCTCGCGGACCTCGTCGCCGAGGCGAACGCCACGGCAGCCCGGCAGGGTGTGGCCGACCGCGTCAAGTTCCACGTCCGCGACCTGTTCGACACGCCGGTCGGGGACGCCACCGTGGTGACGCTGTACCTGCTGCCGACGTCCATTCCCAAGCTCGAGGGCAAGCTGCTCGCCGAGCTTGCGCCCGGTTCGCGCGTCGTGTCGCACGACTATCCGTTTCCCGACTGGCCGCACGACCGCTTCGTGAAGATGGACGTGCCCGAGAAGATCGCGATCACGGGCACGCCGCGCACCACGCTCTACCTGTACACGGTGCCGGCACGCATCGCGGGCGACTGGGAGTTGCGGCTTGCCGGTGCGCCGGCGAAGGCGCCGCCGCTGCGCCTCGCGGTGCAGCAGCGGGCGGCTGGCGCGACTGGCCGCATCGGCACTCGCGAGCGCATGATCGACGTGACCGAGTTCTCGGTGCACGGCGCCGACGTCCGCTTGACGCTCCCCGCCGGTGTTGCCGGCCCGCGGCCGGTCACGCTGCAAGGGCGCGCCGTGGACGGCGCGATCGAAGGCACGATGGACGGCGGCCATTGGCGTGCCGTGCGTCCCGCCGCCTGAGCGCACGAAGGGATCGCGATGCCTCCGGACCGCCAGCAAGCCCTCCTCGACGACGCCGGGCGCTACCTCGCCGGCGGCGGGCTGGGCCTGTTCGTCATGCCTCCCGAGCACAACCTGGTGATCGCGCGGGGCGAAGGCCCTCGCGTCTGGGACGTCGCCGGACGCGAATACCTCGACTACCATCTGGGCTCCGGTCCGGCGCTGCTAGGTCACGCCCACCCGGCGGTCACCGCTGCCGTGTCCGCGCAGCTGCCCCGGGGAACGACCTACTACTTCCTGAACGAGCCCGAGATCGAGCTCGCGAAGCGGCTGGTGGCGGCGATCCCCTGTGCCGAAGTCGTGCATTACACCGGATCGGGCACCGAGGCCACGTACTACGCGCTGCGCATTGCGCGCGCCTACACCCGGCGCAACAAGGTGCTGAAGTTCGAAGGCGCGTGGCACGGCATGCACGACTACGGGCTGTGGGGCACCGTGCCCTCCCGCGCGTCGGACTACCCGCGCGCGCTCCCCGACTCGGTGGGCGTGCCCGACGAGACCGGCGCGACGGTGCTGGTGTCGCCGTTCAACGAAACGGACGCGGCCGTCGCGATGATCGAGCGGCACGCCGGCGACCTCGCCGCGGTGATCGTCGAGCCGCTGCAGCGCGTGCTGCAGCCCGAACCCGGCTTCCTCGAGGCGTTGCGCGAGGCGACCCGGCGCCACGGCATCGTGCTGATCTTCGACGAGATCGTCACCGGGTTCCGCATCGCCTGGGGTGGCGCGCAGCAGGCGTACGGAGTCGTGCCCGACCTCGCCTGCTACGGCAAGGCGATCTCCGGTGGCTTCCCGCTGGCCGCCATCGCCGGGAGCCGCGAGGTGATGAGCGTCCTCGACGCTCGCGCCCGGCCGCGCGCCGAAGTCGTCTGGGCCACGAATACGCTGAACGGCAACCCGGTCTGCGCCGCCGCCGGCCTCGCCGCGCTCGACGTGCTGGGCGGGGCCGGCATCTACGGCCATCTCGCGCGCATCGGCGCCCGCCTGCGCGAGGGCCTGGTTGCCGCCGGCACGCGCCACGGCTTCACCGTGCAGGCGCCGGGCGAAGACGCGGTGTTCGGGCTGCGCTTCACGCCGCGGCGGCCGCTCCGCACGTGGATGGACCTGACGACCGCCGACAAGGACCTCGGCTGGCGCTTCGCGATGGCGTTGCTGGCCCGCGGGCTGCTGGTCAATCCGAACGAGAAGTTCTACCTGTCGATCACGCACACCGACGCCGACGTCGATTACACGCTCGAGGTCGCCGACGACGCGTTCGCGGCGCTCGCGCGGGGCGCGCGCTGATCCGCGTCCCGAGGGACCGACGATGGCGTGCTACCGTGCGCCGCGACCGCGCACGCCGGGTCCGGTCAGCGGCACGAAACGCACCGGCAGCACGACGGTGCGCGACAGCGTGCCGTCGGCGTGCTTGCGAATCAGCAGCAAGTCCTGTCCGAACGCGCCCGCATCGACCGGGATGACCATGCGGCCGCCCGGCTTCAGTTGCGCGACCAGCGGCTCGGGCACGTGCGGGGCTGCGGCGGTGACGACGATCGCATCGAAGGGCGCGCGCTCCGGCCAGCCGGCGTAGCCGTCGCCGATGCGCACCACGACGTTGCGGTAGCCGCTCGCGGCGAGCCGCCGCTCGGCCTCGCGACCGAGCGGCTCGACGATCTCGATCGAGCAGACCGTTCCGACGAGCTCCGCGAGCACGGCCGCCTGATACCCGGAGCCCGTGCCGACCTCGAGCACCACGTCGCCGGGCTTCGGCTCGATCAGGTCGGTGGACAGCGCCACGATGTACGGCTGCGAGATCGTCTGCCCCTGACCGATCGGCAATGGACTGTTCTCGTAGGCCCGGTGCGCGAGCGCGGGCGGGACGAACCGATGGCGCGGCACCCGGCCCAGCGCCGCCATCACCGACGGCGCCAGAGTCTCACGTCCCGTTTCGCGCGCGGTGTCGCGCGCCATCCGCGCCACGTCGTCGACCATGCGTGCCCGCGCCGCTGCGTAGGCAGTCTCGTCGCGCTGCGCGGCTGCGGGCGCGGCCAGGACAAGGAGGACGGCGGCGGCCAGCCACCGTCGCCGGTGCCCCACCCTACTCGTCCGGCCAGTTCTTGATGTAGCTCTTGAGCATGCGGTTCTCGAAGCTCTGCTCCTCGTAGACCGCCTTGGCGACGTCGTGGAACGACACCACGCCCATCAGCGTGCCGCCATCCATGACCGGCACGTAGCGCGCGTGGCGCTCGAGCATCGCGCCGCGCAGCTCCATCACCTCGAGGTCGGGTGCCGCGGTGAGCGGGTTGCGCTCGTAGATCGCGTCGACCGACACGTCGCCCAGCACCCCGTCGCGACGCGCGAGCGCTTCCAGCACCTCGCGGAAGGTCAGCATGCCGGCAAGCCGCCCGTGCTCCATGACGACCAGCGAGCCGATGTCGTGCTGCGCCATCGCCTTCACGGCATCGAGCGCGAGGCCCGTCGGCGCCGTCGTGAACAGCGTGTGGCCCTTGATCCGCAGGATCTCGCGCACCAGCATCAGGCACCTCCTCGGCAGTCCACGTCCCCCGGGGGACTCTAATCCGCGCAGGCCCGGGGACGCAACCCGTGCCGCGGTGCGGCTACCGGTACAGCGTCTGCGGCAGCCACAGGCCGATGCCCGGGAAGATGTACAGCAGCGCCAGCGCGATCACCTGGATGCCCATGAACGGCAACATGCCCGCGAAGATCTGGTTCAGCGTGACGTGCGGCGGCGAGACGCCCTTCAGGTAGAACGCGGCCATCGCGACAGGTGGCGACAGGAACGCGGTCTGCAGGTTGAGCGCCACCAGCAGGCCGAAGAACAGCGGGTCGACGTTGAAGTGCGGCAGCAGCGGGACGAAGATCGGCATGAAGATGACGATGATCTCGGTCCACTCGAGCGGCCAGCCCAGGATGAAGATGATGAACTGCGCGAGCAGCATGAACTGCACCGGCGTCAGATCCATCGACAGCACCCAGTTGTTCGATGATCTCCTGGCCGCCGAGCAGCGCGAACGCCGCCGAGAAGATCGACGAGCCGACGAACAGCCAGCAGACCATCGCGCTGGTCTTCGCGGTCAGGAACGACGACTCCTTGATGATGTCCCAGAGATCGGCCAGCGTGCGCGCCATCGGCGACGCGGCGGCGCCGCGTCGCGCCTCGCGCACGTGCCCGTAGTAGCGGTAGGCCGCCGCGAGCAGGAAGCCGCCGAACGCGCCGACCGCCGCGGCCTCGGTCGGCGTGGCGAGGCCGAACACGATCGAACCGAGCACTGCGAGGATCAGCATCGACAGCGGGAAGAACGACGCGAGCAGCATCTTGAAGATCTCGAGGCGCTGCCACGTCCAGAGCACGTAGACGAGCACCCCGAAGCGGCCGCAATGGCAGCGACGACCCAGAACCACGTCGGGGCGGGCGAGCCGCTCGGCCGCGGGCACATCGATGGCCGTTTCCGGTGGTGCGGCGTCCGTGGCAGCCGCCTTGGCGGCGGGAGGCTCCGCGACGCCACCCTGGTCGGATGGCGGCTCGGCGAGGCCCGTAGCCGATGTCGTCTCCTCGCCTTCGGACGCAGGCGGCTCGGCGAGCCCGGTGCCCTCCCCCTGCGGCTCGGCGAGACCTCGTTCCCGTTCCCGCCGTATCCGCCGCAAAGCCGGAAGCTTGCAGGCCGGTGGTGTCGAAAACCTCGACTGGCTTGGTCGCGCCGAGCCAGATGACCCAGACCAGGCCGATGATCGAGAGTGCCGGGATCAGCGACACGAAGAATTGCCCGAGCACCGTCCTCGCCGGCACGCCGAGGCTGCGTCCGCCGACCGCCGCGAGGAGACCCGTGCAACGCGTTGCGGCTCGTCGCCGCCAGCGGCGCGAGACTGCGGCGGCAGCGGCACCCGCGACTCCTCGTCGCTGAGCGGGGGCGCCAGCGCGGGTTTCAGCTTCGCCAGGATGATCACGTAGCCGACGTACAGCCCGGCCAGCATGAGGCCGGGGAAGAACGCGCCGGCGTAGAGCTGCACCACCGACACGCCGGCGGTCGCGCCGTAGACGATCAGCAGCACCGACGGGCGGAATCAGGATGCCGAGGCAGCCGCCGGCGGTGATCGCACCGGCGGAGAGCCGGACGTCGTAGCCGCGCGCGCAGCATCGCCGGGAACGCGAGCAGGCCCATCAGCGTCACCACCGCGCCGACGATGCCGGTGGCGGTGGCGAAGATCGCGCAGGTGACGATCGTCGCCACCGCGAGCGAGCCGGGCAGGCGCGCCAGCGCGAGGTGCAGGCTCTTGAACAGCCTGCTCGATCAGCGTCGCGCGCTCGACCAGATAGCCCATGAACACGAACAGCGGGATCGGCGATCAGCACGTCGTTGCGACATCACCGAATAGGCGCGCTGCACCATCAGGTCGAGCATCTGGCGCACGGCGAGTGTCCGGGTCTGACGCTGGTGTAGGCGAGCCAGCCGAAGAACACGCCCATGCCCATCAGCGTGAACGCGGTCGGGAAGCCCAGCATGATCGCGACCACGATCAGCGCGAGCATCAGCAGGCCGAGGTGGCCGTTGGTCATGTTGCCCCACGGCGTGAACATCGACGATCGTGACGAGGATCACCGCCATCAGGCCGAAGCCGAACCACAGCTCCTTGCGGATCTTCATCGCGCCGCTCCCCGGCTCGACGAACGCGGCGATCGTTCATCGTGGCCTCGTCGACGTGCACCATTTCCTTGAGCTTGTCGACGTCGACCTCCTCGACGTCCTCCTCGCGCGACGGCCACGCGCCGTCGCGGAGGCAGATGATGCAGCGGATGATCTCGACGACGCCCTGGAGCAGCAGGAAGGCGCCCGCGATCGGGATGACCGTCTTGAACGGATAGATCGGCGGGCCGTCGGCGGTGATGTTCGAGTGCTCGTTGATCGCCCAGGACTCGGCGGCGTAGAAGTAGCCGGCGTAGGTGAGCGCGAACGACGCCGGGAATGAAGAACACGATGTAGAGCATCAGGTCGAGCGTCGCCTGCGTGCGCGGCGCGAAGAAGCCGTAGAGGACGTCGCCGCGCACGTGGCCGTTCTTGGACAGCGTGTAGGCGCCGGCCATCATGAACAGCGTGCCGTAGAGCATGATCATGCGCGTCGAACGCCCAGGCGTGCGGCGTTGTCGAGCACGTAGCGGGAGAACACCTCCCAGGAAATCAGCAGCGTCGAGGGCACGATCAGCCACGAAAACGCCTGGCCGACCAGCGTGCTGAGCTTGTCGATCGTCAGCAGGAAGCGTTGCATGGCAGCGCTCGCTCGTGGCACTGCAGTCGGCACCGGCCGCCCGGCGCGGAAAACGCGACAGCCATCCGGAGTGGCCGGATGGCTGTCGTGCTGGCGTGCTGCGGCGTCAGCCCTTCTTCGGCCGGCGCGGCGCCTTGCCGAAGTAGTGGTTGTAGGCCATGCGGCGGTTGACGTTGGTGTCGAGATCCCAGCGCACCGCGCGCTGCGGCGAAGGCCTTCTGCGACTCCGCGATTTCCTTGAACAGCGGGTTGTCGGCGGCCTTCTTCGCCGCGCCGCGTCGTACGCGCTCGAGCTGGCGTCTGCAGCATCGGCGTCCGGCGTCTTGTAGAACTTGACGCCCTGCTTCGTCTGCATCTCGATGTAGTCCTTCGAGTAGCGGTCGATCGCCTTCCACGACATGTCGGCCGAGGCCGCCTCGACGGCGTTGTCGATGATGGCCTTCATCTCCGCCGGCAGCGCGTCGTACTTGCTTCTTGTTGAACATGATCTCGAACTGCTCGGCGTTCTGGTGGTAGCTCTGCAGCATGCAGACCTTCGACGACGTCGGGGAAGCCGAGCAGGCGGTCGGAGGAGGCGTTGTTGAACTCGGCGGCGTCGAGCAGGCCGCGGTCCATCGCCGGCACGATCTCGCCGCCGGGCAGCGCGTTCACCGCCGCGCCCATGCCCGTGAACACGTCGATCGAGATGCCGACGGTGCGGAACTTGAGGCCCTTGAAGTCCTCGGCCTTGGTGACCGGCTTCTTGAACCAGCCGAGCGGCTGGGTCGGCATCGGGCCGTAGAGGAACGACACGCACGTTCGCGCCGATCGAGGCTTAGAGCTTGTTCGAGCAGCTCCTTGCCGCCGCCGTACTTGTGCCAGGCGAGCAGCATGTTGGCGTCCATGCCGTAGGCCGGGCCCGAACCCCACAGCGCCAGGGCGTTCTTCTTGCCGTACTAGTAGACCAGCACGCCGTGGCCGCCGTCGAGCGTGCCCTTCGACACCGCGTCGAGCAGGTCGAAGGCCTTCACCACGGCGCCGGCCGGCAGCACCTCGATCTTGAGCTCGCCGCCGGTCATGTCGTTGACCTTCTTGGCGAAGTCGAGCGCGTACTCGTGGAAGATGTCCTTCGCCGGCCAGGTGGACTGCCAGCGCATGGTGATCGGGGCGGCCTGCGCCCTTCGCGATCATCGGGAAGCCGAGCGTCGCGCCCGCGGCGGCGACGCCGGTGGACGCCTTGATGAACTTGCGACGAGTACCGGCTTGCGCCGGCGAAGTGATCTTGCGAGTCATGAATCCTCCTAAGGATGGCGCAACGCGGCGCGAAAGCGGGCGGATCTTGGTTGTCCCCGTGACCGACGTTCCCATTTCCATGCCGAAGAGGCGCCGGTGTCCCTGATTATAGTCACAGATCCGCCACAATTGGGTCGGCGCGGGCCGTGCCGGAAACCGCTGCGGTGACGAGCCGCTCGGCGCACCGCCTTCAGTTGCCGACCGACCGGCGATCGCGCAGGGCCTGCGCAAGGGTACCCGCGTCGACGTACTCGAGCTCCCCGCCGACCGGCACGCCGCGCGCCAGGCGCGCAGACGGCGAGCCCGCGCGCGGCGAGCAGTTCCGCGATGGTGTGCGCGGTCGCCTCGCCCTCGTTGGTGAAGTTGGTCGCGAGAATCACCTCGCGCACGACGCCGTCGATCGCGCGGCGGATCAGCCGGTCGAGGCGAATCTCGCGGGGACCGATGCCGTCGAGCGGCGACAGGCGCCCCATCAGCACGAAGTAGAGCCCCGTGTACGCGTGAGTCTGCTCCATCGTGAGGAGATCGGCGGGCGTCTCGACGACGCAGAGGAGCGAGGGGTCGCGCTTGCCCGAGCGGCACAGCGCGCAGATCGCCTCCTCGGTGAAGGTGTTGCAGCGCTCGCAGTGGCGCACGCGCAGCGCCGCGTGCTCGAGCGCCCGGCCGAGCGTCCGGGCGCCCTCGCGGTCGTGCTGCAGGAGATGCAGCGCCATCCGCTGCGCGGCCTTCGGCCCGACACCCGGCAGGCAGCGCAGCGCGCGGGCGAGGTCGTCGAGGCTCGACAGCGGCTCGGCCGCCGGCACCGGCCGGGCGTCGGGCGTGCGCGCGCTCATCGCGTCATCGCATCATCGTCGCGGGGGCAGGCGTGGCGGTGCCGCGGTCGGCGCAGCGCTCGCGCCTAGAACGGCATCTTGAACCCCGGCGGCATGCCCATGCCGCCGGCGAAGCCCGCAAGCTTCTCCTGCGTCGTCGCCTCGACGCGCCGCACCGCGTCGTTGAACGCGGCGGCGACCAGGTCCTCGAGCATGTCGCGGTCCTCGCCGACGAGGGACGGATCGATCGACACGCGCTTGACGTCGTGCCTGCAGGTCATCACGACCTTGACCAGCCCCGCGCCGGACTGTCCCTCGACCTCGAGCTGCGCGAGCTCCTCCTGTGCGCGCTTCAGGTTGTCCTGCATCTGCTGGGCCTGCTTCATCAGCCCCGCTAGCTGGTTCTTCATCATCGTTTCGGCTCCTCTCCCGCGGGCAGCGGCTTGATCGATTCGGGACGGACGTGGCCGTCGAACCGCGCGACGACCTCGCGCACGAAGGGCTCGTCGCGGAATGCCGCCTCGTTGCGCTCGCGCGCCTCGGCCCGCTCGCGGCGCTCCTTCGAGGCGAGCGACGCCGGTGCCGCGTCGCCGACCTCGAAGGCGAGCATCAGGCGGCGTCCCGCCGCCTGCTCGAGCGCGGCCTTGAGCTTGTCCGAATAGGCACGGTCGGCAAGATGCTTGTGCGTGGCGGGCAGCCGCAGGTTGACGACGTGCCCTTCGATCGAGCGCAGCTCGGTCTGCGCCGCAAGTTGCGAGGCCATGCCCGACAGTCGCAGGCCCGCGACGTACTCGGGCCATGCCGCCGGATCGTCCGGCAGCGGACGCGCAGCCGCCGCGCTCGCCGTCACCGCCGCGTCGTCGCGCCGTGCAGGCGGTGCTGCGCGGGCGGCGACGGCAGCGGAATCACGCGCGTCGTCGCCGCGCACCGGGACGGGTACGGGTGGGGTCGCCACGCGCGGCGCCGCCGGTCGTTGCGGACGCGCCGCGGCTCCAGTCTGAACGACACCGGGTTCGCGCTTCCGCGGGGACGGCTCCGACGCACCATCCCGACCGCCTTCCGCAGGTGCCGGCTCGAACGCCAGCAGTCGGAGCAGCGTCATCGACAGCCCGATCGACTCGTCGGGAGCAATGGCGAGATCGGCCCGGCCCTGCGCGACGATCTGGTAGGCAAGCTGCACGGCCTCGGGCGACATCCGCGCGGCGTAGGCCGCCACGCGCTCGCCGTCGTCGAAGTTCGCGGCGGCCGGCGGCACGACCTGGGCAACGGCAATGCGGTGGAACAGCGACGCGAGCTCGTCGAGCGCGGCGGCCGCCGAGAAGCCGAGCGCGGCGAAGCCGTCGGCCTCCGCGAGCAGCGCTGCGCCGTCCCCGGCTCCCAACGCGTCGACGATGCGGTAGACGTGGCCGCGGTCGACTGCGCCCAGCATCGTGCGGGTCACCGACTCGCGGACCTCGCCGCCGCCGTAGGCGATCGCCTGGTCGAGCAGCGACAGCCCGTCGCGCATCGAGCCGCGCGCGGCGCGGGCAATCAGCGCGACGGCGGCGCTCTCGCGGGCGATGCCCTCCGCCTCGAGGATCGCGTCGATGCGCGCTGCGATCGACGCAGGCGGCAGCGGCTTCAGGTTGAACTGCAGGCACCGCGACAGGACCGTCACCGGGATCTTCTGCGGGTCGGTGGTCGCGAGCACGAACTTGACGTGCTCGGGCGGCTCCTCGAGCGTCTTCAGCATCGAGTTGAACGCGCCCTTCGACAGCATGTGGACTTCGTCGATCAGGTAGACCTTGTAGCGGCCGACCGTCGGCGCGTAGCGCGCGTTGTCGAGAATCTCGCGCATGTTGTCGACGCCGGTGTTCGACGCGGCGTCGAGCTCGAGCAGGTCGACGAAGCGGCCGGCGTCGATGTCGGTGCACGCCGCGCACGTCCCGCACGGCGTCGCGGTGACGCCGGTCGCGCAGTTGAGGCTCTTCGCGAGGATGCGCGCAATGGTCGTCTTGCCGACGCCGCGCGTTCCCGTCAGCAGGTACGCGTGGTGGAGGCGCCCGCGCGCGAGTGCGTTCTCGAGCGCCGTGACCACGTGCTCCTGGCCGCTCAGCTCGGCGAAGGTCTTCGGCCGCCACTTGCGGGCCAGCGCCTGGTGCGACATCGATCGGGCCGGGTGGGGTCTAGCGTTCGCGCGGACGGGTTGCTCGGGATTGGCCGGACGCGCCCGGCGACCCGGACGCCCGATGCAAGGGGTGGCGAGCCGTTCCCCCGGCACTTGCAGAGAATCGCTGTGGCTGCTTCCTTCCGGACCTGACCAGGTTCACGACCATGCAATGCGGGGCGGCCCGCCGATGATCTGGGCACGCGCCTAGGAGTGCGAGCGCGGATTATAGCCGCATCGCGGTCCGCGCTTGCCGGCCGTCGGACGCGCGCGGGCGGGCGGGGCCCCGCCGTCGTTACAATGACTTGCGTCCGGTTCGCGCAAGCGCGAGCCGCGAGGCGACCCAGCCACTGCAAAGGCCACGCTTGCGACCAGCATTCGCCGCAGTCGCGAAGGCGGTGCGAACGCTCACGGCGTGGCTGGCGCTCGCCCTGCTGGGACTCGTCGCGGGCTGCAAGCCGGCCGCACCGCCGCCGCTGCCGGACGACGCGCTCGTGGTCGTCGTCTATCCGGGTCCCACGTCCTGGCACGACGCCCCCGAGGGGGGTTCGCGCGGCTTCGAGCACGACCTGCTGATGCGCTTTGCCGCCCACGCCGGACTGCCGGTGCGAGTCGTCGAGGCAAAGGATCGCGACGACCTGGCCGCGCGGCTCGCGGCCGGGGAAGGCCACGTGGGCGTGGGCGGGCTCTATCGCCCTCCCGACGGCGCATTGCCGCCCGGGCCCGATGGCGCGTCCCGGCCGCTCGCCTGGAGCGCGGGCTTCCACCCCGTCGAGCCGGTGATCATCTGCAACAGCGAAGGCTTCCGACCCCGCAGTTGGAAGGACCTCGCGGGCGCGAGCGTCGCCTTCGTGGAGACGGCCCGGCTCGACGCGGTGCTTGCCGGCGTGCGTGCCAGGCACCCGGACGTGCGCTTCGTCCCCGCCGCGCAGCCGACCACGGCGGCGCTGATCTCCCAGGTCAGCGAGGGCGGCGCCGACTATGCGCTCGTCACTTCCCTGCACGCCGCGGTGGCGCGCAACATCTACCTGGGCTTCGAGGTCGCGTTCTCGGCCGGGCCCAGGCTCGACCTCGCGTGGCTGTTGCCTGCCGACCAGGACAAATTGCGCAAGCGACTCGACGCCTTTCTCGAGGCGTCGCGCAGGAACGGGCTCGTCGCGCGGCTCGCCGACCGCTACTTCGGTCACGAGCGCAGCGTGCCGCGCATCGACGCCGGCGTGTTCCAGGAGCGGATCCGCAGCGTGCTGCCCGACTACCGCAAGATCTTTTTCGAGGCGCAGGAGTCGACCGGCATCGAGTGGCGGCTGCTCGCCGCGATCGCGTACCAGGAGTCGCAGTGGGAGCCGCTCGCCACCAGCGAGACCGGCGTGCGCGGCCTGATGCAGCTGACCGAGGAGACCGCGCGGCACCTCGGCGTCGCCGACCGTCTCGATCCGCGTGCGAGCGTGCTCGGCGCGGCGCGCTACCTCCGCGACCTCAAGTCCCGCCTGCCCGCGCGCATCGGCGAGCCCGACCGCACGTGGCTCGCCCTCGCGGCGTTCAACATTGGCCTCGGGCACCTCGAAGACGCGCGCGTGCTCGCCCAGAAGCAGAAGCTCAATCCGGATCTGTGGTCCGACGTGAAGAAGACGCTGCCGCTGCTCGCGCTGCCGGAGTACTACGAGCAGGCGAAGCTGGGCTACGCGCGAGGCGGCATGCCCGTGGTGTTCGTCGATCGCGTGCGCGGCTACTACGACGTCCTGCTGAGCCAGGAGCGGCCGCACCAGCCGCGGCTGCGCGCCGCCACATGATGGGGCCGGCGCGGGACGGCAACGGCACCCGACTCCGCCGGGAGGGTGCCGTTTCCAACGTGGCGGGCCGACGCCGGAATCGCATATGATGCGCGCCATGTTTTCGCGCGCATCCCGTCTCGTTCTCTTTTGCTGCATGGCCGCCGGCGCGCTCCCCGCCGATGCCGACGGCAGATCCGTCATGCTGGAAGCCCTGACCTGGACCGAACTGAGGGACCAGGTGCGCGAGGGACGGACGACGATCATCGTCCCCATCGGCGCGACCGAGCAGAACGGCCCGCACATGACCCTCGGCAAGCACAACCGCCGCGTTGCGCTGCTGGCCGAGAAGATTGCGTTGTCGCTGGGCAACGCCGTGGTGGCCCCGGTCATCGCCTACGTCCCGGAAGGTGCCATCGACCCACCCACTGCGCACATGCGGTTCGCCGGCACGATCACCGTTCCGTCGGAGACCTTCGTTCGCGTGCTCGAATCCGCGGCGAACAGCTTCCGGCGCCACGGCTTCCGCGACATCGTGTTTCTCGGCGATCACGGCGGCTACCAGCAGGACCTCCGACGTGCAGCCGATCGACTCAATCGCGCCTGGGCTGCGCAGCCGTCTCGAGCGCACGCCATTACCCGAGTACTACGACGTCGTCGCGACGGCGTACCCCGAACTGCTGCGCAAGCGCGGCTTTGCCGACGCGGAGATCGGCAGTCACGCGGGGCTCGCGGATACGTCGCTCATGCTCGCGCTCGATCCCGCCTACGTGCGTGCCGATCGCTTGACCTCTGCGCCGCCGCCGGGACGCGCCGAAGGCGTCGCCGGCGATCCGCGTCGGGCGAGCGCCGAGGCCGGGCAGCTGGGCGTCGAGCTCATTGTGGCGCGTACGGTGAGCGCGATTCGAATGTCCGAGTCCCGTCCGTAGCTTCTGCGGCGCCACCGTCATCCGCCATCCACCGCTCATTTCGAACCGAGATCCACCGTGACTGCCCACGACTTCCGCCGCTCGCCGACCGCCGTTGCCTGCCTGCTGCTGGCACTGTCGCTCCCGCTCGTTGCCGTTGCGCAGGCCCAGGCGACGCCGCAGCCCGCCGCCGCGCCGTCGGCGGCGAAGGCGATCACGACCGTGCCCGGCATGCCTCCCGTCCCGGACCCGACCAATCTCTACAGCGAGCAGTCCGCGGGCAAGGTGCTGCCATCGGTCGCGAACGACCTGCCGCGCGTCTACGTGCCGCACGTCAAGTCCAATGACGTGTGGGTCATCGATCCGGCGACGTTCAAGGTCGTCGACCGGTTCAAGGTCGGCGTCAACCCGCACCACATCGTGCCGTCGTGGGACATGAAGACGCTGTGGGTGGCGAACACCGCCGAGGGACGCAAGGACGGCAGCCTCACGCCCATCGATCCCCGGACCGGCAAGGCCGGCAAGGCGATCCCGGTCGAGGACCCGTACAACATGTACTTCAGCCCGGACGGCAAGTCGGCGATCATCGTCGCCGAGGCCTACAAGCGGCTCGACTTCCGCGATCCCCAGACGATGGCGCTGCAGAGCTCGCTTCCGGTGCCGGACTGCGCGGGCGTCAACCACGCCGACTTCTCGATCGACGGCCGCTACGCGATCTTCACGTGCGAGTTCGCGGGCACGCTGGTCAAGATCGACCTCGTCGACCGCAAGGTCCTCGGCTACCTCAGGCTGAAGAAGAGCCGGATGCCGCAGGACATCCGCATTTCGCCCGACGGCAAGCTGTTCTACGTCGCGGACATGAAGGCGGACGGCCTGTTCGTCGTCGACGGCGACGCCTTCAAGGAAGTCGGCTTCGTCCCGACCGGGATCGGCGCGCACGGCCTGTACCCGAGCCGCGACGGCAGGAAGCTCTACGTCGCGAACCGCGGCTCGAACGTCATCCGCGGCAAGGCGAAGGGGCCCGGCAGCGTGAGCGTCGTCGACTTCGCGACCGGCAAGGTCGAGGCGACCTGGCCGCTCAAGGGCGGTGGCAGCCCGGACATGGGCAACGTCAGTGCCGACGGGCGCTGGCTGTGGCTCTCCGCCCGCTACGACGATCTGGCCTACGCCATCGACACGACGACCGGCGAAGTCACCAGCATCCCGGTCGGCAAGGAACCGCACGGGCTGACCGTGTGGCCGCAGCCCGGACGCTACTCACTGGGTCACACCGGCAACATGCGTTAGCCGCGCGCAGGTGCCGCCCGGCCGACACGCTGCTCAGGTGGCAGGGCGACGAAGGACCTCCACCCCGCCCATATACGGGCGCAGCACTGCCGGCACCTCGATCGAGCCGTCGGCGCGCTGGTAGTTCTCCATCACGGCGACCAGCGTGCGGCCCACCGCGAGCCCCGAGCCGTTCAGCGTGTGGACGAGCTCCGGCCGGCCCTGCGCGTTGCGGAAGCGGGCCTGCATCCGCCGCGCCTGGAAGGCCTCGCAGTTGCTGCACGAGCTGATCTCGCGGTAGGCGTTCTGGCCCGGCATCCACACCTCGAGGTCGTAGGTCTTGGCGCTCGCGAAGCCGATGTCGCCGGTGCAGAGTGCCATCGTGCGGTACGGCAACCCGAGCTTCTGCAGGATCGTCTCGGCGTGGCCGGTCAGCTCCTCCAGCGCCTCGTAGGAGCGCTCGGGATGGACGACCTGCACCAACTCGACCTTCTCGAACTGGTGCTGGCGGATCATGCCGCGCGTGTCCTTGCCGTAGCTCCCCGCCTCGGAGCGGAAGCACGGCGTCTGCGCGGTGATGCGGATCGGCAAGGCGTCCAGCGGCAGGATCTCGCCGCGCACGGAGTTGGTGAGGGTGATCTCCGAGGTCGAGATCAGGTACAGCCGCTCCTCGCCCTCGGCACCGCCCTTGATCGCGGCGAACATGTCCTGCTCGAACTTGGGCAGCTGCGTCGTCCCGACCAGCGACTCGGCGTTGACGATGTAGGGCGTGTAGCACTCGGTGTAGCCGTGCTCGCGCGTGTGCGTGTCGAGCATGAACTGCGCGAGCGCGCGGTGCATGCGCGCGAGGTCGCCGCGCAGGAACGAGAAGCGCGCCCCGGAGAGCTTCGCCGCCGTCGCGAAGTCGAGCATGCCGAGGCCCTCACCCAGGTCGACGTGATCGCGGGCGGTGAAGTCGAACGCCCGCGGCTCGCCCCAGCGGCGCACCTCGACGTTGTCGTCGGCGCCACGTCCGTCCGGCGTCGACGCGTGCGTGAGGTTCGGCAGGTCGAGCAGGAAGTCGCGCAGATCGGACTGGACCTGGTCGAGCGCGGTCTCGAGGCGCTTGACCTCGTCCCCGAGGCCCGCGACCTCGGCGAGGATCGGCGCGGCGTCCTCGCCCTTCGACTTGGCGCTGCCGACCTGCTTCGAGAGCGCGTTGCGGCGCTGCTGCAGCTCCTGCGTGCGGACCTGGATGTCCTTGCGGCGGGCTTCGAGCGCCTCGAAGCGCTCGGTATCAAGGGTCACGCCGCGCTTGGCGAGGCCGGCGGCGACGCCGGAAAGTTCGTTGCGGAACAGATTGATGTCGAGCATTAGGCAATACTATCAGAGGCTTGCGCGGGCTACGTCGCGGGGCCGCGGCGCGGCCCCTGGTCCCGGCTGCGCAGCGCGTCGAGGCGCTCGCGAATACGCTGTTCGAGCCCGCGTTCCGTCGGGTGGTAGAAACGCTGCGCGGGCATGTCGTCGGGGAGGTAGCGCTCGCCGGCGGCATACGCGTCCGCCTCGTCGTGCGCGTAGCGGTAGCCCTTGCCGTAGCCCAGGTCCTGCATCAGCCTCGTCGGCGCGTTGCGCAGGCGCAGCGGCACCGGGCGCGAGCCGTCTTGCGCGATGAACGCGCGCGCCGCCCCGTAGGCCACGTAGGTCGCGTTGCTCTTCGCCGCCACCGCGAGGTAGAGCACGCACTCGGCAAGTGCCAGCTCGCCCTCGGGGCTGCCGAGCCGCTCGTAGGCGGCGACGGCGTCGAGCGCGAGCGCGAGCGCCCGCGGGTCGGCGAGCCCGATGTCCTCGGAGGCCATGCGGATCATGCGCCGCCCGACGTAGAGCGGGTCGGCGCCGCCGTCGAACATGCGGCACATCCAGTACAGCGCGGCATCCGGATCCGAACCCCGCACCGCCTTGTGCAACGCCGAGATCTGGTCGTAGAACGCCTCGCCGCCCTTGTCGAAGCGTCGGAGGCTGCGCGCAATCGTCTGCTCGACGAACGCGGTGTCGATGTCCTCGACGCCCGCGTCGAGCGCGGCGATTGCGAGCTGCTCGACCAGGTTGACCAGCCTGCGCCCGTCGCCGTCGGCGTAGCCGATCAGCGCGTCCTTCGCCGCCGCGGCGATACTCGCGCCCGGCATCGCGGCGTGCACGGCGCGATCGAAGAGCGTCGCGAGCTCGTCGGCGGCGAGCGGCTCGAGCACATAGACCGACGCGCGCGACAACAGCGCGCCGACCACCTCGAACGACGGGTTTTCCGTGGTCGCGCCGATGAACGTGATCACGCCCTGCTCGACGAACGGCAGGAAGGCATCCTGCTGCCCCTTGTTGAAGCGGTGCACCTCGTCGACGAACAGGATCGTCGATCGCCCCGACTGGGCGCGCACGATCTCGGCGCGCGCGACCGACTCGCGGATCTCCTTCACGCCGGCGAGCACCGCGGAGATCGCGATGAAGTCCGCGTTGAACGCGTCCGCCATCAGGCGCGCCAGCGTGGTCTTGCCGACCCCAGGCGGTCCCCACAGGATCATCGAGTGGAGCTTGCCGGAGTGGAACGCCACCGCGAGCGGCTTGCCGGGCCCGAGCAGGTGGCGCTGTCCGATCACCTCGTCGATCGTGCGCGGCCGCAGGCGCTCGGCGAGCGGCACGGTCGGGGATGGCGTGGCGGAAAAGAGGTCCGGGGCGACCACGGTCGGGACGCGGGCGAGGAATCGGGCGGGGCACAGCCATTGTCACACAACGGTTGCGGCCCGCCGCGAGCGTCGCGTGCACCCTGCGCAGCGACGCGCTAGCATGCGCGCCATGGATGCCGTCCGTGTTGTCGCGCCTCTCGTCGCCGTGGCGCTCGCCGTGCCCGCCATGGCCTTCGATCTGCAGGGCCATCGCGGCGCCCGCGGCCTCGCGCCCGAGAACACGGTGGCGGCGTTCGCCAAGGCGCTGGCGATCGGCGTCACCACGCTCGAGACCGACCTCGCGGTCACGCGCGACGGTATCGTCGTACTCGCGCACGACCCGGACCTCAACCCGGCACTGGTGCGCGACGGCGGCGCATGGCTCGCGCAACGCGGCCCGCCCATCCGGTCGCTGACGCTGGCCGAGCTGCAGCGCTACGACGTCGGCCGCGTCGACCCGACGTCGGGCTACGGGCGGCAGTGGACGCAGCAGGTGGCGAGCGATGGCGAGCGCATGCCCACGCTCGCCGCGCTGTTCGACCTCGCCCGCAAGGCGGCAAAGCCGGTGCGCTTCAACCTGGAGACCAAGATCACGCCACGGTCGGGGGATGCGACGCTCGACGCCGATGCCTTTGCCGAGGTCGTGGTCGAGGCGGTGCGCAAGGCCGGCATGTCCTCGCGCACGACGATCCAGTCGTTCGACTGGCGCACGCTGGTCGCGGCGAAGCGCCTCGAGCCGTCGATCGTCACCGCATGCCTCACCGCGGAGGGCGGATCGTTCGACACCGTCAAGGCGGATGCGACCGGGCGCTCGCCGTGGCACGCCGGCATCGGGCCCGGCGAACACGGCGGGTCCCTGCCGCAGATGGTGCGTGCCGCCGGATGCGCGGTGTGGTCGCCGAACCACGCGAGCGTCACGCCGGGGCGCATCGACGAGGCCCGCGCGCTCGGCCTGCGGGTGCTGCCGTGGACGGTGAACGAGCCTGCCGACATGGCGCGGCTGATCGACTGGGGCGTCGACGGCCTGATCACCGACTATCCGGACCGCGCGCGCCGGGTGATGGCGGAGAAGGGACTGCCGCTGCCCTGAAAGCCGCGATGCGCGGCGGCTCGCGTACCCGAATGCCTATCGATCGCCGATCACGTCGGCGCCCTTCGGCGGCACGAACCGGAACGTCTCCGGCGTGAACTTCGCGTTCGGCACCATCACGCCGAAGCGGATCGTGGTGCGCTGCCCGAACGCGTCGACGAGGTCCAGCGCAGCGAGATCGTTGCCCGCGAAGCCCAGCCGGATCTCGGTGAACGTCGCATCCTGCGCGCGCGGCGTGGCGACAAGCCAGTCGAAGCCCCCCTCCGCCGCCGCTTCCTGCCACGTGAACGCGCGCTCGACGTCGTCGCGACCGGCGAGGAGCGCCGCCGGCGTGCTGCCGAGCGCCTCGCCCACCTTGCGCACCACCACCTGGTTCAGGTCCTCGTCGTAGATCCACACCCGTTCGCCGTCGCCGACCACCAGCTGCCGGTAGGGCTTGTCCACCGCCCAGCGGAACTTGCCCGGTCGTGCGATGAGGAACTCGCCGCTCGCGCGCTGCACCGCACGTCCGTTGCGGTCGACGACCGTCTGCGTGAACGTCGTGCGCGCGGTCTGCGTGTCCTTGACGAACGCGCGCAGCCGTTCGAGCGTCGCGGCGACGGCCTGCGGTGCCGGCGCGAGCGCACAGGCCAGCGCGAAGCCGAACGCGGCGACGAACCGCCGCCGCGCGCTCGGCGCGACTGCGAGCGCACCGCGGTTGCTGGGGCGATCCTGCGTCATCGTCCTCCGCCTTCCGGGGTGCCGGGAATGTTGGCGATGCAGTTGCCGACACGGTCGAGGATCACGTAGGTGTGGTCGAGGCCCTGCCAGTCGTGGCGTCCGGCGCGCAGCCGGTACTGGTGGACGTAGACGCGCCACGTGTCGTGAATGTGCTCGGCGTCCGCGTCGCAGCCGTCGATGCGCGGAGCCGGGCCGCAGAAACCGTCGGGCAACAATGCGCGCGCATGCGCGATTGCCTCGGCGTCCGTGATCGCGGAGGCATGCGGGGGACGGTCGCGGGGACAATAGCGCGGGCCCTCGCGGTAGACCTCGACCGGACCCGCCTGCGCCGCCGGCGCGGTCGCCACAATCGAGGCGACGAGCACCCGCCACGCAGCGCGACGTCCCCGGGCCATCAGCCCTCCCCCTTGCCCGCCGGCACGAGCACCTCGCGGTTGCCGTTCGCCTGCATCGCCGAGACAAGGCCGGCGCGTTCCATCTGCTCGATCAGCCGCGCCGCCCGGTTGTAGCCGATGCGCAGGTGGCGCTGCACCAGCGAGATCGACGGTCGCCGCGTCTTCAGCACGAGGGCGACCGCCTGGTCGTACATCGGGTCGGACTCGGCGTCCGCGCCTTCCACCGACACGCCGTCGGCGTCCTCGCCGCCGCCGCCCTCGAGGAGCCCCTCGACGTACTGCGGCGCGCCGGAGGCCTTGAGGTGCTCGACGACGCGATGCACCTCGGCATCCGAAACGAACGCGCCGTGCACGCGCTGCGGGTGTCCCGAGCCCACCGGGTGGTAGAGCATGTCGCCCTGCCCGAGCAGCGCCTCGGCGCCCATCTGGTCGAGGATCGTGCGCGAGTCGACCTTGCTCGCCACCTGGAAGGCGATGCGCGACGGCACGTTGGCCTTGATGAGCCCGGTGATCACGTCGACGCTCGGCCGCTGCGTGGCGAGGATCAGGTGGATGCCGGCCGCGCGCGCCTTCTGGGCGATGCGCGCGATCAGCTCCTCGATCTTCTTGCCGGTGACCATCATCAGGTCGGCGAGCTCGTCGACGACGACGACGATGACCGGCATCTCCTCCAGCGGCTCGGGCGTGTCGGGCGTCAGCGAAACCGGGTTGAGGAGCGGCTTCCCCGCCTTCCTGGCGTCGGCGATCTTCGCGTTGTAGCCGGACAGGTTGCGCACGCCGAGCTGGCTCATCACCCGGTAGCGCCGCTCCATCTCGCCGACGCACCAGTTGAGCGCGTTGGGCGCGAGTTTCATGTCGGTGACCACCGGCGCGAGGAGATGCGGAATGCCGTCGTAGACCGACAGCTCGAGCATCTTCGGGTCGACGAGGATCAGGCGCACCTGGCGCGGCTCGGACTTGTAGAGCAGCGACAGGATCATCGCGTTGACCGCGACCGACTTGCCCGAGCCCGTGGTGCCCGCGACCAGCAGGTGCGGCATCTTCGCGAGGTCGGTGATCACCGGACGACCGGCGATGTCCTTGCCGAGTGCGATCGTGGTCAGGCTCGCGGCGTCGTTGTAGGTTGCCGACGACAGGATCTCCACCAGCTTGACGATCTGGCGCCGCGGGTTCGGCAGCTCGAGGGCCATGCACGACTTGCCGGGAATCGTCTCGACGACGCGAATGCTCACCACCGACAGCGCCCGCGCGAGGTCCTTGACGAGGTTGACGATCTGCGCGCCCTTGACGCCGACCGCGGGCTCGATCTCGTAGCGGGTGATCACCGGTCCCGGATACGCCGCGAGCACCTTCACCTGCACACCGAAGTCGGCGAGCTTGCGCTCGATCAGCCGCGAGGTGAACTCGAGCGTCTCGGCGCTCACCGTCTCCGAAGCGGGCGGCGCATCCTCGAGCAGCGAGAGCGGCGGCAAGGGCGAGTCGGGCATGTCGACGAACAGCGGCCGCTGCTTCTCCTTGACCACGCGTTCGGATTTAGGCACCGACAGCACCGGCGGCACGACGACGATCGGTTCGCGATCCTCCTCGTCCTCGCGCGTGCGCTCCACCATCGCGACGCGTTCCTGCAGCGACTGCTCGCCGATGCGCCGGTCCAGGCGCTCCTCGCGCCGCGCCTTGAACCACGCCAGCGCCCGCTCGGTGCCGATGCCGATGCGCTCCATCAGCCGCAGCCACGACAGGCCCGTGAACAGCGAGAACCCGACCGCGAAGGTGGCGAGCAGCACGAGCGTCGCGCCGTTGAAGCCGAGCGCGCGGGCGAGCCCCATGCCGATCAGGTCGCCGATCGCGCCGCCCGGAGCGTCCGGCAGCGTCGCCGGCAGTCGCCAGAGCCTGATCGCCTCGATGGCCGAGGACGACAGCAGCACGAGCACGAACCCGAGCGAGCCGTAGAGCAGCGGGTGGTCGCTCTCGCGTTCCGGCTCGTTGATGCGCCGGTAGCCGCTGACGATGATCACCATCCCGGCGACGACCAGCCACCAGGCGGAGAGCCCGAACAGGTAGAGCAGCAGGTCGGCGAGCCATGCCCCGACGTGGCCGCCGCGGTTGGCGATCGGCGCGCCGGAACCCGAGAACGACCAGCCCGGATCGGTCTTGGCGTAGCTGCCGAGGACGAGCGCGACGTAGCCCAGCAGGGCGACGACGAGCAGCCAGCGCGACTCGCGCAGCAGCCGCTCGAAACGCGGCGAAAGCGCGTGCGACGCCGACGGCGTGACGCGCCGGTTACCGGCGCTTTTCTGCTTGAAAAACACTGTGTTGCCGCGAACACTTCACGCGTCGGATTGTACCGCGAAACGGCAGCGCGGGGACGCCCCTTGCACGGCAGCCTGGAACGGCCGGAGCGCCGACCCGAATCTCCTACAATGATCGTCCCACGAATCGCGAGTCCGCCATGCCCGTCAAGCACGCCCGCCTGCTCATCCTCGGTTCCGGTCCGGCCGGATACACCGCCGCCGTCTACGCGGCGCGCGCCAACCTGAAGCCCGTGCTGATCACCGGCCTCGCGCAGGGCGGACAGCTGATGACGACGACCGACGTCGACAACTGGCCGGCCGACGCCGACGGCGTGCAGGGTCCCGACCTGATGGCGCGCTTCCAGAAGCACGCCGAGCGGTTCGAGACCGAGTTGATCTTCGACCACATCCACACCGTCGACCTGCGGTCGACGCCGAAGCGGCTGGTCGGCGACAGCGGCGAGTACACCTGCGACGCCCTCATCATCGCCACCGGTGCCTCGGCGAAGTACCTCGGCCTGCCGTCCGAGCAGGCGTTCATGGGCAAGGGCGTGTCGGCGTGCGCGACCTGCGACGGCTTCTTCTACAAGGGCCGGGACGTGGTCGTGGTCGGTGGCGGCAACACCGCGGTCGAGGAGGCGCTGTACCTGTCCAACATCGCGCAGCACGTGACCGTCGTCCATCGCCGCGACCGCTTCCGCGCCGAGGCCATCCTGGTCGACAAGCTGGTGGCGAAGACCCGCGGCGGCAACGTCAGCGTGATCTGGGACCACGTGCTCGACGAGGTGCTGGGCGACGCGAGCGGAGTCAACGCCGTGCGCGTCAAGCACAAGGTGACGGGCGCGACGCGGGACCTTCCCGTGCACGGCCTGTTCATCGCCATCGGTCACTCGCCCAACACCCAGCTCTTCGAAGGCCAGCTCGACATGGCGAACGGCTACATCAAGGTGAAGAGCGGCACCGAGGGCAACGCGACCGCGACCTCGGTGCCCGGCGTGTTCGCGGCCGGGGACGTCGCCGACCACGTCTATCGCCAGGCGGTGACCTCGGCCGGCACCGGCTGCATGGCGGCACTGGACGCCGAGGCCTGGCTCGAGGGGCTCGGCACCTGACGCGACTCCGCGGCGCCGACTCCCGGCGTGCTCACCGACGGGGACCCGTCCCTGTCCGACCTGCGATGGACCCGTGGCGAAGCTCAACGAACTGAAGGCGCTGCTCGAAGCGAAGCGGCGTGACGCCGCGGAGGCGAACCGCAGACCGGCGGCCGACCCGCACGTGCACCGCGAGCCGCAGCCGCATGCCGTCCGGCATCCCCAGGCGTCGCCGCCGCGCCCCGCCCTGCCGGCGCCGTCGCCACGCCGGGCGATCGCCTCGGGCAAGCACGCGAGCGGCGACATCGATCTCGCGCAGGCATTCGCCGACGTGACGCGGCTGCCGGCGGACAACCGCGCGCGCATCGCCACTTCGCGGCCGGCGCCGATCCCGCGCCAGCGCATCGCCGACGAGGAAGACGCGCTGCTCGCGTCGAAGTTCGGCAACGTGCCCGCGCCGCACTCGTGGGACGTCGGCCAGGAACAGGAGGGCGAGCAGACGTTCGTGCGCACCGGACTCGGCAGCGACGTGCTCACGAAGCTGCGGCGCGGCCACTGGACGCTGCAGGGCGAGGTCGACCTGCACGGCCTCACCACCGACGAGGCGCGCGATCACCTGTCGCAGTTCCTGCTCGATGCCCGCGGCCGCGGCGCGCGCTGCGTGCGGGTGATCCACGGCAAGGGGCTCTCGTCGCCCGCGAAGGAGCCGGTGCTGAAGGGCAAGGTGCGGCGTTGGCTCGCGCACTGGGACGACGTGCTCGCCTACTGCGAGGCGCCCCGTCACGCCGGGGGCGGCGGCGCCGTGCTCGTGCTGCTGCGCGGGCGCTGAGGCCGATCTCGGTGATGGCTCGAAGCCTGCTGTTGCGCCTGCTGCAGTCGCTTGCCAATCGCACGCGGCCGGCACCGGATTCGGCCGCGGCCGAGGCCGCCGCGTCGCAGCGCCGACACCTGGCGGCGCGCCGCGCCGCGGCGCGCGAGGCACGCCGGGACCTGCTGCGTCGCGGCGTCGCCCTGGCGGCGACTGCGGCGCTGCCGCTGTCGCGCGCGGCACAGGGCGCGACAGTCGGATCGGCAAGGGTCGCCGTCGTCGGCGGAGGTCTCGCCGGACTCGCCGCCGCGTGGCGCCTCGCGCAGGCAGGCGTCGACGTGACCGTGTTCGAGGCCGCGCCGCGCGTCGGCGGCCGCTGCTGGACCGAGCGTCGTGCCTTCGACGGCGGCCAGATCGCCGAGCGCGGCGGCGAGCTCATCGACACCGCGCACGACGAGATCATCGACCTGGCACTCGCGCTGGGCCTCGTGCTCGACGACCTGCACGCGGCGACCCCGCGCGGCACCGCCCCGGTCTGGTGGATCGACGGACGACGCTACGAGGAGTCGCAAGCGGCGCGCGACTTCGAACGCCTGTGGCCGGCGCTCGCCGCCGATGCCCGGCTGCTCGGCGACGACACGCCGACCTTCGCGCGCCACACGTCCGCGCAACGCGTCCTCGATCGTACCGACGCCGCGCAATGGCTCGACAGCCGCGTCCCGGGCGGTCTCGCGAGCCCGCTGGCACGCCTGCTCGGCAACGCCTACACGGAGGAACTGGGCGCCGACCTCGCCGAGATCAGCGCCGTGACGGTCGTCGACCTGCTGCGCGACTCGCCGCGCGACCGGCTCTCGCCCTACGAGGAGTCCGACCAGCGCTATCACGTCCGCGGCGGCAACGACCTCATCGTGCAGCGCATGGCGGAGCCGCTTGCCGGCCGCATCGAGACCGGCGCGCGGCTCGTCGCGGTCGCGCGACGCGGCGACGGCCGCTACCGCCTCGCGTTCGCACGCGACCACGCGACGCGCGAGGCCGCCTTCGACCACGTCGTGCTCGCCGTGCCGTTCACGCTGCTGCGCGACGTGGACCTTGCGCAGGCAGGCTTTCGGCCGCGCAAACTGCAGGCGATCCGCGAGCTCGGCATGGGCCGCAACACCAAGCTGCAATTGCAGTTCGACGAGCGTGCCTGGATCGCCCTCCGCGGCAGCGGCGAAACGCGGATCGAGGGCAGCTATCAGGTGAGCTGGGAGGTCTCGCGCGGGCAGGCCGGCGCGCAGGGCATCCTCAACTTCTATTCGGGCGGGGCGACCGCGACGCGTGCCGGTGACGGCTCGCCCGAGGAGCAGGCGCGCAAGGCGCTCGCCGATCTGGAGCGCATCCATCCGGGCGCGGGCGCGCGGTGGAACGGGCGCGTGATCCGCAACGCCTGGGACCGTCACCCCTGGTCCCGGGGCTCGTACTCGCTGCTGAAGCCCGGCCAGTACACCGCGTTCCACGGCATCGAGCACCTGCCCGAGGGCCGCGTCCACTTCGCCGGCGAGCAGTCGTCGGCCGTGTGGTACGGCTATCTCAACGGTGCCGTGCAAAGCGGTCTCGACGCGGCCACGGCGATCCTGCGCGCGTCGGGGCAACGGGTCGCCTGAGGCCGGCGGGCCACACTCAGCCCCGAAGCGCGCGCCGGAGCCGGCGGCCCGCATCGCACGGCCCCGTCCGGGTTGCCGTGCTGCGGTCGGTTAACATGGCGGCTTCCGACCGGAAACCCGTCATGGCCACCCAAGCACCTACGCGCCTCTACCAGGTCCGCAACTCTTCCATCCACGGACGCGGCGTGTTCGCCGCCCTGCCCATCCCGAAGGGCACGCGCATCATCGAGTACCGCGGCATGCGTACCGACTGGGACGAGGCACTCTCGCGTCCCGACAGCGATCCCGACAATCCCTTCCACACGTTCTTCTTCGAGCTGGACGACGGCCGCGTCATCGACGCGGGCCGCCGCGGCAACGCCGCGCGCTGGATCAACCACTCCTGCAAGCCCAACTGCAAGACGAAGGAGGACGAGGAAGGCCGCGTCCACGTCTACGCGAAGCGCGACATCGAGCCCGGCGAGGAGCTCGCCTACGACTACAACCTCTCGGTCGACGGCGGCGTGACCAAGAAGGAAGCGGCCTACCTCGCCTGCCGCTGCGGCGCGAAGAAGTGCCGCGGCACGATGCTCGCGGACGCGAAGGACGACAAGAAGCAGGGCAAGAAGAAGAAGAAAAAGAAGAAGAAGAATTGAACTAGGCTGCAGGCGCGCGGTCGAGGCAGGCGGCGAGGAACTCCGCCTGATGGCGCTCCGGCGCCTGCGGACGGTCGAAGACCCGCGCGGCCTCGACAACCAGGAATCGCTCGTCGTCGCGGTTGCGGGCGAACCAGCGCAGCTCGGAGGGGAACGCGCGGATCGCCACGAGGTCCGCGTCGAGGCGTTCCAGGAACGACGCGCGCGTCATGCCGTTGTCCCGCGACCGCGCCGCGTTGGCGACGAAGTCGGAGCCTTCCAGGCAATCCGTGAGCGTGGACACGGCCGCCTCGGCGCCCGTCGCGAGTGCGACGGCAAGGCAGGCCGCAACCACGCGGGCAGGCGTGCGGCGCATCGGCATTCTCCTCGGGCTGGTGGCGCGAGCGGCGCATCACGATCCGCGCCGCTGTCGCGGCCACTGTAGCGCGCCGCACCCGCGCACTTCAATCGTGCGGCGCCGCAAACGCGCGTCGCCAGTCGTCCTTTATCCACGTTGGCGTGTCGATAACTTCAAGTTACGATCGGCATAGCAATAAACAATTTGTATTGAGTCCTTATTGTCCATAATCTTCAACGGTAGGCATTCACAACCAACCGGCGCCCACGACGCGCCAGCCACCGAAGGAGCATCGCAATGAAGACCGTCGGCCAAACCCTGCAGCCGTTCAACGTCATGGGCGTGAAGCCCGGATTCAACCAGCCCGAGGAAAAGGGCGTCTCCGCGTTCGAGGCGATCGACGAGAAGTCGTTTCCCGGCAAGTGGAAGGTGATCTACTTCTACCCGAAGGACTTCACCTTCGTGTGCCCGACCGAGATCGTCGGCTTCGCCAAGCTCGCCAAGGACTTTGCCGACCGCGACGCCGTCGTGCTCGGCGGCTCGACGGACAACGAGTTCGTGAAGCTCGCCTGGCGCCGGGAGCACAAGGACCTGTCGAAGCTGCCGCAGTGGCAGTTCGCCGACACGACCGGCTCGCTCGTCGACCAGCTCGGCGTGCGCGACGCCAAGGAAGGCGTGGCGTTGCGCGCCACGTTCATCGTCGACCCGGACAACGTGATCCAGCACGTCTCGGTCAACAACCTGAACGTCGGCCGCAACCCGGACGAAGTGCTGCGCATCCTCGACGGCCTGCAGACGGACGAGCTCTGCCCCTGCAATCGCGCCGTCGGCGGCGTGACGCTGGACCTCGAGACCGCCTGAACGGCGAGCACCCCCTGCCCACCGCGCCCCGGCCCCGCCCCGACGGGCGGCCCGCGGGGCGCACCACGACACCGCAAGGACACCATGGAATTCCTCGACTCCCTGAAGGCGCTCGTCCCCGACTACGCGAAGGACATCCGCCTCAACCTCGACGCGACGATCGCGCGCTCCAGCCTGCCCGCACGCGAGGCCGTCGGCGCGGCGCTCGCCGCGGCGTTTGCCGCGAAGAGCACGCCGATCGTAGACGCGATCCGCCGCTCGAACGCGCTCGCGCCCGCCGACGCGCAGGCGGCGCTCACGGCCGCCGCGCTGATGGGCATGAACAACGTCTGGTACCCCTACGTGGAGATGGCGGCCGACCCTGAGCTGAAGACGCTGCGCGCCGAGCTGCGCATGAACGCCTACGCCAATCACGGCGGCGTCGACAAGCGCGCATTCGAGCTCTACGCGCTCGCCGCGAGCATCGTCGGCAAGTGCGAGTTCTGCATCGCGTCGCACTACAAGCTGCTGAAGGAGACCGGCGTCACCACGCAGGAGCTGCGCGACGTCGGCCGCATCGCCGCCGCGGTCAATGCGGCAGCCCAGGTAATCGCCATCGAGGGCGGGCGCTCCGACGTGCTGCGCGCCGCCGCCTGACGCGACGCGCCCCCTGGTTGCGGCTTCCCGGCGTTCCGCTCGACAATGGCGGGACGCCGGAGGTCCGGCGAGCGCGAAGAAAGAGACGCCGCCATGGCCCGCAAGTCGCCGCGTCGCCCCGAAGGCACGCTGGTCGTCCTCGAGTTCGAATCGAAGGTCCTCGCCGACAACCCGTTGGGCGACCCGCACGTGCGCAAGCTCGCCGTGTGGCTGCCGCCGGCGTACGACGAGGGTGCGGGACGCGGGCGCGGCCGGCGCCTGCCGGTGCTCTACGACCTCGTCGGCTTCACCGGCTCGGGCCTCGCACACATCAACTGGCGGCCCTTCGACGAGAACGTTCCCGAGCGCGTCTCGCGGCTCGTCGGCGAGCGCAAGATGGGACCCGCGATCCTCGTCTTCCCGGACTGCTTCACCTGCCTTGGCGGCAACCAGTACGTGAACTCCAGCGCGATCGGGCGCTACGCCGACTACCTGACGCGGGAGATCGTGCCGCTCGTCGATCGCGAGTTCCGCACGCTCGCCGCGCGCGAGCACCGCGGCTGCTTCGGCAAGTCGTCGGGCGGGTACGGCGCGATGATCCACGGCATGAAGTACGCGAAGCACTGGGGCGCGATCGCAGACCACTCGGGCGACGCCTACTTCGACTTCTGCTACATGACCGACTGGCCGCGCACGCTGAACGAGCTCGACCGCTACCGCAAGCCGCCGCGCCGCGCCGGCCGCATCGACGTCGCCCGGGACGCGAAGGCGTCGGGACGCGGCGAGGACGATGGCCGCGTGCGGCGCTTTCTGGAAGCGATCTGGTCGAAGGACAAGCTGAACGACGCCGAGGCCCACGCGCTGATGATGGTCGCGATGGCCGCATCCTACGACGCGGACCCCGAGGCGCCGCTCGGCTTCCGGCTGCCGCTGGACCTCGAGACCGGCGAGGTGATCGCGGCGCGGTGGCGCGCCTGGCTCGCGCACGACCCGATACACCTCGTCGCGCGCTACCGCGCGAACCTCGCCTCGCTGCTGGGCATCTACATCGACTGCGGCTGGCGCGACCAGTACCACCTGCACTACGGCGCGCGCATCCTGTCGCGGCATCTGGCACAGCACGGCATCGCGCACCGCTACGAGGAGTTCGACGACAACCACTCGTCGATCGACTACCGGATGGACGCGAGCCTGCCGTTCCTCTACCGCGCGCTCAAGCCATGACAGCCCCGGCGCGCCCGCCCCGTACCCGCACGCGTCACCCGCAGCTTCGCCGCTCGTGATGCGCGCCATTCGCTATCGCCGCTTCGGCCCGCCCGAGGTGCTCGAAGTCGTCGACGTCGATCCTCCCGAGCCGGCCGCGGGCGAGATCAAGGTCCGCATCGCCGCGGCGAGCCTGAATCCCCTCGACTGGAAGATCCGCGACGGGCACCTGCGGCTGGTCCCGGTGCTCGCACGCCCGCCCAGGGGGACGGGTACCGACTTCGCCGGGGAGATCGTCGCGACCGGCGGCGGACCGGGCCCGCGGCACGTCGGCGAGCGCGTGTTCGGCTCGCTGTCGCCGTTCGGGCGCCAGGGCTCGTGCGCGGAGTTCGTCACGTTGCCCGCGCGGCACGCCGTTGCGATGCCGCCTGCGCTGACGTTCGAGCAGGCGGCGACACTGCCGGTGGCCGGGGGTACCGCGGTGCAGGCGCTTGCCGACGACGGTCGGCTCACCGCAGGCCAGCGCGTGCTCGTCACGGGCGGTGCGGGGGGAGTGGGCCACTTTGCCGTGCGTTACGCGAAGCACCTCGGCGCGCACGTCAGCGCCACCTGCGGCCCGTCGAATGTCGAGTTCGTCGCCGGCCTCGGCGCCGACCGGGTGATCGATTACACGCGGACCGACGTCCACGCGTGCGGCGAGACCTTCGACCTCGTCTTCGACGCGGTCAACGCGCTCGACTGGCGCCGGGCGCGCCGCCTGCTGGTGCCCGGCGGGCTCTATCTCGGCACGGCCGGCAGCACGGCCGCGGCGATCGCCACCGGCGTGGGCGCGTTCGTGACGTCGATCGCCGGCGGCATCCGCGTACGCAATCTGATGCTCCGCGCGGGCGCTGCCTCGCTGCAGCGGCTGGCGCAGCTCGCCGCCGCGGGCGTGCTGCAACCCCACATCGAACGACGTGTCGGACTCGACGCGGTTGCCGAGGTGCAGCAGGTGATGCAGCGCGGACACGGGCGCGGGAAGTTCGTGGTCCTGCCATGATCCCGTTCGACGCCGTCGCTGTCGCGGCGGGCCGCTTCGCCGTGCGACTCCACCTGCGGCTGCGCTAGACTGCGCGCTTCGGGGTGCGCAGCGGCCGGCGCCGGTCGACGACCGCGGCCAGGCGCGCCGAGGCACGACACGCAAGCGTAAGACTGGAGAACGGCCATGCGTTGGGGCGATATGCGTCGCAGCGAGAACGTCGAGGACCGCTCGGGCACGCGCCCGCGCGGCGGCGGCATCGGCGGCGGCGGCATGAAGATCGGGCTGGGCGGCATCATCCTCGTGCTCATCGCCAGCGTGCTGTTCGGCATCAATCCGTTCACCCTGCTCGGCGGCATGAGCGGCCCCGAGCCGGCGCCGCAGAGCGCCCCGCCGGGCTACGGTCCGCAGGCCGGTCCGGGTGCGGCGACCAAGTCTGCCGATCCGACGAAGGAGATGGTGGCCCGCGTGCTCGGGGACACCGAGGACGTGTGGAACGCGCTGTTCCAGGCCATGTTCAACAAGGGCTATCCGAAGCCGGGACTGGTCATCTTCGAGGACCAGGTCCGCTCCACCTGCGGCTTTGCCAGCGCCGCCGTCGGGCCCTTCTACTGCCCGGGCGACGGCAAGCTCTACCTCGACACGGCGTTCTTCGACCAGCTGGCGCGGCGCTTCGGAGCCCCAGGTGATTTCGCGCAGGCGTACGTGGTCGCGCACGAGGTCGGGCACCACGTGCAGAACGTGCTCGGCACGATGCAACAGTTCGACCGCCTGATGCAGCGCGCCGGCCCGTCCGAGCGCAACCCGCTGCAGGTGCGGCTGGAGCTGCAGGCGGACTGCTACGCCGGCGTATGGGGCCACTTCGCGCAGCGGCGCAAGCTGCTCGAGCCGGGCGACCTCGAGGAAGGCCTGCGCGGCGCCGCCGCGGTCGGCGACGACCAGATCATGAAGCGCACCCAGGGCTACGTCGTGCCCGACGCGTTCACCCACGGCTCGGCGCAGCAGCGCATGTACTGGTTCAAGCGCGGACTCGAAACCGGCGATCCGCGCCGCTGCGACACGTTCGCCGAACGGCAGCCCTGACCGGCGCCGTGCCCGCGCGGACCGATTGCGTCCGGCCACTGCTGTGACGATAATGGCTCTCGACCGCCGCGTGCGGTCGACTCGCACGGAGGGCGGCCATGAACAAGGTCCTGTTTCTTGCCGGCGTCGCCGGCCTGCTGCTCGTCGGGTGCACGCCGGCCCCGCTGACCAAGGCCGATTACGACGGACTCGTCGTGTGCAACCCGGATGTCCTCGACCAAGTCGAGCGCACCGCACGGCGCACGTTTGCGCAGGTGTACTGGTACAACTGCCCGAAGGCGACGTTGCGGGTGATCTGACGCGCGTCCGGCGTCGCGCGGGCGCCGCCGGACCGCCGTGTCGCCGGTGACCAACGCCCTCGGCGGCGCATTCGACGCTTCGACGCGCTGCCCCGGCTGTGGCGCGTCGATGGCGCCGCGCGTGCTCGAACGGACGCCCCACGGCGAGGTCGTCGTCGACCTCTGCGTGCGCTGCCACGCGCTCTGGTTCGACGCGTTCGAAAGCGTCCGGCTCACCCCCGCCGCGACGCTCGCGCTGTTCGAGGCCGTGCGTGCTGCCGAGGAACCCGTGCGCGCCGAGCTGCAGTCGCTCGCCTGCCCGCGTTGCCGCGCGGGGCTGGTCGAGACGCACGACGTGCGCCACACGACGCGCTTCGTCTACTGGCGGTGCCCGCGCGGGCACGGGCGCTTCACGCCGTTCGTGCAGTTCCTGAGGGAGAAGGACTTTCTGAGACCGCTCGCGCCCCGCGAGATCGAGCGGCTCAAGGTCCACGTCCGGACGATACGCTGCACGGGCTGCGGTGCACCGGTCGATCTGTCCCGCGACGCGCGCTGCGCGTACTGTGCGGGGCCGATCGAGGCGTTCGATGCCGGCGCCGCCGCGGCTGCGGTGCGCGCGCTGGAAGACCGCACGGCGGCACGCGCACGCATCGACGTCGACGGACTGGCCGAGGCGCTGCTCGGCGCCGGAGCGTCCCGGCCGCGCGCCGGCAATCCGCTCGATCTCGTCGAGACCGGGCTACGGGTACTGGCCGCGTGGCTGCCGAGACGGTGACGCCGCCCACGAGCGTCGCCCTTTCCCGCTCCGTCGCGCGTCAGTACAATGTCATGTTTTTGAACATCGGACTTCCGTCATGACCCTGCGCACCCTTGCCGTGGCCTGCCTGATCGGCCTCGCCGCCCCCACCTTCGCCCAGCCGGCGGCGCCGGCGCCGGTCGCTCCCCATGGCTGCACCAAGCCGGACGAATACCCCGGTCGGCTGGCGAGCGACATGCGCCGCAACAACTGGGTGAAGAGCGCGAACGCCTACCTCGAATGCCTGAAGAAGTACGTCCAGGAACAGCAGGGCGCGTACAGCAAGGTCCTCGAGCAGGGCAAGCCGCACCTCGACGCGGCCAACGCCTCGATCGACGAGTACAACAAGGCGGCGGCGCAGTTCAAGGCCGACCAGGAGGGCGCGAAGTAGCGTTCGTTGCGTTGCGTCACTGCCCGGTCATGTAGCGCTCAACGCCCGTGACGCGCCCGGCGACGCAGACGAACGCCGCGTACGCGTTCGCGTTGGCCGGGTCGAAGCTGTAGACGTACCGCGTGCCCGACCCGGCGACGCCGCCCACCGTGAGCGGCTCCTCGCGGTCCGCGGGACCGGCCTCGGCAAGCACCGCGGCGCAGGGCTTGCCGATGCCGAGCGCCTCCCTGACGCGCGTCGCGCGGTCCGCCGGACGGGCCGCGACCGGTGCCGCTCCCGGCGTTTCCGCTGCGGCCGCATCCGAACGGATCCAGGCGACGACGCCCGTGCCCGCGAAGCCGATGCGCGTCACCTGTCCACCCTTGGCGTAGACCCACACTTCGGTACCGCCCTCGCCCGGCTTCGGTACGCGGATTTCCCTCGGCTCGCCGGACGCCGCGATCACGAACGGCTTCGGCATGCCCACGAGCGGCTTGCCCTCGCGCGCGGCCGCGGACCACGTGGCCTCGTCGCCGGACGGGCGCACCTTCAGCGCGTCGTTCAACTGGACCGGCCCGCCCGACGTGCCGCCCGCGCAGGGTTCCTGCTGGTAGGTGACCTGGCCGCGCGGGTCGACGCACTTGTAGACCTGCGCACCAGCACCCGCGGCATACGTCGCGAGGGCGATGGCGCAAGCGGCGCGGCGTGCGCGGGACGGATTCGTGATCGCGTCGGGCATCGTATCGACAGGTGGCGTGGCAGCGCTACGGTATCATGGGTCGCACCAACGGGACGCGCCGAGCGCGTCCGCCCGCCCCCCGACGCGATGCCTGCCCGCGTTCTCTCCGCCACCGCCGTCGCGCCCGAAGTCGACGCCACCGCGCGCTCGATCGCCAAGGCGCTCATCGACGGCTTCGACAAGCACTACGCGCTGTTCCGCGACTGCGCACGCGCTGCCAAGCGGCAGTTCGAGGCGGGCAATTTCCGCGCGATCGCCCACCTGGTCCGCGACCGCATCGACTTCTACGACCGGCGGGTCGGTGAAACCGCGGAGCGCATCGAGCGCGAGTTCGTCTCGGTGGGCCTCACCAGCCGAGGGGCGGACGTGCTGTGGGCACGGGTCAAGCTGCACTACATCGGCATGCTGATCGAGCACCGGCAGCCGGAGTGCGCCGAGACGTTCTTCAACTCGGTGTCGTGCAAGATCCTGCACCGCACCTACTTCAACAACGGCTTCATCTTCGTGCGCCCCGCGGCGTCGACGGAGTATCTCGACGCGGACCCGCCGACCTACCGCAGCTACTACCCGCGCGAGTCCGGCGTGCGCGGCGCGCTGATCGACATCGTGCTCGACCTGCGCATCGAGCAGCGCTTCGCCGATTTCCGCCGCGACTTGAGGAACGTCCTCGCCGCCTTCCGCCGCAGGTATCCCCGGCCGTTCGAGACCGCGACCAGCCTGCAGATCCAGGTGCTCGGCAGCCTGTTCTTCAGGAACCGCACCGCCTACATCGTGGGCCGGCTGATCAACGGCCTCGACGTGCGTGCCTTCGCGGTACCGCTGAAGCACGACGCCGAGGGGCGTCTCGTGGTCGACGCCCTGCTCCTCGAGCCCACCGAGCTCGCCCTGTTGTTCTCGGCGAACCGCGCCTACTTCCTGGTCGACATGGAAGTCCCGTCCGCCTACGTGAAGTTCCTGAACTCGCTGCTGCCGGACAAGACCGCGGCCGAGCTGTACACGATGGTCGGCCTGCAGAAGCACGGCAAGACGCTGTTCTTCCGCGACTTCCTGCACCACCTGCGGCACTCCACCGACCGCTTCATCGTCGCCCCGGGGATCAAGGGCCTGGTGATGAGCGTGTTCACGCTGCCCTCCTATCCCTACGTATTCAAGGTGATCAAGGACCGCATCGCCGTCTCCAAGGACACCGACCGGGCGCGCGTCAAGCAGAAGTACGCGCTGGTCAAGCACCACGACCGCGTCGGGCGCATGACCGACATCCTCGAGTATTCCGACGTTGCCTTGCCGCGCGAGCGCTTCACGCAGGAGCTGCTGGACGAGCTCGAGGCGGTGGCGCCGTCGCAGGTCGAGCGCGACGGCGACCACATCGTCGTCAGGCACGTCTACATCGAGCGCCGGCTGACCCCGCTCAACATGTTCCTCGAGAAGGCCGACGACTGGGAGCGCGCGCGGGTGATCCGCGAGTACGGCGATGCGATCGCGCAGCTCGCACGCTCCAACATCTTTGCCGGCGACCTCCTGTACAAGAACTTCGGCGTCACGCGCTTCGGGCGCGTGATCTTCTACGACTACGACGAGATCGAGTACCTGACCGACTGCAACTTCCGCAAGATCCCGCCGCCTCCGCCGGGGTTCGACGACATGTCGAGCGACGTCTGGTACGCCGTGGGTCCGCGCGACGTCTTCCCCGAGGAGTTCGAGACCTTCCTGCTCACCGACCCCAGGATCCGCGAGGACTTCCGCCGCTACCACGCCTGCCTGCTCGATGCCGGCTGGTGGCAGGACGTGCAGCGCGAGATCCGCAACGGCTCGGTCCCCGAGGTGCTGTCCTACCCCGAGAGCGTGCGGTTCGGGCGCGGCACGATGCGATCGGCGCAAACGTAAAGCAGTCCGTCGGTACCGCGTCCGCAGTCGTGCCTCGCCGCGACCGTTCGGCAGCTTGTAGGCCGCAACACTCGCCTGGCCGCGAAGGTACGCTTATCCTTGGGCGTCCGAGCCCCGGCGGCCCGGGCATGCCGGCGTCCTCCTCGACATCGGCCGGGTGTCGCCCAACGTCGATCCGCATCCCGTGTACCTCAACATCAGCCAGAGCTACCGCATCGGACCGGGACCTTCGTCGTCGCAGACGGTGGCCCCGCTCGAGGCCGCGCGCCGCTTCGTGCACGAGCTCGCCGCCGACGGCCTCGTGACCCGCACGGCGCGCGTGCGCGTCGAGCTGTTCGGCGGGCTCGCCTGCACCGGGCGCGAGCTGGGCGCCCAGCGTGCGGTCGTCGCCGGCCTCGCCGGAATCCCCACGGCGACCTGCGACGGGGCGCTGCTCGCCCGCTGCACCGCCGATGCCGACAACGACCGCGCGATCGCCCTTGCCGGGCGCCATCGCATCGACTTCCATCCGGCCCGCGACGTCGTCTTCCGCGTCGACCAGGCCCTCGCCGACGACGGCAACGCACTCGGCTTCTCGGCGTCGGATGCGGCGGGACAGGTGCTGTTCTCGCGGATCTACTACTCGCTCGGCGACGGCGTGGTGGCATCGCGCGACGACCCGCCCGAACGGCGCGGTCCCGCCCGCGTGCCGTACGCGTACTCGACCACCGGCGAGCTGCTCGAGGTCGGGCGCGCACAGCGCAAGCGCATCGCCGAGATCACCCTCGCCAACGAGTCCGTCGTGCACAGTCCGGGCGAAGTGCGGTCGCTGCTGCTGCGCGTCGCCGACGCGATGCGCGGCTCGATCGAGCGCGGCCTGGCGACCGACGGCACGTTGCCGGGTGGTCGCGTGCGCCGCGCGCCCGCGCAGGCGGACACGCTGCGGGCCGGCAACGCCTCGGCCGCGCAGTGGTGCGCGGTGTTCGCGACCGCGGTCGCCGAGGAGAACGCGGCGGGCGGGCGCGTCGTCGCGGCGCCGTCCAACGGCTCGGCCGGGCCGGTCGCTGCGCTGCTGTCCCACTTCCGGGAGACGCCGACGATCCATCGCGAGCAGGGCTCCGTCGACTTCCTGCTCACAGCGGCGGCGATCGGCGGCCTGCTCCGGACCGCGGGCCTGGTCCAGGCCGGTTGCCAGAGCGAAGTGGGCGTTGCGGCCGCGATGGCGGCCGCAGGCTACGCGGCCACGCAGGGCGGCACCAACGAGCACGTGCTGATGGCCGCGGAACTCGCGCTGGAACCGCATCTCGGGCTCGCGTGCGACCCCGAGGGCGCGCGCATCCAGCAGCCTTGCATCGAGCGCAACGCCGCCGCAGCGGGCCGCGCCGTCACCGCCGCCCAGAATGCGCTGCGCCATCCGGCGCCGCGGCAGTCGCTCGACGTGCTGACCCGGACGATGGTCGAGCGCGGTCGGCAGATGGCGGGACGCCACAAGCAGGCATCGCTCGGAGGCATCGCGATCAACGTCGCCGATTGCTGAGTTGTACGACCCCCACGCTCACTGCGTTCGCTGCCGCAAGAGCGGGTACCCAGTGCCCTTTGGGCGGCCGGGCGGGCACTGGGGCACCTGCGTCGGCGTGTGATGCTATGCTCGCGGAGCTACGATGCCGAGTCCCGCGATGCGATCCAACCCCGTGCTGCGCCGCGCCGCCCTCCTCGTCGCGCTCGGCGTCCTCGCCGCCTGCGCCCCTCCGGAGAAGCCGGCGGACGTCCCATCGAAGGACACGTTCGAGTGCACGCTCGAGGGCGAGCGCTGGGTGATCCGCTTCACCGACGGCGAGGCGCGGATGCTGACGCCGGGCGGCGAACGGATCACGCTCTACCAGATCGCCGCCGCGTCCGGCGTGCGGTACTCGAACGGGCTCATGGAGCTGCGTGGCAAGGGCATGGAGCTCCAGCTGATCCGCGACGGCTTCGCGCGCGGGCTCGACGGATGCAAGCCGGTGATGGTGCCCCAGGAAGCCCCCTCGGCGTTTCCCTGGCTCAATCCCCCACCGCCCCCCAGGTAGCCGCAGCATCCGCCTACCGCGCTGCCGGCCGGTCGGCTTCCGGTGGCCGCTACTTGACCGCAGCGCCGCGATCGAGCTCGAGGAACATCCAGGACTGCGAGCGGATCGGGTGCGGCACGTAGTGGCGCACGGCCGCGTGCGTCAGGTGATCCTCGATGTCGTGGACACCCATGCGCCACGGCGCGTACGCGACGACGAGCTCGGTCATACCGCTGAACAGCGCCGTGCGCTTCGGCGAGTCCGGCATCGCCCGCGCCTCCTCGTAGAGCTTGTTGAAGTCGGGCAGGTTGAAGCGCGCGTTGTTCTCCTGCCCGGCGTTCGGTCCGTAGAGGAGCTGCATGAAGTTCTCGGCATCCGGGTAGTCGGCATTCCAGCCGTCGCCGCGCATCGGGATCTTGCCTTGCCGCGCCATCTTGCGCATCTCGGGAAGCTTCTCCTTCCTGAACTCCATCCTGAGCCCGATCGCGTCCATGTTCTTCCGCCACAGCTCGTCGCCCTGCCGCGCCGCGGACACCGGCGTCGACCAGCGCTCCAGGACCAACGGCTTGCCGTCCGGCGTCTCGCGATAGCCGTCGCCGTTGCGGTCGCGGTAGCCGAACTTGTCGAGGAGCGCGCGCGCCGCGCCCGGGTCGTAGATCTGCGCGTTGGTGCGCAGCTTCGGGTCGAAGCCCTCGATGCCCGGCGGGATCGGGCCGGTCGCGGCGACCGCCCGGCCCTTGGCCAGCACGCGGATCACCTCCTCGATGTTGTAGCCCATGCCGATCGCGCGGCGCAGCGCCACCTTCTCCGGCGTGTAGCCGCCGACGACCGGATCCTCCATGTTGAAGTACGTGAAGCTCACGTTGGGGCGCGTCTGCACGTGATGCCGGATGCCGGACGAGGCGAGATTCGGCTTGAGCCGCCCGTTCTCCAGCGCGACGTCGGTGAACTCCGCCGGCACGGCGGACAGCAGGTCGACCTCGCCCTTGAGGAACGCGAGCCACCGCGCCTGGCCTTCCTCGATCACCGAGATCTCGATGCGCGGCACCAGCGGCAACCGCTTGTCCTTCAGTGCCGCGACCAGCGGCTGCGACGCCGCCGGCACCGGCACGACGGGCACGTAGGCGACGCGGCGAAAGCCCGGATTCGCCTCGAGGACGATGCGCGAGCTGCGCTTGTACTCGGCGAGGCGGTACGCACCCGTGCCGACGGGATGGGCGCCGATGTCGCGGCCATAGGCCTCGACGACCTCGCGCGCCACGGCGCCCATGTTCGGCACGGCGAGCACGTACGCGAAGCGGTAGTCGGGCGCCTTGAGCCGGATCTTCAGCGTGTACCGGTCGACGACCTCGAGGCCGGCCAGTGGCGCGTCGTAGTCGAACCTGCCCGCGCGCGTCGCCGCGGCCTGCGCCTCGTCGCCGCCGACCAGCTTGCCCTCGACCAGCCACGCCCACGGCGAGCGCTGCACCGGGTCGAGGTGACGCTTGATGCTGTAGGCGTAGTCGGCGGCGGTCAGTTCGCGCGGCACGCCCTTGAATGCGGGATCCGGCGTGAACATGATCCCCTTGCGCACGCGGCACACGTAGGTGCGTCCGCTGTCCTCCACCGTCGGCAACGCTTCGAGCGTGCGCGGCACGAGCTTCACCGGCCGCGCGAGGTAGTCGTAGTCGAGCATCGACTCGATGATGTTGTCGATCACCGAGTCGGAGGCCGCGTCCGAGGCGAACGCCGGATCGAAGCTCGTCTCGGCGATCGCGAACGCGATCCGCAGCGTCTTCGCGGGCTCGGCGGTGCGAGCCTCGGCACCGGCAAGCGTCGCCGCCAGCGCGAGGACGGCCGCGAGCGCGCCGGTGCGCGAGAACCCGCGGCCGCGGGACGATGACTGCATCGACGGCATGGTTGCTCCCCGAGGATCGGCGCGTAATGCTAGCACTGGTGTCGAAGGCCGTTCGGCCGCGCGTCGGGGCATAATCGGTGCGACACGACCTCCCGGAGTCGCCATGTCCAAGACCCTCGCCGCGCTCGCCAGCGGCCTCCTGCTCCTCGCGCTCGCCGCGCCGCACGCCGTCGCCCAGACACCGGCGCCGAAGACCGCGGTCGCCACGTTTGCCGGAGGCTGCTTCTGGTGCATGGAGCCGCCCTACGACAAGCTCCCCGGCGTGATTTCCACGACGTCGGGCTACATGGGGGGCAAGAAGCGCTACCCGACCTACGAGGAGGTCTCGGCCGGATTCACCGGACACACCGAGGTGGTCCAGGTGGCCTACGACCCGTCCAAGGTGACCTACGAGCAGCTGCTCGAAGTGTTCTGGCGCAACGTCGACCCGACGGTGAAGGACAAGCAGTTCTGCGACGAGGGCAGCCAGTACCGCACCGCGATCTTCGTTCACGACGATGCCCAGCTGAAGGCGGCCGAGGCGTCGAAGGCGGCGCTCGACAAGACCAAGCCGTTCAAGGATCCGATCGTCACGCCGATCCAGCTGGCCGGGGAGTTCTGGGCCGCCGAGGACTACCATCAGGACTACTACCTGAAGAACCCCGTACGCTACAGCTACTACCGCACCGGCTGCGGCCGCGACGCGAGGCTGAAGCAGTTGTGGGGTGCCGCCGCGGGCAAGTAAGCGTCGCGGACGGCGGCACCCGCGGGCTTCGCTTCAGAAGAGACCGAGGCTCGAGGCGCAAGCGCCGAGGAGCGTGGAGGCGCCGCCCAGCATCGTCAGCGAGACGCCGATGAACTCGGCCTGCGCACCGGCTTCGACGCCGAGCACGTGATGCACGCCGAGCCAGTACAGGTAGAGCGTGTGGCAGAGCGCGACGACGGACACGATCACGAAGATCGGCACGACCAGCACGGCGCCGGCGAGCAACACGGGAATCGCTCCGAACGTCGCCACCTTGAGCGCCGCCACGAAATCGCGCGAGCTGCCGTACATCGGCGCGATCAGGCGGAAGATCGCCGCGAGCAGGAAGATCGAGCTGATCGAGCCGAACAGCGTTGCCATGCCGGCGGCGTAGATCTCGTCGGGCGGGACCTGGTAGCCGGCAGCCGGGTTCCAGCTCGCGTCGAAGGTCTTCATGCCGATCACCGTCGCGATCGGCGGGATCAGCGACAGCGGCAGGATGTAGCTGCGCACCAGCGTGTCGACGCGGATGCTCTCGCGCGCGATCTCGTCCCACTCGGCGCGCGGGTAGAACAGCAGCAGGTAGATTCTGCGCACGATCACCCCACCGAGTATAGCGGCGGACGCGACCGACGCGTGCAAGCCCGCCGGCACGTTCGGTCCGCGATTGACCCGAGCGCACGCAGGCGGCGATACTCGCCCGCAGGGCGGCGAGCCGGGCCCGGCAAGGAGGAGACGCAGGCGATGGAGATGAAGAAGCTCAATGCCGGCAACCTGCGCGCCGCCGGCTACGACGAAAAGACCCGCACGCTGGTCGTCGAGCTGACGTCGGGCCGGTTCGAGTACGCCGGGGTCTCGTCCGAGGTCTGGCGGCGACTGTCCACGTCGTCGTCGCCGTGGAGCTATTTCCGCGACAACATCGAGGAAGAGCTCGCCGCGAAGCGCCTGCGCTAGCATCCGGCGTCGGCCCGCGTCGCCCCGCATTGACCGGCGTCAATCCCGGCCGTGACGCGCCCTGCGATCCTCGTAACCGACGGTACGGCCCCCTGCCGAACCCCTGAGGAGTGTTGCATCCCATGGCCGCCAAAGTGCCTCCCCTCACCACCGCGGAAAGGAACGCCCTCGTAGCGCGCCTGCGCGAGCGCCAGCGCGCGCTCCGTGGCGAGATCCGCGCCCACCTCAAGGGCACCGGAGACAGCGGCGTCGTCGGCCTTTCCAGCGTTCCCACCGAGACCGACGACTGGGGCGTCGGCGACGAGATGGCCGCGCGCGACATCGCGGAGGCGCGGCACCTGCTCGCGGAGCTGGCCGACGTCGAGGGCGCGCTCGGCCGGATGGCCGCCGGTTCCTACGGCGAATGCATCGACTGCGGCGACGCGATCGCCGCCGCGCGGCTCAACGCCTATCCCGCCGCCACTCGCTGCGTCGAATGCCAGGGTGCGTTCGAACGGCGCGAGGCCGGCCCGCCGCTGACCGCCGTCTAGGCGCTCCGGCGCAGGCGGCGCAAATGCGCACGATCCTGTTGCTGCTCGCGGTCGTCGGTCAGGCGGCCATCGCGAATTCCATCACCCTGTCGCATCCCTACGGCGACCTGATCGACCGCGGCGAGACCACCGCTACCTGGTCGGTGTCGGCCCCGGGGGGAGAGGACTGCCGCGTCCCGCCGCACCTCTACTGGGAGGGTCGGGAAATCACGATCTCGGTGCGGCGCCTTGCGCCTGGATCTGCGGGGGTCGCCTGCACGGCCGCGTTGCGTTCGCTCTCGCTCGGAATGTTGGCGGCTGGTTGGTGGACGGTCGTGCTGCGCGTCTTCGATGCGGACGGCGCGACGCTGATCGAGCGCGTACCGACGGACTGGCGCGTGCGCGTGCCGGGAACGAGCTGCAATCGATTCCCCGGCGACTCGTCGCTGATCGTGCGCCACGCGACGCTCGATGCAAGTGGCGTGATCGACCGGCTGGCACGCGACGCCGAGTTCGCCGCGCGCCTCGGCTCGCCCATCGGGGCGCGACCCGGCTCGACGATCGATCCGCGCGCGTTGCGTCTCGACTATCCGTTGCTCGAGGATCCGCGCGCGATGCGCGATCGCATCGAAGCGACAGGCGAGTTCGACTGGGCGCAGATCAATGGCTACGGCTGCTGGCCGATTCCACCCGCTCCAGGCAACCTCGCGGCGAAGGTCGTCGAGTACTACCACTCCGCCCTTGACCACTACTTTTACACCGCCGACCCGGGCGAAATCGCCGGCCTCGACGCGGGCACGGGAGCGAAGGGCTGGACGCGCACCGGGGAGGATTTCGACGTCTGGGTCAACGTTGGCTGCCCTTTCCTCGGTGACGCACCACAGATGGCCTACCGCTTCTTCGGAAAACCGGGCGTCGGGCCGAGCTCGCACTTCTTCACGGTCGACCGCGAGGAGTGCCGCATCGTCGACCACAGCGGCCAATGGCTTTACGAGGGCATTCCCTACTTCGCACGACCGGCTGGTCCCAGTGGCTGCCTGCGGGCCGGCGAGATCAGTCTGTTCCGCGCGTGGAAGCCCTTCGGGGACGCGAACCACCGGTTTACGACGCGCCGCGCCGTCGTCGACGCGATGGTAGCGCAGGGTTGGGTCGACGAAGGCGCGGCGATGTGTGTGCTCGCGCCTCGGTGACGCGTTCGCGTCGAACCTGCGCGCACGGGCTCCGCATCGACGCCTACGACGCCTGACGTCGAGCCGTGCGCGCCGGCGCTTCGCGCGTCCGCCGCGACGCCGGCCCCGCGTGGCGTGCGATCCAGTCGAAGAACTCGCGGTACCAGAGTCGCGAGTTCTTCGGCTTCAGGATCCAGTGGTTCTCGTCGGGGAAGTAGACGAGCCGCGCCGGCACGCCCTTCGCCTTCAGCGTGTTGTAGTACTGCAGCGCCTGCGTCGCCGGCACGCGGTAGTCCAGCTCGCCGTGGATCACCAGCGTGGGTGTCTGCGCGGCCCCGACGTAGTGATGCGGCGACTGCTTCAGCACGCGGGCCTCGTCCTCCCAGTGGAATGCGCCGAGCTCCTCGCCGAAGAAGCGGTAGCCGTCGGTAGCCATCATGCTCACCCAGTCGTAGCAGCCGGCATGGCACACGAACGCGCGGTAGCGGTCGGTGTGGCCGTTCATGTACGCGACCATGAAGCCGCCGTAGCTGCCGCCCGTAGCCACCAGCCGCTCGCGATCGATGTAGCCCTTGCGCAGCAGGAAGTCGGTCGCCGCCTCGACGTCGGCCATCTCCTTCTCGCCGTAGCGCGTGGTGATTGTCTCGAGAAAGCGCTGCCCGAATCCCGACGAGCCGTGGTAGTTGACGGCAACGACGACGTGACCCGTGCCCGCGAACACCTGCGCATTCCAGCGGAAGTGCCAGCCATCGTGGTGCGCGGCGTGCGGGCCGCCGTGGATCGAGTGCAGCAGCGGCCACTTGCGCGCCGGGTCGAAGTCCGGGGGATAGGTGACGAACACCTGTACCGGCTCGCCGCCCCAACCCTTGACCGTGAACTCGCGCGTCTCGCCCATCGCATGCCGCGCGAGCAGCGCCTCGTTCGAGTGCTCGATCGTACGTTCGCCCGAGCCGTCGCCCGCGGCGGCGAACAGGCGCGGCGGGTGGCTTGCCGAGGAACGGTCGAAGGCGATCACGCGCCCGTCCCGCGAGCACGCGAAGCCGCCGATCGTGCCACCCGCGACCAGGGGATCGGAAGTCTCGGCACCGAGCGGGAGTCGATGCAGCCCGACCCGACCCCGATCCTCGCACAGGAACAGTAGCGCGTTGCCGTCGGGGCTCCACTGCACGCCGGTCGTCGCGCGATCGAGCCCTGGCGCGAGTCGCGTCCACGCGCCCGTGCGGCGATCGACCATGCGCAGGTGGCCCTGGTCGTTGAACAGCCGCGCGGTGTCGTAGGCGTGGTAGGCGATCGTCTTGCCGTCGGGCGCGTACACCGGGTGCTCGTCCGACATGCCGCTGTCGGCGGTGAGGTTCTTCCACCGGCGCGTACGCAGGTTCACGACGACGAGGTCGGCGCGGTGCGTCATGCCCGGCTCCGGGTTCGGGTCGAAGGTCAGCGCGATCTCGGTGCCGTCGGGCGCGATGTCGTACTCGGCAGCCTCGGGCTCCCACGGGCGCAGGCGCAGCCCGGTCCCGGCGAGCACGTCGCGACAGGCGCCGCTCGCGACGTCGACGACGAACAGGTGCGGCTCGCGGCCGTCGGCGAGCCAGTGGTCCCAGTAGCGGTACTCCGCGCGCTCGGTGACGTACGCCTTCACCGGGTCGGCCTTGCGGGCGTCGACGCGCTTCTTCTGCGCGGCGTCACCGCGCAACTCCGGCCACACCCACGACACGAACGCGAGGCGCCGTCCGTCGGCGAACCACTTGATCGCCGACGCTCCGGTCGAAAGCGTGGTGAGCCGCCGCGCCTCGCCGCCGTCGGGCGCGATCAGGTACACCTGCGGCTCGGCGTCGTCCTTGCGCTTCGCCGTGAATGCGACGTGCCGCCCGTCCGGAGACCATGCGGGCGCGCTGTCCTTGTCGCCTTCCGTGAGGCGCTTGCCCTTCGCGCCGCGGCCACGGACGGTCGACGCGAACAGCCAGAGCGAGGTGCTGCCCTCGTTCTTCTCCATGTCGAACGAAGTGACCGGCGCGCAGGCCCAGGCGCCGTCGGGCGAGAGCGTCGGCGAGCCGACCCGGTGCATCGACCACAGCGCTTCGACGGACAGTGGCGAACGCTTGCGCTGCGCGGCACGAGGCATCGGGAAATCCTTGGCGTTAGAATCGGGGTCGCGAGATTCTAACCGCGGCGAGCGCGCGTCATCCGCGCCCACCGCTTCATGCACCATGACTGCAATGAACTATCGGCGCCTCGGCCGCTCCGGGCTCAAGGTCAGCGAGCTCTCGTTCGGCTCGTGGGTCACCTACGGCAACCAGCTCGGCGCCGACAGCGCGCGCGAGTGCATGGCGGCGGCGTTCGACGCCGGCGTCAACTTCTTCGACAACGCCGAGGTCTACGCGAAGGGCGAGTCCGAAACGCTGATGGGCGAGGCGATCCGCCGCCTGGGTTGGCGCCGCTCCGCGTTCGTCGTCTCGACCAAGTTCTACTGGGGCCTCCACGACGGTCCGAACGAGAAGAATACGCTGAACCGCAAGTACCTGATGCAGGCGATCGACGGCTCGCTCGCCCGCCTCGGGCTCGACCACGTCGACCTCGTGTTCTGCCACCGCCCCGATCCCGACACCCCGACCGAGGAGACGGTGTTCGCGATGCACGACATGATCGCCCGCGGCAAGGCGCTCTACTGGGGCACGTCGGAGTGGCCCGCGGCGGACATCACGCAGGCGTGGCACATCGCCGACCGCCACGGGCTGCACAAGCCGGTGATGGAGCAGCCGCAGTACAACCTGCTGCACCGCGACCGGGTCGAGAAGGAATACGCCCGCCTGTACGCGGACATCGGTCTCGGCACCACGGTGTGGAGCCCGCTCGCCTCGGGGTTGCTCACCGGCAAGTACAACGACGGCATCCCGCCGGGGTCGCGCGGCACTGTCAAGGGCTACGAGTGGCTCGCGGAGCGGCTCACCGACCAGGCCAGGCTCGCGGTCGTGCGCCGTCTCGCGCCGATCGCGCGCGATCTCGACTGCACGCTCGCTCAGTTCGCGCTCGCGTGGTGCCTGAAGAACCCGCACGTGTCGACGGTGATCATGGGCGCTAGCCGCGTCGGACAGGTGCGCGAGAACCTGCAGGCCCTCGACGTCCTGCCGAGGATCGACGGCGCGGTGATGGCGCGCGTCGAGGCGGCGCTCGCCGGGTGACGCCGCGATGTACGGCACGGACATGCGCGCGCGACTGACCGCAGCACCGGCCTGCCGCGTGCGTGACCGGCGCACTGTCCGCGTGTTTGCGGTCGCCGCGCTCGCCCTGCTCCCGGAGGTGGCCATGGCATCGATCTTCGGCAGCCTGTTCGCCGGCACCCGACCGACCGAGGTCGGCACCGGCGTGCTGGCGTCCTGCCCCGACAAGCCGAACTGCGTGAGGAGCGGGGCCACGGATCCCCGCCACGCGATTGCGCCGATCGCCGCGACGGCGCCGCTGCCGGCCGCACTCGCCGCGCTGGTCGACATCGCCGCGGCCATGCCGGGCGCACGTGTCGTGACCGCGCGCGCCGACTACGCGCACCTGGAGTTCGCGACCCCGCTGATGGGATTCGTCGACGACGTCGAGTTCGCGGTCGACGCGACCGGAGGCGTGATCCAGGTCCGCTCGGCATCGCGTGTGGGGACCAGCGACTTCGGCGTCAACCGCAAGCGCATCGACGACCTCCGCCGCGCGTTCGCTGCCGCAGGCAAAGCAATCGCACCGACGCGATGATCCCGAAGGGCCGCCCCGAGGGCGAATCCACCCCGAAGCGCTTCAGCGCGGAGGGTCGTCGAGTGAGCCCGCCCGCCTTCCGGACCGACGCGCCGCATCCCGCCGTGCCACCGGCATCGCGGCCGGCCTGACGCATGCCCGCCAGACTGCCGGTGGTCCGGGTGAAGCCCGGCCGCGACCGTTCGCTGCGCCATCGCCATCCGTGGCTGTTCTCGGGGGCAATCGCCGCCGTCGACGGCGAGCCGGCAAGTGGTGCGACCGTGGAGGTGCGGGCGGCCGACGGCGACCTGCTCGCGCTCGCCGCGTGGTCCCCGGCCTCGCAGATCCGCGCGCGTGTCTGGTCGTTCGTGCCGACGCCGATCGACGCCTCCTTCATCGCAATGCGCGTGCAGAAGGCGATCGCCGCGCGCGCCGGCATGCAGGACGACCGCCACAGCGGCGTGCGCATCGTGCACGGCGAGTCGGATGGACTGCCGGGCGTTGTCGCCGATCGCTACGCCGACGTCGTGGTCGTGCAGCTCTCCTCGGCCGGCGCCGAGGCGTGGCGCGACGCGATCGTCGATGCACTGGCCGACGCCACCTCGGCGCGCGCGATCGTCGAACGCTCGGATGCCGACGTGCGCGCGCTCGAAGGCTTGGCGCCCCGGATCGGCGTCGTGCGCGGAACGCTGCCCGAACCGGTCGTGTTCCGCGAAGACGGCGTCGACTACGCCGTCGACGTGCTCGCCGGCCAGAAGACCGGCTTCTACCTCGACCAGCGCGACAACCGGCGCATTGTCCGCGAACACGCGGCGGGACGACAGGTGCTGAACGCGTTCTGCTACACGGGCGGGTTCACGCTCGCCTGCCTCGCCGGCGGCGCGACGGGCGTCGTCTCGGTGGACAGCTCCGCACCGGCGCTGGCCCTGGGCCGCGCGAATCTCGCCCGCAACCCCGCGCTCGACGCCTCGCGGGCGCAGTGGATCGAGGCCGACGTGTTCGCCGAGCTGCGCCGCCTGCGCGACACGGGTGCGTCGTTCGACCTGATCGTGCTCGACCCGCCCAAGTTCGCCCCGACCGCGGCCCACGCCGAACGCGCCGCGCGCGCGTACAAGGACATCAACCTGTTGGCGCTGAAGCTCCTCGCTCCCGGGGGGCATCTCGCAACGTTCTCGTGCTCGGGCGGGATCGGGCCCGACTTGTTCCAGAAGATCGTCGCCGGCGCGGCGCAGGACGCCCGCGCCGACGCCGTGATCGTCGGCCGCTTCGCCGCGTCGGCGGACCATCCGGTCGCGCTCGCGTTTCCCGAGGGCGAGTACCTCAAGGGACTGCTCGTCCGCAAGGCCTGACCACACGCCTCGGACGACGCGCGCGCACGCCGTAACGGGTACCGGTACCCTGCAAAAACAAGGCCGCAGCGGGTTGCCCCGTTGCGGCCCTGCAGTCTCGGCCCGGTGGACAGGAGGTCACCGGACCGCGTTGGCAATCCTGCGGTCGTTCAGGCGGCCTTCTTCTTCAGGCACTCGCTCATGAACTTGTTGCGCTCGTCGCCCTTCATGCCCTTCGACTTGGTGTTGCACTCGGCCATCTTGTTGTCGTCCGCCTTCTTCTCGGCGGAGAGGCACTCGCTCATGAACTTCTTGCGCTCGTCGCCCTTCTTGTCGGTGGCCTTGGCATTACAGGTCTTCATGCGCTCCTGCTGCGGGTTCGGCGTCGCGGCGTCCGCGGCGAGCGAGGGCACGGCGACGAGTCCGACAGCGCCTGCGAGTACGATGGCAAGAACGATCTTCACGAGGTAGCTCTCCATGGCTGCCGCGGCAGACGCCGCGCGGGTTGCCTGCCGCCGGTTTGGGCGCCGGCGCACGGGTCCGAGGCAGTTTAGGGCAGCCGGAATCGGCCGCGCAATGGAAATCCCGGCTCCGTGCCGCGGGTTGTTGTCGCCCTGCATCGTGCGGTGCAGCAGGGCATCGGCTACAATGCGATGCAACGTCGGTTGTGCATACGCAACCGACTGAAATTCAAAAGAAAATAGCCTGCCATGATACTGATTCTCGAACCCAACACCCACCCCGAGAGCACCGACTACCAGATCCTCGTCGGCCAGCTGGAACGCCTTCCCGGCATCCGGTTCCGCGTGCATCGGGAGGTCGGCACCGAGGTGACGCTGACCGAGATGTACCTGATCGGCGACACCGGCACGCTGACCCTCGAGCGAGATGCAGGCGCTGCCGTGCGTCGAGAGCGTGGTGCGGGTCTCGGAGGCGTACCGCATGCTCGGCCGGCACAAGGAGGGCGACGACCGGCCCGCGTCGTTCGAGTACAACGGCGTGCGCTTCGGCCAGGACAACCTGCAACGTGTTCGCCGGGCTGTGCGCCGTCGACACGCCGGAGCACGTCGAGACGATGATGCAGGCGCTGCGCGCCCACGGGCAGGTCTGCACGCGCATGGGCGCGTACAAGCCGCGCACCAGTCCGTACGCGTTCCAGGGGCACGGCGCGAAGTGCCTGCCGTACGTCTTCGAGCTGGCCGGCAAGTACGGCATCAAGGTGATCGCGATGGAGATCACGCACGAGATCCACGTCGACGAGATCCGCGACGCGCTGCGACAGACCGGGCAGCCCGACCGGGCGTCATGCTCCAGATCGGCACGCGCAACATCCAGAACTTCGAGCTGCTCAAGAGGTCGGCCGGCAGCAGGAATTTCCCGGTGCTGATCAAGCGCGGCTTCGGCATCACGCTGGACGAGTCGCTGAACGCCGCCGAGTACCTCGCGAGCGAGGGCAACCGCAAGATCGTGTTCTGCCTGCGCGGCATGAAGACCAACCTGGGCGACCCGCACCGCAACTTCGTCGACTTCGCGCACGTGCCGGTGGTGAAGCGGCTGACGCGCATGCCGGTCTGCATCGACCCGTCGCACTCGGTCGGCACGCGCGACCGCCGCGCCGGACGGGATGCTCGACATCTTGCACGTCGACCGCGCAGGGCATCATCGCCGGCGCGAACATGGTGCTCGTGGACTTCCATCCGGACCCGGCCAAGGCGCTGGTGGACGGGCCGCAGGCGCTGCTGCTGACGGAGCTCCCGCTGGTTCCTCGAGGACGTCGCACTGGTGCGCGAGGCCTACGAGAAGCGCGCCGCGCTGGCCGCCCGCCCGCGCGCGGCGGCCTGACGATCCACGTTGGCGATGGCCGCCGGCCCGCACGAGATCGAGCTCAAGCTGCGGTTGCCGCGCGGCGAAGTCGCGACGCTCCTGCGCCACCCGGTCGTGCGGGCGCTGAAGCGCGGCCGCGCGCGCACCGAATCGCTGTCCAGCACGTACTTCGACACCGACGACTGGCGACTTGCGCGCGCGGGCATCGCGGTGCGCATCCGCCGCGCCGGCCGCCGCTGGATCCAGACCGTGAAGGGCGCGGCGACCAGTGCAGCCGGCGGCGGGCTCGCCGCGCGCGCCGAGCACGAGTGGACGCTGCCGGCGACGAACCGCACGCCGCCGCTCGACCTCGCGGCCATCGGCACGACGCCGTTCGGCAAGCGCATTGCCAAGGCCGCGGGCAGGAACGGCTTCGGTGCGCGTTGCACCACCGAGTTCCGGCGCACGACCGTCCCGCTCGCCTTTCCGGACCGCACCACCGCAGTGCTCTGCATCGATGTCGGCGCAGTGCGCGGGCCGCCGCCGAAGCGCTCGCGCGCCGCGTTCTGCGAAGTGGAGATCGAGCTCGAGGCGGGCGATCCCCTCCGGCTGTTCGAGCTCGCGCTCGCACTCCTCGGCGACCTGCCGCTCGCCGTCGAGTCCCGCAGCAAGGCCGAGCGCGGCCACGCACTGGCCACCGGCACGGCGCCGCGCCCGGCGCTGGCGCAGGACGTCCTGCTGCCGGAGGGCGGCGCTGCGGCGGGTGCGATCGCGGCGATCGTACGCAACTGCCTGCGGCAGATCGAGGCCAACGCCGACGGGCTTCTCGCCGACGACGATCCGGAGTGGATCCACCAGATGCGCGTCGGCGTGCGACGGTTGCGCTCGTGCCTCGCACTCGTGCGCCGCCACGTGCCGCCGGCGGTGCTCGGACATCTCGACGGCGACCTGCGGTGGCTCGCCGGCACCCTCGGTCCGACGCGTGACCTCGACGTGTTCACGCAGGAGACGCTGCCCGCCATGCGGGACGCCGCTCGCCACGCCGCCACCGGCGCTGCCGCGTTCGAGCACGCGCTCGCGCCCCTCGAGCAGCATGCGCGCACGCAGCTTGCGGCGGCACGCCGCGAGGCGCGCGAGGCGGTCGCATCGAAGCGGTTCAACCGCTTGCTGCTCGCCGGCGGGGCGTTCGCCGCGACTCCGCGCCTCGGTGCTCCCGACGGCTCGGCCGAAGCTGCGGCGCTCGCCGAACCGGCGACCGCGTTCGCCGCCCGGGTCCTGGCGCGCCGCCATCGCAAGCTGGCCAAAGGCGTGGTCCGGCTTGTCGAAATGGCGCCCGGCGAGCGGCACCGCACGCGCATCCTCGCGAAGCGCTTGCGCTACGCGACGGAGTTCTTCGCGCCGCTCTTCCCTGGTCGGCGCACGCGCGCCTACCGCAAGGCGCTCGCCAACCTGCAGGCCGTGCTGGGTGGACTGAACGATGCCGCGGTCGCCGCCGTGCTCGCGGCGGAGCTCGGCGATCCCGCGTCGCCGGGAGCGGCGATGTTCGCGGGCTGGGCCGCCGCGCAGGGCGAAGGCGCGACAGCGGCCCTCGATCGCGCGCGCCGCGCGTTCGCCGACGCCGATCCGTTCTGGAAATAGTCCCGCCGGTGCGCGCCGCGGCCCCGCCGCCCTACCAAGCGCCGCGCTGGCTCGCCGGCGGGCACGCGCAGACGATCTGGCCGTATTTCCTGCGCCGTCCGCACGTGCCGATGCGACGCGAGCGCGTCGCTACGCCGGACGGCGACTTCTGGCTGTTCGACTGGCTCGACGCGCCCGTGCCGAACCCGGACGCGCCCCTTGTCGTCCTGTTCCATGGCCTCGAGGGCAGCTCGGCATCGCACTATGCACGCGCACTGTTCGCGCGACTCGCGACGCTGGGTTGGCGCGGCGTCGTGCCGCATTTCCGCGGCTGCGCCGACGAGCCCAACCGGCTGCCACGCGCGTACCACTCAGGGGACTTCGAGGAGATCGCGGCGATGCTCGACGCGGTGCGCGTCCGCGCGCCGCGCGACGTGCCCGTGTGGGCCTGCGGGGTTTCGCTCGGCGGCAGCGCGCTCCTCAACTGGCTCGGCCGCGCGGGAGCGGGCGCGCGCGCGACCGTGGCACGCGCCGCGGCCGTGTCCGCCCCGCTCGACCTGATGGCCGCCGGCAAGGCGATCGATCGCGGCCTGAACCGCCTGTACGCGAGCCACTTCCTGCACACGCTGAAGCCGAAGGCGCTGTCGATGGCGCAACGCTTTCCGGGCCGCATCGACGCCAGTGCCGTCGCCCGCGCGCGCTCGATGTGGGCGTTCGACGACGTCGTCACGTCGCGACTGCACGGCTTCGCCGACACCGCCGACTACTGGACGCGCGCCTCCTGCAAGCCGTGGCTCAAGTCGATTCGGGTCCCCACGCTGGTGCTGAATGCGCGCAACGACCCGTTCGTGCCGGGCGCATCGCTGCCGGGGCCCGCGGACGTTGCGGACCACGTCGTGCTGGAGCAACCGGCGCAGGGCGGGCACGTCGGGTTCATGACCGGGCCGATGCCCGGTCGCCTCGACTGGTTGCCGAACCGCCTCGTCGCCTTCTTCGCGCCCGGGTAAATGGCCCGCCCGGTATCATCGGCCCTCGCGCACCACGCCATTTCGCCATGCACCTCCCTCCCGAAATCTTCAAGGCCTACGACATCCGCGGTATCGTCGGCCGCACGCTGACCGCCCCGATCGTCCGGAGCATCGGGCAGGCGCTCGGCACGCTTGCGCTCGAACACGGCCGGGACACGATCGCGATCGGCCGCGACGGCCGGCTCTCGGGGCCCGAGCTCGCCGGCGCGCTCGCCAAGGGCATCCTCGCCTCGGGCGCGAACGTCGTCGATCTCGGCATGGTGGCGACGCCGATGACCTACTTCGCCGCGACCGCGCTCGGCACCGGCTGCAGCACGATGGTCACCGGCAGCCACAATCCGCCGGACTACAACGGCCTCAAGATGGTGATCGACGACGGTACGCTGTCCGGTGCCGAGATCCAGGCGCTGCGCGAGCGCATCGAGCGCGGCGACGTGCGCCAGGGCCAGGGCACCTGTCGCACGCACGACATCGCGTCCGGGTACATCGACCGCATCGTCGCCGACGTGAAGCTCGCGCGGCCGCTGAAGGTCGCGATCGATGCCGGCAACGGCGTGGCCGGTGCGTTCGCACCGACGCTGTTCCGCCGGCTCGGCTGCGAGGTGGTCGAGATGTACTGCGAGGTCGACGGCACGTTTCCCAACCACCACCCGGACCCGTCGCAGCCGAAAAATCTCGTCGACCTGATCGCGCGCGTCGGCCGCGGCGACGTCGACCTCGGCCTCGCGTTCGACGGCGACGGCGACCGGCTGGGCGTGGTCACCACCGACGGCCACGTGATCTACCCTGACCGCCAGCTGATGCTCTACGCCGCCGACGTGCTCAAGCGCGTGCCCGGCGCGACCGTCATCTACGACGTCAAGTCCACCCGCAACCTCGGGCCGTGGATCGCGAAGCACGGCGGCAAGCCGCTGTTGTGGAAGACCGGCCATTCGCTGATCAAGGCAAAGATGAAGGAGGTCGGCGCCGCCCTCGCCGGCGAGATGAGCGGCCACATGTTCTTCGGCGAGCGCTGGTACGGGTTCGACGACGGCCTCTACACCGGCGCGCGGCTGCTCGAGATCCTCGCGCGACACGCCGATCCCTCCGCCGTGCTGAACGCGCTGCCGGACGCGGTGTCGACGCCCGAACTGAACCTCGCCTGCGCCGAAGGCGAGCAGCACGCGCTGATCGCAGCGCTGCAGAAGTCCGCCGAGTTCCCCGGCGCGAAGGACGTGATCAGGATCGACGGCCTGCGCGTCGAGTACCCGGACGGCTTCGGACTCGCGCGGGCGTCGAACACGACACCGATGATCGTGCTGCGCTTCGAGGCCGACGACGACGCGGCGCTGGCGCGCATCCAGGGCGAGTTCCGGCGGGTCCTCGCTGCCGTCAAGCCGGGTGCGGCACTGCCGTTCTGAGATGAACCACCCCCACGCTCACTGCGTTCGCTGCCCCCGGTGGGGGTGGGTCAGTCCCTTGGGACGGCCCGGCGGGACTGACTTGGCGGGCGCGGCATGATCACCCTCGACGACGTCCTCGCCGCACGGGAGCGCATCCGCGGCGGCATCTACGAGTCGCCCTGCGTCGAGTCGATCCCGCTGTCGCAGCTCACCGGCGCGCGGGTGTGGTGCAAGCTCGACTACCTGCAGCGCACCGGCAGCTTCAAGGAGCGCGGCGCCCGCAACGCCCTGCTCCGGCTGCCTGAGGCGCAGCGCAGCCGCGGCGTGGTCGCCGCCTCGGCCGGCAATCACGCGCTGGGCATCGCCTACCACGGCAGCCTGCTCGGCATCCCGGTGACCGTGGTGATGCCGCGCTTCGCGCCGCTGATCAAGGTGACCAACTGCCGCGCGCTCGGCGCCACCGTGATCCTGCACGGCGACGACGTCGGCCACGCGCGCGAGAAGGCGGTGGAGCTCGCCGCCGAGCGCGGGCTCGCGTTCGTGCACCCCTTCGACAATGCCGACGTGATGGCCGGCCAGGGCACGATGGCGCTCGAGATCCTCGAGCAGACGCCCGGCGTCGAGGCGGTGGTCGTACCTGTGGGCGGCGGCGGGCTGATCGCCGGCATCGGCACGGTGATGAAGGCGCGCGCGCCGCACGTCGAGGTCGTCGGCGTCGAGCCGGTCGCGGCGGCGAGCCTCGCGGCAGCGATGGCGGCGGGAACCCCGGTCACCGTGCCGCTCGCGCCCACGCTCGCCGACGGCCTCGCGGTGAGCCGCGTCGGCGACCTCCCTTTCGCCAGCGACCATCGCGTCGTCGACCGGGTCGTCGCCGTCGACGAAGCGTCGATCGCGCTCGCGATCCTGCGCCTGATCGAGCTCGAGAAGAGCGTCGTCGAGGGCGCCGGCGCGACGCCGCTCGCGGCGTTCATCGCCGGCAAGCTGCGGCACCTCGAAGGCCGCACGGTCGTGCTCACGCTGTGCGGCGGCAACATCGACACCAACATGCTCGGTCGCGTGCTCGACATCGGCCTCGTCGCCGACGGTCGGCTGTCGCGCTTTACCGTCTCCGTGCTCGACCGGCCGGGGGGCCTCGCCCGCCTGACGTCGGTGATCGCCGCGACCGGCGCGTCGATCCACGAGCTTGCGCACGACCGCGCCTTCTCCGGACCGAACGTCGCGGAGGTCCGGGTGATCTGCGTGGTCGAGACCACCGGCACCGACCACGTGCGCGCCTTGCACGGCGCCCTGCGCGAGGCCGGTTTCACGATCGTCGGCTGATGCCGACGGGCGCCTCGGCGCCTCTTTCGCGACTCAGTGGTAGCCCTCGCCGGCGCGCACCTTGCCGCGGAACACCCAGTAGTTGAAGACCGTGTAGCCGAGGATGATCGGCAGCAGGATCAGCACGCCGACCAGCATGAACATCTGCGCCTTGGGGTCGGCGGCTGCCTCCCAGACGTCGAGCACCGGCGGTACGAGGTACGGCACGTTCGAGATCACCAGGCCGACGTACGCGAGCAGGAACAGCGCGACCGACGCGAGGAACGGCAACAGCGGGCGGCCGCTGCGCAAGCCCCGCCAGCAGGCGAACGCCGCGATGCCGGTGGCGATCGGCACCAGCGCGTACCACGCGAAGTCCGGCAGGCGGAACCAGCGTTCGGCGATGCGCGGCACCGCGAGCGGGGTCCAGATGCTGACCGTGGCAATCGCGGCCAGCAGGCCGAGCAGGAGCCTGGCGCCCAGGCGGCGTGCCCGCGCCTCGACGTCGCCATCCGTCTTCAGCACCAGCCACGTCGCGCCGATCAGCGCGTAGCCGACGACCAGCGCGCAACCCGTCAAGAGCGCGAACGGCGTGAGCCAGTCGAGCGGCCCACCCGCGAACTGGCCGTTGCGCACCTCGATGCCCTGCAGCAGGCCGCCGAGCACCAGTCCCTGCGCGAATGCGGCGACGGTCGATCCCGCGGCGAACGCGACGTCCCACCAGCGATGGTGGGGCTTCGCGACCCAGCGGAACTCGAAGGCGACGCCGCGGAAGATCAGCGCGAGCAGCAGCACGATCATGGGCAGGTAGAGTGCCGGCATGATGATCGCGAATGCCTTCGGGAACGCGATCCACAGGCCTCCGCCGCCCAGCACCAGCCACGTCTCGTTGCCGTCCCAGAACGGCGCGACGGTGTTCATCATCTGGTCGCGGTCGCGCTCCCGCGGGAAGAGCGGGAAGAGGATGCCGATGCCGAGGTCGAAGCCATCGAGCACGACGTACAGCGCCACGGCCGTGCCGATGATCAGTGCCCAGATGACCGGAAGCGAGAAGTCGAGCTCCGTCATGGCGTGGCTCCACGGGCCTCCGACGCCGCGCGCTGCGCTGCAGAGAGCGGTCGATTGGGCACGCCCGCGGGCGGCTCCAGCAGCGCCGGCACCGGGCCCTTCTGCATCAGCTTGCGGATGTACCAGATGCCGATCGAGAACACGACCGTGTAGGTGGCCACGATCAGCGCGAGCGACAGCGCGACGGCCTCCGCCGCTACGGGCGACGCCGCGTCGCGCGTGCGCAGGATCCCCCACGCGATCCAGGGCTGGCGGCCGATTTCGGTCACCATCCACCCCGCGAGGATCGCGACGAACCCCATCCACCACGAGTGGCCGGCGAGCTGCAGGTACCAGCGCGTGTCGAATACCCGGCCCCGCCGCCACAGCCACGCGCCCACGATGCCGAGCGCGATCATTGCCATGCCGAGGCCGACCATCAGGCGGAACGAGAAGAACACCGGGGCGACGGGCGGGCGCTCGTCGCGCGGAAAGTCCCTGAGGCCCGGGAACAGGCCGTCGAACCGGTGGGTGATGATGAGGCTCGCGAGGCCGGGGATGCCGATCTCGGCGTCGTTGCGCTCGTTCGCCTCGTCGGGCCAGGCGAAGAGCAGCAGCGGGGCGGGTTTGGCGCCGTCCCAATGCCCTTCCATCGCGGCGACCTTCGCCGGCTGGTACTTCGCGGTGTTGAGGCCATGGAAGTCGCCGATCACCAGCTGCAGCGGAGCGAGCAGCACGACCATGCCGAGACCCATCCGCACCATCGTGCGCGCTTCCTCCGCGAAGCGCCCGGCGAGCAGGTAGCGCGCGCCGACCGCCAGGACCACGAGCGAGGTCGTGAGGTAGCACGCGGTCAGCATGTGCAGGAAGCGATAGGGAAAGCTCGGGTTGAAGATGATCGCGATCCAGTCGACCGGGTAGGCGATGCCGTCGCGGACCACGTGCCCTGCCGGGGTGTGCATCCAGCTGTTGGCCGCGAGGATCCAGAATGCGGACAGCGACGTGCCCGCGGCGACCAGCAGCGCGGCGCTCACGTGCAGCCAGCGCGGCACGCGGTGCCAGCCGAACAGCAGGATGCCGAGGAACGTCGCCTCGAGGAAGAACGCGGTGAGCACCTCGTACCCGATCAGCGGGCTCACGACGTTGCCGATGGCCTCCGAGAAACGGCTCCAGTTGGTGCCGAACTGGTAGGACATCATGATCCCGGACACCACGCCCATCGCGAACGCGACGGCGAAGATCTTGGTCCAGAAGCGCGCGAGACGCGCGAAGTGCTCGCGACCGGTGCGCAGCCACAGGATCTCGAGCGTCGCGATGAACGCCGCCAGCCCGATCGTGAACGCCGGGAAGACGATGTGGAAGCTGATCGTGAAGGCGAACTGGATTCGCGCGAGAAGGACGGCGTCGAGTTCGGTCATGGGCGGCTCGTCGCGGCATTGACCCGGCCGGCGGCACGGGAGAGACGTCAGAAACGATTGTGGCACGGCCGCGGCGGCGTCGAGCGTTGGACACGTCGGCGGGACGGCGGTCGCCGCGGCAGCATCGGGCAACGGACGCTGCACTATAATCCCGGCCACAGAATCGCCGGCGCATCCCAGGGACGCCGACCGGCGGCCCGTTCGCACGCGGCTCCGGCATTCCCGCCCGGCCGCCCCAATGGAGGAATACCCATGAAGGCATCGATCCCCGGGCTTGCAGCCGTGGTACTCGCCGCTGGCCTCAGCGGCGCGTCGCCGGCCCGCGCCGCCGAGCAGTTCGTCAACGTGCTTACCGGCGGCACGAGCGGCGTCTACTACCCGCTCGGCGTCGCCCTGTCGACCAACATCGGCAAGGCGCTGCCGAACGTCAAGACGTCGGTGCAGGCCACCAAGGCGTCGCTCGAGAACCTGAACCTCCTGCAGACGGGGCGGGGCGAGATCGCCTTCACGCTGGGCGACTCGCTGTCGGACGCATGGAAGGGCAAGGAGGAGGCCGGCTTCAAGGCGCCGCTCAACAAGCTGCGCGGCATCGCGGCGATCTATCCCAACTACATCCAGATCGTCGCGCGCGCCGATTCCGGGATCAGGACGCTGGCCGACCTCAAGGGCAAGCGCATCTCCGTGGGCGCCCCCCGCTCGGGTACCGAGTTGAATGCGCGCACGATCTTCGAGGCCGCCGGCATCACCTACAAGGACTTCTCCAAGGTCGAGTACCTCCCGTTCGGCGAATCGGTCGAGCTCATGAAGAACCGGCAGCTCGACGTGACGCTGCAGTCCGCCGGCCTCGGCGTCGCGAGCCTGCGCGACCTTGCAACCTCGGTCGACATCGTCGTCGTGCCGATCCCCGCCGACGTCGTGAAGAAGACCAACGACCCGGCCTACATTGCGGCGACGATTCCCGCGAACACGTACAAGGGCCAGGCCGCCGACGTCGTCTCGGCGACCGTGCAGAACTACCTCGTCACCCACGAGGGCGTTTCCAACGACACCGTGTACGCGATGACCAAGGCGCTGTGGACCGGCCTCGACAACCTCGTCGCCGCCCACTCGGCGGCCAAGTCCATCGACCAGAAGCGCGCCCTCGAGGGCATGCCGCTGCCGCTGCACCCCGGCGCCGAGAAGTACTACAAGGAAGTCGGCGTGCTCAAGTGACCCCAGCCGCCGGTCGCCGCCGCACGCCCGCGCGGAGCCGGCGACGCGCAGCGCCGCCCCGCGCGCCGGGGTGGTGTCGTTTCCCGCCTACCCCAGGGATGCTCGATGAGCCCGAAGGGCCGAACCGAGGGCGCATCTGCCCCGCAGCGCGTCAGCGCGGAGGGTAGCTCAGCGAGCCGACCGAAGGTGCACGCCGTGCCGATGCAGGCTGCCGAGGCGGCCTTCGAAGAGCACGGCGCGAAGCGCATGCTCGCCGGCCGTGCAGCGCTGCTGGTCGCCGGGGTCGCGCTCGCGTTCTCCTCCTACCAGCTGGTGATCGCGGCATTCTCGCCGCTGTCGAGCCTGCCGAGCCGCTCGATCCACGTCGGCTTTCTTCTCGCGCTCGCGTTCCTGATCCATCCGGTGGGCCGGCGGGCCAGCCGGGAGCGCATCGCGTGGTACGACGCGCTCCTCGCCGCGGTCGGCTTCGGGCTCGCGTTCTACCACCTGTTCTTCGAAGCCGACCTGGTGGTGCGCTCGGGCGATCCGACCCTCACCGACCTGGCGGTCGGCACGCTGTTCATCGTGCTGCTGTTCGAGGCCTCGCGGCGCGTGTTGGGCCCCGCGCTGCCGGTCATCTGTGCCGCGTTCCTGTTCTACGGGCTGTTGGGACAGCACCTGCCGGCCGCGGTCGCGCACCGCGGCTACGGCTTCGACCAGATCGTGAGCCAGCTCTTCCTCGGCACCGAGGGCGTGTTCGGCATCCCGACGCTGGTGTCGGCCACCTACATCTTCCTGTTCATCCTGTTCGGCAGCTTCCTCGAGCACGCGGGGATGGTCGAACCTGTTCAACAACATCGCGCTGGGGTTCGTCGGCCACGCGCGCGGCGGTGCGGCGAAGGTCTCCGTGGTGTCCTCGAGCCTGATGGGCACGATCTCCGGCTCGGGCGTGGCCAACGTGCTGACCACGGGCCAGTTCACGATCCCGCTGATGAAGCGCTTCGGCTATTCGCCGGTGTTCGCGGGTGCCGTCGAGGCGACCTCGAGCATGGGCGGCCAGATCATGCCGCCGGTGATGGGTGCAGTCGCGTTCATCATGGCCGAGACCCTCAACGTCCCCTACGTGACGATCGTCAAGGCCGCGCTGGTCCCGGCACTGCTGTACTACGCGACGGCGTTCTGGATGGTGCACCTCGAGGCCGGGCGCGGCGAACCTGATGGGCTTGCCGAAGGAGGAGTGCCCCGACCCCTGGGAGGCGATGCGCCGCAAGTGGTACCTGGTGCTGCCGCTCGCCGTGCTGGTGTTCATGCTGTTCAACGGCTTCACGCCGATGTTCGCCGGCATCGTCGGCCTGGCGCTCACGGCGGTGCTGATCCTCGGCACCGGACTGACCGCCGGCTTCCACTCGACGTTGTTCCGCATCGTGTTCTGGGTCGCGGTGGGCGTCACCACCGCGGCCTTCTTCAAGGTGGGCATCTGGCCGATCATCGGCATGATCGCGCTGCTCGTGGCTTGGAACTTCGTCGCGCAGGGCGGACGGGAGACGCTGCGGATCATGCGCATGAGCCTGATCGACGGCGCGCGCCAGGCGCTCGCCGTCGGCATCGCCTGCGCGATCGTCGGCGTGATCATCGGCGTGCTGACGCTGACGGGCGCCGCGTCGCAGTTCGCCGAGTTCGTGCTCGCCGTCGGCGAGAAGAGCCTGTTCCTGTCGCTGGTGCTGACGATGCTGGTGTGCCTGCTGCTCGGCATGGGGATCCCGACGATCCCCAACTACATCATCACCAGCGCGATCGCGGCGCCGGCGCTGCTGAAGCTCGGCGTGCCGCTGATCGTCTCGCACATGTTCGTGTTCTACTTCGGCATCATGGCCGACCTGACGCCGCCGGTCGCGCTCGCCGCGTTCGCCGCGGCGTCGATCTCGAAGGCCTCGCCGATGCGCACCGGCTGGAAGGCCACGCACATCGCGATCGCGGGTTTCGTGATTCCCTACATGGCGGTGTACTCGCCGGCGCTGATGCTGCAGCCAGGGCCGTCGGGATCGATCGAGCCGCTCGCGGTGCTCTACGTCCTCGTCAAGGCGTTGCTGGCGGTCGGCCTGTGGGGGGGCGCGGCGATCGGCTTCCTGCTCGGCCCGCTCAACGTGCTCGAGCGCTTCGCCGCGTTCGCGGCGGCCGCGCTGCTCGTCGCGGCGTTGCCGCTGACGGACGAGCTCGGCTTCGCGGCCTGCGGCGCGTTCGTGCTCTGGCACTGGCTGCGCGTGCGCCGCGCGCGATCGCGCCGGCGCGTGAGCACCGTCTGCCTGTTCGTCGCCGGCGCGCTCGCCGCATCGCTGGCCGAGCCGGCGTTCACCATCGCCTGGACGCACTCGGTCGCGAAGACGCGCTGGGTCGAGTCCTACGTCGTCGAGGGACCGTCGCTCGTGCTGGTCGAGGCCTCGATCGAGGGTTCCGGCGCCGGCATGGAGCCGCCGCCGGAGGCGGTGCTGCGCGGCGGGCGCTGGCAGTGGCGGCCGCACCGCGCATCGCCGAGCTGGTGCTCGCACGTTCCGCCTTCGCGCAGGACCACGAGCTCTGCACCGCCGCCGGCTGCCGCGCGCTCGGCACGCTGGCCGGCGCGGCGCCGGACGCGCAGGTCGTCGTGATCCGCGCGTGCGCAGCGCCGCCGCCGTGAATTCCGCGGCGCGTCAGGCGCGATCGAGCGGGAACAGCGCGGGCGGCGGGCGTCGTTCGAGCGACGACACGTGCAGCGGGAACGCGCCCTGCTTGCGATCGAGGAAGTAGTTGCGCAGCGTCCGGCCGATGGTGCGGAACGCGAGCGCCTCCCACGGCACCTCGTGCTCCTCGAACAGCCGCACCTCGAGGCTCTCGGTGCCGGGACCGAAGTCGAGGCCGGAAAGACGCGCGCGGAACATCATGTAGACCTGCCCGATCTGGGGCAGGCTGACCAGCGAGTAGAGCTCGCCGACCTCGACGCGGGCATTCGCCTCCTCGAGCGTCTCGCGCGCCGCACCCGCGACGACGGACTCGCCGATCTCGAGGAAGCCCGCCGGCAGCGTCCACAGGCCGTAGCGCGGCTCGATCGCCCGCCGGCAGAGCAGGATGCGGTGCTCCCACTCGGGCAGGCAGCCGACCACGACCTTCGGGTTCACGTAGTGGACGCGGCCGCATTCCGCGCAGACGTGCCGCGCGTGCGTGTCGCCGTCCGGGACACGGAGCTCGATGCGCGGGGAACCGCAGGTGCTGCAGAACTTCATCGGCCACCGGCCTCAGACGCGCAGGAAATGCTCGCGGTAGTAGCGCATCTCGTCGATCGACTCGTAGACGTCGGCCAGCGCCTCGTGCTTGCCCTCCTTCGGCACGCCCTTCAAGAGGTCCGGCTTCCAGCGCCGCACCAGCTCCTTCAGCGTCGAGACGTCCAGGTTGCGATAGTGGAAATGGTCCTCGAGCGTCGGCATCCAGCGGGCCAGGAAGCGACGGTCCTGGCAGATCGAGTTGCCGCACATCGGCGACGCCTTGGCCGGCACGAGCTCCCTGAGGAACGCGAGCGCCGCCGCCTCGACGTCCGCCTCGCTTGCGGTCGATGCCTTGACCCGGTCGATCAGGCCCGAGCGGCCGTGCGTGCCCTGGTTCCACGCGTCCATCGCGGCGAGCGTCGCATCGTCCTGGTGCACGACCCACACCGGCGACACCGCGACCGGCGCTAGATCGTGGTCGGTGACCACGATGGCCATCTCGATGATGCGGTCTCGGTCGGGAACGAGCCCGGTCATCTCGAGGTCGATCCAGATCAGCCGGTCGGGGTCCGCCGCCATGATGTTCGCGTAAAATGAAAAAGTGATTTTCGCACAGTGTGGTGAGCCCGACCGCCGCGGCCCCGCCCGGCCCCGGACGATGTCCGTCTCGATCACGCCATGACCTCGGCTTTCACCGTCCTGTTTGTCGTTGCTCTGGTGGCAATGCTCGCCACGCGCCTCTGGCTCGCGCTGCGCCAGATCGACCACGTCGAGCGGCATCGCGATCGCGTGCCCGCGGCCTTCGCCGATCGCATCGGCCTCGCCGCGCACCAGAAGGCCGCCGACTACACCATCGCGAAGCAGAAGCTCGGCCGCATCGAGACCATCGTCGACGCGCTGGTGCTCCTCGGGCTGACGCTGGGAGGCGGCCTCGCGCTCCTGGTGCGCTGGACCGGTGGGCTCGGCGTGGGCCCGCTGTGGCAGACGTCGCGCTGTTCGCGGGGCTCGCGGTCGTCAGCGCCGCCGTGAGCCTGCCGTTCTCGTGGTACTCGACCTTCGTCGTCGAAGAGCGCTTCGGCTTCAACCGCATGACGCTCGGACTGTGGCTCGCCGACCTCGCGAAGGGCGTGGCGGTGGCGGCCGCGCTCGGGCCTGCCCCTGCTCGTCCTCGCGCTGTGGCTGATGCGCGCGGCCGGCCCCCAATGGTGGCTTTGGACCTGGGCGGCGTGGATGACATTCCAGCTGCTGGTCCTCGTGCTCTACCCCACCGTGATCGCACCGCTGTTCAACAAGTTCGAGCCGCTTCCCGCCGGCAGCGCGCGCGCGCGGATCGAGGCGCTGCTCGCGCGCTGCGGGTTCTCGAGCGCCGGACTGTTCGTGATGGACGGCAGCCGCCGCAGCGGCCATGGCAATGCGTACTTCACCGGACTCGGCCACTCGAAACGCGTCGTGTTCTTCGACACGCTGCTCGCCCGCCTCGACGGCGACGAGCTCGAGGCGGTGCTCGCCCACGAGCTCGGCCACTTCAAGCTGAAGCACATCGCGAAGCGCATCGCGTGGTCGGCCGTCGCCTCGCTCGCGTTCCTCGCGCTGCTCGCCTGGCTGGCCGGCAAACCGTGGTTTTACGCGGGCCTCGGTGTCCCCGCCGACCTCCTCCCCGCGGCCCTCGCGCGTCCGGGGGTCGCGCTGGCACTGTTCGCGCTCGTGCTGCCGGTGTTCACGTTCGCGCTCGCTCCGCTCGCGGCGCAATATTCGCGCCGCCACGAGTTCGAGGCCGATGCCTTCGCCGCCCGCATCTCCGGCGGGCCCGCGCTCGTGCGCGCGCTGGTCAAGCTCTACGAGGACAACGCCGCGACGCTGACGCCGGATCCCGTACACTCGGCGTTCTACGATTCGCACCCGCCCGCGGGTGAGCGTGTCGCGCGGCTCGCATCGCTCGCGCCGGCGTCCCCGCCGGTCGCCGCCGAGCCAGGGAAGGCGTCCGACGATCCTCGCCATGCTGCCCCGATCCCCCGCACCGCACGTCCAAGGAACGACGCCATGCCAGCAACACCGGAACCCTTCGCCGCGCGCACGCTGATCCGTGGCGCGCCCACGCTCGCCGAGGCCGCGATCGCGGAGTCGCTGGCGGCTCTCCCCGGATGGACGCACGTCGCCGATCGCATCGCGAAGACCTACCGCTTCGCCAACTACCACGAGACCATGGCGTTCGTGAACGCCGTCGCCTGGATCGCGCACCGCGCCGACCACCACCCGGACCTCTCGGTCCACTACAACCGCGTCGTCGTGTCGTACTCGACGCACGACGCGGGCGGGGTCACCGGGAACGACCTGATCTGCGCCGCCCGCGTCGAGGCCTTGCAGCGTTGATGCCGCTCGCAGGGCTGTGAGCTCCCCCAACCCCGTGGACGCGGGCACGGTCGTCGCCGCCCGACGGCGGCGCTTCGCGGTCCGACTGGACGATGGGTCGACGCTCGTGTGCCTGCTGAAGGGGCGGCACGCCGCGCCGGCGTGCGGCGACCGCGTCAGGGTGGCCGCGCGACGGGCGGCGGCACGATCGAGGCGATCGAGCCGCGCCGCAACCTCGTCTACCGTTCCGACGCCTTCAAGGAGAAGCTGATCGCGGCGAACATCACGTTGCTCGGTCGGCGTCGTCGCACCGGACCTGCCGGCCGACCTCGAACTCGTCGACCGGTGGACGGTCGCCGCCGAGGCCGAAGGCTGTCGCTTCCCTGCTGGTCGCGAACAAGTCCGACCTGCCGGGCTTCGACACCTTCCTCGAGCGACTCGCGCCGTGGCGCCGGTTGGGCTACGCGTTGCAGCCGCTGTCGGCGAAGCGCGACCCGGGACCGCTGCTCGCCCGCCTGCACGGTGAGCACGCCGTGCTGGTCGGGCAATCGGGCATGGGCAAGAGCACGATCATCAACGCCGTCGCACCTGACGCCGCCGCGCGCGTCGGCGAGGTGTCGGCCGCGCTCGCGACAGGCCGGCACACGACGACGGAGACGACGCTGCATCCGATCCCCGACGATCCCCGCGGCGGCTGGATCGTCGACTCCCCGGGCATGCGGGTGTTCGGCCTCGGTCATCTCGTGCCTGAGGACATTCCAGCGGCGTTCGTCGACATTCGACCCCATCTCGGCCACTGCCGGTTCCGCGACTGCCGGCACGACCGCGAGCCGGGTTGCGCCGTGCAGGAGGCCGCTGCACGCGGCGCGATCGCGCCGCACCGCATCGCGCTGATGCACGCGATGATCGGGGAGAGCAAGGGCGCCCGACAGCTCGGCCGCTAGACAGCCTGTTGGCCGTGCGTGGCGCCGCCGGCTACGGCGCGAGATTGGCGAGCGTGACGAGCAGGATCACGAGCAGCCAGAGGATCAGCGCGCGCCACACGAGGCCAATCGCGGACGGCAGGATCTCGGGCTCGGCCGGATCGCCCAGACCGAGCTCCGGCCGCAGGCGCGGTGGCCCGGCCGGCATGGCGAGCGGTCCGCCAATCGTCACGCCCAGCGCGCCGGCGCCGCTCGCCAGCAGCAGGCCCATCGGCACGCCGCCCTCCTCGGTCTTCCAGGTCTCGGGCTGCATGCGCCAGCAGTACGCCGCATCCTCGAAATCGCCGACGATCGCGAACGACAGGGCGGTGAGCCGTACTGGCACCCAGTCGAGCAGGTGGAGGAGTCCGCGCACCGGCTCGCCGAACAGCGCGCGCGAGCGCGTCAACGGCGTGTCCTTCCTCGCCGGGCGCAACCCCCGCCCACTCGCGCGCAAGGAGATGGACGCACCAGTACATCACCGCGCCCGCGGGGCCGGGCAGCACGGCGAACCAGAACAGCACCGCGAACACCTGCCGGTAGGCGTCGACCAGGCCGCGCTCGACCGCGAGCCGGGCGACTTCCTGCGACGACAGCTCGGCCGTGTAGCCGCCGCGCCACGCTGCGAGCGCGCGGCGGGCGGCCACCACGTCGTTGCCGCTGAACGCCTCGACCATCGCCGACGCCGCGTGCGAGAAGCGGCGGAACCCCATCACGCTGTAGAGCACCAGCACGTTCCACGCGAGACCCAGCAGCGGGTGAATGCCGCGGGCCGCGTAGTAGACGGCGAGCGCAATGAGCACGGGCGGCAGCACCGCGGCCGCCGTGGCGAGCAGCGCCTGTTCCCGGCGTCCGCCGTTGAGCTTGCGCTCGAGATCGCGCGCGTAGCGGACGAAGGTGCGGGCAATCGCGTCGCGCCATGCGAACGTCCGCCACTGTTCGACGCCGAGCGCGATGAGCACCGCGAGGAAATTCACGACCGCCCGCGCCTCAGCGAAGGAACTCGCGGGAGATCTCGCGGAAGCGCCCGGTGCCGGCGCGCTCGAGCCACTCGAACCCGACCATCTCGCGCGATACGACGTGGATGCCCCGGCGGCCCATGCGCTCGAGGGCCAGCGTGCGGTTGGCGGGGTCGCGCGAGGCGACCGCGTCGGCGACCACGAACACCTCGCGCCCCATGGCCGCGCAGCCGAAGGCGCTCTGCAGCACGCACACGTGCGCCTCGGTGCCGGCGAGCACCACCTGCGGCCGCGCCGCGCCCGGCAGCGCAGGCAGGCACTCCGCGGCCGCACAGGAGAAGTGCACCTTCTCGCCGACGATAGCGGCTGGGGGAGCAGCGCCGCCAACGCCGGCACGGTGGGTCCCAGCCCCCGCGGGTACTGCTCGGTCGCGGCGACGGGCACGCCCAGCGCCTGGGCGAGGCGCACCAGCCAGACGATGCGCTCGACCACCGCGGCACCCTCGTGGATCGCGGGCACGAGGCGCGCCTGCACGTCGACGACGAGCAGCATCGACGTGTCGGCGCGCAGCAGACCCGGCGCCGTCACGGCGCCCTCCCCGGGCGACCCCAACACCATGCCGCGGGGCGCGTCACTGCTTGAGCTCCGGGCGGTTGCGGAACTGCTCGAGGGCCTCGGGGTTCGCGAGCACGTCCATGTTCTTCACCGGCTGCCCGTGCACCGCCGCGCGGACCGCGAGCTCCACGATCTTGTTGGACTTCGTGCGCGGGATGTCGCCCACCTGCGCGACGACGGCCGGCACGTGGCGCGGGGTCGTGTTGTTGCGGATGGTGTCCTTGATCCGCTTCACCAGGGCCGCGTCGAGCGCGAGCCCGTCGCGCAGCTTCACGAAGAGCACCACGCGCACGTCGCCCTGCCAGTCCTGGCCCGACGACGATCGATTCCACCACCTCGTCCAGGCGCTCCACCTGCCGGTAGATCTCGGCCGTGCCGATGCGCACGCCCCCGGGGTTCAGCACCGTGTCCGAGCGGCCGTAGATCACCATGCCGCCGTGGGGCGTCACCGCGCTCCAGTCGCCGTGGCACCAGACGTTCTCGTACTCCCTCGTAGTAGGCGGCGCGATACTTAGCGTGCCGTCCGGATCGTTCCAGAACCCCAGCGGCATCGTCGGGAACGGCGCCGTGCAGACGAGCTCGCCCGTCTCGCCCCGAGTGCGGCTGGCCCGCCGCTCGAAGACCTCGACCTTCATGCCGAGCCCGCGGCACTGCATCTCGCCGCGCCAGACCGGCGAGATCGGGGTGCCGCGCACGAAGCAGGAGACGATGTCGGTGCCGCCGCGGATGGACGAAAGCTGCAGGTCCACCTTACGGCTCGCGTACACGTAGTCGAACGCCCTCGGGCGCGAGCGGCGAGCCGGTGGAGAACATCGGTGCGCAGCCGTCGAGCGCTGCGTCTCGCGCGGCTCGAGGCCCGCCTTCTCGGCGCGCGTCGAGAACTTGGCCCTGGTGCCGAAGTGCGTCATGCCCTCGGCGTCGGCGAAGTCGACAGAGCATCGGCCGCGATCGTGCACGGAAGGGCGAGCCGTCGTACAGCACCAGCGTGGCCCCGACGGCCAGCCCGCTCACCAGCCAGTTCCACATCATCCAGCCGCAGGTGGTGAAGTAGAAGAGCCGGTCGCCGGCGCTTCAGGTCGCCGTGCAGGACGATGTTCCTTCAGGTGCTGCAGGAGCGTGCCCCCGGCGCCGTGCACGATGCACTTGGGCACGCCGGTGGTGCCCGAGGAATAGAGGATGTAGAGCGGGTGGTCGAACGGCAGGCGCGCGAAGGCGAGTGGCGTCGGCGCGACGTGCGCCACGAAGTCGCGGCCACGTCGCGCGCGGCACCGCCGGCGAGGTCGGCGCGTCACCGACGGTAGGGCACCATCACCGCGCGCTCGACGGTCGGCAGCTCGCGGCACGATCTCCGCGATGCGCGGCGACGCATGTCGATGCGCCTTGCCGTCGTAGCAGTAGCCGTCGCAGCAGAAGAGCACGCGCGGCTCGATCTGGCCGAAGCGGTCGACCACGCCCTGCACGCCGAAGTCCGGCGAGCACGAGGTCCACACGGCGCCGAGCGCAGCCGGCGCCGAGCATCGCGACGACGGTCTCCGGCATGTTGGGCATGAACGCCGGCCACGCGGTCGCCCGCCGACGCCGGCCGCCGCGAGCGCCGCTGCACGCGCGACGACCTGGTCGCGCAGCTCGGCGTTCGCGAGGCGGCGCGCACGCGGTTCTCGCCCCGGAACATGATCGCGTCGCCGTCCCTCCGGCGCCCTGCGCCGAGGAGGTTCTCGGCGAAGTTGAGCCTCGCCTCCGGGAAGAACCGCGCGCCGGGCATCTTCCGCCGTCGACCGCGTGCGCTCGCCGCGCGTGTCCGATCACGCCGCAGAAGTCCCACACCGCCGCCCAGAAGGCTTCCGGCGCATCGATCGACCAGCGCCACAGCGCGGCGTAGTCCGGCAGGCCGACGCCGTGGCGTTCCTCCATCCTGCGCGCGAACGCGGTGACGTTGGCCTGGGCGATGCGATGCGCCGGCGGCTCCCAGAGCTTGGCGGTCATGTCGGACTGTCGGTTCGGGGCGCGGCGAGCGCGCGCAGCGGGCCGGTGATCGTTTCGGGAAGCGGCGTGGATCGCCCGGTGGCGAGGTCGATCCACACGATCTTCGCGGCGCCTTCGGCGTAGCGTCGGCCGTCCTTCAGGATCTCGTAGAAGCTGCCGACGCTGCTCTCGCCCGGCGCGGCGAGGTACATCCGCACCTCGACGTCGCCGGGATACACCAGCGGCTGCAGGAACGTGCAGCTCGCGTCGACGATCACCGGGCCGCTGCTCGTGGCGTAGGGGTCGTGCGTGCCGGACTGCGCGAACAGCCACTCGATCCGTGCCTGCTCCATGTAGCGGAAGTACACGGTGTTGTTGACGTGCCCGAGCGCGTCCATGTCCCCCCAGCGGATCGGCTGGATCGACGTGTGCACGAGCAGGCGGGGATGGGCGTGGTGGGCAGTCATCGTCGAGCGGTCATCGCAGGGCGGCCGGCGTCGGCGCGGCGGCAGCAAGCGAAGCGGCAACCAGCTCGGCCACGTCGAGCACGCGCACGTCGTCGCCGCGCCCGAGTGGCCACGGCCGTCGCGCAGCATGATCGCGCAGTAGGGGCAGGCGGTCGCGATCGTCGCGGGGCGGCGCTCGAGGGCCTGCTCGGCGCGCAGCACGTTGATGCGCTTGCCGATGTGCTCCTCCATCCACATGCGCCCGCCGCCGGCCCCGCAGCACATCGCCTTGTCGCGGGCGAGCGCGAACTCCGAGCGGCGCGTCCGTCGAGATGGCCGCCAGCACGCGGCGCGGCGCCTCGTACTCGCCGTTGTGGCGCGCGAGGTAGCAGGGCTCGTGGTAGAGCACGCCGTCGAAGGCGATCGTCCGCGGCGCGATGCGCCCGTCGCGGATCAGCTGGTCGATGAGCTGCGTGTGGTGCACCACCTCGAAGTGCCCGCCGAACTCCGGATACTCGTTGCCTGAGCGAGTTGAACGCGTGCGGGTCGCAGGTGACGATGCGCTTCACGCCGAGCCCGTTCAGCGTCTCCACCAGCGCCTGGGCGAGCGACTGGAAGAGCATCTCGTTGCCGGCGCGGCGCACGCACTCGCCGGTGGAGCCCTCGCGCGCGCCCGAGGATCGCGAAGCGCACGCCCGCGGCCTCAGGATCTGCACGAACGCCCTGGCCGTCTTCTGCGCGCGGCGTCGAACGACTGCGCCGAGCCCACGTAGAAGAGCCAGTCGATGTCGCTTCGCCTGCTCCGCGCTTTCGAGCACCGGCACGCCCAGCTCCTTCGCCCAGTCGCCGCGCGTGTCCGCCGGCAGCCCCCACGGGTTGCGACTGGCTCTCGTAGGCGTCGAAGACGGCCTTCAGCTCCTGCGGGAAGGCGCCTTCCATCATCACCTGGTGCTGGCGCAGGCGGTAGAAGCGCCCGAGGTGCTCGAGCCCGATGGGGCAGGCGCGCTCGCAGTAGCCGCAGGTGGTGCAGGCCCAGAGCGTCTCCTCCTTGATCACCTCGGCCACGAGCGCCGGCAGGTCCGCCTCGCCTGGCCCGCGACGATCGCCTCGCGCTGCTCGAGCAGGTGGTGCTTGAGGGAATCGTTCACCCACTTCATGCGCGAGCGGCTTGCCGGTGAGGAACGTGGGGCAGGAATCCTTGCAGCGGCCGCACTCGGTGCAGGTGAAGGCGTCGAAGGCCGTCCTTCCACACGAGGTCGGCGCGCGGTCTTCGCGCCCACCTTCATGTCGTCGCCCGCGTCGTCGGCCATGATCGCCTCGAGGTCGACGGAGGGCACCCGGTTCAGCGGCGTCTCGCGCGCGAGGAACACGCGCCGGCAGCGCGGTCACGATGTGGAAGTGCTCGCCCAGCGGCAGCAGCACGAGGAAGGAGAACACCGTGATCATCTGCACCCAGTAGGACGCCTGCAGCCCGATGCGCCAGCGCCGCGGGCGATGGCCCCGCGAAGAGCGCAGGCGACGGCCGCGCCCACCGGGGCGAAGGCGCGCTCGTGGGCGATGCCCGCGTCGGCGGCGTAGCATCACGAAGCGGAAGCCGTCGAAGAGGAAGTCCGAGACGATGATCGACGAGGATCAGCGAGAGGATGAGGATCGCCTCGCGGTTGGGCTCCAGGCGCCGGGGCTTCAGCGACGAAGCGCCGCCAGAACGCGTAGGCCACCGCGGCCAGCACCGCGACCTCGACGAAGTCCTTGAACGCCGCGTAGGCCGCGCCCGCCGCGCCGGGGATGACGGCGAGCGGGTCGTAGCCGATCACGATGAGGTGGAGCTTGCGCACGAGCAGCGCGCAGAAGCCGAGGAAGATCGCCGCGTGCATGATGCCCGGCTTCCACTCGCCGGCCACCATGCGCGACTGGCCGGAAGCCCATCGCGCAGACCCGCCGCGAGGCGCTCGCCGGGCCGGTCCCAGCGCACCTCCGGCTGCAGGCGCGCGGAAGATGGCGATCTTGCGCCAGGCCAGCACGGCGAAGCCCGCCGAAGCCCGCGTATCATCGAGCAGCGTAATCGCCCAGGGTCCCATCGCCCTCGGGCGCCCTTCGGGCATCTCCGGCTCGGTGCTCAGGACCCCGACAGGTAATCTGGCACCGGCACTCCGACATGAGCCAAATCAACACAGTTTCCGTGCCCGCCCCCGGCCGGGCACGCCATGACGCCGCGAATCGATGGAATACGACGTCGTCGTGGTCGGCGGCGGCCCCGCCGGGCCTCGCCACCGCGATCCGCGCTGAAGCAGCTCGCCGCCGAGAAGGGCGCCGAGGTCTCGCGTGTGCCTGCTCGAGAAGGGCTCCGAGATCGGCGCCCACATCCTCTCCGGCGCGGTGATCGACCCGAAGGCGCTGGCCGAGCTCTTCCCCGACTGGAAGGAAAGGGGCGCGCCCCTCAACCAGCCGGTGACCGAGGACCGCTTCCTGTTCCTCTCGCGAGCGGCGTCGACGCAGGTCCCGGACTGGCTGCTGCCGTCCTGCTTCAGGAACCACGGCTACTACGTCGCGAGCCTGGGCAACCTCTGCCGCTGGCTGGGCGACGCAGGCCGAGGCGCTGGGCGTGGAGATCTACCCCGGCTTCGCCGCGGCCGAGGTGCTCTTCGACGAGCGAGGGCGCGCGTGCGGGCGTGGCCACGGGCGACGCGGGCATCGGCAGGAACGGCGAGAAGGACCGCCCGCTACGCCGAGGCATGGAGCTGCACGCGAAGTACACGATCTTCGCGGAGGGCTGCCGCGGCCACCTCGGCAAGCAGCTCCAGGAGCGCTTCGACCTGCGCGACGGCCGCGACCCGGCCGTCTACGGCATCGGCCTGAAGGAGCTGTGGGAGATCGACCCCGCGAAGCACCAGCCCGGGCTCGTCATCCACGGCGCCGGCTGGCCGCTGGACGACGACACCTACGGCGGCTCGTGGATGTACCACCTCGAGGAGCAACCAGGTCTCCGTGGGCCTCGTGGTGGGGCTGGGCTACTCGAACCCCTACCTCTCGCCCTTCGAGGAATTCCAGCGCTTCAAGACGCACCCGGCCATCCGGCCCTTCTCGAGGGCGGCAAGCGCGCTCGCCTACGGGGCGCGCGCCATCAACGCGGGGGGCTGCAGGCGCTGCCGAAGCTCGTCTTCCCCGGCGGCGCGCTGGTGGGCGACGACGCGGGCTTCCTCAACGCCGCGCGCGTGAAGGGCAGCCACGCCGCCATCAAGTCCGGGATGCTGGCCGCCGAGGCGATCTTCGACGCCGTGGCCGCCGGCCGCGCCCGCGACGAGCTGGCGCGCCTACCCCCTCGCCTTCGAGAAGAGCTGGCTGCACGACGAGCTGCACCGCGCGCGCAACTTCAAGCCCGCTCATGGCCAACGGACTCGCCGCTGGGCTCGCTGCTCCGTGGGGCATCGACCAGGTCGTGTTCGGCGGCAGGGCCCCGTGGACGCTGCACCACCCCGGCCCCGACCACGAGCAGCTCGCCCCAAGGCCGAATGCCCCCATCGACTACCCCGAAGCCGGACGGCGTCCTCACCTTCGACCGGCTCTCCTCGGTGTTCCTGTCCAGCGTGGCCCACGAGGAGGACCAGCCGGCGCACCTGACGCTGAAGACGACCGCGGTCCCGATCGCCGTCAACCTCGCCCGCTACGACGCCCCCGAGACGCGCTACTGCCCGGCGGGCGTTTACGAGATCGTCACGGAAGGGCAGAATCCCCGCTTGCAGATCAACGCCCAGAACTGCGTGCACTGCAAGACCTGCGACATCAAGGACCCCCGGCAGAACATCCACTGGGTGGTGCCCGAAGGCGGCGGCGGCCCGAACTACCCGAACATGTAGGCCCGGCGCGGCACCGCCCCGGCCGCGGCACGTGCTCCGCGGTCGGTATGTTGACTACCGTCATGGAAAGTCCGGCGCTGCGCGCCGACAATTGCCGTGGTGTCCCCGCGCCGGGGTCGTGCGGGTGACGCGCATGCGTTCCGTGCAACCGACTCACGCCGACGGCCCCGCGAACCATCCAAGGCACGTCATGTCCCGCCCCGTCGCACGTTCCCGGCTGCAGAAGCCGGCGCAGAAGCTCTCGATCCGCCGCGCCGCCACCAAGCGCGCCCCGCGCACCAAGTGGGTCTATCTGTTCGACGAGGGCGACGCTTCGATGAAGGCGCTGCTCGGCGGCAAGGGCGCGAACCTCGCCGAGATGACGAAGCTGGGGCTGCCGGTACCTCCCGGCCTGATCGTGACCACGGAAGCGTGCAACGCCTACCTCGCCTCGGACGGCTTCCCGCCGGGGCTGTGGGACCAGCTGACGAAGGCGCTTGCCAGCGTCGAGAAAGAGACCGGCAAGCGCTTCGGCGATGCGCGCAACCCGCTCCTCGTCTCCTGCCGTTCCGGCGCCAAGTTCTCGATGCCCGGCATGATGGACACGGTGCTGAACCTCGGCATGAACGACACCGTCGCCGCGCGCCTCGCGGCGCTCTCGTCGGACCGCAGGTTCGCCTTCGACGCCTACCGCCGCCTGGTGCAGATGTTCGGCACGGTCGTGCTCGGGCTGCCCGACGAGCCGTTCGAGGAAGTGCTCGCCCGGCATCGCGGTGTGCGTGGCATCTCGAACGATGCCGATCTCGCCGCCGACGATCTGGCCGCGATCACCGACGAGTTCAAGGAGATCGTGCGCGAGCGCACCGGCAAGCCCTTCCCCACCGACCCGATCGAGCAGCTGCGGCTCGCCGTCGAGGCGGTGTTCCGCTCGTGGAACGGCAAGCGCGCGATCGACTACCGCAACGCCGCGGGCATCGCGCACGACCTCGGTACCGCGGTGAACATCCAGACCATGGTGTTCGGCAACCTCGGCGAAGGTTCTGCGACCGGCGTGGTGACCACCCGCAACGTCACCGACGGCCAGCCCGAGATCGAGGGCGACTGGCTCGCCAACGCGCAGGGCGAGGACGTGGTCGCCGGCACGCGCGTCACCAACCGCATCGCGACGCTCGCCGAGGCGATGCCCCGCGTCTGGCGCGAGTTCGCGGCCGCCTGCCGCAAGCTCGAGCGTCACTACCGGGACACGCAGGACATCGAGTTCACGGTCGAGCGCGGCAAGCTCTGGATCCTGCAGACGCGCGACGCCAAGCGCACCGCGCAGGCGGCGGTGCGGATCGCCGTCGACCTCGCGGGCGAGCGCCTGATCACCCGCGCGCAGGCCGTGCAGCGCGTGACGCCGGACCACGTCGACTTCTTCCTGCACCCGCAGTTCGACATCTCGGTGCGCAAGGCGGCGAAGGCGCGCGGGGACCTGATCGCCACCGGTCTCAACGTCTCTCCGGGCGCCGCCTCCGGCCTCCTGGCCTTCGACGCCGACACCGCCGAGCGGTGGGCGCGCGACGAGAAGAAGGCGGTGATCATGGTCCGGCCCGAGACCAAGCCGGACGACGTGCACGGCATGCTGGCGGCGCGCGGCATCCTCACCTCGCGTGGCGGACGCACGAGCCACGCTGCGCTCGTCGCCCGGCAGTTCGGCAAGCCCGCGGTGGTGGGCGTCGCCACGCTCGAAGTCGACGAGAAGTCGCGCAGCTTCGTCGTCGGCAACCGCACCTTCCGCGAGGGCGACCCGGTGTCGATCGACGGCACCACCGGCGAGGTGTTTGCCGGGGCGCTCGAGACCGTCGTGCCGGACTTCAACGACCCTTATCTGCTGAAGCTGCTCGGTTGGGCCGACAGCTTCCGCACGCTGGGCATCTGGGCCAACGCCGACTACCCGCGCGACGCCGAGCGCGCTCGCGGCTACGGCGCCGAGGGCATCGGGCTCACCCGCACCGAGCACATGTTCTTCGAGACCGAGCGGCTGCCGATCGTGCAGAAGATGATCCTGGCGGCAGACGACGCCGAACAGGCGGAGTGCCTGGCGCAGCTGCTGCCGATCCAGCGCGAGGATTTCGCAGGGCTGTTCCGCGCGATGGACGGCCTGCCCGTCACGATCCGGCTGATCGACCCGCCGCTGCACGAGTTCCTGCCGAGCCACGACGTCCTGCTGCACGACGTGACGGAGCTCGAGACGCGCCAATCCATCGCCGGCAGGGAGCTCGCCGCCGGCGCCGACCCGCTCGGGCTCGCCGGGACGCTCGCGCAGAAGCGGAAGCTGCTCGCCGCGGTCGAAGCGATGCGCGAGGCCAACCCGATGCTCGGCCTGCGCGGCGTGCGGCTCGGCATCCACCTGCCGTCCCTGGTACGGATGCAGGTGCGGGCGATCCTCGAAGCCGCGTGCGCCTGCACACGCGAGGGCATCAAGGTGAAGCCGAAGATCATGATCCCGCTCACCGCGCACACGAACGAACTCAGGGTCGAACGGGCGATCCTCGAGGCCGAGGCCGCCGCGGTGACGAAGGAGCAAGGCATCCGCGTGCGCTACCAGTTCGGCACGATGATCGAGATCCCGCGCGCCGCGCTCACGGCCGACAAGATCGCGACGTTCGCCGAGTTCTTCTCCTTCGGCACCAACGACCTCACGCAGACCACGTTCGGCATCTCGCGCGACGATGCGGAAACCGGCTTCCTGCAGGAATACCTCGAGAAGCGCATCCTGCCGGAGAATCCTTTCGCGACGATCGACCAGGACGGCGTGGGCAAGCTGATGCAGGTCGGCGTGGCGCTCGGGCGCAGGACCCGGCCGGACCTCGAGGTCGGCATCTGCGGCGAGCACGGCGGCGACCCGAAGTCGATCGCCTTCTGCCACGCGATCGGGCTGGACTACGTGAGCTGCTCGCCGTTCCGCGTGCCGATCGCACGGCTCGCTGCGGCGCACGCGGCGCTGGCGAGCGCCAAGGCCGCGTAGACCGGCCCGTCCGCCGGTTCCTCGCACGCCCCGCGCGCAGGCCCTCGCGGCCTCCGCGCGGGCGGTCGTGCATACTTGCGCCCATGAACCGGTGGCTCCAGTCGATCAAGGGGGCGCTCGGCGGTGTCGCCATCGCCCTGAATGTCCTGGTCGTGTTCTCGACGATGATCCCGTTCGCCCTGTTCAAGCGCGCCGTGCCCGCGCTGTCCGTGCGGCGCTTCTGCGACCGTGCACTGATGGCGCTGGCCTCGCGGTGGGTCGCGTTCAATGACCTCATCATCGCCACGGTCGGTCGCACGCGGTGGGACGTGACGGGGCTCGACGGCCTGAACCCCCGCGGCTGGTATCTCGTCAGCCCCAATCACCAGACGTGGACCGACATCCTGGTGCTGCAGAAGGTATTCCACGGCCGCATCCCGTTCCTCAAGTTCTTCCTCAAGTCCGAACTCATCTGGGTGCCGGTGATCGGACTCGCGTGGTGGGCACTCGACTTTCCGTTCATGAAGCGCGGCAAGCCGGGCGGCCGCAGCGATCTCGAGACCACGCGGCGTGCCTGCGAAAAGTTCAAGCTCATCCCCACGTCGGTCATCAACTTCGTCGAAGGCACGCGCTTTACGCCGGCGAAGCACGCGCGACAGCGCTCGCCGTACCGGCACCTGCTGAAGCCCAAGGCCGGCGGGATGGCGGTGGCGCTCGCCACGATGGGCGAGGACTTCCATGCGCTGCTCGACGTCACGATTGCCTACCCGCGCGGCACGCCGACGTTCTGGGATCTCCTGTGCGGCCGGATGGAGGAAGTGGTGGTGCGGGTCGAGACGCGCCCGATCCCTCCCCAACTCGTCGGCGGGGGCGCAGCGGAGGCACCCTCCTTCCGTGCCGATGTTCAGGCGTGGATCGCCCGCATGTGGGAGGAGAAGGACCGCCTGCTGGACGACCTGCTGCCGCCGGCGGCGCAAGCCGCGCGGCGGCGCTGACGGCGCGCCGGTCCCGGGAGGCGGGAACGCGTTCCCCACCGGCCCGCCGCGCGAGGGCGGACGCGCTCGGCGCCCGCACGCCGAACGTCACCCGCCGAGGTGCACCGAGTACTTCGCGCCGTTCGACATCGTGCAGGTGCCCGCGCCCTGATAGGGCGTGCTCATCTGGTAGTCGCAGCTCATGAACGTGCCGCGCGGTCCGTAGGCGCTCGCGACGCCGCGACGCTCGTCGCCGTGCACGCGGGTCGCCTCGCCGGTGAGGAGCTCGCCCTTGTACTCCATCTGGAAGCGGCCCTTGCCGGTCATCATGTTGGTGACGGTCCCGGTGATCATGCCCTCCTGCGCGGCTTGTTCGTTCGCCGGATACAGCCGCGCGGTGAGCACGGCGCTCGACGGCGCGACCGCGACGGTCGGCGCCCCGCCAGGCGCGTAGAGGTGCGCTGGCGGCACGCCCGGCGCCGGCACGACATACGCAGGTGCCGGCACGCCGATCGGCACGGCGGGATAGATCGGCGTGCCATCCGGCGCGACCGGAATCACGTAGCAGCCCGCCAACGTGACGGCCGGCAGCGCGAGTGTGGCGACCAGTCGCTTGGAGACGGTGTTCATGGCAGCTCCTCGGGAGGGGTTGCACGGGCACATGCCCGTACGTTCACCCTCGCGCCGTTGCTGCACCGCGACAAGGTCCTTGCGCGAAGTCTCGTCTCGCGCTACTGGCGGGTGCGCGGCGTGCTACCTGGAGGCACCCGGTGTCGAACGACGGACCCGGCCGCGCGGCCGCTTCGCACCCGGTGCCTCGGGCAGCGCAGGCGCCAGCAGGCGCCCGGCCGGCACCGGGTCGCGCCCTTCCCTGCGCAGCACGCGAAACGCGCGTGGCTCCCAGGGTCGGATGGCGAGCAGCAGGCTGGTGCCGTGCCGGTCGGGCAGCGGCAGCGAGCGGTCGTCGTTGTGCAGCTCGGCGAAGTCGCCCGCGACCTTGCGCAGTCGCGCGATCAGCTCGGCCGTCGACGTCCGCGACAGCATGCCGCTCACGAACAGGAAGAGCTCGCCCGGCCGGTCGAACTTGCTGCCGAGGTACTCGTGCTCGACCCGCTCGCGGAAATGGCGCTGGATCGGTCCGTCGGGAAGCCACGAGAACGTGCGGCTGATCAGCGGACGGATGTGGTTGCCCGGCTGGAGCTCGATGATGCGGCGCCGGTCGAGTCGCGCCAGGTAGCGCAGCACCTCCGGCGGCGGGATGTCGTAGGTTTGCACGATGTCGTCGAAGGTCCAGTTGCCCACCGCGCAGAGCGCGATCAGCATCAGGCGCGGATCCGAGACGATCTCCTGCTCCTGCTCGACCGTGAGGTGGGTCATGCCGGCCTGCTCGTCGGTGGCTGCGTGCACGAGTTCGGCGAAGTCGATTCCCGCCGCCTGGCACACCTCCTCGAGCCGCTGCAGCGTGAAGTCGCGACGCGAGAACATCCGCTTCACGCTCGCCTCGGAGAGGCCGAGCCGATGCGCCAGCGCCGCATAGGTGATCCCGCGGCCCCGCAGCATGCGCTTCAGCGCGTCCACCAGCACGCCTGCGTGCACGTCCCCTCCCCGAACGCCGTCTGTCGCGGCGTCGGCATTAGAGCACGGGAGGCGCGGCGCGCCAGCGCCGATTCGGCAAGTCCGCGCCGGGCCGCGTCAGCGAGGCAGCCACGCGGCGCCGCGCACGCCGCTCGAGTCGCCATGCACGTTGCGCACGAGGCGCGTGTCGACCGCATCGGCAAACACCCACGTGCTCCATAGGCGCGGCACGCTTTCGTAGAGCCGCGCGATGTTGGACAGCCCGCCGCCCAGCACGACCACGTCCGGGTCGACGATGTTGATCAGCTGCGCGAGCGCGCGGGCGAGCCGCGACTCGTAGCGTTCGAGCGTGCGCACGCAGGACGCGTCGCCCGCATCGGCACGCGACACGATGGTCGCGGCGTCGGCGATGCCGCCGTTGCTGCGCGCGTGGTCCGCCGCGAGCGCGGGCCCTGACAGGAACGTCTCGATGCAGCCGGCAAGGCCGCAGTAGCAGGCCGGGCCGGGACGTTCGTCGTCGGCAGCCCACGGCAACGGATTGTGTCCCCACTCGCCGGCAATCGCGTTGCGTCCCTCGAGCACGCGGCCGTTCACGACCAGCCCGCCCCCCACGCCGGTGCCGAGGATCACTCCGAAGACCACCGCCGCGCCCGCCCCCGCTCCGTCGGTCGCCTCGGACAGCGCGAAGCAGTTGGCATCGTTCGCGACCGCCACGGGCCGGTTGAGCCGTGCCTCGAGATCCTCGCGGATCGGCTGGCCGTTCAGCCACACCGAGTTCGAGCCGCGCAACAGGCCGGTGCGCGGCGAACGCGAGCCGGGCGTCCCCACGCCCACGCGCGCGAGTCCGGGCGCGGCGCCGAGGTCGTGCTCGACTGCAGCGACGAGCGCGGCGACTGCGGCGAGCGTCGCACCGTAGTCGTCACGCGGCGCCGCCACCCGACGCCTCAGCAGCTCGCGGCCGCCGGCATCGAATGCGATCGCCTCGATCTTGGTGCCACCGAGATCGACGCCGATCCGCAGCGCGCTCGATGGACCATCGTCCGCGCCGACGCGCTTCGGACTCATGGCGGGGAACCGGGACTCATCGCGGGCCAGCGGGGCGCTCGTCGCCGGCGAGTTGCCGCCAGAGCCAACCCACCGGCGAGTGCGGACCGAGCAGCAGGCGGTCGCGCGCCGCCGGGACGTGCAGCGTCGTCGCCAGCGCGTGCCGAGCGGAGCGACGGCCGGCGAGCAGGATTTCGTCGCCCGCGGCGAGCACGAAGTCGTCCGCGGGCACGCGATGCCACCGGCCATCGCGGACGACGGCGAGGGCGACCGCGCGGATCGACTGGTCGGGGTCTGCCGGATCTCTCAGCAGTTCGCCGATCGTCACGGGGTCGTGGTCCTGCGCGAGCCAGGCCGCCAGCGCGGGAGCGCCGTCCGGCGTCAGGCGCGCGCGCCACAGCAGCGGCACGCGCGCGCCGCACCGCTCGGCGAGGCGCGCCAGCAGCGCGGCTGCCCACGCGTCGCCGTGCCTCGGAGCGGTTTCGATGAAGCGTGCGGCGAGCGGATCGGTGATCCTCGCGAGCACCTCGTGCGCGACGAGCTCCGCGGGCACTAGCACGTAGTCGGCTCCGGACGCGGCGAACAGCCGGGCATTGGTCTGGTCGTTGCGCCGTGCGACGACGAACATCTCCGGATTGGCACGGCGGGCCGCAGCAATCAGCGACAGGTTCGTGGTGTCGTTGTCGGTGGCGGCGACGAGTCCCGCGGCGTCGCGGAGCCGCGCTCGTTCGAGCACATCGGGCTCGGTGCCGTACCCGACGATGATCGACGGGTCGTCGGCGGCCGCCACGCCGGGCTCGACGATGGTCACGTCGAGCCCCTCCGCGCGCAGGTCCGCGGCGACCTCCTGGCCGAAGCGGCCGTAGCCGCAGATCACCCAGCGTCCCCGCGGCGGCTCGCGCGACGGCGGCAGCTCGGTTCCCGGCTCGCCGGTGAGCCACTCCATGAGGCGGAATGCCGCAGGAGCCCGCAGGGCGACACGCAGCAGGTCGCCGAAGCGGTCGAACGGGTTGACGATCGCAGGCGGACCGAAGGCGCGCATCCGTTCGGCAATCGGTCGCGACACGGTCCGGGCGACGACGGGCACGTCGGGGCGCAGCAGCGCGGCGGACATCACGACGGCGAGGTTCGCCTCGTCGTCGTTGGTGAGGACGATCACGCCTTCCAGGTGCCGGTGACCGAGGCCGGCAAGCACGAGATGCTCGGGATTGCGCGCATCGGCGGCGAGTCCCGGCACGTCGGCACGGAGCGGCTCCAGCTCGAGGTCGTCGATGCGCGCCTGGTCGATGTCGACGACGACGAAGCGACGTCCAAGCGCATCGAGCGAGCGCCCGAGCGTGCAACCGGTCTGCCCGTAGCCGGCCACCAGGATGAAGGGCTCGCGCAGGCCGCGCACCTTGCGCGCGAAGCGCTGCACGGCAAGCGCGTGCCGGAAGCCGCGGTCCTGCGCCAGCGCGAACAGCGTGCCGATCGCGTACGCCCAGCCGATCACCGTGAGGTAGATGGAGATCGTGACCCACAGGCGCTGCGCGTCGGTGAAGGCGTGCGGAATCTCGCCGAAGCCGATCGTCGTCGCCGTGTAGCTCATGAAGTAGAACGCGTGGAAGAAGCCCATCGACCACGGCGCGCCCTCCCCGTCCTGCCCCGGAATCAGCGTCAGGCCGAGCACGCTCACCGCGTAGATCGCGATCAGCACGACGAGCGGCGTGCGCATCCGCCGCAGGATCAGGAAGATCGCGGACGAAGGCGCCGCGGCTCTCGGCAGCGCTCGTGCCGCTTCGTCGTCGCCCGCGAGCGCCGACTGCAGGAAAGCGAGCAGCGGATTCACGCTGACCGCGCGTCCTAGCGGCGCTGGAAGGAGACGGTCTCGATCACCAGCAGCACCACCGAGACGACGTTGGCGAACAGCGCTCCGGCGGAGAGCGAGACGATCGAGGCCATCGCGTGACCGTCGAGCCCCGCAGGCGACGCGTGCACCGCGACGGCCCACACGACGGTGGCGGCGATCAGCTGGAGGTCGGCGACCAGGCTGGTCGCGAGGTGCACGGCGCCGATCTGGGTACGATCGCCGAACTTGAGCACGGTCGCGATCAGGTTCACCACGACGGCCGCGAACAGCTCGTAGATGTTGTGGTGGGCGGGGTTGTCGATGTCGCCGAGGAAGAAGCCGAAGTTGAGCGTCGCGGCCAGCAGGATGAAGAAGCCGAAGATCACCTTCTCGAGGCTCATCGCGTCCTCCGATGCCACCGTGCGTGGCGGTTGCCCCCATTCTAGGGAGAAGCCGCAAGATGCCCCCCGGGCGCATCTTGCGGTACGTCAACTTCCGTGCATCGCGCGGCGGGCACCGTCCCATTGACGCGCCGTCGCCCGCGCCGGATTATTGCAGCATTGTGAACGCACCGGACCGGCGCGGTCGTGCGTGCGCCGCCCGGCTACCAGGGGAACTCCAGATGATGCGCTTCCGCCGCCCCGCGCTCCGCGCGGGCGCCGTCATCGTGCTGGCCGCCGTCGGTGCCGCGGCGGCGTCGCCGGCCGCCGGGCAGGGCCAGCTCAACGTGATCTGCCCGGTGCAGGCCGAGTGGTGCAATCTCGCCGCCATCGAGTTCGAGAAGGAGACCGGCATCAGGGTGGCGATGACGCTCAAGGGATCCGGCGAGTCCTTCGCCCAGATCTCGGCCGAGAAGGCCAATCCCAAGCTCGACGTCTGGTTCGGCGGCACCGGCGACCCGCATCTGCAGGCGGCGGAGCTCGGCCTGCTTGACGAGTACCGCTCGCCGATGCTCGGCCAGTTGCATCCCTGGGCGCAACGGCAGGCTGAGCAGTCGAAGTACCGCACCGTCGGGATGTACCTCGGCGTGCTCGGCATCGGCTACAACACCGAGCTGCTCGCCCGGAAGAAGCTTCCGCCACCCGCGTGCTGGCGCGACCTGGCCAAGCCCGAGTACCGGAACGAGGTGCAGATGGCCAACCCGAACGCGTCCGGCACGGCCTACACGGCGATTGCGACCCTCGTGCAGGTGTTCGGGGAGGAGGAGGCGTTCAAGTATCTGAAGGCGCTGCACGCGAACATCAACAACTACCCGCGCTCCGGCGTCGCGCCGATCAAGGCGGTGGCCCGCGGCGAGACGCTCGCCTCGGTGTCGTTCATCCACGACGTCGTGACCGAGGCGCAGGCGGGTTTCCCGGCGCGTGGCGCAGCCCCCTGCGAAGGCACCGGCTACGAGATCGGCTCGCTGTCGATCATCAAGGGCGCGCGCAACCTCGACAACGCGAAGAAGTTCGTCGACTGGGCGCTGTCGCCCAAGGCGCAGGCGCTCGGCGCGCAGGCGAAGCAGTACCAGCTGCCGTCGAACGCCGCGACGCCGGTGTCGCCGCTGTCGCCGAAAATGGTCGACATCAAGCTCATCGCCTACGACGCCGCAAAGTACGGCACGTCGGCGGAGCGCAAGCGGCTGCTCGAGCGCTGGGACCGCGAGGTCGGCTCGATCGCCAAGTGATTCCGCCGCACCCCACGCCGAGTCTCCCCACCTGCGCCAACCCGCCATGAAAAATCTCCTTCGCGCCGCCGTGTTCATGCTCGCCGCCCCCGCCGCCTTCGCGCAGGGGCAGCTGATCCTCTACTGCAGCTCGCCCAACACCGCCTGGTGCCAGGGCATGGCCAACGGCTTCGAGAAAGCGACCGGCACGCGGGTGGCGGTGCTGCAGAAGGCCACCGGCGAGATGCTCGCGCAGATCAAGGCCGAGAAGGACAACCCGAAGGGTGACGTCTGGTGGGCCGGTCCGGGCGACGCCTACCTGCAGGCTGCCGAGGAGGGCCTGCTCGAGACCTATCGCTCGCCCAACGTCGCCGGGCTGCACGACTGGGCACGGCGCATCACCGACATTTCGAAGGATCGGGTCTCCGGCGTCTACGGCGGCATCATCGCGCTCGGCTACAACACCGAGATCGTGGCGAAGAAGAAGCTGCCAGTACCGCGCTGCTGGAAGGACCTGACCAACCCGGTCTACAAGGGCGAGATCATGTTCGGCAACCCGAACTCCTCGGGAACGGCCTACCTGATGCTCGCGTCGCTCGTGCAGGTGTTCGGCGAGGAAGAGGCGTTCCGGTACATGAAGGACGTCCATCCCAACGTCAATGCCTACGCGCGTTCAGGCATCGGCCCGATGGCCGCCGTGACCCGCGGCGAGACCGCCATCGGCAGCACGGTGCTGCATGGCGTGATCAACGAGATCGTGCGGGGCTTCCCGGTCCATCCGGTGCTGCCGTGCGAGGGCGTCGGCTACGAGGTCGGGTCCACCGCGATCATCAAGGGCACGCGCAACCTCGACGCGGCGCGGAAGTTCATCGACTTCGCGCTGACGGCGGAAGGCCAGAAGATCGGCCTCGAGGTCAAGGAGTTTGCCATCCCCACCCACCGCGACGTGCCGCTGCCGCCGCAGGTGCCGAAGCTCACCGACGTCAAGGTCATCAGCTACGACTTCGCGAAGTACGGCAGCTCGACCGAGCGCAAACGACTCCTCGACCGCTGGGAGAAGGAGATCAACGCCGCGGCCCGCTAGGATGAAACGACCCCCACGCTCACTTTGTTCGCTGCCCCCCGAGGGGGCGGGTCAGTGGCTTGGGACGGCCCGGCGCCACTGACATGGCCCGCCCAAGGTGACCTTGCTCCGCGCCTAGAGCGCCCGACGCGATGCGCGGCCCACGATACCCGCTGCTCGCCTGGCTCGCCGTGGGCGCGGCGGGATTCCTGCTGGTCCCGTGGTACATGCTGCAGGGGTCCGTGTTGTCGCCTGCCTGGCTCGCGGCATTCAACTCCCGCGACGCCGCGCCGGGTGTGCTCCAGGCGGCGCTGCACGGCCGCGGCTGGCTCTGGCCGATCGCGATGTTCCTTGCCGCCGCGGCGCTCGCGCTGCTGCCCGGACTGCCGCGGCGCGCCCGGGGCAACCTGCTGCTTGCCGCCGGCGCGGCAGGCGCGGCGTGGACGCTCGGGCAGGGCTTCGCGATCGGCCCGCGCGGTTTCGCCTTCGAGTCGCTCGGCAACGCGTTCGGCCGGATCGGCGGTCAGTACGGCATGGGTCTCGGTGCCGCGCTCGTCGTCGCCGCGTTCGCGATGCTGTTCGCGCTCGGGCTCGCCCTGCGCGGGTTCTTCAAGGGAGACGGCTTCGTCGCCGGCAGCGTCGTCGCAGTCGCGTTGCTGGTGGCGATGTTCACGTTCTTCCCGGTGATCAAGATCCTGCTCTCGGCGGTCGAAGGCGCCGACGGCGGCTTCTCGCCGGGATCGTTCACGGATCGACTGTTCACCGCCAAGATCTGGGGTCTCGGCTGCGTTGGCGGCGGCACCCGCTGCGGCGTGGCGTGGAACACGCTGGCGCTCGCCGTCGCCTGCGCGGTCGCCTGCACCGGCCTCGGCCTCGCCTTCGCGCTGATCGCCACCCGCACCCGGTTCCGCCACAAGCAGCTGCTGCGCGTGCTTTCCGTGCTGCCGATCATCACGCCGCCCTTCGTCATCGGCCTCGGCCTGATCCTGATCTTCGGCCGCTCCGGCCTCGTCAACCAGTTCCTCGAGTGGGCGTTCGCCGTGCAGCCGACGCGCTGGATCTATGGCTTCCAAGGCGTGCTGCTCGCGCAGGTGTTCGCATTCACCCCGATCGCGTTCCTCGTGCTGATCGGGGTCGTCGAGGGCATCTCGCCGACGCTCGAGGAAGCGGCGCAGACGCTGCGCGCGGACCGCTGGAAGACGTTCACGACCGTGTCGTTGCCGCTGATGCGCCCGGGGCTCGCCAACGCGTTCCTGATCAGTTTCATCGAGTCGATCGCCGACTTCGGCAACCCGATCCTGCTCGGCGGCAATTTCGGCGTGTTGTCGACCGAGATCTTCTTCTCGGTCGTCGGCGCCCAGCTCGACCCCGGTCGCGCGGCGACGCTCGGCATCGTGCTGCTCGGCTTCGCGCTCGGCGCGTTCTTCCTGCAGCGTCGCGCGCTCGGGCACAGGGTGTACACCGGCCTCTCCGGCAAGGGCGACGCGGGCCTCCCCGCGCCGCTGCCCGACGGCGTGCGGCGGCTGTGCTACGGCGTCGTGCTGCCGTGGGCGTTCCTCACGGTCGTCATCTACGCGATGGCGCTCGTCGGCGGCTTTGTCGAGACCTGGGGCCGCGACTACACGCCGACGTTCAGGCACTACGTGAAGGCGTTCGGCGTCGAGTGGGGACCCCACGGGCTCCTCTTCACCGGTGCCGCGTGGGACTCGTTCTGGACCACCGTCAGGCTCTCGGCGATCGCTGCCCCGCTGACCGCGGGGCTCGGCATCCTTGCCGCGTACCTGCTGACCCGGCAGCGCTTCGTCGGGCAATCCGTCTTCGAATTCGGCACGATGCTGTCGTTCGCGATTCCCGGCACGGTGATCGGCGTGTCCTACATTCTCGCGTTCAACGTGCCGCCGATCGAAATCACCGGCACCGCGCTGGTCCTCGTCGCATGCAACGTGTTCCGCAACATGCCGGTCGGCGTGCGCGCGGGCATGGCGGCGATGTCCCAGATCGACCGCAGTCTCGACGAAGCGGCCACGACACTCCGCGCCCGCGGCTTCACCACGCTGCGCACGGTGCTGCTGCCGCTGCTCAAGCCGGCCGTCATCGCGGCTCTCGTCTACAGCTTTGTCCGCGCGATGACGACGGTCTCCGCGGTGATCTTCCTCGTCTCCGCCGAGTACGAGTGGGCCACCACGTACATCATCAACCGCGTCGTCAACGGCGACTACGGCGTCGCCATCGCCTACAGCTCCGTGCTGATCGTGCTCATGGTCGTGGTGATCTTCATCATCCAGCGCCTGGTCGGCGAGCGCCGCCTCGGTCGGCGCGTGGCGGTGGCGCCCGCCGGCGTGGGCGCGGTCGGCGGCACCGCGGCATGAAGCCAGGCACCCCGGGAGGCATCGCACGATGAAGGCCGCAGGCATCGAGTTCCGCGCGGTGACCAAGCGCTACGACGCGATCGTGGCGGTGCGCGAGGTCTCGTTCGCGATCGAGCCGCGGACGCTCGTCACCCTGCTCGGACCCTCGGGCTGCGGCAAGACCACGATCCTGCGCATGGTCGCCGGCCTCGAGATGCCGACGTCCGGACGCATCCTGATCGGCGGCGAGGACATCACTGAGCGCTCGGCCGCCGAGCGCGACGTGTCGATGGTGTTCCAGAGCTACGCGCTGTTTCCGCACCTCAACGTGCTCGAGAACGTGCGCTACGGCCTGGTGGTGTCGGGCACGCCGAAGTCCGCCGCCGACACCCGCGCGCGCGCCGCGCTCGACACCGTTGGCCTCTCGGGCATGGACGAGCGATTGCCCTCGGAGCTCTCGGGCGGCCAGCAGCAGCGCGTCGCCGTGGCCCGCGCGCTGGTGCTCGAGCCCGCGGTGCTGCTCTTCGACGAGCCGCTGTCGAACCTCGATGCCCGCCTGCGGCGACAGATGCGCGAGGAGATCCGCGAGCTGCAGCAGCGTCTCGGCCTGACCGTCGTCTACGTGACGCACGATCAGGCCGAGGCGCTCGCGGTGTCCGATCGCATCATCGTCATGAACCGGGCGGTGATCGCCCAGGAAGGCTCGCCGCGGGAGCTCTACGAGTCGCCCCGCGACAGCTTCGTCGCGGGATTCATGGGCGACGCAAGCCGCGTCCAGGGACACCTCGCGCGTCTCGATGCAGCGACGGGCGAGGTCTCGCTCGGGCCGCTCCGCGCCCGGGTCCCTCACCGCGACGCTCCCGAGGGCCCGGTCGACGTGGCGATCCGACCCGAGGCGATCGCGATCGGTCCGCCGCGCGGCGATGCGCTGCCCGCGACCGTACGCAAGGCGTCGTACCTCGGCGGCGTCGTCGAGTACACGCTGGACACGCCGGTGGGTGCGCTGTTCGCGATCTCGAGCGACGTCGAGTCGCCGCACGTGCCCGGCGCGTCGGTCGGCGTCACGCTTGCGCGCCACGGTGTCGTCGTCGTGCCGGCAACGCCGAAATCGTCGGGCCCGGCGTGACAACACGGTGACAAAGTCCGCATAATTGCGCGAGCGAGGTGTGCCGACGTAGCACGGCCCCGCGACCCGGACAGGAACCTGGAGAACACGCATGGCGACACGCCGCACCACGCTGCGCAGCAGATCGGGCAAAAAGCTCTACGCCGTCCGCAACGCCGATGGCAGCTTCAAGGACATCCAGACGTACAAACGCGCGCACGCGGCCGACCTGCGCCAGAGGTCGAAGGCGGAGGCCGCTGCGGAGTCCACCGCGACGAAGGCAAAGAAAGCCGTCCGCAAGACGGCGAAGCAGGCCGCCGGCGTCGCCGAGAGCCTGTTCGCCCAGGCGAAGAAGGTCGTGAAGCGCGTCGCGAAGTCGGTCGGCGCGGGTAAGCCGGCGGCCAAGGCAGCTGCCAAGAAGACCGTGAAGAAGGTCGCCGCGAAGAGGACCGCCGTGAAGAAGGCCGTCCGCAAGACCGCGAAGAAGGCCGCGAAGTAGCACGCTCGTCGCCCGTCCGGGGCGACGCCCTCGGTCGTCCCGGGCGAGCACTGCCGCAGACCGCTCCGTTTCCGGCGGAGCGCTCCCGTCCGCACTGCTGCGCCGCGACGCCCGTCGGCGGACGTCTCCCTGCCGCCGCCCGGCCGGTAGCCTTGCCGGCATGCGCGTTCTCCTCGTCGTCATGTTCGCCGCGAGTCTCTACGGTGCGTGGCACTGGTGGACGAGCGAGCGCGAGGTCGCGCGCGCGCCGGGCGTGCTCGCGCCCGACGAACCGGTGCAGATCGACTTCGACGGTGATCGCCGCATCGCGCACGACCGCCACGTCCTGCACGTGCGTGCGCGCTTCGACATCGAGGCGCGCGTGCTGCAGAAGGCGATCTACCGCCTGGACGGCGGCGCCGACGTCGCACCGGTGGACCTCGGCGTGGGGTGGGGGCCGATGTCGGACAGCGCGGTCGTCGACGCGCTCGAGTTCTCGCAGATGGGGCGGTTCCTGTACTGGAAGCCCCGCGACCCGACCCGCTTTCCGCTGGCTCCCGACGCGATCCTGCGCCACGCCACGCAGCTGCACCTCATTCCGGCGACCGGACACATCGAGTCGCGCCTGAAGCGACTGCGGCCCGGCCAGCGCGTCGGGATCGGCGGCTGGCTGGTCGACGTCACCGGACCCGGCCGGTTCGTGTGGCGCACGTCGCTGTCGCGTGCGGATACCGGCGCCGGCGCGTGCGAGATCGTCTATGTCGAGACGCTCGAGGTGCGTTGAGGCCTCGCGCGCCGCCCTCAGCGCGGCACGCAGAACACGGCGCCCTCGACCATCCAGCCCTTCGCCACGGTGCGGTCGATCTCGGCCGCGTCGGTCAAGTAGCGATGGTTCGCCTCCCCGCCCATGCCGTCGTTGTACAGGCGCGTCACCGTCTGGTACTCGCCGGCGCAACCGGTGGACAGCGGCTCGACCGCGCGGAACGCGAGCGCCTCATAGGTCCAGTCCGGATTCGCCTTCACCTTCTCGCACTCCGACGCGTTGATCGTGTAGAAATGCGAGTTGGGCCCGCGGCCCTCGGTGCCGAAGAACCGGCACGCATCGTTGCCGGGGCCTGTGCCGGCCTTCCAGCTCCTGAACGCGTAGCCCGTGCGCGTCCAGCCCTGTACCTGCCCGCCAGCGTCCAGGTCCGCCGCCTCCTCGGGGAAGGCGGTGATGAAGTAGTGGTCGAGGCCCGCGTGGTAGTACTCGATCGTATCGACGACCTCGCCCGAGCTGCCGCCACTGCCGGTCGGGTCGACGTAGAGTTCCCTGCGATCATCGAGGCCGCCTTCGACGCTCATCACCTGCGTGAGCTTGGATTTCGACGCCGAATTGCCGTTGATCCACGCATCGAGGAAGCCGAGCGACCAGGTCACGATGTCGCTTTGGCTCGGCGGGTCGAGGTCGTGGCCCTGCCCATGCAACAGCACGTGGCCGCGCGGCCCTGCCATCTTGTCGATCGCCTTGCGAACCATCCCCTGCGGCGCGATCGAGTCGTCGGTGCCCGAGAGCGCGAAGAAGGGCATCGTCAGCCCCCGAGCGCCCTCCTGGTCGCGCCCGAACGCCGGCAGGCTGTCGAGCCCGAAGTACGGGATGTAGCCGACCCCGGCCCCGACGCGCGAGTCCAGCGTGACCCGCTTGGCGTCGAGGCTCCACAGCTCGTAGGTCAGTCCAGCACCCGCGAGCAGCGCCACCGTCTCGCCGCCCTGGCTGATGCCGAAGGCACCGATGCGGCCGGTGTCGACCCGATCACGCCAATCGGCGCGTACGAGGAGGTGGTCGAGCCCCGCCGACATCGACAGCGGCCGCGTTGCCTGCATTGCGACGAACTCGTCCCAAACGGGAATGTAGGACGGCGTCGACAGCGCGTCGGGGCCGAACACCGAGTAGCGCAGGTCGCCGTGGAACGGTGCCATCGTCACGTAGCCCCACGACGCGAACGCGATCAGCGCGTTCAGGTAGCTGCTTTCGAGCGGACTGCCGCCGTAGCCGTGCGAGTAGAGCAGCACGGGCAGTTTCGCAGGGCTTTGGGGCAGGATAGGCGCCTCGGCACCGCGCTGCATCCGGGGCACGACGATCCCCCCGGGCAGAGCGTAATCCGCACGCTGGTTCGCATCGGTGGTCGGATAGCAGGCGAGGTAGACATAGCTCAGCGGCTGGCCGGCCCACCGGTCGAAGAGTTCGCCGTCGCCCGGTGCGCTGAACGTCGCCGCGAGCGCATTGCCCGGGGACGCCAGCAGCTGGTCGACGTAGCGGACCTTGTCGCCGCTCGCCACGCCGCGCCAGTACATGTCCGCAGTCTCGCCGTTGGTCACGCGCGACAGGTCCTGCTCGACGTTCGTGCATGCGACCGGATAGGGGCCGGTCGTCGGCAGCGGCGGGATCACGGACTGCGACGACGCGGAGTGAGCGACGAGCGCGAGCCCACCCGCCAGAAGTGACAGCATGGCAGCACGACTGCACCGCATCGATTCCCTTTCGAATGTCCGGTCGATGATGTTCGATCACGCCGTGAGGTGATCGCCGGCGCCGCAGCTCCAGTCTACGGCGGCGTACAGAACACCGGACCCTCGACCACCCAGCCCTCGCCCGCCATGTTGCCGGCGACCTCGCGACTGGTGGCGTAGCGATGGTTGGCCTGTCCGCCCTTGCCGTTGTTGTAGAGCCGGGTGACGACGGCACGGTCGCCGGGGCACGTGCCGACACCCGGGAGCTCGGCCTGGAACGCGAGTCCCTCGAAGGTCCACGCGGGGTTCGCCCGCACCTTCGCGCACTCGGCGGCGTCGATCGTGAAGAAGTGCGAACTTGGACCGATGCCTGGCGTGCCGAAGAAGCGGCAGGCCGGAGAGCCGAGTGTACCGGGCGCGAACGTGTTGAACGCGTAGCCGGTGCGTCGCCATCCCGGCACCACCACGCCGGCATCGAGCATCGCCGCCTCCGCGGGCTCGGCGGTCACGAAATAGTGGTCGAGCGACGGGTTGTAGAACTCGATCGCGGCGCGCTCGCCGGCCGTGGGGCTGGCCGGTGCGACGTAGTCGATGCGCAGCACGTCGTCGCCGCCACCGGCAACGTGCAGCATGCGGCCGACCCGCGCCCGTGCGGCGCGATCGTCGGCGACGAACGCGTCGAGCCACTCCAGCGCCCAGGTGAAGACGTCCGGCGCGTCGAGCTCGCGGAGGCCGTGCTCGGTCCCGTTGAGCGCGACGAGCGCGCGCGAGCCGTCGAGGCGGTGCACGCCGTCCTCGGCCGGCCCGATCGGCGCCACGATGTCGGCGGTGCCGCTGATCGCGAGGTAGGGCAGCGCGACGTTCTCGGTGCCGCGGTTGTCGCGTCCGTACGCCGGCAGGATCCGCTGCCCGAAGTACGGCACGTAGCCGACCGCGCCCTTGAAGCGCGGATCCAGCACCACTTGCTTCGAGGACAGCGTCACGGACGTGGTGAGCTCGGCGCCGCCGACGAGCAGCGCGGTCTCGCCGCCCATGCTGGCGCCGAAGATGCCGACGCGCGCCGTATCGACGCGGTCGCGCCACTGCGGGTGCGCGAGCATGACGTCGACCGCGGCGGACGCCGACAGCGGCCGGGTCGACTGCAGCGCGGTGTAGCGCTCGAACTCACGCAGCATCCCGGCGACGTTGTCGAGCCCGAACTGCGCGTAGCGGGCGTCGCCGTGGAACGGCGCGACCACGACGTACCCGTGCGAGGCGAACACGGCCATCGAGCGCAGGTAGGCGTCGCCGAGCGGGCTGCCGGCGTAGCCGTGCGACAACACGACGAGCGGCAACCGCGCCGCGCCGTCGGGAAGAATCGGCGGTTCGGCACCGCGCTGCATTCTCGGCACGAGCCGTCCGTCCGGCAACGCGTAGTCGGCCCGCGCGTTCGACGGACTCGTCGGGTAGCAGGCGAGCAGCACGTAGGTGAGCGACTCGCCCCGCCACGGGCCGAACAGGTCGCGGTCGTCGGGTGCGGTGAAGCGTGCGATCAGCGTGTTCGCGGGGTCGGTCAGGAGCTCGGTGAGGTAGCGGCCGCTGCCGTCGCCGCGAGGCACGCCTTCCCACCACAGCGCGATCGGCTCGCCGGCGGGAATGCGTCCGTAGTCCTGCTCGACGTTGCTGCATGCGACCGGGTGCGGGCCCGCCAGCGGGCGCGGCAACGCCTCGGCCAGCGGGTCGGCACGCGCGGCTGCCGACGCCACGAGCGCGACGCACACCGCGACCGCCGCAAGGCCCCTCGACAGCGCCACCACGCGCGCCCGTCCGCCGGGGGACGTCAGAACTGCTCCGCGGCGAGCTCGAGCGTCGCCTCGCCACCGTGGGTCACGGCACGCGCGAGCCCGGCAGCCTGCGGCAGCACCGTCGCTGCGTAGAAGCGCGCCGTCGCGATCTTGGCGCGCATGAACGCGGCATCGCCGTCGTTCGCGGCGAGCTTGCGCGCGGCGACCAGCGCAGCGCGGCCGAGCTGCCACGCGCTCGCGACGATGCCCCACAGCTTGAGGTAATGCACGGCGCCGGCGTGCACCGCGCGGGTGTGCGCCGACGACGACTTGACGACCCACGCGACGGCGCTCTCGAGCGCGACCACGGCCTCGGCGAGCGCGGCCCCGATCGGATCCAGCGCGGGGTCCGCGTGGCCGGTGAGCTGCGTCGCGACCTTCTCGATCTCGGCGATCACCGCACGCGCACTCGCGCCGCCGTCGCGGGCGGTCTTGCGGCCCACGAGGTCGTTCGCCTGGATGCCGGTCGTGCCCTCGTAGATCGTCGTGATCCGCGCGTCGCGCAGGTACTGGGCGGCGCCGGTCTCCTCGACGTAGCCCATGCCGCCGTGGACCTGCACGCCGAGGGAGGCAACTTCCTGCCCCGTCTCAGTCGAATGACCCTTGACGATCGGGATCATCAGGTCGACGAAGGCCTGGTGCGCCTTGCGCGCCTGTGGGTCCGCGTGGCGGCGCGCGTGGTCCATCGCGGAGGCCGTGACGTACGCGACGGCGCGCAGCGCCTCGGTGTGGGCGCGCATCGTCATCAGCATGCGCCGCACGTCCGGGTGCTCGATGATCGGCCCGGCCTTGGCCGCCTTGTCGAGGCCGACCGCCTTGCCCTGCACGCGGTCGCGGGCGTAGGCGACGGCGCGCTGGTAGGCGCGCTCGGCGATGCCCACGCCCTCCATGCCGACCGAGAAGCGCGCCAGGTTCATCATGATGAACATGTACTCGAGGCCCCGGTTCTCCTCGCCGACCAGGTAGCCGACTGCGCCGTCCTTGTCGCCGTAGGCCATCACGCACGTGGGGCTCGCGTGGATGCCGAGCTTGTGCTCGATCGACACGCACTTGACGTCATTCTTCGCGCCGAGCGACCCGTCGTCGTTGACCAGCACCTTCGGCACGACGAACAGCGAGATGCCCTTCACGCCCTCCGGGGCGTCCGGCGTGCGCGCAAGCACCAGGTGGATGATGTTCTCGGTGTAGTCGTGATCACCGTAGGTGATGAAGATCTTGTTGCCGTGGATGCGGTAGCTGCCGTCCCCCTGCTTCACCGCCTTCGTGCGCACCGCCGCGAGATCGGAGCCGGCCTGCGGCTCGGTCAGGTTCATCGTGCCGGTCCACTCGCCCGACACCATCTTCGGCAGGAAGCGCGCCTTCTGCTGGTCGGTGCCGACGAGCTCCAGCGCCTCGATCGCGCCCTGCGTCAGCAGCGGGCAGAGGTCGAAGGCCATGTTCGACGAGTGCCACATCTCCTCGACCGCGGTGGCGACGATCTGCGGCAGGCCCTGACCGCCATGGTCGGGGCTCTTGGACAGGCCGTTCCAGCCGTTCTCGCAGAACTTCCAGTAGGCGTCGCGGAAGCCCGCCGGCGTCTTCACCGTGCCGTCGTCGCGACGCTCTGCGCCCTCCTGATCGCCGCTCCAGTTGAGCGGGTCGAGGACGTCGGTGGCGAACTTGGCGGCCTCCTCGAGGATCGCCGAGACGACGTCCGGCGCAGCCTCTTCGAACCCGGGCAGCTTCGAGACCTGCTCGAGTCCGGCGAGCTCGTTCAGCACGAACTGCATTTCAGCAAGGGGGGCGCGGTAGGTGCTCATGGATGCCTCGGAAGTCGAATGTACCGAGAAGCCTAGCTCGCGGCGCCTAGAGCATGGCTACTAAACGCCGGTACCGGCCCGGCTGGCGCGCAGTGCCCGGGCACGCCCGCGCAACGCGGCGAGGGCGCTCGGGCTTCAGCCCGACAGCTCCTGCGTGAGCGCCGGGACGATCTCGAACAGGTCGCCGACCAGGCCGTAGTCGGCGACCTGGAAGATCGGCGCCTCGGGATCCTTGTTGATCGCGACGATGACCTTGCTGTCCTTCATGCCGGCGAGGTGCTGGATCGCACCCGAGATGCCGACCGCGATGTAGAGGTCGGGGGCAACGACCTTGCCGGTCTGGCCCACCTGGTAGTCGTTCGGCACGTAGCCGGCGTCGACGGCGGCGCGCGACGCGCCCATGGCAGCGCCCAGACGGTCGGCCAGCGCCTCGAGGAGCTTGAAGTTCTCCGCGCTGCCGAGCGCGCGCCCACCCGAAACCACCACCCGCGCACCGGCAAGCTCCGGGCGTTCGGACTTGGTGAGCTCCTGTCCCGTCACCCGCGTCCTGGCGACGTCGGCTGCCGCCGCCCGGGTCTCGACCTTCGCTGCCCCGCCGGTGGCGGGTGCGGCGTCGAAGGCCGTCGTGCGCACCGTGATCACCTTGACCGCATCCTTCGACTGCACGGTCGCGAAGACGCTTCCGGCGTAGATCGGGCGCACGAACGTGTCGGGCGCATTGATCGCGGTGATCTCCGACACCTGCGCGACGTCGAGCCGCGCCGCGACGCGGGGCATCACGTTCTTGCCGAAGCCTGTCGCCGGGGCCACGAGGTGGGTGTAGCCGCCCGCCACTTCGAGGATCTGGGCCGCGAGATTCTCGGCGGTCGGCTGCGCGAGGTGCGGCGCGTCGACGTGAATCACGCGGGCGACGCCCGGTACCGCGGCGGCGGCCTGCGCCGCTGCGCCGGCGCCGCTGCCCGCGACGAGGACGTCGACGTCGCCGCCGAGCTTCGTGGCCGCGGCAATGGCGTGCAGCGTCGAGGACTTGAGCGCGTGGTGGTCGTGTTCGGCGAGGACGAGGGTGCTCATGGCGTCGGGCGATGGCGGAGGTTGCGGGACGTGCGGCGGGAACGACGGCGATCGGTGGACCGGATCAGGAAACGACCTTGGCCTCGGTGCGAAGCTTGGCGACCAGTTCCTTCACATCGGCGACCTTGCCCCCGCCCTTGCGTTTGGGCGGTTCGGCGACACCGAGGACCGCAAGGCGCGGCGCGACGTCGACACCGAGCGCGTCCGGCTTCACGACTTCGAGCGGCTTCTTCTTCGCCTTCATGATGTTGGGCAGCGTTGCGTAGCGCGGCTCGTTGAGCCGCAGGTCAGCCGTCACGACCGCGGGCAGCGCGGCCTCCACGGTCTCGTTGCCGCCGTCGATTTCGCGCTTGACCGTCAGCATGCCGTTGCCGACCTCGACCTTCGAGGCGAACGTCCCCTGCGGCCAGTCGAGCAGCGCGGCAAGCATCTGGCCGCACCTGGTTCGCATCGTCGTCGATCGCCTGCTTGCCGAGGATCACCAGCTGCGGAGCCTCCTTCGCGACGATGGCCCGCAGGAGCTTCGCGACCGCGAGCGGCTGCAGTTCCACGTCGGTCTCGACCAGGATCGCCCGGTCGGCACCGATCGCGAGCGCGTTGCGCAGCGTCTCCTGGCAGGCGGCGGGGCCGCAGGACACCGCGACGACCTCCGTGGCAATCCCCTTTTCCCGAAGGCGCACCGCTTCCTCGACCGCGATCTCGTCGAAGGGATTCATCGACATCTTGACGTTCGACGTGTCCACTCCGGAGCCGTCCGGCTTGACGCGGACCTTCACGTTGTAATCGACGACGCGCTTGGCGGTGACCAGGATCTTCATGGGGATTTGGTGCCGTGGGAAAACCGCACCATTATAGTCCCGCGCGGGAACCCGCCCGGATCCACGGCCCGTGCACAAGAAAAGCGCCGGACGGCACGCGCATGGCGTGCCGTCCGGCGGGCGCGACTGGGGGAGTCCGCGCCTGGAGGAAATCGATCAGCGTGTGACGGCGGGCCCTAGCTGCGCGGCGCCGTGAGTCGAGGGCTCGCTCTCGGCGGTCTCGGTGCTGCGCTCGCCGGTGACCTCGATGCGCCCGGGCACGATCGCCACCGGGATCGGCAGAGCCTGGGGTGCCTGGCGGGCGATCGGCGGCAGCGCGTCCGGCAGCGCCCGCTGTGCCGGTGCGCTGCCGAACGCCGCGACGACCCCGCCCAACACGAGTGCCGACAGCGATACCGCGGCGCCCAGCGCCGTGATCCGTACCTCGATGTCGTTGCGTGTCATCGCAAATGCCTCCGCTTCGTGGTCCAGGCGTCGCCGGGCGTCGCCGCCGCGGCGTGCGTCCGGCGCGATCCGGTCAGCCTATTGGATGCGGTGCGCCGCTGCGGCAGATTCACCACGTCCTCCGTGTTCGAAACGGATTCTGGACGCCGGGTGTGACGCCCTCAAGAACGAGATGACGAACCGTGCGAAAGCCGGCGCGAATGCGAGCCGGCGGCGACGAAACGACGGGCCTCGAGCCCGCGGTCCGGCCGGTCCGCGGCCGCGGCAAGCGGCTACAGTCGCCGCAGCTGCTGGTCGATCGCGCCGAAGATCGAGGCGCCGGCCCGGTCGCGCATCTCGATCCTGACGCGATCGCCGAAGCGCAGGAACGGCGTGACCGGCGCGCCCGCCAGGATCGTCTCGACGACGCGCTGCTCGGCGATGCAGGAATAGCCGACGCCCCCTTGCGCGGCCGGCCGACCGGGACCGTCGTTCTCCCGGTTCGAGACCGTACCGGAGCCGACGATGCTGCCCGCGACGAGGTCGCGGGTCTTGGCGACGTGCGCGATCAGGTCGCCGAACCCGAACGTCATGTCGATGCCCGCGTCCGGCCGGCCGAACAGCGCGCCGTTGAGATGCGTGACGAGCGGCAGGTGGACCTTGCCGTCCCGCCAGGCCTCGCCCAATTCGTCGGGCGTGACGGCGACGGGCGAGAACGCCGACGCGGGCTTCGACTGGAAGAAACCGAAGCCCTTGGCGAGCTCTGCCGGGATCAGGTTGCGCAGGCTCACGTCGTTGGCAAGCATCAGCAGGCGGACGTGACCGAGCGCCTCCGCCGCGCCCGTGCCCATTGGCACGTCGCCCGTGACAACGGCAACCTCGGCCTCGAAGTCGATGCCCCATGCCTCGTCGCGAAGCGCGATGTCTTCGCAGGGTCCGAGCATGTGGTCGGAGGCCCCCTGATACATGAGCGGGTCGGTCCAGAACTCGGGGGGCATCGTCGCACCCCGCGCGCGCCGCACGAGTTCGACGTGGTTCACGTACGCGGAGCCGTCCGCCCACTGGTACGCGCGTGGCAGCGGCGCCATGGCGGCCGCCGCATCGAAACGCTCGGCGTCGGACAGGCGGCCGGCGCAGAGCTCGCCGGAGATCACGCCGAGCGCCGGTGCGATCCGCGTCCAGTCGTCGAGTGCCGACTGCAGCGTCCGCGCGATCTCCGGCACCTCGACGCAGCGCGCGAGGTCGCGGCTCACGACGACGAGCCGCCCGTCGCGACTGCCGTCGCGCATCGTCGCGAGCTTCACGCTCCCTCCTTTGCGCAGGGTGCCGTGGCCGACCGGCGCCGTTCGTGCCTACTCATCGGCGTCACGTCCACGTCCCGGTGGTGCGTCGGTGGCGTCTCATCTGGGCTTCAATGTGAAGCCGTCGGCGCGATCCTCGACGTCCCACCCGGCTTCGGCCAATGCGTTGCGCAGCCGGTCTGCTTCCGCCCAGTGCTTCGCCTTGCGGGCGTCCGCACGCGCCTTCGCGAGCGCCTCGACGTCCTCGGGCACGTCGACCCGCTGCGGTTGCCACGTCGCCAGTCCGAGCCCGAGAACCTCGTCGAACTTCGCGAGCGTCGCGCGTCGCACCGCCGCCGGTGCGTCGCCGCGCAGTACCTCCCACGCGACGGCGAGCGCCCGCGGCAGGTTGAGGTCGTCGTTCAGCATGTCCGTGAAGCGATCGACCTGCGCCGGGTCGGCCGGCGTCGCCGCGTCGGCGGGCAGCGCGTGGAAGCCCTGCCGCATGCGGTCGAGCCCGGTCTGCGCCGCGTCGAGCGCCTCCCACGTGAAGTTGAGCTGCGTGCGGTAGTGACTGGTGAGGCACAGGTACCGGAAGGCGATCGGGTCGTAGCCCCGCTCCACGAGCGAGGCAATGCGCAGGAATTCGCCGGCCGACTTCGCCATCTTGGCGTCGTTCGAAAGCAGGAAGTAGCCGTGCATCCAGAAGTTGGCGAGCCGGGTGCCGACGCGCGCCTCGGTCTGCGCGATCTCGTTGGTGTGGTGGACCGGGATGTGGTCCTCGCCGCCGCAGTGGATGTCGAACCAGTCGCCGAGGTACTTCTGGGCCATCGCCGAGCACTCGATGTGCCAGCCCGGGAAGCCCTTGCCCCAGGGGCTGTCCCACTCCATCTGCCGCTGTTCACCGGGTGGCGAGAGCTTCCACAGCGCAAAGTCCGTCGGATGCCGCTTTTCGCCCTGCTCGACGCGGTGGCCGGCCGCGAGCCCCTGCTTGTCGAGGCGTGCCAGATGTCCGTAGCCCGGCTGCCTCGACGTGTCGAAGTAGATGCCGTCGGCGGTGGCGTAGGCGTAGCCCTTGCGCTCGATGTCCGCGATGAAGTCGATCTGCTCGCCGACGTGCTCGGTCGCGCGGCACAGCACGTCGGGATCCTCGATGTGCAGCGCCTTCATGTCCGCGAGGAACGCGTCCGTGTAGAGCTGCGCGATCTCCCAGGCGGTCATGCCGGTGCGCCGCGAGCCCTTCTCCATCTTGTCCTCGCCCGTGTCGGCGTCGGACGTCAGGTGGCCCACGTCGGTGATGTTCATCACGTGCCGCACCCGGTAGCCGTTCCAGCGCAGCACGCGCTTCAGCAGGTCCTCGAACAGGAACGTGCGGAAGTTGCCGATGTGCTGGTAGTCGTAGACGGTCGGCCCGCAGGTGTAGATGCCGACCGGACCGGCGGGCTCGAGCGGCACGAACGGACGCAGCGCGCGTTCGTAGTTGTCGTACAGCGTGAGCGGCTTCGGCATGGGACGGCAGTGCGTGGACGCGACGATTATCGCAGGTCGGAACCGGCCGCCGCCCCGACCGGCTTCGCCATGACGAAGTCGTCCATCACGAAGCCACGACCGATGTCGACGACCACCGACTCGCGCACCTCGAAGCCGCAGCGGCGGTAGAACCCGATCGACGACGTGTTGTGCTTGTTGACGTTGAGCACCAGCGTGGACGCGCCGTCCGCCCGCGCGGCCGCTTCGACGTGCTCGATCAGGCGCCGGCCGGCGCCCCGACCCTGCGTCTCGTGCAACACGTAAAGCTTGTCGAGCTTGGTGGTCGCCGCCTCCTCCGCCCGGCACCACGCGGCGAAGCCCACCGGGTGCCCGTCAGCGTGCGCGATCGCGAGACCCGCGCCCGGCGACTCGAGAAACGACCGCAGCGCGGGCTCGGCGTAGCCCCGCGCCAGCATGTAGTCGATCTGCTCGTGCGTGATGATGCCGGGGTAGTGGCGGCGCCAGATCTCGCCCGCCAGCCGCGCCACGGTGGCGAGGTCGTCCACCGTCGCCGCGGCGATCGAGAGCCCCTCGGTCGCTGGGTCCATGCGGCGAATCTAGCACGCGTGACGCCGGGACCCGCTGTGCGATCATTCCATCGCCGCAGCCCACTCCCCGCGTCCGCCGTGACCCTCGCCGCCTTCGCCTTCCTGTTCGCCGCCGTGCTCATGAACACCGGGGCGCAGCTGCTGCTCAAGGCCGGCACCAACGCGCTCGGCGTGATCACGCTGACGCGCGACGACTGGGCCGCGACGCTGTGGCGCATGGCGACCGAGCCGCACTTCGTCGGCGGCGTGGTGATCTACATGGTGAGCCTCGTCGTCTGGATCATCGGACTGTCGCGCGTGCCCGTGTCGATCGCCTTCCCGATGCTGTCGCTCGGCTACGTGCTGAACGCCATCGCCGCGCACTACCTCTTCGGCGAGATCGTGACCGCCAGCCGGTGGCTGGGCATCGGCTTCATCGTGCTGGGCGTCTGGCTCGTCGCGCGTGGCGCATAGGCGCGTGTGCGCCGCAGGCGCGGGGCGCCACCGATGATCGCCGCGGAACTCGACGCGCTGCTCGCGTCCCGCGACGCGGCCCGCCTGGACGCGGTCCTGGCGACGGTCGCCGTCGGCTCGCCGGAAGCGCTCGCGCTCGAGGGCGAACTGCTGCGCCGGCGCGGCGAACCCGCGACGGCGCGGCCGTTGCTGGACCGCGCCCTCGCCTTGCGACCCGATTGCCGCGCGCTGCACCACGCGGCCGCGCTCGCGCTCGCGGCCAGTGGCGACAAGGCAGCGGCACGCGAGCGCTGGCAGTCGCTCCTGGCGTCGTTCCCGGACGACGCGGCGGCCCGATTCCAGATCGCAGTCACCTGGCACGACGAGGGCCGCCTCGACGAAGCCGCGCGCTGGTACGAGGCACAGGCGGCCCGGGTCCCCGCGATGTTCGCGGCGTGGTGGAACCTTGGCCTGGTGCAGGAGGCGCGCGGCGCCGCGGACGCCGCACTCGCGGCCTTCGAGCGTGCCGCGGACGCCGCACCGCGCGACCCGCGACCGTTGGCCCGCGCGGCAGCGTTGCACGGCGTTGCCGCGCGGCTCCCCGAGGCGATCGCCCGGCTCGACCGCGCGCTCCTGCTCGCCCCCGACGACGCGTCGCTGCACTTCGCGCGCGCCGCGCACCTGTCGAGCCTCGCGTTGCATCACGAAGCGCGCGCAGACCTCGCCCGCGCGGTGGCGCTGCGGCCGGACGACGCCGCGGGCGGTTCGGCACTGCTCCTCGAGCTCCAGTACGACGACGTGCCCGCAGTGCGCGCGGCCCTGGACGAGGCGCGCAGCGCGTGGGCGCGCCGTCACGCCCACCGCCCGTCACGGGCGGCTGGCGCAGCGCCGGTCCGGACTCGAATGCGCGTGGGCTACCTGTCGCCGCGGTTCGGCGACGCGCCGCCGGGCGCGCTGCTGCTGCCGGTACTGGAGGCCCACGACCGCGAGCGCTTCGAGGTGGTCGCGTTCGCGTCGCACGCCGCGCAGGGACCGATCGCGGAACGCGTGCGTCGCGCCGTGGACCGCTGGCACGATCTGCCGCGCGACGATGCGCAGGCCGTCGACCTGATTGCGGGCGAGGACCTCGACCTGCTGGTCGACCTCGCTGGACACGCTCCGGGCAACCGCCTGCCGATGCTCGCCCACCGCCCGGCCCGGGTGCAGGCCGCGTGGCTCGATGCGTTCGACGCCTCGGGCGTCGCGGCAATCGACTTCCTGGTCAGCGACGCCGTCCACACCCAACGCGACGACGCGCCAGCGTTCGGCGAACGGCTCCTGCTCCTGCCGCACGCGCGCTTCGCCTACCGCCCGCCGTTGCCGATCCGCGCGACGCCGCCACCGGCGTTGCGCCACGGCTACGTCACGTTCGGCTCGTTCAATCGGCACGCGAAGCACACGGACGAAGTGGCGCGGACCTGGGCGAGGATCCTGGCCAAGGTCCCCGGCTCGCGGCTGTCGCTGCGTGCCGCGGCCTACCGGGCCGCCTCGACGATCGGGTTCGTCCGCGATCGTTGGCGGGCGCTGGGCGTGCCGGTCGAGCGCGTCGACTTCGAGCCGTTCGTGCCGCTCGACGCGCTGCACGAGGCCTATGCGGGCATCGACGTCGCGCTCGACCCGTTCCCGTTCACCGGCGGGGTCACCACCTGCGACGCGCTCGCGCACGGCGTCCCGGTGGTCACGCTGCACGGCCAAACGATGATCGGACGTCAGGGTGCCGCGCTCTTGCGTGCCGCCGGCGAGGACGCGCTGGTCGCCGCGAATCCGGATGCCTACGTGGCCACCGCGATCGAGCTCGCTGCCGGCGCGACGGATGCCGGCGCGCGGCTCGAGCGCGTCCGTCGCGTCGCCGCCTCGCCGCTCTGCGACGTCGCGGGCTTCACGCGGGTGCTGGAACGCGGCTTCGTGGCCATGACCGCAGCGGGTCCCGGCCCTGGCGCGCCGCTTGCGATCGACGCGGACCCGGCGCGGCAGCGCGTGTAGAATCCGCCCCGCTCTCCGCGCGTCCCGTGCCCGGGCCGCTGGCCGGAAACCGCGGGATCCCCCAACGCGATGAAGCTCGCGCTCAAGATCGACGTCGACACGCTGCGCGGCACGCGCGAGGGCGCGCCGAACCTCGTCGAGATCCTGCGCCGGCACGAAGCCGGCGCCACCTTCGTGTTCAGCGTCGGCCCCGACCTGACCGGCCGCGCCGCGCTCCGCGTGCTCGGCCAGGGCGGCGCCGCGGACTACGGTTTCGGCGCGCTGCTCTACGGTACGCTGCTGCCGCCACCGGACATCGGCCGGCGTGCCGGCGAGATCATGCGTCGGGTGCGCGATGCCGGATTCGAGACCGGCCTCCACGCGTGGGCGCCCGTGCGCTGGCAGGCCCGCGCCGCGGGCGCCGCTGCAGCGTGGGTCGAGGCCGAGATGCAGCGCGGCGTGGATCGCTACGCCGAGATCTTCGGCGAGCCGCCCGGCGTGCACGCCGCCGCCGGGTGGCAGACGAGCGCGCACGCGCTGCGCATGACGCAGCGGCTCGCGTTCGACTACGCGAGCGACGGTCGTGGCACGCATCCGCACCTGCCGGTGTGGCGAGGCGAACTGATCCGCTGCCCCCAGTTCCCGACCACCTTGCCCACGCTCCCCGAGCTGCTCGCGCAGGAGGGCGTGTCGATCGACAATGTCGCGGCGCACCTGCTCGAGCGCACGGCGGAGCCGCCCGCCGCCGGTCACGTGTTCACGCTGCGTGCGGGGCTCGAGGGACGGCGGCTTGCCCCCGTGCTCGAGCAGCTTCTCGTCGGTTGGCAGGCCCAGGGCTATGCGCTGGTGCCGGTGCGCGCCCTGCGCGACGCCGTCGAGCCCCTGGCGTTGCCGCGCTGCGAGGTGGCGTTTGGCACCCTGCCCGGACGCGACGGCACCGTGCTGCTGCAGGGGCGCGAATTCCTCGCCGACGTCGATCTCGCGCGCGCCGCCTAGCGAATCCGGACCGGACTGCCGCCGCATTCGCCCCACCACCAAGGAGACCCCGACATGCCTGGTCGCAAGATCGCCGACTTCGAAGCCGCCTCGACCGGCGGCCCGTTCCGCCTTTCGGCGCACGCGGGCAGCATCGTCGTGCTCTACTTCTATCCCAAGGACAATACGCCGGGATGCACGACCGAGGGTGCCGCCTTCCGCGACCTGCACGAGGCGTTTCGCCAGGCCGGCGCCGTCGTCGTGGGCGTGTCGCGCGACTCGCTCAAGTCGCACGAGAACTTCAAGGCCAAGATGGCGTTTCCCTTCGAGCTCGTCGCGGACCCGGACGAGAAGCTCTGCGAGAAGTTCGGCGTGATGAGGATGAAGAACATGTACGGCCGCGAGGTGCGCGGCATCGAGCGCTCCACGTTCGTGTTCGACCGCGACGGCAAGCTCGCCCGGGAGTGGCGCGGCGTGAAGGTGCCCGGCCACGTCGACGAAGTGCTGGCCTTCGTGCGCTCGCTCTGACCGGGATCGGCTGCGGGCCACGCGCGCGTTCCACCCCGATGGCCGACATGCTGGTACGCCTCTACGCGCTGCCCGACCCGGCAGCGGCGATCGCACGCGCGGAGCGCGCGGGCGTACGCATCCGGCGCGCCGCGCACCGGGAGCGCGATGGGCTCGTCGCGTTCGTGCGTGCGACCTTCGGCGAGGGCTGGGTCGCCGAGTGCCTCGCCGCGTTCGACCGCGAGCCGATCGCCTGCTTCGTCGCGGTCCGCGGCGACGCCATTCGCGGTTTCGCGTGCCACGACGTGACCCGCCGCAACTTCTTCGGACCGGCAGGCGTTGCCACGGACGACCGCGGCCGGGGCACCGGCGCGGCGCTGACCCTCGCGACGCTCGCCGCGATGCGCGAGGCCGGCTACGCGTACGCGATCATCGGCGGCGTCGGCCCGGCGGATTTCTACGCGCGTGTCGCCGGGGCCATGCCGATCGAGGGGTCGACCCCCGGCATCTACGCACCGGTGGCGGCGCGGGACGGAAGCTAGGCGGTGGCGGTCGTCAGCGCGAGAAGCGGCCGTCGCTCGCCACGATCACCGTGTCGACGAACGTCGACCCCGCGTGGGTGGCGGGCGAATAGCGGACCGTCATGCCGCCAAGGTCCATCGAACCCAGGCTCTCGAGCGCCTTCTGCAGACGTTCCCGCGTGGGATCGCGCCCGGCGGCGCGCAGTCCGGCGACCAGCACCTTCGCGCTGACGTAGCCCTCGAGCCCCGAGAACGTGGGTGCGACGCCCGCGGCGTGACGCGCCAGCGCCTGCTGGTACTCCTTCACCACCGGCACGGCCACCGACCACGGGAACGGCACCACCTGGGTGAAGATCAGACCCTTGCCGTCGGCACCGAGCAGGGCCGCCATTTGCGCTGCGCCGGAGTTGACCGCCATGAACGTCGGCCGGATGGCTGCCGCCTTCGCCGCCTTGATCGCGGACGCATAGACCGCATAGGATCCGTGATTGAAGACCGCATCGACCTTCGCGGTGCCGATCGCCTGCGCGAGCGACTCGGGCGTCGCGCCAGTGCGCGCGACCACGGGCACCACCTCGATCGATCGCGCCGCGGCGAGCTTCTGCACGTTGGCGAGATGGCGTCGGCCCGTGTCGGAGTCGGCGTGGAAGAATGCCACGCGCCCGTAGCCGTAGGTCTTCGCGACGTCGAGGAGCTTCGCGAACTCCTCGAGGTGCGGGGCCCGCACCGGGAAGCTCCACGCGTTGAACGGCTCGCGCATCTCGGGCGCGCCGGCCATGCATGCGACCAGCGGTGCGCCGAGCGCCGCGGCCTCCCTGAGGCTCGCGACACAGGGCCCGCCCTCGACGCCTCCGAACATCGCGATCACGCCCTCCCGCTCGATCAGCTGCCGGGTGTTCTCGGCGGCGCGCTTCGCGTCGCCGGCGTCGTCCGCGGCAACGACGACGATGCGCCTGCCGTGGATGCCGCCCGCAGCGTTCACCGACTCGAACAGCACATTGGCACCGGTCGCGGCCGCCTTGCCATGCTCGGCGATCGGACCTGACAGCGCGACGGTTTGTCCGACGACGATGCGTCCATCGTCGGCGGCACCGACGGTCTCCGCGATCGCCAGCGCAGCCAACGCCGCAACCCGCTTCCATCCGGTCACTTGCATCTCCATCCACTCGATCCGGCGATTGCCGAAAGGCCGTCGACGACGGCCATTGCGCATGATCAATTCCACACGCAAGCGCCATGCCGTGGCTGCCGTGCGGACGGTCGGGACGGACGTACGGCAGTCCGTGCGGGCGCACGCGGCGCGCACGCCGCCCCGCCGGCACTGCGAGCCGCCTGGCGTCGGCACCACAAGCGCTTGCGGGATCGTGGACGCCCGACCGCGAGTGCTTGTGCCCGGCGACCTCCCCCGCTAGGATTCGGTTACGTCGCCCGAATCGTCTCCTGGAGTCTCATGGCCGAACGCAAGCTGCGCCCCGCTCCGTCCCAGCTCATCGCCCTCGCCACCCGCAGCGCCCCCCGCACCGACAAATCCGGTGCGAGCGGCCCCACCGCCAGTCCCGACCTCCAGAAGCTGTTCGTGCTCGACACCAATGTGTTGATGCACGACCCGACGAGCCTGTTCCGGTTCGAGGAACACGACATCTATCTGCCGATGTTCGTGCTCGAGGAGCTCGACGCCCACAAGAAGGGCGTCACCGAGGTGGCCCGCAACGCACGGCAGGCCTCGCGCTTCCTCGACGAGCTCGTGACCCTGCACGCCGCCGGCACCGAGCACGAGGGCATCGCCCAGGGCATACCGCTCGGCGAGAAGTCCAACGGCGCCGCCACCGGGCGCCTGTACCTGCAGACCGAGACGATCGCGGTCGCGCTGCCGCCCTCGCTCGCCAACGGCAAGGCCGACAACCAGATCCTCGCCGTCGTGATGCACCTGTCGCGGCTGCACCCGAAGCGCAACGTCGTGCTGGTGTCGAAGGACATCAACATGCGGATCAAGGCGCGCGCGCTCGGGCTCGCCGCCGAGGACTACTTCAACGACAAGGCGCTCGAGGACACCGACCTGCTCTACGGCGGCATGCAGGAGCTGTCCGCCGACTTCTGGGAGCTCCACGGCAAGGAGATGGAGTCGTGGCAGCAGGGCGGCCATACGCTCTACCGGCTGTCCGGCCCGCTGGTGCCGTCGCTGCTGGCCAACGAGTTCCTCTACCAGGAGCTGCCGGGCGAGACGCCGTTCCACGCGATCGTCAGGGAAGCGAACGGCCGCACCGCGGTGCTGCAGACGCTGAAGGACTACACGCACCAGAAGAACAACGTCTGGGGCATCACGGCGCGCAACCGCGAGCAGAACTTCGCGCTGAACCTGCTCATGAACCCCGAGGTCGACTTCGTCACGCTGCTCGGGCAGGCCGGCACCGGCAAGACGCTGCTGACGCTCGCCGCGGGACTCATGCTGACGCTCGAGTTCAAGGTCTACTCCGAGATCATCATGACCCGGGTCACGGTGCCGCTCGGCGAGGACATCGGCTTCCTCCCCGGCACCGAGGAGGAGAAGATGAACCCGTGGATGGGCGCGCTCGAGGACAACCTGGACGTGCTCAACAAGACCGACGACGAGGCCGGCGAGTGGGGCCGCGCCGCGACGCGCGACCTGATCCGCTCGCGCATCAAGGTGAAGAGCCTCAACTTCATGCGCGGGCGCACGTTCATCAACAAGTTCCTGATCATCGACGAGGCGCAGAACCTGACGCCGAAGCAGATGAAGACGCTGATCACGCGCGCCGGCCCGGGGACGAAGGTGGTGTGCCTCGGCAACATCGCCCAGATCGACACGCCCTACCTCACCGAGGGCAGCTCGGGCCTCACCTACGTCGTCGACCGCTTCAAGGGCTGGTCGCATTCCGGGCACGTCACGCTGACCCGCGGCGAGCGCTCGCGTCTCGCCGATCACGCCGCCGAGGTGCTCTGACGCGCCCGGGCACGGTCCCGCGGCGGCATTGCGCGCGGTCAAAGCCGGGGCGCGAGCGCCGGGCATAATGGCGCCTCCGGCCGCGCGCGACCCGCGCACCACCACGGCCCCAACGCCGACATGAAAAAGCTGCTCGTACCCGTCGACGGTTCCGAATGTTCGCTGCGGGCCGTCCGCCACCTGGTCGGCAAGGGCAGCGGCGCGGCGCTTCCCGGCACCGTCGAGATCCATCTGGTCAACGTGCAGCCCGGGCTGCCGGGCGACATCACCCGCTTCGTGAGCCGCGAGCAGGTCGCGGGCTACCACCGCGACGAAAGCGAGAAGGAACTCGCCGAGGCGAAGCAGCTCCTCGACGCCGCCGGCGCGCGCTACGAGGCTCACGCGGAAGTGGGGCCACTCGCCGAGACGATCGTCAAGCTCGCCGACAGGCTGGGCTGCGACGAAATCGTCATGGGCGCGAGGGGCCGCACCGCGCTCGCGGATTTCCTGATGGGTTCCACCGTGACGCGCGTCGTCCACCTGGCGCGCGTGCCGGTGCTGCTCGTCAAGTAGCCGGAGGCACGCGGGCGACGCCGTCGCGCGCACGCAGGGAGAGGTCGGATGGAACCCCTCGCATGGATCGCCCTCGCGATCTTCGCCGTCTCGATCGTCGTGGTGATCACGAACGTCATCGACAGCACCGTCGCGGCGCTCGTCGGCGTCGTCGCGATGGTGTGGTTCGGCGTGATGACCGAGGTCGACGCGTTCACGCTGGTCGACTGGAACGTGATCGCGATCCTGCTCAGCATCTGGATCATCGCCAGCTACTTCGGCAAATCGGGCGTGCCGAGCTGGCTCTCGGTGCAGGCGCTGAAGGCCTCCGGCGGGCGCCCCGGGCTCCTCGTGATGATCCTGTCGATGCTGGCCGGCGTGATCTCGATGTTCGTCGACAACGTCGTCGTGATCCTGATGATGGCGCCGGTCGCGCTGCCGCTCGCGCGCGCGCTCAAGCTGCCGGTGACGCCCGTGGTGCTGATGATCGGCTTCTCGGCGAACTTCATGGGCAGCGCACTGCTCCTCGGCGACCTGCCGCCGCAGATGCTGCACAGCGTCTCCGGCGCCGAGTTCGGCGACTTCATCTGGCAGCACGGGCGGCCGTCGTCGTTCCCGATCCTGATGGTCACGTTCGCGATCACGCTCGCCGCGATGTACGCCTACGGCTTCCGCGCGCGCGGACGGCAGGCGGTCGACGTCGAGACGCTGGGCATCGAGGCCCACATCCCGAACCGCCGCTTCGCGACGCTGGTCGTCGCCTGGTTCCTGCTGACCGTGCTGGCGATGGCCTTCCGGGAAACCCTCGACGTCAAGCTGGGCTTCATCGCGCTCACCGGCGCGATCTCGCTCGTGCTCATCCTCGAGTTCTTCAAGACGACGTTCCGGCCGCCGGAATTCGAGGAGATCCTGAGCGAGCTCGACTGGCGCGCGATCTTCTTCTACATCGCGCTGTTCGCGCTGGTCGGCGGGCTCGAAAAGATGAAGATCATCGACCACCTCGCCGACTTCCTGCGGCCGATCTTCGTCGACAACCTGGCGCTCGGCGCGACGCTGCTCTACTGGATCACGGTGCCGATCGTGGGCATCGTCGAGCACGACGCGTACATCCTGACCTTCCTCTATACGATCCGCGACATGCAGGCCGACGGCATCCCGCCGTGGCCGCTCTGGTGGATGCTGCTGTGGTCCGGAACGCTCGGCAGCAACCTCACGGTCGCCGGCGCCCCGGCGCTCTACGCGGCGCTCAACATCTGCGAGCGCGAGGAGAAGCGCAAGGTGTCGCTGCGCGAGTTCCTCGCCTGGAGCGTGCCGTTCACGCTGGTCGCGGCAGGCGTCTGCTACGTGATCGGCATGCTCGTGTGGGTGCTGCCCTACACGAAGTGACGAAGCGACGGAGGGCCCAGTGTACAAGCACATCCTGATCCCCACCGACGGCTCGGCCGCCTCCGAACGGGCCATCGCCGCCGGCATCGCGCTCGCCAAGGTGCTCGGCGCGCGCGTGACGGGCTTCCACGCGGCGCCTCCGGCCGTGCCCCTGGTGCTCGGCAAGCAACTCGCCAAAGCCTACATGTCCCGGGAGGAGCGCGAGCTCGCGATCGAGCAGGCGGCGGTCCGCTACCTTGGCGTCATCGCACGCGCCGCCGCCAAGGCCGGCGTGGCCTGCGAGACGATCCACGTGACCAGCGACTTCCCTGCCGACGCGATCCTCGAGGCGTCGCGGTCCCGCAAGTGCGACCTCGTGGTCATGGCCTCGCACGGGCGCCACGGCCTGGCCGCGGTGCTGCTCGGCAGCGAGACGCAGAAGGTGCTGACCTACGCCAGGATCCCGGTGCTCGTGCATCGCTGACCCCGGCGGGCGCGGGCGCCTCGCAGCCGGCGCCGTCGTCCGATCACGACGTCAGCGCGCGCGCTGCGTGACGCCGAAGTCCATCGCGAACGAGAACGAAGTGGCGGAGGGCAGTCCGGCGGCGCGGCGCGCCCGCGCCGCGACGTCGCGTGCCCGGGCGGCGTACGCGTCGCTCACGGTCTCGGCGACCCGCGCCACCTCGGCGAGCGTCGCGCGAGCGTCCGTGGCACGGTCCGGCGCACGCAGGGCGTCGAGCGCCGCGAAAAACGGCGGAAACAGCGCGTCCGCGGGTCGGGCTGCCGCGGGATCGCGCAGCGCGCGCTCGATCCCGGGGAGGTTCGCCATGGCCGGCCCGTACCGACGCTCGACGTAGCGCTGGTACGCCGCCGCGATCGACACCGCGGGCGTCCATTGGCCGCGCGCGGCAAGCTCCTCCGCCACCGGCGGCAGCAGCGACTCGATCTGCGCGGGCGAGACGGTCGCGTAGCCGTTGGCCGCCGTGCATTCGAGCCCTTCGTCGGCAAGACGGACCAGCGTGTCCGCGCCAGCCGCCTCGCCCTGCGCGAGCGCCAGCAGCGCGTCCCCGAGCCGCGCCGACCAGACCATCCCGGCCGCCTCCAGGTAGAAGGCGATGCCGATGCGGGTGCACGCGATCGCCGTCTCGGCGGCGCCACGATAGAAGCGGCGCGCTGCGACGGCGTCACCGTCGACGTGTTGCGCCAGGGCGCCGGCGAACTGGTAGAAGCAGGCGATGAAATAGGGTGCGATGCGTCCGGCGTCGGTCAGTGTCGCGCACGCGGCGATGCGCGGCGCGGTGGCCGCGGGATCGAGCGCGCCGGGTCCATAGACCGCGGCGATGGCCGCCGCGAGCCGTTCGGCCACGCGCTTCGCGAGTGCGAACCGGCTCGAGTTGACGAGGTCGCGGAGATAGCGATACGCGTACCCCATCCACACCGGCGACGTCTCGTCGGGCAGCGCGAACCGGGCCGCCATGTACTCGAAGTACCGCGCCCGCAGCGACTCGGGATCGGGCGGCAACGCGAACGGACGGCGCGATGCCCACACGAACTGGCGCTCGTTCATCACGCGCGATTCGACGTGGGCGAAGCCGGCCGCGCGCACCGCCTCTTCGAGCGCACGGCCGGACATGAGGAAGCCGTGAAAGCCCGGCGCCAGCGCGGCCAGCTGCGTCGTCGAGCGGTTGGACGGCACGACGAACGACGCCGCGGGCGTCGTCAGGATCAGCACCCCGTCGTCGGCGACCCAGCGCGCGACCAGTGCCGCGAACGCGCGCGGATCCGGCACGTGCTCGATCACTTCGGACGCATAGACGATGTCGAAGCGCTGACCTGCGAGCGCCGCACAGTGCTCCAGGAAGTCGCCGTGAATCGTGACGCCCAGCTGTTCCGCGCCGATGCGGCCGTAGTCGGCGAGCTCGACGCCGATCGCCTCGCCCCGGCCGGTGCGCTGCCAGAAGTCGAGCGCGAAGCCGAATCCGCAGCCGACGTCGAGCAGCCGGCCGCGGTCGCGCGCGGCGAGAATCGGCCAGATCGTCTCCCAGACGCCGCCGCCGGCCTCCACGTAGAAGCGCCAGAAGTCCTCGCGCTTCTGGTCGAGGTCGGAGAAGTCGCGGATGTCGGGCGGGTCGTAGAACAGGCTCTCGCAGGCCGCACAGCGCAGCAACGTCAGCGGCTGGCCCGGGTCCGCCAGACTGGGTACGCCGAGTACCGGTCGAGCGGGATCCCGCGACCCGCAGACCGGGCAGACCCGTCCCGCGTGCAAGGGCTCGTCGGGACCGCGGAACTCGATGTCGTCGGGCGTGACGGTGCTCATGCCTCGTCAGTTCAGGTCGGCGTGTCGGGAAGCGCGAGCTCGAACAGGTGCGGCGCCCGAGCGAGGTTCGGATTGTAGGCCGGATCCTCGGCGAGGCGTCGGCCCCACCGGGCACGCATCGCGGCCGCATCGATTTCGTCGACGTCGAGCGCCGCCGACTGCGCGCGGTCGCGAATCGCGTCGACATGGCGCAGCACGGCACCGGGGTACCAGACCGGGCGACGGCCGGCATCCGTGGCGCGGAGGCAGAAGTCGACGTCGTACCCGCGTGCGGTGAACGCCTCCGCGTCGAGGCCATGCAACGACGTCCACAGGTCCCGGTGTACTGCCATCGCGTCGATCGTCACTGCCGCGACGTTCTGCGTCAGTGCCGCGCGCCCCGCCATGCCCCAGTAACCGGCAGGCTCGCCGTACCAGGGCGCGGCACCGATCCGTGCCGGATCGAGCACGAAGGCACCCGCCGCGATGTCGCCGTTCGCGTCCTGCACCAGCGCGCCGACGGGACCGTTCCCGAGAGTGGCGGCGTGCGCCACCCATGCGTGCAACCGCTCGGGGGACGGCGGCGCGCAGTCGGCGTCGACCAGCACGAGCACGTCGCCGCGGGCATCACGGGCCGCCGCATTGACCGCGCGTGCGGCCTCGCGCCCAAGGCGCCGCGGCCGGCCGTCGAGCGACGCCGCGGCCACGTCGACCACCACGGCGTCCCGCAGTGCGTCACCGATGGCGCCGCGCCACGTCGCAACGTTCGCGCCCGCGCGTGCGAGCAGGATCAGCGACACGCCCGCTTGCGGCGACACCAGCGGATCCGCCTCGAGGAACGTGTCGCCGAGCGTACGACGCAGGTTCACGCGTACGCCGCGCCTCGCGAGCGCATCGGCGACGACGCGCTCCTGCGCGCGGGCTGCGTAGCCCTTGCTGGCCATCGACCGCGCCGTCGACCCCTGCACCGCACGCCAGTGGTAGAGGATCCTCGCGATGTGGCGGATGTCGGCGGGGCCGACGCGTTCCGCGCAGCGCAGCAGCAGGTCCCAGTCCTGCGCGCCCTCCACGCCCTCGCGGAAGCCGCCGACCTCGCGCACGAGCGTCGTCCGGTAGACGCCGAGGTGGCTGACGTAGTTCTGCGCGGTGAGGAGCGCGGGATTCCAGTCGGGCTTGAAGTACGGCTCGAAGCGCCGACCGGACTCGTCGATCTTGTCCTCGTCGCTGTAGACGATCGCGGCGCCCGGATGCGCGAGGATCTCGGTGGCGACCTCGCCGAGCGCGTGCACCGGCAGCAGGTCGTCGTGGTCGAGGAGCGCCACGAAGTCGCCCGTGGCGAGCGCGAGCGCGCTGTTCGACGCCGCCGAGATGTGGCCGTTGCGGTCCCTCAGCACCACGCGGATGCGGGCGTCGCGAGCCGCGTACTCGGCGAGGACGGGCCGCACGTGCGGCGCCGGCGAGGCGTCGTCGGCAATGCAGAGCTCCCAGTGCGGATAGTCCTGCGCGAGCACGCTGTCGAGGCAGGCGCGGAGCGGCCCTTCCGGCGAGTCGTACGTCGGGGTGACGACGGCGAAGCGCGGCGCACCCGACGCATGGGCCGCCGCCGAGCGCAGTGCCGCACGGCGCTCGCGATCGGGTCGTTCGACAGTGTCGATCCACGTCCGGTAGCGGGCCTCGGCGCGCTCGCGGCGCAGCGCGTTGTCGGCAAGCCGCAGGTTGCGCCGCGCCACCTCGACGTCGGGCCGCAACGCGACCGCGCGCGCGACGAGCTCCCGCGCGCGCGCAAACTCCCCGCGCTGGAAGTGCACGACGCCCAGCATGTGCAGCGCATCGAAGTGCTCGGGTGCGCGCCCGAGTGCGCGCTCGTACGCCTGGAGAGCGGCGTCCAGGCGCCCGGTCCGCTGCGCATCGAGCGCCCGCAGCAGCAACGCCTCCAGCGTCTCCGGCACGTCGTCCTGCACCGGAGCGAGGGCGCCGTGGCAGTCCTTGTAGCGCCGCCCGCTGCCACAGGGACAGGGGGCGTTGCGTGACGGCGGCGACGTCAGGGTCACAGGTAGCCCCCCAGCCCCGCGTCGCGCGCGAACGTCCGCAATGCGTCGCGCCCGCGCTCGTCGTACGCCGGATGCCGGTCCAGCCGCGCGAAGAAGCGCGACAGCACGACGTCGCCCTCGAGCCGGCCGGCCAGCGTCAGCCCCGAGAAGGTGTTGTCGCCGTGCAGCCGATAGCGGTAGAGCGCACCGGGCACGTGCCTCGGGCGCGTGACGAAGCTCGCCGCGAGCAGGAAGTCCCAGTCGTGGCAGACGCGCAACGCCGCGAAGCCACCCGTCGCGTCGAGCAGCGCACGGCGGAACACCAGGTTGCCGGTGGATACTGCGGCGTTGTGCCGCACGAGCACGCGCAGCAGGTCCGGGGTCGCCTCGACCTCGCGCAAGCGCGCGGAGAGCTCGCGCGCGTAGGGCGAGTCCGCCGGCCGGTCGTCGTCGTCGACGAGCGCAACCCCCGAGAACGCGAGCGCGTGCGCGTCGTCGAGCGCCGCGCCGAGTCGCGACAGCCGCTCCGGCGCGTAGGCGTCGTCCGAATTCATCAATGCGACGACCTCGCCGCGGGCGAGCGCCATGCCGCGGTTGAGCGCCACGTGCGCGCCGGCATTGGCCTGCCGCACCAGCGTCACTGCGAACGGTGCGCTGCGCGCGAACGCACGGATCGCCTCCGCGCTGCCGTCGCTCGAACCGTCGTCGACGGCGACGAGCTCGTCCGGCAGGCGCGTCTGCGTCGCCAGCGCGTCGAGCGCCCGCGCGAGGAAGCGGGCGTGGTTGTACGCGGGCATCACCACCGAGATCGTGCCGGGACCGCGGCCGCCCTCCTCGTGCCCTCCTCCGCGAGTGCGTTCGACGACGATCGTGCCATCCGCAACCGCCGCGTTCGTCTCGCGCACGACGTCGTCGAACGCAGGCCGCGCCGGGTCGGGCGTGCACGCGCGCACGCGCGCCGTGCGTACTGCCTCGAGGAAGCGACGGCCGTGGCGGGCATCGGGTTCCAGGTGGTTGCCTTCGGCCCACTCGTTCCAGGCATTGACGAACGCGAGCCGGGCATCCCCTCGGTGACGCCGCCGCGTCTGCCGCAACACCTGCTCGAGCCAGGTGCCGAAGAGCTGCGGCGTCGCGCCGTCGACGATCATGCCGTCGCTCGGCCGGCGCGCGGTGTTGTCCCACATCGGCGTCACGCCGCGGTACTGCGCGAACGCGGGGCGCGGGCGCAGCAGGTAGTCGGCGGCGAGGTTGGCGTACCCGAACACGCTGCCGCGGAACGCAGGGTCGAGGCTCGGCATGCGCGCGGTCACGTTCTCTGCCGCATGCCCGATCGGCGGGAACTCGACCGCGGCGTCGAAGCCGAGCGCGGTGGGATCGTCCTGCACGTGACGTTGCACCGCGGCGAGGTGGATCTCGCCGATGCCCGCCGTGCGGCACGCGTCGCGCCAGATCGCCACCGTACGAGCAACCTCCGGAATGTCGGCAATGCGATAGACCAGCAGCAGAGGACGGCCGTCGACGCGCACGTAGCGGCGATCGCGGAACGCCGGGAACAGCGCCTCGATGAAGGCGCGCGCATCCTCCGCGGAATAACGCTGCGCCATCAGGATCTCGTGCTCGAGCCCGTCCCAGCGCCGCGTCCAGTGCTCGTTTGCCCAGCAGATGCAGAACGGGAAGTCCGGACGTCCGGAGGCCAGCACGGCATCGAGCGGCTTTTCGAGCAGCCGCCGGCCGCCGAACCAGTAGTGGTAGTAGCAGAACGCGTCGATGCCGTGGGCACGCGCGAGCGCGGCCTGCGCCTCGCGCGTCCCGGGATCGGTGAGGTCGTAGTAGCCGAGCTCGCCCGGAACGTGCGGCTGCGCGTGGCCCGCGTACATCGGCCGGCCGCGGCGCACGTTGGTCCACTCGGTGAAGCCCTCCCCCCACCAGGTGTCGTTCTCCGGGATGCGGTGGTACTGCGGCAGGTAGAACGCGATGACGCGCACGGCGTGGTCGTCGCCAGCGTGCGCGCTGCGGGTCGCCGTTTCGAAGTGCAGGGCCTCGCGCGCGAGCTCGACGGCCGCAGGACGGCGCACGAGCGCCGCCTCCACCAGGCGGCGGTTGAATCGTGCCCCCGCATCACCGGGACGCAGCGCAAGCGCCGCGTCGACGAGTTCGAGCGCCCGCTCGAAGTCGCCACGCTGGAAGTGCGCCACGCCGAGCATGTGCGTCGCGTCGAAGTGCCCGGGAGCGAGCGCGAGCGCCTCGGCGTAGCCTGCGATCGCAGGCTCGAGACGGCCCGCCTGCTGGTCCGCGAGGGCACGGGCGAGGACGCCGTCCAGCGGGCCGGGTACCACGGTCGGCCCCGTGCCGACCGCGCCGTGGCACTCCTTGTAGCGCTTCCCGCTGCCGCAGGGACACGGCGCGTTGCGGGACGCGGGCGGCGTGACGTCGACGGCCAATTCGTTCAGTAGGATCCAGGCTGCGCGAAGTTCTCGAAGCGCGTGTACTCGCCGAGGAAGGTCAAACGCACGGTGCCGATCGGCCCGTTGCGCTGCTTGCCGATGATGATCTCGGCGACCCCCTTGTCCTGCGTGTCGGGGTTGTAGACCTCGTCGCGGTAGATGAACAATATGACATCAGCATCCTGCTCGATCGCCCCCGATTCACGTAGGTCCGACATCACCGGGCGCTTGTTCGGCCGCTGCTCGAGCGAGCGATTCAGCTGCGACAGCGCCATCACCGGCACCTTCAGCTCCTTCGCCAACGCCTTCATCGAGCGCGAGATCTCGGAGATCTCGGTCGCCCGGTTCTCGCCGGTGGTCGAGGCCTGCATCAGCTGCAGGTAGTCGACGATCACAAGGCCGAGCTTGCCGTACTGCTTCATCATCCGCCGCGCGCGCGAGCGCACCTCGATCGCCGAGAGCGATGGCGTCTCGTCGATCAGGATCGGCGCGTCGTTGAGGCGCCCAAGTGCAGCCGACAGCCGTTCCCAGTCGTCGGGCTGCAGCCGCCCGGTGCGCAGGTGCTGCGACGGCAGGCGCCCGACCGAGCCGATCAGGCGCATCGCGAGTTGCGTCGCGCCCATTTCCATCGAGAACACGGCGACCGGCAGCTTGAGGTGCAGCGCGACGTTCTCCCCGACGTTGAGCGCAAAGGCGGTGTTGTGCGTGACGACGTGGTCGTCGGTGACGTAGGTGCGCGAGGGGTGCGACACCGCGATGCACTGCACCGGCGCACGTCCTGCAGGCTCGATCGACGCGAACACGGGCTTCTTCAGCCGCAGCATCCGCTCGGGCGCGCGCGCGAGCTTGTCCGACAGGAGGAAGAGCGATCGCGGTGCGGCGTGGGAAATGGTGACGACGTGCGCGTCGCGCGCGCGGGTCCGCTTGCCGCCGCGATAGACGTGAGTGACGCGCTTGCGCAGCGTGCTCCACGCGCCGACCGAACGCGCCAGCTCGGCGACATCGTCGGCAAGCCGTCGACTCGAGGTTGCGAAACGCACCGTCCCCCAGCGCTCGACCCAGCCGTCGGTGTCGAGCAGGCCGCGAAGCACGTCCAATCGCACGCTGCGCCGCGCGGTCATATAGGGCGCGGGAACGAACTTCTCGTGGCTCGGCTTGCCCTGCAGTCCGAGCGAGGCCAGGGCTACCATCAGCGGATTGGGCGTCACGCCCTGCGTCCCCGCCTGCCGGTGCCCGTGGCGCTGGACGATGCGGTAATCGACGCCGCCGGCGACCGTCGCCGCGAGTTCCTCGGCCATGCGCGACCGCAGGCGCTCGACCATCTCGAAAGCCGCCGTGCTGAAGCGGACCGAACCGGCGCCGGAAGCGGTGAGGTTGCCGTCGCCGAGCAGCGCACCGAGCACCCAGGGATCGACTGGCAACGGGTCGTCGTGGCCCCAGTCGCCCGACGGCATGTCGATCCACAGCCGGCCGCGATAGCGAACGCAGGCGAGCTTCGCGGCGACCTCCGCCGTCGACATCACGCGCGGCTCCGGCCATTCCCGGTAGTGCACCCGCCAGAGGTGCTCGGCGCAGGCCTCGGCGGAACGGCCGTCGGTGAACGTGACACGAAAGATGTCGCGCTCGCCCTGCGGATAGACGCCGGTGACGATCGAAGGTCCTCCATCGGCGGAGGCGAGCGCGTCGCCTAGGACCAGCTCGCCCATCGCTTTCCAGCCGCCGCGCCCGAGCACGCGGGCATCGAGCGGCTGCGCCTTGCCCATGCTCGGCCGTCCGGCCACGATCACGAGGTCGCCCGCCTGCAGGCCCGCGGTCTGGCGGTCGAGGTCGGAGAAGCCCGTGGCGACGCCCGTCACGTCGGACGGATCCTCGCGGTTGTAGAGGTCCTCGATGCGCTCGACGACGCCGGCGAGCAGCGTGCCGATCTCGGTGTACGTGTGCTGGCCGCGCGAGCCCTGCTCCGCGATGTGCAGCACCTTGGCCTCCGCGACGTCCAGCACTTCGCGCGCGCTGCGGCCGAGCGGGTTGTACGCGGCGTCGGCGATCTCGCCCGCGGTGGATGCCAGCTGGCGCAGGATCGAGCGCTCGCGCACGATCGCCGCGTAGTGGCGGATGTTCGCGGCCGTCGGCACGTTCTGCACGAGCGTGCCCAGGTAGGCGAGCCCGCCCACGTAGTCGAGCTTCTGCGTGGAGTCGAGCGCCTCGGAGACCGTGACGACGTCCGCCGGGCTGCCGCTCTCGATGAGCCGGAGCGTCGCCGCGAAGATCACGCGGTGCGCGTCCGCATAGAAGTCGTCCGCGCTCACGACGTCGCCGATGCGGTCGGCGGCGTCGTTGTCGAGCAGCAGCCCGCCCAGCACCGACTGCTCGGCCTCGATCGAGTGCGGCGGCAGCTTCAGTGCGTCGACCTGGGGATCGTCGGGCATCGTACGGGAGGGCAAAGGGATCGCGGACGGCAGCCGCAGACTCGTTGCATTCTACTGCCGCGGGATCCGCTCCGCGGCATCCCCCAAACGACGAAGGCGCCGCAAGCGGGCGCCTTCGCGTGCACTCGCACGGGGCACGCGGGCCCCCGCGCAACGTCAGCTCTGCGTCGTGTCCGCGGCCACCGCCACCGTCACGTGCGCCGTCACGTCCGTGTGGAGCGCGATCGTCACCGGGTGCTCGCCGACCTGCTTCAACGGTCCCGACGACAGGCGGACCTGCGACTTCTCGACCGCGATGCCCTTGGCCTTCAGCGCCTCGGCGATGTCGATGTTGGTCACCGAGCCGAACAGGCGGCCGTCGACGCCGGCCTTCTGCGCGATCTGGATCTTGGTGCCCTCGAGCTTCTCGCCGAGCGCCTGCGCGGCAGCGAGCTTGTCGGCGGCCGTGCGTTCGAGCTCGGCGCGCTTTTCTTCGATGAGCTTCATGTTCTCGGGCGTCGCGCGCTTCGCCATCCCCTTGGGGATCAGGAAGTTCCGCGCGAATCCGTCCTTCACCTTGACGAGGTCGCCGAGGTTGCCGACGTTCGCCACCTTTTCGAGAAGGATGATCTGCATGGCGTCGTCCTCCTAGTGGCGGTCGGTGAACGGCAGCAGCGCGAGGAACTGCGCGCGCTTGATCGCCGTGCCGAGCTGGCGCTGGTAGCGGGCCTTCGTGCCGGTGATGCGGGCCGGCATGATCTTGCCGTTCTCCTGCAGGAAGTCCTTGAGGACGTCGATGTCCTTGTAATCGATCTCCTTCACCTTCTCGACGGTGAAGCGGCAGAACTTGCGGCGCTTGAACAGCGGATTGCCGCGCTCACGCTTCTTGCCGTCCTTCTTGGGCTTGCCTCTTCCGAATGCCATGTCAGTGTCCTCGGCTCAATGTTCGCTCAATCTGTATTCGGTTCGAACCGCTCGATGTGCAGCGCGAGCGTCGTGCCGGTGCGGTAGCGCCGCGCGAGGAACCCCTCGCATCGCAGCGCCGTGCCAACGGGCGACCGGACCAGCGCCTCGGCAGTCGGTCCGAACGCCACGGCCGCGAGCTCCAGCTCGACCTTGCGCTGCCCTCCGGCTTCCGGCTGCACCGACGCGTGGTCGAGCGTCAGCGACAGCGCCGGGATGCCTGCAGGGGTGTAGCGGAGGTCGTCGCGGGTCGCGATCGTGACGTCGAGAACGAGCCGATTGCCGCCGGCCCCTCGTGCGTCGCGGTTCGTCTCCAGGTTTGGTTGCCTACGCCGAGGCGGCCGGCGTTTCCGCCGGCGCCGGAGCGGCCTCGCGGCGGTCACCGCGCTCGACCCGGTCGCCCCGCTCGCCGCGATCACCGCGGTCGGACAGCGACTTCGCCTTCTCTTCCTTCATCATCGGCGACGGCGCAACGACGGCCTCGCGCATCGCCACCGTGAGGTGGCGCAGCACGGCGTCGTTGAAGCGGAACGCGTGCTCGAGCTCGCCGAGCGTCTCCTTGTCGCACTCGATGTTCATCATCACGTAGTGCGCCTTGTGCATCTTCTGGATCGGGTAGGCGAGCTGGCGCCGCCCCCAGTCTTCCAGCCGGTGCACGCGGCCGCCGCGGCCGGCGACCATCGTCTTGTAGCGCTCCACCATGCCCGGGACCTGCTCGCTCTGGTCCGGATGCACGATGAAGACGATCTCGTAGTGACGCATGCAGAGCACTCCTTTCGGTCGGTTGGGGCGTGCCCCGGAAGTCTCCCGGGTCGCCGGCGGCCACCCCGTCTGCGTCGGGTGTGGCAAGGGAAAGCTGCTGATTATAGCCGACTTTCGGCCGGAAGGGGAACGAAGCCCAGGGCGTCGCCCGGCGCCGCATCACGAGCCGCCGAGGGCTCCTAGGATCACGTCCCGCTCCGCCTTCGGCTTTGCGGCGAGCTCGCGCACGCGCGCATAGAACGCCGGCAGGTCGCCGCCGGCGTCCGCGAGCAGCGCCCGGAACGCGGGCACCTTGTCGTCGTAGAGTGCGACCGCGACGATGCTCGCGTTGTTCGGACCGCCGCCGTCGTGGCCGGCAAACCAGCGGTCGTAACCCGCGAGTCCGCGTTCCCCCGCCTTCGCGGCGTCGTAGGCGGCGCGCATGCGCTCGAACACTGCGGCCTTGCGCGCCCGCTGCTCGGCCTCGTTCGCACCGCTCGCGTACAGTGCCTCGAGCTCCGCACGAGCCTCGCGCATCCACTGCCGGAAGCCCTCGCGCAGTCGCTTGCCCCGCGCCGCTTCGGCGACCAGCGCGGCGTGCCCCGGCGTCCCGGACTGCGCGGCGAGCCAGCGCGCGAGGCCCTCCTCCTCGACCGCGGTGGCGAAGGCCTCGTTGAACGACGTGTCGTCCTTGACGTACACCACCTGGTGCGCGAGCTCGTGGAACACGAGCCGCGCGAGCGCGGTGTCCGGGTAGCGGATGAACGTCGACAGCAGCGGATCGTCGAACCAGCCGAGCGTCGAGTACGCGGGCACGCCGCCGATGTGGACGTCGTCGCCCTGCGCCGCGAGACGCGCGGCTTCGGCCTGCGCGTCCGCCTCGCGGAAGTAGCCGCGATAGTTGACGCAGCCCGCTACGGGGAAGCACCAGCGCCGCGGCTCGAGCGACAGCGGCGGCGCGGCAAACACGTTCCAGACCACGAACGGCCGGCCGACGTCGGCGTAGCGCAGATAGCTCCGGTTGTCCGGCAACGCGAGCTCGCGGCTCGCGAAGGCGCGGATCTCGCGTGCCCGCGCGAGGCGCTGGGCGAGCTTCGGGTCGTCGGTCGTCGCGAGCACGTCGTCGACGGGTCGCGCGCCGGCGATCAGCTCGACCTGCCCGACCGCGCCCTGCCAGAGGTACTCGGGATAGCCGCACGCGGCGAGGAGCGGCAGGCTCGCCAGGACCGCGATCGCGGCACGCAGCGCTCCTCTCGTCACGGCGATCGCGGCAGCGACGGCAGATGGCGCGCGAGACGGTCCATGCCGTCCTCGAGCCTGTCCATCGCGATGGTGTAGGCGAAGCGCACGTGCTCGTGCGCGCGGTGGCTGCCGAAGTCGATGCCGGGGGTAATCGCGACCCCGGTCGCCGCCAGCACCTCGCGGCAGAACGCGGGACTGTCGCTCGAGAAGCGCGAGCAGTCGGCGTAGACGAAGAAGCCGCCGCCGGGCATCACCGGAATGCCGAAGCCGAGCTGCCGCAGCGCGGGCACGAGGTAGTCGCGGCGCGCGCGAAACGCCTGCCGGCGCTCCTCGAGCAGCGCGAGGGTGGCCGGCTCGAAGCAGGCGAGCGCCGCGCGCTGTGACACCGTCGCCGGCGAAATGTAGAGGTTCTGCGCGAGCTTCTCGAGGTCGCGCACGTGCCGCTCGGGCGCCACCACCCAGCCCAGCCGCCAGCCGGTCATGTTGAAGTACTTGGAAAAGCTGGAGACGACGAACAGGTCGTCGGACAGCGCGAGCGCCGAGCGCGGCGCGCCCTCGTAGGACAGGCCGAGGTAGATCTCGTCGACCACCAGCCGCCCGCCGAAGTCGTCGACCGCGTGCGCGATGCGCGCCATCTCGTCGTGCGCGACCATCGTGCCGGTGGGGTTCGAAGGCGAGGCGATCAGCGCCGCTCGAGTGCGCCCGGTCCAGTGGCGCGCGATCGACTCCGCCGAGAGCTGGTAGTTTTGCGCGGGGCCGACGGGCACGCCGAGCGGTGCCCCTTCGAGCACGCGCACGAAGTGCCGGTTGCACGGGTAGCCGGGGTCCGTGAGCAGCACCTGCTCGTCCCGGTTCAGGAGCAGCGCCATCACCAGCAGCAACGCCGCGGACGAGCCCGCGGTGACGACGACCCGCTCCGGGGACACGTCGATGCCGAACGCATCGCCGTAGTGGCGTGCGATTGCGCGGCGCAGCTCGGCAAGGCCGAGCGCCGACGTGTACCGGATGTGGCCGTCGGCCAGCGCCGCACGCGCGGCGTCCAGCACCGGCCCGGGGGTCGGGAAGTCGGGCTCGCCGATCTCCATGTGCACCACGTCGCGGCCGGCCGCCTCGAGCGCGCGTGCGGCGGTCTGCACTTCCATCACGTGGAACGGCGCGATGTCGGCGACGCGCGCGGCGGGATGTTGTCGGGGCTCCATCGAACGGACGAGTGCGGGTGCGAAGGGGAAGGCTCTATCGTACCTCTCGACCTTCAAGGCCCTCCGATGCGCGGTTTCCTCGTACTCGTCGTCGAGATGCTCGTGCGCCTCGCGCTCCTGCTCCTGGTGGTCGCGCTCGCGCCGCCGGTGCGCGCCGACATGGCGTTCCATTCCCCCGGCGTGTTCAAGTGCTCGGTCGAGCGCGGTGTGCCGGTGTACCAGGGCACACCGTGCGCGCCCGGGCGGGAGCTCCGCGATTTCGCGGCCGATCCCGCCAACGTATCGGTGGTCGAGATGCACGTACCCGCGGCCACGGCACCGCCGGCCACGCCGCGGCACGAACGCGCCGCACGTGCGCCGCCACGCACGAACAAGACGAAGCCACCGGGGGATCCCGCCGAGCGCCGGTACGTGAAGGCCGGCATGAGCGAGGGCGTGGTCCTCGCCAAGCTCGGCGCACCCGACGCCGCGTCCGCGAAGCACGGCCGCCACGCCCGCTGGACGTACCTCCCCGCCCCCGGGGACCCGCAGACGGTGACCACCATCCGCTTCGAGGATGGCCGCGTGACCAGCGTCGAGCGCCATGTCGTGCGTTAGCATGCCGCCATGCGTGCTGTCGTCCAGCGAGTCCGCCATGCCCGCGTGACGGTCGAGGGGCGCAGTGTCGGCGCAATCGGCCCGGGACTCCTCGTGCTCGCCGGGGTGACCGACGGCGACACGGCCGAGGACCGCACGTGGCTCGCCCGCAAGATCGTCCGGATGCGCGTCTTCGACGACGACGCCGGAGTGATGAACCGCTCGGTGCAGGACGCCGGCGGCGACATCCTCGCGGTCTCGCAGTTCACGCTGTTCGCCTCCACGCGCAAGGGCAATCGGCCGTCGTACTCGGCCGCCTCGCGCCCCGAGCTTGCCCGGCCCGCGTTCGACGCGCTGGTCGCCGAGCTCGTGCAGCTGCTGGGCAAGCCGGTACCGACCGGCGTGTTCGGGGCGATGATGCAGGTCGAGCTCCGCAACGACGGCCCCGTGACGATCCTGCTCGACAGCCGCGCCCGCGAGTGACAGGTGCGGTGATCCACGTCACGGATCGGCTGTCCCGATCTGGGATAATCGCCAGCGCGCCGGCCCGTCCACCGGCATCGCCGCCATGGCCCTGTCCCGCACGCCTCGCCTCGCCCTCGCGGTCGCCGTCGTGCTCGCGGTCGTCACGGCGATCGGCTGGTTCCTCTACGCACGCAACATCCCGCTGGTCGACGTCGCTACGGTGCGCAGCGGCCGGCTCGCGCAGACGGTCGTCGTCTCGGGCCGCGTGCTTGCGCCCGCCAAGGTGGACGTCGGTGCCACGATCACGGGTCGCGTGCAGCGCGTCGCGGTCGACGACGGTGCCAAGGTCGGCGCCAACGCGCTCCTGATCGAGCTCGAGCGCTCCGAGCTCGAGGCAGCGCTCGCGCAGGCGCGGGCGACGGAACGCGCGGCGCAGACCCGGATCGCGCAGTGGCGCGCCGTCGCCGCGCCGAACGCGCGCGAGCTCGTCACGCAGGCCGAGGCCAACCTGCGCGTCGCCGAGCGCGATCTCGCCCGCCAGGAGGACCTGGTGGGCCGCCGGTTCGTCGCCGAGGCGCGCGTCGACGAAGCCCGGCGCACCGTCGAGGTCGCGCGGAGCCAGGTCGCCACCGCCCGGGCTACCGCGGCGGCGAACCGGCCGGAGGGCGCCGAACGGCAGCTCCTCGACGATCAGCTCGCGCAGGCCCGCGCGGCACGCGCCGCCGCGGAGGCCAAGCTCGACCAGACCCGCATCCTCGCGCCGGCGAACGGCGTCGTCCTCGATCGCGCGGTCGAGCCCGGCGACATCGTGCAGCCCGCGAAGCGACTGATGACGATCGCGCTCGACGGCGCCACCCGCCTGACGGCACTGATCGACGAGAAGAACCTCGGCGTGCTCGCCATCGGCCAGAAGGCGCTCGCGGCCGCCGACGCGTTTCCCGGCCAGCGCTTCGAAGCGGTACTCGAGTACCTCGCCCCGGGGATCGACGCGCAACGCGGCACGGTGGAGGCCAAGTTCGCGGTGGCGCAGCCACCGGCGTTCCTGCGCTCGGACATGACGGTGTCGATCGACATCGCCGTCGCGGCCCGCGAGCAGGCGCTGGTCGTGCCGTCCGGCGCGGTGCGTGACGCCGCCTCGAACTCGCCGTGGGTGCTCGTGCTGCGCGACGCCCACGCCGTACGCCAGGACGTCAAGCTCGGCGCGAGGAGCGCGACCGAGGCCGAGATCCGCGAGGGCCTCGAACCGTCGAGCGTCGTCGTGATGTCCAACGTGCCGCCGGGCACGCGGGTGCGCACGCACGAGGAAAGGCGTCCTTGACGCTGCCCTTCGAGATCGTCGTCGCGCTGCGCTTCCTGCGCGAGGGCCGCTTCCAGACCTGGCTCATCGTCGGCGGCGCGGGAGTCGGCGTCGCCGTGGTGATCTTCATCACCGCGCTGGTGAACGGCCTGCAGGCGAACACGATCAAGCGCACGCTCGGCACGCAGGCGCACGTCGTGCTGCGCCCGACCGAGGAAGTCGCCGTGCCGCAGCGCGTCGCGGGCACCGGAGGCGCGGTGCTGCCGAGCGTGCAGGCGCGGGCACAGCGGCTGCGCTCCATCGACCAGTGGCAGCCGCTCGAAACGATGCTCGACCAGCGTGCCGGCATCGCGGCGGTATCGCCGATCGTCTCGGGGCCCGCGTTCGCGGTGCGGGGGGACGCCAACAAGTCGGTCGCCGTGCAGGGCGTGCAGCCGGATCGCTACACGCGCGTGATCCGCATGGACGACAAGCTCGTCGCCGGCGAATTCCGCGTTCAGCCGGGCGAAGCCGTGGTCGGCAAGGACCTCGCCGCGGACCTCGGCATCGGCGTCGGCGACCGCTTCCGGCTCGTCACCGGCAGCGGCTCGACGCAGGTCGACGATGCGTACGTCGTGACGGGGCTCGTCGACCTGGGCATCCGGGACATGAACAGGCGGGCGGTGTACGTCGGCTTCCGCACTGCCCAGGCGCTGTTCGACCTGCCGGGGGGCGCCTCCCAGATCGACCTCGCGGTCGACGAACTGTTCGGCGCCGAGGACACCGCGCAGGCACTGGCGCGCGAGACGGGCCTCACCGCCGACTCGTGGATGAAGACCAACGAGCAGCTGCTTGCCGCGCTCAACGCGCAGACGATCACCACCCGCACGATCCGCGTGTTCGTGTCGATCGTCGTCGTGCTCGGCATCGCCAGCGTGCTGGTCGTCTGGGTGGTGCAGAAGCGCCGCGAGATCGGCATCCTGCGCGCGATGGGCGCCTCGCGAGCGCGCATCCAGCGGATCTTCCTGCTGCAGGGCGCGATGGTCGCGCTGATCGGCGCGATCCTCGGCAGCGCGCTCGCGACGCTGATGATCCGCATCTTCGGCAGGATCGCGCGCAACATGGACGGCACGCCGCTGTTCGAGCTCGGGCTCGACCCCTGGCTGTACGCGTCCTCCGTGCTGGGCGCAATCGTGTTCGGCGTGCTCGCCGCCGCCGCGCCCGCCCGCCGTGCCGCACGTCTCGATCCGGCCCAAGCGATCCGGATGTGAGTTTGCCGTGGGCGAGACGCTCGTTCAGCTTGGCAACATCCACAAGTCCTACGGCGTCGGCACCGAGGTCGAGACCGAGGTGCTGCACGGCATCGAGCTCGTGCTCGCGCGCGGCGAGTTCGCGGCGCTGATCGGGCCTTCGGGATCGGGCAAGTCGACGCTGCTCAACCTGATCGGCCTCCTGGAATCGCCGACGTCCGGCTCCTACCGCCTGCAGGGCCGCGAGGTGGCGACGCTCGACGACGACGAGCTCACGCGCTTTCGCGCGACGTCGCTCGGCTTCGTGTTCCAGTTCCACCATCTGCTGCCGGCGTTCACGGCTACCGAGAACGTGCTGTTGCCGGGACTCAACGCGATCGGACCCGTCACGCCCGAGCGGCGCGAGGCGGCGCGGCTGCTGTTGCGTGAGGTGGGACTGGGTGACCGGCTCGACCATCCGCCGGGAAAACTCTCGGGCGGCCAGCAGCAGCGCGTGGCGATCGCCCGCGCGCTGTCGCTCGCGCCGCCGCTGGTGCTTGCCGACGAGCCGACCGGCAACCTCGACACGCACTCGGCCGACGACATCTTCCTGCTCATGCGGCGCTTCAACGAGGAACGCGGGGTCGCGTTCCTGATCGTGACGCACGACCCGCGGCTCGCGCGGCGCTGCGACCGCATCGTCGAACTGGTCGACGGACGCATCGCCGGCGACCGGCCCAACGTCGCGGTGCGCGAGAGCCCGCCGGTCGGCGACTAACGGGACTCGAGCAAGTGCATGACGTTTGCTCGTCGTCCCCGCGCAAGCGGGGATCCGGTGACTGCCGCGCAAACGCCACCGGGCTCCCGCCTGCGCGGGAGCGACGACGGCGTGTGACGGCTGTCAGCGATACACACGAGGCTCAAAAGCCGACGCGGGGTGGTCAGCCTTCGAGGAGGCTGCGCAGCATCCACGCGTTCTTCTCATGGATCTGCATGCGTTGGGTCAGCAGGTCGGCCGTCGGCTCGTCATGGGCCTTGTCGACCGCCGGGAAGATCGCGCGCGCGGTGCGCACCACGGCTTCGTTGCCCTCGACCAGCAGCCGGATCATTTCCTCGGCCTTCGGCTGGCCGGTCGTTTCGTCGATCGAGGCGAGCTTCGCGAACTCGGCAAACGTCGCCGGCGCGTAGTGCCCGAGCGAACGGATGCGCTCGGCGATCAGGTCCGTCGCCGTCCACAGCTCCGTGTACTGCGTCTCGAACATGAGATGCAGCGTATTGAACATCGGGCCGGTGACGTTCCAGTGGAAGTTGTGCGTCTTCAGATACACGGTGAACGTGTCGGCGAGGAGCTTCGACAGGCCCAGCGCGATCTTCGCGCGGTCCTTCGCGTCGATGCCGGTGTCGATCATGGGTGCGGTGTTCCTGGGTGCCTTCATGGGATCTCCTTCGCGGTTCGCTCGTGTGCGCATGGCACTAGCATAGGCGAACGTGGCGCCGCTGCCCAATGCCTTGCATCAATGATTGGAATGCCGTCGACCTATCGGCGGGAGGGGCCCGCCCCTCCCGCCGGGCGACCGCGCCCGACTACTGCCTGTCGATCGAGATGCGACCGGCGCCGAACGCGTAGAACGCGAGCAGGCCGCCGACAATGCCGATGTTCTTCATGAACATCAGCTGCTGGGTCATCTGCTGCTCGGGCGCCACCGCCCAGAACGCGTGAAAGAACACCGATGCGACCAGCGTGAACACGGCGAGCGCGAGGGCCGCCCAGCGTGTCTTCCAGCCGACCACGAGCGCGATGCCCGCGAGGATCTCGACGGCGATGGCAAGCGCAGCGCCGACCTCCGGCAACGGCAGGCCCTTGCTCGCGATGTACCCGGCGGTGCCGGTGAAGCCGCCGATCTTGCCGAATCCGGCGGGAATGAAGACGATGCCGAGCAGGATGCGCCCGACGAGTGCTGCCAAGTCCTTGCCTGCGGTCATGCTGGTGCTCCTTTGCTGAGTGGGTTGACTCTGGTAATGGGAACAACGCGATGGAAGGCGCGGCCCGGGCCGCGTCCGGAAACGTTCAGGGCAGGTCGAACACCAGCACTTCGGCCGCCTCGCCGCCGTCCAGCGCGATCGAGGTTTCGCCTTCGAACCGGGCCGCGTCGCCCGCGCCGAGCGGCTGGCCGTTGGCCTGCACGCGACCACGGGCCACGTGCACGTAGGCGCGGCGTCCGGGAGCGAGCGTGTGCGTCACGCGCTCGGCGCCGTCGAGCAGCGTGGCGTAGAGACGCGCATCCTGGTGAATGACCACCGCCGCGCCCGAGCCTTCCGGCCCGGCGATCAGCGCAAGGCGGCCGCGCTTCGCTGCGGCCGGCACGTGGGCCTGCTCGTACGAAGGCGCGATGCCGCGTACCGCCGGCTCGATCCAGATCTGCAGGAAGTGCACACGGCGCTCGCGCGAGGGATTGAACTCGCTGTGCTGCACGCCCTTGCCGGCGCTCATGCGCTGCACGTCGCCCGGCACGATGATCGAGCCGGTGCCCATGCTGTCCTTGTGCTCGAGCTCCCCGTCGAGGACGTAGCTCACGATTTCCATGTCGCGGTGGCCGTGCGTGCCGAAACCCATGCCCGGCTCGACGCGGTCCTCGTTGATCACGCGCAGCGGGCCAAAGCCCATGTGCGAGGGGTCGTAGTAGTCGGCGAACGAGAAGCTGTGAAAGGAATCGAGCCAGCCGTGATTTGCATGGCCGCGCTCGTCGGAACGGCGCAACGTGATCATTCGGTTCTCCTGTCGCGGGGATTGGTCGGCCGGCACGGCCCAGCTGCCCCTGTGATTCGAATCATAGGGTTGCCTTCGACGCGGAAAAACCGGACACTCTTCACGTTTTCATTCAATTTTATTGAACAATGGTTCTGACTCTGGAGGCCCTGGAGGTGCTGGAGGCGATCGACCGTCGTGGCAGCTTCGCCGCCGCCGCGATCGAGCTCGACCGCGTGCCGTCAGCGATCACCTACACGGTGCGACGGCTCGAAGAAGCGCTCGACGTGCTGCTCTTCGACCGCGCCGGGCGCCGCGCCCGCTTCACGCCGGCCGGTCGCGAGTTGCTCGAGCGGGGCCGCGAGCTGCTTGCCGACGCCGCCGCCGTCGAGCAGCGGGTGCAGCGGGTCGCCACCGGCTGGGAATCGGAGCTGCGCGTCGCCATCGACTCGATCGTCCCGCTCGCCCGGGTCTGGCCGCTGGTGGCGCGCTTCTATGCCGATTGCCAGGAACGCGACCATGCCCACACGCGCCTGCGGATCTCGCAGGAGGTCCTCGGCGGCGCGTGGGATGCGCTCGCCGAGGGCCGCGTCGACCTGGTGCTGGGCGCTTCCGGCGATCCCCCGCCGGGCGGCGGCTACCGCACGCGGCTCATGGCCGAAGTGCCGATGGTGTTCGTCGTGGCACCGCGGCACGCACTCGCGAAGGCTGCCGAGCCGCTGGCCGAGTCGTCGATCCTGCCGCATCGCGCCGTGGTGGCGGCCGACAGTTCGCGCCGTCTGCCGCCTCGCACCGTGGGCTTGCTCACCGGTCAGGACACGCTGACCGTCGCGGACCTGCCGGCCAAGCTCGCCGCGCAGGTGGCGGGATTGGGCTGCGGTGCGATCCCGTGGTACCTCGCCGCCGACGAGGTGGCGGCCGGCCGGCTGGTGGTGAAGGTTTTGGAGACCGTGCGGCCGCCGTCCCGGGCACAGGCCGCGTGGCGCGAGCCGAGGCCGGGCAAGGCCCTGGCATGGTGGATCGACGCCATCGGGCGCACCGACTGGCGCTTTCTCGCGCTCGGCCCCGCGCCGCGGGCGGGGAGCACGTAGCGACGGTCGAGGACGGAACGCGGCGCGTAACCTTGCCGGGCGGCGGGATTGCCAGTAGGCTCGACATGCGTCGTTCCGGCCCATCGAGGAACGTCGGCCGGGGACGTGTGACAGACTTGGACATCTCTGCCAAAGACGCAGGCACGCTTCGCCAGGGCGCGTGGTTCGGCCGCCTGCCGGCGCGGCTGCAGGCGCTGATCCTGGCACGCTCGACGGTGCGCTCGTACCGCAAGGGCGAAGTCATCGTTCGTGAAGGCGAGCCCGGCAAGGGCATGGGTGCCGTTCTCGACGGCCAGGTGCACCTGCTGCGGCGGGTCGGCGATGCACGCGAGGTACTGGTCGACGTCGGCGAGACCGGATACTGGTTCGGCAGCTACGGCACTTTGTCCCGTGGCGCACCGAGCATCGGCAGCATCGTCGCCACCGCGCCCGTCCGCGTGCTCTTCCTGCCGCTGGCGGCGTTCGAGCGCATCGTCGACGAGGATCCGCGCTACTACCGGGAGCTCGCCCGCATCCTGACCGATCGCTACGCACACATGTATCGCTACATGGTCGAAGCGCAGGGGCTCGCCCCCGAGGAATGGCTGCGCACGCGTCTGCTCGACCTCGCGCACGTGCGCCGGGGTGACGCCGCCGATGCGGGACCGGTCAGCATCCTCGTGTCGCAGGCGGAACTGGCGACGATGGTCGGGGTCTCGCGGCAGACGCTCTCCGCGCTGCTCGCCCGGCTCGAAGCCCGCGGGGTGATCGAGACCGGCTTCCGCAGCATCCGCGTGCTGGGTTGAGACGACGACCCGTGGACGATCGCGGTCCCATTCTCGAGCTGCTGCAGCAGGGCCGCTGGTTCGGCGCGCTGGACCCCGCGCTGCAGCAGCTGATCGTGCAAAGCTCGCGCGTCGTGCGCTTCGAGCCGGGCGACTACCTCATCGAGGAAGGTTCCCCCTCCAAGGGGCTGTATGCGGTGCTCGACGGCCGGGTACGCGCGGTCCGGCGCCTGGCGGACGGCCGCGACGCGCCGGTGCACGTCGGCGGCAAGGGCTTCTGGTGCGGCGAGTACGCCACGCTCGCGGGTCAGCCCTCGATCGGCAGCGTCCTTGCCGACACTCGCGTGCGAGCGCTGTTCCTGGCCGCGGCCGAGTTCGAGCGCATCGTCGACCAGGATCCGCGCCACTACCGCGGCTTCATGGAACTGCTGCTCGAGCGGTACGCCCGCGTGTTCGGGTCCGTCGCCGAGCTCCACGGGCTGCCGTCGGAGGAGCGCCTGCGGCGGCGTCTGGAGAGCATCGCCGCGCTCTGGCGCGACGACGTTCGCACGAGCGGGCCGGTCGACATCCCGTTGTCGCAGGTCGAGCTCGCCAGCATGGTCGGCCTCTCGCGGCAACGCCTGAGCACGCTGCTCGGCCACCTCGAGGCGCAGGGGCGGATCGAGGTGGGCTTCCGCAGCATCCGCGTGCTGGGCTGACGCGCGCTTGGCCAGGCAATAGGCGGTAGGCATAACCCGCCCGTCGTCCCCGCGCACGCGGGGACCCAGCGACTTTGGGCGTTCGAAGACGCTGGATTCCCGCGACCCTGCCCCCGCGAAGGCGGGGGGCGGGAATGACGAGGTTGCGCGAAGGCTGACTAAAGCTTGTACGCGCGCTTGGCGAGATGATAAGCGAGCTCGGGCGCGAGCTCGAAGGCCTCGTCCTCACCCATCCGGTGCTCGCGCACCAGCGTCGCGAGGAAGCGGCAGTCGATGCGCCGCGCGACGTCGTGGCGTGCCGGGATCGACAGGAATGCGCGCGTGTCGTCGTTGAACCCGACGGTGTTGTAGAACCCGGCCGTCTCCGTCACCTGCTCGCGGAAGCGCAGCATGCCCTCCGGACTGTCGTGGAACCACCACGACGGACCCAGCTTCAGGATCGGGTAGTGGCCGGCGAGCGGCGCAAGCTCGCGCGAATAGCTCGTCTCGTCGAGCGTGAACAGGATCACCGTCAGGTTGCGCTGGTTGCCGAGCTTGCCGAGCAGCGGGCGCAGCGCATGGACGTAGTCCGTGTGCGTGGGGATGTCGGCGCCCTTGTCGCGGCCGTAGTCGCGGAACAGCTGCGGGTTGTGATTGCGGAAGCTGCCCGGGTGGATCTGCATCACCAGGCCGTCGTCGACGCTCATCGTCGCCATCTCGGTCAGGACCTGCGCGCGGAACAGCTCGGCGTCCGCCGCGTCGATCGTGCCGGCGAGCGCGCGGTCGAGCAGGCGCTGGCACTCGGCCGGCGCGAGATCGGCGGCGCGCGCGGTCGGATGCCCGTGGTCGGTCGAGGTCGCGCCCATCGACTTGAAGAACGCGCGGCGATTGCGATGCGCGGCGAGATAGCCTGCCCAGGTGGCCGTGTTTTCGCCGGTCAGCGCACCGAGTTGCGCGACGTGGTCGCGGAAGCCCTCGAACTCCGGGTCGACGACCGGGTCGGGCCGGTAGGCGGTGATCACCCTGCCCTTCCAGCCGCTGTCGCGGATCTTGCGATGGTGCGCGAGCGGATCGAGCGGCGACTCGGTGGTCGCGATCACCTCGATGTTGAAGCGCTCGAACAGCGCGCGCGGGCGGAACGCCGGCGTGGCGAGCGCGGCATTGATGCGGTCGAAGTAGCGGTCGGCGCTATCCGCCGACAGCCGCTCCTCCATGCCGAACACCGTGCGGAACGCGTGGTCGAGCCACATGCGCGTCGGCGTGCCGCGGAACAGATGGTAGTTCGACGCGAACAGCCGCCAGATCTTGCGGCTGTCCTGCTCCACCGGCTTGCCGTCCCGGCGCGGGATGCCGAGGTCCTCCATCGGGATGCCCTGGCTGTAGAGCATGCGGAAGACGTAGTGGTCCGGCGTGATCAGGAGCCCGGCGGCATCGGGGAACGCCAGGTCGTCGGCATACCACTGCGGATCGGTGTGGCCGTGCGGCGAGACGATCGGCAGGTCCTTGACGGTCGCGTACAGTGCGCGAGCCAGGTCGCGGACGGACGGGTCGGCAGGAAACAGGCGGTCGGGATGGAGGTCGATGGGTTGCATCGTCGATCTCGAGAGGTCGGGGTTCGTCGTGGCGCCCGTTGCGTCAGGGCCGCGCGTTGCAGTCCCGCACGGTTCGCGCCGCGCCGTGGGCGTGCAGCGACTGCAGCCAGGCCGTCATCGGCCGGGTGAAGCGCGGATCCTGCGGCAGGTCGTCGCCGAACACCGCGGTCACGCCGAGCAGCGCACGGGCATGCGCGGCAGGGTCGCCGCGATGGGCATCGGCGATCGACGCGAACGTCGAGGCCAGCGGATCGGCGACGTCGATCGTGCCGCCCGACTCGTCGCGGCCGCCGACATAGCGCATCCACGCAGCGACCGCCAGCGTGAGCCGCGTGATCGGCCTGCCCACCGCCAGGCAGTCGCGCACCGTGCCGAGCAGGCGCTGCGGCAGCTTCTGCGAGCCGTCCATCGCGATCTGCTTCGTGCGGTGCGGCAGCGCCGGGTTGACGAAGCGCGTCGCCAGCGTGTCGCGGTAGGCCGAGAGATTGACGCTCGCCGGAACGCGCAGCGTCGGCACCGCCTCGCCCATCAGCGCCCGCATGAAGGTCGCGAACGCCGGCTCGCTCGCCACCTGATAGATGAACTCGTGTCCCGCGAGGTAGCCCAGGTAGGCGAGCGCCGAGTGGCTGCCGTTGAGCAGCCGCAGCTTCATCGCCTCGAACGGCGCGACGTCGTCGACCAGCTCGGCGCCTGCGGCCTCCCACGGCGGACGGCCGGCGACGAACGCGTCCTCGATCACCCACTGCCGGAACGGCTCGCAGACCACCGGCGCCGCGTCGATCAAGCCGAGCGCGGCGTCGTTCTCGGCGACGTCGGCGTCGGTGGTCGCCGGCACGATGCGGTCGACCATCGTCGACGGGAACGTCACGTGCCGGTCGATCCAGTGCGCGAGCGCCTCGTCGCGGCGGCGGGCGAACTCGAGCACGAGGCCGCGCACGAGCTTGCCGTTGTGCGGCAGGTTGTCGCAACAGAGCACGGTGAACGGCGTACCGTGGGAAAGGCGCCGCGCGTCCAGCGCGGCGGCGATGAGCCCGACCGCGCTGCCGGGATGCGCCGGGTCGGCGAGGTCCGGGGCGATTTCCGGGTGGGCGGGATTCAACGCGCCCGTCGCCGGGTCGTGGCCGTAGCCCTTCTCCGTGATCGTCAGCGAGACGACCGTGGTCTCCTTCGCAGCGAGGCGCGCATGCACCTCGTGCCGCTCCGTGCCGAGGAACCGGACTTCGACCAGGCTGCCGAGCACGCGCCGGCGCACGCCCTCGGGGCTCTTCTCGATCAGCGTGTAGAGACCGTCCTGCGGCGCCAGGCGGTCGCGAGCGCCCGGCGTCTTCAGGCTCACCGCGCAGATGCCCATGCCGGCGGCGGCTGGCCCGGCGTGCAGCAGCGCGTCGTCGGTGTAGGCGACCTGGTGGGCGCGGTGGAACGCGCCGAGGCCGAGGTGGACGATGCCCACGCCGGCGGGCCGGCGACCGGGTCCCGCGACGCTCGGCGGAAGGGCGGAGAGCGTGCTTTCGGAGAGATGCATGTCGGTCGCTCAGACCTGGAGGAAGTCCTGCCGCTGCGGCGTGAACGTGTCGAGGAGCACGCCGGCCTTGCGGCACACGCATCCGTGCACGACGCCGGGGCGCTTGTAGAGCGTGTCACCGGCCCGCACGAGGCGGGTCTCGTCGCCGATCGTGAATTCGAACTCGCCCGAGAGCACGTTGGTCAGCTGCTCGTGGGGGTGGCTGTGCAGCGGCCCGACCGCGCCCTCGTCGAAGTGCACCTCGACCTGCATCAGGCCGCCCGCGTGCGCGAGGATGCGGCGGCGCACGCCGCCGCCGAGGTCCTCGAGCGGGCAGTCGTCATGGCTCACGAACATGGCGTCTCTCCGGTGGTGTGTACGGTGCTGGGTCGGCGCCGGGGCACGGTCCGGGGTCAGTCCCCGTCCGCGACGAAATGACCCGACTTGCCGCCGAGTTTCTCGAGCAGCCGCACGGACTCGATGCGCATGCCCCGGTCGACGGCCTTGCACATGTCGTAGACGGTGAGAAGCCCGACCGCCGCGGCGGTGAGCGCCTCCATCTCGACGCCGGTGCGGGACAGCGTCTCCGCCGTCACCTCGATCGTCACCGCGTGGGCCGCCTGGTCCAGGGCGAAGTCCACCGCGACCCGCGTCAGCGGCAGCGGATGGCAGAGCGGGATCAGGTCGGCGGTCCGCTTGGACGCCTGGATCGCAGCGATGCGCGCGACCCCCAGCACGTCGCCCTTCTTCGCGTCCCCGCGGGCGATCAATGCGAGCGTGTCGGGCTGCATCACGATGCGGCCACCCGCCCGGGCGACACGCCTCGTTACAACCTTGTCCCCCACGTCCACCATGTGCGCGGCGCCGGCCGCGTCGAAGTGGGTAAAATGGTCGCCGGACGGTCGCACCGCCGTTCGCGATGCCGTTTTCTTGGGGGTCCTGGCGGTTCGCGGCATTCGATGTCGGCCACGCGAGACGCTTCCGCAGTGAACTTGCGCGGCCGGATGGCAATCTTATCAGAGGCACCCACCACGCCGGGCCCGCCGAGGGTCCGAACCCACGTTGCAGACGCCTCGCCAACCTCCCCGCCCCCCTCGCCGCCTCGTGGCGGCGCTCGCAGCGCTCGCGCTCGCGTTACCGCCGGCCGGAGCGCTGCCGCCCGTCGGCGCGGCCCACGCGCAGGCGCTGCCGGATCTCGGTGACATCTCGCAGGTCAAGCTGTCCCCCGCACAGGAGCGCAAGCTCGGCGAGGCGATCGTGCGCGAGGCCCGCGCGCAGGGCGGCATCCTCAACGACCCCGAGGTCAACGACTACCTGACTGAACTCGGCAATCGCCTGGTGTCGGTGTCGCCGGACGCCAAGCAGGACTTCGACTTCTTCGCCGTCGGGGATGGATCGATCAACGCGTTCGCGCTGCCCGGCGGGTACATCGGCGTCAATACCGGCCTGATCCTGCTGGCGCAGACCGAGTCCGAACTCGCAAGCGTCCTCGCGCACGAAATCACGCACGTCACGCAGCGGCACATTGCACGCCAGCTGCAGGGCCAGCAGGACGGCCTGCTGATGTCGTTGGCGGCGCTCGCGGTGGCCATGCTCGCCGCCAAGGCCGGGGGGGCCTCGTCGGGCGATGCCGCGCAGGCCGCGATCGCGACCTCGCAGGCGCTCGCGCTGCAGAGCCGGCTCAACTATACCCGCGAGTTCGAGTACGAGGCCGACCGCATCGGCTTTCAGCGGCTGGTCGCCGCCGGCTTCGATCCGCACGCCACCGCGACCTTCATGGAGAAGCTGCAGAGGAGCAGCCGCTTCCTCGAGGGCTCGGCGCCGTCCTACCTGCGCACCCACCCGATCACCTTCGAGCGCATCGCCGAGGCCCAGGGTCGCGCCGAGCCGCTGCCCTACCGGCAGGTCACCGACTCGATCGACTTTTACATGGTCCGCGCGCTGCTGCGCAGCTACCAGGGCGAGCCGCGCGAGGCCGTCAAGTTCTTCGAGACCGCACTCGCCGACAAGATGTACAACAGCGAGGTCGCCGTGCGCTACGGCCTGGTCGCCTCGCTGCTGCGCGCCAAGGACCTGAAGCGCGCCAAGGCGGAGCTCGCCAGGGTCGAGCGCATCGCCCCGCCGCACCCGATGATCGAGGCGATCGGCGCGCACGTGCTGCTCGAGAACGGCGAGTACGACGCCGCGATCCGCCGCATCGAGTCCGCGCTGCAGCGCTATCCGAACAAGATGCAGCTGGTCTACGACTACCCGGACGCGCTGATCCGGGCAGGACGCCATGCCGAGGCCGCCGCGGCCGCCGAACGCGAGCTGCTGCGCTTCTCGGGCGACGGCACGCTGCACCGGCACGCCGCGCGCGCCTACTCGGCGCTCGGCAGCAAGACCAAGCACCACTTCCACCAGGGCGAGTACTACGCGTGGCACGGCAACCTGCGCGCCGCGATCGTGCAGATGGAGCTCGCGGTCAAGGCCGGCGACGCCAACTTCTACGAGCACTCGGTGGTGGAGACCCGCCTGCGCACGCTGCGCCGCGAGGTCGCCGAACAGCAGAAGGAAGCCTTCGCCCGCAACGGCTGAAGGCACGCGCCGCGGGCCCGCCGGCGCGCTGTAATCACCCCCAGAGCACACCCACGGTCCCATGCCCGCCGCCCCCCCGCGCCGCCGCGTCCCCCGCTGGCTCGTCGCCGTAGCGCTCGCCCTCCTCGCCGCCGCCGCATGGTGGGGCTGGACCAGCTACGGCAAGGCGAGCGCCGCGCCCGCATACCGCCTCGCGAAGGTCGAACGCGGCAGCCTGACGGCGACGGTCTCCGCCTCGGGCACGCTCTCGGCGGTGAAGACCGTGCTGGTCGGCTCGCAGATCTCCGGCCAGGTGAAGGAGCTCTACGCCGACTTCAACAGCCCGGTGAAGCAGGGTCAGCTTCTCGCCCGCATCGATCCCGAGACCTACGAGATCCGCGTGCGGCAGGCGGAAGCCGACCTCGAGGCAGCCCGCACTGCGTTCCTGCAGCGACAGAGCGACACCGCCGCGCAGCGCTCGCAGCTGCTGCGTGCCAAGCTCGCCTGGGACGATGCGAAGCGCGAGCTCGACCGCAAGGAGACGCTGGTGCAGAAGGGCTTCATCTCGCCGGCCGAGCGCGACAAGGCCGTGTTCGCCGAGCAGACCGCGGCGGAGACGATCCGCACGGTCGAGGCCCAGGTGAAGTCCACCGACGCGCAGGTCGCCAACGCGTCCGCGGTGGTCAAGCAGCGCGAAGCGGCGCTCGCCTCGGCACGCAACGAGCTCGACAAGACCCGCATCACCGCACCCGTCGACGGCGTCGTGATCTCGCGTCAGATCGATGCCGGGCAGACGGTCGCGGCGAGCCTCAATGCGCCGACGCTGTTCACGATCGCCCAGGACCTGCGCGAGATGCAGGTCGAGGTGGCGATCGACGAGTCGGACATCGGCCGCATCCGTTCCGATCAGCCGGTCTCGTTCACCGTCGACGCGTTTCCCGGTCGCACCTTCCAGGGGCGCGTCACGCAGATCCGCAAGGCGGCCCAGAGCGTGCAGAACGTCGTCACCTACACCGTGGTGGTCGGCACGCAGAACCCCGCACTCACGCTCGTGCCAGGCATGACCGCCAACGTGCGCATCGTCACCGACCAGCGCGACAACGTGCTCAAGGTGCCCAACGCCGCGTTGCGCTTCCGGCCGGCCGGCGTCGCCAACGGCAAGGACGAGCCGGCGCCGGTCGCCGCCGCCCCGGGCCCCGGTGCCGGCCAGGGCGACGCGCAGGCCCGCCGGCAGCGCCTCGTCGAGGAGCTCAAGCTCGACGCCGCGCAGCAGGCCCGCCTGGACGAGATCTTCGCGGAGTTGCGCAACCGGATGATGGAGCTGCGCGACCTGCCCGAGGCGGATCGCCGCCAGCGCAGCGAGCGGGCCCGCGCCGACCTGCGCCAGAAGATCAATGCGATCCTCGGTCCCGAGCAGCAGAAGCAGTACGCTGAGATGGTCGCGGCCGAGACGGGTCGCGGCAGCGTCGGCGGCAGCGGACGCGTCTACCTCGCCAGGGACGGCAAGCCGGTCGAGGTGCGCGTCCGCACCGGGCTCACGGACGGCAACGCGACCGAGGTCAGCGGCGGCGAGCTCGCCGAGGGCAACGAGGTGATCGTCGGTACGGCGGCCATCGCGGCGGCGTCCCGGCCGTCCGCCAGCGGACCCCGCCTGCCGTTCTAGGGCCTGTTCGCACGATGCCTGCGCGATGCTGATCGAGATCCGCGAACTCACCAAGGTCTACCGGATGGGCGAGACCGACGTGCACGCGCTCGCCGGCGTGAGCGTGGACATCGACGCCGGCGAGTTCGTGGCGGTGATGGGTCCGTCGGGCTCCGGCAAGTCGACTTTCATGAACGTGATCGGATGCCTCGACGCGCCGACGTCCGGACGCTACCGGCTCGAAGGCGAGGACATCGCGGGGCTCACCTCGGACGCGCTCGCCGCGATCCGCAACCGCAAGATCGGCTTCGTGTTCCAGCAGTTCAACCTGCTGCCGCGCACGAGTGCGCTGGAGAACGTCGAGCTGCCGCTGGTCTACGCCGGCATGCCGGCGGCGGCACGGCACGCGAAGGCTCGAGAGAAGCTGGACGCCGTCGGCTTGTCCTCGCGCGAGCACCATCACCCCGCGCAGCTCTCCGGCGGCCAGCAGCAGCGCGTGGCGATAGCCCGCGCGCTCGTCAACGATCCGAAGCTGATCCTCGCCGACGAGCCCACCGGCGCGCTCGACTCGGCGACGAGCCTCGAGGTGATGGCGCTGCTGCAGCAGTTGAACCGCACCGGCATCACCGTGGTCCTGGTGACGCACGAGCACGACATCGCGGCGTTCGCGTCGCGGCTGCTCGCCTTCCGCGACGGCCTCGTGGTCTCGGACACGCCGAACGTGCCGCAGGACGCGGCCGCGGCGCTGGCCCGGATCCACCGGGTCGCGGCGTAGCGGTACTGTCGCCAGCCGACACGCATGGACTTCCTCGCCACCCTTCGCGTCGCGCTCGCGGCGCTGCGCGTCAACAAGATGCGCTCGGCACTGACCATGCTCGGCATCATCATCGGCGTCGCCGCGGTGATCGCGATGGTCGGCGTGGGTGCCGGCGCCCAGGCCCGCGTCGAGGACCAGATCAAGAGCCTGGGCTCGAACCTGATCATCGTGCTCTCCGGCACGGTTTCGTCGGGCGGCGTGCGCATGGGTTCCGGCACGCAGCAGACGATCACCGAGGAGGACGGCTACGCGCTGCAGCGCGAGATTCCGAGCATCGAGGCGTCGGCGCCCCAGCTGCGCGGCTCCGGGCAGATCGTGTTCGGCAACGCGAACTGGGCGAGCTCGATCATCGGCATCACGCCGGAGTACCTGGTCGCGCGCGGCTGGCCGGTCGCGTCGGGCAAGCCGATCGAGCAGAGCGACGTCGACGCCGCCGCCAAGGTCGTACTGCTCGGCCAGACCGTGGCGCGCAGCCTCTTCGGCGATTCGGACCCGGTCGGCGAAACCGTGCGCGTGCGCCGCGTGCCGCACGAAGTGATCGGCGTGCTGGAGCGCAAGGGCCAGAGCATGATCGGCCAGGATCAGGACGACATCGTGCTGATCCCGATCTCCACCGCGCGCAAGCGCGTGCTCGGCGGCAACATCGCCAAGTCGCGCAACGTCAACTCGATCTCGGTCAAGGTGAAGGACGGTGCCGACCTCGCCGTCGCCGAGCAGGAGATCCGCGACCTCTTGCGCCAGCGCCACCGGCTGCAGCCGAACCAGGAGGACGACTTCTTCCTGCGCAACCTCGCCGAGGTGCTCGCCGCACAGGAGGCCTCCTCGCGCGTGCTGGCCGCGCTGCTCGCCGCGATCGCGTCGGTGTCGCTGATCGTCGGCGGCATCGGCATCATGAACATCATGCTGGTGTCGGTCACCGAGCGCACGCGCGAAATCGGGCTGCGCATGGCCGTCGGCGCGCGCGGCCGCGACATCCTGATGCAGTTCCTCGTCGAGGCGGTGACGCTCGCGCTCATCGGCGGCCTGATCGGCATCGCCCTCGGCGTCGCCGCCACGTTCGCGGTCGGCCACTTCGCCGGCTGGCGCACCGAGACCGACATCACGGCGGTCGTCGCCGCCGTGCTCTTCGCCGGCGCGATCGGCGTGTTCTTCGGCTTCTATCCCGCGCGCAAGGCCGCGCGCCTCGCGCCGATCGATGCGCTGAGACACGAGTAGCAGAATTCGGTACGCCGTGCGGGGTCCACGTCAGCCCGATGTCCGATTGACGCCGTCGCTCTCAGCAGCAGCGGTTCCCGCACCCTGACCATTCGGCCAGATTACCCACCCGGACCGCGTTTGTAGATTCTGCCGTACGCGGCGTGGCGCCAATCCCGGCGCGCGCGCGGATCGCGGGAGGCGGTCATGAAGATCCTCGTCGTCGACGATCACCCTCTAATCCTCGCGGCGCTCGCGCAACTGCTGCCGCGCGGCGAACGGTCGGTGTCCGTGATCGGTGCGGCCGACCGCGACGAGGCCTACGCGATGCTCGCCGCGCACCCCGACTGCGCGCTGGTGCTGCTGGACCTGGCGCTGCCGGGTACTCGTGGACTCGAACTGCTGGGCGCGATGCGGCGCGACTTTCCGAGGCTGCCGATCGCCGTGCTTTCCGCGACGCACGACCGCGCCACCGTCGAGGCCGCGCTGGCGGCCGGTGCGCGAGGCTACATCGCCAAGACGGCGAGCGGGCGCGATCTCGTGCTCGCGGTCGAGCGGCTGCTCGATGGCCGTACGTGCCCCCGTCCGGACCTTGCCCGCGCGCCCGTTGCGCCGGTGCCCGGTGTCCCGGCCGCACCCGACGTGCTCGGACTCACGCGCCGCCAATCCGACGTGCTCGCGCTCCTTGCCCAGGGCAAACCCAACAAGCTGATCTGCCGGGACCTGAGGCTCTCGGAGGGTACGGTCAAGGTGCACGTGTCGGCGATCCTGCGCGCGCTGAACGTCCACACGCGGGCGCAGGCGATCGCCGAGCTCGCGCGCCGGGGGGTCGGCACGAGCCTCTTCGCTCGCTCGTAGTTCCCGGCTCGAAGATCGCGATGCCGCCGCTCGCGGGGGTCGCCCCCACGCTCGTCGCGCGTGCGCGCGCCGACCAGGTCGCGCTCGCCTACGCAAGCCTGCCGCGCACCACGCTCTCGATGCTGCTGGGCGCGGCGCTGCTCGGCATCGCCATGTGGAGCGTGACCCCGCCGACCACGCTGGCGTACTGGGTCGCGCTGGTCGTGGCGAACCAGCTCGCCCGCTGGCGGCTCACGGTCGCGTGGCGACGGGCGCGCCCGGGCGACGACGCCGTGCTGCGCTGGGGCCACTACTGGGCCGCGGGATCGACGATCGCCGGCGCGCTCTGGGGTGGTGCCGCGGTCGCGATGTACCCGGACTCGCCGGCCCACCAGGCGCTGCTCATCGTCTGCCTGTTCGGCGTTGTGCTCGGTGGCTTGAACCTCACCGCGATCTGGAGGCCGTCCTTCTACGGGTTCGTGCTGCCGGCACTGGTGCCGCTGATCGTCCGGGTCGCGTGGTCGGGCGATCCTGTGCACATCGACACCGCCCTCGTCATGAGCGTGGTGCTTGGCTTCGTGCTGGCGTTCGGGCACCGCGTCAACGACGTGCTCACGCAGGCGATGGCGACGCGTTACGAGAACGCCGACCTGATCGACGAGCTCAGGGCCCAGACGCGTGCGGCGATCGAGGCCCGCGCCGCCGCCGAATCGGCCAACCGGGCGAAGTCGCAACTGCTCGCCGCGGCGAGCCACGACCTGCGCCAGCCGCTGCACGCGGCCGGCCTGTTCGTGGCCGCGCTGGCGACGCGCTCCGTCGACGCCGACGTGCGGGCGCTGGTCGGGCGCGTCCAGGGGGCCCTCGATGCGCTGGAGTCCCAGTTCGGCCAGCTGATCGACCTCTCGCGCCTCGAGACCGGCGCGCTCGTGGCCGAGCGATCGCGCGTCGCGCTCGCCCCGCTCCTGGGCTCGCTCGTCACCGAATTCAGGCCACAGGCCGAGTTGAAGGGCATCCGACTCGTCGCCGTACCGACACGCCTCGCCGTCGACACGGACCCTGCGCTGTTCGCGCGCATCCTGCGCAACCTCGTCGCCAATGCGGTGCGCTACACGCGCTCGGGCGGCGTGGTGATCGGCGCACGAAGGCGCGGCGATCACGTCGTCGTCGAAGTGGTCGACACCGGCGCCGGCATCGCGCCCGAGCACCGCGCACGCATATTCGAGGAGTTCTACCAGGTGCGCGGGGCGGGTACGACGAGCCCCAACGGTCGCGGCATGGGGCTCGGGCTCGCGATCGTGCGCCGACTCGCCCGGCTGCTCGGTCACGAGGTGACGCTCGCATCGCGGCCCGGCTGCGGCTCGCGTTTCGGCGTGGTCGCACCCCGCGTGACGGGCGTGCGCACGCCGCTGCGCAGGGAGCCCCAGACCGTTTGCGCCACGGGCGGGGCGCTCGCCGGCTCGACGGTCGCGGTGGTCGACGACGACGTCTCGTCCGTCGACGCGATGCGGACGCTGTTCGCCGCGTGGGGCGCCACCGTCGCCGGCGGTCGCGACGCGGACGATGCGCTGGCGGAGCTCGCCCGCCTCGCGCGCTGTCCCGATCTCATCGTCGCCGACCTGTGCCTCGAGCGCGACGCGAGCGGCCTCGATGCCGTGGCCACGATGCGCCACGAGATCGGTGCCCGCGTGCCGGCACTCGTCGTATCCGGCGACACCAGCCTCTCCGCCGCACAGGCGGTGCGCGCCGCCGGGCTCGCGCTGCTGCCGAAGCCGGTCGTGCCCGATGCGCTGGCGGCCGCGGCGGCCGCACTGATCGCCGGCGGCGTCCGCGCCTGACGCCGTGCCCTACCGGCGATGCCGATCGACGTGCGCAGGTTCAGCTTCTACCCAATCCTGGCCCACACGCGCCGGCGTTTGCGGGCTAATGCACGTGTCGGTGGTGGACGTCCGGGTAGTGCGGATGGCTGTGTCTCACCGGCGCGTGGGCGTGTTCGTGAACGTGGGGCTCGGCACCGTTCCATCCGTCGGGATGCTCGTGGCCATGATGCTCGTCGTGAGCGTGCGCGTGCGTGTGCACCAGGGGCTGGTGCCGGTGCTCGTGGGCGTGGTGTTCGGAGACGTGCAGCCACACGCCGAGCCCCATCAGGGTGGCCGCGGCGACCAGGGGCCATGTCACCGCGTCCTGGCCCGCCACGACCGCGACGACGGCGCCGAAGAACGGCGCTACCGAGAAATAGGCCCCGGCCCGCGCCGTGCCGAGATGACGCAGCGCGAGAATGAACAGCACGAGGCTCACCCCGTAGCCGAGGAAGCCCACGGCAGCGGCACGGGCGATCGCCGGGAACGGAGGTACGGTAAATCCAAGTGCCAACGCCAAGGAAGCACTGACGCTCCCGGCAACCAGGCCCTTCAGTGCGGCAAGAACGACCGCGTCGCTGCCGGAGACCTTGCGCGTCAGGTTGTTGTCGAGCGCCCAGCAGAGGCACGCCGCCGCCACCAGCAGCGATCCGGACACCGAGCCCTGGCCTCCGCTCGGCGTCACCGTCAGCAACGTCGCCCCGGCAACGATCACCAGCATGCCCAGCGCAATGCGACCGTCGAAATTCTCCTTGAACAGGAACCAGGCAAGCAGCGCCGTCAGGACGGCCTCGAGATTCAGCAGCAACGAAGCGGATGCCGCCGTCGTCAACGTGAGCCCGTACATCAGCGCGATGGGCCCGACCACCCCGCCCAGTCCGATGGCTGCGCCGATCCAGGTCCAGTCCCCGGCGGTCGGCAGTGCGACCGGTGCGTCGGTTGCGAACACCCACCGCGCACCCAGGATCACGAGCAGTCCGAGCCCCGCGCCGAGGTACAGGAGCGCCGCCAGCCACAGCGGCGGGATCGATCCGACCAGCATCTTGGCCAACGGCGTGCTGACGCCGAAGAGCACGGCGGAGGCGATGCCGTAGACGACGCCGCGGTTCATCAAGTCTCACGTCGACCGGCACGCCATCGTTCACGCATCGCCTACATCCTGGGTGGCCAGTTGTGCGTTTCGTGCTGACCGCTCCTGCACCAGGCATACAAGGCGTCGTACAGGACCATCCCGTGCTTCAGCATCTCGTGGTCGTCGGCAACGGTCGCGGACAAGCCCAGCGAGATCGCGTAGAGACCTGCGGACTGCGGCGTCAGGTCCAGGCGCGAGGTATCCGCACCCCTTACGATGAGCGCCAGCGTCGACAACGCCGGGTCGTCGATCCCGTACTTGTTCAGGAATGCGTCGAAGCTGCACAGGTCCCCGACGTGGCTCAGCTCGACACCGGGAACATCGTACGGGATCGCATCCTGCTCGCGCGCGACGCGCAGCACTTCGCCGGGCGGCACGTACAGGAACCGGGCCCCGGGGTCGATGAACCGTGACACCAGCCAAGGGCACGCGATGCGGTCGATCTTCGGACGTTCGCGGGTGATCCACTTCATGGCGGCCTCCTAGGCGATGAGTGTTGTGGCTAGTCCTGCGAGCGCGCAGGCGCCGATGACCGGGATCACGCCCGCCTTGAAGCGGAACAGTGCGAAACCGGCGGCGATCCCGATGAGCATCGAAGTCCAATCGAATCGGCCGCCGATGCCGTTCGGCCAGAGGACGTGGTAGGCGAAGAACATTGCGAGGTTCAGGATGACGCCGACCACCGCCGCCGTGATGGCGGTGAGGGGTGCCGTGAACTTGAGGTCGCCGTGCGTCGCCTCGACCAGCGGCCCACCGATGAGAATGAACACGAACGACGGCAGGAAGGTGAACCAGGTCGCCACCGTCGCTCCCGCGATGCCGGCCGCCGCCTGATTGCCGGGGCCGAACACCTCCTGCGCCCAGCCGCCCACGAACCCGACGAAGGCGACGACCATGATCAGCGGCCCCGGCGTGGTCTCGCCGAGAGCCAGCCCATCGATCATCTGTGCCGGTGTGAGCCACGCGTAGGTTTCGACCGCCCCCTGGTAGACATAGGGCAGCACCGCATAGGCCCCGCCGAAGGTCAGCAACGCCGCCTTGGTGAAGAACCAGCCCATCTGGGTGAGCGTTCCGGTCCAACCGCCCGACCAGGCGAGCGCAGCGAACGGTAGAACCGCCAGTACCAGACCAGCGGCAGTCACCGTGACTACGCGCCATGGCCGGAACCGGGCGTGTGCAGGTGTCGGCGTGTCGTCGCCGATCACGGCCGAACCGCAATCCTTCCCACCCACGCCATGCGCACCGCCGGCGCGGAACCGGTCCGGCGCAGCCCATCCTCCGACAATGCCGATGACGCCGGCGGCAAGGACGATCCAGGGGAACGGGATGCGGAAGGCAAAAATGGCGACGAACGCGGCGGCGGCGACGGCCCAGAGGAGCGCGTTGCGCAGCGCCCGCGAACCGATCCGGTACGCCGCGAACACGACGATCGCCGTGACCGCCGGCTTGATCCCGTACAGGATGCCGGCGACGGCAGGAACGTCGCCGAACGAGAGATAGACCCACGACAGCGCGATCAGGATGAACAGCGACGGGAGCACGAACAGCACCCCGGCAACGATGCCGCCAATCGCGCCGTGGAGCAGCCAACCGATGTAGGTGGCAAGCTGTTGCGCCTCCGGTCCGGGCAACACCATGCAGTAGTTGAGCGCGTGCAGGAATCGACGGTCGGAGATCCACCGCCGGCGCTCCACCAGTTCCTGGTGCATGACCGCGATCTGTCCGGCCGGCCCGCCAAAGCTGATGAACCCCAGCTTGAGCCAGAAGCTCGCGGCCACGCGGAACGACGGAGTCGTCGGCCGGTCGGCGGCCGACGTGGATGCGAGCGAAGCGGTCAAGCAGCCCCCTTGTCGTGGCGAACAGCCAATCGAGGGGCAGAGCTTGGACGCTACTGCGTCTTGGGACGGGGAGTCTGCCTACGGTCCCCGATGTCGCGAAATGTACGCCATAGCATCGCCGAACTCAATTACCCGCCCAGGTCGCGCGCGCCTCACGGGCGTCGAGTGCCGTCCTTTGGCGCACGACGACCGACCGGCCGCCACGCCGGTTGCCATTGCTCTGTCCAGTTGCCGGAATCCGCCTGACATGACTTGGCGCAAAGAAACCCGCGTGGCTCGGTGCCACGATCGCGACAGGCTGATTTCGGCCATCGACTCGACAATGGGGAACCTCCAATGAATTTCCTTCGACTCACGGCCGTCGCGGCCGCCGTGCTCGCTGCCGCCGGTTGCGCAACGCAGACGGGCGACGTTCCACCCAACACGCTGGTCGCCAGCAAGGTGCTGGTCGCGCCGATGCTCGGCAGCGCCGACCTGGCATGGCAGACCGCCAAGCCGTTGACGGTCAATCTCTCCGGCGGCGAGAACTTCGGCGGCAAGGGCTCGACCACCGCGACGCTCAAGGCCGTGTACACGAGTGACTCGATCCACTTCCTGGTCCAGTACGCGGACCCGACCGACTCGATCCGTCGCGGCCCGTTCCAGAAGCAGGCCGACGGCTCGTGGAAGAAGCTCGTCGACCCGAAGAACACCGGCGGCGACGACAACGTCTACTACGAGGACAAGTGGGCGATGCTCTGGCCGATCAACAACTCGGTCAAGGGCTTCGAGCAGAACGGCTGCATGGTCGCCTGCCACATTGGCGAGGGCAAGCCCTACGGCAACAAGTACACGGCGAGCGCCGGCGAGATGCTTGACATGTGGCACATGAAGGGCAGCCGCACCGGCCCGCTCGGCCACGTCGATGACCAGTACTGCGACGATACCCGCTACGACGCGCAGAAGAACCCCAACGCGGGCCGCAAGAGCGATCCGGGCGGTCCCGAGTACGGCAACCTCAAGGTCGTGAACGGCAAGCCCGAGTTCATGAATCCGGACGGCAAGCCGGGCAACGCGGGCGGCAAGTACTACGTTGTGAAGGACAAGGTCGTCGCGTTCGACGACTCGAAGTTCAAGGCCGGCGACGAGGTCGCGTCGTTCCAGATCAACCCGCTGTCGGGCGACCGTGCGGACATCAAGGTGTCGCAGAGCTGGAAGGACGGCGTGCACACGTCGGTGGTGAGCCGCAAGCTCGTGACCGGCAGCAAGCTCGACGTGCAGTTCAGCGACCTCGCGGCGCAATACCCGTTCGGGTTCGCGGCGTTCGACAACGCGCAGGTGCGCCACGCGGTGCACTACGACCCGCTGTTCCTGCGCTTCGCGAAGTAGTCCAGCCGCAACCTGCGGAGTTTGACCTGCGGGGTTTGTTCCGAGGGGCAGCGCAAGCGGCCCCTTGTCTTTCGGCACCACCCCGAGATGGCGGGCACACGCTCCCGGCAGGTGGCGCTACGGCTACCGCCGCCCCGCCCGCGGCGAGCTCGAGTCCCGACTGGCTCAAGTCGCCTCAGCCAACTGCGAGGACGATGAGACCGAGATATCGCTCCGCGAAGCAGGCTCCACGCCGGCCCGGCAGTAGCCGTCGCCACTTCCAGAAGGCCCCGACAGCGGGGCCTTCGCCATTGCGGCCCCTGTCGAGATTCGCGGGGCGGCCCGAAGTCGCACCGGGGATTCCCTGCAAGGGACTCCGGCGGGCCCCGGCGGGGCGGAATTGCCGCAAAACCGGCGCCATCCGGATAGAGCTTGAAGCCATGCGCGAACGGGGTATTCGCTGCGTGTCCGCACGCAGTAAGCTTGTGCGTACCAACCAGGCGCGCGCCCCGCCGTGGGGCGGGCGCCGAAGACCGCAAGAGGCCCCGCGATCCATGGCTATCTCGCCGCTCGCCGGCAAAGCCGGCACCCAGGAGTCTGCTCGTCGACCTCAGCCGACTCGAGGAGGCGTACTACGGCCGTGCGCCCGACGTGGCCGACCCCGCGCAGCAGGTCGGCTTCGGCACCAGCGGCCATCGCGGCTCGTCGCTGCGCGGGCTCGTTCAACGAGGCGCACATCCTCGCGATCACGCAGGCGATCTGCGACTACCGGCGCGCGCACGGGCATCGACGGCCCGCTGTACATGGGCAAGGACACGCACGCGCTGTCCGGCCCGGCGCAGCGCACCGCGCTCGAGGTGCTCGCCGCCAACGGCGTCGAGACCGTGATCCAGCGCGACGACGGCGTGCACGCCGACGCCGGTCGATCTCGCGCGCGATCCTCGTCCACAACCGCGGCCGGCAGCGAGCACCTCGCCGACGGCATCGTCATCACGCCGTCGCACAACCCGCCCGAGGACGGCGGCTTCAAGTACAACCCGCCCAACGGCGGCCCGGCCGACACCGACGTGACGCGCTGGATCGCAGGATCGCGCCAACGAACTGCTGCGCGCGGGCAACGCCGACGTCAAGCGCATGCCGTTCGACGCGGCGCTGCAAGGCGGCGACGACCCGCGCAGGAGGACTTCGTCCTGCCCTACGTCGAGGACTCTGCGCAACGTCGTCGACATGGAGGCGATCCGCGCGGCCGGGCTCAAGCTCGCGCGTCGATCCGCTCGGCGGCGCCGGCGTCGCACTACTGGGAGCCGATCAACGCGCGTCTACGGGCTCGACATCGCGGTCGTGAATCCGGCGGTCGATCCGACGTTCGCGTTCATGACCGTCGACCACGACGGCAAGATCCGCATGGACTGCTCGAGCCCGTACGCGATGGCGCGCCTCGTCGGACTGAAGGACCGTTACCGCGTCGCCTTCGCCAACGATCCGGACGCCGACCGGCACGGCATCGTCACGCCGTCGGCCGGGCTGATGAATCCGAACCACTACCTCGCGGTGGCGATCCAGCTACCTGCTCACGCACCGCCCGGCAATGGCCGGCGGCGGCCGCGGTCGGCAAGACGCTGGTGTCGCAGCGGCATGATCGACCGCGTCGTGCGCAAGCTCGGCCGCAAGCTCTGCGAGGTGCCGGTGGGCTTCAAGTGGTTCGCGCCGGGCCTGTTCGACGGCTCGTTCTGCTTCGGCGGCGAGGAGAGCGCCGGCGCGAGCTTCCTGCGGCGCGACGGCACCGTCTGGACCACCGACAAGGACGGCCTGATCATGAACCTGCTCGCCGCCGAGATCACCGCGCGCACCGGCAAGGATCCGGGCGAGCACTACCGCGACGCTCGACGGCGAGTTCGGTGCGCCGTGCTACACGCGCATCGACGCCGCCGGCCACGCCGGAGCAGAAGGCGCGGCTCGGCAAGCTCTCGCCGGAGGCGGTGACGGCCGCCACGCTCGCCGGCGAGCCGATCACCGCCAAGCTCACGCGCGCGCCCGGCAACGACGCCGCCGATCGGCGGCCTCAAGGTCGTCGCCGCGAACGGCTGGTTCGCGGCGCGGCCGTCGGGCACCGAGAACATCTACAAGATCTACGCCGAGAGCTTCAAGGACGAGCGGCACCTGCAGGCGATCGTCGCCGAGGCGCAGCGGATCGTCGACGACGCATTGGCACGATGAGCCTCCGCTGCACGACGCTCCTCGCCATGACGCTCGCCGCGGCCGTGGGCGTCGCAGCGTCGGCGGCGTACGCGGCCGCAGGCGCCACGCAGACGATCCGGATCGAGACGCCGGGAGCCGCCGGTGCGCGCTGCGAGGCGCGCAACGACCTCGGCGCGTGGATCGTCGAGAGCACGCCCGGGTCGGTGACCGTCCTCGTCTCGCCGAAACCCCTCGAGGTGACCTGCGCGGCCCAGGGCGAGGGCTCGCCGCTCGGTCCGATGCGGGTGCCTTCGGCAAAGGGCGAACCCGCGTCGTCGGTCACGGTCGCCGGCGCGATCGCCGGTGGCGCAGCCGCGGTGGCCCTGGCCGCCGCGGCGCCGATGTTCGCGCCGATGGTCCTCGGCCAGTTGCTGTTTCCCGCGATCGCCATCGGTGCCGGTGCGGGCGGCATGGTCGACGAGGCGTCGCGCCCGGTCGGCTATCCCGAGACGATCACGGTACCGCTGGTCGGCCACTCGCGGCCTGCGGACCCAGCCAAACTGGTCACGGCGCCGCTCGGTATCGCGGTGCGGGGGTTGACCGCGGGTGAAGCGGCGGAGACGGGGCTCGCAGGTGCGGACGGCGCGATGGTGACTCGCGTGGCATCGGGCGGTCTCGCGGACCGGAGCGGCTTGCGCGTCGGCGACGTTGTCGTAGCCTGCAACGACGCGGCATTCTCCGGCGCCGCCGAGCTGGAGGCCATGGTTCACGCGGCAGCGCCCGACGCGCCTCTCAGGTTCCTCGTGTGGCGCGGACGGCAGCCGATTGAGCTCGCGATTGCGGGCGGGAAGGCCGCGAAGTGACGTCCGGCCGCCATCCGCGGGGTTGCGCCACCGCGTTCACCGCGCTGTTCGCCTCGATCCTGCTCGCGGGTTGCGCGACCGAGCGGGCGCTCGTCGACCCCACCTTCTTTCCCCGCTCGCCTGCCTCCGCAAGCGCCCCGGCATCCCTCGGGATCGTGCTCGTCTCCGACGCGACGCTCACGGAGTTCCAGCGCGTCGGCGATCCGTGGAGAGATTCGGGCACGACACTCCCAACCGGCAGGATCATCGAGGCCGCGGCCGTGGCCGCGATTGCGGACGTCCTCGGACGTGCCGTCGCGCGATTCCCGGATGCCGCGAGCGCGATCGCGGCCGCGCGATCCGGCCATCCGGTGGTGCTGGTGACCTTGCGACCCATCAGCCAGGAGCTTCCCCCGCGGCAGGGGCTTCGTAGTCCGGCTGACGCTGGATGGCCGGGTGCTCGATGCCAACCAGACCGTGCTGTGGTCCAAACAGTACGACTCCGGGGCCGTAGGCCTGTCGGTCGAACAGTTGAACGACACGAACGCGGACGCCAAGCTGCAGGAACTGCGCGCCGTGCACCGCGCAGCCTACGTGGTCATGGTCCAGGTCGCGGAGGACCTTCGGCGCTGGCTCGAAGCGGAGCGGCTGCGCGAAAGGGTGCTCTAGCAGTACGGGGGCTTGCGACCTCGCGTGCTCACACTCGATCGCTCGCGTGTGTCGGCTTGCCAGGCTTCGAAGGGTCAGCCACACCCCATCGCGTCTGTCTATTCGATCACGTCGTCGGCGCGGATGCGAATGGCGTGGGGAATCACCAGTCCGAGTTCGCGCGAGGTCCGCAGGTTCAACACGAGTCTGAATGTCGACGCCATCTCGAACGGTAGCTCCGCGGGCGGCGTTCCGCGCAGGATGCGGCTCACATAGTCGGCGGCGCGCGCGAAGAGCACGTGCGAATCCGCTCCATAGGAAATCAGGCCGCCCGCTTCCGGGTACTCCTGCCGCGCGTAGATGGCAGGAATGCGGAGGCGCGCAGCGCCATCGACGATCTGACGCCGCTGGGTGAGGAGCGATGCGGTCGTGGCGACGACGAGTACGTCCGTACGTCTCGTTTGCATCGATGCGAACGCCTCGTCCACGTTCGCGGCGCTGATTCCGTCCATCACCTGCGACGTCAAGCCGAGCGAACGTGCCCGTTGCTCGAGGTCCCGATACACGAGCATCTCGCCCGGATTCCCGGTATCGGTGAGGTAGACGAGCGCCTTGGCGTCGGGTCGCAGCGCGTTCAGCAGTTCGAGCCACTTGCCGACGATCTCCGCCTGATTCGGTGCGAGTCCCGTAAGATTGCCGCCGGGTCGGGCGAGCGACATGACCAGGCCGGACTTCACCGGATCCGCCGGCCCGAGCGCAACGATCGGAATCCTCGACGTCTCCTTCTTGACCGCTACTGCGGCCGTCGTCGTGACCACCACGAGCACGTCCGGCTTGCCCGCCACCAATTCCGCTGCCAGCAACGCCAGACGGTCAGGGCTGCCTCCGGCAAAGCGTGCCTCGATCGACACGTCCCGCCCATCGACGTACCCGAGTTCGCCCAGGCGATTGCGAAAGGCGGCCCAGAGTTGGCGACGGGACGCTTCCGATGCGTCGTCGAGAATCGCTATCCGGGCTGGCGCCGGCCGCCTGGATTGCGCGGCGAGGCGGAAGGATGCGCTGGCAACGCCGGTGGCGACGAGTGCGAGTACGACGACACGTCGCTGCGTCGCCTGCCTCACCCAAGGCTCCCGTGCACGCCGTCAGGAACCCGGTACAGGCGCGAGACGCTTTTGCATGACGCGTACCAGCTCGCGCGTGGCTGCACCCGGATCGGGTGCGGAGCAGATCGCGGAGATGACGGCCACGCCCTCGAGGCCGGCCGCGTAGAGAGCCGCTGCATTCGTTGCGTCGATCCCGCCGATGGCGACGGCGCGATGGCCGGAGATGCTCGCGAGGCGCGCGGTCTCGTCGGCGCCCAGCGCCATGCCGGCATCCGGCTTGGTCGCCGTCGGATAGACCGGGCCGACCCCGACGTAATCGACGTCCCACTCCGCCGCTTGCCGTGCCTCGGCCTCGCTGCCGACCGAAACTCCGATGATTTTCGATGGCCCCAGCTGGCGCCGCGCCTCCGCGTAGGGGATGTCCTGCTGCCCGATGTGCACGCCCTCGGCATCGAGTGCCAGCGCCACGTCGATGCGGTCGTTGACGATCAGTCCGATTCCGGCAGGCCGCAGCAGCTCCATGAGCCTGCGGCCCAGCGCGAGCATCGGACGGGCATCGACGTTCTTGTCGCGCAGCTGGACCAGCGTCACACCACCTTCGATCGCCGCGCTGACCACCTCGTCCACGCTGCGCGTACCGCAGCATGCGCGGTCGGTGACGAGATAGACGCCGAGGTCGAATTCGCGGAGTCCCATCGCTGCTCGCTACGCGGGCGTCTCGAGCCGCAAGCCGCGGTCCAGCTCGGCAAGACCGAAGTGATGCAACGCATCGAGGAAACTCGCCGCCATCGTCCCCGGCCCGCGCGCCGCGGCGAACGCCAGTTCACCGGCCACGCCCATCACGGCCATGGCATCGACGGCGGCGCGCATGGCGTCCGACTGCACCGCGGCGAAGGCGCCGCACAGCGCGGATGCCGTGCAGCCCATGCCGGTGATCCGGGCCATCATCGCCACGCCGTTGTTGACGCGGACCTCGCGCGTGCGATCGATGCAGTAGTCGACCACGCCGCTGACGACCACCGCACAGCCGTAGCGTGCGGCCAGGGCATGTGCCGCATCGCGTGCCGCGTCCGAGGACAGCGTGCTGTCCACCCCTTTGGTGGCCCCGGCGGCCCCCGCGAGGGCGAGGATCTCAGACGCGTTCCCGCGCAGAATCGTCACGCCCCCACTGCCGAGCAGCCGCATGGCTGTGTCGGTCCGCAGCCGACTCGCGCCCGCTCCGACGGGATCCAGCACCACAGGCAACATGCGAGCGCGGGCTGCCTCCAGCGCCGCCTCCATCGCGCGGATCCACGGCGCGTCGAGCGTGCCGATGTTGAGCACGAGCGCGCCGGCATAAGCCAGCAGTTCGTCGAGCTCCGCCTCGGCGTGCGCCATGATCGGCGATGCGCCGATGGCCAGCAACGCGTTGGCCGTCTGTTGCATCACCACGAAATTGGTGACGTTGTGAACGAGCGGCGCGCGTTCCCGGACCGCGCGCAGGTCGTCCGCGATGGCTGCGGCACGGAAGTGCGTGTCGGCGGTGCTGCGCGCAGGTCCCGGAGGCAGTGTCATGCGGTATCGGCGACGGCGGTCGCCCATGGTCGTTTCGGTCCGGCCGCAGCCGCCCGTGGCATGGTCGCTGCACGTGCGGCTCGACTGTGCGCAAATTCTAGCAGCGGCACCGCTCGCGTGGCCGTTCACGGGCGCGGCCGAACAAGGCTACGATACGTGTGATCCGGCGACCCCGTCGCGCGCAGTCCTGGCATCCGGAGTGCGCGCGACCGAGTCGGCTCCACCCGACCCGCACGGTCCCTCATGACAGACAAGGCAGACACCTCGTGACCACCGACACGCCCGCATCCCGCCGCAAGGCCCAGCTCGACGCACTGCTGCTCAAGCTCCCTGGCGTGAGCGCCAGGACGATCAGCGGCCTCGACGCCTATTTCGTCTCCGACAGGATGTTCGCCTGCATCAGCGGCAACGGCGTCGGCCTGCGGCTGCCTGCTGCCACCGCGTCCGAGCTCCAGTTCTCGCGCGAGAACGTCGTCGCGTTCCAGCCCCGCGGCGTGGCCACCACGCGGGAGTGGATACAGATCGACCGCACCGATGCCGCCGACTACGAGAAGGACCTGCCGCTGTTCGAGGCGTCGGTGGAATTCGTCAGAAGCGGACGGGGGCGCTAGCCGCGCTCCCCTGCCCGGTCAAAGGTACTTGACACGACCGCGCAGGCTTTCGAGGTCCGTCGTCGCATCGCGAAGCACGGTCCCATTGCCCGTGGTGCCGACGATGACCGCCTTGCCCGAGATCGGTATGAGGTTGTCGACCTGGAAGCGCCCGCCCGTGCCACGCAGAAAGCACTCCTCGTCGAAGTAGAGGCGGTCACCGTCCGTTCCGACCGCATCTGATTCGAGGGTGCCGAATCCGATCAGCTTGACGATGGCTTCGCGGCCGTCGATGTCGATCTCCTCGATGGAGCGGTGCTCGCCGGAAATCAGTATCGCCTTCATCTGCGCCTCACTGTGTCACGTTGACTTGTAGTTTTTTTGCCGCTTCAGGGTACGCACGGAGCATAGGGCGGCAACTTGCATAGATCTAATGCATTGTATTTACCATGTCGATAGCCTGGAACTATGAAAGCACGACGCGACACCCGCCACGAGTTGCGTTTCCGGCGCAGCGGGCGCAAAAAAGGCCGGCACGAATGCCGGCCCGCAGGGGGTCCCTCGCGCGTGGGCTGGTCAGCCCTTGTCGCCGAAGCGCGACTTCATCTTCTCGCGCCGGGCCTCCTGGCGCGCCAGGCGTTGTACCAGATGGTCGCGCACGACCTGCTTCTGCGCGACGGTGAACGTGCCGTAGAGATTGAGCCAGTTGCCTCGTACCTTGAGGCGTTCCGCCTGTCCCTTGGCCCGCGCGTCGTCGGCAATCGCGGCTACGGCCGCGAGGTCGGGCTCCGGCTTGGCGAGCTCCGCCTTCATCGCGTCGCGCACGCGAAGCATCTCGGTGCGCCCGGCTTCGCGCGCCGCCCGGTTCTGGGCGACCGCGCTGTCGAACATCTTCTGCTGGTCGGCGTTCAGCGCCAGCTGGTCCTTGACGTGGGCGATGGCCGCCTCGATCGACGCGCCGTGCGGCCCACCAGGGCCGCGCATGCCGCCGCGCGGACCCGGATCCGCGGTGGCGACCCCGGCAAGGGCGACGAAGAGCGCCGACGCGAGCGCGGCCTGACGGGTACGGCGGAGCAGCGTTTGGTTCGACATGGTGCATCCTTTCGAGATTGTGGCGGGGGCGGCTCTGCGGTCACCCTCGAAGTTGGGCGACTCAGCCGTTGGATGCGGATTCTCCGCCGGGATTCCGCGATTTTTCGCCGCCGATTGCAACGGCTCGTTGCGCAGGGACCCCGCCGTTACAATTCGCAACAACTGCGCCGCGCCTGGCCGGTGCCGCGCGCGTTTCAATTCGTGACATGAACACCCGAACCGCCCCGACGCGCATCCTCGTCGTCGACGACGACGTGCGCCTGCGCGACCTCCTCTCGCGCTACCTGAGCGAGCAGGGCTTCGACGTGCGGGCCCTCCCAGACGCACGCGAGCTCGACAAGTGGCTGCAGCGCGACCCGCCGCACCTGGTCGTGCTCGACCTGATGCTTCCGGGCGAGGACGGGCTCGCCGTGTGCCGGCGGCTGCGCGGAGCCGGCGAGCGCGTGCCGATCATCATGCTGACCGCCAAGGGCGAGGAGGTGGACCGCATCGTCGGCCTCGAGATGGGCGCGGACGACTACCTGCCGAAGCCATTCAATCCGCGAGAGCTGGTGGCGCGCATCCACGCGGTGCTGCGGCGGCAGGGCGACCGGTCCGCACCGGGGACGCCCTCGAGCGAGGGGAGCGTGCCGTTCGGGCCGTTCGTGCTCGACCTCGCGGCGCGCACCCTCACGAAGGAGGGCGAGAGGACGCATCTGACCACCGGCGAGTTCGCACTGGTGCGCGCGTTCCTCGACCATCCGCGCCAGCCGCTCGCTCGCGAGAAGCTGATGCAGCTCGCACGGGGTCGCGACCACGAGGTGTTCGACCGCGCGATCGACGTGCAGGTCTCGCGCCTGCGCAAGCTGGTCGAGCCCGACCCGTCCGCGCCGCGCTACATCCAGACCGTGTGGGGCTTCGGCTACGTCTACGTGCCGGAGAGCGACACGAAGGACGACCACTGACGTGACGCCCTGGCCGGGTTCGCTGTTCGGGCGCTTGGCGCTCGTGCTGATCGGTACGCTGGCCGTCGCCGTCGTGGCGACGATCCTGCTGTTCCGGCAGGACCGCGCGGCGCTGCAGGTGCGGCACTTCGCCGAGAACCGGATCGTCCAACTGCAGTCGCTGCGGAGCGCCCTCGAGAACGTGGGACCGGAGGACCGGCGCGAAGCGCTGCAGCGGCTGTCGCGGCAGTACCGGGTCCGGATCGTCGCGGCCGACGAACGCGAGCCGTCGGGGTTCGGCGCCGGCGGCTGGCGGGCCGGATCGGGATCGATGATGCGTGGCCCCGGCCGCGAGGGTGCCGGAGTCGAGCGTGACGGTCCGGGCCCACGCTTCGGGCCGGGTCGGGACAGCGACAGCGCGAGCGACCCGCCGACCGGGCCGCTCGCGGCCTACCTGCCGGTCCTCGCGCAGATCGAGAGCCTGCTCGTGGAGGCGTTCGGTCCCGGCACGGAGATACGGGTGCAGCCGCGAGCGCAGGCAATGTGGGTGCGACTGCCCGCCGGCGACGCCGCCTACTGGGTCGGTTTCCCGCTGCCGCCGCGGCCGCAGACCGAAGGCGAACCCACGCGCGCACTCGCGATCAGCGTGTCGCTGGCGCTCGCGCTGATCCTCGCGGCATTCCTGTTCGCCCGGCACCTCGCGCGGCCGCTGCGCGACCTGTCCGCCGCCGTCGACCGCGTCGGCCGCGGCGAGACGCCGCCGCCGCTGCCCGAGAGCGGCCCTTCGGAGATCGCTGCGGTCAACCGCGGCTTCAACGCGATGCTCGCCAATCTGCGCCGCATCGAGAAGGACCGCGCCGTCCTGCTCGCCGGCGTCTCCCACGACCTGCGGACGCCGCTCGCGCGCCTGCGTCTCGGCATCGAGCTCGCCAAGGCCGACCCGCCGACGCGCGAGGGGATGATCGCGGACATCGAGGAAATGGACCGTGTGATCGGGCAGTTCCTCGACTTTGCCCGGGGCGAGGACGGCATCGGGAAGGAGGTCCGCGCGCTCGACGCCATCGTCGCTCCCGTGGTGGAGCGCTACCGCAAGGCCGGCCACGACGTTGCGCTGGTCGCCGGCCACGTCGCCGCGCTGCCGTTGCGCCCGACGGCGATCGCCCGGCTGGTGGCCAACCTCGTCGACAACGCCCTGGCCTATGGCGCACCGCCCGTCGAAGTCACGATCTCGGAGCAGAGTGGCGAGGCGGTCATCGACGTCGCCGACCGCGGCCCCGGCGTGCGGCCCGAGGACGTCGAACGGCTGAAACAGCCGTTCACGCGCGCCGACGACTCGCGAGCGCGCAGCGACGGTGCCGCCGGCGCGGGCCTCGGACTGGCGATCGTCGACCGCATCGCGCGGCTGCACGGCGGCCGCTTCGACCTGCTGCCGCGCGACGGCGGCGGCACCATCGCGCGCGTGTCCCTGCCGCTCAAGGGCTGACGAGCAGGATCGTCGCGAGCGCCGCGATGCCCTCCTCGCGGCCGGTGAAGCCGAGCCGCTCGGTGGTCGTCGCCTTCACCGAGACCGCGCTCGGGTCGCAGCCGAGATCGGCGGCGATGTTGCCGCGCATCGCATCGACGTGCGGCCGCAACCGCGGCGCCTGCGCGACGACGGTCGCGTCGACGTTGCCGACCGCGTAGCCACGCTCGCGGGCGAGGGCGACCACGTGGCGCAGCAGCATCCTGCTGTCGGCGCCTTTCCAGCGCGGATCGGTATCCGGGAAGTGGACGCCGATGTCGCCGAGCGCGAGCGCCCCGATGATCGCATCCGCGATCGCGTGCAGCAGCACGTCGGCGTCGGAGTGGCCCGCGAGTCCGCGGTCGAACGGAATCGCGACGCCGCCGATCACCAGCGGCCGTCCTGCCGCGAACGCGTGCACGTCGAAGCCGTTGCCGATGCGCATCTGCATCAGGTGTCCTCCGCTTCCTGCGCGGCGAGAATCGCCGCCGCCAACGCGAGATCGTCTGGCCACGTCACCTTGAGGTTGGCCGGGCTGCCCGGCACGAGCCGCGGTCGATGCCCCAGTCGCTCGACCGCCTGCGACTCGTCGGTGACGGTGGCGTCGTCGACACCGGCGAACGCCTGGCACAGCACGCGATAGCGGAACATCTGCGGGGTCTGCGCACGCCAGAGCGCCGAGCGGTCCTCGGTCGCGAGCACACGCGGGACGTCGGCGTCGACCCCCGCCATCGTGTCGGCCCGCTTCAACGTGTCCGCGACGGGAATCGCCAGCAGGCCGCCCACGGCATCGTCCCAGAGTTGCGCAATCAGCCGCAGCAGCGCCGCCCGGGGCACGCACGGGCGTGCAGCATCGTGCACGAGCACCCAGTCGTCGTCCGCGCAGCGGTCCGCGAGCGCGTCGAGGGCACCCTTGACCGTGGCTGCACGCGTCAGGCCGCCGCAGCGGACCGCGACCACACCCTGGCGGGCGCCGATCACGTGCTCGTAGTGGGCATCGTCGCGGGCGATCGCGACGACGACCAGTTCGAACGGCAGGCCCGCCTGCAGCCGGTCGAGCGTCTTCGCGAGCAGCGGCGCGCCGGCGAGCGTCGCGTACTGCTTCGGCGTGCCGGTGCCGAAGCGCGAGCCGCCGCCGGCGGCAGGGATCACTCCGTACAGGCGGCTCATAGCAGCAGCGCGATGCGTTCCTCGTCGAGCGGCCGGAACCCCAGCTGCCCGTAGAAGCGCCAGGCGCCGGCGTTGTCGCGGTGGCAGGCGCAGTCGACACGGGTGACGCCTTCACGCCGCAGGGCGTCGCACAGTGCGACCAGCATCGCGCGGCCGACACCGCGTCCCTGCCAGCCTGCCGCGACGTGGACGTCGTCGAGCTTGGCGACGAGCGAGCCTCGCGACGTCGAGATCGCATAGCAGGCGACGCATGCGCCGACCGGCGTCCGCGTTCCTGCCTCTTCCGCGTGCGCGAGCCACACGAAGCCGACCTCGCGCCGCGCGAGGAACAGGTCGAGCGCGCGATCGAGTGCCTGCGGACCGCCGTCGCCGTAGGCGCCGGACGAGGCGCGATAGTGAGCGTCGCTGCCGAGAAACGCACCGAGGATCGCGCGTGCGTCGCCCCGCGTGGCGGCATCCATGCGCGTGCACGCGACCGCTGCGGCATTCACCATCAGTGGACTACCCTCCGCGCTAACGCGCTTCGGGGCGGATTCGCCCTCGGGGCGGCCCGTCGGGCTCATGCGAGGAGCGGCACGAGCGCCTCGCGGATCCGCGGCGGCACGCCGGCCGGCCGCTGCGTCGCCCGGTCGACCCACACGTGCACGAAGCGCCCGGTCGCAGCGGGTTCGTCCTCGCCGTGCCGGAACAGCCCGATCCCGTAGACCACCGACGAGCTGCCGAGCCTCGTCACCCTGAGCCCGGCGTCGATCACCTCCGGAAACGCGAGCGAGCGGTGGAACGTGCAGGCGGTCTCGACGACGATGCCGATCACCGGGTCGCGCGCGATGTCGAGCCCGCCCGCGCGGATCAGGTGCTCGTTCACTGCGGTGTCGAAGTACGAGTAGTAGGTCACGTTGTTGACGTGACCGTAGAAGTCGTTGTCCATCCAGCGCGTCGGGATGGCGAGAAAGTGGCGGTAGTCGCCACGGGCAGGACGCACGTTGACCACGGCGTCGGATCTGCCCACGGGCTCACCCACCGCGCGTACCGAGCATCTTCTCGTCGAGGAGCTCGATCCAGTGCCGCACCGGACGCGACGTGCCGCTCGCGAGGTGCGCCTGGCAGCCGATGTTGGCGGTCGCGATCACTGCCGGACGCTCGGTCGCAAGGGCGGCGAGCTTGTTCTTCTTCAGCTGCTCGGACAGTACAGGCTGCAGCATCGAGTAGGTGCCCGCGGAGCCGCAGCACAGGTGCGAGTCCGGCACGGGCACGAGCTCGTGGCCGATCGCGCGCAGGAACTCTTCGGCGCGGCCCTTGAGCTTCATGCCGTGCTGTAGCGTGCACGGCGGATGGAATGCGACGCGCACGCTGCCGCGATCCATGGCCACCTTCCTCGCGATCGCCTTCCATTCGGCGCCTACGACTTCCACCGGATCGCGGGCGAGTTCGGCGACGCGCGCGGCCCGCTTCGCGTAGGCGGCATCGGCCGCCAACAGGTGGCCGTAATCCTTCACCATCACGCCGCAGCCGCTCGCGGTCACGATGATGGCTTCCGCGCCGCGCTCGATCGCCGGCCACCACGCGTCGATGTTGCGGCGCGCGACCGCCCTGCCCTCCTCCTGCTCGTTGAGGTGGTAGGGCAGCGCACCGCAGCACCCGCCGCCGGCGACCGTCTCGGCGCTGATGCCGATGCGGTCGAGCACGCGCGCCATCGCCGCGTCGATCGACGGGGCGAGCGACGGCTGCACGCAGCCGCGCAGGATCAGCATCCGGCGTGCGTGCCGTGCCGGCGGCCACGTGCCGGCGGCGGCAACCTTCGGCACCTTGCGCGCGAGCCCCGCGGGCAGGAGGCCGCGGGCCATTTGCCCGAGCATCAGCGCCGACCCGAACAGCGTCGACGCGCGCAGCCCCCGCGAGATCGCGTATCGCGTCGCGCGCTCGGTCGCGCTGCGCGGCACCTGTGCCTCGACGACGTGGCGCCCGATGTCGACCAGGCGCCCATACTCGACCCCCGACGGGCAGGTGGTCTCGCACGCGCGGCAGGTCAGGCACCGGTCGAGGTGCGTGCGCGTCTTCTCGGTCGCCCGCTTGCCTTCCAGCACCTCCTTGATGAGGTAGATGCGGCCGCGCGGGCCGTCGAGCTCGTCGCCGAGCAGCTGGTAGGTGGGGCACGTCGCCGTGCAGAAGCCGCAGTGGACGCACTTGCGGAGAATCGCATCGGCTTCGCGCCCCTCGGGCGTGTCCCTGATGAACGCGGCGAGATCGGTCTGCATCAGAAGGACGCGTAGAGGCGGCCCGGGTTGAGGATGCCGTGCGGGTCGAACCCCGCCTTCAGCCGCTGGTGGAGGGCGAGCACGGACGCCGGCAGCGGATGGAATACGCCGGCCGACTTGTCGGCACCGGCGAAAAACGTCGCGTGCCCGCCCTGCTCCTTCGCCCACGCGCGAATCCGCGCGGGGTCGGTGCGCTCCCCGCCGACGAGCCAGCGCAGCGCACCGCCCCACTCGATCAGCTGTTCGCCGCCGAGATCGACGTACGGCGCGGTGGAACGCACCGACAGGCGCCACAGCGACGAGCCGCCCTCGCGCGCCGCGGCGAAGTGGGGATGCGTCTGTTCGCGCACGGAGCTCCAGAACGCGGCGCCGTCGGCAGCGGTTGCGCCACCCAGCTTCGTGCACGCGGACTCGACCGCCGGTGCGGCTCCGGAGAAGCGGACGTGCAGCACCCCCTTCGCGTAGGCAGTCGCGGACAGCGGCAGCGGTTGGCCGCCCCACTCGTTCACCCTGTGGATCGCCTCGTCCGCCGAGAGCTCGAACGTGCGCGTCGCCTCGGCCTTGGGCAGCGGCAGGCACTTCAGCGAGACCTCGGAGATCACGCCGAGCGTGCCCATAGCACCGGTCATCAGGCGTGCGACGTCGAAGCCCGCGACGTTCTTCATCACACGGCCGCCGAACGTGAGGTCGTCGCCGCGCCCGTCGACGACGCGGACACCCAGCACGAAGTCCCGCGCCGCACCCGCATACGGGCGGCGCGGGCCCGACAAACCGGTGGCAATCGCGCCGCCGAGCGTCGCGGCGGGGCCGAACCGCGGCGGCTCGAAGGCGAGCATCTGCCCCGCCTCCGCCATCGTCGACTCGACCTCGGCCAGTGGCGTGCCGGCGCGCGCCGTGATGACGAGCTCGGTCGGCTCGTACTCGACGATGCCGGCATAGTCCCGCGTGTCGAACGGCTCGCCGCGCGGTGCCTCGCCGAGGAACGCCTTGGTGCCGCCGCCGCGAATCGCGAGCGGCGTGTGCGCCGCCGCAGCCGCACGGATGCGCGCCTGCCAGCCGGAGAGGATCGCGTCGGTCATTGCCGCACTTCCTTTGCCCGCGCCGCCGTCAGGGACGGCCCTGGGCCCGCAACTTGTCGCGGTAGATGTGGCGCGGCTCGTCGACCTCGATCACCGTCGTCTCGGCGAGCGCCGCGCTCTCCCACTCCCGCACGTGCGGGTGGGCGAGCAGGCGGCGCCAGTACGCGCCCGCCTCGTCCGGGGGCTCGACCGCGTAGGTCTGGAAGCGGAACGCGACCGGTGCGAAGAACGCGTCGGCGATCGACCACGCACCGAACAGGTACGGGCCGCCGGCACCGAAGCGGCGCCGCGCCTCGGACCAGAGCGCGAACACACGCTCGATGTCCCTCGTGAGGTCGGGCGACCACGGCCGCACGTCGACGCGCTCGCGGATGCACATCGTCATGTCGCTGCGCAGGTGGCGAAAGCCCGCGTGCATCTCGGCGCACATCGAGCGCGCGAACGCTCGTGGCTTCGCATCGGCGGGCCACATGCCGGGGTGGCGCTCGGCCAGGTACTCGGCGATCGCGAGCGACTCCCAGACGACGACGTTGCCGTCGTGCAGGCACGGCACGAGCCCGGACGGCGAGAACGGCAGGTACGCCGGATTGGGCCCGCCCGTGGCGAGCTGCACGAGCTGTTCCTCGAACGGCGCGCCGGCGATCCTGGCGCACAGCCAGCCGCGCAGCGACCACGACGAGTAGTTCCTGTTGGCGATGTAGAGCGTGTACATGACGGCCTGCGGGAGATGGCCTACGGGACGCCCGGCACGGTCTTGCCGGGATTGAGGATGTTGTGCGGATCGAGCGCGCGCTTGATCGCGCGCATCACGTCCACCGCGGGCTCGCCGTGCTCGGCGGCCACCGCGTCGAGCTTGTGGATGCCGACCCCGTGCTCGCCGGTGCAGGTGCCGCCCATGCCGATCGCACGCAGCGACACGCGTTTCGCGAGGGCCTCGGCCCGCTCGCGCTCGGCCGTGTCCTTCGGATCGTAGAGCACGAGCAGGTGGAAGTTGCCGTCGCCGACGTGACCGACGATCGGGCAGACGAGTCCCGACGCGGCGACATCCTCGCGCGTCTCGAGGATGCAGTCGGCGAGCCGCGAGATCGGCACGCAGGCGTCGGTGGAGAAGCCCATGCAACCCGGCCGCAGCGACAGCGCCGCGTACCAGGCGTTGTGGCGGGCCTTCCACAGCTTCGAGCGCTCTTCCGGCGCGGTCGCCCAGTGGAAAGCGCTGCCGCCGTGCTCGAGGGCGATCGCCTCCATCATCCGCGCCTGCTCGGCCACGCCCGCCGTCGTGCCGTGGAACTCGAAGAACAGCGTCGGCTTCGGCTCGAAGCCCTCGAGCTTCGAGTAGCCGATGCACGCGCGCATCTGCACGTCGTCGAGGAGCTCGATGCGCGCGACCGGGATGCCGTGCTGCATCGCCAGGATAACCGTCTGCACGGCCGCGCGCAGATCGCTGAACTGACACACGGCCGCCGAGATGGCCTCCGGCACGCCGTAGAGCCGAAGCTGCACCTCGGTGATGATCCCGAGCGTGCCCTCCTGACCGATGAACAGGCGCGTGAGGTCGTAGCCCGCGGCCGACTTGCGCGCGCGCCCGCCGGTGCGCACGATGCGCCCGTCCGCCGTGACCACGGTGAGACCGAGCACGTTCTCGCGCATCGTGCCGTAGCGGACCGCGTTGGTGCCGGAGGCGCGCGTCGCGGCCATGCCGCCGATCGTCGCGTTGGCGCCGGGATCGATCGGGAAGAACAGTCCGGTGCCCTTCAGATCGGCGTTCAGCTGCTCGCGCGTCACGCCCGCCTCGACGCGGCAGTCGAGGTCGTCGGCGTTCACCTCGACGATCCTGTTCATCGTCGAGAAGTCGAGGCACACACCCCCGTAGAGTGCGGCGACGTGGCCCTCGAGCGACGTGCCGACGCCGAAGGCGATGACCGGCACGCGCGCCGCGTGGCACAGCCGCACGATCGAGGCCACCTCTTCGGTCGACTGCGGATAGACGACGACGTCGGGCGGTGCCGGGTCGGCGAGGCCCTCGCCGTGGCCGTGCTGCTCGCGCACCGCCGCGTTGGTCACCGCGCGCTCGCCGTAGTCGGCGACGAGCCGCCCGACGATTGCCGCGATGGCATTCGGTGCGGGCTTCGCTCGGGCTTCGGCGTGGGGGGGCATCGGCACTGCGACTCCAGCGGCGATTATTTCACAACCCCGTCGACCGCAAACACCTCGACGGGCGCGCTCTTGCCCTTGATCGCGACCGGACCGAGCGCCGCGACGGCAAACTCGTCGCCCAGTCCGGCGCGCGTCGCGTCGTCGGTGAGGATTGCACGCTGGGCGACCTTGGTGTGCGACTCGAGCCGGGCAGCGAGGTTGACGGTGTCGCCGATGCAGGTGTAGGTGGCGCGTTCGTTGGTGCCGGCATAGCCCGCCACCATGTCGCCGGAGGCGATGCCGATGCCGATGCGGATCTCGGGCTTGCCAGCGACGCGGCGCTCGTCGTTGAACAGCGTCATCGTCTCCTGCATCTCCAGCGCCGAGCGCACCGCGCACGCGCAGTGGCCGGGCAGCGGCAGCGGCGCGCCGAAGATCGCCATCAGCCCGTCGCCGACCATCAGGCTGACGACACCGCCGTGGGCACCGATCGCGTCGAACATCAGCGTGTACCAGGTGTTGAGGAGCTCGATCGTCTCCTCCGGAGGCTGCGACTCCGCGAGAGAGGTGAAGCCGCGTATGTCGGTGAACATCACCGTGGCGTTGACGCTCTTGCCGCCGAGGGCGAAGCCCGATTCCTGCAGGTCCTGCGCCACCTCACGCGTCGCGAAGCGCCGCACGAGCTCCTTCTGCTGGTCGCGCAGGCGCTTCTTCTCGAGGCCCGCACCGATGCGGGCCTTGAGCAGCACCGGGTTGACGGGCTTGGCGAGATAGTCCTCCGCCCCGAGTTCGATGCAGCGCACGACGCTGTCGAGGCCCTCGACCGCCGAGGTGACGATCACCGGCAGGTCGCGCAGCCGCGAGTTCGCGAGCAGCCGCTCGAGCACCTGGAAGCCGTCCATCTCCGGCATCGCGATGTCGAGCAGCACGAGGTCGAACGCCTCGCGCTCCAGCATCTCCAGCGCGATGCGGCCGTTCTCTGCGCCGACGCCGCGGTGGCCCTGCAGCTCCAGCGCGCGGATCAGCAACAGGCGGTTGACCTTGTTGTCGTCGACGACGAGCAGCCGGGCACCGGACTCAGCCACGGGCGAGCCCCTTGAGCGCGACCGCGACCCGGCCGCAGCCCGCTTCGATGGCTTCGATCGCGGACGCGTCGCGCGCCGGATCGGCGTCCAGGCCCTGGAGCTCCAGCGCGCGCGCCTCGTCGCCGAGCGCCAGGGCACCGAAGGTGTTGCAGTTCGACTTGAGCGAGTGCGCCGCGCGCCGGAAGCGCTCGGTATCCCCGTCCGCCCGTGCGACGCGTAACTCGGCGAGCATCAGCGGGGCTTCCGCGAGAAACGTGTCGACCAGTTCGGCGACGAACTCCGCACCGGCGGTGTCCTCCAGCGCCCGGAACGTGTCGAGATCGATCGGGCTGTCACTCATTGCTACGCACCTCCGGGAGCCATCGGTCGTCGGACGGGTCGATCATCGCGCCGTCACTCGTCGCGGGCGACCACGTCGGCGAGCGCCTCGACCAGCCGCTCGACGCGGATCGGCTTGGTCAGGTAGTCGTCCATGCCAGCGGACAGGCACATCTCGCGGTCGCCGGCCATCGCGTTGGCGGTCATCGCGACGATGCGCGGCCGCTCGCGCGGACCGAAGCGCGCGCATATCTGCCGCGACGCCTCCAGCCCATCCATCTCGGGCATCTGCACGTCCATCAGCACGACGTCGTAGGCCTGGCGCTGCACGGATTCGATCGCCTCGATGCCGTTCGACGCGAGGTCCGCGCGATAGCCCATCTGCTGCAGCAGCCGCAGCGCCAGCTTCTGGTTCACCACGTTGTCCTCGGCGAGCAGGATACGCAGCGGGTGCCGTGTCGCCATGCCTGGATCGATCTGGGGCCGAACCGGCGCCTGTTCCCTCGGCGTCTCGTCGTGCGCAACGAGGCCGACCAGCGTGTCGAAGAGCTGCGACTGGCGCAGCGGCTTCGCGAGGTAGGCGCTGAAGAGCCCCTCGGTGTCCCCGGCCTCGCGGCGGCCCAGCGAGCTGAACAGCACCAGCGGCAGGTTCGGATGCTGCGCCCGGATGCGCTGCGCGAGCTCCGTGCCGTCCATCTCGGGCATGTGCATGTCGAGGATGGCGAGATCGAACGCCTCGCCGTCGTCGAGCCACCGCAGCGCCTCGGCAGGCGATCCCGTGGGACGGCACTGCATACCCCACTTGCCCGCCTGGAGCAGCAGCACACGTCGATTGGTGGCGTTGTCGTCGACGGCAAGAACCCGCCGGCCCCGGAGCTCGGGCTGAACGCCCACGAAATCGCGCCGCGTCGCGGCCGGAAGCTCCGCGATCGGCGCGTCGACCGTGAACAGGAATGTCGATCCCTTGCCGGGGCCTTCACTCTCGGCCCACATGCGCCCGCCCATCAGCTCGGCGAGGCGCCGGCTGATAGCGAGCCCGAGGCCCGTGCCGCCGTACTTGCGCGTGGTCGACGAGTCCGCCTGCGAGAACGACTGGAAGAGCCGCCCCATGCCCTCGGGCGAGAGGCCGATGCCGGTGTCCCGGACCGCGAACGTCAGCAGGACCCGGTCGCCGGCCGCGGGCTGTGCGCTCACGGTGAGCACCACTTCGCCCTCCTCCGTGAACTTCACGGCGTTGGCGAGCAGGTTGAGCAGGATCTGGCGCAGCCGCGTCACGTCGCCCCGGATCGCGCGCGGCACGTCGCCCTCGAAGAGGTACGCGGTGTCGAGGTGCTTCTCGACCGCACGGGCGGCGACGAGGTCGAGCGCCGACTCGACGCACTCGCGCAGGTCGAACGGCTGCGCCTCGATGTCCATCCGCCCGGCCTCGATCTTCGAGAAGTCGAGGATGTCGTTGATGATGGTGAGCAGCGCGTCGCCGGAATCGCGGATCGTCGCGGCGAAGTCGCGCTGCTCGGCGTCGAGCGGCGTGTCGAGCAGGAGGCCGCTCATGCCGATCACCGCGTTCATCGGCGTGCGGATCTCGTGGCTCATCGTCGCGAGAAACGCGCTCTTCGCCTCGTTGGCGGCCTCGGCGGCGGCGCGGGCTTCCTGGGCATCCTTGAACAGGCGGGCGTTCTGGATCGCGATCACCGCCTGGTCGGCGAAGGTCTCCAGCAGGGCGATCTCCTGCGCCGTGAACGTCGTCCACTGGCGGTCCGCGAACGTGCGGACGACGAAAAAGGCGCCGACACCGCTGTCCTGCCACATCATCGGGGCGACCAGGCAGGAAAAATTGCCGATCTTGGCAGCCATGCGGCGAATCGCCTCGGGAACCCCGTCCCCCGACAATGCGTCGGGATAATGCATCACGCGGCGCTTCAGCACCGCCTCCACGATGATCGTCCGGGCGATGGGAGTCGGCTTGAAGTTCTGCGCGGCCCGCCGGCCGCCCGGTCCGCGCGTCAGACCCAGGTGCACCATGGAGTCCTCGTCGACGGTCAAGACTGCTAGGTCGCTGCATGCGATCAGGCGCTGGCAGCTGTCGAGAATCTTCTCGAACACGGGCGTCGCGTCCGCCACCGAGCCGCTGATCACCTGCAGCACCTCGGCGGTGGCGGTCTGCTGCTCCAGCGCCTCGCGCGTCTCGTTGAACAGGCGGACGTTCTCGATGGCGATGAGCGCCTGGTCGCGGAACGACTCGGCCAGGGTGATCTCCTTGTCGGTGAATGCGCCCGCCTCGCGGTTGGCGAAGGAGAGCAGGCCGACACACTCGCTGTCGCGCAGCATCGGCAGGTACAGCGCCGCCTGGATGCCGAACTGCGCGCTCACCGCGCGCTCGAAGTCGGGCAGCTCGATCGCGGACCAGTCGGGGAGGTGGAGCATCCGCTTCTCGACGATCACCCGCGACGGGAAGTTTTGCGCCGGGTCGACCGGCAGGCCCGAAGGCAGGCCCTCCAGCGGCCCGGACGGCGTCGCTGCCGCGACCGCCGAGAACGTGCTGCCGTCGCGGCGCATGACGAACGCGGAGTCGCACACCAGGAGGTTCACCGCGTTGGCGACGATCGCCTCGAACACCGGCCGCACGTCGGCGGGGGAGCGGCTCATCACGCGCAGGATCTCGGCGCTCGCAGTCTGGCTCGCCAGCGCCTCGTTGGTCTCGCGGAACAGGCGCGCGTTCTGGATCGCGATCACGCCCTGGTCGGCGAAGGTCTGCAGCAGGTCGATGTCCTTCGGCGAGAAAGCCGCAGGGGCCTGGCGGGCGATCGAAATGCTGCCAACGCGCCGGCCCTCCCAGGTCATCGGCGCGATCAGCAGCGAGTCACAGCCTGCCTTGTGCGCGAAGCGCCGGACGAGGTCGGGCACGCCCTCGCCGGTCCGGGCCGCCGGATAATGCAACGGCCGGCGCGAGTCGAACGCCAGTCCGAGCACCGTCCTTTCGATCGGGCGCGGATAGCCGCGCGCGAACGCGCCGTCGTGATCGCCGTGCACCGCGCCGACCTCGACCCGCTGCTGGTCGTCGACCACCAGGACGGCGCCGCCGTCGCACGTGATCAGCCGCCTGCAGCTGTCCATGATCTTCTCGAACACCGGCTTCGCGTCGGCCACCGAGCCGCTGATCACCTGCAACACTTCGGCGGTGGCCGTCTGCCGCTCCAGCGCCTCCTGCGTTTCGTTGAACAGCCGCACGTTCTCGATGGCGATCACCGCCTGGTCGGCGAACGACCGGATGAGCGCGACCTCCTTGTCGTCGAAGGCCTTGGCGTCCGGGCGTGTCGTACCGATGGCGCCGATGACCTGGTTGTCGCGGATCATCGGCGTGAAGAGCACGGAGTTGAAGCCGAACTCCCGCGCAAAGTCCCGGGTTGCCGGCGGCGCCGCCGGATCGTCGAGCGCCATGCACTGCCGCGTTTGCCGCGACAGCATGACGAAGCCGCCGATGGTTGCGTCGCCCAGGGGCCGGGGGTAGTTCTCGACCAGCCTCTCGATGCCTTCCTTGCCGCCGACTGCAGCCATCTCGATCTGACCCTCGTGCAGAAGCTGCACGGCCGCGAACTGCGTGCCGAACAGCCGCAGCAGGCTGGCGACGATGGCGTCGAACACCGGCTGCGTGCTCGTGGGCGAGCCGCTGATGACCTTCAGGATCTCGGCCGTTGCGGTCTGGCGCTCCAGCGCCTCGCGGTC
>CAVXVH010000014.1:0-280692 GCA_963765065.1 uncultured beta proteobacterium | reverse complement strand
GGCCTGTTCCAGGGCGGCATCGTGCCCGCCTACGCGATCATCATCCGCGAGCATTTCGCGCCCGGCGACGCCGGCGCGCGCGTCGGCACCGTGCTCATGTTCACGCTGCTGGGGATGGCGCTCGGCGGCTGGATGTCGGGCAAGGCGTACGACCTCACGGGTTCGTACACCGCGGCATTCGTCAACGGCATCGCGTGGAACCTCGTCAACCTGTCGATCGCCGCATGGCTGTTGCTGCGGGTCAGGGGACTCACTGGCCGGCCGTCCGCGCCGGCGACGCCCTAGACTCGCGCAACGCTCTCGAGGAGACACCGTGCTTGCCGACTTGCCGTTCCACTCGCTCACCGAACTTGCGAGCCGACTCGACGCTCGCGAGACGACGTCGGTCGCGATCGTCGAGGCGTGCCTCGCGAACATCGACGCGCAGGACGCGAAGCTGCACGCGTTCGTCGAGGTCTGGCGCGACGATGCGCTGCGCCTCGCCCGGGCCGCCGACCTCGAACGCGAAGCGGGTTGCGTGCGCGGCCGCCTGCACGGGCTGCCGATCGCGATCAAGGACCTGTTCCACTTCAAGGGTCGCCAGACGACCGCGGGCTCGAAGAGCTGGCATGGGCGCGTGTCGACCGGGACGGCGGTTTGCGTCGAGCGACTCATTGCCGCCGGCATGATCCCGCTCGGCAAGACGCACATGGTCGAGTTCGCCTACGGCACCTGGGGCACCAACCGGCCGATGGGCACGCCGTGGAATCCCTGGGACCTGCGCGTGCATCGCGTGCCCGGTGGGTCGTCCAGCGGCTCGGCGGTCGCGGTCGGCGCCGGCATGGCGCCGGCGGCTCTCGGAACCGACACCGGCGGGTCGGTGCGCATTCCCGCCGCGCTCAACGGATTGGTCGGGCTCAAGCCCACCTACGGGCGCATTTCGCTGGACGGCGTGGTGCCGCTGTCGACGTCGCTCGACTCGGTCGGTCCGCTGGTGCGCACTGTCGAGGACGCGCTGCTGCTCGTGGCCGCGATGGCCGGAGAGCCTGCACCCCTGCTGGAGGGCGCGCCATCCGTTGCCGGTGCGCGCATCACGGCGCTGGCGAGCGAGCAGTTCCCCGACTTCATCGAGCCCGACGTCGTGGCTGCATTCGAGTCGACGGTCGCGCGCCTGCGCGAGCTCGGCGCGAGGGTTTCCGTGGAGCGCATCCCGTTCGACTTCGTGGCACTCGGCGCGAAGAACGGGCGGCTGATCGGCATCGAAGGCTACGCGGCGCACCGCGCCGTCATCGACGATGAGCGTGCCGACGTCGACACGGGCGTACGCCAGCGGATGCTGCTCGGCAGGACGGCGAGCGCGGCCGAGTATCTCGAGGCACTGGCCACGCGCGGCACTTCGATCGACGAGTTCGCGCGCTGGATGCGCGATCGCGATGTGCTCCTGACGCCGATGCTTCCGATCACCGCGACGCCGGTGGCCGAGGTCGACGAGACGACCTTTCCGTTGGCGACGTGGTCGAGGGCCGTCAACTATCTCGGCGCGTGCGGCATCTCGATGCCGGCGGGATTGTCGTCCGCGGGTTTGCCGATCGGCATCCAGTACGTGGGACCGGCCGGTGGCGATGCTGGCCTGTGCCGCATCGCGGCGGCGAGCCACGGCGGGTGGAGCAGCGGATCGGGATCGCTGCGTCCACCGGCTTGACGCGCGTCAGTCCGCGGCCGCCGCGGGGCGTTGTTGCTTCGCGTGCGTGATCGCCTGCAGCGCGTGCTCCAGCGGGGCGACGCTGCGCTCGGTCTGGCCGAGCTTTTCCAGCCCGAAGAGGCCGATGCGGAACGACTTGAAGTCGGCGCCCTCGTCGCATTGCAGCGGCACGCCGGCGGCGGTCTGCAGGCCGAGGTCGAGGAACGTCTTGCTGGTCGCGAGACCCGGGTCGTCGGTGTAGCTCACGACCACGCACGGCGCCTTGAAACCCGCGGCAGCGACGCTCTTGTAGCCTTGCCGCTCGAGCAGCGCGCGGACCGCGGCGCCGAGCTGTTCCTGCTCGGCGCGGAGCTTCGCGAAACCGCGCGCGCGCGTCTCGAGCATCGCGTCGCGCGTGCGGGCGAGCGCGTCGGTGGGCATCGTGGTGTGGTAGACGTGCGAGCCGGCCTCGTAGGTTTCCATCACCTGCAGCCACTTCTTGAGGTCGGCGGCGTAGCTGGTGCTCGTCGTCTGCTCGATGCGCTCGCGGGCGCGCTCGGACAGCATCACGAAGGCGCAGCACGGCGAGCCGCTCCAGCCCTTTTGCGGCGCGCTGACCAAAATGTCGACGCCGGTCGCCCGCATGTCGACCCACATCGCGCCCGAGGCGATGCAGTCGAGCACGAACAGCCCGCCGCCCTCGTGCGTAGCATCTGCGATTGCGCGCAGGTAGTCGTCGGGCAGGATCAGGCCCGCGGCCGTCTCCACGTGCGGCGCGAACACTACGGCCGGCTTCTCGGCACGGATGGCGGCCACCACCTCGTCGACCGGTGGCGGCGCGAACGGCTCCTGTGCGCCGGGACGCGCGCGGCGCGCCTTCAGCACCGTGCAGGACTTCGGGATGCGCCCGATCTCGAAGATCTGGCTCCAGCGGAAGCTGAACCAGCCATTGCGGATCACCAGGCAATGCCGGTCGGTCGCGAATTGCCGCGCGACGGCTTCCATGCCGAACGTGCCGCTGCCGGGCACGACGATCGCCGAGCGCGCCCCATAGGCTTCCTTGAGCACGGCCGAGATGTCGCGCATCACGCCCTGAAACTTCCGGGACATGTGATTGAGTGCGCGGTCCGTGTAGACCACGGAGTACTCGAGCAGGCCGTCGGGATCGATGGTGGGGAGCAGGCCGGGCATGGGGATCTCCGGAAGGGCGGCAAAATGTAAGGCAGGACAGGGGAGATTAGCACTTGCGGTGTGGACGCTCCGCGAACCCGACTACCCGGCCGGGCCCCGTACCGTTCGTGCCTTTCGGACGACAGGCGGTAGGGGAGCGCTGGACACGAGGGCGGGAATTATGCCAATGTCTTAACGACCGCGCCCGTCCGGGCGCGCGTCCGGCCCCGACCCGCGAGGTTTTTTCCGATGAACCAGAGAGTGATCGCCACCGGGCTCTTCGCCGCCCTTGCCGGGCTGACGACGGTCTACGCCCAGTCCCCGACGCCGAGCGACGCCAACGCGGCGACGCCGGCGGCGCCGCCTCAACGCGAATCGAAGGGATCGATTCGCTCAGCCCGCGAATCGGCCGCCGATGCCGACGCACGCTTGTGCCTCGAGTTCCCGACCAACTCGCAAGTCATCATGTGCGCCGAGAAGTACCGGCCCGATCGGCGCCGCTCGTAGACGCGTCACCCCTGGGGTGACCGATCCTCGGCGCCGGCGTCCGGGCCCGTGGACACGCCGTTCGGATAGCGTCCCTGGTAGTAGTCGCGGAGCACCAACAGTTCCTCCATCACGTCGAGCGGGAATCCCCGACGACCCCCGCGACGATCGACCAGGAGGTCATCGAGCACCGCCTGGAGTTCGGCGGCATCGTGCCAGGCGCGCGCGACGATGTTCGCGATGCGCGGGAACTGCCTCAGCAAGGCCACCGGCCGTACTTCGGCAGGCAACTTCGCCACCCATCTGATCGTTACCGGAAGCGCATCGTCGAGCGGTTGGCGACGGCGCAGACCCCTGAAGTCCTGTGGAGTCGAGGCTTGCATGACGTCCTGCGGTTGAACAACAACAGCGGAGCAAGAATCTCGCCTGACGAGAAACAACTTGCAGATCATGCAGTTGGCCCGTGACGCCCGACGCGCTTGTAAGCGTTTTCGACACCGCCGACCTGCCGGATGGTGTCGGCGAGTGCCCGCAGCGTCGCGACTCACGCGACATCGACTCGTTCAGCGGCGCCGTCCGGACCGTGCAAACGGATGGAGGACGATCTGGCGCCCGCGAAACGCTTCGTCATAGCCATCCTGCCACGGAAAGAGGTCGCGCCCGTCGGGCCAGACGATCTGCAACGCGCGCAGGTTCGTCGGCGCGCAGTCACGGGCGGCAACAAGATAGTGCGCGGCCTCGACCTGGGGAACTTCCAGCAGCACCACGGGCATGCCGGGCAGCACGTCCTCGAGGCCCACATTGGTCGGAAAGCGTTCCCCGTCGCGCTCGCGTTGCGCCAGGTCGCTCAACACGGGTCGCGCGAGTTCCGGCGAAAAGCCGAAGACGATGAACTCGTGCAAGCCGCCCAGTGCGAGCCCAGCGGTGTAACTGTGCGGCGGAATCCCGGCCTGCGCGGGCACCGACACCACGTCCCAGCCCTGTGCGCGCACACGCTGTCGGATCTGTTCGATGTTGCGTCCGGTATCGCTCATTCGAAGCACTCGGGCCTTGCGTGAGGCACCGGAGTGGAGACGGTCGGCAAAGTGTCGTTCTTGTCGATGAGTGAAATCTCCAATTGAGTGTGTGGTTGACAACCCGGGATGGCAATACGGGACTGAACGGTCTGGGCACTGCACGGCACGCATTTCTTGTGCGACGTCAACAACGCACGGGTACCGGGTGCAAGACAATTCACGGTCATGCAGCCAGAACCATCGTGGGGGATTGCAATGTCTTTCCGGCAGGTTTCGATCGCGGTTGTCACTGCGGCATGGACAGTCGTCGCGTGCGCATACGACTACCTCGAGCGCGACGCCGTGGTCATGTACTACCACACGATGTTCACTTCGGGCGCACAGGCGGCCTCCGGGTGGAACGGCAACGTCGCGGCGTGTGATGCCGGCACTACGTCCGGTGTCATACCGTGACGAAGTCCTCCGGCGCGTCAACTTCTACCGCTTGCTTGCCGGCTTGCCGCGGGTCAGCCTGTCCAGCGACGCCAGGGACGTCGACGTGCAGAACGCTGCATTGATGGCGTCCGCCAACAGCGCGGCTCACCCGAGCCCGCCTGCCACCTGGAACTGCTACACCGCGTCAGGCTACAACGGTGCCTTCAACTCGATTCAGGCGCTTGGAGCGTCAGGCGTGCAGGCGATCGACCTGTACATGGAGGCGCTCGGCCCGGACGCTGCCTCCGCTCCGCAGCGTCGTTGGCTGCTGTATCCGCCGCAGGTGCAGGTGGCCACGGGCGACATCCCCGTCGGTACCCGGAGTAATGCGCTGTGGACGATGGGTCCGTTCGGGTTGCGTCCGGATCGGCCGGCGGGGACCGCGTGGCCGCCACGCGGGTACGTGCCGTGGGATGTGGTCCCGCGCACCTCCAAGCGCTGGTCGATGTCGGCGCCGGGCGTCGTCTTTGCGCCGTACACGCTGGCGATCTGGGAGACGGTTGCCGGCACCTCGGTCGCGCACGCGCCGACCGTGGAACCGTGGACCCTTGGCCACGGCGACAACACGATCGTCTTCAACCTGGACAACGTGGCTTTCAATACCGCGCCGCGCGAGGATCGTTGGATCACGGTATTCCTGCGCGACGACAATTACGTCGCGCCCCGACTGTTCGACTATTCGGTCGCGCTGTTCGATGCGGGGCGATTGCCGGTCGGTATCACCGCCGATTTCGACGGCGACGGCAAGTCCGACCTGGTCTGGCACGATCCGCTCACCGGTCGGACGTCGTTGTGGCTCGTCGACGGCACGGGGTTCAAGGCCGGATCGCGGGAGCTGATGCGCAATCTGGCTTGGCGGCCGACGCTGTCGGGTGACTTCAACGGTGATGGAAAGGCGGATCTTGTCTGGCGCAACGACGACACCGGCGGAACGGCGATCTGGCTGCTGGATGGCTCCACCTACATCTCGGGCGCTATCGTGCTCTCCGATCGGAACTGGCGCGTCGTGCACGTGGCGGATCTCGATGGCGATGGCAAGGCGGACCTGTTCTTCGAGGGACCGAAGGGCGAGAAGGTGGCGTGGCTGATGGATGGCGTGCAGCAAGCCGGCATGCGCTACCTCACGGGGGTTGACGCGGTCGTGCACGTTGCCGACATGAATGGCGACGGTGTCCCGGATGTGGCCTCGAATCACTCGATCCACCTCATGGGCAGCGCCGACGTCGTCGCGTCGATCTGGTTGGCCCCGTCGCTCGACAGGCGGATCACGCACGTGGGTGACTTCAACGGCGACGGCAAGGTCGATTTCGCATGGCTGAACACCTCGACCGGAACCACGTCGATCATGTTGCTCAACGGGCTGAACGTGGTCGTCGACCAGGCCGTGCTGACGAGCCTTGATTGGCGCGTCACCGCGGTGGCCGACTTCGACGGCGACGGGAAGAGCGATCTCCTGTGGCGCAACGCCGCCACCGGCGAGATTGCGATATGGAAGATGGACGGCACGTTCTACGCCGGCGGCGCCATCCTGCTCGCGCAACCGGACTGGCAGGTGCACAAGGTCGGCAGCTTCGACGGCGATGTTGGGCTCGCAGGCAAGCCGAAGTCGGACCTGCTGTGGCGCAATACGGCGACCGGCCAGCACGCGATCTGGCTGATGGATGGCTATCGCTTTGCCGGCGGCGCAATCGTGCTCGAGGGCACGCACTGGTGGGCGACGCCGTAGCGGGAACATGCATTCAAGCGCATGGCCGTGGGATGCCTCCACTCGTCTGCGTCATCTGCCAGAATTCGTTCCCCAATCCGGCCAAGCGATGGTGCCGGCATCGATCCAACCTGTCCGGTAGCACTCGCGAATATTCGAACGTTGCGTCAGATCAAGCACGGCGTTTCGCCGGCGAGTAACGTGGATCAAGCATCAAGCCCGCCGACGGGAGGAGCCGAGGTATCGGGCCGGCGGGCAAGGCCGTGGGGCTTCACTCCATTTTCCCTCACGGCTGGCGTCGGACGCCGGCCCCGCTCTGGGCAATGAGACATTGCCAACAAGGGGTGGAAATGTCCACGTTGAAACTGATTGGGCGACTGGCCGCGATCGCGCTGGCCGCCGCCTTGGCGTTCAATGCTACCGCCGCCAAGCGCGACTTCGACGGCGACGGCAAGGCCGACGTCCTCTGGATCTCCGACTACGACGAGAATTGGGCGACCTATGCGATCTGGCTCATGGAAGGAGCCGTGCCGGTTGTTGGTAGCGTCGTGAGTCAGGTCGGTCCCAATCCTCGCCTCTTTTCGGGCGACCTCAATCGCGATGGCGCAGGTGACATCGTCGCCGGTTCGGATTTCGGACTCGCGATTACCTTGATGCAGGGCATCTCCAAGATCGATGCGGCATCCTTCTCGTGGGAGCTTTTGCTCGCGCGGGATGCGGACTTCGACGGCGACGGTCGCACCGACCTCCTTTGGCGGAGTGGCGGTGAGAGTTGGCTCTGGCTGATGGCCGGAACCTTCGTGAAGTCGTCTGCGAGGTTGGCCGTGACTAGCGATTGGACTCCGCAGTTCTCCGGCGACTTCAACGGCGACGGCAAGTCTGACATCGTCTGGCGCAACTCGAGCACAGGCGAGACCGCCCTGTGGCTCATGGACGGCGAGGCGTATCTCGGTGGATCGATCATCATGACCCGGCCTTTCTGGACCGCGACACCCGCAGGGGACTTGGACGCGGACGGCAAGGACGATCTTGCGTGGCGCAACAGCGTGACCGGGGAGACGGCGCTCTGGCTCATGAACGGAACGGCGAGGAAGGCCGGCAGCATCGTCGTGACCGACGCGAACTGGGCGACGCAACGGTTCGGCGACCTCAACGGCGACGGTCGCAGCGACATCGTGTGGGAGAACTCGGTGACCGGCGCAACCCACGTGTGGCTGATGGACGGCCTGATGATGATCGCCGGCGCGGCAGTACCGCTCAACGGCGCATCCGTCGTCGTGGTCGACGACTTCGACGGGGACGGTCGCGACGACTTCCTGACCGCCTATGACCAACCCACGCCAGGGCTCACCACCTATAGCATCTGGTTGATGGACGGGCTGAACGTCAAGTCGTCGGCCGACTTGTTGACCAGCGACGCCTGGACGGTGCTGCCCTGAGGAAGGGGTAGCGCGCCCGAACGAGAGCGCCGTCCACGTTGGGCAGGGGCCGGCGGCCGCGCCCCGTGTCTGGCCGCATGGTCCGGACGTGACCGGGACCGGTCTTTGGCGGGCCGTTGCGGCCCTGTCTCTGGCGGATGGGGTGGGATTCGAACCCACGGGCCACGTTGCCGCGGCCGCCGGATTTCAAGTCCGGTGCATTCAACCGCTCTGCCACCCATCCTGGGCGAAAACCGCCGTTGAAACAGCGGGCTGGCGTCCCGATATTACCAGCCAGACCCCATGGACATCGGGGTCTTATGCCGTTGAAACCCCGAGCGTTTCTGTTAGTCTAACCGTCGCTTCGGCCCATGTCGGGCCGCTTATCGGAGGAACGATGGATCGCAATCTCCAGCCTGTGTCGGTCACTGGACAGCGCCTGCCGCTGCCGCAAGCGGGCGGCACGCTGGCCAGGGAAAAGAACACCGTCCTGCGCAACACCTACTGGCTGTTGGCGCTGACGATGCTGCCAACGATCGGCGGCGCGCTCGTCGGCATGCAGATGAACCTCGCCAGGGTGTTCGTGGCCAACCCGATCATGGCGCCGCTGATCATGTTCGGCGTGATGATGGGCGGCCTGTTCGTCGTCTCGGCGCTGCGCAACAGCGCGTGGGGTGTCGCGGCCCTGTTCGGCTTCACGTTCGTCGCCGGTGTCGCGCTCACGCCGATCCTGACCTACGCCGCGGGCTTCGCGAACGGCGGCCAGGCGGTGGCGCTCGCCGCGGGCATGACGGCCGTGATCTTCTTCGCGCTGGCAGGGTTCGCCACGGCGACGAAGAAGGATTTCTCCTTCATGGGGAAGTTCCTGTTCATCGGCCTGATCCTGCTGATCGTCGCGAGCCTCGCCAACCTGTTCTTCCAGGTGCCGGCGATGTCGCTCACGATTTCGGCGGTCGCGGTGCTGCTGTTCTCGGCCTTCATCCTCCACGACGTATCGCGCATCGTCAACGGCGGCGAAACCAACTACGTGATGGCCACGTTGGGCATCTTCCTGTCCATCTACAACCTCTTCACGAGCCTCCTGCACCTCCTGCTCGCCTTCACCGGCAACAACGAGTGACGGCAGGGCGCGCCGGCGACGGCGCGTGACGACGACGAGGGCGGCCCGCGGGCCGCCCTCTCTTTTCGTGGGGGCGCACGTCAACGCACGAAGAGCGCGATCGACTCGACGTGCGCGGTGTGCGGAAACATGTTGACCACGCCCGCGGCGTCGAGCGTGTAGCCGCGCTCGTGCACCAGCACCGCCGCGTCGCGCGCGAGCGTCGCGGGATTGCACGAGACGTAGACGATGCGCTGCAGCGAGCGCTCGTCGTCGCGATGCGGCAGCGCCTTGGCGAGTTCGATCGCGCCCTCGCGGGGCGGGTCGATCAGCGCCTTGTCGAGGGGCAGGAACGCTTCGATGGACTCGTGCGTCGCCTCGAACAGGTTCGCGGCCGCGAAGCGCGTGCGTTCGGTGAGACCGTTCGCCGCGGCATTCTCTCTCGCCCGCGTCCACCAGCACGTCGGCGCCCTCGACGCCGAAGACGGTCGCGCCGAGGCGGGCGATCGGCAGCGTGAAGTTGCCCAGCCCGCAGAAGAAGTCGGCGACGCGTTCCCCCGGTGCGCGGGGCGAGCAGCGCCATCGCCGCGGCGGACCAGCACGCCGTTCACCGCGTGGTTCACCTGCGTGAACTCGGTGGGGCCGAACGGCACGAACACGCCGAACTCCGGCAGCGAGTAGGCGAGCGGGGCGCGGGGCGGATGGAAGGGTGCCGCCGTCGCCGGGCCGCCGGTCTGCAGCCAGATGTCGACGGCGTGTTCCTCCGCGAAGGCGCGAAGTCGCGCGCCGTCGTCGGGGCCGAGCGGCTCGAGAATGCGGAACACCAGCGCGTGGACCGGCTCGGGCTGCCGCGACTCGCGTCCGTCCGGGGGACGCTCGCCGACCGCGACCTCGATCTGCGGCACGCGGTCGCGGATCGACAGGCCTTCCACCAGGCGCCGCAACCGCGGCAGCAGGTCCGAGATCCTGCGCGGCAGCACGTGACACTCCTGCATGTCGGCGACGTAGCTCGACTTGCGCTCGTGGAAGCCGACCAGCACGCCGCCCTTCTTCGGCACGTTGCGCACCGACAGCCGCGCGCGGTACCGGTAGCCCCAGGACGGGCCGTACACCGGGGGCAGCAGCCGCTCCGGCGCGACGCGGCCGAGGCGGGCCAGCGCCTCCTCGAGCACGCGCTGCTTCGCCGCGACCTGCAGCACCGGGACGGCGTGCTGCAGCGAGCATCCGCCGCAGGTGCCGAAGTGCGGGCAGCGCGGCGCGACACGGCTTGCGCTCGCCGAGAGCACGCGCGTCGCGCGCGCGATCTCGTAGGTGGGCTTGCGCTTCAGCGTCGCGATCGCGACGCGCTCGCCCGGGAGCGCGCCCTCGACGAACACCGCCTTGCCGTCGGCGCGCGCGATGCCGCGGCCTTCGTTGTCGAGCGACTCGATGTTGACGATGACGTCGGCCATGCATTGCGTGGAGGGCCGCAGGCAACCCCAGCACGCGGCGAAATTGTACCCGGCGGGTTCTCCTCGCCGCGGCTTCGGTAGAATCGATTGCCGTTTCCCTTCGAGAACGACTCGCTTCCCCACCCCATGCGTGTCCTCGCCATCGACTGCTCGACCGAGTGGCTCGCGGTCGCCCTGGGCGATGCGAGCGGGTTCCACGAGCGCCGCGAGCACGCGGGCCAGACCCATTCGGAACGCGTGCTGCCGCTGGTCGACGCGCTCCTGGTCGAGGCGGGCTGGAAGCTCGCGGACCTCGGCGGCATCGCCTTCGGTGCCGGGCCCGGCTCGTTCACCGGGGTACGCATCGCCTGCGGCGTCGCGCAGGGACTGGCACTCGGGCGCGGGCTCGCGGTGGCTGCGGTGCCCACGCTCGAGGCCATTGCGCAGGACGCGCATCGCGCGCACGGCGCGACACGCGTCTTCGCGTGCACGGACGCACGCATGAAGGAGGTCTACGTCGCGGCGTACGAGCGCGCCGACGCGCGCTGGCGCGAGGTGCTCGTCCCGGCCGTGGTCGGCCCCGCCGAGGTCGCGCTGCCTGCCGGGAGCTGGTTCGGGGCCGGCGACGGGCTTGCCGTGCATCCCGCGCTGGCCGAGCGTTGCGGATTCTCCGGGGTGGACGCGACGATCAGGCCCTCGGCACGCGCGATCGGCGAACTGGGACGTGCGCGCCTGATGGCGGGGCAGGGCACAGCGCCCGCCGAGGCGCTGCCGCTGTACGTGCGGCATCGGGTCGCGCTGACGAGCGCGGAGCGGGCCGCGGGGGCGAGGCTCTGATGGCGAGCGTGCCCGATCGACTGGCGTACCTGCAGCGCGTCCGGTGGCGGCCGATGGCCGAGGCCGACCTCGCCTATGTCGCAGCGCTGGAAAACGAGATCCACGCCGCGCCGTGGAGCCTCGGCAACTTCCGCGACGCGCTTGCCGCGGGCTATGGCGCCACGGTCGCCGAGCGCGACGGGCGCATCCTCGCCTTCGGCGTGATGACGCTGGGCCCCGGCGAGGCGCAGCTGCTCAACCTCTCGGTGGTGCCGGACGCGAGGCGGCGGGGGCTCGGCGGCGCGTTGCTGCAGCGCTTCATGGACGACGCCCGGCGTGCCGGCGCGGAGCAGATGTTCCTCGAGGTGCGGATTTCCAACGCGGCGGCGATCGAACTCTACGAAGCGGCCGGATTCGTGGCCGTCGGCCGACGCCACGCGTACTACCCTGAGACACCTCGCGGCATGTCCGAGGATGCATTGGTCATGCGGCGCACGCTCATCGAGCATGCGGGTCCAGGGCGGGATCCGGCGAGGTAGGCGACGTGGCGAGCCGCGACGAGATCCTCCGCGAGCTTCATGTCGCGCCGGAGTGGCGCCTGCGTCCGTCGCGACGTCGCGGCGAGCCAGGAGGCCGGCGTGCCTCCCGATCACGTGGCAATCGCGCCGCTGCCCGCCGCGTCCACGCGGCTCGAGCGCATCGCGGCGCTCGGGTGGGACGCGTTCGCCGCCGACGTCGAGGCCTGCACGGCGTGCGGCCTGTGCCGCACGCGCAACAGGGCCGTGCCGGGCGTCGGCGACGTCCGTGCGCAGTGGATGCTGATCGGCGAGGCGCCCGGCGCCGAGGAGGATGCGCGCGGCGAGCCGTTCGTGGGGCAGGCGGGCAAGCTCCTCGACAACATGCTGGGGGCGCTCGGCATGAACCGGCGCGACAACGTCTACATCGCCAACGTGCTCAAGTGCCGGCCGCCGGGCAACCGCACGCCGGTGCCGGTCGAAGTCGACGCCTGCCGGCCGTACCTGGAGCGGCAGATCGCGCTGATCCGGCCGCGGCTGATCCTGGCGCTGGGCAAGAGCGCCGCCTCGCTCCTCCTCGGCACCGACGCCTCGATCGCCAGCCTGCGCGGTCGCGTGCACCGCGTCGGCGACGTGCCGCTGGTCGTGACCTACCACCCGGCTTACCTGCTGCGCAGCCTGCAGGAGAAGGCCAAGGCCTGGGAAGACCTGCTGTTCGCGCGGCGTACGCTGGCGGCATCGTTGTCAGAGGCGGATGCTGCTGCGGACGAGTAGAATGTCGGCCGACCGCAGCATGCCGGGAAAGCCTGCAGGGGTTCCACGTGTTGCTGCGTTGTCGCGTGATTCGTCGCATTCCCCTTGAATGCGGTGGGAATGCGCCTCATGTTACCGCCTGCGGGCCGGCTTGCCCGCGCATCACGTCCGGAGGACGCATGTTCCGCAAGTTCGCCGTCATCCTCGCCGCCTTCGCCGTGGCGACGCTTTCCGGCTGTGGCTACAACACGCTGCAGACGCAGGACGAGGGCATCAAGGCCGCGTGGTCGGAGGTGCTGAACCAGTACCAGCGCCGCTCCGATCTCGTGCCGAACCTCGTCAACACGGTGAAGGGCTACGCCGCGCAGGAAGAGAAGGTGCTGGTCGAGGTGACGCAGGCGCGTGCCTCGGTGGCCGGCATCAAGGCCACGCCGGAGCTCATCAACGATCCGGAAGCGTTCGCCAAGTTCCAGGCGGCGCAGAGCCAGCTCTCCGGCGCGCTGTCGCGCCTGCTGGTCGTCGCCGAGAACTACCCGAACCTCAAGTCCGACGCGCTGTTCCGCGACCTGCAGTCGCAGCTCGAGGGCACGGAGAACCGCATCACTGTCGCACGCAACCGCTACATCAAGACGGTGCAGGACTACAACACGACGGTGCGGCAGTTCCCGACCAACCTGACCGCGATGGTCTTCGGCCACAAGGTGAAGCCGAACTTCGCAGTGGCCGACGAGGCCGCGGTCTCCGCGCCGCCGAAGGTCGACTTCACCAAGCCGGCACCCGCGCCTGCGCCCGCCCCGGCGCGCTGATCGCGCCCGACGTGATCCGGGGCGAATTCCGATTCGTCCCGGTTCGCTCCCGGATGGCCTCGTCATGAGCGCCCTTTCGCCAGTCGCGAGGTCCTTCGCCGCGCACGTCGTGGCGGTGCTCGCGTTCGCGCTGGCTCCGCTCGTCGCGCTCGCGCAGCTCGCCGCGTGGGAGCACACCACCGAGGGGCTCGCCCCGATCCCCGCGCTGTCGGCACGGGTCACCGACCTCACGGGAACGCTCGCGCCCGCCGAGCGCCAGGCGCTCGAGGCCAAGCTCACCGCGTGGGAGCAGCAGACGGGCAACCAGCTTGCCGTGCTCCTCGTGCCGTCGACGCAGCCCGAGCCGATCGAGGCCTATTCGATCCGCGTCGCCGAGGCGTGGAAGATCGGGCGCAAGGGCCAGGACAACGGCGCGCTGCTGCTGGTCGCGAAGGACGACCGCAAGCTGCGCATCGAGGTCGGCTACGGCTTCGAGGGCGTGCTCACCGACGCGACCTCGAAGCGCATCATCGCCGAGACGATCACCCCGCTGTTCCGGCAGAACCAGTTCGCCGCCGGCATCAACGCCGGCGTCGACCGCATCATCGGCGTCATCGGCAAGGGCGAGGCGCTGCCGCCGGTCGCCCAGCGCCGGCCCGGGCCGCAATCGATCGACGTGCCCGTCGCCTGGGTGATCTTCTTCTTCCTCGTCCTGCCGGCGCTGGGCGGTGTCCTGCGACGCATCTTCGGCAAGGTCGGCGGCGCCACTGTCGGTGCGGGGCTGGTCGGCGGCGGCGCGTGGCTCATCGCGGGCTCGATCCTGTTCGGCGCCGCGGCCGCGGTGCTCGCGTGGTTCGTCATCATGTTCTTCGGCATGGCCGGGGGCTCCGGCGTCTCGCGCGCCGGTCGGCGCGGCGGCACGTGGGGCGGCGGCCCCTGGATCGGCGGCGGCGGCTGGGGCGGAGGGGGCGGTGGCGGCGGCTTTTCCGGCGGCGGCGGCGGCTTCGGCGGCGGTGGCGCGTCGGGCAACTGGTAGGCGGGGAGGCGGACAGTGACCACGACACGGCGCAACCGCATCTGGCGACACGCGATCTCCGACGACGCGGACGTGCGCCGCACCTATCCGATCGACGCACTCGAGCGCATCGAGCAGCTGATCGAGGACGGCGAGGCCACCCACACCGGCGAAGTCTGCGTCGCGATCGAGCCGGCGCTGCCGGTGGGACGGGTCTGGCGGCGCGTCCCGCCGGCCGAACGGGCGCTCGAGGTGTTCGGCCTGCTGCGCGTCTGGGACACCGAGGACAACAACGGCGTGCTGATCTACCTGCTGCTCGCCGACCGCCGCTTCGAGATCGTCGCCGACCGCGGCATCCACCGTCACGTCGGCAACGAGGGCTGGGCGGCGATCGCCCGCGAGATGGAGCAGATCTTCGCCGAGCGGCGGTACCTCGACGCCGTCGAGCACGGCGTGCGGGCCATCACGGCGCTGCTCGCGCAACACTTCCCGGGCGGCGCCCGCGATCCCAACCAGCTGCCCAATCGGCCGGTGCTGCTGACCTGACCGACGCGCCTGCGGACGTTCTCGCGACCGCGTCTCCGAGACGCTCGTCGCCCCCGCGCAAGCGGGGGCCCAGCGTCTCTTCACACACCCGACGACACTGGGCCCCCGCTTGCGCGGGGGAGGCAGACTGCAACGGCGTCAGTGCGGCTTGTCCATGCCGATCAGGTGCAGCGAGTCGCCCTGCGACTGGTTGTGGCGGTGCCTCAGCACGACCATGAACATCGACACGCTGACGAAGATCCCGAAGATCAGGATCACGGTGCGTATGGACAGGTCCGCCCAGATCATGCCCGCATAGCCCGCGAGCATCGCGAGGATCGCCAGGTTCTCGTTGAAGTTCTGCACGGCGATCGAGTGTCCGGCGCCCATCAGCACGTGCCCGCGATGCTGCAGCAGCGCGTTCATCGGCACGACGAAGAACCCGGCGAGGCAACCGACGACCATCAGGATGCCGCTCGCGACCACCACGTACCAGGGCACGGTGAACGACTTGCCGAACAGCTCGAGCGCGAACCCGCCCTGCGGTCCCATGTCGCGCGAGTACATGGCGAGGACCATGACGATCAGTCCCATCGCCACGCCGACCGGCAGGATCGACGCCGCCTGGCGCAGCGTCACCTTGGTCGCCGCGACCACGGCGCCCACCGCGATGCCGACCGCAACGACGGCCTGCAGGATCGCGCCCTGGGACAGGTTCATGCCGAGCGACTCCTCGGCCCACTTGAGCACGATGAACTGCAGCGTCGCGCCCGCGCCCCAGAACAGCGTCGTCGTGGCAAGCGAGATCTGGCCGAGCTTGTCGCGCCACAGCAGCGAGACGCAGTGCGAGAACTCGCGGATCAGGAACAGCGGGTTGTTGGAGGGCTGCCGATGGTCCACCCCGGTGTCGGGAATGTACAGGTTGAAGACCGCCGCGACGCCATAGAAGAACGCGATGACGACGATCGCCGCTTCCGGGCCCGTGTCGATCCACGTGTCCAGGCCCGGCAAGTCGAACCCGAGGAGCTTCGACGACACGACCGATGACACCAGCGCGCCGCCGAGCACGGTGCCGAGGATGATCGAGCCGACCGTCGTGCCTTCGATCCAGCCGTTCGCGGCCACGAGCTGCCGCGGCGGCAGCAGTTCGGTCAGGATGCCGTACTTGGCCGGTGAATAGGCGGCGGCGCCGAACCCCACGACCGCGTAGGCGAGCAGCACGACCACGTACTGGGGCAGGTGCCCCGGCGTGAGGAACTGGTAGAGCAGCATCATCGTGCAGCCGCCCACCTTGATCAGGTTGGTGACGAACATCACGCGGCCCTTGGGCATCGAGTCGGCGAACGCGCCGACCCACGCCGCGAGCACGACGTACGACACCACGAAGAAGAACTTGAGCATCGGCACCATCCACGCGGGGCCGGCGAGCTGCGCGAGCAGCGCGATCGCGGCGACCAGCAGGGCGTTGTCGGCGAGCGAGCTGAAGAACTGCGCCGCCATGATGGTGTAGAAGCCGGGCTTCATCGTTTCCTGCGGGGGGTGACGGGCCTGGCGCGCCCTCCCGGCGGCGGTGAGGGGCATCACGCGCCGTTTTGGTATGATCCCGGCAGCCGCGCGCAGGCCGGCGCTTTATACCACGATTGCACCATGTCGGGGCCGGGCCGCAACCGCCGTCCGCACCGCGGCAAGTCGCAGTTCCTCGCCCGTTGTCGCTGTCCTGCAGTTTCCGCCACGACGATCCCTCCCGCGGATGGCCCGACCGATCTTCGCGCAGATCAACCTCGCTGCGCTCGCGTCGAACGTGGCGAAGGCGCGCGAGAAGGCACCGCGTGCGCAGCTGCTGGCCGTGGTCAAGGCGGATGCCTACGGCCACGGGCTGCTGCGCGTATTGCCGGCGCTCGCGGAGGCGGACGGGCTGGCGCTGCTCGAGCTCGACGCCGCGATCCGGGTACGGGACGCGCGGTATTCGCGCCGCATCGTGCTGCTCGAGGGATTCTTCGAGGCCCGGGAGCTGACTGAGATCGCGGGCGCCCGCATCGCCGTCGTGGTGCACCACCTCGACCAGGTCGCGATGCTCGAGCGCGCGGTACTCGCGCGGCCGCTCGAGGTGTTCGTCAAGGTCAACTCGGGGATGAACCGGCTGGGCCTCGCGCCGGCGGACGTCGGGCCGGTGTGCGAGCGGCTTTCGCACGCCCCGGCGGTCGCGGCGCTGCGGCTGATGACCCACTTCGCGCGCGCCGACGAGGACGACGGCCTGGCCGAGGCCCTCGCGACGTTCGAATCGGCCTGCAGCAACCTTCCGTATCCGCGCTCGCTCGCCAACTCGGCGGGGGTCTTCCGCTACGGCGAGGTGGGGGGCGACATCGTGCGGCCCGGCATCATGCTCTACGGCGCGACGCCGTTCGCGTACCAGACCGCCGAGTCGCTCGGCCTGCAGCCGGTGATGACGCTGCGCTCGCAGCTGATCGCCGTGCGCGAGCTCGCCGCCAACGACGGCGTGGGCTACGGCGCGGCCTACACGGCCTCGCGACCGCATCGCCTCGGCGTGGTGGCGTGCGGCTACGCGGACGGCTACCCGCGCCACGCGCCCAACGGCACCCCGGTGCTGGTGTGCGGTCGCAAGGTGCGCATCGCGGGCCGCGTGTCGATGGACATGATCACCGTCGACCTGACCGACGTGCCCGAGGCCCGGGTCGGCAGCCCGGTCGTGCTCTGGGGCGAGGGCCTGCCGGTCGACGACGTCGCCGCGGCCGCCTCCACGGTCGGCTACGAGCTGCTCTGCGCGCTTGCGCCGCGCGTCCCGGTGGTCACGACGCGCGTCGGGCGCGTCGATCTCGAGCTCTGAAGGAACACACCATGTTCGAAGGCCTGAAGATCGTCGTCACCGGCGCCGCCGGTTTCATCGGTGCGAACCTGGTGCGCGCGTTGAACGAGCGCGCCTTCACGGACATCGTCGCGGTGGACAACCTCACGCGCGCGGACAAGTTCGCGAACCTCGCCGACTGCGAGATCGCCGAGTACGTCGACAAGGACGAGTTCCTCGCCCGGCTCGCCGACGGCGAGTTCGACGACGACGTGGGCGCGGTGCTGCACCAGGGCGCGTGCTCGGACACGATGGAGTCCGACGGGCGCTACATGATGCGCAACAACTACCGCTACTCCGTGACGCTGCTCGAGCACTGCCAGGAGAACGACATTCCGTTCCTGTACGCGTCGTCGGCATCCGTGTACGGCGCCGGGCCGGTGTTCCGCGAGTCCCGGGAGCACGAGGCGCCGCTCAACGTCTACGGCTACTCGAAGTTCCTGTTCGACCAGCACGTGCGGCGCATGCTGCCGGACCGCATCGCGCCGATCGCCGGCTTCCGCTACTTCAACGTCTACGGTCCGCGCGAGCGCCACAAGGGTCGCATGGCGTCGGTGGCGATGCACTTCTTCGACCAATACCGCGCGGACGGACGGGTGCGGCTGTTCGAGGGTTCGGGCGGCTATGCGGCGGGCGAGCAGCGCCGCGATTTCGTCTCCGTCGACGACGTCGTCGCCGCGAACCTCTGGTTCCTCGACCACCCCGACGTCTCCGGCATCTTCAACGTCGGCTCGGGCCGGGCGAGCACGTACAACCAGATGGCCGCGGCGGTGATCAATGCCGTGGATCGGCGCGAGGGCCGGCCGCAGCGCGGCGTCGACGAGCTGGTGCAGGTCGGCGCGATCGCCTACGTGCCGTTTCCGCCGGCGCTCGCCGGCAAGTACCAGAGCTTCACGGAAGCCGACCTCGCCGCGCTGCGCGCGGCGGGCTACGACGCGCCGTTCGCCAGCGTCGAAGACGGCGTCGACCGCTACGTCGAACGGCTGATGGCGGCCGCCTGACGTCGCAGCCTATCGTGCGTCGTGCCGGCGAATGTCCGCCGGCGCGAGATCACGGAGGATGCGATGAAACGATTGCTCTGCGCGCTGGCCGCGCTGCTCATCTCGACGGCCGCGCTTGCGGCGGTCAACCTCAACTCGGCGACCAAGGACGAGCTGGTCGCGCTGCCGGGCATCGGGCCGTCGAAGGCCCAGGCGATCATCGACTACCGCACCCAGAACGGCCCGTTCCGGTCGGTGGACGAGGTCCGCAAGGTACGCGGCATCGGCGAAAAGCTCTTCCAGCAGATCAAGCCCGAGCTCACGATTGCGGGCAGCGGTCCGCGTGCGGCGGTCGCCCAGGCTCCGGCACGCGACGCGAAGCCGGACGCCAAGGCGGATGCCCGGGCGCCGACGCGGAGCAGCGCGGGCGCGATCGCCCGCGACGACGCGGCCAAGCGATAGCAGGCTGCCTCGGGGTGGCGGGGATCGGGCGGCGCGTCGGTTCGCTACAATCGTCCGCATGACCTCGCCACCCGACTACCCATCGCTCGCCGACACCGTCGGCAATACCCCGCTCGTTCGGCTGCAGCGGCTGCCCGGCACGACTTCCAACGTCGTCCTGGGCAAGATGGAGGGCAACAATCCGGCGGGATCGGTCAAGGACCGGCCGGCGCTGTCGATGATCGTCGAGGCCGAGCGCCGCGGCGAGATTCGCCCCGGGGACACGCTGATCGAGCCCACGTCGGGCAACACCGGCATCGCCCTCGCGATGGTCGCGGCGATGCGCGGCTTCCGCATGGTGCTGATCATGCCGGACAACCTGTCGATCGAGCGCAGGCAGGCGATGACCGCCTACGGCGCCGAGCTGATCCTCACGCCCAAGGCCGGCGGCATGGAAGGCGCGCGCGATCTCGCCGAGCAGATGGTGCGCGCCGGCCGCGGCCGCATGCTCGACCAGTTCGCCAATCCGGACAATCCGCTCTCGCACTACCGCGGCACCGGCCCCGAGATCTGGCGGCAGACCGAAGGCCGCATCACGCACTTCGTCTCGGCGATGGGGACGACGGGAACCATCATGGGCGTGTCGCGCTTCCTCAAGGAGCAGCGTTCGGACATCGTCGTCGTCGGCGCGCAGCCCGCCGAAGGCGCGTCGATTCCCGGCATCCGCAAGTGGCCCGAGGCCTACCTGCCGCGGATCTACGAGGCCTCGCGGGTCGACCGCGTCGAGTCGGTCACCCAGGTCGAAGCCGAGACGATGACCCGCCGCCTGGCCACCGAGGAGGGCATCTTCTGCGGCGTGTCGGCCGGCGGCGCCTGCGCCGTCGCGCTGCGCATCGCGCAGGAGGTCGAGCACGCCACGATCGTCTTCATCGTCTGCGATCGCGGCGATCGCTATCTCTCCACCGGCGTCTTCCAGGGATGAGCCCGAAGGGCCGCCCCGAGGGCGAATCAGGCCCGGAGCGCGCAGCGCGAAGGGTAGTCCAGTGACCCCCATCCTCGTCTTCGACATCGAGACGGTGCCCGACGTCGCCGGCATCCGCCGCACGCACGACGTCCCCGCCGATCTCGCCGACGCCGACGTGCTCGCGTGGTTCGCGAACATGCGGCGGGCGGCGACGGGCAGCGACTTCGCGCCGATCCACCTGCACAAGGTCGTCGCGATCGGCTGCGCGCTGCGCGACGGCGCCAGGTTCAAGATCGCCTCGGTCGGCGAGCTCGGCGACGACGAAGCGGAGTTGATCCGCCGCTTCTTCGAGATCATCGACCGCTCGACGCCCCAGCTCGTCACGTGGAACGGCAGCGGCTTCGACCTGCCGGTGCTGCACCACCGTGCGCTGATCCACGGCGTCACGGCCGCGCGCTACTGGGACTGGGGCGACGACGACCGCGAGTTCCGCTTCAACAACTACCTGTCGCGCTACCACACGCGCCACATCGACCTGATGGACGTCCTCGCCCAGTTCCAGGCCCGCGCCTATGCGGGCCTCGACGCGATGTCGCGGCTGTGCGGCTTCCCGGGCAAGCTCGGCATGGACGGCAGCGAGGTGGCCGGCGCGGTCGCGGCAGGTCGCCTGGCCGAGGTCCGCGACTACTGCGAGACCGACGTCCTCAACACCTATCTCCTCTACCAGCGCTTCCGCCTGATGCGCGGCGAGATCGACGCCGGCGCCTACGCGGCCGAGGTCTCGCTGGCGCGCGAGCGCATAGCGTCGACGGGCGCGCCGCACTGGACGGCCTACCTCGAGGCCTGGGACGCCAACGTCCGTGACGGCGGCACCGGCGCCGGCGACGCCGAGCTAACCCAGTTCGACCACGCCCCGCGCGATTTCGACCACCCGCCCCGAGACCCGGATGCGGTGGTCCGACGTCACCTCGAGACCAAGGCGACAGGGCCGACCGACCTGGTCGCCCTGCTGCACGTCGAGTCGCACCGGCAGTGCCGCGCCGGTGGCGAGCAGCCAGCCGCCGAGGTTGGCGCACGCCGAGCCGGTGCCGGGGTCCTCGACCACTGCTCCGTGCTTGGGAAAGAAGAAGCGCGCACGCATGCGTCGATCGGCCGCGCTGCCGTCCTGTGCGAACACGTAGGCCATCGCGCGCGTCGCGTTCGATCCGTGCCGCCGCATCAGTGCCGCGTCCGGCGCGGCGCGATCGACCGCTGCGACCGACGCGAGCGGAATCAGCAGCTGCTCGCTGCCGGTGTCGATCCACAACGGATCCGCGAGCACGTCCTCCTCGTGCAGCCCGAGCATCGCCGCGAGCTCGGCACGCGACGCGGTCGGCCGCCGCTGCGTCGGCGCATTGGCCTGCAGCGTCCAGACGTCGCCCTGCGCATCGACCGGGATCACGCCGGCCTGCATCTCCAGCGTGACGCGATCGCCGCCGCCCGCGACGGCCCGCACGACATGCGCGGTGCCGAGCGTCGGGTGGCCGGCGAACGGCATCTCGAACGTCGGCGTGAAGATCCGCACGCGCGCGCTCGCCTGCGACGAAGGCAGCACGAACGTCGTCTCCGAGAGGTTGAACTGCAGCGCCAGCGCCTGCATCGTCGCGTCGTCGAGGCCCCGGCCGTCCTCGAACACGCACAACGGATTGCCCGCGAGCGGCGCTTCCGCGAACACGTTGACGAGGCGAAACGCGTGGGTGGTCATCAGCCCGCTCCTTCGGTGGCCTCGATCAGTTGCTGCGCGACGCGCCGGTAGGCAACCTCGTCGATGCCCTCGGGCGCGACGACGATCGCGTCCCCGTAGCGGGGGAAGTTGCGCTCGATCGACCGCGCATAGACCGGGTCGTAGTGCGACACCAGCAGTTCCTCGACCAGCGCGTCGAAGTCGCGCGCCATCGACAGCGCGCTCCAGCGCTCGATGGTCGACTTGCCGTGCAGCGGCACGAGCGGCGCGAGCCGCTCGCCGACAAGCGCCGGGTCGGCAAGGAAGTGCGCGTACTCCTCCTCGAGCAGGGCGATGCGCATCGGCCGGGACAGCACCACGCGAACGCACGGCGAGGCGCGCATCGTCGCGAGCAGCGACTCCGGCACCTGCAGCCGGCCGATCTTCTTGCTTTCGGACTCGACGAACACCGGGCGCGCGGGATCCTGCCTTTCCAGCGCCCGCAGGAGCAGGCTCTCGAACAACTTCTGCGACGGCTGCGGATCGTCCGGCAGGTCGCCCAGCAGCGACCCGCGGTGCCTGGCGAGGCCCTCGAGGTCGAGCGTCTGTGCGCCTTCGCGCGCGAGTGCGGCGAGGAGCCGGCTCTTGCCCGAGCCGGTGAGCCCGCAGATCACGCGGTACGAGCAGCGGGCGGGCAGCGTTTCGAGGGCCGCGCAGACGTGCCGGCGGTAGGCGCGATAGCCGCCCTCGAGCTGCACCGCGCGCCAGCCGATCTCGTTCATCACGTGCGCGAGCGAGCGGCTGCGCTGGCCGCCGCGCCAGCAGTAGACGAGCGGCGCGAACTCGCGCGGACGGTCGCGCAGACCGTCGACGATGCCCGCGATGTTGCGCGAGATCAGCGCCGCGCCGAGTTTCTTCGCTTCGAACGCGGACGCCTTCGCGTGCAGCGTGCCGACGATCGCGCGCTCCTCGTCGGAGAGCACCGGGCGATTGATGGCCCCCGGGACGTGGTCCTCGGCGAACTCGGACGGCGTGCGCACGTCGATCACGTCGGCGTGCGCGGCAATGGCTTCCGGCCCCACACGCCGGTCGTCGCGCGCCTTCGTGGTCGCGGTCACTTGCCCTTCGACGCGAGCAGCGGCTGCAACGCCGGCCACACGTTGCCGAGAATCCGCGGCTGCGCTTCGGCGGTCGGATGGATCTTGTCCGGCTGGAAGGACGCGAGGTCGTCGCCGAAACCGTCGAAGAGGTAGGGCACGAACGCCGCCTTGCGCGACTTCGCCACCGTCTCGAACAGCGTGTCGAACTCGCGCACGTAGGCCGGCCCGTAGTTCGGCGGCAGCTTCATGCCGAGGATCAGCACCCGTGCCCCGGCCGACTGCGCGGCCAAGGTCATCGCGTCCAGGTTCGCGCGGGTCGCCGCGAGCGGCTGACCGCGCAGCGCGTCGTTGCCGCCCAGTTCGATGACGACCACCGCGGGCTTGTGCGCGGCGAGCAGCGCGGGAAGGCGCGTGCGCCCGCCGGCCGTGGTGTCGCCGCTGATCGACGCGTTGATCACCCGGTGCGGGAAGCGCTCGGCCTTGAGCCGCGCTTCGAGGAGCGACACCCAGACTTGTCCCGGCGCGAGCCCGTAGCCCGCGGAGACCGAGTCGCCGACGACGACGATCACCGGCGCGCCCGCGGCGTGAACGGGCGGCACGATCAGGAGGGCAAGGACGAGGAGCAGGCGGGCGATCATCGGTCGAACATCGGGGTGGCTCGGCCGACATTCTAGATCCCGGGCTGCGGACGCCATCCGGCGGACGTCCGCTGCGGGGGCGGCGCGACGGCGCGCAGCCAAATCCGTCCAGCGGTGTCGCGGCCTCCGGACTCGCGGGGCGGCGCTATACTGCGCCCGCCTGTCGCTCCCCGCTGCGTGCTGTCGCGCGTCGGGTTGAAACCCGACGCCGGGTACCGCATCTAACGAGCCAGCGCCGGTCCGGGCGCGTCCCGCCGTCGCCCCGCAGTTGCCAATGCCTACGCCCATCCTCCGCGCACAGTCCCTCTCCAAGGTCGTCCAGAGCGGCGAGACGCCGCTCACCATCCTCGACGACGTGTCCTTCGAGGTCGAACCCGGCGCGTCGGTGGCGATCGTCGGGGCCTCCGGCTCCGGCAAGACGACACTGCTGGGCCTCATGGCCGGGCTCGACAGGCCGACGAGCGGGGAGGTCTGGCTCGACGGGCAGGGTCTCTCCGGGCAGGACGAGGACGCCCGTGCCGCGCTGCGCCAGCGGCTGCTCGGCTTCGTGTTCCAGTCGTTCCAGTTGCTCCCAGCGCTCACGGCGCTCGAGAACGTGATGCTGCCCCTGGAACTCGCAGGCAGCGCCGATGCCGATGCGCGCGCGCGCACCTGGCTCGAGCGTGTCGGCCTCGGCAGGCGCGGCCACCACTACCCTCGGCAACTCTCCGGAGGCGAGCAGCAGCGCGTCGCGATCGCCCGCGCGTTTGCCGGGGAGCCCAAGCTGCTCATGGCCGACGAGCCCACCGGCAACCTCGACGGCGCCACCGGCGTCGAAGTCGCCGAACTCATGTTCCGCCTCAACCGGGAGCACGGCACGACGCTGGTGCTGGTGACGCACGACCTCGCGCTCGCCGGGCGGTGCGGCCGGCGCCTGTCGCTCGCCGCGGGCAAGCTGGTCCGCGACGAGAAAGTAGGGTCAGACTCGACTTTCGGGAAAGTAGGGTCAGACTCGACTTTTCCTGGTGTCGCCGGACGAGCGGATCGGGAGCCGAAAAAAGTCGAGTCTGACCCTACTTTTCCGGAGGCAGCGCCGTGAACACGCTGCGCCTCGCGCTGCGCATGCTGCGTCGAGACTGGCGCGCGGGCGAATTGCGGGTGCTGGTCGCGGCGCTGATCCTCGCAGTGGCGAGCGTCGGCACAGTCGGCTTCTTCGCCGACCGCGTCAAGGGCGCGCTGACCCGTCAGGCGAACCTGCTGCTCGGGGGCGACCTGATGATCACCGGCGACCGGCCGTTGCCGCCGGCGTTCGCGGAGCGCGCGCGCGCGGACGGCCTCGCCACCACGCCGGTGATCCGTTTCAACAGCATGGTTCAGAAGGCAACTGATGCCGCAACTGATGCCGCAACTGATGCCGCAACCGATGCGGCAACCGGCGCGGCAGCGGACGCGGCTCGCGACGCGCCTGGTGCCAGCGCCGCGGCCGTGCTCACCGACGTCAAGGCGGTCGGTGCCGGCTACCCACTGCGCGGCGCGGTGCGGCTGGTCGAGACCGGCAATCCGGACGGCCGCGTCGCCGATGCCATTCCCGGGCGGGGCGAGGCTTGGGTCGACACCCGCCTCGCCCAGCGCATGGGCCTCGATCGCGGTTCGAAGCTCGCAGTCGGCGAGGCGACGCTCACCGTCACCGCGATCGTCCAGCAGGAGCCCGAGGTCGCCGGCGTGGTGTTCTCGCTGGGTCCGAAGCTCCTGCTGAACCTCGACGACGTCCCGTCGACCAACCTGCTGCAGCCCGGCAATCGGGCGAATTTCCGCCTGCTAGTCGCCGACGCCGGCGGCGGCAACCTCGAGCGCTTCCGCACCTGGCTCGGCAAGGAGCTCAAGCCGGGGCAGCGCATGGAGACCGTCCGCGACCTGCGCCCCGAGGTGCGGCAGACGCTCGATCGCGCAGAGAAGTTCCTGGGCCTCGCCGCGCTCGTCGCCGTGCTGCTGGCTGCGGTCGCCGTGGCGCTCGCCGCGTCGCGCTACCTGCGCCGCCACCTCGACGCCGCGGCGATGATGCGCTGCCTCGGTGCGCCGGTACGGCAGACGCTCGGCCTGTTCGTGTTGCAGTTCTTGGTGCTCGGTGTCGTCGCAAGTGCGATCGGCGTCGCCGCCGCACTGGGCGGGCAGGCGCTGCTGGTGGGGATGCTCGCCTCGATGATGGATGCGGGGCTTCCTGCGCCGTCGCTGGAGCCCGGGCTCAAGGCCTTCGCAACCGGGCTGCTGCTCCTGTTCGGCTTCGCCGTGCCACCGCTCGTCTCGCTCTCCAACGTGCCGCCGCTCCGCGTGCTGCGCCGCGACCTGCCGCGACCGCGCGCGGGCGGCGTGCTCGCCTACGCGCTGGGCGTGGCCACCGTCGCGCTGCTCATCGCCTGGCAGGCACGCGAAGCCCAAGCCGGAGTGATCATGGTCGTCGGTGTCGGGGCGTTGCTCGCCGTCGCTGCGCTCGCCGCGTGGCTGCTCATGTCGCTGCTGAAGCGCCTGCCGCGCCGCGGCGTCTCGTGGCGCTTCGGCCTCGCCAACCTGACGCGCCGCCGCTTCGCCGCGAGCCTGCAGATCGGTGCTCTCGCGCTTGGCATGATGGCGCTGCTGCTGCTGACGCTCGTGCGCGGCGATCTCATGGTCGCGTGGCGCACGAACCTGCCACCGGATGCGCCCAACCAGTTCCTCGTCAACGTCCTGCCCGACCAGGTCGAGGACGCCAAGGCCACGCTCTCGGGACGGTTCGGCCGCGAGATCGCGTTCAGCCCGATGGTCCGGGGCAGGCTCGTCGAATTGAACGGCGCGCCGCTCGACACAACACGATTCGAGGACGCGCGGGCGCGGCGGCTCGCCGAGCGCGAGTTCAACCTGTCGTGGACCGACACCCTGCCCGGAGGCAATCGCGTGGTCGGCGGCCGCTTCTGGGCGCCGGGCGCGCGCGGCGAAGCCGAGGGCATGTCGCTCGAGGACGGCATCGCCGAATCGCTCGGCGTCAAGCTCGGCGACACGCTCACCTTCGACATCGCCGGCCTGCGCGTCACCGCGAAGGTGACCAGCCTGCGCAAGGTCGACTGGGACAGCTTCCGCGTCAACTTCTTCGCGCTGTTTCCGCCGGGCCCGCTCGACGACAAGCCGGCGAGCTACATCGCCGCGTTCAAGGCGCCCGAGACCGACAATGCGTGGCTCGCACCGCTGGTGCAGAAGCACCCGAACATCCTCGCGATCGACGTCGGCGAGCTGATGCGCCAGGTGCAGTCGATCGTCGACCGCGTGTCGCGCGCGATCGAGTTCGTGTTCCTGTTCACGCTGGTCGGCGGCCTGCTCGTACTGCAGGCGGCGGTCGCGGCGACGCAGGACGAGCGGCGCTTCGACGCCGCAATACTGCGCACGCTGGGGGCATCGCGCCGGCAGCTGCAGTCGGCGCAGATCGCGGAGTTCCTGCTGCTCGGGGCGCTCGCGGGCCTGGTTGCCGCCGCGGGCGCGACGGTCATCGGCTGGGTGCTCGCCGATCGCGTGTTCAAGATCCCGTTCGACGCCAATCCGATGGTGTGGCTGTACGGCATCGTCGGCGGCGCGATCGCCGTCGTGCTCGCCGGCTGGCTCGGCACGCGCGGCACGCTCAACCATCCGCCGCTGGCGGTGATCAGGCAACTGGGCTGACCGCTCGGGCGGCCGCCGGGCGTCGTGTGCCCGGCGCCAATGCGGTGTAGGATGGCCCTAGCCGTCGTGGGGCCTTCACTCGTGAGTCGGATCGATCGGACGCGGTGCCGCGATCGGCGCTTCCGCGCGAAGCGACCGGGGTGTGCCTCCTTGCGATCGTGCTGGTCGCCTGGCTCGGCCTCGCATTCGAGGCGATGGCGGTCAACGGTACGCGGGCGATCGCCTACGGCGCCGCGTCGGTCGCGTTGTCGCGCGCATGGTAGGCGACTCGCGACGGCGCGTTCTGGCCGCGTTCGCCCCGGTGTTCAGCGCGCCCGTTCCGTCCGAACACGCAGCGGACCCGGAGCGAAGCCGCCTCGTCGCCGCGGTGATCCGCGCCGCCGCCACGGTTTCGATGGTGTTGTGCGTGATCTGGCTCGTGATCGCGCTGTCGCTGCGCTGGTGGCCGGTGGTCGCGGTCGAGTTCATCGGGTTCGCATCGTGCGCATGGCTGCTGTGGCTGGTGGCACGAGGGCGGCTCGTGGCGGCGAGTCACGCGACGATGGGGACGCTGCTGGCGCTCATCCTCTGGATCACGCTGCTCGAGGGCAACGTCGAAGGACGACCGCCGGTGCTGCACCTCTACGCAGCGTGTCTCGCGATGGTCGGGTACTTCATCTTCGCGAACGCGCCGCGCCGCGTGCCCGCGGGCTACGCCGCACTGTGCCTGCTGCTCTTCGTGTCTCGCGAGTTGGAGTGGCTTGCGGTGCCCTCACCTTTCGCCCTCGACGCGGACGCGAGCGAGCTCGCCCGCCACGTGACGTTCCTGGCCGTCTTCGCGATCTCGCTCGCGATGGCGAAGCTGTTCGTCCGCGACGTCACGGCCGCCGAGCGCCGGCTCGCCGACGTCAACCGGCGGCTCGAGGTCATCCTCGAGACGATGCTGCCCCGTTCCGTCGCACGCCGGCTGCGCCGCGGGGGCCGGACGTTTGCCGACGCCTATCCCGGCGTCACGATCCTGTTCGCCGACCTGGTGGACTTCGACGCACGCACGCAAGGCCTGACGGCCGGGGAGATCGTCGCGCTGCTCGACGAGGTGTTCACGCGATTCGACGAGCTGTCGGAGAAGTGGGGCGTCGAGAAGATCAAGACCATGGGCACCGGCTACATGGCGGTCGCCGGCATTCCCGACCCGCGGCCCGACCACGCGCAGGCCGTGGCTCGCCTCGCCCTGGCGATGCGCGAGGCGAGCGCCTCGCTGGGCCTGCCGATCCGCATCGGCATCAATTCCGGACCGGTCGTCGCGGGCGTGATCGGCAGGAAGCGCTTCATCTACGACCTGTGGGGCGACGCGGTCAACGTCGCGTCGCGGATGGAGTCCCAGGGCCTTGCCGGCGCGATCCAGGTGACCGAAGCGACGAAGGAATCGCTCGGCGAGGCGTTTCGCTTCGACGCGCGCGGCGCACTGGAGCTGAAGGGGAGGGGTGCGGTGCGCGCGTGGCTGCTGCTCGGGGAGAACGTCGGCACGGTGCGTCCGGCGACGGAGACTTCGTGACGTGAGCTTCGAGTTCGTCTTCACCGACGTCCATTTCCACAGGCAGCGGCAGCGCCGTGTGCGCCGGCTGCTGGTGGCGTGCAACGTCGTCGTGCTGTCGGGCTGCATCGCCTGGCTCGCGTTCGGCATGTCGTGGCGTGCGTGGCCCATCGTCGCGATCCAGGTCGGCGGCATCGCGGCGAGCGTCGTCCTCGCCGTCATCCTGCGGCGTCGCCACGTGCGGCTGGCGCGCCATCTGATCGTCGGCATGGTGCTCGCGCTCCTAATCGGCATCATGGCCGTCGAGGGCGCCGCGCCCGGCCACCCGCGCGTCGTGCACCTGTACCTGGTGGTCGTGGCGGTCGCCGTACATCTGCTGTTCTTCGACGCGCCGCCCCGCGTGCCAGCCGCGTACGCCGCCGTGTGCTTCGTCATCTTCGTCGGCCGTGAATTCGGCTGGCTCGGTGCCCCGCCCATCCTGTCCCTGGAGCCCGACGCAGCCACGTTCGCGCGCCACGTCACCGTCGTAGCTTTCTTCGCGATCCTGCTCGTGCTGACCCGGCTGTTCGTGATCGACATCGATGCTGCCGGCCGGCAGTTCGCGCTCGCGAACCAGCGGCTCCGCGAGATGCTGGAGAACATGCTGCCGGATGGCGTCGCGAGCCGATTGAGTACCGAGGGACACGGTTTCGCCGACGCCTTCCCGAGCTGTTCGGTGCTCTACGCCGACATCGTCGGCTTCACGCGCATGTCCGCGGGCAAGTCGCCCGAAGAGATCGTGACGCTGCTCAACGACGTCTTCTCGCAGTTCGACGACCTCGTGGACGAGGCGGGCGTCGAGAAGATCAAGACGGTGGGCGACGCCTACATGGTCGCGGCAGGCGTACCGCAGCCGCGGGCCGATCACGCGGCGGCACTCGTCTCCCTCGCCTTCCGCATGCGCGAGGCGGCCGCCGGGCTCGGGCTCGCATTGCGGATCGGGATCAACACGGGTCCCCTCGTCGCGGGACTGATCGGCCGCACGCGGTTCATCTACGACCTGTGGGGAGATGCCGTGAGCCTCGCGACGCAGGCCGAGACGGCGTGCGAACCCGGAGGCATCGAGATCACCCAGATGACGCTGCGCGAACTCGGCGGGCGCTTTGCCGTCGTCCCGCGGCCTGCGGTGCGCCGGCCCGGCGGGGCGGAGGTGGCCGTCTACGCCGTCACCGGACCGGCTGCAACAGGATGACGACTCCCTACGAACAACTCGGCGGCGACGCGGGAGTCCGTGCGCTGGTCGAGCGCTTCTACGACCTGATGGACCTCGAGCCCGCGTACGCGGAACTGCGCCGTGTCCACGCGCCCTCGCTCGACCACGCGCGCGAGAAGCTCTACCTGTTCCTCTCCGGATGGCTCGGCGGTCCGCCCCTCTACGTCGAGCAGCACGGCCACCCGCGGCTGCGCGCGCGCCACCTGCCTTTTCCGATCGGCGTTCGCGAGCGCGACCAGTGGCTCGCGTGCATGTCGCAGGCGCTCGACGAGACGCACTGCCCGGCGGAGCTGAAGCCGCGGCTGATGGAAGCGTACTTCAAGACCGCCGACTGGATGCGCAACCGCGAGGGGTGACGCTACTTCCCGGCAATCACGGATTCCTTCGCCAGGAGCCGCGCCGTCAGCAGCAGCGCGAGGAGCGTGAGGAGCAGGGGGGCCGCGCCGGTCACCAGCACGGCGTCGGCGGACAGCGGGTCGCCACGCAGCACGCGAGCGAGCAGCGAATACTGCCCGGCGATCGGCACCAGCGAGAGCCACTCGGGCTCCTTGCGCTGCATGAACATCTGCATCAGCGGCAGCACGGAGGCGGCGAACAGCAGCACCGAGACGTTGGCCTGGGCTTCCTTGACGCTGCGCCCGCGCATGCCGACGTAGAGCAGGATGGCCGGAGCCAGCAGGATCATCGGCAGCAGCACGACGAGGAAGCTCGCGTACTGCGTCAGCCCGAACAGGAACGGCACGCCGACGGCGGGCAGGGGACCGTAGCGCAGCGTCAGGTAGAAACCGCCCAGTGTCAGCAGGACGACCAGCGCATTGAGCAGCGCGAGCGCGAGCCACTTGCCGGTGGCGAGCTCGAGCGGCGACACCGGCGTGGTGAGCAGCGGCTCGAGTGACCCGCGCTCGCGCTCGCCGGCGGTCGCGTCGAGCGCCGCGGCCATCGCGCCCATCAGCGTGGCGAACAGGCCGTAGTAGGCGATCAGTCCGAGCACCACGGAACCCGAGCTCTGCGGCGTGGCGAGGTCGCGGGACTCGATCCGCAGCGGGGTCACGACGTCCGGCGAGATGCCGCGCAGGAGCAGGCGGCCGCGCGCCCACTCGTTCGAGTACGCACGGAGCAGCGACTCGACCTCGCCGATCACGGCGCGCGCCCGGTCGCGCGAGCGGTCGTAGACCAGGCCCACCTTGCCGGGGCGGCCTTCGGCGACGTCCTTGGCGAAGTCGGCGTCCACCTCCATCGCGATGTCGAGGTCGCCGGCGCGAATCTGCTGCTCGTAGTCCGCGGGCGCCGGGACGAGCGTCACCTGCTGCCGCTCGAGGAACGCGACGAGTGCCGGCGCGTGCTCGAGGCCGGTGGCGGGCAGCGTGAGCTCGCGGCGCTTCTCCATCTGGCTTGCGACGAGGTTCATCACCAGCATCAGCAGCAGCGGGCCGGCGGCGATGGCGGTGACCAGGATCACCACCATCGAGCGGCGGTCGCGGAACATGTCCACCGTCTCCTTGCGGGCGACGGCGAGGATGCGGCCGAGCGGCGATGGGTGACGTTCGTTCACGCGGCCAGCCCTTCCGCGGAACCGAGCAGGCGCACGAAGGCCTCCTCGAGCGTGCGCTCGCCCGACTGCGCGATCAGCTCGTCCGACGTGCCCCGCGCGACGACGCGTCCGTGGCCGAGGATGACGATGCGGTCGCACAGCGCCGTCACCTCCTGCATCACGTGCGAGGAGAACAGCAGGCACTTGCCCTGCGCGCGCAGGCCCCGCAGCAGGTCGCGCAGCGCTCGCGTGCTCATGATGTCGAGCCCGTTGGTGGGCTCGTCGAGCAGGATCGTGTCGGGGTCGTGGACCAGCGCGCGGGCGATCGCGACCTTCATCCGCTCGCCCTGCGAGAAGCCCTGCGTGCGGCGGTCGGCAAGCGGGGCGAGCCCGAGAGCCGTGACCAGTTCGTCGATGCGGGCGTCGAGCGTCGAACCCGACAGTCCGTGCAGCTGGCCGTAATAGCGGACGTTTTCCCGCGCGGTGAGCCGCGGATAGAGCCCGCGGGCGTCCGACAGCACGCCGATGCGACGCCGCACCGCGGTACGGTGCAGAACGATGTCGTCGTCGCCGACGTGCGCCGTACCGCCGTCGGGCACGACGAGGGTCGCCAGCATGCGCAGCAGCGTGGTCTTGCCCGCGCCGTTGGGTCCGAGCAGTCCGGTGATCTCGCCGTCGGCGGCGGCGAACGACACGCCGTCGACCGCTTTGACCTCGCGTCGCTTGCCGAAGGCCTTGGAGAGGTTGTCGACCCGGATCATGGCGCGGGGGCGAGGCGGTCGGGCCACAACGGCGGCCGCTTCGAGGTCTCGAAGTGCTTGAGACACGAGGCCGGCAGGGTGTCGAAGCCGGCGCGATCGACGAAGGCCGCGACGAGGCGCGGCCCGCACGCGTGCGGCGAGACGATGTGCCCGTAGCCCGTGCCGACGACGTGCCGGTGGTTCGACAGCGTCTTCGCGACTTCCTCGGCATAGGCGGGCGGCGTCACCGGGTCGAGCCCGCCGGAAATGAGCAGTGTCGGGATGGCGGTGACGACCGGCGAGGTCGCATCGGCGGGCTGCCGGCCGCGCGGCCAGACGTCGCACACCGAGAGGATCTTCGGCGCGAGCGTGGCGACACGCGTGACGGCGAGCCGCTGGCGCTCCGCGGACTCGATGCGCGGCACATCCTCGGCGCACGTCACCGAGTAGTGGAGCGCGGCGCTCATCTGCTCGGCCAGGTCGCCGCCGATCAGCAGCGTGGCGGCGTAGAGCGGCGCGTAGTCGCCCTGAGCGGCGCGGTCGAGCAGTGCCGGGATGACCGCGGCCAGCTCGGGCAGGTAGACCAGCGGATGCAGGCCCGCCGCGACGATCTCGAAGGTGAGCCGATGCGTCTCCACTTCGCCGGTGCGGGGATTGGCGACCTTGACGTCGCGGCCGGCCGGCCCGAGGTCCGCACGGATCCTCTCCAGGGTCGCGGCGAGGTCGGGCTGCACGCTGGCACACGCCGCATTCCCGGCGCAGGCCCGGAACAGCTCGTCGAGCGCCTGCTCGCGAGTCAGCCAGACCCCGAGCGAGACCTTGAGCGACGGCGGTGCGACGCCGTCGAGCACCATGCTGCGGACGCGGTCCGGGTGGCGCCGCGCGTACTCCAGCGCGACGCGCGTCCCGTAGCTGCCGCCCCACAGGTTCCACGTCGGGTAGCCGAGTGCCGCGCGTACCGCGTCGAGGTCGGCGACCCACGCCGCGGTCGTGTACTGCGCCACGTCGACCCCGCGGGCGACCAGCTCCTGCAGGCATTCCTTTGCCTTCGGCACCGGATCGGTGTCGAGCACGTCGTCGGGCGTGTCGTCGGGCTTCAGTGCGGCACAGTCGAGCGGCGAGCTCCTGCCGGTGCCGCGCGGATCGACCAGCACGATGTCGCGCGTACGGCGTACCTCGACCAGGCGCGACGCGAATGCCGCGAGCGAGTTCGCCGACTGTCCCGGGCCTCCCGGCAGTAGGACCAGCGCATCGGGCTTCGGCGTCAGCGTATTGGCGGGCAGCACCGCGAACGCGATCGCGATCTTCTTGCCGTCGGGCTGCTCGCGGTTCTCGGGAACTTCGAGCGTTCCGCACTGCGCCGCGGCGGCAAGCCGGGGCAGGCGGCACTCGGTCAGCACGACCGTGCGGGCGCGGTCGGCCTCGGCGGCGCAGCCCGCCAGCGCCGCCAGCCAGGGCGACCGCGAAGAAGGCACTGCGTCTGCGAAGGTGGTGGTGGCGGCGCATGATCGGCCGGGATGTTAGCAAACGGCCTCGCGGGAGCCGTATCGCGGCGACGGGCACCCGGGGACGGGCTGTGTTACCATTCGTCCACGCGGCATTCGTTCCAGTCCTCCTGCCGCCGTCGATTCCGACTCCCCGCAGTACCCCCTCGTTTGGCTGTGACTGGCCGCCTGCATCAGGCGACCGGCCGAGCGTACCTCGAAGGTTTCACATGTCTTTTGCATCGCTCGGCTTGTCCGACGCGCTCGTGCGCGCCGTCACCGAACAGGGCTACACCACGCCCACCCCCATTCAACTCCAGGCGATCCCGGCCGTCCTCCAGGGCGGCGATCTGCTCGCCGGCGCCCAGACGGGCACCGGCAAGACCGCCGGCTTCGTGCTGCCGCTGCTGCAGCGGCTTTCCACCACGGCCCGCCTTGCCGCGGGCCGCGGCAACCGCCGCGCACCGCGCGCGCTGATCATCACGCCGACGCGCGAGCTCGCGCTGCAGGTCGAGGCCTCGGTGCGCGCCTACGGCAAGTACTCGAAGCACGACTCGATGGTGATCTTCGGCGGCGTGGGCTTCGGCCCGCAGTTGGCGCAGCTGCGCCGCGGCGTCGACATCGTCGTCGCCACGCCGGGACGCCTGCTCGACCACCACGGCCAGGGCAGCCTCGACCTGTCGGCGGTCGAGGTGCTGGTCCTCGACGAGGCCGACCGGATGCTCGACATGGGCTTCATCCCCGACATCCGGCGCATCCTCGCGCTGCTGCCGGCGAAGCGCCAGAACCTGCTGTTCTCGGCGACGTTCTCCGACGAGATCCGCGCGCTCGCGAACGGCCTGCTCGACCGGCCCGCGACGATCCAGGCGACGCCGCGCAACTCCACCGTCGACGCGGTCGCACAACGCGTGCACCCGGTGGACCGCGACCGCAAGCGCGAGCTCCTCGCCTACCTGATCGGCCACAACGACTGGCGCCAGGTGCTGGTGTTCACCCGTACCAAGCACGGCGCCAACAAGCTGGCCGAGCAGCTCGTGCGCGACGGCATCTCCGCCGAGGCAATCCACGGCAACAAGAGCCAGGGTGCGCGCACCAAGGCGCTGTCGCAGTTCAAGGACGGTCGCGTGCGCGTGCTGGTCGCGACCGACATCGCCGCGCGGGGCATCGACATCGAGGACCTGCCGCACGTCGTCAACTACGACCTGCCCAACGTGCCCGAGGACTACGTGCACCGCATCGGCCGCACCGGCCGCGCGGGTGCGACGGGCGAGGCGCTGTCGCTCGTCTGCATCGACGAGCACGCGTTCCTGCGCGACATCGAGCGCCTCATCAAGCGCACGCTGCCGCGCGAGGTCGTGGCTGGTTTCGAGCCTGATCCGCGCGCCAAGCCGGAGCCGGTGTTCGCGTCGCGCGGACAGCGCCCCGCCCAGCCGCGCAAGACCTTCGGCGGGCATGCGGCTGCGCCGGGCCGCAGTGGCGACGCCCATCGCCGGCCGGGTCCCAAGCCGCCCGCGCGCGTGCACCACGCCGCGGGTCCGCACGGCAACGTCGACCGGCGCGGTCGCGACGGTGGCCGCGGGCAGCAGGGCTCGCGCACGCGGTAGGTCCAGCGTCCCGGGTCGCCGGCGCCGGGCGCGCCGGCGAGGGTGCCTTCCGTGACGCAGCGCAAGGCGCACCTGCGGCGTCGATCGTCGCCGGATCGCCGGCCGTAGTATCGTCGTCGCGATGAACGCGCCGCCATCGACGCAGGACCGCATCGCCGCCGCGCTCGCCCCGCTCGGCGAGGGCCCACTCACCGCCGCCGGCATCCGCAGCCACATCGCGCCGCTGTTCTCGCGCGCGCGCTCCCGCGACGCGTCGCGGATCTACCTCGCCAACCACTCGCTGGGCCGGCCGCTCGACGCGATGGAGGACGACGTGCGCGAGGCGCTCGCCGCCTGGTACGGGTCGATGGGGGAGGCCTGGGTCGCTTGGGAGGCGGAGATGCGCGCATACCGGACGCGGCTTGCCGCGCTCCTCGGCGCACCGCGACCGGATGCGGTCGTGCCGAAGTCCAGTGCGGGACAGGGGCTGCGCGCGGTGCTCAACGCGCTGGACGGGCGACCGCGGGTCGTTGCCACGAGCGGCGAGTTCGACTCGCTCGACGTGATCCTGCGCGCGTTCGCGCATCGCCGGCGCATCGAGCTCGCCGTGGTCGGAGCCCGCGACAACGGCCGCTTCGAAAGCGACGACGTGGTTGCCGAGATCGGTGCTCGCGTCGACCTCGTCGTCGTCTCGCAGGTGATGTTCCAGACCGGCCAGCGGCTGGACGGCCTGGACCGCATCGTCGACGCCGCGCACGCCGCCGGCGGCCGCGTGCTGCTCGACGTCTATCACTCGCTCGGCGCGATGCCTGTGGACGTGGTGGCGTCCGGCGTCGACTTCGCGGTCGGCGGCGCCTACAAGTACCTGCGCGGCGGCCCGGGCGCGTGCTTCCTCTACGTCGCACCGCGGCACCTCGACGCCGGGCTCGCCACGCTCGACACCGGTTGGTTTGCCAAGGAAGAGCGTTTCGCCTACGGGCGGCCCGACCCGCCGCGATTCGCCCCCGGTGGCGACGCGTGGCTGGAGTCGACGCCGGCGGTGCTGCCGTTCTACCAGGCGCGGGCCGGACAGTTGTTCACGCTGGCGGCGGGTGTGCCGAGATTGCGGGCGTACTCCGTTGCGCAGCAGCGGGCACTGGTGGACGCGTTGGCGGCGCGTGGCATCGTCGCGGAGGGCGGCACGGCCGATCGAGGCGCGTTCGTCGTGGTGCGGCGCGACGACGCCGCGCGCCTCGCGGAGCGGATCAGGTGCGCCGGCATCGACGCCGACGCCCGCGGTGCCTGGTTGCGTCTGTGCCCGGACGTCCTGACCACGAGCGACGAGATCGCGCGCGCGGCCGAGGCGCTGGCGCGGGCGGCCGCGTAGTCGCGCCGGCGGCTACAACCCCGCGCTGCGGACGATGGTGCGCACGATGACGAGCAGCAACGCGACGAAGATCGCGCCGGATACGACGCCGACGATGATCACCTGGTGCGGCCGGATCGTCACCGCGTCCTTCTGCATGTGCCGGCCCTTGCGGACGCCGAAGAAGCTCCAGAACACTGCGCCGAACACCTCGGACAGCTTCGCCTGACGGGGGGCGGGGGTGTCGGTGCGCTCAGCACCGGGGGAGGGGTCGCTCATGGTGGGGTCGGATGCGGTGGCCGAGCCACGTCGACCCCGATGATGCCACCGTTGCCTCCCGCACGTGACCGGTGCCGGAAAGACCCTTGAAAGCACGCCGAATTCCCCAATAGTCGTGAGCAAGGCGGCTCCGACTGCGAGCCGCAGGAGATGCCATGCGCTTCGACAAGCTCACCACCAAGTTCCAGCAGGCGCTCGCCGACGCCCAGAGCGCCGCGCTCGCCAACGACAACGGTTTCATCGAGCCGCCGCACCTGCTCGCGGCGCTGCTCGCCCAGGAGGACGGCGGCACGTCGTCGCTCCTTGCCCGGGCGGGCGTTGCGGTACCGCGCCTGCAGGCGTCGCTCAAGGCCGCGATCGCCCGGCTGCCGAAGGTCGAGGGCACCGGCGGCGAGATCACCGTCTCGCGCGAGCTCAACAACCTGTTCAACCTGACCGACAAGGAAGCGACGAAGCGGGGCGACCAGTTCATCGCCTCGGAGCTGTTCCTGCTCGCCGCCGCCGACGACAAGGGCGAGACCGGCCGGCTGCTGCGCGAGGCGGGGGTGAACCGCAAGTCGCTCGAGTCCGCGATCGAGGCGGTGCGCGGCGGCGCGGGCGTCGACAGCCAGGAGGCCGAAGGCCAGCGCGAGGCGTTGAAGAAGTACACGATCGACCTCACGGACCGCGCGCGGCAGGGCAAGCTCGACCCGGTGATCGGCCGCGACGACGAGATCCGCCGCACGATCCAGATCCTGCAGCGCCGCACCAAGAACAATCCGGTGCTGATCGGCGAGCCGGGCGTGGGCAAGACGGCGATCGTCGAGGGCCTGGCGCAGCGCATCGTCGACGGCGACGGTGCCGGAAACGCTCAAGAACAAGCGCGTGCTCTCGCTCGACATGGCGCAGCTGCTCGCCGGCGCCAAGTACCGCGGCGAATTCGAGGAACGGCTGAAGGCGGTCCTCAAGGAGATCGCGGCCGGACGAGGGCCGCACCATCGTCTTCATCGACGAGCTGCACACGATGGTCGGCGCCGGCAAGGCCGAAGGCGCGATCGACGCCGGCAACATGCTGAAGCCCGCGCTCGCCCGCGGCGAACTGCACTGCGTGGGCGCGACCACGCTCGACGAGTACCGCAAGTACATCGAGAAGGACGCGGCGCTCGAGCGCCGCTTCCAGAAGGTGCTGGTCGACGAGCCCTCGGTGGAGGCGACCATCGCGATCCTGCGCGGGCTGCAGGAGCGCTACGAGATCCACCACGGCGTCGACATCACCGACCCGGCGATCGTCGCCGCGGCGGAGCTCTCGCACCGCTACATCACCGACCGTTTCCTGCCCGACAAGGCGATCGACCTGATCGACGAGGCTGCCGCACGGATCAAGATGGAGATCGACTCGAAGCCCGAGTCGATGGACAAGCTCGACCGCCGGCTGATCCAGCTGAAGATCGAGCGCGAGGCCGTGAAGAAGGAGAAGGACGAGGCCTCGAAGAAGCGCCTCGCCGCGATCGAGGACGAGATCGCGCAAGCTCGAGCGCGAGTACGCCGACCTCGAGGAAGTGTGGAAGGCCGAGAAGCCAACGTCGCAGGGCTACGCAGCACATCAAGGAGGAGATCGACAAGATCAAGCTGCAGATGGAGGAGGCGCGCCGCAAGGGCGACTGGGAGCGGATGTGCGAGCTGCAGTACGGCCAGCTGCCGCAGCTCGAGGCGCAGCTGAAGAAGGCCGACGAAGCGGCGAGCGGGCGGCGGCCAAGCCGAAGCTCCTGCGCACCGAGGTCGGCGCCGAGGAGATCGCCGAGGTGGTCTCGCGCGCGACCGGCATCCCCGTCTCGAAGATGATGCAGGGCGAGCGCGACAAGCTGCTGCAGCATGGAGGACGCAGCTGCACGAGCGCGTCGTCGGCCAGGACGAGGCGGTGCGCCTCGTCGCCGACGCGATCCGCCGCTCGCGCGCGGGGCTCGCCGACCCGAACCGGCCCTACGGCTCGTTCCTGTTCCTCGGGCCCGACCGGCGTGGGCAAGACCGAGCTCTGCAAGGCGCTCGCCGAGTTCCTGTTCGATTCCGAGGAGCACCTGATCCGCGTCGACATGAGCGAGTTCATGGAGAAGCACTCGGTGGCGCGGCTGATCGGCGCGCCGCCGGGCTACGTGGGCTACGAGGAGGGCGGCCACCTCACCGAGGCCGTGCGCCGCAAGCCCTACTCGGTGATCCTGCTCGACGAGGTCGAGAAGGCGCACCCGGACGTGTTCAACGTGCTGCTGCAGGTGCTCGACGACGGGCGCATGACCGACGGGCAGGGCCGCACCGTGGACTTCAAGAACACGGTGATCGTGATGACCTCCAACCTCGGCTCGCACAGATGATCCAGCAGATGTCCGGCGAAGGCGACGACCAGGTGGTGATCAAGATCGCGGTGATGGGCGAAGTCAAGGCCAACTTCCGTCCGGAGTTCGTGAACCGCATCGACGAGATCGTCGTGTTCCACCCGCTGGCCGAGAAGCACATCGGCGACATCGCCAGGATCCAGCTCAAGCGGCCTCGAATCGCGGCTTGGCAAGCTCGAGATCAGGCTCGACCTCGAAGAGGCCGCGCTCAAGGTCGTCGCCGCGGCGGGCTTCGATCCGGTGTACGGCGCGCGGCCGCTCAAGCGGGCGATCCAGCAGCAGATCGAGAACCCGCTCGCGAAGGAGATCCTCTCCGGGCACTATGCCGCGGGCGACACCGTGACGATCGGCGCGGCGGGCGGCGAGATCACGTTCGCGAAGAGGGTGGGCAAGTCCTGAGGCGCGACGGATCCGGGCGATAGACGCTGGGCTCCCGCTGTCGCGGGAGCGACGAAAGGCCAACCCCACCGGGCACCATTGTCGTCGCTCCCGCCCCCGCTTCTGCGGGGGCAGGCTGGCGGGAGCCTAATGTCGTCGTGTCACGACAAGCGCCGCATCGCGGAACCAAACGCCGTGCGACGCAGTCCATCGCAGGCACCGGGCTGACTCCTCCCGGGGCTTGCAAGCTCGGCCTCTCCCCCCGCGAGGCCCCGCGGCGCGATGATCCGCTTCGGATCTCGCGCCGCGGAGCGGCGTGCAATCCGTCGCGTATGCTTGCACGATGTCCGCCAGCGGCAGCCACCACTCGCTCGAGCCTTCGCCGTGGATCGTGCGCTTCGCGCATCTCGTCCCGGCGGATGGAAGGGTGCTGGACCTCGCCTGCGGTCACGGCCGGCACGCACGTTTCTTCGCCGGCCGCGGCGCGCGCGTGCTCGCGGTCGATCGCGATGCCGACGCACTGTCCACGCTCGCCGGCATCCGCGGGGTCGAGACGCGCCTCGCCGACCTGGAGGCGGCCGGCTGGCCCCTCGGGGACGAGCGCTTCGACGCGGTCGTGGTGACGAACTACCTGCACCGGCCGCTGTTCGCACCCATGCTCGCCGCGCTCGCGCCCGACGGGGTGCTGCTCTACGAGACGTTCGCGGCAGGGCACGAGGCCTACGGACGGCCGTCGAACCCGGCCTACCTGCTCGAGCGGAGCGAACTCGCGGAGGTGTTGGGGAAGCGGCTGACGATCGTCGCCTTCGAGCAGGGCCACTCGAGCACGCAGGGCCACGACGCGGTCGTGCAGCGCGTGGCCGCGGTCGGCACCGCGCGCGCGTGGCCGCCCCTGCTGCGGGTCGAAGCCGGCGCCGCCGCGTGAGTGCGGCGAATCGGGGTAAAATCGCACATTTGGCGCTGTGATGTCGACCCCAATGCTCTCCGGAAGCCTCGTCGCGATCGTCACCCCCATGCGCCCGGGGGGCGCGCTCGACCTCGACGCACTGCGCGCGCTCATCGACTGGCACGTCGCCGAGGGCACCGCCGGCATCGTGATCGTCGGCACCACCGGCGAATCGCCGACGGTCGATTGGGACGAGCACTGCCTGCTGATCAAGACTGCGGTCGAGCACGCGGGCAAGCGCGTGCCGGTGATCGCCGGCACCGGCGCAAACTCGACGCGCGAGGCGGTCGAGCTCACCGAGTACGCCAAGAAAGTCGGCGCGGCCTTCTGCCTGTCGGTCGTGCCGTACTACAACAAGCCGACGCAGGAAGGTCTCTACCGGCACTTCGCCGAGATCGCGAAGGTCGGCCTGCCGGTGATCCTCTACAACGTCCCCGGCCGTACGGTCGCCGACCTGTCGAACGACACCGTGCTGCGCCTCGCCGAAGTGCCCGGGATCGTGGGGTTGAAGGACGCCACCGCGGACCTCGGTCGCGGCAGCGAGTTGCTGCGCGGCCTGCACGCGAAGGGCCACGACGGCTTTGCCGTCTACAGCGGCGAGGACATCACCGCGCTGCCGTTGATGATGATGGGCGGCCATGGGGTGATCTCGGTCACCGCGAACGTCGCGCCGCGGCTGGTGAGTGGAATGTGCGCGGCGGCGCTCGGCGGCGACTTCGCGTTGGCGCGCGCCGCCAACGACCGCCTGCTGCCGCTGCACCGCAAATTGTTCGTCGAGGCGAACCCGATTCCCGTCAAGTGGGCGCTGGCCGAGATGGGACGCATCGGAGGCGAGCTGCGGCTGCCGCTCGTGCCGCTGTCTCCGCAGTTCCACGACACCGTCCGCTCCGCGCTGCGCGAAGCGGGGTGCCTCTCGTAATACGGAAAGCCGATGGACGCTGTGTACTGCACGCTGCGGCGAGTTGCCGCGCTCTCGGTGATCGCCGCGGTGTCCGCCGCCCTCGCGGGCTGCGAGACGTTCGGCGGCAACACCAGCATGGGCAAGCGCATCGACTACAAGTCGACGAGCTCGGCGCCGGCGCTCGAGATACCGCCCGACCTCGACACGCCCCGCTTCGACGACCGCTTCAGCGCGCCGACGACCGCGAGCGAGCTCGCCGCCCAGCAGTCGGGCGGGCGCGCCAAGCAGACCGAACTGCTGCCGCAGAATCCCGATGCGCGCCTCGTGCGCGCAGGCACGGAGCGCTGGCTGGTGGTGAAGGCCGCGCCCGAACAGGCGTGGAACACGGCACGGCAGTTCTGGACCGATCTCGGCTTCGTGGTCGCGGTCGAACAGCCGGCGATCGGCGTGATGGAGACCGACTGGGCCGAGAACCGCGCCGAGATTCCCAACGATCCGGTGCGCAACCTGATCGGCAAGTACATCGACGTCTTCTACACGACCTACAAGCGCGACAAGTTCCGCACGCGCATCGAGCGCGGCATCGAGCCGGGGACGGTCGAGGTGTTCATCTCGCACCGCGGCATGGAGCAGGTGCCGACGACCAAGATCGACGGCGGATCCCCTGCCGCATTCGCGTGGGCCGTGCTGCCGCCTAATCCCAACATCGAGGCCGAGATGCTCGGGCGGATGATGCTGCGCTTCGGCGCGCCGCAGCCGACCGTCACCACGGCGCTCGCCACGTCGACCCCTCCGGCGCCGGGGCAGCCGGCCGCGGCCGACAAGGCGCGCCTCGAGCGCGGAGCGGACGGCACGGCGCGGCTCGTGATCGACGACGGCTTCGATCAGGCGTGGCGCCGGGTGGGCCTGGCACTCGACCGCACGGGCTTCACCGTGGTCGACCGCGATCGCACGAGTGGTCTCTACTACGTTCGCTACGCCGATCCGGATTCCGATGCGCGGAAGGCCCGCGAAGCGGGCTGGCTCGACAAGCTGATGTTCTGGAAGACCGACGACAAGGACCGCCCCGAGCAGTACCGGATCAAGGTCGCCGAGGAGCCGCCCAAGTCGGCGGTCACCGTGTTGGATCCGAAGGGCGCGACCGACCGGTCGGCGGACAGCGAGCGCATCCTCGCGCTGCTGCGCGAGCAGCTCCGCTAGCGCGGGCACGCCGCGACTTGCGACCGGACGGACACGCGCCGCGGTGATGCGCTTCGCCTCGCTCGGCTCCGGTAGCGAGGGCAACGGGCTCGTCGTCGAGTCGGGGACGACGCGGGTGCTCATCGACTGCGGGTTCGGGGTGCGCGAGACGACCTCGCGCCTCGCCCGGCTCGGCTTGGCACCCGGCGACGTCACCGCGATCTTCGTCACCCACGAGCACTCCGATCACGTCGGCGGCGTCGCGGCGTTCGCCACGCGCCACGACATTCCGGTGTGGCTCACGTTCGGCACGCTCGACGCCGTGTGCGAGCGCCTGGCCGACGTGCCGCGGGTGTATTCGTTCGACTCGCACGACGTCCTCGCGATCGGCGAGCTCGAGGTGCGGCCGTTCCCGGTGCCCCACGACGCGCGCGATCCGGTGCAGTACGTGGTGAGCGACGGCGCCGCGCGCCTCGGCGTCCTCACCGACCTGGGCGTGGTCACTGCGCACGTCGAGGCGAGCCTCACCGGCTGCGACGCGCTGGTGCTCGAGTGCAACCACGACGAGGCGATGCTCGCCGGCGGCCGCTATCCGTATCCGCTCAAGCAGCGCATCGCCGGGCGACTGGGGCACCTGTGCAACGACGCGGCCGCGGACCTGCTGCGCGCGCTCGACACGTCGCGACTGCGGCACATCGTCGCCGCGCACCTCTCGAAGGAAAACAACACGCCGGAGCTCGCACGCGCCGCGCTCGCCGGCGTGCTCGGATGCGCGCAGGACTGGATCGGCATCGCCGACCAGTCGGCCGGTTTCGACTGGCGGTCGCTGTAGCGCGAACAGGGAGAACGACATGGACAAGCTCATCGAAAAGCGCCGGGAGCTCTACCGCGGCAAGGCCAAGACGGTCTACGCGACCGACGATCCGAACACGCTGGTGATGCACTACCGCGACGACGTCTCGGCGTTCGACGGCGCGAAGCTCGCCAAGCTCGAGCTGAAGGGCGAGACCAACAACCGCATCAATGCGCACGTGATGGGCTTGCTCGCCCGGGCCGGCGTCAGGAGCCACTTCGTGCGGCTGCTGAACGAGCGCGAGTCGCTGGTGCAGGCGATGAATATGCTGCCGGTCGAGTGCGTGGTGCGCAATGTCGTCGCCGGCTCGATGGCCAAGCGCTACGGCATCGAGGAGGGCACGAAGCTCGCGGAGCCGATCTTCGAGTTCTTCCTGAAGAGCGACGCGCTGCACGACCCGCTGGTCAACGACGACCACATCCGCGTGCTCGGCTGGGCGACGCCCGACGAGATTGCACAGATGAAGGCGCTCACGCACAAGGTCAACGGCGTGCTGAAGCCGCTGTTCGCCGGTGCGGGCATCGATCTCGTCGACTACAAGCTGGAGTTCGGCCACACCCTCGACGATCCGACGGGACCTGTGGTGCTGGGAGACGAGTTCACGCCCGACGGCTGCCGGCTGTGGGACGCGAAGACCGGCGAGAAGATGGACAAGGACCGCTTCCGGCGCGACCTCGGCAGCGTGATCGAGCACTACCGCGAGGTCGCGAAGCGGATCGGCGTCCCGCTCTGAGTGCGGTTCAAGAATTGGGGTCGGACCCCAATTTAGAGAATTGCGAAACTAGGGTCAGACTCGACTTTTTCGCACTTGCGTCCGGGACGTCCAGCCTCCAGCCGAAAAAGTCGAGTCTGACCCTACTTTCGTCGCGACGAACTACAGGCCCAGCACGGAGCCGCCGAGCGCCGGCTCGCCGGTCGCCCAGATCTCCTCGAAGCGATTGACCAGGGGTATCGCGGCCTGCGGCATCTCGATCGCGAGCGTCGCACCCGGCTGGTCGACGTGGTAGCGATGCAGGTAGTGGCGGCCATCGGCGATGACCAGCGCGTCGGAGGCATGCCGTGCCTCGGTGCCGGTGTGCCAGACCGCCATCGCGTGCCCGTAGGTCTTGAGCAGCGCCAGCAGCCGCGGGCAGGCGGTCTCGAGATGGCGCGTGTCGTGCACGATGATCGACAGTCGAACGTTGCGCGAGCGGCGCAGGAAGCGCGTGAGCCGCTCCGCGCGGTCGGCACCGCTCCATCCGCCCTCGACGAGGTCGCGGTCGAATACCTGCAGCGTGCTCTGCGCGAGGTCGATCAGCGCGTCGATGGCGCGCGACTGCTCCGCGCTGCCTTCGATGCGCATTTCCTGCGGGTCTGGACGTGCTTCAGGAGGCGGGGGCGAGGAAGCCATGGCGGTACCACTCGTGCAGGAGCGACAGGGTTTGTTTCGGCAGCGCGGCGCACGCGGACCCCGGCAGCGCGCGATCGTTGGCGAGCCGCGCCAGTGCCTCGCGACCCTCGGCCGGCCACGCGCCGGCCGCGCCGTTGACGTAGAGCGCGTCGTCGTCGTAGAGGAGTTGCGTGCGACGGTCGAGGACGATGCCGCGCGACGCGACGCGACGTGCGAAGTTGGCGCGCGGCAACGGCGACTGCGGCGGCGCGAAGAACACCGCAGGCTTCGGCTCTGACAGGAAGCTGCCGAGGAAGCGCGCGACCGTCGGGGCATCCCATCGCACCGCCGCCAGCATCGTCGTCACGCGACGCCGCATCGCGGCGCCGATGCGCGCCGGCTCGCGGGTCGGCGCGAGGTCGGGATCCGCGTAGCGGCCCTCGAGCGCGATCTCGTCGCGCAGGAAGTCCAGGAACGCGGTGGCGATCTCCTGCGCGGAGGCGGCGCGGAAGCCGATCGAGTAGGTCGTGCACTCGTCGACCGCGATGCCGTCGTGCGCGTATTGCGGCGGCAGGTACAGCATGTCGCCGGGGGCGAGCACCTCGTCGTGCCCGGGCGAGAATCGGCGCAGGATCTTGAGGGGCACTCGCGGGACCAGCGAGAGGTCGTCCTGGCGGCCGTAGCGCCAGCGTCTCCGGCCGAAGCCCTGCAGCAGGAACACGTCGTACGAGTCGAAGTGCGGACCGACGCCGCCTCCCGGCACGGCGTAGCTCACCATCAGGTCGTCGAGTCGCGCGAACGGCAGGAAGGCGAAGCGGCGCAGCAGCGCATCCGCCGCTTCGAGATGCAGGTTGAGACCCTGCACCAGCAAGGTCCAGTCGCGCGGCGGCAATCCCCGGAAGTCGGCGCGGCGAAACGGGCCGTGCGCGAGCGACCAGCGGCGGCCCTCGCGCACCACCAGCCGCGACTCGACGTCATCGCGCATCGCGAGCCGCTGCAACGCCGCGGCATCGGCGAGACCGGCGAAGTCGGGCACCGCGGCGCGAACGAGCCGCGCCTCCTTCTGCCAGTGCCGGTGCAGAAAACTGGCAACGGCAAGCCCGCCCAAGAGCGCGCGCGTCGTGTCCGTCATGTCGTCGATTATAGGTCGGCCTGCGCCGCGACCGGTGCGCGCTACAATGCCGGACCGCAGCGAAGAGACCTGCTCCCGACGCCGCGGACTTCACCCCAGCCGAGGCCCCGATGAACATCTTCGCCAACACCGTCGTCTCGATCACGTTCAAGCTCTTCGACGACAAGAACGCCCTGATCGAGGAGACCCGCGAGCCGGTCACCTACCTCCACGGCGGCCACTCGGGCATGTTCCCGAAGGTCGAGGAGGCACTGAACTTCAAGCAGGTGGGCGACTCGGTCTCGGTGTCCCTCGAGCCCGACGACGCGTTCGGCGAGTACGACCCCGAGATGATCCGCATGGAGGCCGTGGAGACCCTGCCGCCCGATGTCGCGATCGGCGGCTACCTCGTCGCCGAGGAGAACGGCGAAGAGCACGTCTGGCGCGTCACCAGCATCGCGGAGGGCAAGGCGGTGCTCGACGGCAACCACGAACTCGCGGGCCAGCGGCTGCGCTTCGACGCCACCGTCATCGAAATCCGGCCCGCGACGCAGGAAGAGATCGCGCACGGCCACGTGCACGGGCCGCACGGGCACCATCACTGAAGGTCAGTCGCGGGCGCGGAAAAGTAGGGAAAAGTAGGGTCAGACTCGACTTTCCGCGCCCAGGCGCCAGATGTCGCGGACTGCGAGAGCGGAAAGTCGAGTCTGACCCTACTTCTCGGTGGCGAGCCGCTTCAGCTCGTACAACGCCTCCAGCGCCTCGCGCGGCGAGAGCGCATCGGGGTCGAGCGCGGCGAGGCGCTCGGCGAGCGCTTCGGCGCGTGCCGTCTCGGGTGACGCGGATGTCGTCGCGGGCGGCGCGGCGAACAGGTCCTGCTGGCCGTCCGCCCGCGCGTTGAACTGATCGAGTCGCGCGAGATACGCGCGCGCCTGCCGGACCGTGTCGCCGGGCACGCCGGCGAGCTTCGCCACCTGCAGGCCGTAGCTGCGATTCGCCGGCCCTTCCTCGACCGCGTGCAGGAACACGATGCCGTCGCGATGCTCGACCGCGTCGAAGTGCACGTTGGCGCAGCCCTCGATCTCCGCGGCGAGCGCGGTCAGTTCGAAGTAGTGCGTCGCGAAGAGCGTCAGGCTGCGATTCTTCTCGGCGAGGTGATGAGCGATCGCCCACGCGAGCGCCAGCCCGTCGAACGTGGACGTGCCGCGCCCGATCTCGTCGATCAGCACGAGGCTGCGCGGCGTCGCGCGGTTCAGGATGTAGGCCGCCTCGGTCATCTCGACCATGAACGTCGAGCGCCCGCCGGCGAGATCGTCGGCGGCACCGATGCGCGTGAAGATCGCGTCGAGCGGACCGATCGTCGCTTCGGCGGCCGGCACGAACACGCCGCAGTGGGCGAGCAGCCCGACCACCGCGGCCTGCCGCATGTAGGTGGATTTGCCGCCCATGTTGGGACCGGTGACGACCAGCAGCCGCCGATCGCGGCCAAGCACGAGATCGTTGGGGATGAAGTCCCCGACCTGGCGCTCGACGACCGGGTGGCGCCCGCCGCGGATCGTGATGCCGCCCTCGCTGGCGAAGCTGGGACGCGACAAACGCAGTGCCTGCGCCCGCTCGGCGAGCGTGGTGAGGACGTCGAGGTCGGCGAGCGCGTCGGCCGCCTGCTGGAATGCCGGGATCGCAGGGGCGAGGTCGGCAAGCAGTGCCTCGAAGAGATGTTTCTCGCGCGCGAGCGCGCGTTCCTGTGCGGACAGCGCCTTGTCCTCGAAGGCTTTGAGCTCGGGCGTGATGTAGCGCTCGGCATTCTTGAGCGTCTGCCGGCGCCGGTATTCGGCAGGTACGCGCTGCACATGGGCGTGGGTGACCTCGATGTAGAAGCCGTGCACGCGGTTGAACTCGACCTTGAGGCTCGGGATGCCGGTGCGCTCGCGCTCGCGGCGCTCGAGGTCGACCAGGAACTCGCCGCAGTGCGCGTCGATGCCGCGCAGCTCGTCCAGCGCCTCGTCGAAGCCCGGGGCGATGACGCCGCCGTCGCGCAGGTTCGCCGCGGGCTCGGTTGCGATGGCGCGCGCAAGCAGCGTGGTCCACCGGCCATCGAGTTCCAGCGCGTGGCGAGCGGTGGCGAGGAGCGGTGTCTCGACGCCGTCGAGCAGCGCCGCGACGGCCGGCACCGCGGCGAGCGTGTCGCGCAATCCGGCGAGATCGCGCGGGCGCGCGGTGAGGAGGGCAATGCGCGACGCGATGCGCTCGACGTCCGCGGTGCGCTTCAGCCGCTCGGCGACGGCGGCGCGGACGTCGGGACGCGCGAGCAACGCCTCGGTGGCGTCGTGGCGCGCCGCGGCGCGCGATGGATCGGCGAGCGGCTGGGTGAGCCACTGGCGCAGCCGCCGGCTGCCTGCGGCGGTCACGCAGGCATCGAAGAGCGACAGCAACGTCGGTGCGGGTTCGCCGCCGAGCGTCGCGGTGATCTCGAGGTTGCGGCGGGTGGCCGGATCGAGCGCCAGGAACTCGCCGCGTTGCTCGACCCGCATCTCGCGCACGTGCGACAGCGCGGTCTGCTGGGTCGCGCTCGCGTAGGCCACGAGGGCGCCCGCGGCAGACACGGCAAGCGGCACTTCGCCCGCCCCGAAGGCGCCGAGATCGCGGGTGCCGAGTTGGCGCGCGAGCGCCTGTTCGGCCGAGGCACGGTCGAAGTGCCACGCGGGCAGGGCGCGTGCCGGCACCGCGCGGCCGCGCAATGACGGTGCGGGCAGGTCCTCGGGCAGCAGGAGCTCGGCCGGCTCGATCCGCTCGAGCGTCGCGGCGGCCTCTGCCAGCGGGCCCTCGGACAAGGTGAGTGCGCCCGAGGCCAGGTTGAGCCAGGCGACCCCGGCCCGCTTCCCCTCGGGCAGGAACGCCGCGAGCAGGCTGTCGCGCCGCGCGTCGAGCAGGTTGGCGTCGGTGATCGTCCCCGGCGTGACGATGCGCGCCACCTTGCGCTCGACGGGTCCTTTCGACGTCGCAGGGTCGCCGTACTGCTCGACGATCACCACCGCCTCGCCGGACTTCATCAGCTTCGCGAGGTGCTGCTCGACCGCGTGGAACGGCACGCCGGCCATGGGGATCGGCGCTCCGGCGGAGGCGCCGCGCGAGGTCAGCGTGATGTCGAGCAGCCGCGCTGCGCGCTCGGCGTCGGCGTAGAAGAGCTCGTAGAAGTCGCCCATCCGGTAGAAGACGAGCTTGTCCGGATGGTCCGCCTTGACGCGCAGGTACTGCTGCATCATCGGCGTGTGCGCCGCGAGCGGCGCGCGCTCGGGCGGGAGCGCCGCGGCGGGAACGCGGGGCGGCGCAGCAGCGGTCATCCCGCGATTATACGAATGCAAAAGGAAACGGAGCCCGCGAAAGGCTCCGTTTCCGGGGGCCGCGTTCGCTCAGGACTTGCGGCGGCGCATGACTCCGGCGGCAGCGGCGGCAAGACCCAGCAGCGCGAGCGACCCGGGCTCGGGAACCTTGAGCGGCGGGCGCAGGCCGGTGATCAGATCCTGGCCGTTCTCGCCCCGGGTGTGCAACGTCATCACCAGCGTCGAATCGAGCGCGTTGGCCACGCCGTAGTTGGCGAGGATGCCGTTCAGCGCGGTCACCGTCCCCGCGGCCAGACCGCCTGCCTGGAAGGCGCCAGCGGTCAGGTTGAAAGCACCACCGTCGTCGTAGAGCGTCTCCCAGAGGCCGATCTGGATCGCCGCGGCAAGGGAGGTGGTGGACGCGTGCAACCAGTCATAGTCGTCGCCGCCGGCGATGAAGGCGTTCACGGCGCCGAGGAAATTCAGCGTCGACTGCGTAACTCCGAACGAGGTGGGCGGGTTGGTGCCGAACACCGCCGTGTACGTGTTGCCGCCGAGGAACTCGCCCAGGTCGTAGCAGTAGGCGAACATCTGGCTCGTCGAATCGACGAAGCTGCTCGAGGTCAGCTCCGGACCGGTGAACGCCGTCACGTTGCCGGTGAACCGAGCGGCCGTCGTCGTGGTGGTGTAGGTCCCCGTGACCGCAATGCCGTCCCCGCTGCCCACGGTCCAGCTTCCGACCGTGACCGTCGCTGCGCCGGCCGTCGCCGAGACCGCGAGCGCCGTTGCCGCCACCAAACCCCTGATTGCCTTCATTGCGTCCCTCTGTTGGTTGCCTTCTGCAAGTGAATCAGCAATCGGCGGGCCAACAGCTGCAAGGCAATGAATTGCCTACAAAAAATGGGTGGAGCGTCACCGACAGTCGGTATCGGTCGTAAATGAAGTCGACGCCATTTCGTAAAAGTCGTCGACACATTGTGGTCCACGATTTGCCCACAGCCGGGCCCGCGGCGGCGCCATGGACGCGCGGCGCCGGCGAGCTGGTTCGCCAACGCGCGCTGGCCTGAAGTGGACCGGGCGGTTGGCCTCCGCACGGTGCGGACGCGGGGAGAGTGGGGAAAAAGGAAACGGCGGCCCGAAGGCCGCCGTTTCGGTGCAACTGACGAGCGTGAAGCTTACGAGAACTTGCGGCGGGCCAGTCCAAGCGCCAACAGGCCGGCACCGATCAGCAGCAGCGTACCCGGTTCCGGAACCAGACGACCCGAGAAGTCGAAGCTGGTCGAGCGGACGCCGTCGCCATGCGTGATGCGCACGGCCAAGGTCATCGAGTACGGACCGGTGAGCGAGATGCTGCCCACATCGACACCCGAGAACGGCGAGGTGTTGGCGGTGCCACTGGCAAGCAGGGCGCCCTGGCCGAACGCGGTGTCCGTGGTGTCGACGTACACCCACCATTCGATCGTTCCGAGCGCAGCCAGCGTGCCGCCGATCTCACCGAGGAACTGCGAGATGCCACCAACCCCATGGGTGAATCCGGTTTCGGTGAAGAACATGTTCAGGACGGTTCCGCCGGCACCGGGGTTCGTCGAGACGTTCACGCTGTTCAGGTCAAGGTGCGGGCACTTGCTGCCGGACGGATTGCAGAGGATCGCCGAGCCAAGGCCCGTCGTAACGTTGGTCGTCCAGGCCTCGACGCCGCCGATGAACGTAACAGCCCCCACGCCAGTATTCGCGTCAAGGCCCGATCCGTCCGCGATCGTGACGGTCGTGGCGCCGGATTGCAGCCGGAGGATCGGGTTCGCGTAGGCGACGCCTGACAAGGCGACGGTCGCGGCGGCGAGGACGGTGAGCAGCTTGCGGAAGTTCATTTGGAGGCCTCTGGCAGGTTCAACTACAGTTTCGACGGCCATAGTTAAGCATGCGGCATGCCATTGAAAAAAACACAGCACAAACAATTACATAGGTGATGTCAGCCGACCGCGGATCGCCTGATCGTAAAAGAGGCCGACACGACGATCCCGCGTTGCCCGTCGCGCCGTCGATCCGTGGTCGTCCGCGTCGAAGCAAGGGTGGACGAGTGTAATCGTCACCGGCGGTCGCCGCCCGTTCCGCGCATAGGTGCGCCCTAAACGCACATCTCGTACACGAAATTCGGTAACGCACAAACTGTTCGGGCCGAATCGAGCAGGTTCCCGGCGCGCGACCCGCGGAGGGGTCGTAAACCACCCCGACGATTGCCGTTCGTCGAGGCTGCACCACCGCCCTGACGACGACGCGGTCTATCCGTTGTTCCTGCGCGGCCGGCGAAGCACGCCGCGGGTGATGCGCGCGCCAACCCGCGCCACGAAAACTCGTCATGGCGGAGTGTTTTGACGTAATGCATCTGAAACGTTCCGGCGCACGCGACTTAATGCCAACCGTACACCACAGGATGACGCACATCGTGCGCCAAATCCCGCTCGGCGGTCGCGTAGCGCCAGCCTCGATTTCGAGTGTTAGTATCGTCTTCCTTTTCGAAGGTCGGGCCATAACGGAGGATCCATGCCTGCATTTTCCATCCGGAACTTCTCGTCGACCGCTCGTTGGCTCGTTGCCGGGCTTGCCGTGATGCTGCTGGCCCTGTCGGCCGGCTGCACGACCCCGAAATACCCGCCGGCGCCGCTCGAGGCCCAGACCGGCGACTACAGCTACCGCATCGGTCCGCTGGACACGATCAACGTGATCGTGTGGCGGAACGCGGACCTGTCGATTGTCGTGCCGGTGCGCCCCGACGGGAAGATCACGACCCCGCTGGTCGACGACATGGTGGCGATCGGCAAGACGCCCACCGAACTCGAGCGCGACATCGAAAAGGCGCTGACCAAGTACATCCGCGATCCGGTGGTCACGGTCGTGGTCACCAATTTCGCGGGCCCGGTGAACGAGCAGATCCGCGTGACCGGTGAAGCCACGAAGCCGCAGATCCTCCCGTTCCGCAAGGACATGACCTTGCTCGACGTGATGATCGCGGTCGGCGGCCTCACCGACTTCGCCGACGGCAACGCCGCGACCATCTATCGCGTCGCGGACGGCGGCAAGATCTACAGCGTGCGCCTGCGCGACCTGGTGAAGCGCGGCGACATCTCCGCCAACGTCGAGATGAAGCCGGGCGACATCCTGATCATCCCGCAGAGCTGGTTCTGACGCGACGGGTCGAAACCGAGTCCCGTCGGGCGAATCCCATCGGATATCCAGAATGAACGAAACCCTCGAGCAACTTCGGCGCGCGCTGCGCGAGATGTGGCACCGCCGATGGATCGGGCTCGCCGCCGCCTGGGCCGTGGCGCTGATCGGCATTGCGATCGTCTACCGGATTCCGGAGCGCTACGAGGCCACCGCGCGGGTCTTCGTGGATACGGAGTCGCTGCTGAAGCCGCTGCTCGCGGGCCTGGCGATCCAGCCGAACGTCGACCAGCAGGTGGGTCTCGTGAGCCGCACGCTGATCAGCCGCCCCAATGTCGAGAAGGTGGTGCGGATGGCTGATCTCGACCTGCGGACCGGCTCCGACGCGGAGCGCGAAGAGGTCATCGACAGGGTGATGAAGACGATCCGCCTGACCGGCAGCACCTCGAACAACCTCTACACGATCAGCTACCTGGACACCGAGCCCGAGCAGGCGCGCAAGACCGTGCAGTCGCTGCTGACGATCTTCGTGGAATCGAGCCTGGGCGACAAGCGCCAGGACTCCCGCGCGGCCGTGCGCTTCATCGACGACCAGATCAAGCACTACGAGCGGGCACTGCAGGCTGCCGAGAACCGGCTCAAGGAATTCAAGCTGCGCTACATGGGCATCACCGAGCGCGACGGTGGCGGCGACTACTTTGCGCGAATGGCGGGAGTCCAGAGCCAGATCGCCGCTGCGCGCCTCGAACTCAACGCCGCCGAGCAGGCGCGCGACTCGTACAAGCGGGAGCTCGCCGGCGAGCAGCCGGCGTTCATCCCGGAGAAGGTCGACACGTCGGGAGTGCCCGACAGCGTGCCCGAGACCGACGTCCGGATCGCCCAGCTGAAGCGCGAGCTCGACGAGCTGTCCCGCAAGTACACGGAAAACCACCCGGACGTCTCCAACACCAAGCGGATCATCGGGGAGCTCGAGACCCAGCGCAAGGTGGAGCTCGCCGAACGCCGCAAGACGTTCGAGACCTCCGGACCACGGACCAGCGCTCCCGTCGATCGCAATCCGGTGTTCCACCAGCTACGGATCTCGCTCGCGGAGGCCGAGGCGCAGGTGGCGTCGTCCCGGGCGAAGCTTTCCGGACTCGAAGGCCAGTACGCTCAACTCAAGTCCCGCGCCTCGATGGTGCCCGAGGTCGAGGCGGAGTTCGCCCAGCTGAACCGGGACTACGAAGTGCAGAAGAAGACCTATGAATCGCTGCTGTCCCGTCGCGAATCCGCGACCATGGGCATCGGCATGCAGGATACCGGTGGGGCGCAGTTCCGCGTGATCGATCCGCCGCGCGTCTCGCCGCGCCCGGTCGCCCCGAACCGCCTTGCCCTGCTCGGTCTGGCCTTCCTCGCCTCGCTCGGGGCGGGACTTGCCGCGAGCTTCGTCGCGAGCCAGCTCGCGCCGACGTTCCACGAGCCGGTGACGCTGCGCAAGTCGACGAGCCGGCCCGTACTCGGGTCGGTGTCGATGCTGCCGAGTCCGACGCTCACCACAGCACGGCGCCGCCGCGCCTGGCTCTTCGCCGGCGGCATGAGCGGACTGTTCGCGCTGTTCGCGACCGTCGTGGCGTTCGCGCTGTTCCTCTGGCGCGCCGCGGCGTAGGGAGATCAGACCATGAGCCTTATCGAACAGGCGGCGAAGCGGCTGCAGGAGCTGCGACGATCGGGCGCGGCACTGCCGGACGACGCATCGGCGCCGGCGGGGCACGCGTCGCACGGTACGCCGACGCCCGAGGCTGTCGTGCGTACCATCGAGGCGCGCAAGGATGCCGGTGTGGAAGCATCGCACGCGGTCGGGCTGGCGCCATCCATCCCGCTGCATCCTGCCGGGGGTGCGCCGGACGCCGACGCCGCTGCACCACGCGTGCAACAAGCACGGACGCGCACGACGACCTCGCGGCACGTGGCCATCGACATCGAGAGCCTCAAGGCGCGAGGCTTCGTCACGCCCGACGCCCCCACCTCGAGGATCGCCGACGAGTTCCGCGTCATCAAACGACCGATCATCGGCAACGCGCACGGCCGCGCCGGAGCGAAGGTCAAGAACGGGAATCTCGTGATGGTGACGAGCGCCCTGGCGTCGGAGGGCAAGACCTTCACCGCGGTGAACCTGGCGATGAGCGTGGCGATGGAATACGACAACACCGTCCTGCTGGTGGACGGCGACGTCGCCAATCCGGCGATGCCGAAGCTGCTCGGCGTGCCGTCGTCGCCCGGCCTGCTCGATCTCCTGACGGACGGCAAGATCGACGTCTCGGACGCGCTGGTGAAGACCAACATCGACAAGCTCACGGTGCTGCCGGCGGGCGCGCGTCACCGGCGCGCGACCGAACTGCTGGCGAGCGAGCAGATGGTCGTGCTGCTGCGGGATCTCGCGACGCGCTATTCCGACCGGATCATCATCTTCGACTCGCCGCCGCTGCTCCCTACGACGGAGGCACGCGTATTGGCCACCCACATGGGCCAGATCGTGATGGTCGTTGCGGCGGACTCCACCTCGCAGAACGCGGTCAACCAGGCGCTCGCGACGATCGAGAGTTGCGAGGTCGTGATGATGATGCTGAACAAGGCGACTCGGACGGACGTCGGGGCGTATGGCTACTACACGGCCGATGCCGGCCACTGACCATGCCTCGGTACGGCGCGTGCTGGCGTGCGCCGCGCTGTTGCCCGGATGGGCGCTGCTCCTGGCAAGTGGGCCGGCAGCAGCGCAGAACGTCTGGGGAATCACGCCGACGCTGTCGGCGGAGCTCTCCTGGACCAACAACGTCGATTTGCTGCCCAGGGACCAGCGTCAGAGCGACCTCATCCTGACGGTCACGCCGGGCTTCCGCGTCGACCACCAGACGCCGCGGACGCAGGTGCAGGGTTACGTCTCGGCACCGATTCTGCTGTATGCCCGGACGGGCGATGAGAACAACGAGGTCCAGCCGCAGGTGAACCTCCTCGGTCGTGCCGAGGTCATGGAGAACTTCTTCTTCGTCGAAGCGACGGCAAGCGTTCAGCAGACGTACTACAACCCGTTCGGCCCGACGCCGCCGGGGCTCGTCAACGCCACCGACAATCGCCTGACGACGTCGACCTATCGGGTCAGCCCCTACATCGAGGGATTCCTTACCAACACAATCCGCTATCGCCTGCAGAACGACAACGTCTGGTCGAATCTCGGGAATTCGCCGATCGGGGACGATCGCGTCTACACGAATCGCCTGTTCGGGTCGATCGACCGCGAACCCACGCCCTACGGCTGGGGCATCGATGTCGATCGGACGGAATACTGGTTCGAGGACCGGACGCGTACTCAGTTGCTGGAGTTGGCGCGTGCCCGAGCCATCTACCAACCGGATCCGGTGTGGCGCTTCTTCGTCTCCGGAGGCTACGAGCGCAATCGCTTCACGCTTTCCGAGTACGGCGGCTCGATCTACGGTCTCGGTTTCCAGTGGCGGCCGACGGAACGGACGCGGGTCGATGCCCTCTGGGAACATCGGTTCTTCGGCGAGTCGTACCTGTTCGAGTTCGACCACCGTTCCCGTCTCGCGGCGTTTACCCTGGGCGCGTCGCGCAACATCTCGAGCTACCCGCAGGAGCTCGCCAACCTGCCGACCGGGACCTTCGTCCCCGGCGTGCTGAACGAGATCCTGCGGTCGCGGATCCCGGACCCGACCGAGCGCGCGCGCTACATTGCCGACTTCATGAACCAGCGTGGGTTGCCGGTAGTCCTGAGCGATCCGCTGGCGCTGTACACGCAGCAGATCTACCTGAAGGAATCGGCGAGCGGCACCATGGGTCTGCTCGGCACACGCAACACGGTCTTCTTCAATGTCTTCTGGCTGAAGACGACCCCCATCTCGGGATCCGGTCGAGGCACTGCCGCCCGACCTGGCGGCGCTCGAGAACAACACGCAGACCGGCGCCGGCGTCAACTGGACGTATCAGCTCACCCCCTCGGCATCCCTTTCGAGCGGCGCGATCTTCACGCGCACCAAGGCCAACGCCCCGCTCGAGGGCCTGACCGACCAATGGACGCTGCGCAGCGTCCTGACGCGGCCGATTTCGCCGAAGACCAATGCTTACGCGGGCATTCGCTACCAGAACTACAACTCGGACCTCGACGACGACTACAACGAGCTCTCCGTATTCATCGGCGTGAGCCATTCCTTCCGCTAGGGCTTCCATGTACGAACAGTTCTACGGCCTGTCGGGCAAGCCCTTCCAGCTCAATCCGGATCCGGCGTTCTTCTTCGGCAGCCGCGGCCACAACCGCGCGTTCGCCTACCTGCAGTACGGCCTCTACCAGGGCGAGGGCTTCATCGTCATCACCGGCGAGATCGGCGCGGGCAAGACGACGATCGTGCGCAGCCTGATGGAGCAGCTCGACACGACGAAGGTGGTCGCCGCGCACGATCGTCATCGACCCAGCTCGACGCCGACGACATGCTGCGCTCGGTCGGCGTCGCCTTCGGCCTGCCCGTCAACACCGTGTCGAAGAGCGTGCTGCTCGCGTCGATCGAGGCGTTCCTCTGCCAGGTGGCGGTGGACCGGAAGCGGGCGCTCCTCATCGTCGACGAGGCGCAGAACCTGACGCCGCGCGCCGTCGAGGAGCTGCGGATGCTGTCCAACTTCCAGCTCGGCGACCAGGCCCTGCTGCAGAGCTTCCTCATCGGGCAGCCGGAGCTGCGCACGATGATGCAGAGCCCCTCGATGCAGCAGCTGCGGCAGCGGGTGATCGCCTCGTATCACCTCGGGCCGCTCGACGCCACCGAGACGCAGGCGTACATCGAGCACCGGCTGCACCACGTCGGCTGGAACGACGACCCGCGCTTCACCCCGGGCACGTATCCGCTGATCCACTCGCTCACCGGCGGCATCCCGCGACGCATCAACACGCTCTGCAACCGTCTGATGCTCTCCGGCTACCTTGGGGAGAAGCACGTGCTCGACGTCGAGGACGTGCACACGATCGCCGGCGAGATGCAGGACGAGCTCGGTCACGACGCGGTGCGCTCGCCGCTGCGCGACGAGTGGGCATCACCCGGCGAGCACGCGCGCATCACCCCGGCTCACGAGCTGTCGATCCGCCGTCTCGAGGAGCGCGTGGACCGCGTCGAGCGCACCGTCGGCGCCACGATCGACCTGATCCACAGCCTGCTGCACCCGGAGAAGGTCAAGCCGGGCAACACCGCAGGGGGCTAGCGTGAAGGATCCTCGGGGTCGGCAGGGACGCATCGCGTGCATCGTCGGCGCGCGTCCCAATTTCATGAAGATGGCGCCGCTCATCCGTGCGTTCGCGGACGAGCCGGGGCTGCCGGGAACCGCGCTGATCCACACCGGCCAGCACTACGACTTCGCCATGAGCGACCGTCTGTTCCGCGATCTCGGATTGCCCGAGCCCGAACTCAACCTCGAGGTGGGATCGGCGTCGCAGGCGGTGCAGACCGCCGAGGTGATGAAGCGCATCGAGCCCGTGCTCGACGAACTCGCGCCGGCGTGCGTGGTCGTGGTCGGGGACGTGAACTCCACGCTCGCGGTCGCACTCGTCGCCGCCAAGAAGGGCATCCCGGTCGTGCACGTCGAGGCGGGCCTGCGCAGCTTCGACCGCGCGATGCCGGAAGAGATCAACCGCGTCCTCACCGACCAGATTTCCGACCTGCTCTACACGACCGAGCGTGCGGCCGAGATCAATCTCGTGCGCGAGGGCGTGGCACGCGAGCGCGTGCACTTCGTCGGCAACGTGATGATCGACTCGCTGATGCAGCACGTCGCGCGCGCGACGCCGCCGGCGGCGACGCTCGCGCACGCCGCGGCGCAGGCCGCGGCGGTCGAGAATCCCGCCGGATTCGCCGTGGTGACGCTGCACCGGCCGTCCAACGTCGACGACCCGGTGGCGCTCGGCGAGTCGCTCGCCATCCTGCGCGAAGTGTCCCGACGCCTACCCGTCGTCTGGCCCGTGCACCCGCGCACCCGTGCCAACATCGAGCGGTTCGCCCTCGCGGGCATCGTGTCGGACCCGCGGATCGTGCTGCTGCCGCCGCAGGGCTACCTGGAAATGCTCGGGCTCATGTCGGCGGCGAAGCTGGTGCTGACCGACTCGGGAGGCATCCAGGAGGAGACGACCGCGCTCGCCGTGCCCTGTCTCACGATGCGCGAGAACACCGAGCGTCCGATCACGGTCGACGAAGGCACGAACACGCTGGTGGCGCGCGACCGCGCGAAGGTCCTCGCCGTGGTGGACGAGATCCTCGCGACCGGGGGCAAGCGCGGTCGACGCCCCGAATTCTGGGACGGCCACGCGGCGCCGCGCATCGCACGGCACCTGGCGGGCTGGCTCGCGGCGCGAGGGGTTGTGGCGGCGGAGGCCGTGTCCTGACATGAACGCGCGCGTTCCCGTCGCGATCGTCAACGCGCTGACCGTCGACGTCGAGGACTATTTCCAGGTCTCGGCGTTCGAGTCGCACATCGACCGCGGCGACTGGGACGGCACGCCCCGTCGGGTCGAGCGGAACGTCGACCGCATCCTCGCGCTGCTCGCCAGGCACGACGCGCGCGCGACATTCTTCACGCTGGGCTGGCTTGCCGAACGTCATCCGGACATGGTGCGCCGGATCGTCGCGGCGGGGCACGAGCTCGCCAGCCACGGCTACTCGCACGGGCGCGCCCACGACCAGCAGCCTGCGGAGTTCCTCGACGACATCCGCCGCGCGAAGGCGCTGCTCGAGGACCTGTCGGGACACGCGGTCCGCGGCTATCGCGCGCCGAGCTTTTCGGTGGGCCCGCGCAACCCGTGGGCATTCGAGTGCATCGCGAAGGCCGGTTACCGCTACAGCTCCAGCGTCTATCCGATCCGCCACGACCACTACGGAGCCCCGGCCTCGCCGCGCTTTCCGCACGAGGTGCATCCCGGTCTCATGGAGGTGCCGGTGGCGACGGTGCGCCTCATGAACACCAACCTGCCTGCCGGTGGCGGGGGTTACTTCCGGCTGCTGCCCTACGCGGTATCGCGCTGGTCGCTCGCGCGCATCAACCGTGTCGACGCTCGCCCGGCGATGTTCTACTTCCACCCCTGGGAGCTCGATCCTGAGCAGCCGCGCATTGCGGGAATCTCGGCGAAGACGCGCTTTCGCCACTACCTGAATCTCGACCGGACCGAGGCGCGCCTGTCGCGCCTGCTCCGCGACTTCCGCTGGGATCGCGTCGACCGGGTCTTCCTCGACGGAGTCCAATGATGAGGGCGGAGGCGATCGCCGTGACCACGGCGGCGCGTTCGTCGCTTGCCGTGCGCGCGTTCCGCAACGAGGACGCCGCGCGCTGGGAGGCCTACGTCGAGCGAGCGCCTGCGGCGACGTTCTTCCACCGCATCGGCTGGCGCGAGATCATCGAGCAGGAGTTCCGCCACCGTACGCATTACCTCGTCGCGGAGCGCGATGGCGACGTCGTGGGCGTGCTGCCGCTCGCCGAGGTGAAGAGCCGGCTGTTCGGGCATGCACTGGTCTCGCTTCCGGTCGCCGTGTACGGTGGGCCGGCGGCCGACGACGCCGATGCGGCGCAGCGGCTGATCGACGCGGCGGAGGCGCTCGGCCGCGGCCTCGGTGTCGATCACGTCGAGTTGCGCAATCGCTCGTCGTGGCGCCCGGACTGGGCGCGGCAGGACCTGTACGTCACCTATCGCAAGGAAATTCTGCCCGACGTCGAGGCCAACATGCTGGCGATCCCGCGCAAGCAGCGGGCGATGGTGCGCAAGGCCATCGGCCGCGGGCTCGCGGGCGAGATCGATGCCGACACGTCGCGCTTTTTCGCGCTCTACGCCGACAACGTGCACCGCCACGGCACCCCGCCGTACTCGCGCCGCTACTTCGAACGGCTGCGCTCGACGTTCGGCAACGACTGCGAGGTGCTGACCGTGGTCGACCCGCAGGGCGTGCCGGTGTCGAGCGTGCTCTCGTTCTACTTCCGCGACGAGGTGCTCCCTTACTACGCCGGCGACAGCGTGGCGGCGCGCGATCTCGCGGCCAACGACTTCAAGTACTGGGACCTGATGCGTCGCGCGTGCGAGCGTGGCCTGCGCGTGTTCGACTACGGCCGCAGCAAGCGCGGTACCGGCAGCTTCGACTTCAAGAAGAACTGGGGTTTCGAGGCGACGCCGCTCGCCTACGAGTTCAGGCTGTTCAAGGGCGGCGACGTGCCGCAGCACAACCCGCTCAATCCGAAGTACCGCGCGATGATCGCGGTCTGGCGCCGCCTGCCGCGGCCGGTCGTCAACGCGATCGGGCCGCACGTGGTCCGCGTCCTCGGTTAGGCGAAGCGATGGCCTCGATCGTCGAACGCCGGGTCGAACGGGACAATCCGCTCTCGCGCAATGCGCCGCTGGTGGCGGCCGCGATCGCCGCGATCGGCATCCTGCTCGTGCACGCGGACACCGTGGCGTCCATCGTCGCGATCTGGTGGCGTTCCGAGACGTTCGCGCACGGCTTCGTCGTCGTCCCGATCGCGCTGTGGCTCGCCTGGCGCAAGCGCGCGGAGATCGCCGCGGTGCCCGCGAGGCCCTGGTATCCGGCGCTCTTGATCGTCGCGCTGATGGGTGCACTGTGGCTCGCGTCCGTCGCGGCGGAGGCGATCGGCATCCGGCAGTTCGCGCTTGCCTTCATGGTGCAGGCCGCGATCGTCGCGGTCGTCGGCCTCGGCGTGGCCCGGTCCGCGGCCTTCCCGTTGCTGTTCCTGCTGTTCGCCGTGCCGGCCGGCGAGTTCCTGCTGCCGATACTCATCGACTGGACCGCCGACTTCACCGTGTGGGCGCTGCGCGCCACCGGCGTCCCCGTGTTCCGGGAGGCGAACCACTTCGTGATCCCGAGCGGGAACTGGTCGGTCGTCGAAGCCTGCAGCGGCCTGCGTTACCTGATCGCTTCGCTGATGATCGGCGTGGTCTACGCCGCCGTCTCCTATCGTAGCCCGGCGCGGCGCGCGGCATTCATCGCGGCGTCGGTGGTCGTGCCGATCATCGCCAACTGGCTGCGCGCCTACATGATCGTGATGATCGGGCACCTGTCCGACAACGAGCTTGCCGTGGGTGTCGACCACATCATCTACGGCTGGATCTTCTTCGGCGTGGTGATGGCGCTGCTGTTCTGGGTCGGATCGTTCTGGGCCGAGCCGGACGCCCCGACGCCGGCCACCGCCCACGCGGCCGCATCGACCACTGCAGATGCGCCGTCGGCGCGCTTCTTCGTTGCGGCGGCAGTGGCGATCGCGTTGCAGCGCCATCTGGAGGCCGTTTGCCGTCGGCGCAGCACCTGCGCCCTCAGCGGTCAAGCCCGAGCTGCGGGGCCTTGCGGCCGTCGGCGGTTGGGCACCCACGGCCTACCGGACATCGGCTGGACACCCGGATTCTCGGGCGAGGCGGCGCGGCTGCGGCAGGGCTTCCGTGCGGTCCGGCAGCGTTGCGGGCCTGCAGGTCTTCTACTACCGCAATCAGGTGAAGGGGCGCGAACTCGTGACGTCGGGCAACCACCTCGTGCTGCCCAAGGAGTTTCGCTGGCGCGAGGTCGACTATCGGCCGGCGGCGGTCCGATTCGACGGCGTCGAGGTCGAGGCCCGGAGGACGCTCATCGCCGACCCGCGCCAGAACCGCCTGGTCGCCTACAGCCTCTACTGGGTGGACGGTACGCTGACCAGCAGCGACTACGTGGCGAAGGCTGCGCCTCGCCTGGTCGCGCCTCACGGGAGGCTCGGGCGATGCCGCGCTCGTCGTGTTCTTCGCGCCGGATCAGGAGGGCAGCGATCCCGCGCGCGAGGCGCTGGAGGCGCTGTCGCCCGCGGTGGCGGACATGCTCGAGGCGACGAGGGCGAAGCGATGACCGGCGCGGCGCCACTCATCGCGCACGTCGTGTATCCGCTTTGCCGTCGGCGGCCTCGAGAACGGTCTCGTCAACCTGCTCAACGGCCTGCCGCGGGACGCGTGGCGCCACGCGGTGATCGCCCTCACCGACATCGATCCCGAGTTCGCGTCGCCGCGTCACGCGCAGCGACGTGCCGATGGTCGCGCTCCGCAAGCCGCCGGGCCACGCACTGCGGCTCTATCCGACGCTGGTGCGGCTGTTCCGCTCGATGCGCCCGGCGATCGTCCACACCCGCAATCTCGCAGCACTCGAGACCGTTCCGGCCGCGTGGCTTGCCGGGGTGCCGTCGCGCATCCACGGCGAGCACGGCCGCGATGTCGACGATCACGGATGGGACGAACGTGCGTCGCCAGCGCATCCGCAAGGTGTTTCGTCCCTTCGTCATCGCAGTACGTCGCGCTTCGCGCCCGATCTCGCGCGCTACCTGCGCGAACCGATCGGCGTGGACCGACGATCGCATCGAGCAGATCTGCAACGGCGTCGACACCGAGCGCTTCGCGCCGCCGGCCGCGCGCGAACGCGTCGCGGGCTGTCCGTTCGGCGCGCCGCAGCGAGCGGCTCGTGGGCACCGTGGGGCGCCTGCGACCCGGTGAAGGACCAGGCGACGCTGGCGCGGGCGTTCGTGCACGCGTTGCAGCAATCGCCCGGGCGCCGCGCGTCGATGCGTCTCGTGATCGTCGGCGAGGGCGGCGAGCGTGCCCGGATCGAGGCGATTCTCGCCGAGGGCGGCGTGCGCGACCTCGCCTGGCTCGCCGGCGAGCGGCACGACGTGCCGGCGATCATGCGCGGCCTCGACGTGTTCGTGCTGCCGTCGTTCGGCGAGGGCATGTCGAACACGATCCTCGAGGCGATGGCCACCGGCCTGCCGGTCATCGCGACCCGCGTCGGCGGCAACGCACGAGCTGGTCGAGGACGGCGTGACCGGACGCGTCGTGCGCGGCCGGCGATCCGGTGGCGCTTGCGGCTGCCATCGCGTCCTACGCCGACGATCCCGCGCAGGCGCGACGCACGGCATGGCGGGGCGCCGGCGGGTCGAGGCGCAGCTTCAGCCTCGACCGCATGATCGACGCGTTACCACGCGGCTGTACCTGGCGCAACTGGCGCGCGCGGACGGCACGGTCGTGCCACGAGCGATCGCAGGGTAGGGGACCGGCGCCATGTGCGGCATCACCGGAATCTTCGACACCCGCGGCCAACGCGTCCGATCGACCGCGCCGTGCTCGCAGCGCATGAACGAGTCGCAGCCCACCGCGGGCCGGACGAGGGCGGCGTGCACGTCGAGCCGGGCGTCGGTCTCGGTCACCGGCGGCTGTCGATCATCGACCTCGCCACCGGCCAGCAGCCGCTCTTCAACGAGGACGGCACGCGTCGTCGTCGTCTTCAACGGCGAGATCTACAACTACCAGGCGCTGATCCCGGAGCTCAGGCGCTCGGGCCACGTGTTCCACACGCAGGAGCGACACCGAAGTCATCGTCCACGCGTGGGAAGCCTGGGGCGAGGCGCTGCGTCGAAGCGCTTCCGCGGCATGTTCGCCTTCGCGCTGTGGGACCGCAAGCGCGCAGACGCTGTTCCTCGCGCGCGACCGCCTCGGCGTGAAGCCGCTGTACTACGCGCTGCTGCCGGACGGGCACGCTGCTGTTCGGCTCCGAGCTCAAGTCGCTGCTGGCGCACGGTGGGCTGCCGCGCGACATCGATCCGCTGCGCGGTCGAGGAGTACTTCGCGCTCGGCTACGTGGCCGAGCCGCGGACGATCTTCGCAGGCGCGCGCAAGCTGCCGCCGGCGCACACGCTGACGATCCGCCGCGGCGAGCCGGTGCCGCGAGCCGCCGGAGTACTGGGACGTCGCGCTTCACGCTCGACATCGCGTGCTGACGCCGGACGACGCGCGCCGAACTGATCGGCACGCCTGCGCGAGTCGGTGAAGCTGCGCCTGATCTCCGAAGTGCCGCTCGGCGCCTTCCTCTCGGGCGGTGTCGACTCGAGTGCCGTCGTCGCCATGATGGCGGGCGTGTCCGACGGGCCGGTCAACACCTGCTCGATCGCCTTCGCCGATCCGGCCTTCGACGAGTCGCGAGTTCGCGCAGCAGGTGGCCGAGCGCTACCGGACGCGGCACTTCGTCGATCGCGTCGAGAGCGACGACTTCGACCTGATCGACACGCTGGCGCCGCTCTACGACGAGCCCTACGCCGACAGCTCGGCCATCCCGACCTACCGCGTGTGCCAGCTGGCGCGCCAGCACGTCACGGTGGCGCTGTCGGGCGACGGCGGCGACGAGAGCTTCGGCGGCTACCGTCGCTACCGCCTGCACCTGGTGCGAGGAGCGGCATGCGCTCGCGCGCTGCCGCGTCGGCTGCGGCGGCCGCTGTTCGGCGTGCTGGGCCGCGTCTACCCGAAGGCCGACTGGGCGCCGCGCGTTCCTGCGCGCCAAGACGACCTTCCAGGCGCTGGCGCGCGACTCGGTCGAGGCCTATTTCCACAGCGTCTCGATCCTGCGCGGGACGACTGCGCGAGCGGCTGTTCAGCGCGCGCCTTCACGCGCGAGCTCGGCGGCTACGACGCGCATCGAAGTGTTCCGGCGCCATGCGGCGCGCGCCGGCACCGACGACCCGCTGGCGCTGATCCAGTACCTCGACCTCAAGACCTACCTGGTCGGCGACATCAACACCAAGGTCGATCGCGCCAGCATGGCGCACTCGCTCGAGGTGCGCGAGCCGCTGATGGACCACCCGCTGGTCGAGTGGCTGGCCACGCTGCCGTCGTCGCTGAAGGTGCGCGGACGGGAGGGCAAGTGGCTGCTGAAGAAGGCGATGGAGCCGCACCTGCCGACGCGACGTCCTGTACCGGCCGAAGATGGGCTTCGCGGTGCCGCTGGCGCGCTGGTTCCGCGGGCCGCTGCAGCGAGCGCGTGCGCGAGCGCGGTGCTCGGCGAGCGCCTGGCCGACGACCGGCTTGTTCGATCGCGCCTACCTGCAGCACCTGGTCGATGACGCACCAGTCCGGGCGCGCGCGACTACAGCGCGCCGCTGTGGACGCTGCTGATGTTCGAGGCGTTCCTGCGCAACGTCGTCGACGGCCGACGCCGTCGCGCGTGCCGCTGCGTCCGCGCGGCCGAGACCGCGAGCTGATCCGATGCGCATCCTGCATGTCCTCGACCACTCGCTGCCGCTGCACAGCGGCTACACCTTCCGCACGCGGCGATCCTGCGCGAGCAGCGCGCGCTGGGCTGGGAGACGCTGCAGCTGACCACGCCGCGAGCAGCAGGCCGGGTCGGCGCTTCGAGGAGACGGTCGACGGCTGGCGCTTCCACCGCACGCCCGAGCGTCCGCGCTGGACACGGTGCCTGGTGCGCGCTATTTCCGCGAGATGGCGGCTGACCGGCGCGCCGCATCGCCGAGCGTGCGCCGAGCATTCCGGCCGGACCTGATCCATGCCCATTCGCCGGTGCTGAATGCGCTGCCCGGCGCTGCGGGTGGGCCGCACGGCGCGGCTGCCGGTGGTCTACGAGATGCGCGCGCTCCTGGGAGGATGCCGCGGTCGACCACGGCACCACGCGCGAGGGCAGCCTGCGCTACCGCGTCTCGCGGGCGCTCGAGAGCTTCGCGCTGCGGCGCGCCGACCAGGTGACCACCATCTGCGAAGGCCTGCGCGGCGACATCGCCGCGCGCGGCATCCCGCCGGAGCGCATCACCGTGATTCCGAATGCCGTCGACGTCGCGGCGTTCCGCTTCGGCGCCGACCCGGCGACCCCGCACTGCGGCCGCAAGCTCGGACTCGGCGGACGCGACGGTGCTCGGGTTTCGCCGGTTCGTTCTACGGCTACGAGGGCCTCGACCTGCTGATCGAGGCGGCGCGCGCGACTGCTGCCTCGGCATCCGCACGCTGCGGGTGCTGCTGGTCGGCGGCGGCCCGCAGGAGGCAGACGCTGCAAGCGCACAGGTCGCGGCAGCGGGCTCGAGGACCGCGTGATCTTCACCGGCCGCGTGCCGCATGCGCAGGTGCAGCGCTACTACGAACTGATCGACGTGCTGGCCTATCCGCGCCTGCCGATCCGCCTGACCGAACTGGTCACGCCGCTCAAGCCGCTGGAGGCCATGGCGCAGGGCCGCATGTTCGTCGCCTCCGACGTCGGCGGCCACCGCGAGCTGATCCGCGACGGCGAAACCGGCTTCCTGTTCCGCGCCGGCGATGTCGCGGCGCTGGCAGCGCGCGATCGAGGACGCTGCTCGCCCGACGCGCGAGCTGTGGCCGCAGATCCGCGCGCAGGCGCGCCGCTTCGTCGAGGTCGAGCGCACCTGGGCGCGCAGCGTGGCGCGCTACGCCGAGGTCTACCGCCGCGCGCTGGCCGCAGGTCGGCCGCGTGCAAGCGGCCTCGCGCCTGAGGCAGCTGACCATGTGCGGCATCCACGGCATTCATCGGCTCGACGGCGCAGCGCGTGCGGCCCGAGACTGCTGTCGGCGATGGGCGACGTCACGCGCCACCGCGGGCCGGACGACGAAGGCATGCACATCGACGGCGCCTGCGGCATCGCGCATGCGCCGGCTGTCGATCATCGACCTGGCCGGCGGCCACCAGCCGCTGTCGCAATGCCGACGGCACGCTCTGGCTGGTCTGCAACGGCGAGATCTACAACTACCGCGAACTGCGCGACGAGCTGCAGGCGCTGGGCCATCGTCTTCAAGACCGGCTCCGACAGCGAGGTGCTGCTGCACGGCTACGCGCGCTGGGGCGACGACGTCGTGCTGACCGCCTCAACGGCATGTTCGACTTCGCGCTGTGGGACGCGCGCCGCCAGCCGCCTGCTGATCGGCCGCGACCGCCTGGGCGTCAAGCCGCTCTACGTGCTGCAGGACGGCACGCCGGCTGGCCTTCGCCACCGAGGCCAAGGCGCTGCTGGCGCTGCCGGGCGTCAAGCGCCGAGCTCGAACCGCGACGGCGCTGCGCGAGCTACCTGCACCTGGGCTACGTCGCCGGCGCCGCGGTCGCATGCTTCAAGGGCATCCGCAAGCTGCCACCGGCGACGCTGCTGGCGGTCGAAGGCGGCCAGGTGCGGGAGTGGCGCTACTGGCGCCTGCCGCAGGCGATCGACCGCGGCGCCAGCCGAGGCGCAGTGGGTCGAGCGCGTGCGCGCGCAGCTCGAGCAGTCGGTGCGCATGCAGATGGTCAGCGACGTGCCGATCGGCGCGTTCCTGTCCGGCGGCGTCGACTCCAGCGCGGTGGTCGGCTTCATGGCGCGGCACTCCGAGCAGCCGATCCGCACCTATGCGATCGGTTTCGACGGCGGCGCCGCCGAGGCGCTCTACAACGAACTGCCCTACGCGCGCCAGGTGGCGCAGCGCTTCGGCACGCGAGCACCGCGAGATCGTGGTCAAGCCCGACGTCGTCGAGCCTGCTGCCGCGCCTGCTGTGGCACATGGACGAGCCGATGTGCCGACTCGGCCTTCATCACCACCTACCTGGTGTCCGAGTTTGCGCGGCAGGACGTGAAGGTGATCCTCTCCGGCGTCGGCGGCGACGAGCTGTTCGGCGGCTACCGGCGCTACCTCGGCGAGCACTACGCCGCGCAGTACTCGACCGCCTGCCCGGCTGGCTGCGGCGAGGCGCGGCGTGCGCTCGCGCGACCGGCTGCCGGCCGACCGGCATTCGGCGCTGCTCAACAAGCTGCGCCTGGCGAAGGGCTTCCTCGGCAGTCGGCCGAGATGCGCGCTCGACGAGCGCTATCGCAGCTACCTGCAGCGTGATCGGCCGCGACGACGCGTCGGCGACGCTGCATGCTCGAGCCGCCGCGCTGCGCGATCGATCCGCTGGCGCGGCGCCTTCGACGGCGCCGGCCGGCGACGAGCTCAACCGCATGTTCGCCGTCGACGCCGAGACGCAGTTGCCCGACGACCTGCTGCTGCTGACCGACAAGATGAGCATGGCGGTGTCGCTGGAGTGCCGGGTGCCGCTGCTCGACCATGAACTGGTCGAGCTGGCCGCGCGCATGCCCGGCGGCATCAAGGTGCAAGGGCGGGCGGCTCGAAGCACCTGATGAAGGAGGCGCTGTCGGACGCTGCTGCCGCGCGACATCCTCGACCGGCAAGAAGCGCGGCTTCGGCACGCCGATGGGCGCCTGGCTCAAGACGCGAGCTGGCGCCGGTGCTGCGACCGGCTGCTGTCGCCCGAGGTGGTGCGCGCGCCGCGGCCTGTTCCGCGACGGCGTGGTCGCGCGCCTGGTCGCGCGACCACGACGCCAATCGCATCGACGGCACCGACAGCCTGCTGGCGCTGATGAACCTGGAGATCTGGAGCCGCATCTACCTCGACGGCCGCGACGCCGCGGATGTCGCCGACGAGCTGAAGGGCCGTGGCCGCATGAAGATCCTCTACCTCTGCCACCGCTTTCCCGTATCCGCCCAAGCGCGGCGGCAAGATCCGGCCCTTCAACATGATCCGGCACCTGAGCGCGCAGGGCCACGAGGTCACGGTGTGTTCGCTGGTCGCGGTCGGCCGCCGAGGCCGCGGAAGGCGAGGGCATCGCGCCGCACTGCCAGGCCTTCCACATGGCCAGGTGAGCGAGCCGGTGCAGATGGCGCGCATGGTGCTGCGGCTGCCGCTGCCCACGCCGTCGTCGATGGGCTACTTCTACTCGGCCGAGCTGGCGCGCGAAGGTCCGCGACTGCTGGCGACCGCAGGCGCTTCGACCTGATCTTCGTGCACTGCTCGTCGGTGGCGCAGTACGTCGAGCATGTGACCGACATCCCGAAGATCCTCGACTTCGGCGACATGGACTCGCAGAAGTGGCTGGAGTACGCCGCAGTCCAAGCCCTTTCCGCTGTCGCTGGGCTACCGGCTCGAGGGCAGCAAGATGCTGGCGCGCCGAGAAGCGCCTGGCGCGCCGCTTCGACCTGTGCACCGCCACCACGCGCGCCGAGTGGGAAACGCTGCGAGGGCTATGGCACGGGCGCGGCCACCGACTGGTTTCCCGAACGGTGTGGATGCGATTTCTTCGCGCCGACCGACGCGCCCTACGACGCCGACACCATCAGCTTCATCGGCCGCATGGACTACTACCCGAACCAGGAGTGCATGGCGCGCTTCTGCGCCGAGGTGCTGGCCGCTGCTGCAGGCGCAGCGCCCGGCGATGAAGCTGCTGATCGTCGGCGCCGACCCGTCGCCCGAGATGCGCGGGCTGGGCGAGCTGCCCGGCGTCACCGTGACCGGCTCGGTGCCCGATGTGCGGCCGTACATCCGCGGTCGGCGCTGATGGTGGCGCCGCTGGCCATCGCCCGCGGCACGCAGAACAAGATCCTCGAAGCCATGGCCATGGGCGTGCCGGTGGTCGACGAGCCGCGTGGCCGCAGGCGGCGTGGATGCCAGCGCCGAACCGAGCACCTGCTGGTGGCCGACAACGCGGCAGAGATCACGCGAGGCGATCCTGCGCATCGTCGGAGAATCCCGACGGAGCGCGACGCGGCTCGCCGTGCGCCGGCCGGCAGCGCGATGCTCAGCCACCACGCCTGGCCGCGTTCGATGCAGCGGCTGGACGGCATCATCGAGCGCTGCCTCGCGCAATCGCGCGCGCTTTGCCAGACGTCGGACCTCAGTCGAAAGGCACATCGCATGAAGATCAGCATTTTCGGCCTCGGCTACGTCGGCGCGGTGTCGCTGGCCTGCCTGGCGCGCGACGGCCACGAGGTCATCGGCGTCGACATCGACCCGGCCAAGCTCGACCTGATCCGCGCCGGCAAGACGCCGGTGGTCGAAGAGGGCATGGTCGACCTGATGGCCAAGGTGGCCGCGCAGCGGCCGCGTCACGGTGACCAGCGACGTGCGCGAGGCCGTGCTGCGACACCGAGATCTCGCTGGTCTGCGTCGGCACGCCGTCGGCGGCCAACGGCAGCCAGGACCAGGCGGCCGATGCTCGCCTGGCCCGCCAGATCGGCGCGGGCGCTGGCGCGACAAGACCGAGCGCGCACGTGGTGGTGTTCCGCTCGACGCTGGTGCCCGGCACGGTCGAGGAGACGTGCTCGCGCCGATCATCGAGCGAAGCGTCGGGCAAGCAGAAGGCGTCGACTTCCACCTCTGCTTCCAGCCCGAGTTCCTGCGCGAGGGCTCGTCGATCCGCGACTACGACAAGCCGCCGTTCACGATCGTCGGCGCCAACCACGCGATACCCGGTCGACGCGCTGCGCCGCTGTTCGGCCACCTGCCGTGCAAGTTCATCCAGACCTCGGTGCGCGCGGCCGAGATGATCAAGTACTGCTGCAACAACTTCCACGCGCTGAAGATCACCTTCGCCAACGAGACGGCGCGCGCTGTGCGAGGCGCTGGGCGTCGATCCCTTCGAGGTGATGGACCTGGTGTGCCAGGACACGCAGCTCAACATCTCGCGCGGCCTACCTGAAGCCGGGCTTCGCCTTCGGCGGCTCGTGCCTGCCCAAGGACCTGCGCGCGACGACCTACCTCGCCAAGACGCACGACGTCGAGCTGCCGATGCACGCGGCAATCCTGCCGTCGAACCGGGCCACATCTGGAGCTGGCGATCGCGCAAGATCCTGGCCACCGGCAAGCGCAGGATCGGCATCATCGGCCTGTCGTTCAAGACCGGCACCGACGACCTGCGCGAAAGCCCGTTGGTGACGCTGGCCGAGCACCTCATCGGCAAGGGCATGCAGCTGACCATCTACGACCCCGAGGTGCACCTGTCGCAACCTGCTGGGCGCCAACCGGCGCTATCATCGAGCAGCACCTGCCGCACATCGGCTCGCTGATCCGCGGCGACCTGGCCGACGTGGTGCGGCGAGCGACGTGCTCGTCGTCGGCCTGAACGACGCCAGCACCGTCGCCGGCCTGCGCGAGTTGGTACGTGCCGACCAGGTGGTGATCGATCTGGTGGGCATGCCCGGCCGTGGCGAGGGAATCGCCCGCTACGAGGGACTTTGCTGGTAGCGCCCATGTCCGTGCTCGCATGGATCAATCTCGCGTTGCTCGCGGCGTGCGCGGCCTGGCTCGCGTCGATGGCTGTGCCATCGTCGAACGCCGTGCGCATGCGCAACGCGCTGCTGCTGCGCCGCGGCACGGCGAGCGATTTCGACTGGACGCCGGAGCACGTGCCGCCGGGCTTTCGTGTCGAACGCCTACCCGTGCCGAAGGTGATCGCCGACGCCGTCGCCGCGGCGGGCATTCGAGACGTCGCGGGCGACTGGCCACGAGCATTGGCGCTGGTCACGCTGCTGCTCCGCAACGCGCGCGACGAGGGTCCGATCCAGGCCGATCTCGCCACCACCTATCGCGGCATTGCCGCCGGCGGCGGCTACTGCGCAGATTTCGTGCGGGTGTTCCTCGCCGCGGCGAGCGATGCCGGACTGTTCTGCCGCCAATGGGCGTTCTCGTTCGACGGCTTCGGTGGCCACGGCCACACCGTCGTCGAGGTGTACGACCAGCAGCGCTCGTGTTGGTCGTTCCTCGACGTTCACAACAACGTCTTCGCGGTGCAAACGGGCGAGCACGAGCCCCTCGCCGCGATGGCGGTTCGCACGGCATTGCTCGCGGCACCCGAATCGCTCGAGTTCCGCCAGGCGGGGGAGGGGCGGCTCGGCTATCCGCACGCGCGCAAGTTGCTCGACTACTACCGACGCGGAGCCCCGGAGTGGTACCTGTGGTTCGGCAACGACGTGGTGTCGCGCGAGCGGCGCGGCCCCGCGGCGCTCGTCGCGGGATGGTCGGGACGTGCTGCGCACAGGCTTTCGAGCGTCGTGGGAAGCTTGCCCCCGATCGTGGCGCTGGTCGATACGCGCAGCGAGTCTGCGGTGGCGCGGATGGAGGCTTTGCGTGCGCGGGTGCGCATCGCGGTGACCTGCTTCGTGGCGCTGCTCACCTTGTTCGTTGCACAGGCGATGGCACGTCGTGGCTGACGCCAGCACGCATCCCGGGCTCGTCGAGCCGCGCCCACCGGTCGCGTGGCGCTGGCCGCTGGCGCTCCTCTCGCCCGCCGGGCACCGCGGCCGGCTGACGGTGCTGATCTTCCACCGCGTCCGGCCGGAACCGGATCCGCTGTTTCCGCGGGAGCTCGATGCCGCTGCATTCCGCGAGAGGGTCTCGTGGCTGCGCGCCTGGTTCAACGTGCTGCCGCTCGACGATGCGGTGGACGCGCTGGCGCGGGGATCGCTGCCGGCGCGGGCGGCGGCGATCACCTTCGACGACGGCTACGCCGACAACCACGACGTCGCGCTGCCGATCCTGCGCGAGATGGGCGTGCCCGCCACGTTCTTCATCACGACCGGATTCCTCGACGGCGGGCGCATGTGGAACGACACGGTGATCGAGGCGATCCGGCGCACGCCCAGGCCCACGCTCGATCTGTCGGACATTGACGCAGGTGCGCACGTGGTCGGCACGCCGGCGGAGCGCCGCGCGGCGGTGTTGGCGGTAATCGCCGCGCTCAAGCATCGGGCGCCGGCCGAACGCGAGGATGCCGTCGCCCGCGTGGCCGAGTCGGCCGGCACCGATCTCCCGGCCGATCTCATGATGTCGAGCGACAAGGTACGCCGGCTCGCCGCGGCGGGGATGGGCATCGGTGCGCACACGATCACGCATCCGATCCTCGCCTCGTCCGACGACGCGATGTCGCGACGCGAGATCGGTGGCGGCCGCGAGATCCTCGAGGGACTCGTCGGCCGGCCGGTGCGGCTCTTCGCGTATCCGAACGGCAAGCCGACCAGCGACTATCGGGCGCGGCACGTGGCCATGGTCAAGGCGGCCGGATTCGCCGCCGCGTTCTCGACCGCGCCGGGCGCGGCGCGCACGACCGACAGCCCGTTCGAGCTGCCGCGTTTCACCCCGTGGGATGCGAGTGCAGGGCGGTGGGGTGCCCGACTTGCGCGCAACGTGTTCGCCAACATCGAGCGCGCGGCGGCATGATCGTCACGCACGAACCCGGGCAAGGCGCGCCTTCGGAGGCCGTGATGGACGTCGGTACGACGACGCCTGGTGCAGCGTCCGTTGCGGCACCGGGCCGCCTGACGCTCGTCGGGCCGTTGCCACCTCCCTCGGGCGGCATGGCGAATCAGACGCGCCAGCTCGCCAGCCTGCTCGCAGCCGAGGGCACGGACGTCCGCATTGTCCAGACCAACGCACCCTACGCACCGGCGTGGGTCGGGAAGGTTCCTGTCGTTCGCGCACTGGTCCGGCTCGTGCCTTACCTGTTCCGGTTGTGGCGGGACGTCGTCGGCGCGGACATCGTGCACGTCATGGCGAATTCGGGTTGGGCGTGGCATCTCTTCGCGGCACCCGCGATCTGGATGGCTTCGATCCGCGGCGCACCGGTCGTCGTCAACTATCGGGGAGGGGAGGCCGAGTCCTTTTTCGAGCGCCAGTTCGCGGCCGTTCGTCCCACGCTCGCACGTGCTGCGGTCGTCGTGGTCCCGTCCGGGTTCCTGCGCGAGGTATTCGCGAAGCGCGGCGTCGAGACGGTGGAAGTGCCGAACATCGTGGATCTGGCGGCATTCCGCCCGGCCGACTCGCCGCCTGCCGAACCTCACATCCTGGTCACCCGCAATCTCGAGCCGGTCTACGACATCGCCACGGCGATCCGGGCCTTCGCAATGGTGCTGGAACGCCTTCCGCGGGCACGGATGACGATCGCCGGCTCCGGTCCCCAGCGGGCCGAACTCGAACGGCTGGCCGCCGAGCTCGGTGTGTCGGAGCGAGTGCGCTTCACGGGGCGGCTCGACAACAGCGAGCTGCCGGCGCTCTACCGGACCGCGAGCGTTGCGCTCAACCCGTCCCTTGCCGACAACATGCCGATCTCGCTGCTCGAGGCGATGGCGAGCGGCGTGCCGATCGTCAGCACGAACGTCGGCGGGATTCCGCATCTCGTCGAGGACGGGAAGACGGCGGTGCTCGTGCCGCCATCGAGCCCGACCGACATGGCCGAAGCACTTTGCCGGGTACTTGCGATGCCGGCGCTTGCGCCGCGCCTTGCGACTGCCGGTATCGCATCGGCGAGGCGCTTCGCATGGCCCGAGGTCGACCGCTCTGTTCGGCGGGTATGCCGCGGCAACAGCGGCGACACGGCGTTTGAAGCGATGAGCCCCGGACGCACAGTAGGGCGAAGGATCGCGGACGGCGCGGTGTGGATGGTTGGCTTCAAGTTTGCCGATCGCTGCATAGGGCTCATCAGTACGGTGGTGCTCGCGCGCCTGCTCACGCCTGCGGATTTCGGCATCGTCGCGATGGCAACAGCATTTATTGCCTTCCTCGAGCTGGCCACGTGGTTCTCGTTCGATATTGCGCTGATCCAGAACCAGCAGGCTGCGCGAGAGCACTACGACAGCGCATGGACGATGAACGTGCTCGTGGCATTGGCTATTGCGGCAATCATGGTAGCGGCTGCCCCCTTTGTCGCAGAGTTCTACCGGACGCCGCCGGTCGAAACAATCCTGCAAGTGCTCGCAATCGGCATCGTCGCGCAGGGCGCAGAGAACATTGGCACCGTCGCGTTCCGAAAAGGAGCTCAATCTGCGCAAGGAGTTCATCTTTCTCTTCACCAAGCGGCTGATTGCCGTGGCGATTGCGATCGCACTGGCGCTGACGCTTCGGTCCTACTGGGCCCTTGTCGCAGGCATGGTCGCCGGGCGCGTCGTGGGCGCCGCGTTCAGCTATCTGATCCATCCCTACCGCCCGCGATTCGACCTGTCACGCGCGCGCGAGTTGATGCGTTTCTCCAAGTGGCTCTGGCTGAACGGGGCGCTCAACTTCGCGAATCTGCGCGCTGCGGACTTCTTCATCGGGCGCCTGTCGGGTCCTGGCGCACTCGGCACATTCTCTCTTGGGTACGAGATCGCCAACCTGCCGACGTCCGAAATGGCGGCGCCGCTGAGTCGCGCAGTCTTTCCGGGCTATGCTTTGGTTGCGCACGATGCCAATGCGATCAGGCGCACGTTCCTTGGCGTCTTCGGCGTGCTCGCGCTCGCATCAGTTCCGGCGGGGCTTGGGATCTCCGCAATCGCCGGGCCGATTGTGGGAGTACTGCTCGGGGATGCATGGAAATCCGCCATCCCGATAATCGAGCTGGTTGCGATTTCGGGTGTTCTCGTGGCGCTTTCCTCCAACGCGAGCTATGTCTGCCTCGCTGCGGGACGACCACGCCGGATTACTGCGTTGATTGCGCTCAATGCGTTCCTGCTCTTGTCCGCGCTGGCGTTCCTGGTACCAGAGAAGGGTGCCACCGGCGCCGCATGGGCGATCTTTTTCGCTGCTGCCGTGACGACGCCTGCGACCCTTGCCACGTCGGCCAACGTCGCGGGTGTCAGGATGGGCGACTTGGTGCGCGCGCTCGTGCGACCGGCGGTTGCCGGACTATTCATGTACATAGTCGTCAAGCAGGCATCCGTCTACGTTGGGGATCGCGGCGCCGTCGCCTTGCTCGGACTGGTTGTTCTGGGAGCACTCTCCTACGTGGCAGCGCTCATGGCGATGTGGCGCGCGCAGGGCCGACCAGAGGGCGCGGAGAGCGCCGTCCTCGCTCGTCTTGGCGTTGCGCTTCCGGAAGTGCCGGACAACGGGGCACCGCGCGCATGAACACGCATTATCTTGAGGGCGCACCCGTCGCCAGCCCCGACCGTGACTTGGAGTTGGCAGACCTGCGCAAGTTGGTCACGATCATAATTCCGACGCTTTGTACGCTTGAACGTGAGGCGAGGCTCGAGCGTGCGCTGCGTAGCCTCTGCAACCAACAGGCGGGTGTGCCCCGGATTTTGCTGGTCGCGAACGGTTCGTGCGTGAACCACGAAATGCTCGGACGGCTCCGTGACTGTTTCGGCGCCGAAACGATGATGATCACCGAGGCAAGTCAGGTGCGTGCGATCCGAGAGGGGCGCGCCAGAATCGATACACCGTATTTCGGATTCCTTGACGATGACGATGAATATCTCCCGCAGGCGCTCGCGCTTCGCTTGCGAGCGTTGGGCGAAAACCCGGCAGTTGCGGCCGCGGTGACTGATGGTCTTTACGAAGAGGGCGGTCGCGAGGAGCCCCGCGACGTGGCGACAATCGAGGCTGGTCGCGATCCACTACGTGCGCTGACACGAAAGAACTGGCTCGCCTCCTGCGGAGCGACGTTCAGGTCCAGCTTGGTAACCGTTGACTTCTTCGACAACCTAACCCACTACTTCGAATGGACCGTTATCGCCTACCGGATCGCCTCCCGCTTTCCGGTGGCGCTGGTTCCGGAGTTGGGCTATCGAATCCACAGCCTGCCTGGATCGCTGTCAAAGTCCGAGGCTTACCGCATGGCGGAACCGGAGGCGCTCGAAACCATAGCGAAGCTGCCATTGCCGGTGGATGTTCGCAGCGCTGTCCTGCGCCGGCGCGCCGACGCCTACCATTCAATCTCGTCGTACTTCCTGGGCGCCGGGCGACCCGGCCGGGCGTGGCGTGCACACTTGGCGAGCCTCGCCCATCCTGGCGGGGCACGCTACCTGACGTACACCATCCGTCTCTTGCTTGGCGCGCGGAACCCGCCCCGCCGTCAGAGCCCATGATGCCGAGCCGATCCGCACCGCCAGAATCAATCTCAATCGAGGAATAGACCATGGCCATCAGTCTTCGGGTCAAGCTATCGTGCATGGGAGCGATAACGTCCGGCTTGCTCGCCGCTATTCTTGCCGCGCCGCTGGCGCGCGCGCAGGGAACTGGCAGCGTCGTCGGCACGTACGATTACTACGCAGCGGGCAGCTCGCCCCAGACGCTGCAGACGCTCAAGAACGTGGAGAACTTCCACATTGAGCCCGGTCGGGATCGGATGAAGAAGCGCAACTATCCCGGTGCCCTCCAGGACTTCGAGTTCATCCTGAACTACTTTCCCAATCACCCGGTCGCGCTCGCATTGGTGTCGGATCTGTGCGACCTGAACTGGAAAAGTCCGCAGTGCGATCCGGAGCCCTACTTCGAGCGGGCCTTCCAGATCAACCCGAAGGCGTCACAGACGTGGGCGGTGTATGGACTTCACCTGCAGCGGAACAAGGCGAACGACAAGGCGATCGACGCGTACAAGCGGTCCCTGGCGCTGAATCCGGCGTCGATGAACGCGCATTACAACCTGGGCCTCGCGTACGTGGACCTGAAGCGATTCGATCTCGCCAATCAGCACGCGCAGGCGGCGTATGCACTCGGCTATCCGTTGCCGGGGCTCAAGGACAAGCTGGTGCGCGCCGGGCAATGGAAGGACCTGCCGCGCGACGCGGTGGACAAGCTGATCGCTCCGACTGAGGGCACGGCGCGCCCCTGAACTCCGCTCAGGTGCGCGGCACGCGGGCGGAGTAGACGAACGAGTGGCTCAGCAGGCGACCCACAACGGGAAGCGAGTCGAGGACCGCAACAAGCGCCTTCGACTCGAGCGACGGCTGCATGCGCTGCAAGCGCGCCGGTGCAATCGGCAGCCAATAGCGACGGATGTCGATGAAGCCGGCGTCGACCAGGCAGCCTTCCAAGGCGCGCGCCGATTCGTAGCGCAGGTGGCGCTGCTTGCCACGGAGTGCCCGCCGCAGTTCGGTCAGACGAGCCGCCATGCCGTTCCGATTCAACGCGTCGATCCAAAGGAGGGACCCCGGAACCAGTACCCGGGCGATCTCGCGGACGAGCGGGGCGGATTCGGATACGGCCTGGAGCACGCCGAAGCACAGCGCTCCGTCGAACGTGCCATCGGCGAAGGGAAGGCGCATGGCATCGCCGGCCACGAGCGCGATTTCCCCGGGGATCCGGGCGCGAGCCTTGAGCAGCGTCGGTTGCGAGTAGTCGAGGCCGATCGTGTGCAAACCTTGCCCGTGCAGCCAGCGGCTGTAGGTTCCCGCGCCGCAGCCGATGTCGAGCCAGAGACCTGCGGCGGGCGGGTCGTTCCAGCGCCGCGTGAAGAAGCGGAAGCGCGTCTCGAGACCGCTCGGCGACCATCCGGCGATGCCTGCGTCGTCGTCGCGAAGCTCGGCGAATTCCTCGAAGCGTTCGCGCCACCGCGCCTCGAACGAGGGGCCATCACTGTCGGGAGGCGGTGAGCGATCCGGCATGCCATTCAGCGCGGCAGCACGTCGAGGTACCGCTGCGCGAAGAACGCGTGGCCGATCTCCCGGCCGGTGTACCGGGTTCGGAAGTACTCGGGATCGACCAGCGCATACCACCCCATCGTTCCGCCCTCGTATTCGCGCCGCCAGCGTACTCGGCGGAGCGCGCGCCGTGCGCGCAATGCAATGGGCTTGAGCCCGGCACGCTCGATCAATCTGACCGTCGCGGCAGCAGGCGGCGCGCGGTCGAGGTTCGCCTCGGTGACGGGGAGCGATTGACGCTCGGCAGCGTACGCGAAATAGAGTCGACGTCCCAGTCGCTGCGCGACCGGGACGCGCGACCAGAAGTCCATGAGCTCGCTGTCGAAGAGCGGCAGGCGCCACTCGTATCCGAAGGACTCGTACACACGCACCGAATTCACGATGAACTTGGCCTGCCGCTCGGCACAATCCCAGAGCTCGAAGGCGCTCGCTGCGGACTCTGGTGAGCCAGCGGCAATCGATCCGGTGATGCTCTCGATGCGCGCCGCAAGCGACCTCCGCAGCGCGCCCGAAGGATCGCGGGGCCAGTCCCAGAGGTTGTAATGGGCATCGAAGATCGACTCCAGCACGTCATCGCGCGACGGCGCTGCCGTGCGCACCAGCGACGGCGGCACGTGGCTGCCCGCCAGGAAGTCGCCACTGTGGCCCGGAACGAAGACGGCATCCCGGGGCAGGAGTCCGCCGGCGTGCATTTCGTGCACAGCCGGCCAGTCCTGGAAGTGCGGCGAGCTCGAGGCGTTGCCGGCGTCGTGAAAGTAGCGGCGGAACGCCGGGAGGTCTCGCCACGCGCGCCAGCGCGCCGCCGAGTAGGGCACCATCGTCCATCGAAAGCCGAGATGGGCCGCGAGCTCCCGGGAGATGCGGGCCTCCCAATTCCCTTCCATGCCGTAGGTGTAGCAGAGCACGTCGCGAGCCCCGAGATCGCGCAGCATCACGCCGATCAGTCGCGAGTCGTAGCCGCCGGACAGCGGCACGACGATCGGCCGGCCACCCAGGTCGTCGAGCAGCCTGCGGAAGACTCGTTCATGCACCTGTTCGAGACGGTCGATCGCAACTCCTTCGGACTCGTCGACGAAATCCCGATGCTGGAACGCGTAGTAGCAACGCAGGACCTCGGCGCCGCGCTCGCCGCCGGTGCTCGCGAGGACATGTCCCGCAGGAACCTGGCTCAGTCCCTCGTAGAGCGTGCTGGCGCCCGTGGTGTAGCCCGTGAGGCGAAACTCGGCCTCGGACAGGGCGTCGCGTCGGGGCGAGGGCATCGACTGGAGCACAGGCCAGGCGGCATCTCCGATCGCGATGCCGTCGGACGTCGACGCGAAGAAGAGCGGTATGCTGCGCAGCCGGTCCACGACCGCGCGAACGTCGTTCCCTGCAACACGAATCGCCGCGTACATTCCGTTGAGCGACCTTGCGAGCGATTCCCATCCCGCGGCGTCGGGGATGGCCTCGAACTGTCGCGCCAGGTCCGTCGCGCGCAGCAGCACACCACGTTCATCCCAGGCTTGTCCGCGCGCAAAGGTTGCGCCGTGCCCTGTCCAGTGGTCCGCGTCGAGGAAGTGCCTCACCATGGACGTGCGGGACGACAGGCTGCGCCGATCGCGTCAGCGAGGCGCGGCGCCGGCGCGGTCCTGCAGCAGGAGCGCGTCGAGCAGGTACTTCGTGGCCCAGTTCGGGTAACCGCCGCGCATGTACTCGCCGAACAGCGGGAACGATCCCGGCAGCGCGCCATGGGCCTCGACGATCGGCGTCTCGACGTCCTGGACCGCCTTCAGATGGTCGACGAGGCGGTCCGCTGCGTCCCGGTAACGGTTGTCGCGCGTGAGCTCGCTCAGCCGGTAGCAGACGATGGCCACCTGCGCCGACCCGGTGAGGCACGACGAGAAGCGCGCCGGCTCCCAGTCGGCGTAGAACATCCCGGGAAGGTAGCCGGAAGGGTGGATCCTGGGAATGATCGCGTCCGCGGTCTTCCGAACCGCGGAGACGAAGTCGTCGCGGCCCGCGAGCACACCGAGCTCGAGCAACCCTTGGAGCGTGTATCCGATGGTATGCGTCAACGGGGCGTCGGAACGGACGAGGCAGTTGCATGCGAACCAGCCGTTCGGCTGCTGTTGCCGAAGCGCCGCCTCGCCGGCACGCAGCGCCGCGCCCGCGTACGCGGACTCGCCGACCAGGTCGCCGAAGCGGTGCATGGCCCACGCACAGAGGACCGTGTAGGTCTTGACCTCGCCTGCCTTGACGAACGCGCCGTTGGTTCGGAAGTATCCGGCGTCGTCGAGATCGGCGACGAGCCAGTCCGCAGCCCGCCGCGCTGCCGACAGGACGACGGCGTCGTTGGTGTCGGCGAGCGCCGAGCACCAGCCGTCCAGGACCATTCCGGTATTGAAGGCCGCTGCGGTCTGGCGCTTCGGCGGGCACACCGGGCCACCCTGCACGGCGCCGTTCGACATCTGGATTCCGGCCTCCCAACGCGCCATGCGCAACGCGGCCTCTTGTGCCTCGCCCGATCCGAAGCGCTTCGCGTAGGCGAGGAGCGACGTGATGATGTAACCCGTGGTCTCCGGATAGGACGGCTTCCACGCGGCGCCGTCGCGGCTGCAGGGGAACCAGCCGAGCGAGACGCCGTCGTCCGGCGTGACGCGCTGTGCCCGCAGGAGCCACTCGGCCGCGGCCCTTGCGCGGCGATCCGTCCCTCCGGGGACCGGATGGCACGAGCCGGACCAGTAACGGACGATGTCTCGGGTCGCGTGCCGCAGGAAAGCCCGATTCCGGCCGTCCAGGAGTCGCGCGAGTTCGCCGCCGAGCGACCGCGCATTCCAGTACGCCTGCCGCGGTCCGGCGGCGACATAGTTGTCGCGCAGGACACGGAGCGCGATCCGCGGCTTCATCGGCGCGCCTCGGGCCGTTGCATCGCGCTTTGGATGGGCTGGGCGTCCACGGTCAGAGCATCACCTGACCGCCGGTCACGAACAGGTTGGCGCCGGTGACGAACGCACCTTCCTCGCTCGCCAGATAGGCGACTGCGCGAGCGACGTCTTCCGGAGTCGCGATGCGGCGCATGGGGGTGCGCAGCGCTTCGCCCTTGAACACGCGCTCCGGATGGAACACGGTCAGGTCCGTTCGCGTCAGTCCGGGTGAGACGACGTTGACACGGACGCCGTCGGGCGCCCACTCTGCGGCGAGCGCCTTCGACAGCCCTTCCAACGCGTGCTTGGCCGTCACGTAGTCGGCCATCTGCGTTGGGGGCACGCCGGTGACGACCTGGGAAGCGATGTTGACGATCGAGCCGCCGCCCGCGCTCTTCATGTGCGGGTAGAGCGCCTGGGCGAGCTGCAGCGCGGCACGCACCTGGTAATCCAAATGCGCCGTAAAGTCGGACCAATCGAGGTCCAGGGCGCTGCGTTGACCGAGTGCGCCGGACGCGGCATGGACCAGCACCCGTGGAGTGCCCAGCTCCGCGGCGCAGCGTTCCAGCATTGCGGCAACGTCCGCCGAGTCGCGGACATCGGCACGGAAGGCCCGTGCCTCGCCGCCGTTGTGCGCGATCGTGGCGACCGTTTCGGCGGCGCGCACGGCGTCTTGCAGGTAGTTGACGGCCACGGCCATGCCGCGCCGGCCAAGCTCGACGGCGATGGCGGCGCCGATGCCCCGCGACGCGCCGGTGACCAAGGCAACCATGCGACCGGCTGCCGCCACGCGCACCGGCACGTCGCGGGCGACGGCGTCGAGCGAGGATCCGGCGACGGTGGCGCTTCCCCGAACCTTCACCTTACCCGTACCGGCGACGGCGGTCTTTCCATCCTGCGTACGGATTTCGGTGGCAAGCAGCAGGCTACGGGTCGCCTCGCTCTTTCCAGTCACGCGCGCCAGCGCCCGGACCGGCTCGCCGACCAGCACGGGCTTGCGAAAGACCAGATCCTGTCCCAAGTAGAGCGCGGGACGGCCGGGGATGCGCATTCCCACGAGCTGGGAGAACAGCGACGCGAGGAGGATGCCGTGCACCACACAGGTGCCGAACTCGGTGGTTGCCGCGTATTCGGGATCGACGTGCAGGGGGCTGAAGTCGCCGGAGACCGCGGCGAACGCCAGCACGTCCTCCCGCGTGAACGTGCGGTCGATCTCGAACGCGTCGCCGACCTGGATCGATTCGAACGCGCGGTCGTCCGCCGCGGACGGTATCTCGATCATGGTGACTTCCGTGCAGTCCGGAATCAGAGCTTCGCGAGTACGCCCGCGACAACGTCCGGAAACGAGATCATCGCCTCGATCTCGCTCACGTCGAACGAGATGCCGAACTCCTCTTCGAGCGCCAGAACCAAGCTGATGTGATTGGCCGAATCCCATTGCTCGACCGTGTCCATCGACGTGGCGTCCCCGACTGCGGCCGCATCGATCTCGAGGATCTCGGCGAACACCTGGCGCACTCTGGCTTCGATGTCCGCTGTCATGCCACCGCTCCTTCGCTCGTGCGCACGAACCACGCTGGCCACTCGACGCGGTGCGTCGCGAGATCCAGACGCCAATCGTCGCCGCCGTCGCGTTCGGCCTCGTGCGCGAATCCGTGGCGTTCGAAGAGATCGCGGGCCGGTGCGTTCTTGGCCGAAGGAACGAAACGGCCCTTGATCGACGTGAGCCCGCGGGAAATGGCCTCGTCGCAAAGGTGCGCGAGCATCGCGGTCTCGACGGTTCGACCGATGATGCGGCAGCTCATCAGCAGCGTGTCGATGGCAAGCGTGCGGCCTTCGACGCGGGCGAGCGCGACACCGACGATCCCGTTGTCACCGAACCGGTCCCTGACAGCCACGGTGAATCCGACCCACGACGGATCGCGCAATCGCTCGCCGATCTCGGTCTCCGTGTAGCGTTTCGTCGTCACGTTGAACTGATTGGTCTTCTGCGTGAGCTGGGCTGCGCGCGGCAGCGAGGGCTGCGCGATCGGCGCCACGGAGATCTCCATCGCAAGGTCGCGATAGAAGCCCTCGAGAGATCCGGCGCTTGCACGGGCGGACTCGGCTTCGGCCCGCTGTCGGTAGAGCTCGCCGCGGCGGCGGTCCTCGTCGGAGATCGCGGCGGTATCGAAGAGTCCCTCGCGCTGCAGGGCGCGCACGTAGCGCTCGGGCTGCGCGGGCAGGGCAATCACGTGGACCTGCGGGAGGGCCCGACGAACCTCCTCGCACTCCACCGGATTGTCGTCGACGAAAACCACGTGCTCGAGACCGATGGCGAGGCGCGCGGCGATGCGGCGCAACGACTCGCTCTTGGGGTTCCAGCCGATCTCCATCGCGGCGAAGTCGTCCTTGCGAAGCACCATCGATGGGTGTCGCGCAAACACCTCGTCGACGTCGGCCGGATTGTTCTTGCTGGCGAGTGCGAGGATGACCCCCCGCCTCGCGAGGTCCTGCACGAGCCGCTGGAACTGGACGAAGGCGCTTCCAGGGTACGTCGCGCCGAGCCGGATGGCGTCGACGCCGTCCTCGCCGACAATGCCCCCCCAAAGCGTATTGTCGAGGTCGAGGACCAGGCACTTCTTCGCGCCACCGGCCAGTGCGCGGATGAACTTCACGTACTCGTCGGCGAGGTGGCCCTGCATTGCGCCCGCGATCGGGGCGCGCGCGTACAGGCGCATGCGCTCGTCGTACCAGTTGAGGGCGCCGTGCCGGTTGACGAGCGCAGCGTAGTCGACCACGTAAACATCGGCGACGCGGCGGGCGGCCGCGGCAAGCGCATCGTTCATGCACGAAATCAGAGAACCTTGCCCATGCGCTGCCTTGGCATCGAGAATGCCGAGCTTGCGCCACGGCGGCAGCGCGAGGTTGTGTATGAGGAGCGGTGCGGCAGACCTGGCACGGAAGGCGTCCAGCAGCGCGCAGACTTCTGCGGAGAAGCGACCGACGACCTCGGCGTGGCCTTCTTCCGGTATTCCCATGAAGGCGTCGAACGGGCCGGTCGACCAGTCTTCGCCCTCGACGGCGAGTACGACGACGTCCGGCTGCTCGGCGTAGAGCCGACTCGAGGGATCGAGGATCTCCTGCCGGAACGTTGCGAACGCTGGCTGGTAGGGGTCCAACCGAAAGCCTGCGGCGAAACCGCGCGCGATCAGCGCATCCTGCAGGAACTCGATCGAGAACGACGAGAGGAGGGCGACCTTGCGGACTCTCAGTACGGCCGTGGAGGACGACAGGAGCGTGCGCACGAAGCGATCCGTTCGCCGTCCCGGCGCGACCTCCAGCAGCGCCCGGGCAGCCTGCATCGCTTCGTGCAGCTCGCCGGCGCCGAGGTGCGCGACCAGCGCTTGCCGCAGCCCGGACTCGGGACTCTCGTTCTCTGCCTCGACCGGGCCGCGGCCGGGGACGGTCGGTTCAGTCATAGCAGAACACGCCTTGTTCGACGAGGCTGACGGCGGCCCGTTCGACTTCCTGCGCCCGAAGCAGCACGAGTTTCAATCCACCAAGGCGAGTCTCGCGCCAGGCGTTCAGGCGCGAGAGCTCCGGCACGAGCTTGAAGAGGTTGCGTCGCCGCGACACCGCGGGCTCGAAGAGCCGGGTCGATGTCGTGCGCGTGGTGCCGTCGGGCAAACGCGAGACGAGCTCGAAGTGCTCGCGCGTGAATGGGGACTCCGGCAGACGCGACTCCAGCCTTTCCTCAAGCGCGTGCCAAAGCGTCAAGCTGTCGATGTCGGCGCCAACCAGGAGCACCTTGCCGTCACGCTCGAGCAAACGCATGTACGGGGATCGCTCCCCGCAGGGCGTGGCGGCCTCGTGATGGTCCCTGCACATCGGCACCGCGTCGAAACCCCAGGCCGCGACCGCATGCGTCGGGTGGACGCTGCGCACGACGCCCGTCGAACGCCTGAAGAGCTCGGTGAGCAGCCCGACCCGCGAAGGCGTGCGCGCGACGTCGAAGACGGGATGTCGCGCGACATGCTCGACCGCGGTACCGGTGAAGGGAATCGTCGGCATCAGCACCGTTCCGCCGGGGGCGACCACGCGCTGAAGCGCGGCGATCACGTCGGTGGGCTTGCCCTGGAAGCCGGCGAACGCGTCCCACGCGCTGTGCACCAGCACGACATCCCCGGCCGCCAGGCCCAGGCCACGCACGGAGCGCTCGAAATCACCAGCGTCGAAGGCATGGAACGCACGCGCATAGCGCTGCCGCAGCCCCTTGAGCTGCCCCTTCACGGCTGACTTGGCGCGTCGTGCGACCTCGGCGATCATCGGATGGCGGACATCTCATCTCCCGGCGCGAATTTTACCCGCGCTTCACCGGGACGACGCCGGCAAACCGACGAACAGGGGATGGCGACCGGGCTCAGGGCCTGGCGCGATTGTCGCGGCGAAACCACAGTTCGAGCACCATGAGCATCCACACCATCACGCCGTAATAGCCGGGGTGCTCGTCGCAGGTGATGGTGTCACGAGCCGGTCGAGGAAGCCCGCGCGAAGATGTGCCGCCCCCGAACCCTGCAAGTGCATCGGAGCCAACTCGCGCAGTGGGGCGTGGGACTGCAGCCACGCGCCGCGGGCAGGCCGAAGCCGTGCTTCTCCTTGGTGATGATCTTCGTCGGGAGGAAGTCCGCGAGCGACCTCCTTGAAGAACTACCGCAGCGTCGTTCCCCGCAGCTTGTAGGTCCGGCGGAAGCCCCATCGACACGTCGACACGGGGTCGTGGAGCATCGGAAACGCGACATCGACGCCCGCGCGTCGCACATCCGGGTGACCTTCGGCAGGTCGTTGTCCGCCAGCGTCAACTGGAAGTCGAGCGCCAGCATGCGGTTGATGAGGCGTCGTCCGGCGTGGCTTGCCACAGCGAGCGCATGTGTCGCGTGCGGACGAGCGGATCCACGCTGTGCAGGAAGTCCGGCTGAACACGGTCGCGAGGCCCAGGCGCTCCAGCAGGTTGTAGCTCTCATAGCGCTCGGGCATCGGCTGCGAGGCCTGCGTCGACGTAGCTCCGCGCCTTGCGGAGCAATGCGATACGATCGGGTCCGGCAAGCTGCGCGCCAGGGGCTCGATCACGGCACGTGCGAAGGAGGATCGGGGATGCCGTCGTAGCGCGCGAACACCTGTTGCCGGGCGTAGCGCGCATTGCCCCCGTAGAGCTCGTCGCCCCCGTCTCCGGCGAGAGACCCGCGTCACGCCGTGTTCGCGCGCAAGGCGCGCGCAGTAGTACGTCGGCACCGCCGACGAGTTGCCGAACGGCTGGTCGTAGTCGCCGGCGACGCGCGGCAGCGCGTCGACGCACGTCGTTCGGCGTCACGTAGTACTCGTGCTGCTCCGTCCCGAAGTCGCCGGGACGCCGTCCGCGCGATAGTCCATCTCGTCGTACCCGGCCGCATCGAAGCCGATCGAGAAGGTCTTCGCCGGAACGCCGGTGACCTGCCCCACGAGACCCGCGATCGTGGAGCTGTCGGTGCCTCCCGACAGGAAGGCGCCGCACGCCTGTGCGTCGACGGCAACGCGCACGCCATCTTCCAGCGCCGCGCGGAAATCGCGTTTGCGGCTGTGGAAGTCGGCTCCCGTGCCGACGGTGAAGACCGGGCGCCAATGGGGACGGACGTCGACGCGACCGTTCGAGTATGCAACCACGTGTCCCGGCGGCACACGCCGCCACCCTCTGTAGATCGTGGCGGGGCCGGGCACCATGTGGAAGTAGAGGTAGTTGAAGACCTGCTGCGGATCGAGTTGCGGGGCGGCACCGGGGATGCGGGCAAGCGCATCGGAAGAGGGCGCAAAGGCGAAGCCGTCGCGCAGTTCCGCATAGATCAGGTTGTGCACGCTCATGCGGTCGACCGCGAGCAATGCGTGATTGCGCCGGGGATCGATCAGGGCGACGGCGAAGTCGCCGTGGAGGCTCTGCAGCGCGGCCTCACCGCGCTCGATGTAGGCTTCGAGGAGGCGAGGCGCGATTGCGCTGACGTTGGTCTGACGGCTGCCGCGCTCGTCCCAGTACGGGTGTCCGTGCAGTGCGACGACACAGTGGTCGCGTGCAAACAGGGCCGTCGTCTGCGGTCCGCCGGCGGCGGCAAGGGCGTGCGTCGCGCCGATATCGGCGGCGGCGGCGACGGCAGGACCGTGTCCGGGTCCCAGCATGGCGTGCGCGACCTCGCGCGGTTCCGGAAAGACGCAGTCGACGAAGCCGTAGACGCCGTTCACGACGCGGCCTCCTGTCGGCCACTTGCGCTGCCCGCGTTCTCGGGAGCGCGTTGATCGCCGTTCGCTTCGGGGCTGCGATCGCCGCCCGCGATCTCGCGGCTGTTGCCGTCCACGGCCGGTCCGGACCAGCGGTCCCGCAACCTGCGCCACGCAGGCTTCGCGTACTCGTCGACCAGGCGGCGCAGGCGTCCGCGGGCGGTGCGGTTGTAGACGATGACGCGCCGCATCGGTGCGACCCCCTCGAACCAGCGCGCCTTGTAGGGATTGTAGCCAGGTCCGAGGTAGTACCGATCGTATCCCTTCCCGCAGAGTTCCTCGAGCAGGTGGCGGAAGAGGTGCGTGCCGGGCGAGATCTCCTCGCATTCGGCAAGGAAATCGGCGCGGAGCGCGTGCACGCTGGTACCGTGGATCAACTGGTACTCCATGGCCAGCGGGCGGCCGTCGAGGTGCAGCAGCCAAAGCGACAACCAACCACGTTGCCAGGCAGCCTCGGACAGCGCGCGCACGAAGGCCTGCGGTCCGGGCCGGTCGAGCGAGTTGCCGGTTCGCTGCTTCCAGCTCGCCCCGGAAATAGCGATGGCGGCATCGAGTGCACGACGAAACGTCGCCTCGTCGCTGGTGGACGTCACGTGCTCGACGCGGATCTCGCCCAGCTTCCGAAGCCGATTGGCGGCGAGATTCAGTGCCTTCTTGAGTCGTCGCGAACGCGTCGCGAAGTAGTCCGGCCAGGGGCGGCCGATGTCGATCCAGGGATTTCCGTCACGCTCTGCACCGTGGACCGCAAGCCCCACGCTTCGGAGCGCGGGAGCCAGATGCCGGACGACTGCACTGTTGTCGCGCAGATAGTCGAGTCGGAGCACGTCCCAGTCCTCCCGAGCACGAAGCCTTGCGGCGAACGCCCGCGAGGTGGCCGGGAGGTCCCCGGCCGCCGCGATCACGTCCGCGAACTGGGTATCGGGCACGGTCAGGAGTTCAAGCCGGCGCGGGTGATCCAGAGCGCGGACAAGTGGCAGGATGGCCACAGTACGATCGCCCTGCCGCAGCGCGATGACGGCGAGACGCGCGGCCGTGCCTTGCCAGGCCCGGGCGGCGTCGAACCACTCGTGACGCAGGAAGACGGACGGGAAGTCGGAAGCGTCGGCCGCGGCGTTCCATGACGGCGCCATCGCTCGAAACGACGCATCTTCGTCGATCTCCACGACATCGAAGGTCTGCGACTGCATGGGGACTTCGCCGGCGCACGTCTGGCCGGCGCGCGATCGACTCACGCGCAGCCCGTGTGGAACGCGAGGGCCCGTGCCGACAGGCGACGGCTTCGACCGGTGATCGGGACGTGAATGGCGCGCTGCATCGAGTGGAATATTATCGCCTAACCGCACGTCGCATCCGCGATTTCGACGTGTCACCGATTCGCGAGCCGACGTGCGACACGCCCTTTTCGTAGCCTTCCACTTTCCCCCCGAGGCGAGCAGCAGTGGTGTGTTGCGTACAGCGAAATATGTACGCTACCTGCCCGAACGCGGCTATCGCATTTCCGTGGTGACCGCGGATGCGTCGGCCTACGACGTGACGGACGCGAGCCTGGAAGCGCAACTTCCTGCCGGGACTCGCGTCGTTCGCACCGCGTTCCGGAACACCAAACGGCATTGGTCGTGGCGCGGCATCTACCCGGCAGTGCTCGCACTGCCCGACGTCTGGATCGGCTGGATGCCGTTTGCCGTGCGTGCCGGGCGCGCGCTGATGAGCGAGGACCCGGTCGATGTCGTCTATTCCACGAGCCCGCACGCCACGGCGCACCTCATCGCGGGAAGCCTCGCGCGGCGCGCGCGCGTGCCGTGGGTGGCAGACTTCCGCGATCCGTGGGTCGAGGATCCCCCGGAGCCGGGCGCCCCGAACGGCCTGGTCTTCCGCAACGTCAACCGCTGGCTGGAGCGGCGCACGATACGCGACGCACGTGCAGTCGTGACGAGCACGACCCAGTTGCGCGATCTGCTTCGCCGCCGGTATCCACAGGAAGCGGCCGCGAAGATCCGGGCGATCCTCAACGGCTACGACGAGGCTGATTTCGGGGGGGCGGCCGTCGCGCCCGCGTCGCGCGGCACGAAGCTTCGCATCGTGCATGCCGGGTCGATCAATGCCGAGTTCCGCGATCCGCGTCCGCTGTTCGCGAGCTTCGCCAGGCTCGTGCGTGACGGCGTGCTCGGGGCGCAGTCGATCGAGCTCCGGTTCATCGGCGGCGGACCGTTCGGTGATTCGCCGGAGGTGCGACAGGCGGCTGCCGACGCGGGCTTGCACGATGCCGTCGCGTTCCTCCCCAGGGTTCCCTACGAACAGTCGCTGCGGGAACTCGCCACCGCGGACGTCCTGCTCCTGCTGCAGGCCTCGGACGACACGGTGAGCCTGGTGCCGGCCAAGCTCTACGAGTACCTGCGGGCGCAGAAGCCTACGCTCGCCATGGTGCGGGAGGGGGCGGTCACCGAGGTACTCGCGCAGACCGGAGGAGGCTTTGCGGTGGACCCGGCCCACGCAGAAGCGCTGGACGCCGCTCTGCGAACGCTCATTGCGGACTGGCGGTCGGGTCGGCTTGCGGATCGCGTTGCCGACCTGAACGCACTCCGAAGGTTCGATCGACGCGCACTGACCGGCGAACTCGCCACGGTCTTCGACGAAGTCTGCCGCTAGCGCGTGCCCGACGGCGGCGCCTGTCGCCGGCAACGTTGCCATGCTCCCGGCCCGCGCCGATTGCGGGCAGCGCCCCATTTTGGCTGACGACAAGTCCGCAGCCGCGTGCGCAGGAGCGCAGGGCAGATTGTACGCTTCAACAAGCCGGGTGACGTGGCGTGTCGCAATCGACGCGCGGATGTCCGCACTGAGCGGCTTGCGTTTCGCCATGAGAATTAGGGACCTATAAGAATCATCGGGTAAGGGAATATGTCGTCGGCATACGACGTCGGCATGCTTTTCGCATGGAAGCTTGCCAATTGTGCAGCACGTGGCGTTCTTGACGGATGTCAGATGCGCGCGTACTGTTTATGCCAATGTCATAGTCTAGGTTCCCATGCCCCCCCAAACTGCGGTCCAACTCGTCGCCCGAGGCTCTTCCGACGCTCGCCCATTGTTCGGTCCGGCCGGCGGAATATTGCGCAACATCGCCTCCATGTTCCTCGGGTCCGTCTGGCTGGCACTGGCCACGCTGGTCCCGGTACCCGCGCAGGCAGCCGGCGCGGATCGACTGTCCATGGTTGCCATCGAGTTCTACCACCCGGGGCTCGATCACTACTTCGTGACCGCCAGCCCGCTCGAGATCAGCGCGTTGACCAGCGGACAGTTCTCGGGTTGGGTTCCCACCGGATACAGCTTCCCCGTACTGGCCCCTGACCACACTCTGGCGGGATCCACGCCCGTCTGCCGCTTTTACGGCAACCCCTCGGCCGGCCTGGATTCGCACTTCTACTCCGCGAGCCCCAAGGAATGCGGCGAAGTGCGGACCAAGTTCCCCGAAGCGTGGCTGCTCGAATCCGAGAACGTCTTCCGCGTGTTTCCGGCCGATGCGCAGACCGGGGCCTGCCCGGCCGACACGGAAGAGGTGCGGCGCCTCTACAATCGCCGCGCCGACGCCAATCATCGCTACACGGACAAGGACGACGTCGCGTTGTCCATGCTGCCGAAGGGATATGTCCCGGAGGGCTACGGCCCGTCGGCGTTGCCAACCGCGTTCTGCGTGCCCAAGGCGGACGAGACCGTCACCTGTACCGCGGCGGCGTCGGAGCGTCAGCCCGTGATCGGCACCGCGATTACGCTTACGGCGAACTGCTCGGGAAATCCTGTCGCGTACCAGTGGACGGGATGCACGAGCAGTGGCGGCAACACGTGCACGGCGATCTCCAGTTCGACCGGTGCGCGGGCCTATGTCGTGACGGCCTCCACGGGAACTGCGACCAGTCGTCCGGCGATCGCGAGCGTGGTGTGGCAGCCTTCCAGGGCGAATCCGGCACCGCCGGCGACTTCCATCGCGTGTACGCTTGCCGCCAGCAACCTAAGCCCCGTCGTGGGCGACAGGGTCACGTTGAGTGCCACCTGCACGGGCGCGCCGACCCGGTACACGTGGAGCGGCTGCACCGGTACCGGCAATACCTGCACCGCCACGGCGGGTGCACCGGGGGCCGTGACATACTCGGTAAGTGCATCGAACGGAACATTCAACAGCGTGACGACGCCGATCATCGTGACCTGGAAGGCCGCGACAGCGTTTGCGTGCGCGCTGGCCGCAAGCAATCCATCGCCACCGGTCAACACCAGTGTCACGCTGACTGCGAAGTGCACCGGGGGGACGCCGACAGCCTTCGCCTGGACGGGTTGCGCGAGCACGACGAGCACGTGCTCGACGGCGTCGGCGAACTCTGGAGCGCGGACCTACGCGGTAACAGTCACTTCGTCGAATGGGGCGATAGCGCCCGCATCGACGGCGGTCAATTGGCAGAGTGCGCCCGCACCTGCGCCATCGCCGTCTGCCGTCGCTTGCACCGTCAACCCGAGTACCGTGACTCCGGTCGTCAATACGCCACTCACGCTTACGGCGACGTGTTCCGGCGCACCGACATCCTATGCCTGGACGGGATGTGCGAGCACCACGTCCACCTGCAACACAACGTCGACGTCCACGGGCAGTGCCACGTACTCGTTGGTTGCGCGCAACGCGTCGAGCGTCAGCCCGGCGGTCAGTTCGACGGTCAACTGGGTGGCGGTGCCCCCGGTGCCGGCGGGCATGCCGACCAGTGCCGATTTTCTTGAGCAAGGCCGGAGATCCGCGGGGAGGCGACGCCGGCTACACCACGTTCAAGCGGCTCCCGAATGGCAAAGGGATCGCTTTCGGAGGGTTCAGCCACAACCGTAGCGGCAACAATGCGGTCGTCACATATGACCCGGTGGCGAACAGTTGGCAGACCGTCTATCCCCACACGCCTTGGATAGACTGCAGCAACGTGGCTGGTCGCAGCTTCCTTCGGCAATCGCCTGACAACCACAACGCCATCGTCCACGGACAACGCAACGAGTACTGGGTGTTCACGGGCCAGCGAGGGGTGTCGATCGTGGGCAACTATCGTGGCGTACTCAACACGAGCAATTGGGTTTGGCAGTCGTCGACGACACCTCGGCCGACTTCCTCCCGATCGCGGCGGACACCCCCCCGACTTGGAGCAACAGTGCTGCCGGGTGGATCCGACGCTGGGCGTGGGGTACATCTTCGGCGGCGCCAAACCGACAATCCGTACGATGGACTCGTCCGGATCGAGTCCAATCCGGCGGGCACGGCACCCTTCAAGCTGACCATCTTGGCAAACCAGTGGAACAGTCCGTCCTTCGCAGGCGCGGAAAAACTGCGGTACATAAGCAACTCGCACTTCGTGCGTCAAGGCAAGGTCTACGTCTATGGCGGCGGCCACGAACTCCGAAACAACACGCGCGAGGCGGGAAAGACGCTCTATGCAATCGACGTCACAGTACCCTCGATGAGCGTCGTATCGATCAACAACCTGCCTGCCGGCCAGCGGGTCGAGGGAGAGGCGATCCTCGCGGATCGCGACCCGGCCAAGGACATCCTGGTTGCGACGGACGGCGTTCGCGTCAACGTTTTCGACTTCGCCAGTGGCACGTGGACCAGTTGTGCCCGTCAATACTGCCGGCCGACGACGACCGCAAGTCGCCTTCGCCTGCCGGGCGCCGGGCGCCAGGGCTTCTGGTCGCCGGAGATTCAGCAGTTCGTGATCCTCGGTGGACACTGGCCGAGTCTACGGGTCTGCGGCTCAACTATGGCGCGGCTCCCGCCCCCACCACCCACGCCTGGCTCCCGTCGCCGACCCCATCGCCCGGCGCCGAGCCCGTCACCCGTTCCGGCGCCGGCCCCCCCGGAGTGACGCCGGGTACGCTGAAGATCACGGCAACTCCGGTTCCGTACTCCGGAGCGAGCCGGAGTCCTCGGGAGTTCCAAGCATCTCGACTTCGCGCGGTTCGGTAACCGCTGGTACAAGATGGTCGGGCGATCACGCGCGAATCGATCCCACAAGCCCGAGCACACAGAGTGGACGCCAGGAGATCCTGTCTTTCACGACCACCGCCAACGACTGGAACGTAGACCAGATGCATTACATCTGGGATCCCACACAGGTCGCAGCTTGCGCTGCCGGACGACGCATTCGCCATTGCTCGCGGAACGATGAAATCTTCGCCTTCGTGTCGCGCGTACCGGCACGATCTACCCAGCCGGCCGGCGTCGCTCGCAGGTCGACAAGTTGATGGCATGGAAGCCTGGTCGCGGCTGGCGAGTGGTACGGGACCACATCGGGGAGTACCGCGGCGACCGTGCATGGCGTGGAATCTACGATCCTGTGCGGGATCGCTTCATTATCCCAGCATACTTCAATGGACTCGTCTGGGTGCTGATCGGCGGCGACGGCACGGATCAGACGCTCGCGACGCCCAACGGGGCGCCAAAGACGTCCGGAAACCACGCGCTGCACGTTACCGGAATTGCGGTGGATCTACCAACGCGCACCGCGTACGCTCTACGATCACCACACCTCTGAGTTGTTTTCGGACAATCTCGACACGCTGGCCCTTAGTCAAAGTTGGCCGACCTTCCGGAGGCGGCCGCCAGCGCACGAAGCGACGTTCAAACTCACCTGGCACCCGGATCTGCGTGCCGTAATCATCGGTGCGAGGAAGATGCATGCCTACGAGGTGGACAGTGGCAAGCTCACGACTTGGTCACGTCCCGATTCGTACCTCAACTCCAAGGGTAACAAGATTGTGAGCTCGACGCTGTTTTACGATCCGGACACCAGGGATGTCGTTGGGATCGGAAGCATTGATTGGGAAAGTGCAGTGTGGGCACCCAATTACTGGCGGATCCAGATCACGCCGTAAACACCCGTCGGTAGCGGGGTGAGGGGGCCCAAAGCCCATCTCGCCCTCGGCATTCCGGTGGGCGATTCACCGCGTACGCAGGGGCCTTGGCAGGAACGTCTTGATCCACAGCAAGGTCGCTCGCAGTCCTGGTCTGAGCCGAATCGACCTGCGGTAGCAGTCCCGACCTGCCGAGACGCTCCCGGCGCGCACGAGAGCGTTGCCGAGATAACAATATTGGCGGGCAAGACGGTTGCGGCACGCTTTCGCCTCCTCCGGGCGAAGCATGCTCTTCGCTCGCTCAAGATTGCGGGAATGCGCCGCGATTCCGGACGCGAGCACGCGAATGGCGTCGTTGGTCAGTCCCCTTGAGTGCCTTCGATAGCTCGACAGCGGTCGGTCGATGAAGCCGAACATTGCGACCGCGCACGAGCCGGAACCACATGTCGATGTCGTCGGCGAGTCCAATGTCGGAATCACGGGGAAAGCAGCGACCCTCAGCCTCAAGGGCGGACCTGCGCACCATGATCGTGCTGGTGTGGATACCGGTGATCCGCGTCGTCATGAAACTGAAGAAGTTCGGCCGTCCCAGGTACTCTCCCGGAGCTATCGGGACGAGGACCGATTCGGCTTGTCGTACGTAGTCGGCATCGCGAAGGTAGACCTCATTGAGTTGCTCGCCCTCGGGGCCAATCAGTCGCATGTCATGGAAAACGATGTCGAGCCCCGGATGAGCGTCAAAGAAAGCCAACTGCGTCGCAACCTTGTCGGCGTCGTACATGTCATCGCCGTCGAGGAAGCAGACGAACTCGCTGTCGGCAATGCTGAGCCCGGAATTCCGTGCGCCGGCCGGGCTGCCGGAGTTCGGCTGCCGCAGCGCCACGATGCGAACGTCTTCGGCCGCAAGGCGTTCGATGATGGGCCAGGAGCCGTCGGTCGAACCGTCGTCGACGACGATGATCCGTAGGCTTGTTGCAGTCTGGTCCATGACAGACCGGACGGCCACTTCGATGTATTCCTCAAGGTTGTAGCAAATGACGATGACCGACACGCGCGCCATGGAGTCTTCAGGCTGCATCGACGCGGTCGAGGCTTCAGTCACGGGTCGACGACGGGGTGTCCGACGAGCTTCATGGTGCGACTGGTTTTTGGCCCACCAAGCAGCTTCCGGCCTCAGCCTCGATTGACGCTCTCCGAACGATCCATGGCCGTCCATCGGGGCGCCGGCGAGCCCGTGGTGGCGGAATGCGTGCATCGTGCGAGCGGGACTCCGCAGCGCGGCGTTGGTGTGGGATCGCCGTCCTGATCAAGGTCGCGAACAATCGATCGCGGAGGCGGGAACTCTGTACCACACATCAGGGATGGCCCGTCGCAAACCGACCGATGGCGACGTTTGGGGCGAAGTGCACGCATGTCGGCTTCTCAGCTAGGGCGAAGACCATATAGAATCGTCGGGTCTTTCAGAATCCTCGCGCCGTTCGGGATTCCGTCATGGGTACTCGCGGAAGACTGGTTTCCGACGGGGCCCGAGCGCGCGGGGTTGCGGCCCCGGACGCGCGGCACGATCCACGACTCCTACCCACCAAATGCGAGATTATGTGCTCACACTCATCGTCGTCGGGCTGCTGCCCGTGGCGATTGTGCGGCCGTGGATCGGCGTACTTGCATGGTACTGGATCGGGCTGATGAATCCGCATCGGCTCACGTGGGACTTCGCCTACACGATGCCGTTTGCAATGATGGTCGCCATCGCCACATTGATCGGTCTTCTTTTCACGCGGGACCGCAAGCCGGTTCCGGCGGCGGCCGAGATCTGGCTCATGGCGATCCTGTTGGCCTACTTCACGTTCACGACGCCTTTTGCCTGGGCGCCGGATGAGGCGTGGGGACAGCTTGAGAAGGTCACCAAGGTGATCCTGATGACCGTGGTGACCACGATGCTGATCTACGGGCGCGATCGGATACGCGCGTTGTTTTTTGTCCTGGCACTTAGTATCGGCTTCTTTGGCTTGAAGGGCGGAATCTTCACGCTTCGCACTGGTGGTGGTGAGATGGTGCAGGGGCCGGAAGGCAGTTTCATCGAAGGCAACACCTTCATCGGTCTCGCCCTCAACATGGTGATCCCGGTCGTCGTCGCCATGGCGCTTGATGCGCAGAACAAATGGGTGCGACGCGGGCTGTACCTGATCGCTGCGATGTCGGTCATCAGCGTGATCTTTACCTACTCGCGGGGAGCCTGGCTGGGGCTCGCCGCGATCGCCCCATTTGTCATCATGCAACTGCGTGGTAAGGCCATCAAGATGGTGCTTGTGGCAACGATCGTGGCCGTTGCGGCAGCCGCACCTATGGTGTTTCCGGATCGGGTGTTCACGCGTGCCGATACTCTCGTCAACTACGAATCCGACTGCTCGGCGAATCAACGGTTCATGTCGTGGGTGGTGCACTGGAACGTGGCGAAGACCTATCCATTGACGGGTGCCGGGTTCAATTTCGAGGACTCGACCAATGGCCGGTATCTGGAGTTCGGATCCGAGAAGTACGCCCACTGCTTCCTGGCGTCGAGCTCGGCGGCACACAACATCTACTTCCAGATACTCGGGCAGCACGGTTTCATAGCTTTCGCAGTGTGGTTGCTCCTGCTGATCGTCGTGCAGATCAAATTGGCAAGGCTGCGGAGGCAGGCGCGCCTGACTGCGGAGACAACGTGGATGGCGACCTATGCCGGAGGGCTTCGATCGGTCTCATCGGTTACCTCGTGAGCGGGGCGTTCCTTAGTTCGGCCTATTTCGACTTGCCTTGGCTCTACTACGCGTTGTCCGTGATCATGATGAGGGAGCTCGCAGAGCGGCCCACAGACAGTCGCCGAGAGACATGGGCCTTCCGCGGGTGTGTTCGGCATCTCGCCTGGCCGCTGAAGTCAGGGAACTGATGCTTGCATATCGGATGAGGAGCGTTCTTGCACCCGTGCCCCGGTGGCTCTCGTTCTGGCTGCTGTTTGTCGCGCTAGCGCATGTTTCATGCCTTCAAGCGGCTATACCCGTCAGTGCCGAGTTCGTAACCAGAACGCCTGACCCTCGGGGCGGCGACGCAGGATTCAACACATTCCAGCGACTGCCTGATGGTCGAGGCATCACCTTCGGAGGATTCAGCCACGACCGCAATGGCAACAACGCGGTCGTTGCCTACGACCCGGTGGGCGATGCGTGGCAGGTACTGCAGCCGAACCTACCTTGGGTCGACACGACCGACGTCACTGGAAGGTCCTTTCTCGGCAATCGAGATGACCACGTAACCCTGATTGTCGACAACAAGTATTGGGCGATCGATGGTCAGCGGGGCGTTCCCCTTCTCGGCAACTATCGCGGCGTCTTCGACATTGCGAGTGGAACCTGGGCGATTGACGATGACTCGGCGCTGTTCAGTCCGACCGGAACGTTTTTTGGTGTTTGGATGCTGAGCGCGGCCGATTGGCATCCTGTGCTCGACAAGGGCTACATCTTCGGCGGACTGGTCAACGGCAATCCTACGGATGGTGTGCTCATTATCGAGAGGAATCCTCCCGGCACGGCGCCCGGGTTTCGCTACACCGAGTACCGGCGGCTCTACGACGACCACCCCGCTTTCGCTGGCGCCGAGCGGCTCTACTATCTAAACAACCAGCATTGGCCGCACGGATCACACGTCCATATCTACGGTGCACGGCAGCAAATCCGCTACTCGTGGCCGGATACTCGCGTCAACAGCTACAACCTCTGGAAGCTCGAGCTCACGGACCCCCCGAGGCTTTCCGTGCTCTCGACCAACACACTTCCTGCTGGAGAGCGGATCTCCGGCCCGGCGCTCCTCGCCTATCACGATCCGATCCGTGATCTGGCGGTGATCACGAACGGCATCCTGGTCAACGTCTATTCCTACGCCACCGGCACATGGCACAACGTGCCTGTGGTTACGCCGCCGGATTCCGATCGCAACAGCCCCAGCGCGACTGGCGCGGGGCGAGCAGGCTTCTACTCCCCGGAGGTTGACCAGTACATCATCCTTGGGGGGCACACAGCGGTCTACGGCCTCAAGCTCAACTTCTCCGGTCCGACGGTGCCGTCCCCGCCGACCGCCGCGACGGCGTCGCCCGGCAATGGGTCGGCCACGGTCACGTTCACTGCATCCTCCAACGACGGCGGCAGCCCGATCACGAGATACAACGTCACGTCGAACCCGGCGGGCGGCATCGACGCGCAGGCCGGTACCACGGCGACGACGCGCCTCGTCACGGGACTTGCGAACGGCACGTCCTACACGTTCACCGTGACGGCGACGAATGCGATCGGGACGAGCGCGCCGTCGGTTCCCACCAACGCCGTCACGCCATCCGCGCCCGCCACGGTCCCGAGCGCGCCGCTGAACGTCGTCGCCACCGCCGGGAATGCTTCCGCTACCGTCTCGTTCGCGCCACCGTCCACGAACGGCGGCAGTGCAATCACCCACTACAGCGTGGCCGTGGCTCCGGCCGGCGGCACGGATCAGCAGGCAGGCACGGCGGCGACGACCCGCTGGATCACCGGGCTCGTCAACGGCACGTCATACACGTTCACGGTCACGGCTCACAATGCGCTCGGGCCGGGACCCGCCTCCGCGCCATCGAATGCCGTCGTGCCTTCCGTTCCCGCCGGTCCCCCGGGCGCCCCGACCGGCGTGGTGGCGACAGCGGGCGATGGGCAGGCCACGATCAGTTTCGTGCCCCCGTCCAGTAACGGCGGAAGCCCGATCACCAGCTATGTCGTCACGGCGTCGCCGCCCGGGGGTGTCGATCAGCAAACGGGCACGACGGCGACCGCGCGCACGGTTACCGGACTGGTGAACGGGGTGACCTACTCGTTCACGGTCGTCGCCGTGAATGCGGCGGGACCGGGCCAACCGTCGGCGGCGTCGAACGCGGTGACACCCGCCGTGGGGGCGGTCAAGCGTTGGGCCCAGCGTGACTTCGACGCCTCGAACAAAGCCGACCTGCTCTGGCGCAATGCTGCCGACGGACGCCACGCGGTCTGGTTGATGAATGGCGTCGAGGCGATAGCAACGGGCGACCTCGGCGTTTCCGCGCCGGAAGCAGTGACGCACACGGCGGACCTGGATGGTGATGGGCGCCAGGATCTCCTCGTTCGAGACGCCACGTCGGGCGTTACCAGCGCGCGCATCGTGAACGGAACGTCCGTGGTCCTGTCGGCCCCCTTGCTGGGCGATCCGGCCTGGAAGATCACCCACACCGGCGATTTCGACGGCGATGGTCGCTCCGATCTGGTCTGGCGCAACGATGGCACGGGAAATACGTCCGTGTGGTTGATGAACGGCGCGCAGTTCGCCTCCGGAGCGACGCTTCTCGTCGACGCCCATTGGAAGGTGACGCACGTCGCCGATGTCGACGGAAATGGGCGGTCCGACCTGATCTGGCGCAACTCGGTGACGGGGGAGGTCGCGATCTGGATCCTGAACGTGAATGGGCTGACCTACGGAACCGGCGCCATCGTCCTCGCCAAACCGGACTGGAGCGTCGTCCTCACCGGAGATTTCGACGGGGACGGCAAGCACGATCTCGTCTGGCGCAATGCGTCCACCGGCGAGGTCGCCGTCTGGCTGATGAGCGGAGTCGCGCGAACCTCCGGGGCGATCGTCGCGGCGGCTCCCGAATGGATGCCCACCCACGCGGCAGACTTCACCGGCGAGGGCCGAGCCGACCTGGTCTGGAGGAACAGCGTCAGCGGGGCCACCCATCTTTGGCTGATGGACGGTCTCGCGTTGGCCGCCGGGGGGGCAATCACCAATCCGGGCAGCACCGTGGCCGCGGTGGACGACTTCGACGACGACGGGCGTGCCGATCTCGTGTGGAACGATCCGGCGACCGGGATCACGGCCATGTGGCTGATGAATGGACTCAGCACGCGCGTCTCGTCGCCCCTGCTGGCGAGCCCGGCGTGGACAGTCGTTCCCTGAGTCCCTGCCGCGTAGTGCCGCACCCGGACGGCGAGCGTGTGAGCTCGCCTCTGTTGTACTGCACAAGGCTCTGGGCCTGAAGGCTGCGGTCCTGTTGCCATCGCGGTCCTTGCCGCTCGTCGCGTTTCGCGAATCCGTAACCGCAATCTTGGCAAAATGATGGGTCACGCGCAGGATTCGGGCATAGGCCCGATTTCTGCATCCGTGCGTTGGGCAGTGCCGCCGCGGTGACGCCCCGCCTCGATGTACCAAATCAGCCGCCACGAATGCCGCCCGCGACCACGCCACACTCCCAGCCGAAACTGCCGCGGGCGCATTGCAGCGGAGCGCGTTGATGTTCGCCTCCCTGCGCCAGAATTTCTCCGCCGCGACGCTCGCCCAGTTGGCGGTCGAGCTGCTGTGGCTGTTCGCCGCCGGCGCGGCGGTGCTGCACCTCTATTCGCAGCTCAACTGGCCGGCGCGCTCCGTGGTGGTGCCGGCGCTGGTGTTCGCGTTCCTCATCCTGCTGCTGAACGGCGCCTTCGGCATCTACCGCCGCGGTGAGAAAGTGACCAGCAGCGGCTATCTGCTGCGCCTGCTGCTCGCCCCGTCGATCGGCGTATCGCTTGCCTACGTCGTGGCGAACGTGCTCCCGGGCGGACGCGAATTCCAGGAGCACGTCGATCTCGTCGTCCTGTTCGGGATCGGCGGGCTGCTGCTGTTGCGGCACGCGCTGCTCGTGCCGCTGGTCACGGCCCTGTTCCCGCACCGGGTGCTCGTGCTCGGCACCGGTCCCGAGGCGCGCCTGGTCGAGGCCTCGCTGGCGGCGACGCATCCGCCCGGCCTCCAGCTCGTCGGGTTCTTCCCGCTGGAGAAGGTCCCCGAGCGGGTGGTCTCGGCGAACCGGACCGTGGTGGAGGGCAAATCGCTGCAGCAGGCCGTCCGCGAGCTCAAGGTTGACGAGATCATCGTCGCGGTTCGCCAGCAGCGTGGCGGCGTGCTGCCGCTGCGCGAGTTGCTCGACTGCCGGCTGTATGGCGCCGACATCACCGATCTCGCCCGGTTCTTCGAGCGGGTGCACGGCAAGGTGCCGATCGAGCTCGTCAAGGTGAGCTGGCTGATCTACGGCAACGGCTACCGGCAGGGGTGGCTGCGCACGGTGGTCAAGCGGGTGTTCGATCTCTCGGCCGCGCTGGCGCTGCTGATCGTCACGTTGCCGCTGATGATCGTGACGACGCTCGCGATCGCCCTGGAGACCGGGTTCCCGGTGATCTACCGTCAGGAGCGCGTCGGCTTCAACGGCAGGATCTTCACCGTCTTCAAGTTCCGCAGCATGGGTCACGACGCCGAGAAGGGCGGCAAGGCGCGTTGGGCGATCGCCCGCGACCCGCGCGTGACCCGCGTGGGGCGCATGATCCGCAAGCTCCGCATCGACGAGCTGCCGCAGCTGTTCAATGTCCTGCGCGGCGAAATGAGCTTCGTGGGGCCCCGTCCGGAGCGGCCGGAGTTCGTCGACATCCTCACCGCCCAGATCCCCTTCTACGCGGTCCGGCACAGCGTCAAGCCCGGCCTGACCGGCTGGGCGCAGGTGCGCTACTCTTACGGCGCGACGGTCGAGCAATCGGTGCGCAAACTCGAATACGATCTCTATTACGTCAAGAACCACACGCTCGCCCTGGACATCCTCGTCCTCCTCGAGACCGTCCGCGTGGTCATGCTGGGCGAGGGCGCGCACTGACGGCGCGTCGTCGCGCCGCCCGATGGCCGGCCCGGTCGCGGCCGGCTCCCCGCGGCGAGCGTCGCGGGGTCGACACGGATGGCCGGGACATCCCGTTCTGGCCTGTCCATTGCTAGGGTTTACTCTTCGGGGCCCCACCGAGCCGACGCTTTGACCGGTACGACCTTTTCCACCGCCGCCTTCTGGAGCTACGGCCTCGCCGTCGTCGGCTACCTGCTGCTCGCGCTGCGCATGGCGCTGGGCTGGAAGGGTGGGGCGCGGGGGTCGCTCTTGCTCCTCGTGGTGCTGCTGACGGTGGTCTGGGCGGTCTGCTCGGCGCTGTTCGGGCGCGACGGCGTGCTCGAGCTGCTGACGGCGGCCAACGTCGCCGACACGCTGCGCTACGCCGCGTGGTTCGCTTTCATCGCGCTGCTGCTCGCCGGCGGAAGGTTCGACGGCATCCGCTCGGCGCTGCCCGGCACCAGCCTCGCCATCGCCCTCCTGTTGCTCGTCGCGAGCGTGCTCCTGACGGAGGGCACGGGTGTCGGGCCGGCCCTGGGCGCTGCCAACCAGCGCCTGGAATTCGCGGTGCGCGTCGGGCTCGCGATCCTCGGCCTCGTCGCCACCGAGCAGATCTACCGCCGCGCCCATCCGCAGGCGCGCTGGGGCATCAAGCCGCTGGTCATCGGGTTGGCGGGCGTGTTCGGCTTCGACCTGTTCCTGTACGCCGACGGCATGCTGTTCGGCCGGCTGGACGGGGATGTCTGGGTCGCGCGGGGGGTCGCCAACGCGCTGGTGATCCCGTTCCTCGCGATCGCCACGGTGCGCAACACCGGCTGGACCATCGAGATGCACCTGTCGCGCGGCGTCGTGTACCAGTCGACCGCGCTGCTCATTTCCGGGGTGTTCCTGCTCGTCGTCGCGGGCGCGGGCTACCTGCTGCGCTACCTCGGCGGCGATTGGGGCCGCGCGCTGCAGATCGAGCTGCTGTTCGCGGCGATCGTGTTCGGCGCGCTGGTGCTGACCTCCGGGCGCTTCCGGTCGCGCCTCAAGGTGTTCGTCAGCAAGCATTTCTTCTCCTACCGCTACGACTACCGGGAGGAGTGGCTGCGCTTCACCCGCACGCTGTCCACGGAGAACGCGGTGCTGCGGCCGCAGGAGCGCGCGATCATGGCGCTCGCCGACCTGGTCGAAAGTACCGGCGGAGCCCTCTGGCTCGGCGACGAGCGCGAGGGTTGGCGCCCGGCCGCCCGGCTGAACATGGCGCCGATCGACCACGAGCTGCCGCGCGACGCATCACTGTCCGGTCTGCTCATCGATCGCGGCTGGGTCGTGACCGTGCCGGACGTGCTGCTGGCACCCGCGGCGTACCCGGGCCTCGCGCTGCCGACGTGGCTCGCGGAACGCCCGGACGCGTGGCTGGTCGTGCCGCTCAACACCGGCGACCACCTCGTCGGCTTCGTGGTGCTCGCGAGCCCGCGCACGCCGATCGAGATCGATTGGGAGGTGCGCGATCTCCTCAAGGCCGCGGGCCGGGCGGCGGCGGTGTACCTCGCCCAGCTCTCCGCCACCGAGGCGCTGCTGGAGGCGCGCAAGTTCGATGCCTTCAACCGCATGTCCGCGTTCGTCGTGCACGACCTCAAGAACCTCGTCGCGCAGCTGTCGCTCATGCTCAGGAACGCCGAGCGCCACCGCGACAACCCCGAGTTCCAGCGCGACATGCTCGACACCGTCGCCAACGTCGTGACGCGCATGAACAACCTGATGCTGCAGCTGCGCATGGGCACGACGCCGGTCGAGAACGCGCGTCCGCTCGACCTGGAGCCGATCGTGCGCCGCGTCTGCGCGGCCAAGGCCTCGCGTCCCGGTGCGATCGATCTCGCGCTCGCGCCGGGCATCACCGCACTGGGTCACGAGGACCGGCTCGAGCACGTCATCGGCCACCTGGTCCAGAACGCCCTCGACGCCACGGCCGCCGGCGGCAGCGTGCGGGTCGCCACCGCGCGCGAGGACCGCTTCGCGTCCGTCGAAGTGGCCGACACCGGTGCCGGCATGAGCCCCGAGTTCGTGCGCGATCGGCTGTTCAAGCCCTTCGAGACCACCAAGTCCTCGGGGATGGGCATCGGCGTCTACGAGAGCCAGCAGTACGTCACCGGCCTCGGCGGACGCATCCTCGTCGATTCCCGCGAAGGCACCGGCACGCGCGTGCGCGTGCTGCTGCCGCGGGGCGACGGCTCGGCCGATCCGGCCACACCGATCAAGGAGGCCGCCTGATGGCGGAGACGCGCAAGCCGTTGCTGATCATCGAGGACGACCCCGCGCTGCAGAAGCAGATGCGCTGGGCGTTCGACGCCTACGAGACCGTGGTCGCCGACGATCGCGCGTCGGCGATTGCCCAACTGCGCCGCTTCGAGCCGGCCGTGGTGACGATGGACCTGGGCCTGCCCCCACATCCGGACGACCCCACCGAGGGCTTCGCCCTGCTGCAGGAGATGCGCCAGCTCGCGCCGGACACGAAGATCATCGTGCTGACCGGCCAGAACGACCGCGCCAATGCGCTGCGGACGATCGCGCTGGGTGCCTACGACTTCTGCACCAAGCCGTTCGACGCCGACGTGCTCGGCCTCACCATCGATCGCGCCTACCGGCTGCACGAGCTGCAGTCGGAGTTCAAGCGCCTGCAGACGGTGACGCCGGCCCGCCCGCTCGCCGGCATCCTCACGCTCGATCCCGAGATGCAGCGCGTGTTGCGCACCGTGGAGAAGGTCGCGCCGACGTCGGCGACGGTGCTGATCCTTGGCGAGTCGGGCACCGGCAAGGAGTTGGTCGCGCGGGCGCTGCACGACCTGTCGCCGCGGGCGACGTCGCGGTTCGTCGCGATCAACTGCGCGGCGATCCCCGAGACGCTGCTCGAGAGCGAGCTGTTCGGCTACGAGAAGGGCGCCTTCACCGGCGCGGCGCGGCAGACCCCCGGCAAGATCGAGCTCGCGCAGGGCGGGACGCTGTTCCTGGACGAGATCGGGGACCTGCCGATGTCGCTGCAGGCCAAGCTGCTGCGCTTCCTGCAGGAGCGCGTGATCGAGCGGGTCGGCGGCAGGCAGGAGATCCCGGTCGAGACCCGGGTGGTGTGCGCGACCCACCAGGAGCTGAAGGATCACATCACCACCGGGCGCTTCCGCGAGGACCTGTTCTATCGCCTCGCGGAGATCGTGGTCGAGATCCCGCCGCTGCGTGCGCGACCGGGCGATGCCGCGCTGCTCGCGCACGCGTTCGCGCGGCGCATCGCCGAGGAGCAGCGGCGCGGTTCGGTCACGCTGCTGCCGGACGCGATCGCGGCCATCGAGGCGCACGCGTGGCCCGGCAATGTGCGCGAGCTCGAGAACGTCATCAAGCGCGCGGTTATCATCGTCGACGGCAACACCATCGGCGCCTCCGACCTCGGCCTGTCGGGTGCCGAGTCGGAGTCGCTCAACCTGCGCGAAGTGCGCGAGACCGCGGAGCGCAACGCCGTCGTGCGGGCGCTCGGGCGCGTCAACGGCAACCTGACCCGCGCCGCCGAGATGCTCGGTGTGTCGCGTCCCACGCTCTACGACCTCATGCACCGCTTCGGGCTCAAGTGAGGCACGTGCCGCCATCCCACCCACTCGGGTCCAAGACCATGAACGCATTCCGCCGCCCCCACCGATTCGTCCTGACCGCGGTCGCCCTCGGGCTCGTGCTCGCGCTGCCGGCGTGCTCGCGCGACGACGCCGCGACCTTCGTCGAGTCGGCCAAGTCCTACCTCGCCAAGTCGGACCCGAGGGCCGCGATCATCCAGTTGCGCAACGCCCGCCAGGCGGAGCCCGAGAACGCGGAGATCCGCTTCCTGCTCGGACGCGCGCTGCTCGAGAACGGCGAGCCCGGCCCGGCGGAAACCGAGCTGCGCAAGGCCGACTCGCTGCGCTATTCCGCCGACGCGGTGCAGCCGCTGCTCGCGCAGGCGGTGCTCGCCCAGGGCGACCCGCGCAAGGTCACGAGCGAGTTCGGCAAGGTCACCGTCGCCGACCCGCAGGCACGCGCGGACCTGGCCGCGACGATTGCGGTGGCGTGGCTCGCGCAGGGCAACCGCGACAACGCCAGGCTGGCGGTGGACGCCGCGCTCGCCGCGAAGCCGCAGCACGCGCGGGCACTCACCGTGCGTGCCCAGATGCTCGGCATGGCGGGCGACATGGCGGGAGCGTCGAAGGCGCTCGACGAGGCGCTCGCCGCCGCACCCCATCACCCCGAGGCCACCGTGCTGAAGGCCGAGGTCTTCAACGTCCAGGGCAAGCGTGACGACGCGGTGCGGCTGCTCGCGGCGGCGGTCGCCGCGAAGCCGGCGGACGTGCAGATGCGCGCGGCGCTGGTACCGCTGCTCGTCGCGACGGGCGACCTCGCACGCGCCGACGCGGAGATCGCGGTGCTGAAGAAGAACGCGCCGGAGGACTTCCGCACCGTGTACGTCGAGGCACTGGCGTCGATCGCCAAGGCGGACTACGCGAAGGCGCGCGATCTCACGCAACCGCTGCTCGCTACCCGGCCCAACCACACCCCCTCGCTGTTCCTCGCCGGGGTGGCGAACTATCAACTGCAGTCATGGGTCGCGGCGGAGGATGCGCTGCGCCGCGTCGTGTCGCAGGCACCCAGCGATCGCGGGGCGAATCGCATGCTGGTGGCGACCTACCTCCGCTCGGGCCGCACCGTGCAGGCGGCCGAGGCCGCCGAGGCGGCGATCCGCCGCATCCCAGACGATTCGGTCCTGCTGCGCTTCGCCGGCGAGGCGCAGGTGCTGAACGGCAATGCGGTGGGCGCGATGCGTTTGTTCGAGAAGGCGGCCGAGCTCGAGAAGTCGGGCTCGGCCGCGCGCGTGCGCCTCGCGCAGGTCCGGCTCACGCAGGGTGACGTGACGCGCGCGATGGGCGACCTGGAGCGCATCTCGGCCGCGGAGCCGTCCGCGACGCAGGCCGACCTCGCGCTGTATGCGGCGCACATGGCGCGTCGCGAATACGACAAGGCGCTCGCGGTGGTCGCGACGATCGAGAAGAAACAGCCCGGTGCGCTGCCGAGCGAACTGCGCGGCAACGTGCAGCTCGGCAAGCGCGACTACGCCGGCGCCCGGGCGAGCTTCGGCAAGGCGCTCGCGGCCGAGCCGGGACGCCTCTCGGCCGCGCGGTCGCTCGCCGCACTCGATCTCCTCGAAAACAAGCCGGGTGACGCGAAGGCGCGCTACGAGAAGATGATCGCCGCCGACCCGCGCAACGAGTATCTGCAGATCGCGCTGGCAGAGCTGCTCGCGCTCTCGGGGGCGCCTGCCGCCGACGTCAAGTCCGCGCTCGACAAGGCGACCGCGGCGAATCCGTCCTCGTCGCTCGCACGACTCGCCCTGATCGGGCACCTGCGTCGCGGAGGCGACCTGCGCGGCGCGCTCGAGGCGGCGCGCAACGCCGCGGCAGCGCTTCCGGAAGATCCGCAGGTGATCGAGATGCTGGGCTCGATGCAGATCGCGAACCAGGAGTACGGGCAGGCGCGCGACACGTTCGTCAAGCTGACCGAGCTGCAGCCGCGCAATCCCAATGCGCCGCTGCGCGTGTCGGAGGCTTACGTCGCGCAGAAGGACTACGCGGCGGCGATCGAGGCCCAGCGCAAGGCGCTCGCGATCCAGCCCGATTACCCGCCGGCGCTGCTCGCGCTGGCCGCGACGCAGCTTGCCGCGGGCAAGCCCGGCGAGGCAATGGCCGAGGCGAAGCGTCTGCAGAAGGAGCGGCCGGGAGAAGCGATGGGCTGGGCGCTCGAAAGCGAGCTCCTCGCCGCCCAGCGGCAGTTTCCCGAGGCCGCTGCCGCGATGCGCGAGGTGCTGGGCAAGCAGCCGAACGCCAACTTCGCGGCGCGCTACCACGGCCTGCTCGTCGCGGGCGGCAAGACGGCGGAGGCGAATGCGTTCGCCGACCGGTGGACCAAGGACCACCCGAAGGACGTCGCGTTCCTGTCGCTCGTCGGGCAGCAGAAGCAGGCGGCGAAGGACAACGCCGGCGCGGTCGTGTACTACCGCGCCGTGCTCGCGCTCGAGCCGGAGAACGTGATCGTCCTCAACAACCTCGCGTGGCTCCTCAACGAGCAGGGCAAGCCCGAGGCGCGCGAGCTCGGCGAGCGCGCGTACCGGCTCGCGCCGCTCAACCCGAGCATCATCGACACCTTCGGGACGATCCTCATCGCACAGGGCGAGACGCAGCGCGGGTTGACGATGCTGCGCATGGCGACCAACCTGTCGCCGGCCGATCCGCGGCTGCGGGTGAACCTCGCCCGCGCCCTCGTCAAGACCGGCGACAAGGCCGGGGCGAAGCGGGAGCTCGAATCGGTGGTCAGCCGCGATCCGCGCCCCTCGCCGGCCAAGGCCGAGGCCGAGGCGCTGCTCAAGACGCTCTGATCCGCGCGCGCATCCGCGGCACGACCGTTTCTCATCCGAGGCAACCGGCACTTCCCATCATGAACGACATCGTCAACAAGAACCTCGTCGATCCCGTGGTCGACCCTTCCATCCGCGACCAGGTCGTTGCCGTCGTCGGCCTTGGCTACGTCGGGCTCCCGCTCGCGGTCGAGTTCGGCCGCAAGTTCCGTACGGTCGGCTTCGATCTCTCGCAGGCCAAGGTCGACGCGTACCGTCGCGGCGAGGACCCGACCGGCGAGGTGAGCCGCGAGGCGCTCGCCGCCGCGAAGCGGCTCGAAGTGACGACGGATCCCGCCGCGCTCGGCCGAGGCGGACTTCATCGTCGTCGCCGTCCCCACGCCGGTCGACGACGCGCACCAGCCCGACTTCTCGCCGCTGGTCGGCGCGAGCGAGTTCGTCGGCCGCGCACTGAAGCGCGGCGCCACCGTCGTCTACGAGTCGACCGTCTACCCGGGCGCGACCGAGGAGGTCTGCATTCCGGTGCTCGAGCGCGACTCGGGCATGAAGTGGAAGCAGGACTTCTTCGTCGGCTACTCGCCCGAGCGCATCAATCCCGGCGACAAGGAGCACACGCTCACCCGCATCACCAAGGTCGTCTCCGGCGACACGCCGGAGACGCTGGAGCGCGTCGCCGACGTCTACGCGATCGGTCGTCGACGGCCGGCGTGTACCGCGCATCGTCGATCAAGGTGGCCGAGGCCGCCAAGGTCATCGAGAACACCCAGCGCGACCTCAACATCGCGCTGATGAACGAGCTGGCGCTGATCTTCCACAAGCATCGGCATCGACACGCTGGAGGTGCTCGAGGCCGCCGGCACCAAGTGGAACTTCCTGCCGTTCCGGCCGGGCCTGGTCGGCGGCCACTGCATCGGCGTCGACCCGTACTACCTGACGCACAAGGCCGAGAAGCTCGGCTACCACCCGCAGGTGATCCTCGCCGGCCGGCGCATCAACGACGGCATGGGCAAGTTCGTCGCCGAGCAGACGATCAAGCAGATGATCGCAGCCGGCAGCGCGTGCAGCGGCGCGCACGTCATCGTGCTCGGGCTGACGTTCAAGGAAGACTGCCCGGACCTGCGCAACTCGCGCGTGATCGACATCATCCGCGAGCTCGAGTCCTACGGCGCCGTCGTGCACGTGCACGACCCGCTTGCCGACGCGGCGGAGGCGCAGCACGAGTACGGCGTCGACGCTCGCTGCCTTCGACGCGCTGCCGCGGGCGGCGGCCATCGTCGCCGCAGTCGCGCACCGGGAGTTCCGGGCGCGCCCGCTCGACGACTTCGTCGGCAAGCTCGTCCCCGGCGGCGTGTACGCGGACGTCAAGTGCCAGGCCGACGCCGCGGCGCTGCGGGCCCGCGGCGTGACCGTCTGGAGACTCTGATGGCGCGGGGATTCGCGGCGTCGCCGGCGTCCGCGGCGATTCGCCGCGAGCTCGCGGCGCGGCCGCGCCGCTGGCTCGTCACCGGCAGCGCCGGATTCATCGGCTCGCACCTCGTCGAGACGCTGCTCGCGATGGGCCAGCAGGTGGTGGGGCTGGACAATTTCTCGACCGGACACCGCAGCAACCTCGACGAAGCGCGCGAGGCGGTCGGCGAGGCGGCGTGGCAGCGGCACCGCTTCGTCGAAGCCGACATTGCCGACCTGATCGCCTGCCGTCAGGCCTGCGAAGGCGTGGACGTCGTCCTGCACGAAGCGGCGCTCGGCTCGGTGCCGCGGTCGATGGCCGATCCGCTCGCCACGCACGAGGCGAACGGCACCGGCTTCCTCAACATGCTGGTCGCGGCGCGCGATGCCGGCGTTGCGCGCTTCGTCTACGCGGCGTCGTCGTCCACGTACGGCGATCATCCGGCTCTCCCCAAGGTCGAGGACCAGATCGGCCGGCCGCTCTCGCCGTACGCGGTCACCAAGTATTTGAACGAGCTCTACGCCGACGTGTTCGGTCGCTGCTACGGTTTCGAGACCGTGGGGCTGCGCTACTTCAACGTGTTCGGCCCGCGGCAGGATCCGGAGGGCGCGTACGCCGCGGTGATCCCGAAGTGGGTCGCGACCATGCTCGACGGCAACGCGATCGCCATCAACGGCGATGGCGACACCACGCGCGACTTCTGCTACGTCGACAACGTCGTGCAGGCGAACCTGCTCGCCGCCACCGTCGCCGACGAGGCCGCGATCGGGCAGGTCTACAACGTCGCGGTCGGCGGGCGTCTTTCGCTCAACGACCTCGCGGGAGCGCTGCGCGACCTGCTGCGCGCGCGGCATCCGGCGCTCGCCATGCCGCCGCCGCGTTACCAGGACTTCCGCGACGGCGACGTGCGCCACTCGCAGGCGGACATCGGCAAGGCGACGCGACTCCTGGGCTACGCACCCACGCACGGCGTGCGCGAGGGACTCGCCGAGGCGATGCCGTGGTACGAGTCGCGCGCGGCACGCGACCGCGCGGCGCCGATCCGCGCGGCCGGCGACTGACCGCGGCGATGCCGGCGGCCGTGCGAGTTGCGACCGCGGCGCTCGTCGCGGGTGTGCTCGCGTCGCCGTTCGCGGCGATTGCTGGAGGCGTCGAGGAGACGATCGCACGCGTCAAGCGTTCGGTGGTCGCCATCGGCACGTACGAGCGTACGCGCTCGCCGCCATTCCAGTTCCGGGGCACCGCGTTCGCGATCGGGGACGGCACGCAGGTCGTCACCAACGCGCACGTCCTGCCCGCCACGCTCGACGCCGACAAGCGCGAGACGATTGCGATCCTGCTGCCGGCGCCGCCGCGCGAAGGTTCGAGTGAGCCGCAGGTGCAGGTGCGAGCGGCGCGCCGCGTCGCGACCGACCACGACCACGACCTTGCGGTGCTCTCGATCGACGGTGGGCCGCTGCACGCGCTCGCGCTGGGCGACTCCACCGCGGTTCGCGAGGGACGCACCGCCTACTTCACGGGCTTTCCGATCGGTGCCGTGCTGGGGCCCCATCCCGCGACCCATCGCGCACTGGTAGCCGCGGTGACGCCGATCGCCATCCCGCAGCCGTCCTCCGGCAGTCTCGACGCGGCGACGGTGAAGCGGATCGCGGCCGGGCCATTCCCGGTGTTCCAGCTCGACGGCACCGCGTACCCCGGCAACAGCGGCAGTCCGCTCTACGACGGCGAGACGGGCAAGGTGCTGGGTGTGCTCAACATGGTGCTGGTCAAGGCGACCAAGGAGTCGGCGCTGACCCAGCCCTCGGGCATTGCCTACGCGGTGCCGGCCGAGCATCTGCGGGCGCTGCTCGCGAGGACCCGCTAGCTTGGAGTTCGCGTTCACGCTGAAAGCGATCGTCAAGGCGCTCGTGCTGCCGCCCGCGGGACCGATCCTCCTCGCGTTGGTCGGCCTGGTGGTGGCGCGCCGCGCGCCTTGGGCGGGTCGGGCCATGATCTGGACGGGCGCGCTCTCGCTCGTGCTGCTGTGCCTGCCGATCGTCGCGTGGCTGCTCGCGCGGCCGTTCGACATGCGGCCGCTCGACTACGCGGACGCGAAGCGGGCACAGGCGATCGTGATCCTCGGCGGCGGCACCCGGCGCCTGGCGCCCGAGTACGGCGGGGACACGATGGCGCGGTTCACGGCCGAGCGCGTGCGCTACGGGGCCCGCGTCGCGCGGCAGACCGGCCTGCCGGTCCTGGTCGCGGGGGGCTCGATGCCGGACGTGCAATCCTCCGAGGCGGCAATCATGCGGGCGGTGCTCGAGGCCGAGTACGGCGTCGCGGTGCGGTGGGCCGAGGATCGCTCCCGCAACACGCACGAGAACGCTCAGTTTTCCGCGGCGTTGCTGAAGGCCGATGGCGTCTCGACGGTCGTCCTGGTCGCGCACGCGATGGACATGCCGCGGGCGAGGGCGGAATTCGCCGCGGCGGGAATCGCGACGGTCGCGGCTCCCACGGGCCTCACGTCGGCGGGTCCCATCCGCCTGATGGACTTCGTGCCTTCTGCGCCCGCGCTGCAGGCCTCGCACGACGCGCTCTACGAGATCGTCGCGAACGTCGTGCTCGTCGTCTCCGGCCGCTGACCGCACCCGGCCCGGAAAGGAAAACGCCGCGGCTTAGCCGCGGCGTGTTCTCGATCGACTGGTCGGGGTGAGAGGATTTGAACCTCCGGCCTCTACGTCCCGAACGTAGCGCTCTACCAGGCTAAGCTACACCCCGATTGGGACTGCCCGCGCCGCGCGTGGTACCGCTCGAAACGACTCAGTACGTGCGGTCGGCCGCGAAAGTCGCCAATTGTAGCAGGCTTTGCGCGTGCGGCGAAGGCGGCAGGCCGCCGAGCGCGGCAACGGCCTTGCGGCCCTCGTCGACGGCGCGGTCGCGGGCGTAGCCGAGCGCTCCGGTCTCCTCGAGGATCCGCATCACCGGCCCGAAATCGACCAGACGCCCGCCGCCTTCGACCGCCCGGCGAATCGTGTCTCCGGCGGCGAGGTTGCCGACCGCCAGCGCCCGGATCAGGGGCAGCGTCATCTTTCCCTCGGCGAGGTCGTCGCCCAGGTTCTTGCCGATGGCCGCGGCTTCGCCCGAATAGTCGAGCACGTCGTCCATGATCTGGAAGGCGGTGCCGACGTGCTTGCCGTAGCGGGCGAGCGCATCCTCCCACGCCACGTTCCCGCCGAGCACGGCGCCGAGGCGCGCCGCCGCCTCGAACAGCTTGGCCGTCTTGCGGTGGATCACCGCGAGATAGGCCTCCTCGTCGACGTCGGCACGCCCGGAGTGCATGAGCTGCATCACCTCGCCCTCGGCGATCACGTTGGTCGCGTCGGAGACGATGCGCAGCACCGGCATGCGGTCGAGGGCGACCATCATCTGGAACGCCCGCGAGTAGAGGAAGTCGCCGACCAGGACCGCGGCGGCATTGCCGAAGGCGGCGTTGGCCGTCGCCCGGCCGCGCCGTTGCGACGACTCGTCGACGACGTCGTCGTGCAGGAGCGTCGCGGTGTGGATCATCTCGATCACGGCGGCGAGCGTGTACTGGTCGCGGCCGTGGTGCCCGCAGGCGCCCGAGGCGAGGAGGACGAGCGCGGGGCGCAGGCGCTTGCCGCCGCTGCCGATGATGTAGTCGCCGATCTGCCGTACGAGCGGGACGTCCGAGGCGAGCGAGGCACGAAGCGTGTCGTCGACCTCGGTCATGCCCTGGCCGATGATGGGCTGCAGGAATTCGAGGGTCACTGGATGGGAGCGCGGAGGAGGCGGGGGACGGCATGCGGCCGGGCCGCCGGCGGGGCGCGGAGGCGCGGCGGCTGGCATGCAAACCCTCGAATTTTACCGGATTGCCGGCGGCCGCCGGCCGGTATCGCCGAATTGCCCTCGCCTGGCACGTGGGGGGCGATCGCGGCCAACTTCGGCCCTTTGACAGCAGCAGAGGAAAGGCCTTAAAATTCAAAACTTTTCCGAGCACAAAACCGAGCCTTCCGGCCAGTTTGCCGATCAACGCGGCACGTGCTCCGCTCGGTCCCATCAAGGAGTTCCCTCTCATGTACGCGGTCGTAAAAACCGGCGGCAAGCAGTACAAGGTTGCCCCCGGCGAAAAACTCAAGGTAGAACAGATGCCGGCGGACGTGGGCGCACAAGTGGTTCTCGACCAGGTGCTTCTGGTTGGCGAGGGCGACAACGTGCGTCTGGGTCAACCCGTGCTCGCGGGCGCGTCGGTGCAGGCGACGGTGCTCTCGCACGGCCGTCACGACAAGGTCAAGATCTTCAAGATGCGGCGGCGCAAGCACTACCAGAAGCACCAGGGCCACCGCCAGAACTACACCGAGCTCAAGATCGACACCATCGTCGGCTGACCTCGCGGAGCGATACGAAATGGCACACAAAAAGGCAGGCGGCAGCTCGCGCAACGGCCGCGATTCGGAAGCGAAGCGGCTGGGCGTCAAGGTCTACGGCGGCGAAGTGATCCGTGCCGGCGGCATCATCGTGCGGCAGCGCGGCACGCGGCTGCATCCGGGCGTCAACGTCGGCATCGGCAAGGACCACACGCTCTACGCGCGCGTGGACGGCCACGTGAAGTACGTGACCCGCGGTCCCAAGGGCAACAAGATGGTCGACGTCGTCGCCACGGAAGCCGCGGCGTAGCGCGCGCGCACCCGGCCGGGCAAAGAGCAGGGCAAAAAAGTAGGGTCAGACTCGACTTTCCGGCCGCAACCGGAAAGTCGAGTCTGACCCTACTTTGCTAACGGCGCTCGATCCAGGCGAGCAGCCCCATCGCGATCGCGGTGAACAGCAGCAGCGGGAACGTCGCAGCGAAGAGCGGCGGCCAGTCGTTCAGCACGCCGAGGTTGTTGAACAGGCGGCCGAGCATGAAGAACGCGAGGCCCAGCATCGTGCCCGTGAAGATGCGCACGCCCATGCCGCCGGAGCGACGCTGGAACTGTGCGAAGGGCAGCGCCAGCACCATCATCACCAGCACCGCGCCCGGATAGAAGATCTTGTTCCAGAACGCGATCTCGAAGCGGGTGGTCTTGGTGTTGCCGCCCATCAGGCGGATGTTGTCGTAGAGCGTGCCGAGCTCGAGCCGCTCGGGCGCGACCTGGTAGACGGTCAGCAGCGACGGACGCAGCACCGTCTCCCAGGTCGTCTCGGCGACGGTGGTCATCGTCGCGGTGTCGCCGGCAAGGGCCGTCGTCTGCACGTTGGAGAGCTTCCAGCGCCCGGGTTGCACGAATCGCCCCGATTCGGCCCGGCGCACCGCAACGAGCCGGAAGTCCGGGCCGAACTCGTAGATGCGCACGCCGGAGAGCGACAGGTCGGCGAGCACCGAGCGCACGTTGACGAAGGTCATGTCCTGCCGGAACCAGAACCCCGAGTCGAACTGCTGCGCGACCACGCTGCTCGAGTCCCCCTTGGCGGAGGCGCGCAGCGTGTTGGCGAGGCGCTCGGCGGCGGGCGAGACGAACTCGCCGGCGAGGAACGTGGCGATCGCGAGCGGGATGCCGACGCGGATCACCGCCCACGCGACCTGCCACAGCGATGCGCCCGAGACGCGCATCACGGTGAATTCGGAGCTGACGACGAACTGCGAGAGCGCGAACAGCGTGCCGATCAGCGCCGAAACGGGAAACAGCTCGTACGCGCGCGCGGGCAGGTGCAGCGCGACGTAGGTCACCGCCCCGATGATCGTGTAGTTGCCGACCCCGACGTCGCCCAGCTCGTTGATCAGGTCGAAGAACGAGAACAGCATGAGCAGCGCGGCGAACACCACGAGCGTCGCGCCGAGCACGTCGCGGCCGATGTAGCGGGTCAGCGTGCGCATCGTCGGGCGCGCCCGGTGGTCACGCGGCCGCCCGCCGGAACCACCCGCCGGGTGGGGCCATGCGGTGGCGGAACAGCACGAAGACCGTGATTGCCGCGATCGTGTGCGGCACGATCAGCCCGACCCAGAAGTCGAGCTTGCCCTGGGCGATGAGGCTCTGCACGACGTTGAGACCGTTGGTGTAGATCATGTACAGGAACGCGGCGGCGAGCAGGTTGAACGAACGCCCCATGCGCGGGTTCACCTGCCCCAGCGGGATTGCGAGCAGCGTGAGCATCAGCGCGAGGACGGGCACCGAGATCCGCCAGAACAGCTCGCTTCGCTCCAGCCGACCGTCGGAGGTGAACAGCGTCTCGGTCGGGATGGAACGGCGCGAGGTGGGCAGCGCGCGCGCTTCGGCGGGCTCGATCCTCCGCCCGAGCTTCTCGAACTCGATCACCCGGTACTCGAGGGTGCCGGGCTTGCGTTCGTAGCGGCGGCCGTCCTCGAGCACGAGGAAGCGGTCGCCGTTCGGCTGTTCCTCGAGCCGTCCGACGCGCGCCACCGTCGTCTCGTCCTTGGTCTCGTCGGTCGACTGCAGGTACACGTTGCGGATCGTGCCGTCGAACGTGTTCACGCTCTCGACGAACACGACGAGCTTGGCGCGGTTGAACTCGCGAAACAGCCCGGGAGCGATCAGCGAGATCTCGTCGCGCGACTCGAGCTGCCGCTCGAACTCGTGCTTGCGGCGCTCCGCCCAGGGCGAGAGGAACAGCGACAGCGCGACGATCGCGACCAGGAACGGCGCGGCAAAGAGCAGGATGGGCTTCAGCCACGCCGACAGCGATTGCCCCGAGGCGAACCAGACGATCATCTCGCTGTCGCGGTACCAGCGGGTCAGCGTCAGCAGCACGGTCAGGAACAGCGCGACCGTCAGCAGGATATTGAGGTAGAAGAGGGCGTTGAAGCCGATCAGCGCCATCACGCCGTCCGGCGCGACCGTTCCGCCCGCGGCCCGGGCCAGCAGGCGGATCACCAGGTTGGTGAAAAGGATCCCCAGCAGGACGACGAACAGCCCGATGGCCGTCAGCGTGAGCTCGCGGACCAGGCTGCGGCGGAAGATCATGACGACGGGGACATCTTTGACTTTTTCGCGGTTTCCCGCCGATAATGGCCAGAATTGCGCCTGTGGGCAAGAAAAAGACGAAATCCGTCGTGGGGGAGCCAGATGGAATTTACCATAAAGAGCGGTAGTCCCGAGAAGCAGCGCAGCGCCTGCGTCGTCGTCGGCGTGTTCGACAACCGCAAGCTGTCGTTGTCCGCGGAACTGATCGACCGCGCTTCCGGGGGTTACGTGAGCGAGATCATCCGCCGCGGCGACATGGAGGGGAAGCTCGGCTCGACGCTGCTGCTCCACAACGTGCGCGGCACGCTCGCCGACCGGGTCCTGCTGGTCGGGCTCGGCAAGGAACGCGACTTCCGGGACAAGGAATTCCGCTCCGCGGTGCGCTCCGCGGTCAAGCTGCTGAACGAAACCGGCTCCTACGAGGCCGTGATCTACCTGACCGAGGAAAAGGTCAAGCGACGCGAAGTCGGCTGGCGCGTCGAGCACGCCGTGCTGGTCGCGATGGAGTCGGTGTACCGCTTCGAGCAGATGAAGAGCCAGCCGACGGAGGTCCGGCGGCCGCTGCGCAAGCTCACGCTGTCCGTGCCGCAGCGCTCCGACCTCGGCACCGGCGAGAAGGCCGCCGCGCGCGGCCTCGCGATTGCCCACGGCACCGATCTCGCGCGCGACCTCGGCAACCTGCCGGGCAACGTGTGCACGCCGAAGTACCTCGGCGAGCGCGCGCTGGAGCTCGCGCGCGAATTTCCCGACCTCAAGGTGCAGGTGCTCGAGCCCGCCGAGATCGAGGCGCTCGGCATGGGCTCGTTCCTGTCGGTGACGCGCGGCAGCGACGAGCCGCCGCGGTTCATCGTGATGGAGTACATGAATTCGCCGCGGAAGGCGAAGCCCTACGTGCTGGTCGGCAAGGGCATCACCTTCGACACCGGCGGCATCTCGATCAAGCCGGCGCCCGACATGGACCACATGAAGTTCGACATGTGCGGCGCGGCCAGCGTGTTCGGCACGATGCGCACGATGCTCGAGCTCAAGGCGCCCGTGTCGATCGTGGGCCTCGTTCCCACCTGCGAGAACATGCCGTCCGGACGCGCGACCAAGCCCGGCGACATCGTGAAGAGCATGTCGGGGCAGACGATCGAGATCCTCAACACCGACGCCGAAGGCCGGCTGATCCTCGCCGACGCGCTCACCTACGCCGAGCGCTACGAGCCCGAGGCGGTGATCGACATCGCGACGCTCACCGGCGCGATGGTGATCGCGCTCGGCCACGTCGCCGCCGGCGTGTTCAGCAACAACGACGCGCTCGCACGCGCGCTGTGCGCGGCCGGCGACGAGGCCTACGACCGCGCGTGGCCGATGCCCCTGTGGGACGACTACCACGACGGACTCGCGTCCAACTTCGCGGATTTCGCGAACGTCGCCGGGCGCGCCGGCGGCAGCATCACGGCGGCGTGCTTCCTGTCCAAGTTCGCGAAGAAGTACGACTGGGCGCACATCGACATCGCGGGCGTCTCGCACAAGGACGGCAAGGAGAAGGGCGCGACCGGCCGCCCGGTGCCGCTCCTCGCCACATGGCTGCTCGCCCACGAGGGCGCGCCGGCCTGATGGCCCGCGCGCTGCCGGATGACCACGATCGACTTCTACACGCACGTCGACGACCGCCTCGCGGTCGCGGCACGGCTCGCGGCAAAGGCGCTTGCCCAGCACGGCAGCGTGCGCGTGCTCACCGCGGACGAGGCGGACACGGCGGCGCTCGACCGGCTGCTGTGGGTGCAGCCCGCGACGGGCTTCCTTCCGCACTGCCGGTTGGACAGCCCGATCGCCGCCGAGACCCCGGTGATCGTCGACCACGCGCTCGAGCACGACGGACCCGCCGACGTGCTGATCAACCTTCGCGACAGCCCGGCGCCGTTCTTCAGCCGCTTCGCACGCCTCGCCGAGATCGTCGGCGTCGACGCGGCCGATGCGGCCGCGGGGCGCGAGCGCTACCGCTTCTATCGCGAACGCGGCTACGAGCTTCGCGCGCACAATCTTTCCGGGAAGGCGTAGCATGAAACTCGCTTGCTCACATCGTCCGCCGACCGCGGGAGCGGGGCGGTGCTTCGGGGCGGCTTGCCTGCACTGACATGCCCACCGCGCGCGAACTCCTCGAGCAGGCCGATGCGCTGATGCGCCGGGATCGCGACGCACTCGCGGCGGGCGAGCGTGCGCGGCCGTCCTCCACGCCCGTCACGCTGGCGCCGCGGCCGCTGACGGGGGCCGCGATGTCGCCGCGGTCGATCCAGCGCGAGCCGATCGCACCGTCGGTCGCGCGTACGGCGCTGCCGATTCACCCGACCGATTCGCCGGCTTTCAGCGCGCCCGAGACACCATGGTTCGCGCCGGCCGTCACGCCGGCATCGTTGCGCGACGAGCCGGCCGCTGCACCCGTGCCGGTTGACGATGCCGCTGCGTCGTCGGATGCCGATTTCCCGACGCTTACCGACGCGGTCGTCGACATCATCGAGCCTGCCGGGGAGGCCGCGGCGTTTGCCGACGGGGGCGCGGGTGACGTGCCGATCCTGACCGACGCTGTCGTGGCCACCGACGCCGCCGAAGTCGGCGACCTCGCGCGCGGCGAGCCTTCGATCTGGGACATCGCTGCGCGCGGCGACATGAGTGTGCTCGGGCAGCCGCCCGACTCCGTCGTCGTCGTGCCTCCACTCGACCGTCTGCCGGTCGCGCCGCCGTCCGGACGCGATCCGCTCGGTCTCGACCAGCCGGCGCCCGGATTCGTCGCGCCGGCGTCGGCACTCGCCCCCGCTCCGAGCACGACGGCTCCGGAGGCCGAGTACCCGCACGAAGCCCCGTTCGATGCGGCGCAGGAAGTGGAACGCGCCATCGAACCCGTGGATGATCGAACGCCGGAGCCGGAGTGCGCGCCCGAGCCGGTGCCGGGCGACGGTGCCGAGCTTCGCGGGCCGATGGCGATGCCGCCCCTGCACGGCGACGCCGGCATGCCTGCGATCGCCGATCACGTCGCGCGCGCAGGGTTCGCGCCGTTGCGGCCGCAGCCGGGTTACGAGGTGCAGTCGTCCGCCGACGCGGGCGACATGGGCGCGCCGGACGCGTCTGCCGCGGTGGCCCTGGCCCCGGAAGTTGCGCAACTGCCGATCGAAGGCGAGGCCGCGCCGCCGCTCGACGACGCACGCATCGCCGAAGCCGTCGACGAGATCCGGATGCAGGTGCTGCAGCGGATCGACATCTTCACCGACACCACGCTCCGCGCGAAGCTCGGCGAGCAACTGCAGCCCCTGGTCGAGCGCGCGAGCGCCGAACTGGTCGCCGCGATCAATCAGCACGTGGGCGATCTCCTGCGCACCTACGTCGCCGAGGCGCTCGAGCAGGAGATCGAGCGCTGGCGCGACGGCCAGCGCTAGCGGGCTGTCGAAAAGCTGCTGCGGGTCCGCTAGCCGGCGCGGCGGAGCTTGGCCGCCCTGGCGGACGGGTATCATCGGCCCATGAATGCCGTGCTACCGCTTCGTCGGGCCCGCGAGCGCGACGCCACGAGCGCGCAGGCGCTTCTCGCCGAACGTGGCGCGCGCGCGACTCGCGCGCGCATCGACGTGCTCGCGACGCTCCTCGCCGCCGACGAGGCGCTGTCGCACCACGACATCGAGGGCCGGCTGGCGCGCGGGCACGACATCGACCGCGTGACGCTCTACCGCGTCCTCGAGTGGCTCACCGCGCAGGGCCTCGCGCACAAGGTCGCCGGTGACGACCGCATCTGGCGCTTCTCCGCCGCCGGGCATACCGGGGGCCGCGCGGTGCACGCGCACGCCCACTTCGAGTGCAGCGACTGCGGGCGTGTCATCTGCCTCGAGGAGGCGCGCGTACCCGCGATTGCGCTCCCCCCGGGCTTTCGCCGGCGCAGGATCGAGGTGACGGTGAAGGGCACCTGCGATGCCTGCAAACGCTAGCCGAACTTCACCAAGGGATTCACCATGATCATCGTCATGCAGCCCGACGCGGGCGATCGCGCCATTGCCGCCGTCGAGGCGAAGATCCGCGCGCAGGGACTCGGCGTGCACGTGTCGCGCGGCACCGAACGCACGCTGATCGGTGCCGTGGGCGACGAGCGCAAGCTCGCGCCGGAGACGTTCGAGACGATGGCCGGCGTCGAGCGCGCGCTCCACATCCTCAAACCCTACAAGCTGGTCGCGCGCGAGTGGCACAGGGCGTCGACGGTGATCGACGTGCGCGGCGCGCAGATCGGCGGCGCCGACGTGCAGATGATCGCCGGCCCCTGCTCGGTGGAGACGCCCGGGCAGATGAATGCGGCCGCGGACGCGGTCGCCGCGGGCGGCGCGCGGCTGATGCGCGGCGGCGCGTTCAAGCCGCGCACCTCGCCCTATGCGTTCCAGGGCACGGGTGTCGACGGCCTCGCGCTGCTGCAGGACGCCGCGGCGCGGCACGGCCTGCCGGTCGTCACCGAACTGATGGACGTGCGCATGCTGGACACGTTCCTCGAGCACAAGGTCGACGTGATCCAGATCGGCACGCGCAACATGCAGAACTTCGACCTGCTGAAGGAAGTGGGGCGCGTCGACGTGCCGGTGATCCTGAAGCGCGGCATGAGCGCGACGGTGAACGAGTGGCTGATGGCGGCCGAGTACATCGCCGCCGGCGGCAATCACAAGATCATCCTGTGCGAGCGCGGCATTCGCACGTTCGAGACCGCCTACCGCAACGTGCTCGACGTGACGGCGGTGGCGGTGCTGAAGAAGGAGACCCACCTGCCGGTGATCGTCGATCCTTCGCACGCGGGCGGCAAGGCGTGGATGGTGCCGGCACTGTCCTGCGCCGCGGTGGCGGCCGGCGCCGACGGGCTGCTGGTCGAGGTCCACCCGAATCCGCCCGAAGCCTGGTGCGACGCCGACCAGGCCCTCACGCCCGCCGAGTTTGCGCAGCTGATGGATCGGCTCGACGCCGTGGCGCATGCAATGGGACGAGGGCTGGCACGACGCGCGCCGGCGGCACGGGAAGCGGCGCTGGCGTAGCGTTTGGGTGCCGGCGCGGACGTGCGGCAGTGGCGCACCGGCACAAGCGCGCGGTTTCGCGTGCAACGCAGTTGCGATAAAGTCGCACCATGTTCGAACTCGAAGGCGTCGAGCACTGGTACGGCGACACGCGCGTGCTCGCCGTCGCGTCGTGGCGCGCGGCTGCCGGCGAGGCCTGGCTCCTTGCCGGACCGTCGGGCAGCGGCAAGTCGACGCTGCTGCACGTGCTCGCCGGGCTCACCACGCCGACGCGAGGGCGGGTGGTCGTCGCGGGGACGGATCTTGGCACGCTGGCCCCGGGGCCGCGCGACCGCTGGCGCGGCCGCTCGGTCGGGATCGTGCCGCAGCGGCTGCACCTGGTCGGGGCGCTCCGTGTCTTCGACAACCTGCGCCTTGCGCAGACGCTTGCCGGGCTTCCTGCCGACGACGCGCGGATCCGCGCGCTGCTCGCAGCGGTGCACGTCGGCGACCTCGCGCACCGGTATCCGCGCGAACTGTCGCAGGGACAGGCGCAGCGTGTCGCGATCGCGCGCGCCGTGATCAACCGGCCGGTGCTGGTGCTAGCCGACGAGCCCACCGCGAACCTGGACGACGCGCACGCCGCGGCCGCGCTCGAGCTCCTGCGCGCGCAGGCGCAGGAGGCCGGGGCAACGCTGGTCGTGGCCTCGCACGACGCCCGCGTGCGACCGCTGATCCCGCACGTGTACGCGCTGCCGGCCCGCGAGGCCTGCGCGGCGCCGGCATGAAACCGGCGAGTCACATCAGCGCGCGAGGCGCGCCCGCATCATGGGCCTGACCCGTCTCGCCTTCGCCTACGCCCGCCGGCGCCCGCTTGCGACGGCGCTGGTCGTGCTGCTGCTCGCCGCGGGTACTGCGGTCGTCGCACTCACGCTGCTCGTCGCGCGCGAGCTCGAGGGGCGGCTCACCCGCGACGCCGCCGGCATCGACCTGGTCGTCGGCGCGAAGGGCAGTCCGCTGCAACTGGTGCTCGCCGGGGTCTTCCACGTCGACGTGCCGCCCGGCAACATCCCGCTCGCGTCCGTGGCGCAGCTCCGCGCGAACCCGATGATCGCGCAGGCGATTCCGCTCGCGCTCGGCGACAGCTTCCGCGGGTTCCGCATCGTCGGCACCGAGGCCGCGCTGGTCGAGCACTACGGCGGCCGGCTCGCGGCCGGCGCGCTGTGGACGAGGCCGATGGAGGCCGTGCTGGGCAGCGAGGTTGCACGCGCGTCCGCACTGGGCGTCGGCGGAACGTTCGCGGGCTCGCACGGGCTCGCGGAAGGGGGGGCGAGCACGCCGACGAGTCCTACCGCGTGACCGGCGTGCTCGCGCCGACGGGTACGGTGCTCGATCGCATGGCGCTCACCTCGGTCGAGAGCGTCTGGGCCGTACACGACGCACATCACGGCGCCGCGGCGACGGAGGACGAGCACGCGCACGAAGGCGACGCGAAGGGCGAGGGCGCGCACGCGGCTGAGGGGACGCCCCGCGAGGTGACGATGGTGCTGGTGCGCTACGTCGGCCCGCTCGCCGCGGCCAGCCTGCCGCGTCAGATCAACGAGTCGACCAACCTCGTCGCGGCGTCGCCCGCGTACGAGACCGCGCGGCTGCTGTCGATCTTCGGCGTCGGCATCGACCTGCTGCGCGCGTTCGCCTGGCTGTTGATCGCCGCTTCTGCCCTGATGTTGTTCGTCGCGCTCGTGCAGACGCTCGACGAGCGGCGCTACGACCTCGCGATCCTGCGCACGCTGGGTGCGAGTCGGCTGCAGGTCGCCTGGGTGCTGATCGCCGAGTCGGTGGCGCTCGCGCTCGCCGGCGCGCTGATCGGGCTCGCGGTCGCGCACGCGGTGGCCGCCTTCGCCGGCACGCTGGTGCCCGCCGCCGCACCGCTCGCGGCGGCGGCATGGACGCCGCATCCGGAAGAGGCAGGGGTCCTCGGGATTGCGGTCGCAGCCGGTATACTGGCTGCGCTGTGGCCGGCCTGGCAGGCATACCGCCTCGATGTCGCGGCCACGCTCGCCGACTCCTGAGCGAGGTATCCCGATGCAGCGTTTCCCGATTCCCCTGGTACTCGCCGCCGCGGCTCTCGCCGCTGCGATGCCCTTGTTCGCGCAGGCCGTCACCACGGTCCCGCCTGGTGGGCTGCCCTCCGCCAGCGACTTTTCCGCGCAGATCCTGCCCGAACGGGCGGGCGTCGTGTCGTGGCGCACGCTGGCGCAGGTGTCGTCGGTGAAACAGGGCGGCAAGATGGTGCCCGAGTTCTCGAAGGACATCGTCGCGCTCGACAAGAAGGACACCCGCGTGCAGGGCTTCATGATCCCGCTCGACGTCGGCGACAAGCAGAAGCGCTTCCTGATCACTTCGGTGCCGCCGCACTGCTCGTTCTGCCTGCCCGCCGGGCCGGACTCGGTGGTCGAGGTGGTCGCGAAGACTCCCGTGAAGTACACGTTCGACCCGATCGTCGTCGCCGGCCGCTTCAGTGTGCTGAAGGACGACGCCTCCGGGCTTCTCTACCGGCTCTCGGATGCGTCGCAGGTCGAGGTGGCGCAACTCGCACCCGGCGCGCCGGCGGGTCTGGTGCCGCCGGTGGGGTCCTCCGCGGGCAAGCTGCCCGTCAAGTAGCGTCACGGACCGGCGCATGCGTCGGTTGCGGGAGAACCTGCGATGAGCGAAGGCCGCATCGACCTGCTGCTGCTTCCCGGCCTCACCAACGACGCACGCGTCTGGCAGGGCGTCGCCGATCGACTGGCCGACGTGGCTACCGTGCAGGTTGCGGATCTGACCACGTGCGAGACGATGGCCGAGCTCGCGCTCGACGTGCTCGCCAAGGCACCCGCGCACTTCGCGCTGGCGGGACTGTCGATGGGCGGCTACTGCGCGCTGGAGATCGTCGCCCGCGCACCGGAGCGCGTGACGGCGCTCGGGCTCGTCGACACCAGCGCGCGGCCCGACACCCCGGAGGGCCGCGCGAACCGCGAGAAGCAGATTGCCCGCGCGCCGGGTGAGCTCGCCACCATCGTCGAGGAGCTGCTGCCGAAGTGGGTGCATCCGAGCCGGCTCGACGATCATGCGGTGGCCGACATCGTGCGCGCAATGGCGCGCGGCGTCGGCGCCGCCGCGTTCGCGAGGCAGCAGCGCGCGATCATGAGCCGGGTCGACAGTCGGCCGCGCCTCGCCGCGATCCGTTGCCCGACGGCCGTCGTCTGCGGACGCGAGGATGCGCTGCTGCCGCTCGAGGTCCACGAGGAGATGGCACGCGGCATCCCGGGCGCGAAGCTCCACGTGATCGAGGCCTGCGGGCATCTCGCGCCGCTCGAGCGGCCGGCCGACGTCGCGGCGGCACTGCGCGAGCTGCTCGACAAGTAGGGTCAGACTCGACTTTCCTGAACAAGTCGAGTCTGACCCTACTTTTTCGGGGAGGTGGGGTCTGACCCCACCTGTCGGGCCATGGCCGCTCGCTCGCCCGCCCGCCCGGGCGTTCGCAGGGCGCGCCGCTATAATCCACGGCTTTGCCGATCACGCGCGGCGCCACTCGGGCGGCGCGAGAACAAGAAGGTCATGGAACTCGCGAAGAGCTTCGAGCCGCACGCCATCGAGCGCACCTGGTATCCGCTGTGGGAATCGCGCGGCTGGTTCCGGCCGTCGATGGCGCCGGGGACTGCGCCGTTTTGCATCCAGCTCCCGCCGCCGAACGTCACCGGCACGCTGCACATGGGCCACGCGTTCCAGCAGACGCTGATGGACGTAATGATCCGCTGGCACCGGATGCGCGGCGACAACACGCTCTGGCAGCTCGGCACCGACCACGCCGGCATCGCCACGCAGATCGTCGTCGAGCAGCAGTTGAAGGCCGAAGGCAGGACGCGGCACGACCTGGGGCGCGAGGCGTTCACCGAGCGCGTCTGGGCGTGGAAGGAGGAGTCCGGCGGCGCGATCACCAAGCAGATGCGCCGCCTCGGCACCAGCGGCGACTGGACGCGCGAGCGCTTCACGATGGACGAGGGCCTGTCGGCGGCGGTGCTCGAGACCTTCGTGCGCCTGCACGAGGACGGGCTCATCTATCGGCGCAAGCGGCTGGTCAACTGGGATCCGAAGCTCGGCACCGCGGTGTCCGACCTCGAGGTCGACAGCGAGGAGGAGCAGGGCAAGCTCTGGGAGCTTCGCTATCCGCTCGCGGACGGCTCGGGAGCCCTGGTCGTGGCGACCACCCGTCCCGAGACCATGCTGGGGGACACCGCGGTCGCGGTGAATCCCGCCGACGAGCGCTACACGCACCTGATCGGCAAGACGGTGCGGCTGCCGCTCGCGGAGCGCGAGATCCCGATCATCGCCGACGACTACGTCGATCGCGAATTCGGCACCGGCTGCGTGAAGATCACGCCGGCGCACGACTTCAACGACTGGGCGATCGGCGAGCGCCACGGCCTGCCGGCGATCGCGATCCTCGACCTCGAGGCGAAGGTCAACGACAACGCCCCGGAGAAGTATCGCGGCCTCGACCGCTACGTGGCGCGCAAGGCGGTGCTCGGCGACCTCGCCGCGGCGGGTCTCCTCGTCTCCGAGAAGCCGCACAAGATGATCGTGCCGCGGTGCGGGCGCACCGGCGAGGTGGTCGAGCCGACGCTGACCGACCAGTGGTACATGGCGATGAGCAAGCCAGCGCCCGCGAGTCACCCGCTGTGGCCGAGCAGGACGATCCAGGAGCTGTGCCTCGCCGCGGTGAGCGAGCAGGGGCTCGCGCACCCGAAGACCGGCGAGGTCGGGCGCGTGCGCTTCGTTCCGGGCGAGTGGATCTCGACCTACCTGCACTGGATCAACAACATCCAGGACTGGTGCATCTCGCGGCAGTTGTGGTGGGGCCACCAGATCCCGGCGTGGTACGACGAGACCGGCAACGTCTACGTGGCCCGCACCGAGGCCGCCGCGCGCGCGCATGCGGTGGCGAAGCTCGGCCGCGAGCCCGCGAGCTTCCGCCGCGACGAGGACGTGCTCGACACCTGGTTCTCGTCTGCCCTGTGGTGCCACTCGACGCTCGGCTGGCCCGCCGACACGCCCGAGCTCCGCACGTTCCTGCCGTCGTCGGTGCTCGTCACCGGGTTCGACATCATCTTCTTCTGGGTCGCGCGGATGATCATGACCACGACCTACTTCACCGGTCACGTGCCGTTCCGCGACGTCTACATCAACGCGATCGTGCGCGACGAGGAAGGCCAGAAGATGTCGAAGTCGAAGGGGAACGTGCTCGACCCCCTCGACCTGATCGACGGCATCGACCTCGAGGGCCTGGTCGCGAAGCGCACGTCGAACATGATGGACCCGCGGCAGGCGGAGTCGATCGGCAAGCGCACGCGCAGGCAGTTCCCGGACGGCATCCCGGCGTTCGGCGCCGATGCGCTGCGCTTTACCTTTGCGAGCCTCGCCACCTACGGTCGCACGCTCAACTTCGACCTCTCCCGCTGCGAGGGCTACCGCAACTTCTGCAACAAGCTGTGGAACGCGAGCCGTTTCGTGCTGATGAACGTCGCCGGCAAGGACGTCGGGCTGGACGGGCCGAAGCCGCCGCTCTCGTTCGTCGACCGCTGGATCATCTCGAGGCTGCAGGCCGTCGAGGCCGAGATCGACCGCCAGCTCGGCGACTATCGCTTCGACCTCGCCGCCAAGGCGCTGTACGAGTTCGTGTGGGACGAGTACTGCGACTGGTACGTCGAGATGGCGAAGGTGCAGCTCGGCGACGCCGATCCCGAGGTGCAGCGCGGCACGCGGCGCACGCTGGTGCGGGTGCTCGAGGCGGTGCTGCGGCTTGCGCACCCGATCATGCCGTTCATCACCGAGGAGCTCTGGCAACAGGTCGCGCCGCTCGCCGGCAAGTCGGGCGAGACAGTCTCGCTGCAGCCGTATCCGAAGGCGCAGCCGGGGAACGTCGACGCCGAGGCGGAGGCCGAGGTCGCGGCGCTGAAGGCGGTCGTCAATGCCTGCCGTGCGCTGCGCGGCGAGATGAATCTGTCGCCGGCGCACAAGGTGCCCCTGCTTGCGGCCTCGTCGCACGCGAACGAGCGCACGCGCCTCGCGGCATTCGCCCGCTACGCGGCGCCGCTCGCACGGCTCTCCGAGGTCAAGGTCGGCGCGGAGCTGCCCGCCACCGATGCCCCCGTGCAGGTCGTCGGCGAGACGCGCCTGATGCTGCACATCGAGATCGACAAGGCGGCGGAGCGCGAGCGCCTCGGCAAGGAGATCGCCCGGCTCGAGGGCGAGATCGCCAAGGCGAACGTGAAGCTCGGCAACGAGAGCTTCGTCGCGCGCGCGCCCGCCGCCGTCGTCGAGCAGGAACGTGCGCGGCTCGCGGGATTCGCCGCGACGCTGGCGAAGCTCAAGCCGCAGTTCGAGCGGCTGGGCTGATCGAAACCGGGGTCAGACCCCAATTTCCGGAAAGCGGGGTCTGACCCCGGTTTCGACGCGAACGTCAGCGGTCGCGCAGGAAGGCCCAGGCGATCCCGGCGACCACCTGGGCTATGCTGCACAGCACCGCGCCGGTGTAGAAGACCGCCGCGGCGAGGCGCGCCTCGGAGAGCGTTTCGATCGCCACGGCGACCGTTCCCGTCACGACCAGCGCAGCGCACCAGCGCCGCATGTAGACCGGCAGGTGGACGCGCTGCTGCACGTTGTGGCGCCACGCGGCAGCCCGCCGCAGCAGGTCGCCGGTGTTGGCGTCGAGGAACAGCCACCCCCAGAACCAGTACCGGTACAGCAGGTGCCAGAGCGGCTCGCGAAGCAGGCTTGTGGCAGGCAGGGCGCTCACGGCAGGGTCTGTGCGGTCGTTGCGGGGCTGCGCATGCGTCGGTGAAGCGCCGGGATGCAAGTGGCGTGCCGCCCGCGGCCTGCGGTCACGGTGGCGTACCATCGGGCCGATGTCCCTGCCGGACTTGCGTCACCTGTTCCGCGCGTTGCGGCACCGCAACTTCCGGCGCCTCTTCGCCGGCCAGAGCGTCTCGATGGTCGGCACGTGGCTCCAGCAGGTGGCGATGGGCTGGCTCGTCTACCGCCTCACCGGCTCGGCGTTCCTGCTCGGAGTGATCGCGTTCTGCGCCAACGTTGGCATTCTAGTCATCGGCACGTTCGCCGGCGTCGTCGCCGACCGCGTGAATCGGAAGCACGGCCTGTTCGTCACGCAGGGGCTCCTCGCACTGCAGTCGGTGACGCTGGCGGTGCTGGCGGGCACCGGCACCGTCGAGCCTTGGCACCTCGTCGCACTCGCGTTGTGGCAGGGCATCGCCAACGCGTTCGACATCCCATTGCGGCAGTCGTTGTTCGTGCACATGGTCGACGATCGCGCCGATCTCCCCAACGCGATCGCGCTCAACTCGTTTGCCGTCAACGGTGCCCGCGTCGCCGGTCCGGCGCTCGCGGGCCTGCTGATCGCGGCGACCAGCGAGGCGGTGTGCTTCGCGATCAACGCGATCTCGTTCGTCGCGGTGTTCGTGTCGTTCGCGACGATCACGTTTCCGCGCGAGCGCGAACGTGGCGCGGGCGACGGCTTCGCAGAGAGCTGGATGGAGGGTTTCCGCTACGTGAAGGGCTTTGCGCCGGCGCGCGCGCTGATGGGGATGGTGGCGATCCTCGCGTGGACGATCATCCCGTACGTGTCGCTGATGCCGGTCTACGCGAAGGACATCTACGGCGGCGGTCCCGGCACCCTGGGCCTGCTGCTCGGCACCGCCGGCGCCGGCGCGCTCGTCGCCACGCTCTATCTCGCGTCGCGGCGCACGGTCGTGGGGCTGGGCGACGTGATCGTCAGGGCCGCCGTGGTGTCGGGGTTGGCGCTCGCCGGCTTCGCCTATCTCACCTGGCTGCCGGCGGCGCTGCCGATGGCGTTCCTGTTCGGCGGCGGGGTGATCCTCGCTGCCGCGTCGTCGAACACGATCCTGCAGACGATCGTCGACGACCGCCTGCGCGGCCGCGTCGCCGGCTTCTACATGCTGGCCTTCCTGGGCACCGCACCGCTCGGCAACCTCGCCGCCGGCGCGATCGCCGCGCGCATCGGCGTGCCGGCGACGTTCCTGGTCAACGGGCTCGTCGCCTTCACGGCTGCGCTCGTGTTCATGCGCAGGCTGCCGTCGCTGCGCAGGGCGATGCGGCCCGTCTACGAGAAGCTCGGCCTCCTTCCGGAGGCCGTGGACTAGTGTTGCGCGATCGTCACTTCCAGATGTAGGCGACGCCGACGCCGCCGATCCACTGATTCGCGTCGCCGCGGTCCCTGACGATCGGCGAATCGCCCGCGTCACCGGTCACGCGCGAGTACATGCCGCCGACCGCGCCGATCCAGTTCGGGTGGAAGCGCCACATCAGTGCCGGCCAGACGTAGACGTTGGAGAGGCCCCCGCCCGGCTCGAAGACCGGCAACCCGCTCGCCGCGGCGTTGCCCGGCGACACGCCGAAGTAGGTCTGGTTGAAGCTCGACCCGCCGCCGCCGATGCCGCCACCCAGACCGACGAAGACGACCTCGGAGAGCGGGAAGAAGAACTGGCTCGAGGCCCAGTAGTACGCGCCGTCGTACTCGTTGTTGAGGTTCCACTGCACGCCGACGCTCACCCGCGCCATCCAGGGAATGCCCTGGGTGTTGACGTACTGATAGCCGCCGTAAACACCCGCTTCCCAAGAGTTGTCGATTTCGCTCATCCGGCTGACGACCGCGTCGTCGACGCTCTTGCGCCCCGGGCGGAACTGCAGCGTGGGCCCCGCGCTCCACGTGGGCGAATCGATCAGGTTTACGGCACCGAAGATTCCCCACCAGTCGACGTAGCGATTGGAGTTGGCGAACTTGTAATAGAAGGCTGGAGCGGCCGCGAAGGTGTAGTCGTCGGAGCCGACGTAGTCCGGGACGACGCCCGCGCCGATGCCCGCCATGTTGGGGATCATCTCGGCGATCTTGGCCGGCGTAAGGCCGGGAGCGATCGCCGCCGACGACTGCGCGGCGGCGGTGGGGACGTATGCGGCGGAGATCGACAGCAGCGCCACGAGCAGCGCCGGCGTCTTCGAGCGGGAGATCGACATGGTTGCCTTCCTGGGGAAGTTCTTTTTCGCCGGGCGCGGGTGCCGCAGGCCAAGCGGGAATTCTACACAGGCCGGCCGTGGCGCGCAGCGTGCTGTCCGTTCGCGTTGGCGCTGCCTTTCGCCCGTTGCACCGGCAGGAGGCAGCCGGTCACCTCCTCACGGTCATGGTAGAGGTGGCGCAGTTCCAGCCTCGTCCGCACCCCCCCACCGCGCAGCCGCTCCGCGATCAGGGCCTCGCAGCGTCGTACCTCGTCGTACCGCTGCCGCATCGGCAGCTTGAGATTGAAGATCGCCGCGTGAGCGTCGCCGTCGGCGATCCAGCCGGCGACGAGCTCCGCGATGCGCGCCGGGCGCTCGACGATGTCGCAGACCAGCCAGTCGACAGGACGGGGCGGACGCCAGGTCAGCCCGTCGGCGCGCAGGTGACGCACGAGCGGGTGGTGCGCGACCTCGCCCTTGAGCGGCCCGTTGTCCACGGCCGTGATGCGGAGGCCACGGCTCGCCAGTACCCAGGTCCAGCCGCCCGGGGCGGCACCGAGATCGACGGCGCGCTGCCCGGCGTGGAGGAGATCGCCTTCACGCTCACCGAGGAAGACGACGATCGCCTCGGCAAGCTTCTGCGCGGAACGCGAGGGGGCGCGACCCGCTCGACGCAGCCGTGGGATACCAAGCGGCCAGCGCGTCGCCACGGCCGCACTCGTGCCGATCCAGGCCGTGCGGCCGTCCGCAAGGAACACGTGCAGTCGGCCATCCGCGTTCGCGTCGATGCGGCCGGCGCCGAGCGCGGTTTCGAGCCGTGACTGCAGCGCGCGGGCGAGTGCGGAAAGCGCCTTGCCGTCGTTGGTGTCGGGGTACTCGACCCACACGCTGCACCAGGGCGGGGCGTGGGCCGGATCCCGCGCGAGGTCGTCGATCGCCGTCAGCAATGGCGACATGCGGTCGGCGCGCGTGCGTTGGTCCTCGCTGGCGATGGTGTGGGGCCCGCTGCCGACGAGGGCGCTGCGCGCGAAGATCGGCGGATGCGCCGCGATGCGTTCGCGGAAAGCGGCGCCGTCGAGTCCATCCGCCGCCGCGGTGGTGTAGCCGGTGCCGGCGACCGCCGAGGGCTCGATGCGAACGCCGAGCGCCGCGGCGGCGCGCACGAGGTCGGTCGCGGCCTCGCCTTCGAAGCCCGCGCGCGAACCGGCGAGTAGCGCCGACCGGCCGATGGCGGCGTCAGGCGGTCGAAGCCACCGCGTCGGGCGCGCGGCGCGACTCGTCGCTCGCGGGCGCCGCGGCGGGAAGCGGCTGCGCCGGCGGCGGGCTCTCCTGGACTGGCGCGACCGCGGCCTCGGCGGTTGCGACGGCCGTCGCCGCTCGCCGCTGCAGCAGCATCGGCACCGGCCGACGGGCACTTGCGCGCTGCACGACGTGTCCCCCGAGTGCCGACGTGGTCGCACCGTGGCTCGACGCGACGGTCGGCTGGTCCGGGTTGCGCGCGTAGGCTTCCTCGCGCTCGCGTATCCGCTCCTCGTGGGTCTGCCGGTCGGGCCGCGTCGCGGCGTCGCCGCGCGGCGCGCGTTCCGCCCGTTCCGCGCGCGGGGCGCGCTCGGCGCTTTCCGGGCGCTCGGTGCGTGGGGTGCGGCTGGTGCGGCCGGTGCGTTCCGGTCGCTCGCGCCGCTCGGCCGGGGCCAGCGTCGCCTTCTCGATCGAGTAGTCCTCGGGTTGGTGCACGAGCACCTTCTTCTTGAGGAGCTTCTCGATTTCCGACAGGTACTTCTCCTCGGCGGGATCGACGAGCGAGATCGCGACGCCCGAGGCACCCGCGCGGCCGGTCCGGCCGATGCGGTGGATGTAGTCCTCGGGCACGTGCGGCAGCTCGTAGTTCAGCACCACCGGCAGGTGGTCGATGTCGAGTCCGCGGGCCGCGACGTCGGTTGCGACGAGCACCTGCAGCTTGCCGTCCTTGAATGCGGTCAGCGCCTCGAGGCGCGCGGCCTGCGTCTTGTCGCCGTGGATCGCGGACGTGATGAGGCCGTCCTTCTCGAGCTGGCGCGCGAGCCGCGACGCGCCGTGCTTGGTGCGCACGAAGCACAGCACCTGCCAGTAGTTGCGCGTCTTGACGAGGTGCACGAGCAGCGCGCGCTTGTCCTCCTGCGGCACCTTGTACGCACTCTGGTCGACGGTCTCGGCAGCCGTGTTGCGGCGCGCGACCTCGATCAGCTGCGGCTGGTTCAGGAGCTCGTCGGCGAGCTTCTTGATCTCGCCGGAGAAGGTGGCCGAGAACAGCAGGTTCTGTCGCTTGGCGGTGGCGGGCAGCAGCGCCATGATGCGCTTGATGTCGGGAATGAAGCCCATGTCGAGCATCCGGTCGGCCTCGTCGAGGACGAAGATCTCGACCTGGCCCAGGTACACGCTCTTCTGCTCGATGTGGTCGAGGAGCCGTCCCGGGGTGGCCACCAGGATCTCGACGCCGGCGCGGACGATCGCCAACTGCTGCTTGATGTCGACGCCGCCGTAGACGACGGTCGAGCGCAGGCCCGTGTACTTGCCGTACTCGCGGATCGACTCCTCGACCTGGATCGCGAGCTCGCGCGTCGGGGTCAGGATGAGTGCGCGCACGGGATGCCGCGCGGGCGAGGGGCTCGTGTTCGCGTACTGCGACAGCTTGTGCAGGATCGGCAGCCCGAAGCCGGCGGTCTTGCCGGTGCCGGTCTGCGCGCCACCCATCACGTCCTTGCCCGCGAGGACGACGGGGATGGCCTGCTGCTGAATGGGGGTGGGGGTGGTGTAACCGGACTCGGTCACGGCCCGGAGAATCTCCGGCCGCAAGCCGAGCTCCGAAAAGCTCGGGGCACTGCTCATCACGACATCTCCTGAATGCGGCCCACTCGCGTTGCGAGTTCCGGTCCAGGCAGCGTGGTCAACAGTGGAAGAAATGCGACCGGAAACAAAGCATTGCGATTATACCCGGTTCAGGCATCGATGGGAAATCGGTGATGGCGCGGGGCCCGGCCCGGTGTTTGCCGATCGCGTTGCAGCGCACAAACAGCTATAATCAAAGGCTTTTTTTCCTTCCGGCCTTCCGGCCCACACCACGGCGGTCCCCATGCCCAAGGCGCTTCGCAACATCGCCATCATCGCCCACGTCGACCACGGCAAGACCACGCTGGTCGACAAGCTGCTCTCGCAATCGGGCACGTTCGCCGCGCACCAGCACGTCGCCGAGCGGGTGATGGACAGCAACGACCTCGAGCGCGAGCGCGGCATCACGATTCTCGCCAAGAACTGCTCGATCCTGTACGCGGACGACGCCGGCGAAACGCAGATCAACATCGTCGACACCCCCGGCCACGCGGACTTCGGCGGCGAGGTCGAGCGCGTGCTCGGCATGGTCGACGGCGTGCTGCTGCTGGTCGACGCGGTCGAGGGGCCGATGCCGCAGACGCGCTTCGTGACGATGAAGGCGCTCGCGCAGGGCCTGTCGCCGATCGTGGTCGTGAACAAGGTCGACCGTCCCGGCGCGCGGCCGGAGTGGGTCGTCAACGCGACGTTCGAGCTGTTCGATCGCCTCGGCGCGAACGAGCACCAGCTCGACTTCCCGGTGGTGTACGCGTCCGCGCTGAACGGCTGGGCGACCACGGACGTCGCGGTAGCCAAGGCCGCGAGCGGCGCGGCCGACTCCGCGGAAGCCCGGGCGGGCAAGTCGATGCGACCGCTGTTCGAGGCGATCCTCGCGCGCGTGCCCGCGCCGGTCGGCGACCCGGAGGGGCCGCTGCAGTTCCAGGTGGCCGCGCTCGACTACTCGAGCTACCTCGGCCGGCTCGGCATCGGCCGCATCCGGCGCGGGCGCATGCGCGCCGGGCAGGACGTGGCGGTGCTGCACGGCCCGCTCGCCGAGGGCATGGCGCCCCGCAAGGCGAAGCTCGCGCAGGTGTTCACGTTCAAGGGTCTCGAGCGATCTCCCGTCGACGAGGTCGAGGCCGGCGACATCGTCATGGTCACCGGCGTCGAAGACCTCACCATCGGGACGACGCTGACGCCGCTCGACGCCCCCGAGGCGTTGCCGCCGATCGCCGTCGACGAGCCGACGCTGTCGATGTACTTCCAGGTCAACACCTCGCCGCTCGCCGGACGCGAGGGCAAGTTCGTCACCTCCCGCAACGTCCGCGAACGCCTGCAGCGCGAGCTCCTCACCAACATGGCGCTGCGCGTCGAGGACACCGAGGACACGGACGTGTTCCTGGTGTCGGGGCGCGGCGAGCTGCACCTCACGATCCTGATCGAGAACATGCGCCGGGAGGGCTACGAGCTCGCGGTGTCGAGGCCGCGCGTCGTGCTGCGCACGATCGACGGCGTGGTCAACGAGCCCTGGGAGTTCCTCACCGTCGACGTCGAGGACGCGCACCAGGGCGCGGTGATGCAGGAGTTGGGCAGCCGCCGCGGCGAGCTCACCCACATGGAGTCCGACAGTCGCGGCCGCACGCGCCTCGAGTACCGCATGCCGGCGCGGGGGCTGATCGGTTTCCAGGGGGAGTTCATGAACCTGACGCGCGGCACGGGCCTGATGAGCCACGTCTTCGACGGCTACTCGCCGGTCAAGGGCGAGATCCCCGAGCGCCGCAACGGCGTGCTGATTTCGCAGGAGGACGGCGCGGCGGTCGCCTACGCGCTGTGGAAGCTGCAGGAGCGGGGACGGATGTTCGTCGCGCCGGGCGAGATGCTCTACGAGGGCATGGTGATCGGCATCCACAGCCGCGACAACGACCTGGTGGTGAACCCGATCAAGGGCAAGCAGCTCACCAACGTGCGCGCTTCGGGCAAGGACGACGCGATCCTGCTCACGCCACCGATCCAGCTGACGCTCGAGTACGCGGTCGAGTTCATCGCCGACGACGAGCTCGTCGAGGTCACGCCGCAGTCGATCCGCATCCGCAAGCGCTTCCTCAAGGAGCACGAGCGCAAGCGCGCTTCTCGCGAGAGCGCGACCGCCGAGGCGTCGGACGCCTGAGCCGACGCATGCTCGCGCCCGCGCTCGCCTCGCGCTTCGCCCGGATCGCGCTCGACAACGTGGTCCGCGAGTATCCCAACAAGCCCGAGCACGTGCTGGACGGCCCGGGCGACGTTTCCTTCCCGCGCACGCTGCACCCGGCGTTCTACGGCAGCTACGACTGGCACTCGTGCGTGCATATGCACTGGCTGCTGGCGCGGCTGCTGCGGAAATTCCCGACGCTGCCCGAGGCACCGGCGATCGCGGCGCGCTTCGACCGGCACTTCTCCGCGGCAGCGATCGCGGGCGAGGTCGCCTACCTCGCGCGGCCCGGCGCCAGATCGTTCGAGCGCACCTACGGTTGGGCGTGGCTCCTGAAGCTCGCCGAGGAACTCGGACGGGGCGCGGGCGCGGACTTCGCACGCTGGCGGGCGAAACTCGCGCCGCTCGCGCAGGCATTCGTCGCGCGCTATCACGACTACCTGCCCAAGGCTGCGCAGCCGCTGCGCGCCGGCATGCACCCGAACAGCGCGTTCGGGCTCGCCTTCGCGATTGACTACGCACGCGCCTGCGATGAGCCGGCCCTGCTCGCTCTGTGCGAGGCGAAGGCGCGCGCGTGGTTCGGCGGCGATCGCGACTATCCGGCCGTGTGGGAGCCGTCGGGGTCGGACTTCCTGTCGCCGGCGCTGGTCGAGGCCGATTTGATGCGGCGCGTGCTGGAACGGGACGAGTTCGCCACGTGGCTCGCGCGCTTCCTGCCGTGGTTCATGTCCGGGGAGCCCGCGGCGCTGTTCACGCCGGCGGTTCCGACCGACCGCAGCGACCCGCAGATCGTGCACCTCGACGGACTGTCGCTGTCCCGCGCGTGGTGCTTCGACGGCATCGCCGACGCGCTGCCGCCCGGCGATCCCCGCATTGCCGTGGCGACCGAGGCCGCCGCCGTCCACCGCCTCGCCGGGTTGGATGGTCTCCAAAGCGGCGACTACATGGGTGCCCACTGGCTTGCGAGCTTCGCGGTCGTCGCCCTCGACGGGGCCTAGTTCCGCGTCCCCGTCGGACGCTCGGCGGCCGGTGTCGTCGTCGTTGACACGGCGGGCCGGCATGTTTGGACGATTGCAACCGCGCGAGCGTTGACCCACAATGCGCCGCATCGCCGCCGGTTCCGGGCGATCTCCGGGGAGGAACGATGCGAATCGTGAAGACCCTTGCGGCACTGGCCGCCGGCATGGCGCTCGCCGGCTGCGTGTCCACGATGGACGCGACCAGGCCCTCCGCGTTCGATACGACGGCGACCAGGAAGGTCTGCAACACGCAGGTCTGCGAAATGCCGGTGCGCATCTCCGACGCGTGCGTCGTCAGCAGCGGCGCGTGGGAGCAGATCCTGCTCGACTCGGGCCCGATGGGGCAGCGCAAGCTGGTCTGGACGATCGTCACCGACGGCTTCCGCTTCTCGGAGGAGCCCGCGGCCTTCGCGTTCTTCACCAAGTCGGGCGACGCCTCGAAGCTGCGCAACGTCAGGGTTTCGGGCAACGGGAAGAAGCTCGAGATCGACTTCCACCGCGACGGCCGGGGTACCTGGCTGCGCTACGGCATACACGTGCGGCGCGACAGCGGGGCGTTCTGCCCGGCGCTCGATCCGTGGATACTCGACTGATACCCCACGCCGGACGGGAGCGTGTCGGCGCTCCGCCGTCCGCGCAATGTCGACAACTGCCGTGCGCGAAGCGCGGCGGGAAAGGGAGGAGACGATGAAGACCGTCGCAACGATTTCGATCGCACTGGTTTCGGTTCTCCTCGCGGGCTGCGCTGGCCATGGCGTGCGGCCGCTCACGGCAATGGAGGAGTTCGCCGCGCGTTCCACCAATCCCAGAGTGCAATGCAATGGGGATTGCGCCATCACGGTCCAGGTGAGCGACGGTTGCAACTATTCGAGCCTTCGCACCATGGAACTCGAGGGCGCCGTCGGTCAGCGCACATTGACCTGGCGCATTGATGGCCCGTACAAGTTTTCGCGCGAGAACTACAAGTTCGGCATCGTCATTCGCGGTGATGGACGCACCAAGGAGGAGGACCCGGACGATCGAATCCACAACGCTCGCCTGGATCACGGTGACAGGGAACTCACGATCCAGTTCGACAAACGGAATTCCTCGGGTTCGACGGCGCATACGGTGACCTATTACCTCAACCTGCTCCACGAGCGCAGCACGCCGAACAACAAGATCTGGTGCGAAATCCACCCCTGGATCGTCGACAGATAGCCGGCGGGACCCGGCAGCAGCCGACCCGCTTCCAACAGGGCGCCAGTCGCGTGCGAGAGCCCGCATTCGCTGCGGGTGGATCTTCTTGCGCACCCGCCCTGGCAGTTGGCGGGCACCGCGGATGGGGATGTGTCGGCCCTGGAGTCAGGGTGCTGCGGACAGCCACTGGTCGATTGCCCGGACCTCGACCACATATTCGACAGCTCGACCGGATGCGGCCGCGGCGTCGAAGCGCTCCGACCCGAGCGCTGCGCGCGTCTTCGAGATCCAAAGTGACAGGTACGCCTCGTCCGCCGGATCCCGACGGTACTCGGTTTCCTCGACGTGTCGCTCCGCGGCGCCGAAGAGCCGTGCGGCGCGCTCCCACTCGCCGCGCGACGCGGCCAGGCCCGCGGCGACCTCGAACAGGCTCTGCATCGCCTGCGGCGACTTCGTCTCCTCGACGAAGACGGCGACCTGGCGCAGCGGGTCGACGGCGCTTGCATCGTCGCCGCGTGAGACGGCAACCATCGCAAGGTTGAGGAGCACGATGCACTCCATCTCGCGATTGCCGAGCTTGCGGCTCAGAGCCAGAGCGTCCAGGTAGAGCGCCTCGGCACGCGCGAGATCGCCCTCGAGCCGACGAATCTGCGCAAGCGCGTTCGAGGCCATGGCGATGCGCCGCTCGTCACCCATTTCACGGGCGATCGCCAGCGTCCGTTCGCACTGTTCGGCCGCGCCCGCCGAGTCGCCCTGGCCCATGAGCGACAGCGCGAGGACGTTCAGCACCCGCGCCTCCATCGCGCGATCGCGCTGCGACCGGGCAATCTTGAGACTTTCCTCCAGCAGTGGCTGCGCCTCGGCGTAACGCGCCGTCAGCGCCGAGATCTGCCCCGCGACCCACAGCGCCCGGCTGCGCCCCGCGCCGGCCGGCGCGTGAGGTCCGTTGGCGACGGTGTCGAGGGACAGCCGGTGCCCCAGCTCGAGCTGGCCGCGCGCGAACCAGTGGTGCCGCATCGCAAACACGAGGCGATAGCTGCGCTCGCACGCGTCCGGCGCGCGCAGCGACCAGGCGTGGGCGGCAAGGATGTTCTCGCGCACACGGTCCACGCGCTCCAGCCAACGCGCTTCTTCCGGGGGCGAAAGACCGGCGTCCCCCTTCTCGATCAGCGACAGATAGTAGCCCAGGTGCCTGTCGCGCACCGGGTCACCTTCACCCGAGGCGTCGAGCTTCTCCATTGCGTATTGGCGCACCGTTTCGAGCATCGCGTAGCGGCCGACCTCCGCGTCGAGCGTCACGAGCGACTTGTCGACGAGTCCCGTCAGGAGCTCGAGGACGTCGCCTGCTGCGATCCCGTTTGCCGCGGCGACGGCTTCCGCGGCGTCGAGCGTGAATCCACCCGCGAACACGGCGAGGCGGCGCAACAGCGCGCGCTCCGGCTCGGGGAGCAGGTCGTGGCTCCAGTCGATCAGCGCGCGCAGCGTCTTCTGCCGCGGCAGCGCCGTCCGTTCGCCGGAGGCGAGCAGGCGGAAGCGGTCGTTGACGCGCGCCGCGATTTCCTCGACCGGCAGCGCGCGCATGCGCGCTGCCGCGAGCTCGAGCGCGAGCGGAATGCCATCGAGGCGCCGGCAGATCTCGACCACGGCTCCCGTGTTGCGATCGTTCAGCACGAAGGCAGGCTGGGTGCCCCGGGCCCGCTCGACGAACAGGCGTACGGCCTCGCTTGCCCCTGCGGCATCGGCCGAGGGCTTGCTGTCCGGCGTCGGTACCGCCAGCGGCGGCACGTGATGCACCGTTTCGCCGGCGATGTTGAAGCGCTCGCGGCTCGAGGCGAGGATCGAAAGGCCCGCGCTCGCCTGCAGCAGCTGGTGCACGAGCGTCGCGCAGGCGTCGATCACGTGCTCGCAGTTGTCGAGCACCAGCAGGAGCGAGCGGTCGCGCACGTGCTGCAGGAGCGCGTCCAGGATCGAGCGGCCGGGTTCCTCGCGCACGCCGAGCACCGTGGCCACCGCCTGCGGCACGAGCCGCGCGTCGCTGATCGGTGCGAGCTCGACGAACCAGACGCCGTCCGGATGGTTCGAGACGACCTCGGCCGCAACCTGCAGCGACAGGCGCGTCTTGCCGACGCCGCCGATGCCGAACAGCGTGAGCAGGCGCGTACCCGCGAGCTCGTCCTTGACCGCCGCGAGTTCGTGCTCGCGGCCGACGAACGTGGTGAGCTGCTGCGGCAGGTTGTTCGGAATGGCCTCGAGCGTGCGCAGCGCGGGAAAGTCGCGCGGCAGCCCGTCGTGCTCGACCTGATAGACGCGCTCCGGGGTGAGCAGGTCGCGCAACCTGACCGTACCGAGGTCGCGCAGCGTGATGCCGTCGGGGAGGCCGTCGCGGACGAGCTCGGCGACGGCTTGCGTGGCAAGGACCTGGCCGCCGTGGGCGGCGGTGGTCACGCGCGCGGCGCGGTTCACCGCATTGCCGAACGAATCGCCGTCGCGGTCCTCGACCACGCCGGCGTGCAGGCCGGCGCGCACGCGAAGCGGCAGCGCCGCCGTCGTCGAGGCGTCGCGCAGCGCGAGTTGCAGCGCGATGACCGCGGCGAGCGCGCCGTGCGGATCGCGGAACGTCGCGAGCATGCCGTCGCCCGTCGACTTGATCACGCTGCCGCCGCGCTTCGCCACGGCGTCACGCAGCAGCCGATCGTGTCCCGCGAGGGCTGCTGCCATGCGCTCGGGTTCACGCTCCCAGAGGCGGCTGCTGCCCTCGATGTCGGTGAAGAGAATCGTCTTGACGGCGGGCGAGTCGGGCACGGGCGGGTTTTCGGTACGTCCTTCGCCCATAGGCCGCTACCGAGGCATCAGTGGCGGCCGCTGGGGGGGGGTTCGGCACGATAGCGCGGATCGAGCTCGCGCGTCGTCGTCATCGGTGGGCCGTCGAGGAGATCCCAGCGATTGTCGCCGACGATGGTTGCGCACCGCTCGAGATTGTCGCGGGTGGACCGGGCATAGGGGTCGTCGCCGCCGAAGTGCGCGGCGAGGTGGCGGGCCACGTTTCCGAAGTCCATCTCGAGACGGGGTCGGGCCACGTTGGCGTAGAAGCCGGGCGTGTGCGCCACGAGGTCGCGGGCATCGCGGAACAGTATCTTCTGCCGGCCGTCTGCCGCGAGGCAGCGGTCGCCGCCGCCGATCACCAGTTCCGGATAGAGGTGGTGGTAGCAGCGCTCCAGGTAACGTCGATCGGCCATCTGGCAGAGGAGATCGGCGCTGCCGAGCATGCGGCCGATGGCGATCGCCGCATCGCCGCGGCCGGCGAGCAGCGGACCGGGAGCGGCAGCAACGCGGGTCGCCATGATCAGCGAAGCGAGCTGCGCATGTGGGGCGAGGGTGGTCGCGCGCAAGTAGTCGGCCGCGAACGCGGCGCTTCGCGACTCGTGCGCCGCGGCAAGCTCCGGACCGTGCAACGACGCCTCGGCCGTGGTGCGCAGGAAGCCGGTGTCGTGCAGCAGCGCAAGCAGCACGGCGACCAAACCGAGGTCCGGAGTCAACGCGGCGGCCGCAGCGCCACCCGCCTGCTGGTGGCCGCCGACGAGCCGCGCCATCGCGAGCGCCGCATCCAGCGAGTGCCGCAGGTCGTGGTAGGGCATGTCGCAGGCGAGATAGCCGGGGTGACCGCCCGCGAACAGCCGCTCGACGAACGCGAAGCTCGAATGCAGGAGCGCCCGATCGTAGCTCGCGGTACCGTAGGTACGCGTGAGAATGCCGTCAACGGCCTCGGCGACCGCCGCCGCGTCGTCGAGCGGCACGGTGCCGGTCACGTCACCAAGCATCACCTGGTTCGCCACTGGCGCGTCACCTCAATCCCAGTCGGGCTTCAAAAGGTGCGTTCGACGCTAAAGGTGCAATTCTAGGGCGAATCGGCAGGGTCCGGTTCGACTTGTGGCCACGCCCCTTGAATGCTTGAATGAGCGAGCCGCTGCAGCATTGAGCGGCGGCTCGTAGCATCGGGGAGGAAGCGCCCATGAATCGATGGTTTCCGTTGGCGGCTTTGCTGGCCGCGACGCTTTTCTCAGGCACTCCGGCGGGGGCCAGTGCCGCGATGCGCTACGCGGCGACGCCGTTGCCCAGCCTGTATGGGCTCGGTGCGTCAAGCTTCGTCTATCCAGCCGCCATCAACGCTCGCGGCGAGGTTGCCTGCACCGAGTGCACCGGCCCGGAGCAGGGGCTGTGTCGAGCGACGCTGTACTCGGGTGGCACCGTCCGCGACCTCGGTGGACTTGGGGGGGAGGAGGCCTGGGCGAGGGACCTCAGCAACGCGGGCGAGGTGGTGGGTATTGCCGAGTCGGCGCCGCGGCAGTTCATCGCGTTCGCACATTCGGGCGGCGTCATGCGGGCGCTCGGGGCATTGCCGGGTGATGCCGAGTCGGGCGCAACAGGCATCAGCGCATCGGGCGCGATCGTCGGCTACTCCCGCGACACTGCCACCGGCCTGACGCGTGCCTTCATCCGCGAATCGGGTGCGATGACAGCGCTCGGGACTGCCGGCTTCCGTCACAGTATTGCATGGTCCGTCAACGCGCACGGGCACGTGACCGGAGACGTGTACGGAGGCGGTAGGCAAGCTGCGTTCCTCTGGACGCGGGGGACGATGACGCTGATCGCGGCGAACGAGAGCAGTGGCAGGGACATCAATGATCATGGCGAAGTCGCGGGCTGGTTCACCAACGCGACCGGCGAGCTCAGGGCATTCCTCTATTCGGCGGGCACCGTGAGGGATCTCGGTAGCCTCGGGGGTTCACGTAGCGGCGCGTCGGCTGTCAACAATCTGGGTACTGTTGTGGGATTCGCGGACACGGCGGCGGGCACGCGAGCCTTCGTCTGGATCGACGGCACGATGCGGGACCTCAATCTGCTTGTCGTTTCGGGTCTCAAGCATGGACACGTGCTTCACCACGCCCAAAGCATTAACGACACCGGGCAGATCGTCGCCGTCTCGAACCTGCATCCGTTCGCACCCAGCTACGCGTATCGGCTCGATCCGGTCGAGGCGTTCGATGTTCCGGCCCAGTCGAGCCAGCTGCTCGTTGCCACATGCGTCGTGGTGGCAGCCGTCGGCGGGATGGTGCTGCGCCGGCACGCCTGACGGCACTGAGCCCGGACCTTTGCGCGAGCGGCACTCCCGGAGTATTTGAGGCACACTGCCGGCCTCGTGCGTGCCGGTCGAGCGACCAGCGGACTCCGGGGAGCGTGCGACACCCACTATCGATCCGGCACGCGTCCTTCCATGAAGATACCCAACAGACTGCGGCCGCTGCTCGAGGACGGGTTGATCGACGGCGTCGTGCGCCAGTTGACGAGCGGCAAGGAGGCGATGGTGTTCGTCGTACGATGCGGCGACGAGACGCGCTGCGCGAAGGTCTACAAGGAAGCGGAACGGCGAAGCTTCCGACAGGCCGTCGACTACACCGAGAACCGCAAGACGAAGAACACGCGCGAGGCGCGCGCGATGGCCAAGGGCACCCGCTTCGGTCGCCAGGCGCGGGAGAACGCGTGGCAGAGCGCCGAGGTGGACGCGCTCTATCGCCTGGCCGCGGCGGGCGTGCGCGTGCCGAAGCCCTACCAGTTCCACGAAGGCGTCCTGCTGATGGAGCTCGTCACCGACGAGCACGGTGCGGCGGCGCCACGCCTCGTCGACGTGCAATTCACGACCGAACTCGCGCGCGGCCACCATCAGCGCCTGATCCGCGAAGTCGTACGGATGCTCTGCGCCGGCGTCGTGCACGGCGATCTGAGCGAGTACAACATCCTGATCGGCAGCGACGGGCCGGTGATCATCGACCTCCCGCAGGCGGTGGATGCTGCCGGAAACAACCACGCGGCGAAGATTTTCGAGCGTGACGTCGCCAACCTGCGCCACTGCTTCGGCCGGCACGCGCCGGAGCTGCTGGTGACCGACTACGGTCGCGAGATCTGGGCGCTGTTCGAGGCCGGTATCCTGCAGCACGACACGCCGCTGACGGGCCGGTTCGAGCGAGTCGACGCAGCCGTCGATCTCGACAGCGTGCTGCAGGAGATCGAGGACGCCCGCCTGGAAGACGCCGCCCGCAGGTCTCGGCTGCAGGACGTCAGCTAGAGGGACGGCCCGTTCGGTCGCGGTCGCGGTCCGGCGACTGGCGAGCCGCACCGGAATGCGCCGCGGCCCGAATGCGCCCTCGTACCTGGAGAAGCGCCCGGCAATCGCCGCGCTGCACGACTTGCAGCAGCCCGTGTCGTCGAGCGCGTAGGCGAGGATGCGATACCCGTCGCGCGCGATCACCGGCGTGCCGCAGGACGGGCAGGCGGTGGTGCCGCCGGCCAGGTCGTGCACGTTGCCGGTGTAGACGTAGCGCAGGCCGTTGCCGATCGCGATGTCGCGGGCGCGCTGCAGCGTTGCGCGCGGCGTGGCCGGCACATCCGACATCTTCCAGTCCGGGTGGAACGCGCTGAAGTGCAGCGGCACGTCGGCCCCGAGCTCCTGCGCCACCCACTTGGTGAGCGCGTCGATTTCCCCCGGCGAGTCGTTCTTCCCGGGGATCAGGAGCGTGGTGATCTCGAGCCAGCAGTCGGTCTCGCGGCGGAGGTACTTCAGCGTGTCCAGCACGGGATCGAGGTGCGCGCCGGTGAGCTTCACGTAGAAGTCGTCGGTGAAGGCCTTCAGGTCGACGTTCGCCGCGTCCATCTTCGCGAAGAACTCGCGCCGCGGCTCGGGCGACACGTAGCCGGCGGTCACCGCGACCGTGCGAATGCCGCGCGCGTGGCAGGCGTCGGCGACGTCCAGCGCGTATTCCGCGAAGATCACCGGGTCGTTGTAGGTGAACGCGACGGAGCGGCAGCCCATGTCGGCCGCGGCGGCGGCGATCGCGTCGGGGCTCGCCCGATCCATCAGCGTGTCCATCTCGCGCGACTTGGAGATGTCCCAGTTCTGGCAGAACTTGCACGCGAGATTGCAGCCGGCGGTGCCGAACGACAGGATGGCGCTGCCCGGCAGGAAGTGGAACAGCGGCTTCTTCTCGACCGGGTCGACGCAGAAGCCCGACGAGCGGCCGTACGTGGTGAGCAGCATCCGCTCGCCCTCGCGCTTGCGCACGAAGCAGAGTCCGCGCTGGCCTTCGTGCAGCCTGCAGTCGCGCGGGCAGAGGTCGCACTGCATGCGGCCATCGGGCAGCATGTGCCACCAGCGGGCGACGTATTGCGATTCCGGAACGGTCATCGGAGCGCCTCCACTTCGTTCCACTGCGCTTCGCTCCACTTCTGCACGCGGTAGCGCAGCACCCGGCAGCGCTCGATCGGGTGCGATGCGGGCAGTCCCGCCTTGCGCAGGAGCTCGCCGAAGAAGTCGCGCGGATCGGGCAGCACCTCCCACACCTGCGGCAGGAACGTGGCGCGGCGGGCGCCGGCCTCGAGCACGATGCCGTCGACTCCGGGAACGACCTGGTCGAAGAGCTCCGCGCCCGTCGCGAACGGCAGCGGTTCGGATGGCGACAGCAACGACACCTCGATCGAGGTGACTGCGAGTTCGTGTTGGCGAAGCGGCGCGAAGCGGGGGTCGGCAAACGCGGCGGCGCGGGCGTTGGCGGCGACGTCGTCGGCGAGCGGCCGGCGCGGCTCCAGGGAGCCGATGCAGCCGCGCAGGCCATCGCCCTGCCGCAGCGTGACGAACGTCGCAGCGGGCAGCGCGAGCCAGTCGGCGTCCGCGCGCGGCCACGGCGCGAGGCCGAACGCTTCGCGGATCGAGCCGCGGGCGATGCGGATCAGCTGCTGGCCCTTGTCGCTGTCGTGTTCGATTGCCATGGCCACTCAGTGCTCGAAGAACGCGAATGCCGCGTAGCCGACGACCCGGCTGCGGTCGCCCGCGGTGTCCCCGGAGTTGCGCAGGTCGAGCAGCTGGGCGGTCAGGCCACGCCTGCGCGCGACGGTGAGGAGTCCTGCGATGGGCGTCGCCCCGCACGCCTGCTCGTGGTCGAGCGCCCGATCGAGCGCGACGATCGCGTCGGCCGTGGCGCGGTCGATCCGCACGGCATCGTCGTAGCGATGGTAGTGCGAGAGGTCCGACGAGATCAGGATCAGCGTTTCCGGGCCACCCCACAACCGGTCGAGGACGTCAGCGACTTCGTTCGGCGACGCATCGCCGACCGCGAGCGGGACGATGGCGAATTCGCCCAACATGCGCTGCAGGAACGGTAACTGCACTTCCAGCGAGTGCTCGTGCGCGTGGGCGGCGCCCGAGACGACGACCTGCGGCAAGCCGCCCAACGCGGCGACGGCCTCGCGGTCGACCGACACGCGGCCGAGCGGGGTGTCGAACGCGTCGGCGGACGGCAGCGCGAGCCCGCGCACCGCGACGCGGTGGCAGGGTCCGAGCAGCACGACGCGGCGGATCGCGTTGCGCATCGGCTCGAGCGTGGCGTAGGCGCTCGCCGCGATCGGCCCCGAGTAGACGTAGCCCGCGTGCGGAGCGATCAGTGCCTTGGGTGCTGGACCGGCCAGCGGGCGCGCGCCGGCGAGGGCATCGTCGACGTCGCGGGCGAGAATCACCGGATCGCCGGGGTAGAACATGCCCGCAACGGCCGGTGGGCGCGGGTGCCGGACAGCGGTGGACGAGAGCGTCATCGGTAGTGGGATCTTCGCCCTTCAAGATGCGTCCGATCGCGCGCTCGCGCAAGGGGTTTTCGAGCGCGATTCGTACCCGGCGGCGGCTCGGCGGGCGGCACGCGGCGCGGCAGCGGCACGCGCCGGGCGTGTAGACTTCGCGCATGCCGGATTTCGTGCTCTGGATCGCGCTCGCCGTGGGCGCGATGATCGTCGTGACCCTGGTGCTGCTGGCGATCGCGCTCGGGCGGCTCGGCGCGATCGCCAACGCTCGCGCCGAGACGGTGACGGCGGTCGACGCGCTGCGCACCGAGGTCGCGGTGCTGAAGGCGCAGGGACAGGACCTGGAGCGGGACCTGAAGCAGGATCTCGCCGAGAACCGCCGCGAGAACCTCGAGGTGGCGAAGGGGCTGCGCACCGAGGTCGGCGAGCGCATCGGGCAATTCACCGGCACGACCTCGGGGCAGCTGCAGGATTTCGGCATCCGCCTCGCGGACTTCACGCGGCTCACCCAGGAGCAGCTGCGCAATGCCGACGAGGCGCAGAAACTGGGTTCGCGTAACACGGTCGCTGAGCTGGGCAAGCTCCGTGAGGCGAACGAAACCCGGCTCGAGGCCGTACGCCAGACGCTCGAGCAGCGTCTCGACCTCTTGCGCAACGAGAATGCGCAGAAGCTCGAGCAGATGCGCGCGACGGTCGATGAGAAGCTGCAGGCCACGCTCGAGACGCGGCTCGGCGAGTCGTTCAAGCTCGTCTCGGACCGGCTGGAGCAGGTGCACAAGGGCCTGGGCGAGATGCAGACGCTCGCCACAGGCGTCGGCGATCTCAAGCGCGTGCTGACCAACGTCAAGAAGCGCGGCACGTGGGGCGAGATGCAGCTGGGCGCGCTGCTCGCCGAGGTGCTGACGCCCGGGCAGTACGCGACCAATGTCGAGACCGTGCCCGGTACCGGCAAGCGCGTCGAGTTCGCGCTGCGCATGCCCGCGCCGGCCGACGAGCCGCCGTGCTGGATCCCGGTGGACGCCAAGTTCCCGGTCGAGGAGTGGGAACGGCTGCAGGACGCGCTCGAGCGCTCGGACCTCGAGGCCGCCGAGTCGTCGCGACGCGGCCTGTCGACGTTCCTGCGCCAGCAGGCGCGCACCGTGCGCGCGAGCTACATCGCCCCGCCGCACACCAGCGACTTCGCATTTCTGTACCTGCCGACCGAGAGCCTCTACGCCGAGATGATGGCGCGCCCCGGGCTCGCCGACGAACTGCAGCGCGAGCACCGCGTGATCTTCACCGGTCCTTCCAACTTCCTCGCGCTCCTCAACATCGTGCAGATGGGCTTTCGCAGCGTCGCGATCGAGCAGCGCTCGGCGGAGGTCTGGCGCACGCTGGGCGCGGTGCGCACCGAGTTCGGCAAGTTCGGCGACGTGCTCGCCCGCGCGAAGAAGAAGCTCGACGAGGCGAGCAACACGCTGGACGAGGCGCGCGGCAAGACGACCACCATCGCGCGCAAGCTCCGCGACGTCGAGGCGCTGCCGGCGGCCGATGCCGAGCGGCTGCTCGGCTCGACACCGGCGATCGACGTCTCCCCCGGCGACGACGCCCCGCTCGAGGACAAGTAGGCGATGGTCTTCGACGCGCTGCGCAACTGGCGCAGGCGGCGCGTGCTCGCCGCGGCGGACATCCCCGAGGCGCTGTGGCGGGAGGCGCTGGAGATGCTGCCGTTCCTCGCCATCTGCACCGAGGACGAGGTGGCACGCCTGCGCGAGCTCTGCGTGCTGTTCCTGGACGACAAAGGCGTGATCGGCGCGCGCGGGCACGAGGTCACGCCGCTGCAGCGCGTGGTGATCGCGCTGCAGGCCTGCGTGCTGGTGCTGAACCTCGATCTGTCGCTCTACGACGGGTTCGAGAACATCGTCGTCTACCCCGACGAGTTCGTGCCCGGCTGGGAGTGGGAGGACGAGGCGGGTGTGGTCCACACGATGGACGAGCCGCTCGCGGGCGAGGCGATGCCGCGGGGGCCCGTGGTGCTCTCCTGGCCGGACGTGGTGGCCGCCACCGACTGGGAGTCGGCGGGCATGAACCTCGTCATCCACGAGTTCGCCCACAAGATCGACATGCAGTCGGGCGATGCCAACGGCTGCCCGCCGCTGCCGGCGGACATGTCGCGGGAGGCGTGGACCGTGGTGCTCGGGACCGCGTTCGACGACTTCGCCGCGCGGGTTGAGCGGGGCGAGCGGACCGCGATCGACCCCTATGCCGCCGAGAGCCCCGGTGAGTTCTTCGCGGTGCTCTCCGAGGTGTTCTTCTCGGAGCCTGCGCTGCTCCGCCACGACTACCCGGAAGTCTACGAGCAGTTCCGGCGTTTCTACCGCCAGGACCCGGTGTCGCGGGTCGAGCTGCTCCTCGATCCCGACTGAGTCCGGCGGGCATAGCCCAGGCCCGAAGGGCCCGACGCCGGACGAGGGCGCACCGGGCCGACCCCGTAAGGCCGCACAGATTCGCAGCAGCACGTGGAGGCCCGCCTGAGTCCGGCGGGCGCAGCCAGAGGCGCCCACGCCCGGCCTGTCGCATTGCGCTCTGCCGATTTTCGTTGTTGAATCGTCGTCCGCCGGTCGACCGGCCCACACGAGGATGCAACCATGCGCAAGCTCGCCCTGTTCGCCGCGGCATTTCTCGCCGCAGGATCCGCGATGGCGTTCCACTGCCCCGCGGACATGAAGAAGATCGACGAAGCGCTCGCGAAGCAGCCGCAGCTCGCCGCGTCCCAGATGGACGAGGTCAGGAAGTACCGTTCCGAAGGCGAGGCGCTGCACAAGGCCGGCAAGCACCAGGAGTCGGTCGACACGCTCGCCAAGGCGATGAAGATCCTGAATGTCAAGTGACGGACGCCCCCCGGGGCGCCCCGATCGACGCCACGCCCACGCGTGGCGTTTTTTTTCCTGCCGGCGGAACCGGCGCAGGACACCGCCATCCAACGCGCGGCACCCGTCCGCGCGCCCGCGCCGCGGGCCACCAACCCCGACAACGACAAGGTAAACGCCCATGCTGACCACCATCGGCACACCCGCGATGTGGGCGGGCTTCGCGGCACTCGTGGTAGTCGCGCTGATCGTCGACCTCGTGGTGCTCAACGCGAAAGGCGCGAAGAAGGTCGGCTTCCGCGAGGCGCTGCTCTGGTCGCTCGCCTGGGTGGCGCTCGCGCTGGTGTTCAACGCCTGGCTGTGGTGGTACGTCGACGGCACGCAGGGACGGGAAGCCGCGAACCGGATCGCCGCCGAGTTCTTCACCGGCTACCTGATCGAGAAGAGCCTCGCCGTCGACAACATCTTCGTCTTCCTGATGCTGTTCACGGCGTTCGGCGTGCCCGCGATCTACCAGCGCCGCGTGCTGGTGCTGGGAGTGATCGGCGCGATCGTGCTGCGTGCGGTCATGATCCTGATCGGCGCGTGGCTGCTCGCCAAGTTCCACTGGATCCTCTACGTCTTCGGCGCGTTTCTGCTGCTCACCGGCGTCAAGATGCTGTTCTTCGCCGAGGCCGAGCCCGACCTCGAGAAGAACGCGGTGCTGCGCTGGCTCCGCAGGCACATCACCATCACGCCGACCTACCACGAGGAACGCTTCGTCGTCACGCAGGACGGGCGCCGGGCCTACACGCCGCTGTTCGTGGTGATGGTGATGATCGCGATCACCGACGTGATCTTCGCGGTGGACAGCATTCCGGCGATCTTCGCGGTGACGCTCGATCCGTTCATCGTCCTCACCTCGAACGTGTTCGCCATCCTGGGCCTGCGCGCGATGTACTTCATGCTCGCGGATCTCGCCGACCGCTTCCACCTGCTGAAGTACGGGCTCGCGTTCATCCTGGTGTTCATCGGCATCAAGATGCTGCTGCTCGACGTCTACAAGATACCGATCGGCTTCGCGCTCGTCGTGGTCTTCACGGTGCTGGCGATCTCGATGGTCGGCAGCCTCTGGGTGACGCGCCCGGGGGCGAAGCAGGGCGACGATCGGGGTGCTGCGCGCTGATCGCGGCTGCGGCGAGGAGCGCCAGGGCCGCGCCCGCCAACGCGGCGGTGGAGGGCGCGCGCGGTGCGATCAGCCGGCCGGACGCTGCGCGCTCTTCGGCCGGAAGGCGCGGCAGACGGCCTCGTGGGTCTCCACGTAGGGCCCACCGATCAGGTCGATGCAGTACGGCACGGCCGAGAACGTGCCGTGCACGACGACCTTGCCGTCGGCGTCCCGTATGCCCTCGAGCGTCTCGCGGATCGCCTTGGGCTGTCCCGGCAGGTTGAGGATCAGCGCGCGCCCGCGGATCACGCCGACCTGGCGCGACAGGATCGCCGTGGGCACGTAGTGCAGCGAGATCTGGCGCATCTGCTCGCCGAAGCCGGGCATCACCTTGTGCGCGACGGCGAGCGTGGCCTCGGGGGTCACGTCGCGCGGGGCGGGGCCGGTGCCGCCGGTCGTGAGCACGAGGTCGCAAAGGGCCACGTCGACGAGCTCGATCAGCGCGCGCTCGATCACCGCCTGCTCGTCGGGGATCAACCGAGTCTCCATCGTCCATGGGGTCTTGAGCGCCAGCGCGAACCATTCGCGCAGCGCCGGAATGCCGAGATCCTCGTAGACTCCGGTGGAGGCACGGTCCGAGATCGACACCAGTCCGACTTTGAGGGCTCGGGATTCGTTCATCGCAGTATCGTGTGGAGCAGGGGTGGTCGACGCGGCGCGCGTGCCGGGCCGCGCACGCGTCAGGTGGCCTCGAGCGTGCGCGCGACCAGGCGGAACAGCGCGCGGAAGCGGTGCGGCGGGCGTCCATCGGCGCGCTCCGCGCGGGCATCGCGAATCATCCGCGCGAGGTCCTCGCGTTCCACTTCGGGATGCAGGACGACGAACTCGGCGAGCGCCGCGTCCTCGACGAGCAGGCGGTCGCGCCATTGCTCGGCGGCCGCGAACCGCGCCCGATCCTCGTGCGACACCGCGGCGATCGAGGACAGCGCCGCGCGGATCGGGCCGGGATCGACGTCGCGCATCAGGCGACCGATGAACTGGATCTGCCGCCGGCGTCCCTCGTGCTTCGTGATGCGGCGCGCGAGCGCGATCGCCTCGGCGAGGCGCTCGGGGAGCGCGAGCGCGGCAAGCCGCGGCGGGTCGAGCGCAACCAGGGCCTCGCCGAGGTCCTGCAACTCGTGCATCGCCTGCTTGCGCCGGGTCTTCGACGGCGGCGCATCGGCGGCGGGCGGCGCGCTGTCGTAGTCGTCGCGGCGAGGCATCATCGGTCGAAGGCGGTGGGCAAGCGGGCGCAATAGAGGAAACCCGCTTTGTTATCATAGCCCACGCTTGATAGCCCACGCCCAGTCCGCGCTTCGCCGTGCCGATCCTGCGAATGCGCTTCCGGAGTAGAGTCCGTCGATGACCGCACCATCCCGCGCCACCGCGGCCGCCGCGCCCGTGGCCGCCACCAGCCCGTCCGGCGAGCATCCGTTTCCGGTCGCCACCGCCGAGCTCGAGCGGGTGGCCGCCGCCATTCTTGCCGCGGCCCGCTCCGGCGGTGCGACCGCCGCCGAGACCGAGGTGTCGCAGGCCGTCGGGCAGAGCGTCACCGTGCGCCACGGCGAAGTGGAAACGATCTCGTACAACCGCGACAAGGGCATCACGGTGACCGTGTATGTCGGCCAGCGGCGCGGCCAGTCCTCGACCGCGGACTTCGGCGACGCTTCGATCCGCGCCGCTGTGGAGAAGGCCATCGCGATCGCCCGCTTCACCGCCGAGGACCCCTGCGCCGGGCTCGCCGATCCGGCGCGTCTCGCGCGCGCCTGGCCGGACCTCGACCTCTATCACCCGTGGTCGCTGACGGTCGACGACGCGATCGCGCTCGGCCGCGACGCGGAGCGTGCGGCGCTCGCCGTCGATCCCCGCCTCGTCAACAGCGAGGGCGCCACCGTCTCGCGCGGCGAGTCGGAGTTCGTCTACGCCAACAGCAACGGCTTTCTGGGCGGGTGGCGCGGCTCCCGTCACCACATCGACTGTTCGGTGATCGGCGAGGATCGCGGTGCGATGCAGCGCGACTACTGGTACACGGCGTCGCGCGTGCCGGGCGAGTTGATGTCCGCTGCGGAGGTCGGACGCATCGCCGGCGAACGTACGGCGCGCCGGCTGAACGCCCGCAAGCTGGGCACCGTCGAGTGCCCGGTGCTGTTCGAGGCACCGGAAGCCGCAGACCTGATCGGCAGCTTCGTACACGCGGTGTCGGGCGGGAGTCTCTACCGCAAGGCGTCGTTCCTGCTGGATGCGTTGGGCACGGCCGTGTTCTCCCCGCACGTCTCGATTCGCGAGGAGCCACACCTGCCGCGGGCGCGTGGCAGCGCACCGTTCGACGGCGAAGGCGTGGCGACCGCGGCCCGCGACGTCGTGCAGGGCGGCGTGCTCGCGGGCTACTTCCTCGGCAGCTACTCGGCGCGCAAGCTCGGCCTCGAGACCACCGCCAACGCCGGTGGTGCGCACAACCTGGTCGTGTCGCACGGCGAGGACGACCTCGCCGGACTGCTGCGCCGCATGGGCCGCGGGCTGTTCGTGACCGAGCAGCTCGGGCAGGGCGTCAATCTGGTGACCGGCGACTACTCGCGCGGCGCCGCCGGATACTGGATCGAGGACGGCGCGATCGCCTATCCGGTCGAGGAGATCACGATCGCCGGCAACCTGAAGGACGTGTTCCGCGACATCGTCGCGGTGGGCCGCGACGTCGACCGGCGCGGCTCGCGGCACGTCGGCTCGATCCTGGTCGGCCGCATGACGGTGGCGGGACACTAGCCGATGCCAAGACCTTGCGCACGCTGCGCCGCCCGATGATCGAGCCGGTGCTCAACTTCTTCCGCGGCTTCAAGGATCCGCTGCGGAGCGGCGCGCAGGCGGCACGGTGGATCGCCGCGCTGCCCACGGGCGACATCCTCGCGTTGCAGAAGGAGGCGCTCGAGGTCGTCGCGAGCTTCCCGGGCGCGCGCAAGGACATCAATCCTGCGCAGGCCGAGGCGCTGCTGCGCATCGACGCGCGCCTCGAACCGGTGCTCGCGGAACTGACGCGGCAGTACACGCTGAAGTACCAGAAGAGCACGGCGATCGAGACCCGCCTCTGGCACGCGGTCTTCGACCTGATCAAGGCCTTCCTCGTCGCCTACAACGCGTCGCTGAAGGCCGGGTACGCCCGGGCGGAGAACCGGCGCTGGCGCGCGGTGCTGCCCTGGGTGCTGGTGCGGCTCGCCCACTACAAGGGGCTCGACGGCAAGTACCGGCTGTTCCGCTATGGCCAATGGATTCCCGCGCAGTGGCGCGAGCTGCACGAGCTCTACGAGTTCGCGCGCATGCGCGGCTGGCAGCGCGAGCAGCTGGTGTTCGGCGCCGCGGCATTCTCGATGCCGGGCATCACGTTCGAGCAGGAGTACCTGAAGGCGCTGCTGCTGATGCGCCTCGACTCGGGCAACTTCACGCCCGACCAGGTCGAGTGGGTGGCGAAGCACATGGACGACTGGGCGCCGTCGCTGTCGCTGGTGCCGCCGCCGGGCGAGGGTGCCGGCTTCTACGTCGACCTCACCGGCACGCAGGGCCTGCGCCGGCGCGAGAAGCGCGCATTGGCGGGTCGCGTGCAAATGCTGGACACCGGACCCGCCTACACGCGCATCGTCGAGCAGCTGCGTTGGCTGCCGGAGCAGGACGACGCCGTGCCGGAGCCCGGCGCCCTCCCGGCCCGCGAGCAGCGGCTGCTGCTGATGCGGCTCGCGTCGCTGTTCGGACCGGATGCCATCGCACACGCGCCACGGGCCGAGCGGGTCCCCGTCGACGGCGAGGTGCGCGTCGTGGTCGGCCTCCCCGCCCTCACGCGCGCGGTCGCCGAGATCGATCGTCTCCCGGAGGGGGCGCGCACGCCCGGCGTGACGGCGAGCTTCGACGAGATCACCCAGCTCGTGAACCCCGCGGCGAACCCGGAATCCGTCGCGCGCCGCATCCAGGGCTCGAGCTGGCGGATCGCCGACCGCAGCGAAACCGGCTGCCGCCTGATTGCGCCGGCGAGCGAAGCACCTACGCACCTGGGCGAGCTGGTCGCGATCCGTGACAACGAGACCTGGCTGCTCGGCGTCGTGCGCCGCATGCAGCGCAGCCAGGCCGAGGAAGTCACGGTGGGCGTCGAGATCGTCGCGCGCAAGCTGGTGCGGGTGCTGATGCGCACCTGGAGCGCGCCCGCGGACGACGGCCGCGCCGGGGCCGAGCGGCCGTTCTTCGGCCTGTACATCCCCGCCCATGCGGACAATCGCCAGTCGGCACAGCGCAGCCTGGTCGGCCCGGACGACAAGCTCGCCCACGGCGCGATGGTCGAGCTCGACACGGGCAGTGCCCGCTATCTGGTGCGCTTCACCCAGATGCTCGAGCGCCAGGCCGGATGGTCGTGGGCCCTGTTCAGCGCGGTGCGCAAGCTGTCGTCCTGACCGGATTTCCGTCTACACTGTCGCCGGCCGCCGACTTTCGACCTGGGTCAAAGCCCGGCACGGCCCAACGTCGGCACAATTCCCCATTTGCCTATCGCCGGGGCGCGCGATGAGTCCGCGACCGGCACCGATACCCGGCGTGTTCCGGGGGAGAGAGGAGAGGAAGTCCATGGAACGCCGTTCCTTCATCAAGAACGCCGGCTTGGCCGGCATCCTGGCCGCGGGGTCCGCGCCCGCGATCGCGCAGTCGCAGCCGGGCGTCAAGTGGCGGATCACGTCGAGCTTTCCGAAGAGCCTCGATACCATCTACGGCGGCGCCGAGGTGCTGGCGAAGCGCGTCTCGGCGATCACCGGCGGCAAGTTCCAGATCCAGGTCTTCGCCAGCGGTGAAATCGCCCCCGGCGGGCAGGCGCTCGACGTCGTCCAGAACGGCACGGTCGAGTGCTGCCACACCTGCTCGTACTACTACGTCGGCAAGGACCGGGCCTTCGCGTTCGGCACGGCCGTGCCCTTCGGCCTCAACGCCCGGCAGATGAACGCCTGGGTCTACTACGGCGGCGGCCAGAAGCTGCTCGACGACTTCTACAGCAGCTACAACGTCGTCTCGTTCCTCGGCGGCAACACCGGCGTGCAGATGGGCGGCTGGTTCCGCAAGGAGATCCGCACCGTCGCCGACGTCAAGGGCATCAAGATGCGCATCGCCGGCCTCGGCGGCACGGTGTTCTCGTCGCTCGGCATGGTGACCCAGCAGATTCCGGGCTCGGACATCTATCCCGCGCTGGAAAAGGGCACGATCGACGCCGCGGAGTGGGTCGGTCCCTACGACGACGAGAAGCTCGGCTTCTTCAAGGTCGCGAAGAACTACTACTTCCCGGGCTGGTGGGAGCCGGGCCCCGCGATCCACTTCTTCGTCAACAAGAAGGCGTGGGACGCGCTGCCCGCGGAATACAAGGAGGCGTTCCAGGCCGCGGCGTACGAGGCCAACGTCACGATGATGGCCGAGTACGACGACAAGAACCCCGCAGCGCTGCGTCGCCTGGTCCAGCAGGGGGTGCAGTTGCGCAGCTTCTCTCCGGAGATCCTGGAAGCCGCATTCAAGGCTTCGCAGCAGCTCTATGCCGACGAGTCGGCCAAGAATCCGGCATTCAAGAAGCTCTACGACGCGGTGCTCGCCTACCAGAAGACGCAGAACCAGTGGTTCGGCGTCGCCGAGCTGCGCATGGACCAGTTCCTGCAGCAGCACATCCGGTAGCTCCGGCGCACCGCTCGCAGCAGGAGCAACAGCCCCCGCGGCTCGCCGCGGGGGCTTTTTGTTGCGCGCGACCAGCGCGGCGGCAGGGCGTCCCCGCGCTACTTGCCGGCAGACTCGCGCAGCGCCTTCATCAGCGCGTCGTCGTCCTGGGACGGCGCCGGGGCGGCCGCCGGCGCTCCCTGCTGCGAGTCGTCCTTCAGCATCTGCTGGATGTCGATCTGCGGCCCCGAACCCTCGGCCGCCGGCTTGTCGTAGGTCACCAGCGCCGGGAAGGCGATGATCAGCGCCACCATGATGCACTGGATCACCACGAACGGGATCGCGCCCCAGTAGATCTGGCCGGTGGTGACCGGTGCGAGCGTCCGGCCGCTGTGCGAGTCCTTCCACGGCAGGCTCGGCGCGACCGAGCGCAGGTAGAACAGCGCGAAGCCGAAGGGCGGGTGCATGAACGAGGTCTGCATGTTGACCGCGAGCAGCACCCCGAACCAGATGAGGTCGATGCCGAGCTTTTCCGCCACCGGACCGAGCAGCGGCACGATGATGAACGCCAGCTCGAAGAAGTCGAGGAAGAACGCGAGCAGGAACACGAGGATATTGACCACGATCAGGAAGCCGACCTCGCCCCCCGGCAGCCCCGACAGCAGGTGTTCGACCCACTTGTGGCCGTCCACCCCGTAGAACGTGAGGCTGAACACCCGCGCGCCGACCAGGATGAAGACGACGAACGTGGTGAGCTTGGCCGTGCTGTCCATCGCCTGCCTGAGCAGCGACCAGGACAGGCGCCCACGGACCAGCGCCATGATGATCGCGCCCGAAGCGCCCATCGCCCCGCCTTCCGTCGGCGTCGCGATGCCGAGGAAGATCGTGCCGAGCACGAGGAAGATCAGGGCCAGCGGCGGGATCAGCACGAAGGTGACCTTCTGGGCCATCGCCGAGAGCAGGTTCAGCTTCAGCACCCGGCTTGCCACCGCCAGGAAGAACGCGACGCCGATGCCGACGAGCATGCCGATGACGATCTTCTCGTCCATGGCCTTTTCGCTCAGCTTCCACGCCTCGAAGGCGAGTGCCGCGGCCACCGAGATCACGGTCAGCACGATGAGCGAGGTGCCGCCGGACTTGCCGTTCGGCTCGCGGAACACGCGCGCTTCCGGCGGCAGCGCCGGCGCCCATTGCGGGCGGAAGATCGTGCAGCCGAGCACGTACGAGAAATAGAGACCGGCGAGCACGAAGCCCGGCACGAACGCGCCCTTGTACATGTCGCCGACCGACTTGCCGAGCTGGTCGGCCATGATGATCAGCACCAGCGACGGTGGGATGATCTGGGCCAGCGTGCCCGACGCCGCGATCACGCCGGAGGCGAGGCGCCGGTCGTAGCCGTAGCGCAGCATGATCGGCAGCGAGATCAGTCCCATCGAGATCACCGAGGCGGCGACGACCCCCGTGGTCGCGGCGAGCATCGCGCCGACGAAGATCACCGCGTAGGCGAGGCCGCCGCGGATCGGGCCGAACAGCTGCCCGATCGTGTCGAGCAGGTCCTCGGCCATGCCCGATCGCTCGAGCACCAGGCCCATGAACGTGAAGAACGGTATGGCGAGCAGCGTGTCGTTGTTCATGATGCCGCCGAATATCCGCTCCGGCAGCGCCTGGAAGAACGTCGGCTGGAACAGGCCGAGCTCGATGCCGACCCACCCGAAGATGATGCCGTTGGCGGCGAGCGAGAACGCGACGGGGAAGCCGAGCAGCAGGAAGACGACCAGCGACCCGAAGATGATCGGGGCCATGTTGGCGATGAGGAACTCGATCATGACCGGCTCCCCGGCTTGCCCTTGTCCTTGACCATGCCGTCGGCCATGCCGACGATGTCGGCGACCTCGGGGGCCACCTGGTGCTTCCGGATGATCTCGACCAGCTCCTGCTCGGCCGACGCGCCTTTTTCCGCCTGCAGCGGGTTGGGGCCGTTGCCGGACAGGAACGCGAGGCGCTTGACGAGCTCGGAGAGCCCCTGCAGCAGCAGCAGGAAGAAGCCCACCGGAAGCAGCAGCCGCACCGGCCAGCGCACCAGTCCGCCGGGGTTGGCGGACATCTCGCCCGAGTTCCAGGCGTTCATGAACACCGGCCACGACAGCCAGAGCGTCATTATCACCATCGGCAGCATGAATACCAGGAAGCCGAACACATCGATCCAGTTCTGCGTCCGCGGCGAGAAGCGGCCGAAAATGACGTCGATGCGAATGTGCTCGTTCTTCTTCAGCACGTAGCCCGCGCTCAGCAGGAAGATCGCCGAGAACAGGTACCACTGGATCTCGAGCAGGCCGTTCGAGCTCCAGTCGAATCCGTAACGGACCACGGCATTGCCCGCGCTGATGACGACCACGATCAGTACGAGCCAGGTGATCGCCTTGCCGATCGCCTCGTTCAGGCGGTCCACGGCACGCGAAAGGGCAAGCAGGGCATTCAAGGTGCGCTCCTCGTCGGGACGGCGGGGACGGATTCGCCGCGGCTTCTTGCCGGCCGCTTGGGGTCGCGCCCGGCGCGCGAGGGCGCCGTGGTGTCCGCGGCATTATAAGGGTCTCCCGCGTCGCGACCGGGCTTCGGCCGCCGCGGAGCTCGCGGAGGCGCAAGGCGTGGTGGCCATCAACCCGGCACGCACGCGCGGCGCGGTCCCCAACCGGCTCTCCAAGGCGGTCGCGGGGCGCGATGCTAAAATTCACCGGTTTAGTCTCCACTTCCGCCGGGCGCCCCCATGTTCCATCGTTCCCTGACCCTCGCGCAGTCCGACCCCGACCTGTGGGCTGCGATCAGCGCGGAGAACCAACGGCAGGAGCAGCACATCGAGCTCATCGCGTCGGAGAACTACGCGAGCCCGGCGGTGATGGCCGCGCAGGGGTCGCAGCTCACGAACAAGTACGCGGAAGGCTATCCCGGCAAGCGCTACTACGGCGGCTGCGAGCACGTCGACGCCGCGGAAGTGCTCGCGATCGAGCGGGCGAAGAAGCTGTTCGGTGCCGAGTTCGCCAACGTGCAGCCGCACTCCGGCGCGCAGGCCAACCAGGCGGTGTTCTTCGCCACGTTGAGCCCCGGCGACACGATCCTCGGCATGAGCCTCCCGCACGGGGGACACCTGACCCACGGCTCGCCCGTGAACATGTCCGGCAAGTGGTTCAAGGTCGTGCCCTACGGGCTCCATGCCGAGACCGAGCACATCGACTACGACGCCGCCGAGGCGCTCGCCCACGAGCACCGGCCGAAGCTCGTGATCGCCGGCGCGTCGGCGTATTCGCGCATCATCGACTGGAAGCGCTTCCAGTCGATCGCCGACGCCGTCGGCGCGAAGCTGATGGTGGACATGGCGCACTACGCCGGGCTGGTCGCGGCGGGCGTCTACCCGACGCCGGTGGGCATCGCCGACTTTGTCACCACCACGACCCACAAGACGCTGCGCGGCCCGCGCGGCGGCATCGTGCTCGCGAAGGCCGAGTACGAGAAGGCGATCAACTCGGCCGTATTCCCGGGGCTGCAGGGCGGCCCGCTGATGCACGTGATCGCCGCGAAGGCCGTGGCGTTCGGCGAGGCGCTGACGCGCGACTTCAAGGTCTATCAGGAACGCGTGCTCGAGAACGCCCGCGTGCTCGCCAAGGTGCTGCAGGAGCGCGGCTTGCGGATCGTCTCGGGCGGCACCGACTGCCACCTGTTCCTGGTCGACCTCCGCGCCAAGAAGATCACCGGCAAGGACGCCGAGGCCGCGCTCTCCAAGGCGCACATCACCGTCAACAAGAACTCGATCCCCAACGACCCCGAGAAGCCGTTCGTGACCTCGGGCATCCGCATCGGCAGCCCGGCGATGACCACCCGCGGCTTTGCCGAACTCGAGACGGAGGAGCTGGGCCACCTGATCGCCGACGTCCTCGACGCGCCGCACGACGATGCGGCGATCCTGCGCGTGCGCGGTGCGGTGGCGCGGCTCACGACGCGATTCCCCGTCTACCAGTGAGCCGGGTGCGCGGATGAAGTGCCCGTTCTGCGGCAGCGACGACACGCAGGTGATCGATTCGCGCGTGTCGGAAGCGGGCGATTCGATCCGTCGCCGCCGCCGCTGCGCGGCCTGCGAGAAGCGCTTCACCACCTACGAGACCGTCGAGCTGAGGATGCCGCAGGTGGTCAAGAACGACGGCTCGCGCGCCGACTTCGACGTCGCGAAGATCCGGGTCGGCTTCCAGCGCGCACTGCACAAGCGCCCCGTGCCGACCGAATTCGTCGACGCCGCGATCAACCGCATCGTGCAGCAGGTGCTGGCGCGCGGCGAGCGCGAGATGCCGTCGCGCGAGATCGGCGGCATGGTGATGCAGGAGCTCTACCGCCTGGACAAGGTCGCCTACATCCGCTTCGCGTCGGTGTATCGCGCGTTTCAGGACGTCTCCGACTTTCACGACGCGCTCGCGGAAGTCGAGGCGCCGGGCAAGCAGCGACGCACGGCGCAATGACGGACCCGTTCGGCGACGACGACCGGCGCCACATGGCGCGGGCGCTCGAGCTTGCCGCCCGGGGGCTCTACACGACGACCCCCAACCCGCGCGTGGGATGCGTCATCGTTCACGGCGGCCGCGTCGTCGGCGAAGGATGGCACGAGCGCGCGGGCGGGCCGCACGCGGAAGCGGCGGCACTGGCCGCGGCGCTGGAGCGGGGCGGGAACGTCCGCGGCGCGACGATGTTCGTGACGCTCGAGCCCTGCAGCCACACCGGGCGCACGCCACCGTGCGCCGACGCGATCGTGGCCGCGGGCATCGCGCGCGTCGTCGTCGCGATGCGCGACCCGAATCCGCTTGCCGCGCACGGCGGCGCGAAGCTCGCGGCGTCCGGCGTGCGGTTCGAGGCGGGCCTGATGGAAGCGGAGGCGCGCGCCCTCAATCCCGGTTTCGTCGCGCGCCTGACCCGCGGGCGTCCGTACGTGCGGATGAAGGTGGCGGCGAGCCTCGACGGGCGCACGGCGCTGCCGGATGGCACGAGCCGCTGGATCACCGGCGAGGCCGCGCGCGCGGACGGCCACGCGTGGCGCGCCCGCGCGTGCGCGGTGCTGACCGGCATCGGCACGGTGCGGTCCGACGATCCGGAACTGACGGTGCGGGCCGTCGCCACGCCGCGGCAGCCGCGGCGCATCGTCGTCGACCGGCACGCGCAGACGCCGCCCGGCGCGAAGGTGCTGAAGGGCGGCGCGCTGGTCGTAACCGCCGGGGAGCGCAATCCGGCGTGGCCCGCCGAGGTCGAGCACCTCGCACTGCCCGACGCCGCGGGACGCGTCGATCTGGTCGCGCTGATGGGCGAGCTGGGCCGGCGCGAGCTGAACGAAGTCCACGTCGAGGCGGGCAACCGGCTGAACGGCGCGCTGCTGGCCGCGGGAGTCGTCGACGAGCTCGTCGTGTACCTCGCGCCGTCGCTGCTCGGCGATCCGGCGTTCGGGATCGCCGCATTCGACGACGAGCACCGCACGCTGGACCGCCGGGTGCGGCTCGACTTCGGCGCGATCGAGCGCATCGGCGACGACCTGCGCGTGATCGCGCGCGTGCGCAACGAAGGGAGCGCGTGATGTTTACCGGCATTGTCCAGGCGATCGGACGGATCACCGAGGTGGCCCAGGGTCCATCGGCGGAGCGGCTCGTGATCGATCCCGGGGTGCTTGCGATCGACGACGTCGCGATCGGCGACTCGATCGCGGTCGGCGGCTGTTGCCTGACCGTCGTGGCGATCGACGGCCCCCCGCAGGCACGGCACCTCGCGTTCGACGTCTCGGCAGAGACGCTCGCCTGCACCGCGGGTCTCGACCGGCCGGGACCGGTGAATCTCGAGAAGGCGCTGCGCCTGTCGGACCGGCTCGGCGGCCACCTGATGACGGGCCACGTCGACGGCGTCGGTACCGTGGTGTCGCTGGAAGCGGTGGAGAGCGAGGGCTGGGACAAGGGCAGCCGCCGCCTCGCGGTCGAGGCGCCGTACGCGCTCGCACGCTACATCGCGCCGAAGGGCTCGATCGCCGTGCAGGGCGTGAGCCTCACGGTGAACGGCGTCGACGGCGCGCGGTTCCACGTCAACCTGATCCCGCATACACTCGACGTGACCACGCTCGCGGCGCTCGGGCCGGGGGCACGGGTCAACCTGGAGATCGACCTGATCGCGCGCTACGTCGCGCGGATGTCCGAGTTCGACGCGGCGGCCGGCGCGGCGCTGCCGCGCTGATGCATCGGGGTCGGCGTCGGCTGGCGATGCCATTCGCCCCCGACCCCACGAAGGAGAAGCGATGGACCTGACCACGCTGCACCGCCTGCCGATGTGGATCGGCGGCAAGCCCGTCGTGGCGCGCACCGCGCGCTACGGCGAGGTGACGAACCCGGCCACCGGCGAGGTGATCCGCCACGTGCCGCTGGGGAACGTCGAGGACGTGGATGCCGCCGTGGCCGCGGCGCGGGAGGCGCTGCCCGCGTGGCGCGCGGCACCGGCGTTGCGCCGTGCGCGCGTGATGATGCGCTTCCGCGACCTCCTCGACGCGCACCGCAAGGACCTGCGCAAGCTGGTCTCGGAGGAGCACGGCAAGACGCTCGCCGACGCCGAGGGTTCGGTCACGCGCGGCATGGAAGTCGTCGAGTTCGCGACCGGCGTGCCGCACCTGCTCAAGGGCGAGTACACCGAGAACGCGGGCACGGGCGTCGATGCCTATTCCATCCGCCAGCCGGTGGGCGTGTGCGCCGGCATCACGCCCTTCAACTTCCCGGCGATGGTGCCGATGTGGATGTTTCCGGTGGCGATTGCCTGCGGCAACACGTTCGTGCTGAAGCCTTCCGAGCGCGTGCCCTCGACATCGATGCGGCTCGCGGAGCTGTTCAAGGAGGCGGGACTGCCCGACGGGGTGTTCAACGTCGTCCACGGCGACCGCGAGGCCGTGGACGCGCTGCTCGTGCACCCGGACGTGCGCGCGATCTCGTTCGTCGGCTCGACGCCGGTCGCGAGGCACATCTACGAGACGGGGACGCGGCACGGCAAGCGCGTGCAGGCGCTCGGCGGCGCCAAGAACCACGCGATCGTGATGCCCGACGCCGACCTGCCGTTCGCGATCGAAGCGATCATCGGCGCAGGCTACGGCTCCGCCGGCGAGCGCTGCATGGCGATCTCGGTGGTGGTGGCCGTCGGCGACGTCGCCGACAGGCTCGTCGACGGCCTGGCCGCGCGCGCGCGCAAGGTGACGACCGGCCCGGGCGACGGCGCCGATGTCGAGATGGGACCGGTGATCACCGCGGCCGCGCGCGACCGCATCAAGGGCCTGATCGACAAGGGTGCGAGCGAGGGTGCGCAGCTGGTCGTCGACGGGCGCGGCATCCACGTGCCCGGCCACGACAAGGGCTGGTTCGTCGGCCCGACGCTGTTCGACCGTGTGCTGCCCGCGATGACGATCTACCACGAGGAGATCTTCGGGCCGGTGCTGTGCGTGGTGCGCGTCGAGTCGCTCGAGGCGGCGATCGACCTGGTCAACCGCAACCCCTACGCGAACGGCGTGGCGCTGTTCACGCGCTCGGGCTACGCCGCACGGCGCTTCCAGGAGGAAGTCGAGGTCGGCATGGTCGGCATCAACGTGCCGATCCCGGTGCCGATGGCGTTCTACTCGTTCGGCGGCTGGCGCAACTCGCTGTTCGGCGACCTGCACGTGCACGGCATGGACGGCGTGCGCTTCTACACGCGCGGCAAGGCGGTGACGGCGCGCTGGACCGACGACGGCAGTGCCGCGCCGGGCTTCCACATGCCGTTGCTCGGCTGAGCGGGGCGGCCAGTCTGCGCGAGGTTCAGCGGACGGGCGCGGCGCCGGCCGCGTCCGACCCCACGAACTCGAAATAGAAGCGCAGCAACGTCCAGCCGGTGACGGCCTTGCCGTCGGCCTGCGGCTGGAGCGCCTTCGCGGCAGCGACCGCCGCCCGCACCGAATCCCCGAAGATCGGATCCTCGAACGTGCCCTGCACGACCTCGAGACTTCCGTCCTCCTTCACGACCGCGAGGATCTCGGCGCTGAACTGTCGCTTGTCGGCGAGTGCAGCCTCCGGATAGGTGCCGGCCGGCTCGACCTCGAATTCGGGCACGATGCGTACGGCGCCCGGATGGAGGGCGTCCAGCGAGGCGAGCATCTGCGGAGTAGGCGCGACATCGGCTTCGGCGAGTTGCACGATGACCCGGCCCTCGCCGGATCCCTTGACGGGAGGCGGTTTCGGGACCGGGATCGGCGCGGCGACCAGGGCCTTCGGCGCTGCGGCTGCGGAGGCGGTGGGAGCCGGCAGCGGCGGCGGGGGCAACGCCACGGGCTCGGGTGCCACGAATCTCTGGGCGGGAGTGGCCAGCGTCGCACGCAGGACCGCCTCGGGCGGCGGCTGCCGTCCGACCCCGCTGCCGCCGATGGCGAGCGCGACGATTGCGGCCAGTGCGACATGCACGGCCACCGACGCGCCGAAGGCCGTGGCGACCGGGCGCTCGTTGCGCGCGGCGTCCGCAGGGGACACGTGGAGATCGGCGTCAGCGGCCAGGCGAGCTCGTCGGGACGGAACCCGAGCGGCCCGACGTTCGCATGCCAACGCGGCAGTCGCAACATGATGCTGGACGAGAACGGCCCCCCGCCGCGGCGAGGGGCCGTGCATGACCAGGCGAACGACACCTACTGCCCGAGCTGGCGCCAGGAGATCCGGTGCTGCCCGAGGATCGCCGGCAGCTTCGCCTTGAAGGTCAGCAGCTGGCTGTTCACCGAGCTCACCACTGCGAGCCGGATGTCGGGGATGCAGTTCGCCGAGCAGCTCGGATCGTGCATTGCGATGACGTCGAGCCCGGCGGCCCCGTCGGGCACGTAGATCGACTCGATGAAGTTGCCGCCGCCGTCCTGCAGGCGCGACTCGCCGTTGCCGATCTGCCGCACGTAGATCGTCGCCGGCTGGCCGACCTCGCAGGGGTCGGTCGGAAGTCCCGTGGCGATGTAGGCGACGAGGCCCACTGCAGCCACCGGTGCCTTCACGATGCGCTGCCCGGCCGGCAGGTCGTCGTACCAGCCCTTGGTGGCGATGACGCCGGCGCCGAGGCCCGCGACGCCGGCGACGGCATCGAGGTCGCTCCACGTCAGCGGCGCGGCGATCACGGACGGCGTCTTGTACGTGCCGTCGCGCATCGCGTACATGCGCTGCATCTGCGTGTCGGAGAGGTCGTCCTCGTGCAGCAGGCGGCCCGTACCGACGAACACCCAGCGGTCGATGCCGTTCGCGATGTCGACGTCGACGCGAGGCGGCGTGGTGATCGGCTGCGGCGTGCCGCCGGCGTCGGTCAGGACCGCGAACTTCTCGACCACCCAGTTGGCTTCGTTGGCGTCGGACAGGTCGAAGCGCCACACGTTGCCGAACAGGTCGCCGGCGTAGATCTGCTCCAGCACCTGGTTGCGGTAGTCCTGCGTGTAGCCGGAGAAGTGCACGAGCCCGCTGGGATTCGCCGGCGAACCGGCCCCGGTCGACATCGTCTTCAGCAGCGCGCCGTCGCTCGCGCGCAGCACGAACAGCTTGCCCTCGCCGCTCGCGTTGTTGTAGCCCGCGCTCACCACGACCACCCAGCCGTGCGCGCGCGTCTTGGCGATCGTGGGCCGGCCGAACGTGTAGCCCATGTCGGGATCCGTGAAGCGCCACAGCACCTTGCTGGCGGCCGAGGCCTCGTCGGTGATCGACGCGGGGTCGGTGACGTCGAGTGCGTAGTAGCTGTTGCCGCCCTTGCCGAGGCCGGTGACGAGCAGCGTGCGCCAGTTGCTGGCGCCGAAGTCGACGTCGACCACGCGGGGCGTCGCATCGACGTAGTAGCGGTGCGAGTACAAGGGCAGGCCGCCCGGCTGGTAGGTGAGGCCGAGCAGGCCGTTCTTGTCGTTGAACGCCGGCGGCGCCTTGCGGTAGAGGTCCGGTGGCACGAATGCCCAGGCCTCGTTGCCGGTGGTGTCGTCGAAGGCGTGCAGCATGCCGTCGTTGGCGCCGACGTAGAGCCGCGTGGGCCTTCCCGCCCTGGCGAGCTTGAACGCCGAGTAACCCGGATCGGTGGCGTCGACGAAATCCCAGTCGGGGGGCCCGACCAGCACCGGCTGCGAGTTGACGATGTCGCCCAGGGGGCTCGGGCGCACGCGGAACTGCCCGTCGTCGTCACCCTCGTTGTCGCGCCGGCCGCGCAGGAACTCCACGACGCGATCCTGCGAAATGGCGTCCGCGCCGAGCGTGGACGCCTGCGTTGCGCCGAGGCTGGTGCGGACGAACGGCACCGGAGCGCCGCCCTCGTTCATCGTGACGATGCGGCGCTCGGTGTACCAAGGCGTCGGGACCGGGACGCTCGGCGTGGTCTGCGCGGTGAGCTGCGCTTCCACGTCCCAGATCACGGCGAGCGGGGCGCCCGAGGTCGGGTCGATGCGGATCTTCTGGATGTTGCCGCCCCACCCTTGCACGAACTTGGTGATGTACGTGTAGTCGTTGCTGGGCGAGAGGTTGGGGTTGGCGAAGGTCGCGCCGACGTTCGAACCTGCTGGGCTCGTGATGTCGGAGAGGATCGCCGCGATGCCGCGGCCCAGCTGCTGCGACGTCTTGGCGTTGACGAAGCGGCCGCGCGCGTTGACGGCGGCGTGCCACAGGTCGTCGACGCCGCTCGATCCCGGCTTCCAGGAGTTGGGCGAGGGCGTCGGCCACTTCACCGTGCCGGCGGCGATCTGCGCCTCGACCGCGCCCGGCGAGACGGCCGTCAGCACGCCTTCGGTACCGAGCGACAGCGCGGCGAAGTTCAGGTGCTGCCACGGCGCCGGGTCCTTGCCGATCAGCACGTTGTTGGTCATCCCCGGACGCATGTCGGTGACCCAGTAGTGCGTCGTGTAGTCGGCGAGGGTGTTGCCCATCGACGCGGCCGTGTTCTCGCGATAGAGGTTCGGCCACGGCGAACCGGCGACGATCGGCGGCGCCACCACCAGCGGCTGCGGCAGCGGCGGCACGATGTCGTCCAGGTTGCCGACCGTCGTCGACGGCAGCGCCGTCTGGTTGGTGATGCCGTCGGTGAACAGCATGTGGTAGTTCTTCTGGCACGACAGCTTGATCGGGTCGGACGATCCCGACAGCGACGGGTTGCCGCCGCCCTTGTACAGCTCGCCGATGCGCACCACGGCGTCGATGTTGGGCGTCTGCTGGCCCATCTTGATCTGGATGCCGAACAGCTGCTGGTACCACTTGTCCTTCTGGCCGCCGACCAGCACGTCGAACAGCTTCGGGTCGACGTAGGAGCTGCCCGGCGTGTTCGACAGCGTGTGGAAGCCCACCATGAAGTCGGTGTCGAGGAAGGTGAAGTTCTGCGAGATCACCGTCTTCGCCGCCTGGATGCGGGTGCGGTAGTACGCGAACCAGTTCGCGTAGTTGGTCATCTCCTGGGCGTACGTGCGCGTGACGGTCTGCCACGCGCCGTTCTTCCAGTAGGTGTGCGTGTAGTTCGGGATCGTCGACGAGAGGTCGACGCGCTCGAACGCCGGGTTGGCGTAGTTGTCGAGATACGCCGGGTCGGTCTTCGGCACGCCCCACTTGTAGAAGCGCGGGTACGGATGCGCGGCGTCGTGCTCGTCCTGGCACGAGCCGGGCGCGCCAAAGCCGCGCCACTTGTTGTTGCTGGTCGAGATCTTGGTGGTGCACCACTCGACGCTGGTCTTCCAGTAGTGGCGCGGCACCGTGGCGAAGCCCGGTACGGTCGGGCAGCTGCCCGTGCGCTGCGCGGTGAAGAGCCCGCTCGGGTAGTTGAACGGCCCGGCGGCCGGACCGCCCGGGTAGGCGCGGTTGTTGCGGCGGCAGACTTCGCCGGCGCCATCGGCATCCTGCTGCATCGTGATGCCGATGTTGGTCTTGGTGACGGGGTCGTGCAGCTTCTGCGTGCAGCCGCCGGTGATGTTGGAGCAGGTCGTCTGCGGCACCAGCGCGACCGGGCAGGTGCCCGGGGGCTGATAAGCCGGGCACGCGGGCAGCGAGCAGCCGGCGCCGGAGCAGTTGCATGCCGCGTTGCTGCCGCCGGATCCGGGCGCGGCAGAGCTCGCGAGCCGGCAGCGGCCGTTCTTGCCGGTGACGCCGGTTGTGCAGCTGCTCGAGCACGGCAGGCATTCCGGACCCACGCAGGGGCCGGGCGAGCTGTAGGCGGGATTGGTGTTGCAGCCGGCCGGCGAGTAGACGGTCGTTCCGGGCAGGCAGCCGGTCTGGTTGCTCTGGAAGAAGCAGGTCTGCGGCTGCGTCGGCGGCAGCACCACGGCGACAGGACACACGTTGGTCGTCGTGCAGTTCTTCGGGTACTTCGCGTGCGTCGTGTCGCACCAGAGGCTCTTGTTCCACGTCGAGTTCACGCCGCTCGCGCCGCGCCAGTAGTACTTGGCGTCGTCCGCGCCGGACTGCTTGTTCCACGGGTACTGATAGTCGCTGGCCGTGGCCGGGGCGACGGCCGAGTAGTCGGTTCCGTTGATGCGGCACTCGGCACCACCGCCAAGTCCGCCACCCGGTCCGGGATCCCAGTCCGTGTTGGTCGGCCAGTCCGAGTTGCACCACATGCCGACCTGGACGCTCGACGTCAGGTTCTCGTAGCGCAGTTCCGTCGACCACGGATCGGCGACCACGCTGGTGTACGTGGTCTGGTCGGGGTAGGGCGTGCCGTCGAACTTGACCGGGGGGCGGTACTCGATCGACGGATCGTAGTAGATGCGGTTGAGGGCGTTGCTGTGCACGGGCGCGGGCCAGGCGCGCAGCCAGTCCGGGATCGTGCTGTTGCTGTAGTTGAACGCGTTCGGCGGATTGCCGTCGCCGTAGCGCGGGTAGGGGACGTTGGGCGCGCCGAGCGTCTGGCCCGACGAGTAGATGAACGGCGGCGAGGTACCGGATCCGCCGAAGCCGCAAGGTACGCTCATCAGCCCCGAGGAATCCCGGCAGAAGCCGCCGACACCAGGCGATGCCCCCGGCACCGAGCCGATGATGTAGTCCGGCAGGAAGTCCGAGAGCATGCTGGTCGAGTCGTCGACGGTCAGCACCACCGAAGGCTCGGCGGACGGCGTGAACGCAATCGGCTCGTCGGCGAGCTTGGTCACCGCGCCGTAGGCAGGCGTGGCGATCGGCCCCAGCGCGAGGTTGAGCGACAGGAGCGAGGCAACGACCTTGCGCCAATGGATCGGAGTGCGGTTCTTCATGGCGAATCCCCTGCGGTCAACGCAGCATGGCCTGCGCGAACGACACCGAGTTGCCGGGGCCATCCACGCGCACGGTCATGCGGTAATAGGGAATCTTCGGCAGCGGGATTCCCTTCTTCTGCTGCGCCTCCTTCGCATACGGCTGCTTCGGAGGAATCATTTCGCATTCATTGGGCGCTGCCGGCTTGCCCAGCGAGGCGGCGATGCACATGCGCTCGATCACGTAGCGCACGGTGTTGCCGGTCGCGGCGTCGGTGACGACCTGCGCGCCACCCGGATAGGCGGGTGGCGGATTCGCGCCCTGCAGCGCGGCGGGGACGCCGTTGGCGTCCTCCCCGGCCTGCCGGAACGCGTAGTAGTTGCGTGCGAGGTCGTGGTTGGTGGGATCGGCGATCGTCCGGGTCGGCGGGAACAGGTCGTAGACCGCCTTCTCGACCGCCGCCGAGGAAAGTGATGTCGCCGCCTGCCGGAACGCAAGGTTGCCGACGACCATCGTATTGGTGTGCACCGAGCGCATCAACGCGACGGCGGCGAGCGACAGCAGGACCATCGCGATGAGCGCGACGAACACCACGATGCCGCGCTCGCGCGCGGGCCGGGCGCCGAGGGCAACGCGGATTCCCACTGGACCACCCTCCGCGCCAACGCGCTTCGGGGCCGATTCGCCCTCGGGGCGACCCTTCGGGCTCATGACGGGTTCCATACCTGGTTGCGCAGCGGAATCACCTGCTCGAACACCCGGTGGCGATAGTTTGCCGTTCCGGGAATCGTGACGCCGGCCATCTCGCCCGTGCAGGGCACGAGGCCGCGGCAGTCGAACAGCGTCACCGAGAAGTCGCTGGTGAGGTCGGTTACCGCGGCACGGCCCTCGGCGTCGGTCGGGCGCTCGAACTGCGAACTCCTCACCACGACCGCGAGGCGGATCGCCTTGATCTGCCGCAGCTGCGCGAGCGGCGCCGCCAGCACGTCGGCCTCTCGCCACGGTGCGTTGCGGGCGTTCACCCAGGAGTCGATGAACTGGTTGCCGTCGGTGTCGAGGCCGTACTGCGCCTTGAGCAGCACGATGTTGGAGACGATGGGATTGGCCACGGCGGCCGCGTTGATCAGGTCCTGGCTGCGGATCACGCCGGCCTGGACGTCGTAGCGGACCTTGCGCACCTGGTTGGCCGGGCCGAGATTCACCACCCACGTCGCGCCCTGGGGAAACGTGGTGACCATCGGGCTGGGCGTGATGTTGACCACGCCGGTCCCGGCGTTCGGGCCCACCATCGCGGCGACGGTGCCCATCTCGCAGACGCCCGCCGCGATGTCGGACATGACGAACATGTTGCCGACCTCGAAGGCGAGCGGGCTCTGCACGTCGATCGTGCCGCCGGGGTTGAAGGTGGTCAGGATGTCGAGCTGCGTCACATGGCGCGGGTTGACGCTGTAGAAGACGTCGAACGAATCCGAGGTGAAGTCGTTGCCGCCGTCGCGGATCAGCACCGGGATCGGCCGCCAGGTGGTCGCGAAATTGCCGGTGCTCGGGCAGCTCGCGAGCTCCTGCGCGGTGGCGGAAATGCCGTTGCCGGCGTTGCCGATGTCCTGCCCGAGGATGAACGTCGAGATCATCCCCGCGGACTGGGCGTCGCCGCCGGCGGTGGTGGTGCGCTTGTAGCCCTCGGAGAGTGCCAGTGCCTGGTAGATGACGAGCAGCGCGAGCATGCCGATCACCACGCCGACCAGGATTTCGACCAGGCCGAACCCGGCGTGTCGGCGCGGTGCACGGGCGTGGGGGCGATCGGGGCGCGGGCGCATGGCGTCAGTTGAGGCCGAGGATCGAGGTCATCGTGTAGTTGTGGATCTGCGGCACGCCGCCCTCGGCCGAGGGTTGGCGCCACTGGATGACGATCGTCACCAGCGAGCTCGTCGACGTGAGCGAGATGCCGCCGCCGGCATCGGCGATCTGTCCGTTCGGCGGCGGCTGGACGAGAGTCACCGTCGGGTTGTTGGCGATCGCGTCGGCGCCGGGCAGCCGGAATACCGCCTGCTGGAACGCGTCGTACTCGGTCTGTCCCGATGCCACGTAGCGCCCCGGGAGTGCGGTGGGCTGATCGGCCCACATCTTGGCGAGGTAGGCGTTGGCGAGATAGGCCGCCTCGCCGCGGTACTGGGCGTCGCTCGAGTAGCCGATGGCGCGGCCCTGCAGCGCGAGCAGGCCCAGCACGCCGAGCGTGAAGATCAGGATGCCGACCAGGGCCTCGAGCAGGAAGCCGCCCCGCTGCGTGCGGCGGCCGGCGTGGGCGGGAAGGGAGGTTTGCGACGGGCTCATCACGGACAGCCGATGGGATCGGGCAGGGCGAATTTGGGATCGCACACGCGCACCCCGACCCCGAGCGCTGGGTCGGCGAGCACGCGCAGGGGGTGCGGGCTCGCGATGGCCGCATTGGTCAGGTTGACCCACTGGATCGGATTGCTGCCGCCGAAGGGATTCGGCGCGCGGAACTGGCCGAGCGGCGAGTAGGTGAGTTTGGTCGCGCCGGCCGGCTGCGCGACGATGACCACCTGTCCCGCGGCCTCGCTGTGGGGTTCCTGGTGCACGACGGTCGATGTCGTCGGGGCAACGCAGTCGTCGAGCGAGCGCAGCTCCCAACCGGTGCCGGCGACGAGCACGAACTCGACGCAGCCGTTGCGCTTGATCGCTTCGACGCTGGCCTGGCGGATGCCGTGGGCGATCGAGTCGGCCGTGCTGCGGATGCGCGTGTTGCCGATGAACCCGGACAGCGTCGGCGCGGCCAGCAACGCGAGGATCGCGAGGATCGCGAGCCCCACCATCAGCTCGATCAGCGTGAAGCCCCGCCGGCGCATCGTCAGGAGCACTTGCCGCTCTTGCGCACCGCCCAGCAGGTGTTCGGTGCCGGCAGCGCCCAGGTGGCGGGCACGCCGACCGTCGAGCGCGTGACGCCGCCGGCGTTGACCAGCAGGCGGTACTGGAAGGACCCCATGCCCTTGGCGCCGTTGCCATTGGCGTTCAGCGTGTAGCCGTTCGCGTTGGCGCCGCCGCACACGACCTGGAAGCTCGATTCGGCCGCGTTGAACGGCGGATCGGCGACACCGCACGCCCCGGCGTTCGCGTAGGTGCGGTTGTCCTGGAAGTACTGCTCCATGCGGACCCGCATGTCGTTCAGCGTGGCGGTGGCTTCGGTGATCCGTGACCGCTGCACGTACTCGGTGTAGAGCGGATAGGCCGCGGCGGCCAGGATGCCGATGACGGCCACGACGATCATCAGCTCGATCAGCGTGAAGCCGGCGGTTCGGCTCCGCGATCTGGTGGGCAACCGACGCGCGCGCTGCATGGAATTCTCCTCGTTCACGCAACGCATGCTACGGAACCACCCTCGGGGCAACAATCGAAAGCCGATCGAAGGGCTGCCGGCAGGAACAAGCGGCGGCGGGTCCTGAAAGGGTCCTTCGACGCGGCGAAAACCGGCGCGGGCCACGGGTGGTCAGGGGCAGGTTCCCCGCATGCGTTCAATGCGGGTGCGCCCCGAGTTGGCCAGCACCACATGGTAGCCGACAAGACCTTGACGGCAGACTTCCAGCGTGCCCATCTGCAGCGCGCCCGAGACCGTGCGGGCGTGGCCCGTCCAGTCGAACCGAAGGTAGCGGGCGACGGGGCGGTTGCCGGTCATCGTTACCCCGGAGGCGGCTGGCCCGTCGTGGCCGATGGACGGTTCGCCGGGGTCCGGCGTGCCGTTGGCGTCGCCGTCCGCGAACATCAACCATCCCTCCTGCCACCGGCGCGTCGGGCCGCACGGATCTGCGGGGACCGACGCGCAGATCACCACCGGCCCGTTGCGCTTCAGGGCTTCGCTGCGGGCGTGGAAGATCGCGTCCGAGAGCCGGCGCGCCTCGTTGCGAAGCTGCTGCTCGGCGACGAGCCGGCCGAACGAGGGTGCCGCCATGCCGAGGAGCACCGCCGTGATGGCGAGGGCAACGGCCAGTTCGACCAGGGTAAAGCCGCGCCGTGCCGGCGCGGCAAGGCCTCCGCTTCGCATGGTGGTACCCCCTTTCGCCGGCGCCGGTGCGGCCCCGTGGGGGACATCGTGGAACGCCCTGCTACCGAAGGCGATGGGTCGCGCGGCCTAAGCCATTGGTCCCATGGACGAAATTGACGACGCTTCAGCGGGCTACGCACCCCCTTTACTTGAGGCCAAAACTATTTAAACTTGAAACGAACGGGCGGGCCGGCGCGGCCCATCGCGAGGCGAACGCATGCGCATCCTCTGCATCGGCGGCGGTCCGGCGGGACTCTACTTTGCGCTTCTCGCGAAGCAGGCGGATCCGTCCCGCGAGGTCCGCGTCGTCGAGCGCAACCGTCCCGGCGACACGTTCGGCTGGGGGGTCGTGTTCAGCGACCAGACGCTCGGCAACCTCGAGGCCGCCGACCCCGGGACCGCGCGCGAGATCGCCGGCGCGTTCAACCACTGGGACGACATCGACGTCCATTTCCGTGGCCGCACGATCACCTCGGGCGGCCACGGCTTCTGCGGCATCGGGCGCCGGCGTCTCCTCGACATCCTGACGCGCCGCTGCGAGTCGCTCGGCGTCGACCTGCGCTTTGCCACCGACGTCGCCGACGCCGAGGCTGCGGCGCGCGCGTTCGGCGCCGACCTGGTGATCGCGAGCGACGGCATCAACAGCCGCGTACGCGCCCGCTACGCCGCTACGTATGCCCCCGACATCGAGACGCGTCGCTGCCGTTTCGTCTGGCTCGGCACCCGGCGCCCGTTCAAGGCGTTCACGTTCGCCTTCGAAGAGACGGAGCACGGCTGGTTCCAGGCGCATGCCTACCAGTACGACGCCGAAACGTCGACGTTCATCGTCGAGGCGCCCGAGGACGTCTGGGCACGCGCCGGGCTCGAGGGCATGTCGCAGGAGGAGGGCATCGCCTACTGCGAGCGGCTGTTCGCGAAGTACCTGGATGGCCACCGGCTGATGAGCAACGCCTCGCACCTGCGCGGCTCGGCAATCTGGATCCGCTTTCCACGTGTCGTCTGCCGCCTCTGGACCCACTGGAGCGAGGGGCCGGACCGGCGCCGCGTGCCGTTCGTGCTGCTGGGCGACGCGGCGCACACCGCGCACTTCTCGATCGGCTCGGGGACCAAGCTCGCCTTCGAGGACGGCATCGCGCTCGCCCGCGAGCTCGCGGCGTCCCCCGGCGACCTCGCGGCCGCGCTCGGACGCTACCAGGACGAGCGCAGCGTCGAGGTCGCGAAGCTGCAGAACGCGGCGCGCAATTCGACCGAGTGGTTCGAGAACGTCGAGCGCTACACCGCGCTCGAGGCCGAGCAGTTCGCGTACAGCCTGCTCACGCGCAGCCAGCGCATCTCGCACGAGAACCTGCGCGTGCGCGACCCGGGTTTCGTCGCCCGCATGGAGGGCTGGTTCGCCGCGCGCGCCGACCCGCCGGCCGCGCCGGCGCCGCCGATGTTCACGCCGTTCCGGCTGCGCGGCCTGGTGCTGCCGAACCGCGTCGTGGTCTCGCCGATGGCGCAGTATTCGTGCGCGGGCGGGACGCCGGACGACTACTACCTGGTGCACCTCGGCAGCCGTGCGCACGGCGGTGCCGGCCTCGTGTTCACCGAGATGGTGTGCGTCTCGGCCGATGCGCGCATCTCGCCCGGATGCGCGGGCCTCTACGACGGTGCGCACGCGGCGGCGTGGCAGCGCATCGTCGACTACGTGCACGCGCGGACGCCGGCGAAGGTCGCACTGCAGCTCGGCCACGCGGGCCCCAAGGGATCGACACAGCGCGGCTGGGAGGCTGCCGAGCTGCCGCTGCCCGACGCGGGCGACGCCCTGACCGGAGAGCGCAACTGGCCGCTGATCGCGCCGTCGGCAATGGCGTACGGGCCCGACAACGCCGTGCCGCGCGCGATGATCCGCGAGGACATGGAGCGGGTGAAGGCCGACTTCGTGCGTGCGGCGCGCGCGGGTGCGGCGTGCGGCTTCGACTGGCTGGAACTGCACTGCGCGCACGGCTACCTGCTGTCGGCGTTCATCTGTCCGCTGACCAACCACCGCAGCGACGCCTACGGCGGCTCGCTCGCCGGCCGCTGCCGCTACCCGCTCGAGGTGTTCCGCGCGATGCGCGAGGTGTGGCCCGAGGAGCGGCCGATGTCGGTGCGCATCTCGGCGCACGACTGGGTGGCCGGCGGCAACACGCCCGCGGACGCGGTCGAGATCGCGCGGCTGTTCAAGGCGGCCGGCGCCGACCTGATCGACGTCTCGTCGGGACAGACGACGCGCGACGCGCAGCCCACCTACGGGCGCATGTACCAGACGCCGTTCGCGGACCGCATCCGCAACGAGGTCGGCATCGCCACGATGGCGGTCGGCGCGATCTTCGAGCCCGACCACGTCAACAGCATCGTGATGGCCGGGCGCGCGGACCTGTGCGCGATCGGACGTCCCCACCTCGCCGATCCCTGCTGGACGCTGCACGCGGCGGCGGCACTCGGCTACGACGCGATGCCGTGGCCGCGGCAGTACCTCGCCGGCAAGGCCCAGCTCGAGCGCAACCTGGCGCGCGCGAAGGCCGCTGGCGGCGAGCGTCCCGAGGCCGGCGGGTGAGCGGGGACCGCCCGCTCGCAGGACGGCACGCGGTCGTCACCGGCGGCGGGCGCGGCATCGGGTTCGCCATCGCGTGCCGGCTCGGCGCGCTGGGTGCCTCGCTGACGCTCGTCGGCCGCGACCGGGCGCGCCTCGACGACGCGATCCTGCGCGTTCCGGCCGGCACGGCGTGCGACGTGCAGGCGTGCGACGTCGCCGATGCCGCCGCGGTACGCGCAACGTTCGACGCGATCGCCCGAGCCGGGCACGCCGTCGCGATCCTGGTCAACAATGCCGGCCTGGCGCGCAGCGCGAAGCTCGCCGACACCGATGACGCGCTGTGGCACGAGATGCTGGCGGCCAACCTCACCGGCGCATTCAACTGCACCCGCGCGGCGCTGCCGGCGCTGGTCGCGGCACCGGTTGCGCGCATCGTCAACATTGCGAGCACCGCGGGGCTCGTCGGCTACCCCTACGTGACGGCTTATTGCGCGGCGAAGCACGGTCTGGTCGGGTTCACGCGCGCGCTGGCGCAGGAGCTCGCGACGACGCGCGTCACCGTCAACGCGGTGTGTCCCGGCTACACCGACACCGACATCGTCACCGCAGCGGTCGACAACATCGTGCGCCGCACCGGCCGCTCGCCGGCGGCGGCGCGACAGGTGCTTGCCGCGCGCAACCCGCAGCAGCGCCTGGTGTCGCCCGACGAGGTGGCGAGCGCGGTGGCGTGGCTGTGCCTGCCCGAGTCGCAGTCGGTGAACGGGCAGGCGATTGCGGTCGACGGCGGCGAGGTGACCGTCGGATGAGCGCGAAACCTAGTCCAGTGGGCGAGCGCCGTGCCGGTGCCAAGGTGACGCCGGTAGGAGGCGAGCCCGCCGCCGTGGCCGCGCCTGTGCCGGGCCCGGAGAGCCGCCTGCCGGATGACCACCACGGCGCGCTCAGGTTGTGGCTGCGCCTTCTTACCTGCACGCTGATGATCGAGCGGCGCATCAAGTCGCGGCTGCGCGAGCGCTTCGACACGACGCTGCCGCGCTTCGACCTGATGGCGCAGCTCGAGCGCGCGCCAGGCGGGCTGACGATGGGCGAGCTGTCGCGCCGCCTGATGGTCACGGGCGGCAACGTCACCGCGCTCGTCGACCCGCTGGTCGCCGCCGGCCTGGTCGAGCGCCACGCCGTCCCCGGCGACCGCCGGGCGGCGGCCGTGCGCCTCACGTCGAAGGGGCGCCGCGCGTTCCTGGCGATGGCCGGCGAACACGAGCGCTGGGTGGTCGCGATGATGGCCGGCGTGGGCGAGCGGGAACGCGGCGAGCTCACGGCGCTGCTCGCCCGGCTCAAGCAGTCGGTGACCGAGCACGGAGGAGACTGACGCGATGGCGATGACGCACCAACGGAACGCATACCGGGACTATCGCGCGACGCACTTCCGCTACCAGGTCTCCGACGACGCACGCGTCGCCACGGTCACGCTGGACCGCCCGGAACGCAAGAATCCGCTGACGTTCGACTCCTACGCGGAGCTGCGCGACCTGTTCCGCGGACTCGCCCATGCGAACGACGTGCGGGCGGTGGTGATCGGCGGCGCCGGCGGCAACTTCAGCTCCGGCGGCGACGTGCACGAGATCATCGGGCCGCTGACGCGCATGGACGCGCCGGGCCTGCTCGACTTCACCCGAATGACCGGCGACCTCGTGCTCGCGATGCGACGCTGCCCGCAGCCGATCGTCGCGGCGGTGGACGGCGTCTGCGCCGGCGCCGGTGCGATGCTCGCGCTCGCCGCGGACATGCGCCTCGGCACCGCGTCGGCGCGCACGGCGTTCCTGTTCTCGCGCGTCGGTCTCGCCGGCGCCGACATGGGCGCCTGCGCGCTGCTGCCGCGCACGATCGGCCAAGGTCGCGCGGCCGAACTGCTGTACACCGGGCGCGCGATGACCGCGGAGGAGGGTCTGGCGTGGGGCTTCTTCAACCGGCTGGTCGAGCCGGCGGCGCTCGTCGACGAAGCGCTCGCGCTCGCCCGGTTGCTCGCTGACGGTCCGTCCTTCGCGCACGGCATGACTAAGAGGCTGCTGCACCAGGCGTGGGCGATGGACCTCGATGCCGAGATCGAGGCCGAGGCGCAGGCGCAGGCGATCTGCATGCAGACCGCGGACTTCCGGCGTGCCTACGAGGCGTTCGCGGCGCGGTGTGTTCCCAAATTCGAGGGCAACTGACGTGCCGCGCGCCGCCGCGACGCCGTGGCCGAGATGATGCACCGGGACCACCTCGACTGGCCGTTCTACGACGCGTTGCATCGTGACTTCGCCTGCGCGCTCGATGCGTGGGCGGCGTCGCAGGCGATCCCGCTCGGCGACGTCGACGCGGCCTGCCGGCAGTGGGTGCGCGCGCTCGGGGCGGCCGGGCACCTCGGCGCGTGCGTGCCGGCGGCCTACGGCGGCGTGCGCGAGGCGCTCGATTCGCGCCTGCTGTGCGTCGCGCGGGAGACGCTCGCCTGGCACGACGGCCTCGCCGACTTCGCCTTCGCGATGCAGGGGCTGGGCAGCGGCCCGGTGACCCTTGCCGGCAACGAGCAGCAGCGCGCGCACTGGCTGCCACGGGTGGCCCGCGGCGAGGCCATTGCCGCCTTCGCGCTCTCCGAGCCCGACGCGGGTTCCGACGTCGGCGCGATGACGACGCGCGCCCGCCGCGACGGCCCGGGCTACGTGCTCGACGGCGAGAAGACCTGGATCAGCAACGGCGGCATCGCCGACTTCTACTGCGTGTTCGCGCGCACCGGACACGAGACCGGCGCGCGTGGCATCTCGGCGTTCCTGGTACCGGCGGATGCGCGAGGGCTCGCCGTCGCCGAGCGCATCGACGTGATCGCGCCGCATCCGCTCGCGCGGCTGTCGTTCGAAGCCTGCCGCCTGCCCTCGACGGCGCTGCTCGGCGCCGAAGGCGAAGGATTCAAGCTGGCGATGCGGACGCTGGACATCTTCCGCGCCTCCGTCGCGGCGGCGGCGACCGGATTCGCGCGTCGCGCGCTGCACGAGGCGGCGGCGTATGCGCAGCGGCGGCCGATGTTCGGCGGCGTGCTCGCGGACCTGCAGCTCACGCAGGCTGCGCTCGGCGAGATGGCGGCGGCGGTCGACGCCGCGGCACTCCTGACCGCTCGCGCGGCGTGGACGCGCGACGTGCAGGGCAGGCGCACGACGCGCGAGGCGGCGATGGCGAAACTGGTGGCGACCGAGTCGGCGCAGCGCGTGATCGACCGGGCGCTGCAGATGCACGGTGGCCTCGGGGTGCGCTCGGGGACGATGGTCGAACGCCTCTACCGGGAGATCCGCGCGCTGCGCATCTACGAGGGGGCGACGGAAGTGCAGCAGCTCATCATCGGTCGCGACGTCCTCGACGCGCGCGCCCGCTGACCAGGGAACAGGAGGACGGCGATGCAGACTGCCTCTCGCGGCGTGCCGACCGGGCACGTCGACACCTTCGCGAACGACCACCTGCCACCGCGCGAACAGTGGCCGGAGTTCCTGTTCGACCTGCCCGAGCTCCGCTATCCGGCACGGATCAACTGTGCCGAGCAGCTGCTCGACGCGGCGCTCGCGCGCGGCTTCGGCCCGCGCGTGGCCATCCTCGCCCCGGACGGGACGCGGTGGACCTACGCCGAGCTCGCCGCACGCGCCAGCCGCATCGCGCACGTGCTGGTCGACGACATGCGGCTCGTGCCGGGCAACCGGGTGCTGCTGCGCGGGCCGAACAGCGCGGCGATGGCGGCCTGCTGGCTCGGCATCGTCAAGGCCGGCGGCATCGCGGTGGGTACGATGCCGCTGCTTCGCTCGAAGGAGCTGACCGACATCGTCACCAAGGCGCGCATCTCGCACGCGCTGTGCGACGCGCGGCTGGTCGACGAGCTCGACCGCGCGCGGCCGGACTGCCCGACGCTCGCCTCGGTCGCGCTGTTCCAGAGCGACGCGCCCGACGGCGTCGAGGCGCGCGCGCGAACCAAACCGGCGACGTTCCGCAGCTGCGACACCGCGGCCGAGGACACCGCGCTGATCGCGTTCACGTCCGGCACTACCGGGCAGCCGAAGGGCACGATGCACTTCCATCGCGACGTCATCGCAGCCGCGGACTGCTTCCCCAAGTCGACGCTCGGGGCGACATCCGACGACGTGTTCACGGGCAGCCCGCCGCTCGCCTTCACCTTCGGGCTCGGTGGCCTGCTGCTGTTCCCGCTGCGCCTCGGCGCGGCGACGCTGCTGGTCGAGCGCCCATCGCCGGAGGCGCTGCTCGCGGCGATCGCGCAGCACCGCGCGACGGTCCTGTTCACCGCGCCGACGTCGTACCGGGCCATGGCGACGATGGTCGCGCGGCACGACGTCGCGTCGCTGCGCAAGTGCGTCTCCGCGGGCGAGGCGCTGCCGGCGGCCACGCGCAAGCTGTGGAAGGATGCGACGGGCATCGAGATCATCGATGGCATCGGCTCGACGGAGCTCCTGCACATCTTCATCTCGCACCCCGACACGGAGGCGAGACCCGGCGCGACCGGCAAGGCGATCCCCGGCTACGTCGCGTGCGTGATGGACGAGGTCGGGCGGCCCCTGCCGCCGGGACGCTCCGGACGCCTCGCCGTGAAGGGACCGACCGGCTGCCGCTACCTCGACGATCCGCGGCAGTCGAACTACGTGCAGGACGGCTGGAACTACACGGGCGACGCCTACCACATGGACGAGGACGGCTGGTTTCACTACGAGGCACGCACCGACGACATGATCGTGTCCGCCGGGTACAACATCGCCGGTCCCGAGGTCGAAGGCGCACTGATGAAGCACCCGGCGGTGTCCGACTGCGCGTGCGTGGCCTCGCCCGACGTCGAACGCGGCTCGGTGGTCAAGGCCTTCGTGGTGCTGAAGCCCGGTGTCGTCGCCGGCGACGTCCTGACGCGCGAGCTGCAGGACCACGTCAAGCAGGCGATCGCGCCGTACAAGTATCCCCGTGCGATCGAGTACGTCGACAGCCTGCCGCGCACCGAGACCGGCAAGCTGCAGCGCTTCCGGCTGCGGCAGATGGAGGAAGCGCGGGCGCGGAGGGTAATCCAGTGAGCGCCTGGCACGTCATCAAGACGGTCCGCTTCCACCACTGCGACCCGGCGGGCATCGTCTTCTACCCGCGGTTCTTCGAGATCGCGCACGAAGCCGAGGAGGACTGGTTTCGCGACGCGATCGGCGTGCCGTTCCGCGAGCTCATCGGCGTGCGTCGCGAAGGCTTTCCCGTCGTCGCCGTGACGACGCGCTTCCACGCGCCGTCGCGTCTCGGCGACGACCTCGACGTCGCGATCGGCGTCGCGCGGATCGGCGGCGCGTCGCTCGACGTGCACTACGCACTGTCCTGCGCCGGCGAGGCGCGCGCCTACATCCGCACGACGATCGTGCACACCGACCTCGCCACGGGACGGCCGACACCGATCGCCGACGACCTGCGCCGGCGCTTCGAGACGTTCCGCATCGAGGCACCTGCGAGCGGAGACGCCTCGTGAAGATGCTGCAGCCACCCGGATGGACGCCGCCCAGGGGCTACGCCAACGGCATCGCGGCGCGCGGCACGCTGGTGGTGGTCGGCGGCCAGATCGGCTGGAACGCGGCGCAGGCGTTCGAGAGCGACGACTTCGTCGCACAGGCGCGGCAGGCGCTCGCCAACATTGCCGCCGTGCTGGCGGAGGCGGGTGGCAAGCCCGAGCACGTGGTGCGCATGACCTGGTACGTCGTGGACCGCGACGAGTACGTGGCGAGCTACCGGGCGCTCGGCGCCGCGTACCGCGAGGTGATGGGCCGCCACTTCCCCGCGATGACCGCGGTCGAGGTGTCGCGGCTGGTCGAGCCGCGGGCGCGCCTGGAGATCGAGGCGACGGCGGTCGTTCCTGACACTTGATGCCGGTCAAGGCCGCTGCCGCGCCGGCCGCCCGATGCTTCGTCGTCGCCACGCCCGCGCCAGGGGGCGCCGGCGCATAATCCACCCTCGACGCCCCACGCACGGTCCCGACGCCATGAATGCTCCCGAACGCCCGCCGCTTGCCGCGAAGCCCGTGTTCCAGTGGGACGACCCGCTGCTGCTCGAGGAGCAGCTGACCGAGGAGGAGCGCATGGTGCGCGACACCGCGCGCCGCTACGCGCAGGAGCGGCTGCTGCCGCGCATCAAGGATGCGTTCCGGCACGAGCGGTGCGACCCGGCGGTGTTCCGCGAGATGGGCGCGCTCGGGCTGCTGGGCCCGATGATTCCGTCGGAGTACGGTGGCGCCGACCTCAACTACGTCTGCTACGGACTGATCGCGCGCGAGGTCGAGCGCGTCGACTCGGGCTACCGCTCGATGATGAGCGTGCAGAGCTCGCTGGTGATGTTCCCGATCATGAGCTACGGTTCGGAGGCACAGCGCCGCAAGTACCTGCCGAAGCTCGCCACCGGGGAGTGGATCGGCTGCTTCGGACTCACCGAGCCCGACCACGGCTCGGACCCGGGTTCGATGGTGACGCGCGCGCGCGCTGCGGACGGCGGCTACCGGCTCTCCGGCAGCAAGATGTGGATCTCGAACTCGCCGATCGCCGACGTGTTCGTCGTCTGGGCCAAGGACGACGAGGGCGCCGTGCGCGGCTTCGTGCTCGAGAAGGGCATGCAGGGCCTCGCCGCCCCGGAGATCGAGGGCAAGTTCAGCCTGCGGGCGTCGATCACGGGCGAGATCGTGATGGACGACGTGTTCGTGCCCGCCGAGAACCTGCTGCCGAACGTGAAGGGCCTCAAGGGCCCGATGGGCTGCCTGAACAGCGCCCGCTACGGCATTGCCTGGGGTGCGCTCGGCGCCGCGGAATTCTGCTGGCACGCGGCGCGCCAGTACGTGCTGGACCGCAAGCAGTTCGGGCGGCCGCTCGCCGCGAACCAGCTGATCCAGAAGAAGCTCGCCGACATGCAGACCGAGATCACGCTCGGGCTGCAGGGCTGCCTGCGGCTTGGCCGCTTGAAGGACGACGGCAAGGCGGCGCCCGAGATCACCTCGATCATGAAACGCAACTCGTGCGGCAAGGCGCTGGAGATCGCCCGCATGGCACGCGACATGCACGGCGGCAACGGCATCGTCGACGAGTTCCACGTGATCCGCCACCTGGTGAATCTCGAGACCGTCAACACGTACGAGGGAACGCACGACATCCACGCGCTGATCCTCGGCCGCGCGCAGACAGGCATCTCGGCGTTCTGATCGACGGCGCGGCGCCGGTCGTGCCGCGCAAGGGGGCCCCGCAGTGAAGCTCTACGACTACTTCCGCTCGTCGGCCGCGTACCGCGTCCGCATCGCGCTGAACCTCAAGGGCCTGGTGCCCGAGCGGGTGTTCGTGCACCTCGCGAAGGGCGAGCAGCTCGCGGGCGACTACCTGTCGGTCAACCCGCAGGGACTGGTGCCGGCGCTGGTCACCGACGACGGCTTCGTACTGTCGCAGTCGCTCGCGATCATCGACTGGCTCGACGAGACCTACCCGGTGCCGCCGCTCCTGCCGGCCGACCCGGTCGAGCGGGCGCGCGTGCGCTCGATCGCGCTCGCGATCGCCTGCGACATCCACCCGCTCAACAACCTGCGGGTGCTGAACTACCTGTCGAACACCCTCGGCGTGACGGCGGAGCAGCGCACCGGCTGGTACAGGTACTGGATCGACCTCGGTTTCGAGGCGCTGGAGCAGCGCCTTGCTGCCGACCCGCGGACCGGACCCTTCTGCCACGGGCAGTCGCCCACGCTTGCCGACGTCTGCCTCGTCCCGCAGGTCGCGAACGCCAGGCGCTTCCACGTCGACCTCTCGCCGTATCCCGCGATCCTCCGCATTGACGCCGCGTGCGCCGCGCTGCCTGCGTTCGCGGACGCCGCGCCCGCGCGCCAACCCGACGCCGAGTGAGCTACCGGTCCGCGACATGATCCTCCACTACGCCGTTCCCGCCTGGTCGCTGCCCACCGTGCCCGTGGCCGGCCGCGATGAGCTGTTCCCGGTCCGCCACATCTACTGCGTGGGACGCAACTACGCGGAGCACGCGAAGGAGATGGGCGGCGACGCTGCGAAGGAGCCGCCGTTCTTCTTCACCAAGGCGGCGGATGCCGTCGTGCCGGTGGTGCCGCCCGCGATCGGCCGCATGCGCTACCCGCTCGGCACGCAGAACCTCCACCACGAGATCGAGCTGGTGGTGGCGATCGGCAAGGCGGGCGCGCGCCTCGACGCGCGCCACGCGCTCGACGTCGTCTTCGGCTACGCGGTCGGGCTCGACATGACGCGCCGCGACCTGCAGAACGACATGCGCGAGAAGAAGCGGCCGTGGGACCTCGGCAAGTCGTTCGCGCAGGCCGCGCCGATCGCGCCCATCCATCCTGCCGCGACGATCGGGCATCCCGCGCGCGGCGCGATCCGGCTCGAGGTGAACGGCACGGTCCGGCAGCAGGGCGACCTGTCCGGGATGATCTGGGACGTGCCTCACACGCTGGCGTTCCTGTCCCAGTACTACGAGCTGCTGCCCGGCGACCTGGTGTTCACGGGCACGCCGTCGGGCGTGGCGGCGGTGGTTCCCGGCGATCGCCTCGACGGGCACGTCGACGGGCTGTCGCCATTGTCGATCGTCGTCGATCCCCCCGCACCATGACGATGCCCATGACGGTGCCCGTCTACACCCCGGACTACGTCGAGCGCGGCTACAACAACCGGGCGGCGGTCCCCGATCATGCCGGCTGGTTCGTCCGCTACGAGGAACTGTCGTCGGCCGCGCGCGACGCGCTGCAACCGGTGCAGGACCTGCGCTACGGCGACGGACCGAAGGAGACGCTCGACCTGTTCGTGCCGGCGACGCCGTCGCGCGGCACGCTGGTGTTCGTCCACGGCGGCTACTGGCGCGCGCTCGACAAGGCCGACTTCCTGTTCGTCGCCACGCCGTTCGTGCAGGCGGGCTACGCGGTCGCGGTCGTCAACTACGACCTCTGTCCGTCGGTGACGATCGCGACGATCGTCGAGGAGTGCCGTCGCGCGATCGGCTGGATCGTGCGCGAGGGTGCTCGACACGGCGCCAACGCGAGCCGGATCGTCGTCAGCGGGCACTCCGCGGGCGGGCACCTCGCGGCGATGCTGCTGGCGACGTCCGCGAGTGCCTGGGGCCTGTCACGCCATCCCGTCGCGGGGGCGGTGTCCTTGTCGGGAGTGCACGACCTGCGCCCGCTGGTGCTGTTCTCGTTCAACGTCGACTTCAGGCTCGACGACGCCGAAGCCGCACGCCAGTCGCCGATCCTCGCCCGACCCGCGACCGACGCGCCGATCGTCGTCTCCGCGGGAGCGGACGAGACGAGCGAGTTCCTGCGCCAAGCGCAGCTCCTGTGGGACGCGTGGCCGGCGAACCGTCCGCAGGGCAGCGCCGGACCCCTGCTGATTCCACAGCGGAACCACTTCAGCCTGGTCACCGACTACGCCGACGCGCGGAGCGCGCTGACGCTGGCGACGCTGGCGCTGTTCTGAGTCCCGGAACCGGGTCGTCAGGTCAACGCGCGCCGGTCACTGCACCAACGGCAGGGCGGCCGCGGCGTCGAATCGGGCCAGAGCGGCTATCTTGTTCTCGATCTGGAAATAGCGTGCCGCCTTCTTGCCGGGAAGCACCTTCGCGACGCGATCGAAGCAGCTCTTCCGGGCGCGGGTCGTGTCGGCTTCCGCATCGAGCACCTCGCGGATGATCTGCCTCGCGTGGGCGTCGGTCATCTGGCCCTCCGCGCCGACATAGTCGACGACGGCACGATTGACCCTGCGCTGCGCGGCTTCGATCGACTCGCTGCAACGTTCGTACACCGGCCAGAATGCCTTCGCCTCGGCGTCGGTAAGCGGGAGATTCTGCGCGACCAGCCCTTTTCGATCGTTGCGGATGCGCTCGCGCAGTTTCGCGAGGGTCGCCGGGTCGGCTGCACCGGCCGTGGTGCCGGCGGCGGGTGCCGCCTGCTGCGCGATCGCGGTCAGGGGGAGGGAGCAGGCGCAGGCAAAGGCGATGGTCAGCAGCGACTTCTTCATGGCGTGGTCGATTCCTTCGATGGAAAGATCGCGATTCCGCAACGTGCTCGCGCGGGGTCGCGTGGCCGGTCGGAGCGATGGCGGCCTACTTCGCAGGAGCGGTCTGCTTCGCGAACTTCCTCGTGCACTCCGGAATGGGCTCGGCGTAGGCCTTGGGCTTCCAGTCCGGCCCGATCTTGTTCTCGTACACCGCCACGATGCGGTAGCGGGTGCAGGCATCGAGGCTCATCTCGAGGTCCAGGTACTCGGGGCGGAAGTTCCCGCGCGCCGTGTCGAAGTGCAGCGTGATCACGTGCTTGCCCGGCGCGATCGGGTCGGTCTTGCGCGCGTCGCGCGTGCTCTTGCCGTCGACCTTGGTGACGGCGACGCGCGCCTCCTTGCGCGGTTCCGATGCATCGCCCGTCTCGACCAGGGCGTAGGGCTGGTCGTACATGCCTGCGAAGGCGGTGGTGGCAACGACGAAACGCGGGGGCAAGGAGGAAGGTGAACATGCGGTCTCCGTTTCGGGGCGGATCGCGTGGACGGGATGACGGATCTCGGGCCGAGGATCGGCCATGGGCTTGGATCGCCATTTTGATGCATGCGCAGGGCCTGCGGCCAGACAATTCTGGACAGGGAACCGACCGCCTGCGACAGTCGCGTCGTGCACCCATCGAACGCGCCTGTCGCGACGCCCGCGTGCGCCACGTTCCGGCCTGACGAGCGCGGGACGCGGTGGTGAGGCGATTTCCCGTCGTGGTCGTCGTCGTGGCCGAGTTTCTCGGCACGTCGCTCTGGTTCACGGCCAACGCGGCGGCGCACGATCTCGCCCGCGCCTGGGGCCTCACGAGCGGCGAGCTCGGCGCGCTGACCGGCGCCGTGCAGCTCGGGTTCATCGGCGGCACGCTGGTGTTCGCGGTGTCGGGACTCGCCGACCGCTTTCCCGCGCACCGCATCTTCGCCGTGTCCGCCGGCATCGGCGCGCTGGCCAATGCCGGGCTTGCCCTCGCCGCGGGCGATCTCGCGGTGGCGGCGGCGTCACGCTTCCTGACCGGATTCGCGCTTGCGGGGATCTATCCGGTGGGCATGAAGCTCGTCGTGACGTGGGGTCCGGGGCGCGCCGGGGAAACGCTGGCGTGGCTCGTCGGCATGCTGGTGCTGGGCACCGCGCTGCCCCACGCGATCCGGGCGGGCGGTGCGGACTTGCCGTGGCAGAGCGCGGTGCTCGCGTCGTCGGCGTTTGCGGTGGTGGGCGGAGCGATGGTGCTTGCCCTCGGTACCGGACCACATCTCGCCACGTCCGCCGGGCCGAACCGCGCGCGCTGGGGTGCGGTGCTGTCCGCCGTTCGCGTGCCGGCGTTCCGCGCTTCCGCGCTCGCCTACTTCGGCCACCAATGGGAGCTGTACGCATTCTGGACCGTGGTCCCGCTGCTCGTCGCCGCAGCGCTCGGCACGGCAGGTTCCTCGGATCCCGTGGCCATCTCCGCGTGGTCGTTCGCCGTCATCGGCAGCGGTGCCGTCGGCTGCGTGGCGGCGGGGCGCCTGTCGCGCCGCATCGGCAGCGCACGGGTCGCGGCGCTGGCCCTGCTCGCGTCGGGCGCGGCCTGTCTCGCCTATCCGTTTGCCGCGGGGTTGCCCGCGGCGGCCGTGCTCGCATTGCTGCTGTTCTGGGGCGTCGCCGTGGTCGCCGACTCGGCCCAGTTTTCGACGCTCTCCGCGCGGGCGTGTCCGCCCGATCTCGTCGGCAGCGCGCTCGCGTTCCAGAACAGCCTGGGCTTCCTGATCACGGTCTTCTCGATCGCGCTCGCGACCGCGCTGGTCGACGCGCTCGGCGCGCGCGTCGCCTGGCTGCTGCTGCCGGGACCGATCTTCGGGCTGATCGCGATCGCGCCGCTTGCGCTGCGCCCCGTCCGGCCCGACTGACGCCGACCGCGCGGCGGATCGCGCGTCGATCCTTCGGACGACGGCGATCAGTCCGCGGTGATGTTCGCGCTCTTCGCGACCTGCTTCCACTTGGCGATGTCGCTCCTCACGATCGACGCGAACGCCTCGGGCGTGTTGCCCACCGGCTCGCCGCCCAGCGTGGCGATGCGGTCGCGGATCTCGGGCTGCTGGACGATCTTCGCCACCTCGTCGCGGATGCGGGCGACGATGTCGCGCGGCGTGCCGGCCGGCGCGAAGAGGCCGAACCACGCCACCGTCTCGAAGCCGGGAAGGCCCGATTCGGCAATGGTCGGGATGTCGGGAACGAGCGGCGAGCGCTGGGCCGTCGTCACGGCCAGTGCGCGGACGCGGCCCGTCTTGATGTGACCCATCGCGGGTGGCAGGTTGCCCATGAACATCACGACCTGGCCGGCGATGACGTCGGTGAGGGCCGGGGTAGCGCCCTTGTACGGGATGTGCGCGATGTCCACGCCGGCCATCGACTTGAACAGCTCCGCCGTGAAGTGCGCCGAGCTGCCGTTGCCCCCGAACCGTAGCTGTACTTGCCCGGACTGGCCTTCAGCAGCGCGATGAACTCGGTCACGTTCTTCGCCGGCAGGGCACTGTTGACGACGAGCACGTTGGGTGCACGCATCACCTGCGTGACCGCGACGAAGTCGCGTTCGATGTCGTAGGTCAGGTCGCGGTACAGCGCCGAGTTGATGCCGTGCGAACCGGCGTTGCCCATGATGAGCGTGTAGCCGTCGGGCGCCGACTTCGCGGCGGCCTCCGTGCCGACGCGCCCGCCCGCGCCCGGGCGGTTGTCGACGACGACCGGCTGTCCGAGCGCCTGCGAGAGGCGCTCGCCGATCGCGCGCGCCATCAAGTCGGACCCGTCCCCCGGGGGACTCGGCACGATCAGGCGCACCGGCTTGGCGGGGTAGGTCCCGCTCTGCGCCAGCGTTGCGTCCGACATCGTCGAACAGGCGACCATCAGCAGGGCAGCGAGCAGGCGGGTCATCGCGGGTTCCGTCAGGGCATAGAATGGCGGGCAGTCTGCGTTCGCACTCGTTCCCCTGTCAACATGCGCGTCGCCGCGATCGAGTCCCGCATCCTTGGCGTGAGCGCGCGTACCAACTGGTACTTCGTGCGCGTGCGCACCGACGCCGGAATCACCGGCATCGGCGAGGCCTCGCTCAATGGCTACGAACGGCTGCTGGACGCGTGCCTGGCGGAGGTTGCGCCGCGCCTCATCGGCGCTGCGCTCGACGATGCGGATCCCTTGCTTGCGACCTACCCGCACGCGCCGGCAGGGCTGGTGAGCAACGCGATCAGGAGTGCGATACGCCAGGCGTACGTCGACGCGCGCGCGAAGGCGCAAGGCGTGCCCGCATTCGCGTTGCTCGGCGGCAAGCGGCGTGACCGCGTACCGCTGTACGCGAACGTCAACCGCGCGACCGTCGACCGCTCTCCCGGCGGTTGCGCGCGCAGCGCCCGCGCGGCAGTGCAACTGGGCTTCACAGCGGTCAAGATCGCGCCCTTCGACGGCGTCACGCCCGATGCACTCGAGCGCGTCGAGGCGCGCCGCGCGATCGAGGCGGGCATCGAGCGCGTGGAGGCGATGCGCGAGGCCGTCGGACCGGCCGTGCGCCTGATGGTCGACTGCCATTGGCGCTTCGACGAGCCGACCGCGCTGGGTGTGCTGGAACGGCTGGCGGCGCTCGGCCTCCACTGGTTCGAGTGTCCGGTGTCGGAGCAGGCACACTCGCACGCGGCGCTCGGGCGAATCCGGTCCCGGGCGAACGAGCTCGGCGTGCTCGTCGCCGCCTGCGAGCTGCAGACGACGGTCGACGGGTTTCGGCCTTTCGTCGAGCCGCAGCGTGTCGACGCGGTGATGCCGGACGTCAAGTACTGCGGCGGTCCGATCGAGATGCTGCGCATCGCCGACTACGCGAGCACGCGCGGCGTGCGCTTCTCGCCGCACAATCCCACCGGCCCCGTGTGCACGGCCGCGAGCCTGCACGTCGCGCTCGCCGCGCCCGCTGTCGACGGCCTCGAGCTGCAGCTGGGTGAGAGCGCGCTCACGCAGGACGTCGTCCGCGGTGAGGCGCCGCGCTTCGTCGACGGCTGTTTCGCGGCCACGGACGGCCCCGGGTGGGGTGTCGAGTTCGACGACGACGTGCTCGACCTTCACCCGTGCCGTCCCGTGCCCCCGGGCCTCGACGAACGCCTGGGCTGACGCCGCCCCGGTGGCGGTCGCTTGCTGCGCCGCTTCTTGCGTCTCTGCCGATCGTCGCGCATCGTGTCTGGCGCCTCGGCATCACGAGCGCGCACCCGGGGCTTGGGATCGCGCCCGCGCGGGCGTCCCGCGCCGATACCCACGACAGCGCCGGAGGATTTGCAATGGCACGCGTCAGCACCTACCTCAACTTCCCTCGCTCGACCGAGGCGGCGTTCCTGTTCTACAAGTCCGTGTTCGGTACCGAGTTCACGGCGCCGATCGCCCGCTTCCGGGACATTCCCGCGAGCCCGGACCAGCCGCCGCTCGCCGAGGGCGACAAGGACCTCGTGATGCACGTCGAGTTGCCCATCCTCGGCGGGCACGTGCTCATGGGTACGGATGCCCCGGAGTCCATGGGCTTCACGGTCACGCCGGGCAACAACATGTACATCAATCTCGAACCCGACTCGCGCACGGAAGCGAGGCGTCTCGTCGACGCACTCTCCGCCGGGGGGTCGATCGAGATGCCCCTGCAGGAAATGTTCTGGGGCGGGTATTTCGCGAGTTTCGTCGACCGGTTCGGCATACGCTGGATGCTCAACTGCGCCAGCAAGTCGTGAGCGGCGCGGCGGGGATTGCCCGCGCCGGCGGCGATGGCGCTCGCGCTGCGTGGCGTCCCTGTCGCGCCGTACCAGCCTCGCCCGTTGACAACTGACCGACGGTCATTTACGCTCGACCTCAAGTGACCCACGGTCAGTTGAGGCGGCGAATGGTGATCCGGCACCGGGCAGTACTCGCGGAAGACAAACAGGAGCGCCATCACGCGATCCTCGATGCGGCGGCGCGGCTGCTCGCGCGCTCGCCGGATCGCGTCGCGAACGTTGCCGAGGTCGCGGACGAGGCGGGGCTCGCCAAGGGCACGGTCTACCTGTACTTCCCGGGCAAGGACGAGCTGCTGCTTGCCCTGCACGAGCGCAACGTCGCGGAGTTCTTCGAGGCAATGATCGCGCGCCTCGAGCGGCCCGAGCCGGTGACGCTCGACTTCATGCTCGCGCTGATGCGCCGGTACATGGTCGACGACCCGACCTACCTGCCGCTCGCGACGCGCTGCCTCGGCCTGATGGCCACGCAGATGCCGGCGGAGGCCGCGGCGGCGTTCATGGAGCGGATGACCGATCGCCTGTGGTCCGCAGGCGCGGGGCTCGAACGGCACTTCCCGACGCTCCCTCCGGGCGGCGGGGTCGTGCTGCTGCGCCGGAGCTATGCGCTGATCATCGGCCTCTGGCAGCTCTCGTCGGCGCACGCCGCACAGGGAGGGGAAGCGGCGCACTGCCCGACGGGACAGTTCGACTATGCGCAGGAACTCGGCGTGGCGCTCGCCGCGCTGTGGGAGGGCACGATCGGCCGGCACCTGCCGGCGAGCGGCACCGTCCCCGCGAATCAGGAGGCCTGAGCGATGCGCGCCGCGATCGCCTTCCTCGCCGCCTGCGTGCTCGCCGCCGGGTGCGCGAAGCACGAGCCGACGGGCCAGACCGTCCGTCCCGTCCAGCTGGTTCGCGTGTCGGCAGGAAGCACCGCGAGCACGTCCGTCTTCGCCGGGGAGGTGAAGCCGCGGCACGAAGCCGAGCTCGCGTTCCGCATCGGCGGCAAGCTGGTCGAGCGCCGCGTCGACGTGGGCGCCTCCGTCCGCAAGGGGCAGCTGCTCGCGCGGCTCGACCCGAGCGACGTCGCGCTGCAGGCCCAGGCCGCGCAGGCGGCCGTCGCCGCGGCTACGACCGAGGCTACGTTCGCCAAGGCGGAGTTCGAACGCTTCGAGAACCTGCACCGTCAGAAGTTCGTGAGCGCGAGCGCGCTCGACCAGAAGCGCAACGCGATGACCACCGCCGACGCGCGCCTCGATCAGGCACGGGCGCAACTCTCGGTGTCGCGCAACCAGGCGGGCTACGCTGCCCTGGTCGCGCCGGAGGACGGCGTGATCACGGCGATCGGTGCCGAAGCAGGGCAGGTGGTCGCGTCGGGCCAGTCGGTGATGCGGCTCGCCCGCACCGACGAGCGCGAGATCGCTATCGCGATTCCCGAGCACCGGATCGGCGAGGTCCGGTCGGCACCGCAGCTCGCCGCCGTGCTGTGGGCGAACCCCGGGAAGCTCTACCAGGCGCGCGTGCGCGAGATCGCGCCGTCCGTCGACCCGGTGACGCGGACATTTGCCGTGCGCGTTGCCGTGCCCGATGCGGATGCATCGTTTGGCTGGGGCATGACCGCGAACGTGGTCGTTGCCGGTGCCGGGGCGGCCGGCAGCGCGCTCCTGCCGCTGGCGTCGGTCTACCACACGCCGGAGGGCAAGCCCGCGGTGTGGATCTACGACCCCGGCGAGCAGAAGGTCGACCTGCGTCCGGTGGCGCTTGGCGCCTATCGCGAGGACGGCGTGCTGGTCACGACCGGCGTGCGCGACGGCGAGTGGGTGGTCGCCGCCGGCGCGAACAAGCTGCAGGCCGGGCAGCGCGTGCGCCCGTACGAGGAGCCCGGCAAGCCGCGGCCCCCGCCGCCTGCCCAGGCCGCGCTGCCCCCGGCGACGACCACGCGCTGATCGCGCGGCCGCGCCAACTTCCCGGTCACGCCACACCCCAGCCATGACCCCCGTCACGCCGCCCGGCGGCACCGGACTCGGCGGGTTCAACCTGTCCGAGTGGGCACTGCACCACCGGCCGATGGTGCTGTACCTGATCGTCCTGTTCGCGGTGATGGGCGCGCTCGCGTACACGAAGCTCGGGCAGTCGGAGGATCCGCCGTTCACGTTCAAGGTCATGGTCGTCAAGACCAACTGGCCGGGCGCGTCGGCACGCGACGTCGAGCAGCAGGTCACCGACCGCATCGAGCGCAAGCTGCAGGAGCTGCCGCACCAGTACGTGAGAAGCTACAGCCGCCCCGGCGAGTCGCTGGTATTCATCGCCTACCGCGACTCGCTCGCCTCGAAGCAGATCCCGGAGCTCCAGTACCAGACCCGCAAGAAGGTCGGCGACATCCGCAACCAGCTGCCGGCGGGAATCCAGGGGCCGTTCCTCAACGACGAGTTCGGCGACACCTACACCAACATCTACGCGATTACCGGCGAAGGCTTCGACTACCGGGCACTCAAGGACTTCGCCGACCGCATCCGCGCCGAGCTGCTGCGCGTGCCCGGCGTCGCCAAGGTGGACTTCATCGGCGAGCAGGAACAGAAGATCTTCGTCGAGCTGTCGAACAGCAAGCTCGCGACGCTCGGCATCGAGCCGGCGCAGATCATCCAGACGCTCGCCGCCCAGAACGCGGTGCAGGCCGCGGGCGCGTTCGAGACCTCGACCGACCGCATCTACCTGCGGCCGACCGGCACCTTCGACTCGCTGGAGGCGATCCGCGACCTGTCGATCCGCGCCAACAACCGCATCTTCCGGCTCGGCGACATCGCGAAGGTGGAACGCGGCTACGTCGACCCGCCGCAGCAGCAGATGCGCTGGATGGGGCGCGAGGCGATGGGTCTCGGCGTGACGATGGTGGCCGGCGGCGACGTGATCGCGCTCGGCCGCGAGCTCGACCGCGCGGTCGCCCGCGTGCAGCAGGAGATGCCGGTCGGCGTCGAGCTCGCGCCGGTGGCGAGCATGCCCAAGGCGGTGCAGCGCTCCATCAACGAATTCGTGCGCGCGCTGACGGAGGCGGTGCTGATCGTGCTGGCGGTGTCGCTGGTGAGCCTGGGCTTGCGCACCGGACTCGTCGTCGCCGTGTCGATCCCGCTGGTGCTCGCCTCGACGTTCCTGCTGATGTGGGTGCTCGGCATCGGCCTGCACAAGATCTCGCTCGGCGCGCTGATCCTGTCGCTCGGGCTGCTCGTCGACGACGCGATCATCGCGGTGGAGATGATGGCGATCAAGCTGGAGCAGGGCTACGACCGCTTCCGCGCGGCAAGCTTCGCCTACACGTCGACGGCCTTCCCGATGCTCACCGGCACGCTGGTCACGGTCGCGGGGTTTCTGCCGATCGCGACTGCGCAGAGCTCGACCGGCGAGTACACGCGCTCGCTGTTCGAGGTGTCGGCAATCGCGCTCGTGGTCTCCTGGTTCGTCGCGGTGATCGTGATCCCCTACCTCGGCTACCGGATGCTGCCCGACTTCACCAAGCCGCGGCCGGCGTCGCTCGCCCGGCGGCTGTGGGCACGCGCGACCGGCCGCCCGCCGCCGCCGCCGATCGCGCCGGCGCACGCCGATCCGGACCACGTCTACCGCACGCCGTTCTACCGTTGGCTCCGTGCGTTGATCGACTGGACCGTCGACCATCGCTGGTTCGTGATCGTGGTGACGCTTGCGGCCTTCGCCGGCTCGATCTTCATGTTCCGCTTCGTGCCGCAGCAGTTCTTTCCGTCGTCGTCGCGGCCGGAGCTCCTGGTCGACCTGCGCCTGCCCGAGGGGAGCTCGTTCCACGCCACGATGGCCGAGGCGCGGACGATGGAGGCGCTGCTCGCGAAGGAGCCCGGCGTCGAGAGCTACGTCGGCTACGTCGGCGCGGGCAGCCCGCGCTTCTACCTGCCGCTCGACCAGCAGCTGGTGCTGTCCAACTTCGCGCAGTTCGTGCTGATCACCAAGGACAACGTCGAGCGCGAGGCGGTGCGAGCGCGCATGATCCGGCTGTTCGAGACCGACTTCCCGGCGCTGCGCGGCCGAGTGTCGCGGCTCGAGAACGGCCCGCCGGTGGGCTTCCCGGTGCAGTTTCGGGTCGCGGGCGACGACATCGCGAAGGTGCGCGCGATCGCCCGCGAGGTGCGCGCGGTGATGGAGCGGAGCCCGGACCTCCTCAACGTGCAGTTCGACTGGGACGAACCCTCGAAGGTCGTGCGCCTCACCGTCGACCAGAACAAGGCCCGCGTGCTCGGCATCAGTTCGCAGGAGCTCGCGCAGTTCCTCAACAATTCGGTGTCGGGCGTCACGGTCACCCAGTTCCGGGAGCGCGACAAGCTGATCGACGTCGTGCTGCGCGGCGCCGCCACCGAACGGGCGCAATTGTCGTTCCTCAAGGATCTCGCGATCCCGTCGAGGAACGGCAAGGCGGTGCCGATCACCCAGATCGCCGTCCTCGACTACGGGCTCGAGGAGGGGATCGTCTGGAGGCGCGACCGCCAGCCGACGATCACCGTGCGGGCTGACTTGCGCGGCACGGTACAGGGACCGGACGTCACGCAGCGCATCGACCCCTCGCTCGAGCCGCTCCGCGCGACCCTGCCGCTCGGCTACCGCATCGAGGTGGGGGGCGCGGTCGAGGACTCGGCGCGCGGCCAGAAGTCGATCGCCGCGGGCATGCCGCTGCTGCTGATCGCGGTGCTGACGCTGCTGATGATCCAGCTGAAGAGCCTCTCGCGCACGCTGATGGTCGTGCTGACCGCGCCGCTGGGACTGATCGGCGTGACGCTCGGGCTGCTCGTGTTCCGCATGCCCTTCGGCTTCGTCGCGATGCTCGGCGCGATCGCGCTGTCCGGGATCATCATGCGCAACTCGATCATCCTGGTCGACCAGATCGAGCAGGACATCGCCGGCGGCGCGTCCCGCTGGGACGCGATCGTCGGCGCGACGGTACGGCGGTTCCGGCCGATCGTGCTCACCGCGGCGGCCGCGGTCCTGGCGATGATCCCGCTGACGCGGAGCGACTTCTTCGGGCCGATGGCGGTGGCGATGATGGGCGGCATCGTCGTCGCGACGGTGCTGACGCTGGGTTTCCTGCCGGCGCTCTACGCGCTCTGGTTCCGCGTTCGGCGCGAGCCTCCCGACGAGGCCGCGAGCGCCGGTGCCTGACGGTCCGGACGGCGCGATCCGCGGCCGGCGGGCCGGACCGGTACAATGCCGATTCGCGAGCACCGGAGCGCTGCCGGTGCGACATCCACGAACGTCATGACGACTTCTCCAACTCCCGAGATCGTCGCCGAGCTCAAGGCCGGGCGCATGGTGATCCTCGTCGACGAGGAGGATCGCGAGAACGAAGGCGATCTGGTGCTGGCCGCCGAGTTCGTCACGCCCGAGGCGATCAACTTCATGGCCCGGCACGCGCGGGGCCTCGTCTGCCTCACGCTCACGGAGGAGCGCTGCCGCACGCTCGGGCTCGCGCCGATGGTCGCGCAGAACCGCTCGAACACGGGGACCAACTTCACCGTCTCGATCGAGGCCGCCGAAGGCGTCACCACGGGGATCTCGGCGGCCGACCGCGCGCGCACCGTCCGCGTCGCGATCGCCGCGGACAGCGAGCCCTCCGACCTCGTGCATCCCGGGCACGTCTTCCCGGTGGTCGCGCAAGCCGGCGGCGTACTCTCGCGCGCGGGCCACACCGAGGCCGGCTGCGACCTCGCGCGCCTCGCCGGCCTCACGCCGGCGGCGGTGATCTGCGAGATCATGAAGGACGACGGCACGATGGCCCGGATGCCGGACCTGCTCGAGTTCGCGGAGGCGCACGGCCTCAAGATCGGCACGATCACCGACCTGATCCACTACCGCAGCCGCACCGAGCGGCTGATCGAGCGCGTCGGCGAGCGGCCGCTCGCGACGCACTACGGCGCGTTCCGACTGATCGTCTACCGCGACAAGCTCACCGACGCGACCCACCTCGCGCTGGTGCGCGGCCCGATTTCGCCGGAGTCCGAGACGCTGGTGCGCGTCCACGAACCGCTGTCGGTGATGGACCTGCTCGACGCGCAGAGCGAATCCCACTCGTGGAGCATTCCGGCGGCGCTGGAGACCATCGCGCAGGCCGGACGAGGCGTGGTCGTGCTCCTGCATCGGCCCGAGTCGCCGGCCGAGCTCCGCCGCCGCGCGATCTCCGCCGAGCGCGCGCAGGTGAACAAGATGGACCTGCGCGACTACGGCATCGGCGCGCAGATCCTGCGCGACCTCAACGTCGGCCGGATGCGCATCCTCGCCCGGCAGCGCAAGATGCCCAGCATGTCCGGCTTCGACCTCGAGGTGACCGGCTTCGAGGAGCGGCCGCGGCGCCAACGCGGGTGAAGCTGATGGCCATCGCACGCTTCCCCATCCGCACCGAGGGCCGGGCACGCCGCGTCGGCATCGTGCTGTCGCGGTTCAACGCGGAGATCGGCGACGGCCTCCTCGCCGGCGCGATGCGTGCGCTGCGCGAATCCGGCGTCGCGGACGAGGACGCGCTGCTCGTCGAGGTGCCCGGGGCGCTCGAGACCCCGCTCGTGCTGCAGCGCATGGCGCAGTCCGGCGACTTCGATGCGCTGGTCGCGCTCGGCGCGGTGATCCGCGGCGAGACCTACCACTTCGAGATCGTGTCGAACGAGTCGGCGCGCGGCGTCGCCGAGGTCGCGCTGCAGTTCGGCATTCCCGTGGGCAACGGCATCCTCACCTGCGAGAACGACGCGCAGGCGCTCGCGCGCATGGACACCAAGGGCTACGAGGCCGTACAGGCGGCGCTCGCCCTCGCGAATCTCTTCGATGACCTCGACGAAGCCTGAAGCGCGGCGCGGCGCGCGCGCGCTGGTGCTGCAGGGCCTCTACCAGCGCCAGCTGTCGCGCAACGCCGACGACGCGATCTGGCTGCAGCTGCTCGAGTCGGAGGATTTCGCTGCCGCGGACGCCGAGTACCTCGCCGCGCTGTGGCGCGGCACGGTCCAAGAGTACGACACGCTGCTCGGCGCGCTCGCGCCGCATTCGGCGCGCGCTCCGGCGGATCTCTCGCCGATCGAGCGCGCGATCCTGGTCATCGGGGCGTGGGAGCTCACGCACCGCCTCGACGTGCCCTACAAGGTCGTGATCGACGAGGCGGTCGAGCTCGCCAAGGACTTCGGCGCCACCGACGGGCACCGCTACGTGAACGGCGTGCTCGACAAGCTGGCGGCCCGGCTGCGCGAGCCCGAGATCGCGGCGCGCGCGGCCGAGTCGGGCGCGCCGCGCTGACGCGCCGCGGTGGCGCCGGCTCGCGCGCAATGGCCGAACTCGGCGAATTCGAGCTGATCGAGCGGTTCTTCGACCGTCCGGCGCGCGATGCCGGCGTCGTCGTCGGCGTGGGCGACGACGCCGCGGTGCTGCGCGTGGCGCCCGGCCACGAACTGGTGCTCGCCGTCGACATGATGGTCGAGGGGCGCCACTTCGTCGCCGGGACCGATCCCGAGCGGCTCGGGCACAAGATCCTCGCGGTGAACCTCTCCGACATGGCGGCGATGGGCGCGCGCCCGCGCTGGGCGCTGCTCGCCGGCGCGCTGCCCGACAGCGATCCGGACTGGCTGGGGGCGTTCTCGCGCGGCCTGTTCGCGCTCGCCGAGTCCCACGGCGTCGACCTGGTCGGCGGCGACACGACGCGGGGTCCGCGCAACCTCTGCCTCACCATCGCCGGCGAGGTGCCCGTCGGCCAGGCGATCCGCCGGGCGGGGGCTCGACCGGGCGACGACGTGTGGGTGTCGGGCGAGGTGGGCGGCGCGATGCTCGCATTGGCGGCGATCCAGGACCGGACGACGCTCGGCCCCGACGACCTCGTGCCGCTCGTCCGCCGATTGGAGCGGCCGGAGCCGCGCGTTGCGCTGGGCATCGCGCTGCGCGGAACCGCGACCGCGATGCTGGACGTCTCCGACGGTCTCACCGGCGACCTCGGCCACATCCTCGACGCATCGTCCGTCGGGGCGCACGTCGACCTCGGACGCATTCCCTGTGCACCGGTACTCGCCGCGCGGCGCCACGGGCCCGAGCGCGAGCTCGCGCTGGCCTGCCTGCTCGCCGGCGGTGACGATTACGAGCTGCTGTTCACCGCCCGCAACGCGGCGCGCGAGCGCGTCGCAGCGATCGGGCAGGAGGTCGGGGTGCCGCTGACCCGCATCGGCACGATCACCCCCCCGGAGACGGGCCTTGTCGTGCGCGACGATAGCGGCGTTGCGCTGCCTGTGCTGCCGCGTGCCTTCGATCACTTCGCGGCGCGCGCATGAGCCCGAAGGGCCGCCCCGAGGGCGAATTGCCCCGAAGCGCGTCAGCGCGGAGGGTGGTCCAGTGAACCCGAAGGGCCGCCCCGAGGGCGAATTGCCCCGAAGCGCGTCAACGCGGAGGGTGGCCCAGTGAGTACGCCGCCGCTCACCTTCAGGTTCTTCACCGCGCACCCGGCGCACATGATCGCGCTCGGCTTCGGCTCCGGCATGTCGCCGTGGGCACCCGGCACGGTCGGGACGCTGTTCGCGATCCCGCTCGGCGACTGGCTGCGGCTCCACACCACCGACGTCGGCTATCTGCTCGTCGTCGCGCTGTTCGTGCTGGGCGGCGCGTGGGCGGCGGAGCGCACCGGGCGCGACCTCGGAGTCGCGGATCACGGCGGCATCGTGATCGACGAGATCGCGGCGATGCTGCTCATGCTGTTCTTCACCGGAACGGACCTCGCGAAGATTGCCCTCGCGTTCCTGTTGTTCCGGCTCTTCGACATCCTGAAGCCGCCGCCGATCCGCGCCATCGACGCGCGCATGAAGAGCGGCATCGGCGTAATGGTCGACGACCTGGTCGCTGCGGCCATGGCATTGGTCGTGTTCGCGGTTGTCCAGCGCGTCACCGGGTGGCCGGCATGAGCGCGCGGGGCGAAGCCCAGGCCCGCAGGGCGCGTCCGCGCGCGACCGCCGGCCGCCGACACGCGCGCTTACCATGAGCGAGGCAGGGCAAGGAGGCGGCGCCGGCGTGAGCGATTCATGCCCCGACGCGCGGCGCATCGAGGAGATCGGTCTCAACAACCTGCAGTCGCGCCGGCAGCTCCTCTATGACGGCTGGATCGTGTTCCTGTCGCCCGGCCGCGCCAAGCGCGCGCGCAGCGTCAACGCGTTCTACGGCTCGACGCTGCCGCTCGGCGACAAGATCGCCCGCTGCGAGGCGCTGTACGCGAAGCACGGGCTGCCCGCGCTGTTCCGCATCACGCCGTTCGTGCATCCGGCGGGCCTCGACGCCGCACTCGCGGCGCGCGGCTACGTCGAGTTCGAGCCCACGCTGGTGATGACCGCCTCGCTCGACGTGCCGCCCGTGCGCCCGCACCTCGCCGACCTCGAGATGACCGCGCCGCTACCGGAGACCTTCGTCGACGTGGTCGGCGCGATGCGCGGCTCGCCGCCGTCGCAGCGCGCCGCGCACCTCGAGCGGATCGCGCAGTCGCCGCACGACATCCGGCCGGTCGTCGCGTACCGGGACGGCCGCCCGGTGGCGTCGGGCGTATTGTCGGTCGAGGGCGACGTCGCGGGACTGTTCGACATCGTCACCGAGCCCGCGCTGCGTGGCCAGGGCATCGGCTCCGAGGTCGTGGGGACGCTGCTCGCGCGGGCCTGGGAGCGCGGCGCGCGCACCGCGTTCCTGCAGGTGGGCGAGCAGAACGCGTCGGCGGTCTCGATCTACCGGCGCTTCGGGTTCGCCACCCGTTATCGCTATCACTACCGGGCGCGCGCCGACGAGTGCTCGTGACGACCGCGACGACACCGGACGAGCGTTCGCAGGTGCTGGCTGCCGAGTTGGGCCGCGCGCTGCTCGCACGCGGTTGTCGCGTCACCGTCGCCGAGTCGTGCACCGGAGGGCTCCTCGCCGGGGCGATCACGTCGGTCGCCGGCAGCTCGGACTGGTTCGACGTCGGTTTCGTCACCTACTCGAACGGCGCGAAGACCGCGCTGCTCGGCGTGCCCGAAACGGTGCTCGCCGCCCACGGCGCCGTGTCGGAGGAGACCGCGCGCGCCATGGCGGAGGGCGCGCTCGCGAAGAGCGGCGGGGACCTCGCCGCCGCCGTGACCGGCATTGCGGGGCCGTCGGGCGGGATCCCCGGCAAGCCCGTCGGCACCGTCTGCTTCGCCTGGGCGAGGCGGGGCGGTGGCGCGGAGTCGACGACGTGCCACCTGGCCGGCGATCGAGGCGCGGTGCGCGCGGCGAGCGTGGCGTTCGCGCTCGAAGGGCTGCTCGAGCGCGCGCGCTGACGCGATCCGGCCGGGCGGCCGGCTGGGCGTGCTGCCCCGCGAAGCGGTCGGTCGGGTGATCCGGGACGGTATCGAGGGTCCGGGCTGGGGTGGCTCATTTGTTGAGCCTGTGGGCGCGTAGCCTGCGTCTCGTGGGTGGTGCCATCGGTCGTGCGGCCTAGGTCCAAGGATGTCTTGCGTCGAACGATCGTTCTATGACAAGATGCCCCCGGACCTGACGCAAGCACCGGATCGGCACCACCGCCAACCTCGACGCCACGAGCCCCAGAACCCCCGCCCCGGCACCTCTCGACCGCGCTTCGGGCGACAATTCGGAGTTATCCACGATGCCCCTCGACCACACCGCCATGGACGACCAGAAGACCAAGGCCCTCGCCGCCGCGCTTGCACAGATCGAAAAGCAGTTCGGCAAGGGCTCGATCATGAAGCATGGGCGAGTCCCAGGTGCAGAACGACCTCCAGGTCGTCTCCACCGGCTCGCTTGGCCTCGACATCGCGCTCGGCGTCGGCGGCCTGCCGCGCGGACGCGTCGTCGAGATCTACGGCCCGGAGTCGTCGGGCAAGACCACACTGTCACGCTCCAGGTCGTCGCCGAGGTGCAGAAGGCCGGCGGCACCGCGGCCTTCATCGACGCCGAGAACGCGCTCGACCCGGTGTACGCCGGCAAGCTCGGCGTCAACGTCGACGAGCTCCTGATCTCCCAGCCCGACACCGGCGAGCAGGCGCTCGAGATCGCCGACATGCTCGTTCGCTCGGGCGGCGTCGACATCATCGTCATCGACTCCGTGGCGGCGCTCGTGCCCAAGGCCGAGATCGAAGGCGAGATGGGCGACCAGCTCCCCGGCCTGCAGGCGCGGCTGATGAGCCAGGCGCTGCGCAAGCTCACCGCCAACATCAAGCGCGCCAACGTGCTGGTGATCTTCATCAACCAGATCCGCATGAAGATCGGCGTGATGTTCGGCAACCCGGAGACCACCACCGGCGGCAACGCGCTCAAGTTCTACGCGTCGGTGCGCCTCGACATCCGCCGCATCGGCGCGATCAAGAAGGGCGACGAAGTCATCGGCAACGAGACCCGCGTCAAGGTGGTCAAGAACAAGGTCGCGCCGCCGTTCCGCGAGGCGGTGTTCGACATCCTCTACGGCGAGGGCATCTCCCGCGAGGGCGAGATCCTCGAGCTCGGCGTCACCCACCGCATCGTCGAGAAGTCCGGCGCGTGGTACGCGTACAAGGGCGAGAAGATCGGCCAGGGCAAGGACAACGCCCGCGAGTTCCTGAAGGAGCATCCCGAGTCCGCGCAGGAGATCGAGGCGAAGATCCGCGAGACCGTCGGCGTGCCGGTGCCGGGCAACCTGCGCGCGCGCGGCGAGCCGCCGTCCGAAGACTGATCGCGCGCCGCGCCCGGCCGAGGCCTGTCAGCGCCGCACGGTCGGGTACTCCTCCTCCTGTCGTGAATGCCGCACGCGCCTGCATCGAGCGGGCGCGTGCGTTTTTTTTGGTGTCGCCGATCGTGCTGGTGCGGGGTGCTGGTGCGGGCCGCCGTGAGTTCCGAAGACGCCGGGGCTATGCTTCGACCCGATGAGTGAATCGCCGCGCCGCAAGGAGCGCCCGCCGCGCACGCTGAAGCAGCGTGCGATCGGCATGCTCGCCCGTCGCGAGTACTCCCGAGCGGAGCTCGCTGCGCGGCTTGCGGCAGGCGGGGGGGCAAACCGGGTCGAGATCGACCCGGTGCTGGACGAGCTGGAACGCGCCGGCTACCTCTCGGATGCCCGCTTCGCCTCGGCCGTCGTGCGGCAGAAGGCGGGAGGCTATGCGAAGCGCGCGATCGCCCACGCGCTGCGCGAGAAGGGCGTGGCCGCGCCTGCGGCAATGGAGGCATTGGCCGCGCTCGACGGCGAGGACGAGCTCGCGCAGGCGCTCGCGCTGTGGCGGCGGCGCTTCGGCCGGCGCACCGGCGGACGAGCGCGAGAAGGCTCGGCAGGTGCGCTTCCTCGTCTCCCGCGGCTATGGCACCGCCGTCGTGCTGCGCGTGCTGCGGGCAGGAGGAGCGCGCGTGGACGATGGTGCTGCGTGACGGGCGTTCCTCGGCGGATGCGTCAGTACAAGGACTTGCTCGGGCACGACCCATCGAGGAGCCGGTTCAACTCGCGCACCTTGCACGTCGGCGGATTTGCGGTCGTCAGGACGACGGAAGTGATGCCGTTCCACTCGGTGAGTCCCGCGAACTGCTCGTCCGGATTCCCGAACTGTCCCGTGTAGACATTCGCGAGGCCGTCCCTGAGCGAGTACCAGAGCGCTCCCGTCGACGGGTCGTTGAACAGCAGGTCGGCGCGCCCGTCGCCGTTGAAGTCACCGGACGCCACCCACTGCCATCCGATCGGCAACTGCAGGAGCGCACCCTCCCGGAACGGCAGCGTGACGCCGTCCATCAGCCACACGGCGGTGCGGCCGGTCGAGGCGTTGTACCAGACGAGGTCGTCCTTGCCGTCGCCGTCGAAGTCACCGGCGTGCACAGCGCGCCAGTTCGCGTCGGCGACCAGGATCGAGCCACCCGCGTAGCGTTTGCCGTCCATGAGCCAGGCAGCCGTTGCGCCGGTCGCGCGGTTGCGCCAGATCAGGTCCGACTTGTCGTTGCCATCGAGATCCGCGGTCAGCTCGACACGCCAGTCGGGATCGACCAGCAGCGTCGCCCCGTCGTGCATGTCCAGTCCCGACACGAGCCAGAGGCTGGTCGTGCCCGTGGTCTCGTTGACCCAGACGAGATCGGTGCGGCGATCGCCGTCGAAGTCTGCCGAGTGCGAGACGCGCCATGCGGGGTCGCGCATGACGGTGGCCCCGGACTGGTACTTCGCGTCTTTCACCAGCCAGATCGCCGTCTCGCCCGTCGATGCGTTCCGCCACAGAAGATCGGATCGCTCGTCCGCATCGAAATCGCCGGAGCGCTCGACCGACCATTGCGAGAGGTCGAGGTCCATCCAGCTCCACCCTGCCTGGCAGTACATGTAGATCCGCCGTCCGCCCGGATAGGTGTCGGGCAGGACGCTGTCGTTGATGTCATTCCCGTCGAAATCGAGCAGCGCACCTTCGAGGATCTTGCGCGGGCCGAGCGTCCGCGTCTCGAACGTGCCGGACACGCCGCCGACATTCACGGTGCCCGTCACGGTCGTCGAGTACGACGCCGACGCGCGTTGCCGCAACAGGATCACGTCGCCGGGATACGCCTCGGGTTGCGGGCCCGAGTAGATCCGGGCGGGCTGACCGCTGACGCCGATCACGGCGCGCTCCACGCCATGCTGCGCGCTGGTGACCACCAGTGCCGATGGCACGTTGGTTCCGCTGATCCGCATGAAAGCATCGACGGTCGTGTCGCGCCACAAGCCGTGGCGCCTCGGAGCCGGCTCGGCCAGTAGCGGATCCGGAGTGGGATCGAGCGTCGTACCGGTGGACGTCACGAACGCGCCCCACGTCGACGGCGCCTGATCCTCGTCAAGAACGTTGCCATCGAGGAACTGGACCAACGTCCTCACGACCGTGTCGGGCGCGGCGGCGGACACGTGGCGGACGCAGAACGTGTCGCCGTTCTGCGCCGTCTCAAACGGAATGTAGTTGCCCCGATAGACCCCCGTGCATCCCTTCGAGATCTCGCCGTTGAAGACAATTACGATAACTGCCGCGTTGGTCGCGATGCCGGTAACCGTGACCGGCGCGGATTCGACCAACTGCCCCGGAGTGACGTTCAGTTGCGTTGCAAAGCTCACCGGGTCGGTGGCGAACGGCGGGGCCGCCGTCGCGGCGTGCGCAGCCAGCATCGCGAGCGCGGCCAGCGCGTAGAGGCTGCGAAGACTGCTGCGGACGCGGCGCATCGCACACCGCATACCGACAGGGGGGCCAACGATTGCACGTCGACCCTCGCGTGGATACGACATGTCCACTCTCCCCGAGATGATGGCCGGCCCGTGAGGCAGCCTTCGCCACGCTTCGTGTCAGGAACGCCGACCGTAGCATGGCACATCCCATCGGTCGGCGCCGTCGTCGGGCTGCGGAGTGGTTCCGGCCGCTACCGCAATGGTGCGCGGCTGCCGAATGTCCTGCTTCGATTGGCGTCCCATGTGCCGCCGTCGCTGCAGCGGGTGCCGCGCGGCCTCACGAAGTCCCCGTGCGGGCGGCCGGAGCGATGCCGTCGGGCAAGACCGCTGCATCGCGTAAAATCATGTTTTTTCGTCGCTTTGGCCCGGCCCGCCGCCTTTCCGCGAACCCGCGCGCCCTGGAATCCGCATGACCGCCAACGAGATCCGCCGCCAGTTCATCGACTACTTCGTCAGCAAGGGGCACGCGCACGTGGCCTCGTCGTCGCTCGTGCCGGGCAACGACCCGACGCTGCTGTTCGTGAACTCCGGGATGGTGCAGTTCAAGGACGTGTTCCTCGGCCTCGAACAGCGCTCGTACAAGCGTGCGACCACGTCGCAGCGCAGCGTGCGCGCCGGCGGCAAGCACAACGACCTCGAGAACGTGGGCTACACCGCCCGCCACCACACGTTCTTCGAGATGCTCGGCAACTTCAGCTTCGGCGACTACTTCAAGCGCGACGCGATCCGCTACGCGTGGGAACTGCTGACCGAGGTCTACAAGCTGCCCAAGGACCGGCTGTGGACGACGGTCTACATCGAGGACGACGAGGCCTACGACATCTGGACCAAGGAGATCGGCGTGCCGCCGGAGCGCTGCGTGCGCATCGGCGACAACAAGGGCGCGAAGTACGCCTCCGACAACTTCTGGCAGATGGCCGACACCGGGCCGTGCGGCCCGTGCTCCGAGATCTTCTACGACCACGGTCCGCAGGTGTGGGGCGGCCCGCCGGGGTCGCCCGAGGCCGACGGCGACCGCTACATCGAGATCTGGAACCTCGTGTTCATGCAGTTCGACCGGCAGAAGTCGGGCGACACGTTCACGATGACGCCGCTGCCCAAGCCCTGCGTCGACACCGGCATGGGCCTCGAGCGGCTCGCCGCGGTGCTGCAGCACGTGCACAGCAACTACGAGATCGACCTGTTCCAGGACCTGATCCGCGCCGCGGTGCGCGAGACCGGTGCATCGGACCTGCTGTCGCCGAGCCTGCGGGTGATCGCCGACCACATCCGCGCCTGCGCGTTCCTGGTCGTCGACGGCGTGATCCCGTCCGCCGACGGCCGCGGCTACGTGCTGCGCCGGATCATCCGGCGTGCGATCCGCCACGGCCACAAGCTCGGCCAGAAGCAGCCGTTCTTCCACAAGCTGGTCGAGGACCTCGACCGGCAGATGGGCGACGCCTACCCGGAACTGCGCCGCGACAAGGTCCGTGTCGCGCAGGTGCTGAAGGCGGAAGAGGAGCGCTTCGGCGAGACCCTCGACAACGGCATGAAGATCCTCGACGCCGCGCTCGCCGATCTCGAGAGGGCCGGCAAGACGGTGCTGCCCGGCGCGACTGCGTTCACGCTCTACGACACGTTCGGCTTCCCGTACGACCTCACGGCCGACGTCTGCCGCGAGCGCAACGTCACCGTCGACGAGGCAGGCTTCGACCACGCGATGGACGCGCAGCGCGAACGTGCGCGCGCCGCTTCGCAGTTCCGCATGGGCGAGTCGCTCGCCTACGATGGCCCGAAGACGCGCTTTCGCGGCTACGAGTCGCTGTCCGAGGAAGGGCGCGTCGTCGCGTTCTACAAGGACGGCGTCAAGGTCGATGCGCTGGTCACCGGCGACCGCGGCGTGGTGGTGCTCGACGCGACGCCGTTCTACGCGGAGTCGGGCGGCCAGGTCGGCGACCGCGGCGAGCTGTCCAAGGGCGGCGCCTGCCTCACGCTGTTCGCGGTCGAGGACACGCAGAAGGTGCAGCCCGACGTCCACGGCCACCTCGGCGAAGTGAAGACCGGCGAGCTCAAGGTCGGCGACACGGTGGCTGCGCAGGTGGACTTCGACGCGCGCGGGCGCACCGTGCGCAACCACTCGGCGACGCACCTGATGCACAAGGCGCTGCGCGAGGTGCTCGGGCCCCACGTGCAGCAGAAGGGCTCGCTGGTCGATCCGGACAAGACGCGCTTCGACTTCTCGCACCACGGGCCGATGACGGAGGACGAGATCCGTCGCGTCGAGGCGATCGTCAACGCCGAGATTCTCGACAATGCCGCCACGCAGGCGCGCGTGATGCCGATTGCCGAGGCGCAGCAGGTCGGCGCGATGATGCTGTTTGGCGAAAAGTACGGCGACGAGGTGCGCGTGCTCGACATCGGCACGTCGCGGGAACTGTGCGGCGGCACGCACGTCGCGCGCACCGGCGACATCGGCCTGTTCAAGATCCTCGCCGAGGGCGGCGTGGCCGCCGGCATCCGGCGCGTCGAGGCGACCACCGGCAAGGGCGCACTCGCCCACGTCCAGGCGCAGGAGGCCATGCTCGCCGCCGCCGCGGCTTCGCTCAAGGTTCCGGCGACCGAGATCGAGGCGCGCATCGCGCAGATCGCCGAGCACGCGAAGTCGCTCGAGAAGGAAGTGGGTCGCTTGCGCGGGCAGCTCGCGCTGGCCCGCCTCGACGAGGTCGTCGGCGCGGGCATCCGCACGGTCAAGGGCGTGAAGGCGCTGGCGCTGGTGCTCGACAACGCCGATGCCACGGTGATGCGCGAGACGCTCGACAGGATCAAGGACCGCCTGCAGAGCGGCGTCGCGGTGATCGCCTCGGTGAGCGAAGGCAAGGTGTCGCTGATCGCGGGCGTGACCCGCGACCTGACGGGCAAGGTAAAGGCGGGCGACCTCGTCAATCACGTCGCGCAGCAGGTGGGCGGCAAGGGTGGCGGGCGTCCCGACATGGCGCAGGCCGGCGGCACGAACCCGGCGGCGCTGCCCGAGGCGATGCGCTCGATCGAGGGATGGCTCGAACAGCGCCTCTGATGCGGGCTCGCGCCACGCGCGCGGCCCCCGTGCGATGACCGACGCGCTCGGCGCCGGTTCTCTCGTCGGTCGCGCGTTCCCGGCCGACGATCCGCAGCGCCGCATCCTGCACGACGAGGTCCACGCGCGGCCGCCGGCGCGCATCCTCACGCCGGAGCGCGTCGCGCACCTCGCGTTGCGTATTGCTCCGGACGCGCGTGGGGACGAGGCACGCAGCATTGCCGAACTCGCGGCGTTTCTCGGCGTGCCGACGCCCGCGCCGACGGCGACCTTCGCCTGGCTCGAAGGCCATGCCCTGCGGGTGAAGTGGGAGCGCCACACCGAATTCACCAGCCTCACGTTCTTCCGCCGGGTGAGCCCGGACACGCCGCCGGACACGGGTGCGCTCGACGTGCTGCCGCCGGAGTGGCTGTCGACACTGCCGGGCACGACCATCGTCGCGGCGCGTGTCGACATCCGGCGTGCCGAGCCGGAGGAGGTCGCGTCCGTCGTTGCCGGATTCGGCGATACGACGGTCGTCGGCTCCCGCATCGGGGACGGCGCGGCGTCGGTCTGCACCGACTTCCGCATCGGTGCCGATGGCTGCTCCCGGTTTCTCGTCCTCGACCACTCGCTCGGCGACCGGCAGGCCGGACGCTACGTGCAGCGTCTGCTCGAGATCGAGACCTACCGGATGATGGCGCTGCTCGCATTCCCGCTCGCGCGCGAAGTCGGGGCGACGCTCACGGCTGCCGAGTCGCGTCTCGCCCGCATCACGGAACGCATGATCGACGTCGCGCCGGCCGAGGAGCCGCAGCTCCTCGACGACCTGACGCGCCTCGCCGCCGAGGTCGAGCGCAGCGAGTCGGCGAGCCGCTACCGCTTCGGCGCCGCCGCGGCCTACTACCGATTGGTGCGGCAGCGCATCGGCGAACTGCGCGAAGTGCGGCTGCCGCGCGTGCAGATGATCGAGGAGTTCATGGACCGGCGCCTCGCGCCCGCCATGGCGACGTGCGAGTCAGCCGCAAGCCGCCAGGACGAGCTCTCCGCACGCGTCGCGCGCGCGAGCCAGCTGCTGCGCACCCGCGTCGAGATCACGCAGGAGCGCCAGAACCAGGACCTGCTCGCCTCGATGAACCGACGGGCCAAGCTGCAGCTGCGCCTGCAGCAGACGGTCGAGGGCCTGTCGGTGGCCGCGATCACCTACTACACGGCGGGACTGGTGGGCTATCTCGCCAAGGCCGGCAAGTCGCTCGGCCTGCCGCTCGACGCGGACATCGCAGTGGGTGTCTCGATTCCGCTGATCGCGCTGGCGCTGTGGATGGGCCTGCGCCGGCTGCGCCGTTCGCTCGGCCACGAATAGTCGAGCGAGTACCGGCATGGACCCGCGCGACCCCGCCACGCCGCAGTTTGCGAGCGACAACAACGCCGGCCTCGCGCCCGAGGCGTTTGCCGCGCTCGCCGAGGCCAATCGCGGCCATGCCGTCGCGTACGGTGGAGACGATTGGACGCGGCGGGCCGCCGACGCGATCCGCGCGGCGTTCGACGCCGACGCGGCCGTGTACTTCGTGTTCAACGGCACGGCAGCCAACTCGCTGGCGCTTGCCGCCATCTGCCGCAGCACCGACGCCGTGGTCTGCCACTCGTTCGCGCACGTCAACGTCGACGAGTGCGGCGCACCCGAGTTCTTCAGCGGTGGCGCCAAGCTGCTTACCGTCGACACGCCCTTCGCGAAGCTCACGCCCGCCGCGGCGGCCGCCCGCGCGGTCATTCCGCACGACGAGCACGCCTCGCGCCCGCGTGCGCTCTCGCTCACGCAGGCGACCGAGCTCGGCACGGTGTACACGCCCGACGAAATCCAGGTGCTCGCGGGGATCGCGCGCGAACGCGACATGCAGGTGCACATGGACGGCGCGCGCTTCGCGAACGCGGTCGCAGCGATTGGCTGCACGCCCGCGGACGTCTCGTGGCGGGCGGGGGTGGACGTGTTGTCCCTGGGCGGCACCAAGAACGGCATGCCGTTCTGCGAGGCCGTCGTGTGCTTCGACCGCGCGCTTGCGGACGAATTCGCGCGGCGCCGCAAGCAGGGCGGGCAACTCGCCTCGAAGATGCGCTTCCTGGCCGCGCCGTGGGTCGCGATGCTCGACGGCGGCGCGTGGCTTCGCCACGCCGCCCATGCGAATGCGATGGCGCGCAGGCTGCGGGACGCGATCGTCGGGCTCCCCGGCGTCTCCCTGATAGCGTCGGTCGAGGCCAACGGTGTCTTCGCCCACCTGCCGAAGGCCGCGATCGCAGGCCTGCAGGCGCGGGGATGGCGTTTCTACGTGTTCGTCGGCGACACCGGCTGCCGTTTCATGTGCGCCTGGGACACGACGCCCGAGGCGGTCGATGCCTTCGCCGCCGACATCCGTCAGCTCTCCGGACCTCCCGCGTAGTCCGGCGGCCACCGGGTTGCGCGGTGGCAAGACTGCGCTACGATGCGCGTTCCGCGACCCCGTTCCCACCCCGACCGGAGCCCACCCATGTCGAAGACCACTGCCTTGCAGCGCCTCGCCGCGGCCCTGTCGCTGCTCGCCATCCCCTCGCTCGCGCTCGCCCACCACGGCTGGAGCGAGTACGACGCGAGCCAGGCACTGACGCTCACCGGGCAGGTCGGCGAGTTCGGCTACGAGCACCCCCACGGCTACGTGAAGCTGGTCACGCCGGGAAAAACCTGGACCGCGGTGCTGGCGCCGCCGTCGCGCATGGACAACCGTGGGCTCACCCGCGACATGCTGAAGCCAGGCACGACGGTGACGGTGGTCGGCTACCCGAACCGCAACCAACCCGAGGAGATGCGCGCCGAGCGCATCACCGTCGCCGGCAAGACCGTCGAGCTGCGCTAGCGCAGCGGGGCCGTGGCGAGCGCGCTGCACACGGTCGAGGCGACCGGCTTCGGCCGGTTCATGCGCGAGGCGCTGTACGCCTACCCGATCGCCGAGACGATCCACATCTGGGGCCTCGCGCTGCTGTTCGGCTCGATCGCGCTGGTCGACCTGCGGCTGCTCGGCCTCGGCCGGCGCATGCCGATCGCACTGCTGGCGCACTACGCGGTGCCGTGGACCCTGCTCGGCTTCCTGATCGCCGCGCTCAGCGGACTCGCGATGTTCACGGCACACGCCGCCGAGTTCATCGTGCAGCCGGTGTTCATGCTGAAGATGGGGCTGATCCTCGCCGGCGGAGTCAACGCGGCGGTGCTGCACATGGGTCCGCTGCGCGACCTCGCGTCCGACGACGTGGATCCGACCGCGACGATGAAGCTTGCCGGCGGGCTGTCGCTCGTCCTCTGGCTCGGGGTCATCGCCTGCGGGCGCATGCTCGCGTATCTTTGAACGGCTGCCGGGCGCACCAGACCCCGGCAAAGGAGGGGGACATGCGCGAGGGCACCACCGTCGAGAAGTTCGCCCGCCGGGGCGAGGGCCGGCTGCCCGGCCTGATCGGATTTCGCATCGTCGCGGTCGAGCACCTGATGCTGATCGCCGAGCTCGACATCCGTCCGGAGCTCCTGGCGCCCAACGGCTTCCTGCACGCGGCGAGCGTGATCGCGCTCGCCGACACGGCCTGCGGCTATGGCTGCATCGCACACCTGCCCGACGGCGCCGACAACTTCACCACGGTGGAGCTGAAGACCAATTTCCTCGGCACCGCGCGCGACGGCACGCTCGCCTGCGTCGCGAAGCCCGCGCACCTCGGCCGCACGACCCACGTCTGGGACGCGACCGTGACGCGCAAGACCGACGGCGCGGCGATCGCGCTGTTCCGCTGCACGCAGATGATCCTGTGGCCGAAGGGGAAGTGACGGGCCGGCAAGCGGCCGGCCTATTGAGCCTCGTGTACGTCGTTGACAGCGGTAACGGATCGTCGTCGCTCCCGCGAAGGCGGGAGCCCAGTGGCGTTTGCTTGGAAGTCACTGGGTCCCCGCGTCCGCGGGGACGACGAGGATGTAATGCACGTGCACGAGCCTCGTTGGTACGGCAGTCGCCGGCCGCGGCGCGTGTACGGCCGGAGGATCCGCGTTTGGTTCAGTCGCGCGACGCGTTCGAACGGATCGCGCGCACCTCCGCCGCGAGGTCGGCGAGCGCTTTCTCGAGCGAATCATTGCGCGCGCGCAGCGCCTCGACATCCGACGCGAGCTTGCGGTTGAGACCCTGGATCGCGGCCAGTGCGATGCCGTCGGCGTCGACGGTTGCGATCGTCGTGTCCCCGTGCCCGAGGCCGAACGCGGCGTGGAAGTCCTGCGCCATCGGGCCGATGTGGCGGACGTCCGGCGTCTTCGCGAACGACCACTCGGCGATCGGCATCGCCACGACGCGTTCGAGCACGACCTGCGGATCGACGGCAACGACGCCGGACTTGAGCGCGCGGTCGCTGGTCTGGTTGATCACGGTTGCCGAAATCGTTCCCGCACACGAGAGATTGCCGCCGACGTCGCCGGTGCCCACTTCGCAACCGCCGGTACCAACGGTGCCGGCGAAGAGTCGCACGCGACTGGGTGCGTAGACGACGAAGTCGCCAGCGGCCGCGGTCGTCGTGTCCACGATAGTGCTTCCGCCCCACACGAAGGACCGCTCGTGGTTGGCCTTCGCCCGGACGCCTGCCGCAAAGCTCAAGTCGCCGACGGCCGAGTTCTGCAGTCCACCCGGCACGGTACTGAGGCCCCCGCTGGCTGTGTTGCTTTCACCTCCACCAACGGTCGCGGATTCGCTGCTGGCAACATTGAGTCTTCCTCCCCCGACCGTGCTGTACGTTCCGCTCGCCGCGTTGGCTACGCCTCCAACGATCGTGGCGGCGAGACCGCTGGCGATGTTCCCACCGCCTCCGCCGACCGTCGCGAACCCGCGATCGATCACCGTCCCCGCGTCGTTGCCTGCGCGATTCGCATAGCCTCCGCCAACGGTTCCGTAGGCGTCGGTCACCCGGTTCGGTGCCTCGTCGGCATAGTCAGGATCGCTGTTGCCCGCCGGTACCCCGCCGCCCGCGATCGTGGCACCGCGCACGCCGGCCGTGACGCTGTTCGCAGGACTGCCGCCGATCACGTTCGGGCTGACGGCGTTGAACTCGTAGCGCATCACACGCTGCCCGGCGACCTTGATGTCGAGCCCCGCGGCATCGCCCGGCGCCTTGAAGTAGCCGACCACGTCGGCGATGAAATCGACGATCGCTGGCGACTTTGCGGTGAAGCGATTGCTGTTGCCGGCATCCACCGGGACGAGGGCACCGGTGGCGATCGCCGTAATACCGACCTGATAGTTGACCGTCGACACTGCCGGTTCGGCACCATTGGCCGGCCAGACCTTGATGAAGCCGAGGTTGGTGGGGTTGACCGCGTAGACGTTCATCGCCAGCGCGGCGACGCCGTTCGGAATGCCGCAGCTGGTCGCGGTGCCGCCCTGCGCCGAGAAGTTCGCAGCGAACCCGTCGAAGGTGCGGGCCACGTTGGCGGCAAGCGCGCCTCCCGTCACGCGCGTGTCGAGGATGCGGCACGGATTCACTGGTGTGTACACGAGATCCGCGGCGGCGTCGCCGAGAGCTTTCTCGGCGGCCCTGCGAGTCAGTGGGTCCCGTGACCGCTCGTGGGAGCGCGTCGTCTCGACCAGCGCAAGCAATGCGTCCACGTCTCCGGCGAGGCTCGCGGCAAGAAGGCGGTCGGCACGCAATTGCCACAATGCCTCGGCGAGTGCCTCGCGCGACAGCGCGCGTCCGTTCGACGCGCCGGTCATCGCCGGCGACCACTCGTCCACGATGCGCTTGACGATCGAGGCACGATTGCGGTCGATCGCGTGCAGGGAGTCGGGCCGCATGGTGCTTTCCTGCGCGATTGCCGCGCTGCTTCCCGCCATGAACAGCATGAGTATCGTCGAGCCGATCGAGCGCATCACGTTCCTCCCCTTGCGGCAGATTTGTCACGGTGCCCGTCGCCGCGACGTCGCTGCCGGCGGACAAGCTCAAACGAGACGGCGCGGGCAAGCCTTGCGACCGGCGTACGTTGCCGGCGCTAGCGCCAACATCGTGCGTCGCTGCCAAGTGTAGCCACCGATGCGGACTCGCGGAACTCCCGAAGTGATGCGGGACGGGCCGATCGTCGGGCGACTCGGCCATGTGCGTTGCAGCATGCTCCGATGTCGCGCCGAACATCGCACCGAAATTGTGCGAACCGATCTCTTGCGCCGACGACCGTTCCAGCGCGGCCTTGCGCGAGCTTAGCGACTCGATTTCAAACTCCAGCCTGCGTATCGGTCGATTGACCGCGGCGGGTGGGAGCCGGCGAGCGTGCCGCGACCGTACGGATCAGTCCATCGCCGCGACGAGCGACGCGTTGCCACCACCGGCCGTGGTGTTGACGCTGACGACACGCTCGACGACGAGGCGGGCAGGCGGATACCGCGGCGGGTCGCCCGCGGGCTCGATCACCTGCAGCCGGGGTCCTGCGCGGGCGGCCACGCGTCGGTTGGCGGCGGCGGCGGTCTCGGGGTCCGCCGCGAGCACGCCGTCGATATCCGTCAGTGCCGACCAGTCGGCGTTCGGCGAGACCACGTCGATGTGCGGCTTCTGGTACACGTGCCCCGAGGCGACGTGGCGCGCGGCAATGAAGCCGGCAGCGCTCGGCGCGAAGATCACCCGGTTGCCCGCGGCCAGCGCGGCGTCGGCCTGCGCGCGCCAGATTGCTTCGGAGTTGTCGCCGCCGCCCACGGCCACGAGCCTTCCGCGCGGCGCGACGCGCCACGTGTTGGTCTCGCCGGTGGGGCCCGGCAGTTCGATGCCGCGGTCGTCGCTGCCGGCGTCGCGCGCCCCGTGCGGCAGGTCGCCAGGGTCGCGGGTGAGGCGCGGTACGTACAGCGGACCACCGGCCTTCGGTCCCGTGCCGGAGAGGCCCTCGCCGCCGAAGGGCTGCACGCCGACGACGGCGCCGATCACGTTGCGATTCACGTAGACGTTGCCGGCGCGCGTGCGCGCCACGATCCGGTGCACCGTCGCGTCGATGCGACTGTGGATGCCGAGCGTCAGCGCGTACCCCGTGTCGTTCAGCGCGTCGACCAGCGCCTCTTCGTCGCCGGCGCGGTAGCGCAGCACGTGCAGCACGGGGCCGAACACCTCGCCCTTCAGCACCGAAAGCGACGGGATCTCGAACGCGGCGGGCGCGAGGAAATGTCCGCGCGCATCGGTCGCGGGGTCGAGCGGGGCGCGCGCGATGCGCTTCGCCTCGCGCTCGAGGCGTACCACGTGCGTGGTGAGCGCCTCCTTGGCGGCAGCATCGATGATCGGACCGACGTCGGTGGCGAGGTCGGCCGGGTCGCCGACGACGAGCTCGCGCATCGCGCCGGCGAGCATGCCGATCACCCGGTCGGCGATCTCCTGCTGCAGGCACAGCACGCGCAACGCCGAGCAGCGCTGTCCGGCGCTGTCGAAGGCCGAGGCGATCGCATCCTGCACGACCTGTTCGGGCAGCGCGGAGGCATCGACGATCATCGCGTTCTGGCCGCCGGTTTCCGCGATCAGCGGGACGTTGCCGCGCGCGGCCAGCGCGCGGTGGATGTGCGTGGCGACATCGGTCGAGCCGGTGAAGACAACGCCCGCGGTGCGCGGATCGGCGACGAGCAGCGCGCCGACCGCGTCCCCCGTGCCCGGCAGGAACTGCAGCGCCGCCCGCGGCACGCCGGCATCGTGCAGCGCACGCACCGCCTCGCGGGCGATGAGCGGCGTCTGCTCCGCAGGCTTGGCGAGCACCGGGTTGCCGGCGGCGAGGGCGCCGGACATCTGGCCGACGAAGATCGCGAGCGGGAAGTTCCACGGGCTGATCGCCACGACCGGGCCGAGCGCAGCGGCGGGCGCCCGGTCGCGGATCCACCGCGCGTAATAACGGCAGAAGTCCGCGGCCTCGCGCACTTCGCCGACGGCGTTGCCAATCGTCTTGCCGGCCTCGCGCACGGCGAGGTGAATGAACACCGCGCCACGCTCCTCGATCAGCTCGGCGGCGCGCTCGAGGACGGCCGCGCGCTCGGCGGCGGGCGAGCGCGTCCATGCCACACCTTCTGCGCACGCGGCGGCGAAGGCGGCAGCGACGTCCTCGTGCGTCGCCTCGACCACGTGGCCGACGACGCGCGTCGTGTCAGCGGGCGAGCGCACGGCACGGGCGAGGGACTCTTCCCCGCCCGCGCGTCCGACCACCTTCGGCTCGGCGACGAACGAGCGCGTCGCCGCGTCCTCGAGCGCGGCTTGCAGTGCCGCGAGGGCGTGCTCGTCGGCGAGATCGATGCCGCGCGCATTCGCGCGATCCGGGTAGAGCGCGGAGGGCAGGGGCACGCGTGGATGCGGCGTGCCGTCGAAGGCGGCGGCCGCGGCGACCGGATCTTCGGTCAGGCGGTCGAGATCGATGTTCGGGTCGGCCACCTGGTTGACGAACGAGGTGTTCGCACCGTTCTCGAGCAGCCGTCGTACGAGGTAGGCGAGCAGCGTCTCGTGCGTGCCGATCGGCGCGTAGATGCGGCAGGGCAGGCGCAGCGTTCCCGGGCCCACGACGTGGTCGTAGAGCGACTCGCCCATGCCGTGCAGGCACTGGAACTCGAAACCCTCGCGACTGCCGGCAAGCTCGAGCACGGCGGCGAGCGTCGCGGCGTTGTGGGTCGCGAACTGCGGAAAGACGAGGTCGCGGCGGTCGAGCAGCTTGCGGGCACAGGCGAGATAGGCGACGTCCGTGTGCACCTTGCGGGTGTAGACCGGGTAGTCGGTGTGGCCGGCGACCTGCGCGCGCTTGATCTCGCCGTCCCAGTACGCGCCCTTGACCAGCCGGACCATCAGGCGCCGGCGCGTGTCGCGTGCCAGCGCAAGCGTCCAGTCGACCACTTGCGGCGCACGCCTGAGATAGGCCTGGACGACGAGGCCGAGCCCGGTCCAGGACGCCAGCGCGGGATTGCGCGCGAGTCCCTCGAACAGATCGAGCGAGAGGTCGAGGCGATCGGATTCCTCGGCGTCGATCGCGAGACCCACGTCGTAGTGCATCGCGAGCGTCGCGAGCACCTCGAGTCGCGGCAGCAGCTCGCGCATCACGCGCGCGTGCTGGGCACGCGCGTAGCGCGGGTGCAGCGCCGACAGCTTCACCGAGAGCCCCGGCCCGTCGGCCACGCCGGGACGACGAGGCGAGCGGCCGATCGCGTGCATCGCCGCGGCATAGGCTTCGTGATAGCGCAGCGCGTCTTCGGCCGTGAGTGCGGCCTCGCCGAGCATGTCGTACGAGTAGCGGTAGCCCTCGGCCTCGCGCAGCCGCGCGCGCTCGAGCGCTTCCTCCATCGTCTCGCCGAGCACGAACTGCTCGCCGAGGAAGCGCATCGCGGTGCGCATCGCGGCGCGCACCGCCGGCTCGCCCACCCGCGCGAGCGCGCCGGAGAGCGCACGCGACAGCGCGCTCGCGTCGGGTGTCTGCGCAACCAGCTTGCCGGTGACCACCAGCGCCCAGCACGCGGCGTTGACGAACATCGAATCCGAGAGGCCCGCTTGGGCGCGCCAGTCGCCGCGGCCGATCTTGTCGCGGATCAACGCGTCGGCGGTGGCGGCATCGGGGATGCGCAGCAGCGCCTCCGCGAGGCACATCAGCGCGACGCCTTCCTCGGACGAGAGGGCAAACGCGTGCATCAGCGCATCGGCGCCGGTCGCGTCGCGGCGCTCGGCGCGCACCTTGCCGGCGAGGTCGCGTGCCAGCGCCCGCGCGCGTTGCCGCGCTTCGCTCCCCAGCGTGGCGAGGGCGAGCAGCGCGCGGACCGCGTCGGCCTCGGGGACGCGCGTCGCGCGCGTGATTGCCGCGCGCAGTTCGTCCTGCGGTCGGGCGAGCGCGTAATCGAACGGTGGGCGCGTCTGCGTCATGGCCGGAACGTGCCGGCGAGTCTAGCACCGGCACACGGTTCGGGCCCCCTCTCGACCGCACGGCGGATGGCAGTCCCGCAGGTGCCCACGCTACCGTGGGTACCGCGCTCGACCACGTTCCGGGCGACGTTGTCCGTGCCACGCCGATGCCGCTCGTGCCGCCGTTCATTGCCGCCTTCGCGTTCGGCATCGCGTGGCTGCAGACGCGCGCCGAACTGCCCGATCCCACCTGGTGGCCGCTCGTGGCCGGCGGTGCGTGCACGGTCGTCGGCGGGTTGCTGCGCGCCGGGCCCGCGTGGGCCGGCGCCGTCGCGGTGCTGGCTGGAGGGGTGCTGGTGGGCCATGGCTACGCCGCCTGGCGCGCCGAGCTGCGACTCGCCGATGCGCTGCCAGCGGCGTGGGAAGGCGAGGATCTCCGGTTCGTCGGCGTGATCGACGACCTGCCGCGACGCACGCCGAACGGCGTCCGTTTCGCCTTCGCCGTCGAGCGCGTCGACACCGCAGGGGCCCAGGTGCCGCAGCGTGTATCGCTCGCCTGGCAGGTGGGATGGCCCGATGCCGAGCGCGGTGTCGAGGTTCCCGAGATTCGTGCAGGCCAGCGTTGGCACCTGACGGTCCGCCTGCGGCGGCCTCACGGCAACGTCAATCCCGGGGCATTCGACCTCGAGGCCTGGCTCCTCGAACGCAACATGCGCGCGACGGGCTACGTCCGCATCGGTGAGCCCAATGTCCGCGTCGACGCATTCGCCGGGCGCCCGCTCGACCACGTGCAGCGCGCACGCGAGCGCATCCGCGAGCGCATCGCGGCTGCCCTTCCCGGCGCACCGTACGCCGCCGTGCTCGTCGCGCTCGCGATCGGCGACCAGTCCGGCCTCGACGACCGGCAGTGGAACGTCTTCAACCGCACCGGCACCGGCCACCTGATCAGCGTCAGCGGGCTGCACGTCACGGTCTTCGCATGGCTCGCGGGCGGAGCGGCATTCGCACTGGCACGGCGCTCGACGCGCCTCACGTCGCATGTTCCGGCGCGTCGAATGGCGGCCGTGTTCGGCCTTGGCGCGGCGTTCGGCTACGTGCTGCTCGCGGGCGCGGAGGTACCGGCGCAACGCACGCTCGCGATGCTTGCGGCTTCTACACTTGGCTTGTGGCTCGCGCGTCCGGGCACGGGGCTGGTCGTCTGGTCGTGGGCGCTCGCCGCCGTGCTCGCGCTCGACCCGTGGGCAGTGCTGGCACCTGGTTTCTGGCTGTCGTTCTTCGCGGTCGGGCTGCTGATCTACGCCGGCGATCACGGCCGTACGCCTCGCGCCAGGAGCGCCCTCGCGCGTGGCCGCGCGAAGGTCGCGAGCGCCGCCCGTGCGCAGTGGGCGATTACGGTCGGCCTGGTGCCGCTGTCGCTCGCGCTGTTCCAGCAGGTCTCGCTGGTCGGCCCGCTGGCCAACGCGGTCGCGATCCCGGTCGTCACGTTCGCGATCGTGCCCATCGCGCTGGTCGCGGCGTTCGTCCCGGTGGACGCGCTCTGGCAGTTCGCCCACGCGTCGATCGCGCCGCTCATGACGATGCTCGAGGCGCTGGCCAAGCTGCCCGGGGCGGCGTGGGCGCAGCACGCGCCGTCGCGCTGGGCGACCGCACTCGGCATCGCGGGCGCAATGTGGTGCCTCGCGCCGCGCGGCACGCCGGGACGCGCGCTGGGCGTCCTGGCGATGGCCCCGCTGGTCGTGGTACTGCCGGCGCCACCCGCACCCGGGACGTTTCGCATGACGGTGCTCGATGTCGGCCAGGGCACGGCGCTCGCCGTGCGTACCGCGCGCCACGCCCTGCTCTACGACACGGGTCCCGCGTGGAACGGCATGGCCGACGCGGGCGGGCGCATCGTGGCGCCCTGGCTGCGTGCGGCGGGCATACGGCACCTCGACGCGATGATCGTGAGTCATCGCGACACGGACCACTCCGGCGGCGCGATGTCGGTGCTGGCCGCGGTGCCCGTCGGCCTGCTGCTCACGTCGCTCGCTGCCGACCATCCGGTGGTGGAGGAGCACGAGAAGGGCGGTCCGCACCTCCGCTGCCGTGCGGGGCAGCGCTGGTCGTGGGACGGCGTCGACTTCGAACTGGTCTTTCCCGACCCGCTGCATTACGAGGATCCCTATCGCAAGCCCAACGATGTCTCCTGCGTGCTGCGCATCGAGGCACCGGGCGGGCGTGCCATCGTCGCCGGAGACATCGAGGCAACGAGCGAGGTCGACCTGGTCGTCGAGCGGCGCGAGCGACTGCCCGCCGACGTGCTGGTCGTGCCGCACCACGGCAGCCGCACCTCCTCGACGCCGTCGTTCGTCGACGCGGTCGCGCCGCGCCACGCGGTGTTCACCGTCGGCTATCGCAACCGCTTCGGCCACCCGCGCGCGGACGTCGTCGCGCGCTACGTGCGTGCCGGGGCAATGCTGCATCGTACCGATCGCACCGGCGCGCTCACGTTCACGTTCGCGTCGGGTGCGGTCGACGCTCCCGAGGCGGCGCGCGCGACGGGACGTCGCTATTGGCACGACCCGATCGAATGACGAGGGCGAGCGGGTGCTACGATCTTCCGGTGCGGAGAGGGGCGCTCGCCGCCGGGGCATCTGCGCCGTTCATTGACGCGGATCAGATCGGCCGACTGAACGCACGCGCATTCTGGAGGCGATGCGAGCGGTCACGGCAGCGGTGATGTTGATCGCGCCGACCCGGATTTCGCCACGGGGTGAATCGACCCCTGAGGGGCCTGCGATGAAGTCGGTACTGGTTGTGTACGGCACGACGGAAGGGCAGACCCGCAAGATCGCGGAGTTCATCGCCGACGCGTTGCGGCAACGTGGCGTGAAGGTCGAACTCGTGGACAGCGCCTCGGAGGCGGCTGCGCAGGTCCAGCCGGTCCACTCGGCGGCGATCGTGTGCGGATCGATCCATCGGCGCAGGTACCAGGCGGCGCTGCTCCGCTTCGTGAAGGAAAACAGGGATTGGCTCGCCGGCGTGCCGGCGGCGTTCGTCTGCGTGAGTCTCGCGGCGCTGCTGCAGGACGGACAGAGCGAGGAGGAACAGCGCACGATCGAGCAGGCGTTCTACCGCCAGACGGGTTGGACGCCGGCCATCACGCGTCACGTCGCCGGTGCCTTGCGGCACCCCGAACAGGACTGTCTCAAGCGATTGATCATGCGGTTGATCGCCAAGCATCAGGGGGGCGACGCCGACACCTCCCGCGATCGCGAGTACACGGATTGGGACGACCTGACGCACTTCGTCGACGACTTCCTGGCGGCCACGTCACAGCAGGAGAGCGGTCATTCGGCAACCCAGCGCGGCTGATCGCTCGGGCTGGCGCGCAACGCCGTGGGCCATGCCGGCGCCGGCGCGCCGGCTGACAAGGCATCGCGGCGCTTCGAACGCGCACCGGACCCCATCCAGCAGCAGCAAGGGACGCTCATGACGAACAAGGCCTGGCTCAACAGCTATCCCGCGGGATTGCCCGCGGAGATCGACCCGGACAGCTTCAGTTCCATCCCCGACCTGCTCGCGAAGTCCGCGGGCAAGTTCGCGGACAAGCCGGCGTTCCACAACCTCGGCCGCAGCATGACCTACGCCGAGCTGGAGCGGCAGTCGCGCGCCTTCGCCGCCTTCCTGCAGGGCCTGCCGGGCATGGCGAAGGGCGAGCGCGTCGCCGTCATGATGCCGAACCTGCTGCAATACCCGGTGGCGCTGTTCGGCATCCTGCGCGCGGGCATGGTCGTGGTGAACGTCAATCCGCTGTACACGCCGCGCGAGCTCGAGCACCAGCTGAAGGACTCCGGCGCCAGGGCCATCGTCATCGTCGAGAACTTCGCGAGCGTCCTGCAGCAGGTCGTCGGCAACACGCCGGTCGAGCACGTGATCACCACCCGGATCGGCGACATGCTGCCGGCGCCGAAGCGCTGGATCGTCAATTTCGTCATCAGCCGGGTGAAGAAGATGGTGCCGGCATGGCGCATCGAGCGCGCCATCGGGTTCAGGGAGGCGCTGGCGCGCGGCGCAGCGGCGACGCTGAAGCCGGTCGAGGTGACGCGCGAGGACCTCGCCTTCCTCCAATACACCGGCGGCACCACCGGCGTGTCGAAGGGCGCGATGCTCACGCACCGCAACGTCCTCGCAAACATGGAGCAGACAGGCGCGTGGGTGTCGCTGATCTTCGAGGAAGGCACGGAGATCGCCATCGCGCCGCTGCCGCTGTATCACATCTTCTGCCTGACCGCGACGCTCTCGTTCATGAAGTGGGGCAGCCTCAACGTGCTGATCACGAACCCGCGCGACCTGCCTGACCTCGTCAGGGAGCTCGGGCGGTGGCCATGGACCATCATGACCGGCGTCAATACGCTGTTCAACGGGCTCCTCAATACGGCCGGGTTCGAACGTCTCGACTTTTCCTCGCTGAAGGCCGTCATCGGCGGCGGTGCCGCGGTGCAGAAGACGGTAGCCGAGCGTTGGCAGCAGGTGACCGGTTGCAGCATCACCGAAGGCTACGGACTGACCGAGGCCTCGCCGGTCGCGTGCGCCAATCCCATAGGAACGCCCTGGAACGGCACGATCGGCATTCCTTACCCGTCCACCGAGCTCACGATCCGTGACGCGGTATTCGCCGAGCTGCCGCCGTGGACCGGTGCAGGCGACATCGAGAAGTTCACCGGCGAGATCTGCGTGCGCGGACCGCAGGTGATGAAGGGCTACTGGAACAGTCCCGCGGAAACCGCCAAGGTGATGCAGGACGGCTGGCTCCGCACCGGTGACATCGGCCACATGGACGGCAACGGCTGGTTCACGATCACCGACCGCAAGAAGGACATGATCCTGGTGTCCGGCTTCAACGTCTATCCGAACGAGGTCGAGAGCGTGGTGGCCACCCTTCCGGGCGTGCTCGAGTGCGGGGTTGTCGGCGTGCCGGACGCGAAGACGGGCGAGGCGGTGAAGGTGGTGGTGGTGCGCAAGGATCCGGGCCTCACGGTGGAGACGGTGATTGCGCACTGCAAGGCGCACCTCACCGGCTACAAGGTACCGCGTCACGTGGAGTTCCGCGACGCCATGCCGAAGACGCCGATCGGCAAGATCCTCAGGCGGGAGCTGCGCGACGCGCCGAAGGCGTAGGTGGCAGCCCCGCGCCCGATCGCGGCAGGCAGACGGCGCGCGTCGGCATTAGCCGAGTCGGCGACACTGGCATTCGCCATCGTTGCGTGAGCGGGCGGCGGCTATTTGGTACAGTTCCGATACGCAAACGAAATCGAGGACGCGCATGCCGAACGTTGGAACGGTGTTGAAAGAAGAGATCGCAAGGCTCTCCCGCAAGGAAATCCGCAGCCAGGTCGACCCGACGAGGAAGGCGACCGCCCAGCATCGGCGCGAGATCTGGCTGCTGAAGCGCCAGCTCGCGACGCTCGAGCAGCAGGTGAAGCTGCTGTCGGGCAAAGTGCTCGGTGCACGTCCGGCGGTGTCGCCCGATGCCACGGGCAAGCCCTTGCGCTATTCGGCGAAGGGCCTGCAATCGCAGCGCAGGCGCCTCGGACTTTCCGCAACCGACTTCGGCATGCTGCTCGGGGTCAGCCCCCAGTCGATCTACAACTGGGAGCACGAGGCGTCGCACCCGCGTGCCGAGCAACTCGGCAAGCTCGCGGCACTGCGCGGCATCGGCAAGCGGGAAGCCGAGGCGCGATTGCAAGCGCTGGTTGCGGCGAACGGCAAGTCCCGGTCCTAGCGAAGTCAGCTCAGGCGCCGCGCGCCGCGTCGATCGCCAGCACGCCGGCGTCCTCGGCGCCATGCCCTTCCGCGATCAGCGCGTCCATCCGCGCCGCGATCGCGGGCAGTGCCGCGAGCGGCCGCGCGCCGATCGCTTCCTGCATCAGCCGCACGTCCTTGCGCGCCATCGCCAGCTCGAAGCTCGGGGTGAAGTCCCCCGCCGCCATGCTCGGCGCGCGCCGCGCCATCATGGCGTTCATGTCGATGAAGCCGAGCAGCTTCACCGCATCGGCACCCTCGACGCCGCATGCGCGCGCGAGGGTGAGCACGTCCGCGAGCACGGCCCAGGTGCCGATGATCATCGCGTTGCCGAGCAGCTTGTTCACCGCGGCGAGATCGGTGCGTTCGCCCAGGTACTCGAGGCGCCCCGTCGTCCGGGCAAGGTCTGCCTGCACGCTTTCGAACAGCGCCTTGGGGCCCGTGACCAGCATCAGGCCCTGGGCGCTGCGTGCCGCGGCCGGTCCCATGAAGACGGGGCAGTGCAGGTAATTGACGCCCTGCGCCTGCAGGTGGGCGAAGCGCTCCGCGGCACCCGCCGGCAACGTCGTGCTGTGATCGATCAGGATCGCGTCGGCCGCCAGCGCGGGGCGCGCTGCGGCGATGACCGCGTTGACGACCGCATCGTCCTTGAGCACGAGGTGCACCCGCGAAGCGCCTCGAACCGCTTCCGCCGGCGTCGCTGCCGCCTTGACGCCGAACTCGGCGAGGGCCCGGACCTTTTCCGGTGAGCGATTCCAGGCGGTGACGGTGTCGCCGCGCTTCGCCGCGGCCTCCGCGAAGGCGCTGCCGAGCAGTCCGGTGCCGAGAAAGGCGATGTGTGCCATGGAGAGTGTCCTCGAGAGGTTGTGCGGACCGCCACGCGTCGGGCGCGGCGGATGGGTCAGGAGACGAAGCGCCCCAGCCGCACCGCGGTCTCGCCCCGGCGAGGCCGGCGCGTCGGCATGATCAGCACGCAGTCGTCGTAGGGCGTGAACACGTCGCGGTCGCCGTCGCGCGCGAGCAGCGTCCCGCCCTTCGGCAGGACGTCGAGCCCGGTCGCCGGCGTCGCGAACGCGAAGCCGTCGGTCTCGATCGTCACCACGTCGGTCACCTCGATCGCGCGCTGCGGCGGCAACGGCTGCGGGTCGAGGTGCTCGTCGAGAAACGCCGCTTCGACCATGCCGAAGTGCCGCAGGAAGCGCAGCGTGGCCTGTCGCGCGACTTCGGGTGCGGCGCGCTCCCAATGCTGGCCGCACTCGACCAGGAGTGCGTTGCGGGGATCGTCCGGCTCGTCGAAGAACGCGTAGTCGCGCAGGCGCTTGCCGGCCGCGTGTCCGGCATCGACGACGACGTGCGCGGGGACGCCGAGCGCGAGCGCGAGCTCGAGTCCCTTGCGCTGCCGGCCTGCGAGGGCGAGCGGCGGACAGGGGTCGGTCATCGAGTGCAGGTCGAGCAGGTAGTCGGCGGCATCGTAGACCTGTCGCAAGGCGCGGGCCCGCGTGAGCTCCGTCGAGGTGCGGGGTCCGTCGAGAACGTCGTCGGTCCACAGGCGGTTGAAGTCCTCGTCGACGCAACGCGAGGCGAACGGTTCGGCCGGGTCGAAGAGCTGGTAGGCGTCGACGTTCGCGAACACCGCGGTGAACGTGCCGCGTGCCGGCCGGAAGCCTGCGCCAAGCAGCCAGTCGAGCGCGATCGCGCCGCAGACCTCGTTGCCGTGCGTCAGCGCCTGCACGACGACGTGCGGTCCCGGCCGGTCGGACGCGAAGCGCCAGACGTAGGGTAGGCTTCCGCTGCCGGGCGCCCAACGCCCGAGGTCGGGGAAGACGACCTCGACGGGCGGCGTGGCGGCAGCAGGCGCTGTCACGCGGTCACGCGACGCAGACGTGGTCCGCGAGGCGCCGCATGAACGCCTCGCAGCGGGCGAGCTGCTCGATCGACACCCACTCGTTCGGCTGGTGCGCCTGCTCGATGTGGCCCGGGCCGCAGATCACCGTGGCGATCTCGGCGCCCTGGAACAGCGCGGCCTCGGTGCCGAACGACACCTTGCCGACCTCGGCGTGGCCGTTGCACCGGTGCGCGATCTTCGCGATCTCCGAGCCGTCGTGCGTGTCCATGCCCGGCAGCGTCGAGAGCGCGTCGAAGTCGATGTAGGTGTCCGCCGACACGGTGCGCATCTCCGGAACGAAGCGCTCCGCGAACGCCCTGACGTCGGCGAGGAAGGCGTCGGGGTCGTCGAACGGCAGGTGGCGCAGCTCGAACTCGAAGCTGCAGTCGCGCGGCACGATGTTGAGCGCGGTGCCGCCCCGGATCGTGCCGACGTGCGCGGTCGTGTAGGGCACGTCGTAGGCGTCGTCGCGGCGACCGGTGTCGCGGAAGGTCTTCGCGCGCTCGGCGACGTACGCGACGATCTGGGCGCCGATCTGCACCGCGTTGACGCCGCGCGGCGTGAGCGAGCTGTGTGCCTCGTGGCCGCGCACCCGGCACCGCCAGGCCCGCTTGCCCTTGTGCGCGAGCACGAGCTCCATGCCGGTCGGCTCGCCGACGATGCAACCCATCGGGCGGATGCCGCGCGCGACGATGTCGGCGATCAGGCGTCGAACGCCGATGCAGCCCACTTCCTCGTCGTACGAGAGCGCGAAGTGCACCGGACGCCGCAATCCGCGGCGCAGCAGCTCGGGCACGAACGCGAGTCCGGTGGCCGAGAAGCTCTTCATGTCGGTGACGCCGCGGCCGAAGATCCGGTCGCCCTTCACCGTGGCTGCGAACGGATCGGTGTCCCACGGCTGGCCGTCGACGGGAACGACGTCGGTGTGGCCGGACAGCACGATGCCGCCGGTGGTCGTGTTGCCGTCGCGCGCGGGCAGCGTCGCCCACAGGTTTGCCTTGCGGCGCTCGTCGTCGAACGTGTACGTCGAGAATACGCCGTGGTCGGCGAGGTGGTCGCGCACCCAGTCGAGCAGCGCGAGGTTGGAGCCGCGGCTCGTCGTGTCGAAGGCGATCAGCCGCTGGATCAGCGGCCAGGCGACGAGGTCGTCGACGCTACGAGGCGTGCCCGGCGGAACTGCGTCGAAGGTGGCGGCGGTGTCGGGTGCGTTCATGACCCGGGGTCCGGCGAGGGGGAAGATCAGCATAGCACCGACCGGGGACTGCACGGCGACCGGCCGGGCGGCGTGTCGAGCCGCAGCCGGGGCACGACCTCGCGGCATCGGACTATCCTATGCGGACGACGTTTCGGAGCCCCAAGCCATGCGTTGCCTTCGATCTGCTGTCGCCGCGGCGTTCGTCGCGGTGCTTCCCACCTTCGCGGCGGCGCAGGCCGAACTGCCGCTCGACCGGATCAAGCTTCCCCCGGGGTTCGCGATCGACGTGGTCGCCCGGGTCGACGCGGCCCGCGCGATGACGTGGGGCGACAAGGGCACGCTGTTCGTCGGCACGCACAGCGGACAGGTGTTCGCGGTGACGCTGCCAGCGCCGGGCACCACGGCACGCGCCCGCGTGCGCACGGTCGCGTCGGGTCTGCGCGACCCCTCGGGCGTCGCGTTCCGGGACGGCGCGCTCTACGTGTCCGCGGTGAGCCGCATCCTGCGCTTCGACGACATCGAGCGCCGGCTCGACGATCCGCCGGCGCCGGTCGTCGTGACCGACCGCTATCCGGGCGACGCGCACCACGGCCGCAAGTTCATCGCGTTCGGGCCCGACGGCAAGCTGTACGTGCCGATCGGCGCGCCGTGCAACATCTGCGAGGCGACCGCCGACCGCCACAGCGTGATCACGCGGATCAACCCCGACGGCTCGGGCTACGAGGTCGTCGCGCGCGGCGTGCGCAACACCGTCGGATTCGACTTTCACCCGGTGACGAAGCAATTGTGGTTCACCGACAACGGGCGCGACTGGCTCGGTGACGACCGGCCGCCGTGCGAGCTCAATCGCCTGCAGAAGGCGGGGCAGCACTTCGGCTTCCCCTATTGCCACGGCAGCGACGTCGCCGACCCCGACTACGGCGGCAAGCGCCCCTGCAGCGAGTTCGAGGCACCGGTGCAGAACCTGGGGGCGCACGTCGCGCCGCTCGGCGTGCGCTTCTACACGGGCACCCAGTTTCCCGCCGCGTATCGCGGGCAGGTGTTCATCGCCGAGCACGGCTCGTGGAACCGCAGCAGGAAGGTAGGCTATCGCGTGATGCTGGTGCGGCTCGACGCCAGCGGCAAGGCACAAGCCTACGAGCCGTTTGCGCAGGGCTGGCTCGACGGCGAGCGGGCGTGGGGGAGGCCCGCCGACGTCTCGGTCGGGCCGGACGGCTCGCTGTTCGTCTCCGACGACGGCTCGGGGACGATCTACCGCATCCGCTATCGCGGAAGCTAAGTTGGCGTGGAGGCGAGGCTGCCGCCGCGGTTCGCGGCGGCGGGCCGCGCGAGTTCAGTACGGTGCGTAGCGGTAGGGCGCCGCCGGGCGATACGGCGTAGCGGGGTAGTAGGGCCGGTAGGCGACCGGGGCCGGCGCGTAGTACACGCGGTGGGGCCGCTGGGCACGGTAGACGACGCGCGGCGCCACGACCACCGGCACGGGCGCGTAGACGCGGCCGTAGACCGGCCCCGGCAGGATTACGGGCGCCGGCGCAAAGGCGCCGTACACGGGTGCGCCGCCGTAGTAGCCGACGCCGAAGCCGGCATTGCCGACGCTGACGGCGTAGCCCGGCCCGCCGATCGTGACGTTGAAGTGCTTGCTGTCGGCGCTCGCGGCGGACGGGTACGCGAGGGCGATCGCAACCGCCGCAGTGGCGGCGAGGGTGGCGGTGGTCTTCATCGTGGGTCTCCGGTGGAACGGCGGCCGCGGCGCGGTGCCTTCATTGCCGGTAACGCAGGCCGATCGGGCCGGGTTGACGGGCATCCCGGCCTGTTACAACCGGCAACAGTTGGCTATCCTTGCCGGGTCCGCCCCTGCCGGCCGCGCGGGTACCGAGATCGCCGCGGTGCCGCGACGGGACCGTGGGCGTGCCAACGCCCGTCCCCGTGATCCTCGTGGAGAACCCCCGCATGTCCCTCCTTCGCGTCCCGGCGCGCATCGCCACTCATCTCGCTGCACTGCTCGCCGCACTGCTCGCTGCACTCGCGGCCGCCGTGCCGGCGCTCGCCGCCAACCTGACGATCGGCCTCGGCACCGACGTGACCGCGATCGACCCGCACTACCACAACCTGACGCCGAACAACAACGTGGCGTCGCACCTGTACGGCTACCTGGTCGAGCGCGACGAGAAGTCGAGGACGGTGCCCGGGCTCGCCACCGAGTGGAAGGCGATCGACCCGCTGACCTGGGAGTTCAAGCTGCGCAAGGGCGTCAGGTTCCACGACGGCAGCGAGTTCACCGCCACCGACGTCGTGGCCTCGATCGAGCGCGTGCCGAAGGTGCCGAAGAGCCCGTCGCCGTTCACCGCGTACACGAAGCAGATCACCAGGATCGACGTCGTCGATCCGTACACGATCCGCTTCCGCACCGCGACCCCCTATCCGCTGATGCCGTCGGACATGACGCAGGTGGCGATCATCAGCAAGGCGCACGCCGCGGCCTCGACCGAAGATTTCAACAGCGGCAAGGCGGCGATCGGCACGGGACCGTACAAGCTCGTGCGCTACGCCAAGGGCGACCGCGTCGAACTGGCCCGCAACGACGCGTGGTGGGGCGGCCGGACGCCCTGGGACAAGGTGACGCTGCGCATCCTGCCGCAGGACGCGCCGCGCGTGGCGGCGGTGCTCGCCGGCGACGTCCAGGTCATCGAGAACGTCCCGACCGCCGACGTGGCCAAGCTTCGCACGAACAAGCAGCTCACGATGTACAAGGCCATCTCCGACCGGCTCATCTACCTGCACCTCGACAGCGACCGCGACGCTTCGCCGATGGTCACCGACAAGGCCGGCGCGCCGCTCGCGAAGAACCCGCTGAAGGACGCCCGCGTGCGCCGCGCGCTGTCGAAGATGATCAACCGCCCGGCGATCGTCGAGCGCGTGATGGAGGGCGAGGCGGTGATGGCGGGGCAGCTCGTGCCGGACTTCCTGTTCGGTGCGACGAAGAACCTGTCGGTGGAAAAGTTCGATCCGGAGGGCGCGAAACGGCTGCTCGCCGAGGCCGGCTGGCCCGAGGGCTTCGGCATCACCATCCACTCGCCGAACAATCGCTACGTCAACGACGAGCAGATCGCGCAAGCCGTGGCGCAGATGCTGACGCGCGGCGGCATTGCGACCAAGGTCGTGGCGATGCCCTCGGCCACGTTCTTCCCGCAGGCGACCGACCTCAAGTTCAGCCTGATGCTGCTCGGCTGGAGCACCGGCACCGGCGAGGCCTCGTCTTCGCTCAAGGCGCTGCTCATGACCTTCAACCGCGACAAGGGCTTCGGCACCGCCAACCGCGGCCGCTACAGCAACTCCAAGGTCGACGCGCTGACCGAGGACGCGCTGCAGACCGTCGACGACGTGAAGCGCGAGGCCTACCTGCAGCGCGCGACCGAGATCGCGATCGCGGACACCGGCATTATCCCGCTGCACTTCCAGGTGAACCTGTGGGCGGCGCGCGACGGCATCGTCTACACGCCGCGCCTCGACGAGCAGACGCACGCGCACCGGATGAAGCCCAAGGGCTGACACCCCTCATCGGCCCTAATCGCCGCACACCAGCCGGTACCCGACGCCAATCTCCGTGACCAGATGGCGAGGACGCAGCGGGTCCGGCTCCAGCTTGTCCCGCAGCTGCTTGACGTAGATGCGCAGGTAGTGGGTGTCGCCGACGTGGCTCGGTCCCCAGACCTCGGCCAGCAGCTGGCGATGGGTGACCACCATGCCGAGATGCCTCGCCAGTGCCGCGAGCAGCCGGAACTCGATCGGTGTCAGGTGCAGGGGCGCCGTGTCGCGCGTCGCCGTGCGCCGCTCGAGATCGACGACGGCCTCGTCGAAGTGGAGGACGACCCCGCCGGTCCGCGAGCGGGCGGCGTGCCGCAGCGCGACCTTGATCCGGACCAGCAACTCACGCATGCCGAAGGGCTTGGTGACGTAGTCGTCGGCACCGGCCTCGAAGGCATCGATCTTCGAGCGTTCCTGCGTGCGCGCGGAGAGGATCAGGATGGGCACGGTGGACCACTGCCGGACCTGCCGGACGACCTCCACGCCGTCGAAGTCCGGAAGGCCGAGGTCGACGATCACGACGTCCGGCTTGTGCGTGCCGGCGTCGACGACTCCGCGCCTGGCGGTCGACGCTTCCGCCACCCGATAGCCTTCGGCCTCCAGCGACGAGCGCAGGAAGCGCCGGATCTCGGGTTCGTCCTCAACGACGAGGATCGTCGGTCGCGGGTCCATCGGCGATTGCGGACGGCATCTCGGCGGGGATCTTCGGCGCGCGTTCGATCGGCAGGCTGATCCGGAACGTCATGCCGCCGTCCGGCGTGCGCTCGGCCCAGCAGTCGCCGCCGTGCAGGCGCACGATGGCGCGGCAGATGGCGAGCCCGAGCCCGACGCCGCCGGCGGTCCCCTCCATCGAGCCGTGCTGGAACTTGCGGAACATCCGCTCCAGGTCGACTTCCGCGGCATCGCCGCCGTGATCCTCGACCGACAGAACCAGCCGCTGCCCGTCCGCCTTGGCCCGCAGCCTGACGATCGTCCCCGCCGGCGTGTGCTTCGCCGCGTTCTCGAGCAGGTTGCCGAGCGCCTGCTCGATCAGCGCGGCGTCGACGCGCACGAGAGGCAGGTCACCCGGGATGTCGACGATCAGCCGGTGAGCGGCAAGGCGGTCGCTCAGCCTGCGCACCGCCGAGTCCGCGACGTCGACCATCGACGTCCAGTCGCGCTCGACCCTGATCGCGCCCGTGTCGAGGCGCGTCATCTGCAGCAGCTTGCTCACCCGCTCGGAGAGGTCGCGCGATTGGTCGAACACGCTGCGGGCGAGTGCCTGCCGCGCCTCGGGGAGCATGCGCTCCCCGGACTCGACCAGCGTCGAGGACGCGCCCGCCATCACGGCGAGCGGCGTGCGCAGGTCGTGCGAAATCGAGGCGAGCAGGGCACTGCGAATGCGCTCGGTTTCCGCCTCGATCTCGAGCAGCGCCTGCGCGCGTGCCTGGCGGCGCACGCACGCGACCAGCCGCGAGATGATCAGCCCGACACCCAGCATGATGGCGAACGTCAGCACGTACTGGGCATCGTGGACGGTGAACGTGCCCGCGGGCGGCACGAACAGCACGTCGAATGCGGCGACGCACAGCACCGACGCGGCGATCGCCCCGCCGCGCGACTGGTAGAGCGCGACCAGCACGACGGCAAGCAGGTAGACCATCGCAATGTTGACGAGGTCGAACCGCCCGCGCATCGCGAATCCGGCGAGCGTGGCCGCCACGGTGGCCCCAACCGCCCACGCATATCCGGTCCACGCACCTCTCATGGGGTCATGATGCGCCGGTCCCGCATAAAGCGGCCGTAAAGTTTCGCATCTTCGAGTAGCGGGCCGGCCCGGGCGGGTCTAGATTGGGCGGCCATGAACACCGGCGCATCCATCACCTCGCCCATCGTGGCGAGCGAGCACGGCCGCACGCAGCAGACGACGGCAGGCCTGGCACTGCTCGCCCTGGGCGTCGTCTACGGCGACATCGGCACGAGCCCGCTGTACGCGGCCAGGGAGACGTTCAGTCCGGCGCACGGCATCCCCCTGACCGTCGACAACGTGCTGGGCGGCGTCTCGGCGATCTTCTGGGCGTTGATGATCGTGGTCTCGCTCAAGTACGTCACCCTCATCCTGCGCGCGAACAATCGCGGCGAAGGCGGCATCATGGCGCTGCTGGCGCTCGCGAGCTCGGGGATTGCGGATCGGCCGCACCTGCGGCGCTGGCTGCTGCCCATCGGCGTGTTCGGCGCCGCGCTCTTCTACGGCGACGCCGTGCTCACCCCGGCGATCAGCGTGCTGTCGGCGGTCGAGGGCCTCGAAGTCGGCACCGCCGCGTTCAAGCCGTACGTGGTGCCGATCGCCGTGGGGGTGCTCGTCGCGCTGTTCGCGATCCAGAAGCACGGCACGGGCCTGGTGGGGTTGCTGTTCGGGCCGGTGTGCGTCCTGTGGTTTGCGGCCCTCGGCGCGGTCGGCGTCTGGAACGTCGGCAGGGCTCCGGGGATCCTCGCCGCGCTCGACCCGTCGCATGCGATCCGCTTCGCGACGTCGCACGGCGTCGCCTCGTTCGTCGTGCTCGGCTCGGTGCTGCTGGCCATCACCGGCGCCGAGGCGCTGTACGCCGACATGGGTCACTTCGGCAAGCGAGCCATTCGGATCGCGTGGTTCGGCGTCGCCGCACCGGCGCTGGTGCTCAATTACTTCGGCCAGGGCGCGCTGCTGATGACGCGGCCCGAGGCGATCGAGAGCCCGTTCTACCTGTCCTTTCCGGACTGGGCGCTCTATCCGATGGTCGCCCTGGCGACGGCGGCGACGGTCATCGCCTCGCAGGCGACGATCTCCGGCGCCTACTCGATGACGCAACAGGCGATTCAGCTCGGGTACCTGCCGCGCATGTCGATCCGGCACACCTCGGCACGCACCATGGGCCAGATCTACGTGCCGGCGGTGAACTGGGTGCTGCTCTGCGCCGTGCTTGCGGCGGTGGTGGGATTCGGGTCGTCGTCGCGACTGGCCTCGGCCTACGGTGTCGCGGTCATGGGTACGATGGTCGTCACCACGATCCTGACGTTCTTCGTCGTGCGCTTCCGGTGGGGCTATCCGCTATTGGCGTGCGTGCTGCCCACCGCCTTCTTCCTGACGATCGACCTCACGTTCTTCGCGGCCGCCATGCACAAGCTGCTCGACGGCGGATGGTTCCCGCTGGCACTGGGAGGTGCGGTCTTCGCGCTGATGATGACCTGGCGCAACGGCCGGGAACGGCTCCTGACGCAGGTCCGCGGCTCGTCGGTGCCGATTGCCGCATTCCTCCAGTCACTGGGGGCCTCGCCGCCGCAACGGGTGCCGGGCACGGCGATCTTCCTCACCTCCACGCCGGACGCGACGCCGCATGCGCTGCTGCACAGCCTCAAGCACTACAAGGCGCTGCACGCGTGCAACGTGTTCCTGACCGTCGAGTACGAGGACGTGCCCGCGGTCGACACGGAACGACGGGTGAGCTGCGAGCCGTTCGGCAACGATGCGTGGCGCGTCATCGCACGCTTCGGATTCATGGAGCGTCCCGACATCATCGGCGCGCTCGAGCGGTGCGTCCCGCACGGCCTGCAACTCGAGCCGATGGAAGCGTCGTACTTCCTTTCGCGCGAGAAGATCGTGTCGATGCCGCATGCCGGTCGCCTGCGGACCTGGCGCGACCGCGTGTTCGCGGCCATGGCGAGGAACGCGGCAAGCGCCCCGGACTTCTTCAACATCCCGGCGAACCGCGTCGTCGAGCTCGGTACCCGCATCGAAATCTGACCTTGCGCGGGACCCGGGGGCGGTTGGCGCCTTCGTCGGCGACGGACTGCTGCGATCGCAGTGCGTGCGCGGTACAGTACGGTCCGTTGCCCGCACTCGCCAACCGCCATGAACGCTCCGCATCCCACGACCTGGCCGGCGATCGCCACGCCGCCACAACACTTCATCGACGGCCGCTTCGCGCCGGCGGCAAGCGGCGCGACGCTGCCGATGATCGACCCCTCCGAGGGTCTGCCGTTCGCGGCCATTGCCCGCGGCTCGGCGGCGGACATCGACGCCGCGGCGACGGCGGCGCAGCGTGCCTTCGAAGGTGCGTGGGGGCGGCTCGCCCCCGTCGAAAAAGGCCGGGCGCTCGCGCGCATCGCCCTTACGATCGCCGACCACGCCGAGGAGCTCGCGCTGATCGAGGCGCGCGACTGCGGCAAGCCGCTGAAGCAGGCGCGCGCCGACGTCGTCGCCTGTGCCCGCTACTTCGAGTTCTATGCGGGCGCCTGCGACAAGCTGCACGGCGAGACGCTGCCGTATCCCGAGGGCTACACGGTGCTGACGTGGCGCGAGCCGCACGGCGTCACCGGGCACATCGTGCCGTGGAACTACCCGCTGCAGATCTTCGGGCGCTCGGTCGGTGCGTCGCTCGCCGCCGGCAACGCCTGCGTGGTGAAGCCGGCGGAAGATGCCTGCCTGTCGCTGTTGCGCCTCGCCGAGCTCGCGACGGCGGCGGGGTTGCCGGACGGCGCGCTCAACGTCGTCACGGGCCTGGGTGCCGAGGCCGGTACGGCGCTGGCCGCGCATCCCGGCATCCGCCACATGTCGTTCACCGGGTCGCCGCCGACGGGCGCCGGTGTCGCCAAGGCCTGCGCGGAGCGCCACTGCCCGGTGACGCTCGAGCTTGGCGGCAAGAGCCCGCAGATCGTGTTCGCCGACGCCGACCTCGACGCGGCACTGCCGGCGATCGTGAATGCCATCGTGCAGAACGCGGGGCAGACCTGCAGCGCCGGTTCGCGCCTGCTCGTCGAGGCGTCGGTCTACGAGGTCCTGCTCAAGCGCCTGGGCGAGCGTTTCGCCGCGCTCACGACGGGCCCGGCGCTGGCCGATCTCGACTGCGGGCCGCTGATCCGCGCCTCGCAGCGTGACCGGGTGCGCAGCTTTCTCGACGAAGCCAAACGCGACGGCATCGTGCAGGTCGCGCAGGGCCGGGTCGTGGCCGAGGCGCCGAGCGGCGGCTACTACGTCCCACCGACGCTGCTGCGCGACGTGCCGATCGGGCACCGGCTGACGTGCGACGAGGTGTTCGGCCCGGTGCTCGCGGCGATGCCGTTTGCCGACGAGGCCGAGGCCATCCGACTCGCCAACGCCACGGATTACGGGCTGGTGGCCGGCGTGTGGACGCGCGACGGCGCCCGCCAGCTGCGTCTGGCCCGTGCGGTGCAGTCGGGGCAGGTGTTCGTCAACAACTACGGCGCCGGTGGCGGCGTAGAGCTGCCGTTCGGCGGGGTCAAGCACTCCGGTCACGGCCGTGAAAAGGGCTTCGAGGCGCTCTTTGGCTTCACGTCGCTGAAGACCGTCGTGCTGCGGCACGATTGAGCCTGTAGCGCCCGTTGCGGTGCAACATGCCCGCGTTGCGGCGCGCGCGAAAACGCGCCTCCGTCGGGAACGCGATCGGCGTATGCTGGTCCCACACGAGCGTGCGCACGGATTTTCCCGCGACGCGTGCGCGATCGGGAGGGCAGGCACATGCACCGCGGCACCACGCCCAGCGCTGAAGCGCAATTGCAGAACTTCCTCGCCACCCACCTCGACGCGCCGCAGTGCGACGACGTCGGCGCGCTGCTCGGGCAGGCGATGCTGCTGCTCGACAGCCGGGTCGCCGGCGAGCCCGAGCCGAGCGAATGGCGCGAGGCCGTGAGCGCAGCCTTGTCGGGCGGCGTCGGGCCTGTGGGCCGGCGGCGGGGACACGACGCCGCGCGGACCGACCGGCCGCACTGACCAGCCCGGTCCGTCGTTCCCGCTGTACAACGCTGCGCGCAGGCACGGTGCGCCGGCTCCGCTCGCGTTACACTTCGCTGACATTCGATTGCCGGCGACGCGTGGCCCGCACGCCACGCGCCCGGGATGAAACGACCCCCACGCTTACTTCGTTCGCTGCCCCCCGAGGGGGCGGGCCAGGCCCTCGGGACGGCCCATCGGGACTGACATGACCGCACCCCGCAAGCCCAAGACCGTCGCCACGCGTTCCCCGTCGCCGGCGCACACGACCCGCCGTACCGTCACCCGCGAATCCCGTGCCGGCGACGTCGCACCGGCGCACACGCCCCGGACCATCGAGGCGTACGCCGTCGGCGAGGCGATCGACGCCGCGCAGACATCCAAGGTGGTCGCGCTGCGCGACATACTTGAAGGCGCCGGCAACGGCCACGCGGGCGAACTCGCCAATGCGCTCCGCGCGATCATGGCGGGCGCCTCGCCCGACGATGCGATCGCGTTGCGCAGCGCGCTGATCGAGGCCCCGGAGGCGGCGTTCTCGCGCCTGCTCGAAAATCCGGACGAGGAACTCTCGCCCGACTGGAGGAGCGGCGCCTATCCCTACCGCAACCTGCTGTCGCGCAAGAGCTACGAGAGGCAGAAGTACCGGCTGCAGGTCGAGCTCCTGAAGCTCCAGGCGTGGGTCAAGGAAACCGGGCAGCGGGTGGTGATCCTGTTCGAGGGTCGCGACGCAGCGGGGAAGGGCGGCACGATCAAGCGTTTCATGGAACACCTGAACCCCCGCGGCGCGCGCGTGGTCGCGCTCGAGAAGCCGTCCGATCTGGAGCGCGGGCAGTGGTACTTCCAGCGCTACGTCCAGCATCTGCCCACGGCCGGCGAGATCGTCCTGTTCGACCGCTCCTGGTACAACCGCGCGGGCGTCGAGCGCGTGATGGGCTTCTGCACCAACGACGAGTACATCGAGTTCATGCGCCAGGCGCCGGAGTTCGAGCGCAACCTCGTGAAGAGCGGCCTGCACCTGATCAAGTTCTGGTTCTCGGTGTCGCGCAAGGAGCAGCGCCGGCGCTTCAAGGAGCGCGAGACGCACCCGCTCAAGCACTGGAAGCTGTCGCCGATCGACATGGCCTCGCTCGACAAGTGGGACGAGTACACGAAGGCCAAGGAGGCGATGTTCTTCCACACCGACACTGCCGATTCGCCGTGGACGGTGATCAAGTCCGACTGCAAGAAGCGCGCGCGCGTCAACGCCATGCGCTACCTGCTGCACAAGCTGCCCTACACGAACAAGGACATCGAGCAGATCGGCGTGCTCGACCCGCTGCTGGTCGGGCGGGCGCACGTCGTCTACGAGCAGGGCGAGCGCCGCGCCGGAGCCCTGCTGTAGGTGTCGCGCGCGCCGGTCCTCACGGACCCGAGTACGTGTAGCTGCAGCTGCTGTTGAACGTGAACGTTCCGGTCCGGCCGGACTGGCTGAAGCTCACGGTACCGCCGATCGCCCCGGTCGTGCAGACGTCGGCGTCGATCCTGAGCCCGCTGACCTGGACCGCGTAGGCGCCCACGGTGCTCGCGCCGGTGGTGTTCACCAGCACGCTGCCACCCGTGGCCGGCACGACAGTCGCATTGAGCCGCACCGCGACGTTGTTCGGGCTGGTCACGAGGTCGGTGGCGACCGTGGTCGTTCCCGCCGTATTCAGGTCGATGCCGAGGGTCCCACTGACCCCGAGACCGTCCGGCAGCAGCAAGTTCGTCAGCGTCGCGTTGATCGGCCCGGAGGTCACGCCCGTGGCGTCGTTGAACTGGAGGTTCGCCGTGGCCCGCACCGTGCCGTTGGCGACCGGCACGCCGGCCACCCTGACGTTGTTGAACGTGGCGGCGAGAGTGCCCGACAGGCTGGAGTCGGTGAGCACCACGTTGCTGAGCGACAGCACGACGCTGCCCGACAGCGTGACGGACGTCGTGCCTTCCTGGACGGTGCATCCGCCACCGTAGTCGATGCCGATCGTCAGGTTCGGCGGCAGGGTCGTCAGGCTGCCGAGCGGCGGCGTGCTGGTGACGGCCGGACAGGTGCTCGCGGGGTTCAGCAGCGCCGCGAGCGCGGAACCGAGCACCACACCGAGCTTGTCGGCATCGACCACGTCGCCGCTCGCGAGGTTCAGCAGCGTGTTGACGTAGCCCGTCACCTCGACCTGGAACGCGGAAGCGTTGGGCGGCGGCGGCGGTGCCGTGCCGGCCAGCGGTACGCAGGCGAAGACGCCGTCGGGACCCATGCCCTCGGGCAGCCACCCGGCCGCGATCATCGTCGTGCGCACAGCGGTGTGAATCGTGTAGCGGTGGTTGGGCGCGCCGGACTTGCCGTCGTTGTAGAGCCGGTAGAGCGGCATCGTCCCGCTCGGGCAGGACCCGGTCGCCGTAGGCATCATGAAGAACGCCGCCGAGGACTCGAGCTGCCAGACACCCCCCGCGCTCAATCCCGGGCACTCGACCGGGTTGTTGCTGTAGAAGTGCGAACTCCGCGGCGCGAACGTCTCACTGAAGAAGCGGCAGACGTTGGTGATGCCCTGGTCGGGCCCACCCCAGACCTTGAACGTGTGGCCGGTGGGTACCCACGGCGGCAGACCGCCCGCAGCGAGGTGCGCGGCCTCGTCCGCATAGGCGGTGATGAAGTAGTGGTTGAACACCGGGTGATGGAACTCGGTGACCGTCACTTGCGCGGCGGTCGGCAGCGCTTTGGCGTCTGCCGCCAGGGACGTTGGTACGAGGCCCCCGCCTTGACCCGTCAGCGCTGCCGCGACCGCGGCGAGCCACATCGTCAGCAGTACCAGGATTCGCTTCATGATGCCTCCTCTTCCACCGAGGCCGCCCGAGGGCGCGCGAAAGGCTGCTTGCGATCATGTTTTGCACTTCCGCGCCGCCACGTATTGACGCCTGTCATCGCCGTTGCGCGTTCTGCGCCTGTCGCAGGACATTCGAAGCGGGCAGCCGGCCTTTCTACCGAAAAGTCCGTTCATTACCGGCGCGTGCTTCGCCTCGTGCTCGCCGGGCCTCGCGTTGACACCGCGCGTGCGCGGGTGGACGATCCCAAGTTGATGCTCACGAACGAGGCTCGCATGAGGCTTGCAGGCAAGGTCGCCGTCGTCACCGGCGCGGGATCCGGTTTCGGCGAAGGGATCGCGAACCGATTCGCGCAGGAGGGCGCGAAGGTGGTCGTGAACGACATCGACGCCGCGGCGGCGACTCGGGTCGCCCGGGCCATCGTCGATGCCGGCGGGCAGGCGAGCGCGCAGCCGGGCGACGTGACGAAGGACGCCGACGTCGCCGCGCTGGTCGCACATGCGCTGGCGTCGCACGGCGACCTGCACGTGGTCGTCAACAACGCGGGCGTCACGCACCGCAATCAGCCCATGCTCGACGTCGCCGAGGCCGAGTTCGACCGCATCTACGCGGTCAACGTGAAGAGCCTGTTCCTGACCGCGCGCCACGCGGTGCCGCACTTCCGCAGGAAGCGCGACGGCGTATTCATCACCATCGCCTCCACCGCCGGCGTGCGCCCGCGTCCGGGGCTCACCTGGTACAACGGCAGCAAGGGCGCGGCGATCGTCACCTCGCGCTCGATGGCGGCGGAGCTCGCGCCGCACAACATCCGCGTCAACGTGATCAATCCGGTCGCGGGCGAGACGGCGCTGCTCGCGCAGTTCATGGGCGAGGACACGCCGGAGATGCGCGCGAAGTTCGTCGCCTCGATTCCGCTCGGCCGGCTGTCGCGGCCGTCCGACATCGCCACCGCCGCGCTGTTCTTCGCCTCCGACGAGGCGGCGTTCATCACCGGCGCGTGCCTGGAGGTCGACGGCGGGCGCTGCGTGTGATCCCTGCGATCGTTCGCCCGCCGCGCACCGCAGGCCCTGCGCGGAGTCAACCACTGTGGCGGGGGATGTTGGCCAAGTGTCAAGAAATGCGAAGCATCGGGCGGGCGGCTACGCGACGATGAACACAGCGGCCATTCGTCGCCGGTCCTGAGGGCAGTACGCATTGCCACCGCTTCCGGTCGGAGTCGCAACGCCGACTCGTGAATGACGTCAACGCGCCGACTTGGCGCGCGAGCACAGTGCGGCCGTAGCTTCCATCCCTTTCATAATCGAGGCTCACACATGCGCAAGTCACACCTTGCCATTCTCGTCGCCGCGCTGTTCGCGGCGTCGGTTTTCGCCCAATCCCCCGCCCCGGCACCCGCCGCCGCCCCTGCGCCCGCGGTTGTCAAGACGCCTGCCGGTGGCACCATCAAGGCCGTCCAGCCGGGCCTGTTCGAAGTCGCCGGTCCGCGTGTCAACGACGTGGTGGGTGCCGGCATACAGAAGATCACCGCGACGCCCGGCAAGGGCCTGCGCTCGATTGCCGTCCAGTCGCCGTGGGGCGAGAGCTACTTCGGTTGGCCGAAGAACGTGAAGCCGGTTCCGTTCACGATCACCGCGGGCAAGCCGGCAGGGAGCGCGACGATCAGCGCGCCGGGATTCACCAAGGACAACGCGAGCGATTACAAGGCCGCCATCGAGGCGGTGGTTCCGTTCGCGATCGCCAGGACCAACGACAACAAGAACTGGATGCAAGGCTCGGGAAAATAGCGAGGCCGGCACCGCACCTTCCGCATTCGCCGAACCGCGGTTCCCGATCCATATAGAAGGCGCGCGCCGCCTCCACCGATTGTGCCTTTACGAATTGTGGTATATGTCGAGGGTTTTTCAACTACTTGATCGAGGTGCTCCATGCGCAAGCTTCCCATCGCACTCTTAATCGCCGCCGCCCTCGGCACCGGCGTCGCCGCCGCCCAGACGACGGCGCCCGCTCCCGGTGCTCCGGGACCTGCCGGGAGGACGACCGGTACCCAAGGCACGGGCGCAGCCGCCGCGGCATCCGCCGCGGCGCCCACGACCGTCAAGGCCGTTCAGCCGGGCCTGCTCGAAGTCGCCGGACCCCGCGTCACCGAAGTTGCAGGAGCGGGTATCCAGAAGATCAGCGCGCCTGCCGGAAAGTCGGTCTCGGTGCAGTCACCCTGGGGCGCCAGCTCCTTCGGGTGGCCGAAGGGCGTCAAGCCCGTGGCGTTCACCATCACGGTCGGCAGGGACGGCAAGACCGCAACGATCGACGCGCCTGGCTATACGGAAGCAAACCGGGCCGACTACAAGGCGGCGATCGATGCCATCGTTCCGGTGGCTATCGCCAAGACCGGGGACAACAAGGCTGCCAAGGAGCACAGCCGCCGCTGACGCGGGGCTGCCGCCCTTCGCGACGTCGCAATCGCGAGGCGCGGTTGCAGTTCCTGAGACCCCCGGCGCGAGCCGGGGGTCTTTGCATGTGGGTTCCCGGGGGACCGCGGTGCGCGGCCTTGGCAGGTACCTGCAACGGCAACGCCGGTTCCGTCACCGCGATGCGAAGACCTTCGGCACGAGCAGGGCGACGAGCTCCACGCACGCCTTCTGCAGTGGCGTCGCCGGTCGCTGGGCGGAGACGGCGATGGCGAGCGCGCTCTTCAGCGTCGGCCGGACGATCGGCCGCGCGGTGAGCGCGCCTGGCGCCGCGCCCTCGGGCAGGGCGCGACGCGACAGGATCGCGTAGCCCATTCCCTCGGCGACGAGGTCGACGATCGCGCCGATCGCATCGACCTCCAGCGTGACGTGCGGCCGCAGCCCCTTCGTCGCGAGGCGCGACTCGACGAGCGTGCGGATCGCGTTCGGGCGCGCCGGCATGATCAGCGGGTAGCGGGGCAGCTCGCGCATCGGGACCGTCGCCGCCTCGCGCCGTCCCGAACGCGGTCCGATCAGGCACAGATCTTCCTCGAGTAGCGGCGCCAGCTCGATCGCCGGCGTGGGTGTGAGGTTGTAGACGAGGCCGATGTCGGCACGGCCGACCTGCAACCACTCCTGGATCGTCGCCGACAGTCCCTCGACGATGCTGACGGTCGCCTTCGGGAAGCGTTGGCGGAAGTCGCGCACGATCGGCGCCGTGAGCACGCGCGCGAGCGTCGGCGGCAGGCCGATGGCCACGTGTCCGACGGGCGAGCCCTGGACCTCGTCGACCTCGAGCCGCGCCCGTTCGACCTGCTGCAGGATGCCTCGCGCGTGCGCGAGCAGGCGCTTGCCCGCCTCGGTCGGCACCGCGCCGCGGCCGTTGCGCAACAGCAGGCTCTGCCGCAGCTCCACCTCGAGGCCTCTCACCTGGCGGCTGATCGCGGGCTGGGCAACGCCGAGCAGGCGCGACGCACGCGAGAAGCCACCGAGGTCGACGACGGCGACGAAGTACTCGAGTTGCTTCAGGTCCACGGGCGGGTGGAGGAAGGCTGCAACGGACGATGCCGGTTCAGCATAACTGTTAGTGTAGCAATAGCGGTTTCGCAGGACCCGCCAAGGAGCGCACACTGCGCCGAAGTGTTGCCGCCGCAGGTTCTCCCGCTCGCCCGAACTGCCATGACCGCCCCGCTCAGGATCCTGTCGTCGATGGCGACGCGCCAGGTGCTTGCCGAGCTCGTCGACGCGTTCGAGCTGCGCTCGTCGCAGGCGGTCGAGCTCGAGTCGGTCGGGGGTGTGGACGCCGCGAAGCGCGTGCGCGCCGGCGAGGCGTTCGACGTGGTGGTGCTCGCATCCGATGTGATCGACCAGCTTGGCGTCGAGGGCCGGATCGTCGCCGGCAGCCGTGTCGACCTCGCTCGCTCCGGCGTGGCGGTGGCCGTGCGCGCGGGCGCGCCACGGCCGGACATCGGTTCCGAGGACGCGCTGCGGCGCGCGGTGCTCGCCGCGCGCAGCGTGGGCTACTCGACGGGACCAAGCGGGGTCCAGCTGGCGGCGCTGTTCCGGCGCTGGGGCATTGCGGATGCGATCCTTGCGCGCACGGTGCAGGCACCGCCGGGTGTGCCGGTCGGATCCCTGGTGGCCGCAGGCTCCGTGGAGCTCGGGTTCCAGCAACTTGCGGAGCTCATTGGTTTCGAGGGTATCGACGTCGTGGGGCCCCTTCCGGACGCGATCCAGACCGTCACCACGTTCTCGGCGGGCGTGGCCGAGTCGTCCTCCCGCCGCGATGCGTCGCGCGAGCTGCTCGCGTTCATGGCTGCGCCGGCGGCCGCGGCGGCGAAGCGGCGCCACGGCATGGAGCCGGCGTGACCGATCGAATTTCGCGAGGGGCGCGTCGAAGCGGTTATGCCGTATCAGCATAACTGCTAGTGCAGCCATAGCGCTTTTCAATCGTGTTGGCGAGGTGCACACTGCATGCGACGTCGGGCGGTGAGGCGCCGCTTGAGGGCGACACGTCGCCGGTGAAGGAGGAGGCATGAGCGAGTACGGAAAGGTCGGCGTGGCAGTGCGCAACATCCGCCGCGCTGACTTCCACGCCGTCGAGGCGCTGGGGCGACACGGAGTGGCGACGATCCACGAGGCGCAGGGCCGCACCGGACTGCTCAAGCCCTACATGCGGCCGATCTACCCTGGCGCCGCCGTCTGGGGCTCGGCGCTGACGGTACTCGCCCAGCCAGGGGACAACTGGATGTTGCACGTTGCCGCCGAGATGATCGAGCCGGGCGACGTGGTCGTGGTCGCGCTCACCACGGACAGCGAGGACGGCATGTTCGGCGATCTCCTCGCTACGTCCTATCGCGCCCAGGGCGGGCGCGGGCTCGTCATCGACGCCGGCGTGCGGGACGTGCGCTCGCTCGCGGAGATGCAGTTCCCGGTCTGGTCGCGGGCGATCAATGCGCGCGGCACCGTCAAGGCGACGCTGGGGTCGGTGAACGTGCCCGTCGTGTGTGCCGGCATGCTCGTCGAGCCGGGCGACGTGATCGTCGCCGACGACGACGGCGTGGTGGTCGTGCCGCGGGAGCGTGCCGCCGAGGTCGCTGCGGCCGCCGAGGCGCGGGAGAAGAAGGAGGAGGCGACGCGCAGGCGGCTCGCGGAGGGCGAACTCGGCCTCGACATCTACGGCATGCGGGACACGCTCGCCAAGGCCGGCCTCGAGTACCTCGAAAAGTAGGGTCAGACTCGACTTTCCGTCACGCCGCGTCGCGATTCACGTTGCCCTCCGCAGAAAGTCGAGTCTGACCCCAAATATGGATCCGGATTACCTGCCGTTCCACCCGAACCCGTCGCGGCCGCGCTTCGTGCCGCCGGCGGGTGCGGTCGACGCCCACTGCCACGTGTTCGGCCCGGGCGACGTGTTCCCGTTCGCGCTGGAGCGCAAGTACACGCCTTGCGACGCGCCGAAGGAGAAACTCTTCGCGCTGCGCGACCACCTCGGCTTCGAGCGCAACGTGATCGTGCAGGCGACCTGCCACGGCAACGACAACCGCGCGCTCGTCGACGCCCTCGTCCACTCGGGCGGTCGCGCGCGCGGCGTCGCCTCGGTCGCCCGCGACGTCACCGACGCCGAGCTCCGCGCGCTGCACGCGGCGGGCGTGCGCGGCACGCGCTTCAACTTCGTGAAGCGGCTGGTCGATTTCACGCCCAGGGAAGTGCTCGCCGACATCGCCGATCGCATCGCGCCGCTCGGCTGGCACGTCGTCGTCTACTTCGAGGCACAGGACCTGCCGGAGCTCTGGGATTTCTTCACCAGCCTGCCGACGACCGTCGTCGTCGACCACATGGGGCGGCCCGATGTCGGCAAACCGGTCGACGGACCGGAGTTCGCGTTGTTCCTGCGCCTGCTGCGCGAGCACCCGAACATCTGGTCGAAGGTGAGCTGCCCGGAGCGGCTGTCGCAGTCCGGCCCACCCGGCTACGACGACGTCGTGCCGTTCGCCCGCCGCGTGGTCGAGTCGTTCCCCGACCGCGTGCTGTGGGGCACCGACTGGCCACACCCGAACATGAAGAGCCACATGCCGGACGACGGCGCGCTGGTCGATTTCCTGCCGCGGATCGCGTCGACCCCGGAATTGCAGCACAAGCTCCTGGTCGACAACCCGATGCGCCTCTACTGGGCGGATTGACATGAGCGCCGCAGGGCCGTCCCAAGGCGCTCATTGCTCCCCCTCGGGGGGCAGCGCAGCCGCTGCAGCGGCAAGCGTGGGGGTACTTTACCGATGACCAACTACAACGAAGCGTTCCGGGACATTCCGGGGACGGTCGTCTTCGACGCGACGCAGTCGCGCCTCGGCTACCATCTCAACATGTTCTGCATGTCGCTGATGAAGTCCGGGAATCGCGCGGCGTTCAAGGCCGACGAGCGCGCCTACCTCGAGCAATTCCCGATCAGCCCCGAACAGCGTCAGGCGGTGCTCGATCGCGACTACAACCGGATGATCGCGCTGGGCGGCAACATCTACTTCCTCGCCAAGATCGGCGCGACCGACGGCTTCTCGTTCCAGAACCTGGCCGCCAGGATGTCCGGCGTTCCGGAAGAGGACTATCGCGCGATGATGATCGCGGGAGGCCGTCCCGCGCAGGGCAATCGCAGCCGCTCCGATCCCGGGCGCTAGGAGCCCGCCATGGCACGCATCGTCGCCGGCGTCACTACCTCGCACGTCCCCGCGATCGGGGCCGCTCTCGACCTCGGCAAGACCGCCGACCCCTACTGGCAGCCGGTGTTCAAGGGCTACGAGTTCAGCAAGCGCTGGATCGCCGAGCAAGATCCCGACGTCGTCGTGCTCGTCTACAACGACCACGCGTCGGCGTTCTCGCTCGAGCTGATCCCGACGTTCGCGATCGGCTGCGCCGAGTCGTTCGCGCCTGCGGACGAGGGCTGGGGCCCGCGGCCGGTGCCGGTGGTGCAGGGCCATCCCGAGCTCGCGTGGCACATCGCGCAGTCGACGATCCTCGACGAGTTCGACATGACGATCGTCAACCGCATGGACGTGGACCACGGCCTCACCGTGCCGCTGTCGCTGATGTTCGGGCAGCCCGCCGCGTGGCCGTGCAAGGTGATCCCGCTCGCGGTGAACGTGGTCCAGTACCCGCCGCCGACCGGGAACCGCTGCTTCAACCTTGGCAAGGCCATCTGCAAGGCGGTCGAGTCGTTCCCGGAAGACCTCAAGGTGATGGTCTGGGGCACCGGCGGCATGTCGCACCAGCTGCAGGGCCCACGCGCGGGACTCATCAACCGCGAGTTCGACACGGCGTTCCTCGACCGGCTCGCGAGCGACCCGGAGAGCCTCGCCAGGATCCCCCACGTCGACTACGTGCGCGAGGCGGGCGTCGGAGGGCATCGAGCTCGTGATGTGGCTGATCATGCGCGGGGCACTGGCGCGCGATGCGCGCGAGGTGTACCGCTTCTACCACGTACCCGCGTCGAACACCGCCGTCGGGCACATGATCCTGCAGAATCCCTGAGCGTTCCCCGATGGACACCCTGAACCTCTGCCTCGCCGGCGCCGGCGCGTTCGGCATCAAACACCTCGACGCGCTCGCGAAGATCGACGGCGTGCGCGTGACGTCGCTGGTGGGCCGGCTGCGCGAGCCGACCGAGGAGGTCGCGAAGAAGTACGGGGTCGGCCACGTGGCCACCGATCTTGGAGAGAGCCTCTCGCGCGACGACGTGGACGCCGTGATCCTCTGCACGCCGACGCAGATGCACGCGTCGCAGGCGCTCGCCTGCCTCGCGGCGGACAAGCACGTGCAGGTCGAGATCCCGCTTGCCGACCGGCTCGCCGACGCCGAGGCGGTCGACGCGGCGCAGAAGCGCGCCGGCCGGGTAGCGATGGTCGGCCACACCCGCCGCTTCAACCCCAGCCACCAGTGGGTGCACCGGCGCATCGCCGCGGGCGAGCTCAACGTCCTGCAGATGGACGTGCAGACCTACTTCTTTCGCCGCCGGAACATCAACGCCCTCGGCCAGCCGCGTTCGTGGACGGACCACCTGCTGTGGCATCACGCGGCTCACACGGTCGACCTGTTCGCCTGGCAGGCGGGGGAGATCGTCGCGGCGCACGCGATGCAGGGGCCGATCCACCCTGAGCTCGGCATCGCGATGGACATGTCGATCCAGCTCCGGGCGAAGACCGGGGCGATCTGCACGCTGTCGCTGTCGTTCAACAACGACGGACCGCTGGGCACGTTCTTCCGCTACATCGGCGACACCGGCACGTACGTCGCCCGCTACGACGACCTGGTCGACGGCAAGGAGCAGAGGATCGACGTGTCGACGGTCGACGTGTCGATGAACGGCATCGAGCTGCAGGACCGCGAGTTCGTCGCGGCGATCCGCGAGCGGCGGGCGCCGCGGGCGAGCGTCGCCGACGTGCTGCCGTGCTACCGCTGGCTCGACCGCATGGAGCGGCAGCTCGCCGCCGATGGTAGCCAGTGAGCGCGGCAAGGAGGAGGGCGCGATGACGAAGCAACGCGACTACGGCATTCCGGGCACGCCGATCTTCGACGGCACGATGGCCGCGAAGGGCTACGCGCTGAACCGCATGTGCTACTCGTTCAACTCGCCCGACAACCGCGAGGAGTTCAAGCGCGACGAGGCGGCCTACTGCCGGCGTTTCGGTTTGAGCGACGAGCAGCGCAAGGCGATCGCGGCGCGCAACGTGCTGCAGCTGATCGCCGCCGGCGGCAACATCTATTACCTTGCCAAGTTCGCCGGCATCCTCGGCCTCGACGTGCAGGACATCGGTGCGCAGCAGACGGGCATGAGCAAGGACGCAGTTCAAGGCCAGGCTGCTGGCGGCCGGGAGATAGAACCATGGCGACGATCGTCGGCGCAATCACCACCTCGCACGTCCCGGCCATCGGCCGCGCGATCGCCAAGGGCCTGCAGCAGGACCCGTACTGGAAGCCGTTCTTCGACGGCTATCCGCCCGCGCCGCGCGTGGCTCGCGAAGGCGAAGCCGGACGTCGCCGTGGTCTTCTACCAGACCACGGGCTCAACTTCTTCCTCGACAAGCTGCCGACGTTCGCCGTCGGCGCCGCGCCGGAATACAGCAACGCGGACGAAGGCTGGGGCATCCCGACGGTGCAGCCGTTCCGGGGCGACCCGGCGCTGTCGTGGCACTTGATCGAGGCGCTGGTCGGCGACGAGTTCGACATCACGACGTGCCAGGAGATGCTGGTCGACCACGCGGCTGACGCTGCCGATGGCGCTGCTGTGGCCGGGCGGCGGCGACTGGCCGGTGCGCATCGTGCCGATCGCGATGAACCACGTGCAGCACCCGCTGCCGTCGCCGCGCCGCGCCTACCGCCTCGGTCAAGCGGTCGGGCGCGCGCTCGCCGCCTGGCCCGGGGATGCGCGCGTCGTCGTGCTCGGCACCGGCGGTTTGTCGCACCAGCTCGACGGCGCGCGGGCGGGATTCATCAACAAGCCGTTCGACCTGATGTGCATGGAGGCGCTCGTCGACGAACCCGAGCAGCTGACGCGCTACTCGGCGCTCGACCTCGTTCGCGAGGCCGGCGCGCAGGGTACCGAGCTGATGGCGTGGATCGCCGCACGCGCGGCGCTGCCGGGGCGGGTGACCCGCGTGCACTCGAACTACCACGTGCCGATCTCCAACACCGCGACGGGCCTGCTGGTGCTCGAGAACCCAGGCGCACACCCTTGCGCGCCAAACCTGCAGCAGGTGCCACGACCTGCGGCAAAGCCCACGTGCCCCAACGCCGGTGCGCCTCGAGAAAACCGTCAAGACACCCTGGCACAGCCACTGTGGCCACTCCAACGTGGAAGTCCTGGGTGGCCCCCGAGTAGGTCACGGTGACGGTCTCGCGCTGCCCGGCCGGACCCGACGGCACCGTTGTGAAGAAGTCCAGCATCTTCGTCTGCCCGTCCGGCAGCCGGACCAGCATGAAGCCGCCCCCGCCCATACTGGAGACCCCGGGCTCGGAGACTGTCGAGGCGAACGCGGCCGCAATCGCGGCGTCCACAGCGTTGCCGCCCGCGGCGAGAACCTCAGCGCCGACTTGGGCGGTCACCGCAGACCCACAACTGATGGCTGCCCTCGACACTCGGTCAGGCTACCGGCGGGAATGCCGCCACGCTGCGCCCGGTTGGAAATTGCGTGGCCACCACTGAGCTCAACGACAGCAACTTCAACGAAGCGACCGCCGGCAAGACGGTCGTGATCGACTTCTGGGCCGATTGGTGCGGGCCCTGCAAGTCCTTCGCCCCGGTCTACACCGAGGTCTCCGCCGACTACGCCGACGTGATGTTCGGGAAGGTCGATGTGGACGCGAATCCGGGTCTCGCGCAGGCCTTCGGGGTGACAGCGATCCCCACATTGGTTGTCATGCGCAACGGCCAGGTCCTTCACTCGCAGGCCGGCGCGATGAACGGGCCCAGCCTGCGATCAACCATCGACAAGGCACTCAAAGGCCCCAAGAAGATGACCTTCAAGTTCTAAGGGAACTACAGGACGCTTACTCGTGCGTCCGGTGCGTAGTGCAGTTCGAAGCGTCGCGCGGATACCTCGCTCACAGCGTCCACGATCACCTGCCCGTACTCCTCGCAGAAGTGGAACACCACAAGGTGGTCGCCCTCCACGTCGATGGTGTCGCCGTTCTTCAACTGCTTCGCTGACCTAACCACCCCTATAGAATCGGCTACCAGCCTCTGGATCTCGATTACAAGTCTCAAGAATCGATAACAGTCCGGTCACAAAGTTCTGAGAAGGCCCTTGACGAGGGTTTCAGTCAGCAAATCAGACGCTGGCGGTCAATCCTCGTCGCCGTCCGCGTACTCTGTCGTACTCCTCGTACTCGTCCACATCGAAGTCCTCGTCGTGCGACGACTTGGACGTTCCGCTCAGTTCGGCCTGCAGAGCCGCAAGGTCGGTTTGAGGCGCGTTGTACTTCAATTCGCGCGCAACCTTGGTCTGCTTGGCCTTTGCACGGCCGCGCCCCATATGGCTCGACCCCCTCGCCCGGGATAAACCCCGAAGGTCAGTTGACAGATACATGATGGGCACGTGGCCCTCTCGGGCAAGACTACCCCGTGCCCGGCTCGATCCGCACCTTACCCACCCCGATTAGTTTCGTGCGGTTGCCGCGCTCGTTGATGGGTGCGAGACTCAAGCCAACCCTCTTATCGGACATATGGAGCATGTATGAGCGCCAATCTGGGCACCCCTGAGGAGCTGCTTACTCCGTCTGAGGTGGCTTCGCTTTTCCGGGTCGATCCGAAGACCGTTACGCGGTGGGCGAAAGCCGGGAAACTGTCATGCGTGAAGACCCTGGGTGGACACCGTCGCTACCTGGCCAGCGAAGTGAATGCACTGCTGGAAGGGTCCCTGCCGCAGCAGCGCACACCGCTGGGCAGCCCCACGATCCCCTAAGGGATCAACCCATCCGCAGAGGCCCCACGTAGTCGGCTGGCGCGGTGACACTGGACAACGGCAGGCGGAATCCCGTCTCCGAGGATGCCGCTTCGCAGTTGCCCGCGGAGTTGCGTTGCCACGTGGCAAGGTTGAGCACCGGAGTCGATGTGCCGTCCAGTTTGTATGCACTGTGCTGGACCCAGCGTGGGCGGGGTTGAGGTGCGATAGACCACCCGGAAACTGGAGTCCTGGGCGAACGCATCCCTTTCCCAAGCGTCATCTACGGCAATGAAGCCAGTGCCCGTGCACGTAGCGTTGTCGTACAGCGGGGTGAGTCCAATAGGAACCAGCCACCCATTCGGGTAATAGGCGAATTCGCCTCCATCAACTCTCACGAAGAAGATGGTGACAGGCAATGAGAACTGGCCAACGGCCACGCCGACGACCGCTCCGTTGGCGTCGACTACGTTCCCGAGCGAGTTGGGCGAACCTACCGGACCAGTGGACCCCTTGCGAACCTTTCGGTCCGGCCTTGGTCCACTTGATCTTCTTCCAGCCTTTCCCACACTTCTTCGACTTGCCCTGCAACAGCCGCAGTTCACCGTTGGACTTCTTGACACACGCGGTGTACTTCTTGGCCGCAGACGCGGGCTCGGCCACCGCAAGTCCCGCGGCCCCTACCAGGGCCAAGGCTGCGGTGGATGCGATCAGCTTGTTCATGGTGACCCACTCAGCCGATCTTCAAGGGGCCGGGCACGTCCAAAGGAGCTGTGACCCGCTCAAGCGTGACCAGTGTGCCCGTGAAATTGGGCGGGTCGGGCACGCAGGCGCCCGTGTCGTTGAGCTCCCACATCGGCAGTGCATTCACAGCCTCAGTCGTCGTGGAGAACTTCCATGCGGAAGCAGGCCCGAACGTGGGCTGAATCGGCCTGTACACAAGCCGAGACGGGCCACCGGCGGACCCGGTGATGAACTGGGTGGTTTGCGCAGAGCTCGACTGCAGGTAGGCCGTGCCGTCACAGGTGCTCGTCTTGAAGCTCGGCGACCCCCCACCGATTGAGAACAGAGTTCCGTTCGGCAGGAACATGTACGAACCGCCGTCGATCTCCACGAAGATCAGCGTGGGCCCCTCGGGGAACAGTCCCAAGAATCGACCCACCGTCTTGCCGTTCCCATCGATGACCGACAGGTTGGGCCCCTGAGCACCCTGGTTGCCCTGCGGGCCGGCCTTGCCCTTCTGGTTCCAGGAGATCTTCTTCCAGCCCTTCTTGCACTTCTTCTTGCCGCTGAGGATGCGCACCTCGCCGGTGCTCTTCTTGACGCAGGCGTTGACGGTCTTTGCCTGTGCCGGGATAACCGCGCCAGCACCTACCAGCAGACTGGCGCCCAGCATCGTGGCCAGGCCAATTCGTGTGAATTTCTTGAGCATCATGACCTCCACGTCAGTGCGTTGGACACTAGCGGCTCAAGACCCCCGGTGTCACGTGGCCGTTCAGCCGATAAGGCGTACCGAGCCGCCCACGCCACCCTTGGCCGGGGCATCGCCGGTGTCGCCTTCAAGGCGGTCGCGCACGTCGCCGCACACCCATGCGGGGACGCCGCGCTGGGCCAGCAGTCGCAAGACCGGCTGCGGATCGGGCACGACGGCCAGCATCCCGATGCCCATGTTGAAGGTGCGCTCGGCGTCGCGCGCGTTCCACCCCACGGTCCAGCAGCACCTGGAACACCGGCGGCACGTCCCACGTGCGACCGGTCGATGTCGGCGTGCAGGTCCTCGGGCAGGACCCGCGCCAGGTTGCTCGGCCAGACCACCGCCGGTCACGTGCGAGAAGGCGTGCACCAGGTCCGCCTCGGCCAGCGCAAGGCAGTCCTTGGTGTAGATGCGGGTAGGCTCGAGCATCTCCTCGCCGAGAGTGCGGCCCGAACTCCGGGACTGCCGGCCTCCACGTGTCCAATCGGTCGAGGAGCACCTTGCGGGCCAGCGAGTAGCCGTTGGAGTGCAAGCCCGGAGGAGGCCATCGCGATCACGCGTGTCACCCGGCCTGACCCGGTCGGGCCCCAGCAGCGCGTCAGCCTCGACCACCGCGGTGCCCGGCACCGGCAACGTCGTACTCGTCGGGCGCCATCAGCCCGGGGTGCTCAGCCGTCTCGCCGCCGAGCAGGGCGCACCCGCCTGCTCGCAGCCGGCAGCGATGCCCGCTGACGATCGCCGCGATGCGCTCGGGCACGACTTTGCCGGTGGCGATGTAGTCGGTCATGAACAACGGCTCGGCGCCGCACACCACGAGGTCGTCCACGACCATGGCGACCAGGTCGATGCCGATCGTGTCGTGGATGTCCATGCGCCGGGCCACGTCGATCTTGGTGCCCACGCCATCGGTGGCCGTGGCAAGCAGTGGCCGCTTGTAGCGGGCCAGTGCAGAGGCGTCAAACAGACCCGCGAAGCCTCCCAGCCCGCCAACCACCTCGGGACGCATGGTGGCGGCCACGCGGTGCCGCATCAGCTCGACTGCCCGCTCGCCGGCCTCGACGTCGACACCGGCGTCGGCATAACTACTCATCCTGTCACCTCGAGGATGTGTTTGCTGCGCAGTTCCGGGTCCGCCCGCTCACCGGATGGCTGACCGCGCGGATCGGCCAGCGGCACGGGGTACGCCGTCGAAGCATGCGCGGCACAGCTGACCTTGGGCACGTTGGGTCGCTGCGATGAGACCGTCGAGCGAGACGTAGGCCAGCGAGTCGCGCCTTGATGGACGTGCGAATCTCCTCGACGCTCAGACCTGGCGCGATGAGTTCAGCCCGGGATGCGAAGTCGATGCCGTAGTAGCAGGGCCACAATACCGGCGGCGAGGATATCCGGACGTGGACCTCGCTGGCGCCGGCCTCCCGCAGCATCCGCGCGAGGCCCGCTGGGTGTTGCCGCGGACGATGGAATCGTCGACCACGACCAGCCGTTTACCGGCAGATCACCTCGGCAAGCGGATTGAGCTTGAGCCGCAGACCCAGTTGCCGGATCGTCTGGGTCGGCTGGATGAAGGTTCGGCCAACGTAGGCGTTCTTGACAAGACCCTGCGCGAACGCAATCCCCGACTCCTGGGCGTACCCGATCGCCGCGGGGGTGCCGCTCTCGGGCACCGGGATCACCATGTCCGCGTCCACAGGAGCCTCCCGGGCAAGTTGCCGGCCGACCGCGACGCGGACCGCATGGACACTGCGACCGTTGAGTGAGCGAGTCGGGCCGGGCCAGGTAGACGTACTCGAACAGGCAGCCCTTGGGTGCTGGCATCGGCGAACATACGCGACCGCACCCCGTTCTCGTCGATGGCCACGAACTCACCCGGCTCGATGTCACGGACGAAGGACGCCCCGACGATGTCCAGTGCGGCGGTCTCGCTGGCGACCACCCAGCCACGCTCCAGCCTGCCTAGGCACAGCGGCCGGATTCCCTGCGGGTCGCGCGCGGCGTACAACGTGTTCTCATCGAGGAACACCAAGCTGAAGGCACCACGCAGCAACGGCAGTTCAGTCATCGCCGCCTGCTCGATCGTCTCGCCCGGATGTGCCGCCAGCAGTGCCGTGAGCAGGTCGGTGTCGGAACGTGGCGACCATGCTGGCGTCCAGGGGCAGCTCCCCGGTGTCCAGAGTCGCGAGGCGCTGGGCCAGCTCATGGGTGTTCGTCAGGTTGCCGTTGTGACCGAGCGCGAGATGGCCCGTCGCCGTCGTGCGGAACGTCGGCTGGGCGTTCTCCCAGACGCTGGACCCGGTCGTTGAGTAGCGGGCATGACCGATGGCGATGTATCCGTGCAGGGAGTCGAGCAGGGAGTCGCTGAAGACCTGCGAGACCAGGCCCATGTCCTTGTACACCAGGATCTGGCTGCCATCGCTGGTGGCGATCCCGGCTGACTCCTGCCCGCGGTGCTGCAGTGCGTACAGCCCGAAGTAGGTCAGTTTCGCGACCTCGTCACCAGGGGCCCAGACCCCGAAAACGCCACACGCGTCCTGCGGACCCTTTTCACCGGGGAGAAGATCGTGGTTCAATCGCCCATCGCCGCGCGCCACCTGCTCAAGTGTTGCACAGGGTCCGACGTGCCAATGGGACGGCTGAACGGAAACCGGAACATGATCGGTTGTGGACACGTCATCGTCTGGGGCCATCTGCCTATGATGATCACTTTCGCCCGACAAGGAGAGCCCTATGGATCTGTCCCGGCGCGCAAGTGCGGTACTGGCCTTCATGCTGATCATTCCCCTGGCACTCACGTCCCCGGCCAGCGCGGCTCCTGCACCGGGGACGATCAGCGAGTTCGCCATCCCCGCCGGCGATGCCCAAGGCATAGCCCTCGGCGCCGATGGGAACTTCTGGTACGTCCAACTGTCAACCAACAAGGTGGGACGCATGACACCCACGGGGGCAGTGACGGAGTTCCCGATCCCGACGGCCAACAGCGGCCCCCGCGGCATCACTGCCGGACCGGACGGGAACGTCTGGTTCACCCAGAGCAACGCGAACCAGATCGCCCGGATCACCCCGGCGGGGACGATCACGGAGTTTCCCCTGTCCACGCCCGGCAACGCGAACTTCATCACCAGCGGGCCTGACGGCAAACTCTGGTACATCGCTGCCAACAGCAACACCATCAACCGGATGACGACGTCCGGAACCGTCGACGGCCAGTTCCCGATTCCCACATCGGGCAGCGCACCCCAGGGGATCACGGCCGGCCCCGACGGCAACGTCTGGTTCACCGAGTTCCTCACGAACAAGATCGGGCAGGGTGACACCACAGGGCGCCGTCACCGAGTTCACGATCCCCACCGCCGCGAGCAGCCCGCGGGGGATCGCCGCGGGACCGGACGGCAACGTGTGGTTCACGCAGACGGCGGTCAACAGGATCGGGCGCATCACGGCGTCGGGCGCCGTCACGGAATTCATCGTGCCTACCACCAACAGCTCACCGAACGACATCACCGCAGGACCGGACGGGAACCTGTGGTTCAGCCAGAGCTCGTCCGCGAACAAGGTCGCCCGCATCACAACCAGCGGCACAATCACGGAGTACCCGCTGCCGAACGCCAACAGCAGCCCGCGCCAGATCACCACCGGCACCGACGGGAGCATCTGGTTCCTCGAGAACTTCGGGTCGCGCATCGGCCGGGTGACCTCCGGCGTCTCCCCGGAGGACCGGCGGCCCGCCATGAGCGGCAGCGGGCAGGTAGCTCTTCCGCTGGTGTGTGGCGCGGACGTCTGGGGGCTGTCGTCCACCGTCACCATCGGCTGGCAGCGCAACGGAATTCCTATCCCCGGCGAGTCCCTGCTCGCCTACACCCCCCGTTCCGACGAGGTCGGCGCCACCATCACCTGCACCAGCACAGCGAGATTCCCAGGGGTCGCCGCCGCCCTGACAGCGACCAGCAACAACGTCACCGTCGTTGCCCAATTGACGGGCCCGGCCGGGCCGCCCGGCCCACCTGGACCTGCCGGCGCGCCCGCAGCGGGAGGTGCCTGGCGGCCGTCTGGGCGCCGGGCACCAAGAGGGTCCGGGCTGGCCGCACCTTGACCCTTCAGTTCGGTGTGACCAGCGCCGCACCTTTGACCGCCCAGTTCAAGGGCAAGCGGACAATCACGAAAGGCGTTCAGGCGCGCGCTGGCACCAACACCCTGCGCTGGAGACTGCCCAAGAATCTCACGGCAGGCAAGTACTCGTTGAGCCTGCTCTTCGAGGGCACCAGGCAGACGAGCCACCGACCACTGTCAGGGTGACCCGCCATAGGCCGGACCGGGTGCGCCTACTCGGTGGCGCCAAGAGCGGCAGCCACGGCGACAGGTCGCTGCGCTCACCGCTGGCGTCGCACCCGGCCGGCTGGCCACCGCGTCAGCCCAACTCAGCTCACCGCGAACCAGCGCCAGCCACGTGAGCGCGTCGCACTCCACCACCGCCCGCGGGGTACCCGCGGCGATGGTGACCGCCCGGGCACGGCCTGCACCGCGGCGTAGGGCGGAACCCGGATCTCCACCGATCGGCCGGGCGCGGCCTGCGCGAACGCGGCCAGTGCGGCCTTTACCTCCTCGCGCTTACTCACGTTCTGAGGTTATCCGCGCGTCGACTGGGCAAACATCTGTCGCCCTGAGCGACGAATGTTCGCCCAACCTCAAACGCCGACAATGCGGCGGTAGCGCGGCTTCCACATCGAGTCCAAGACCGCCTGCAACGGGTTGGCCGGTTGTGAGCGAGCGACACCCTCGTCGATGGCCTGCTGGACAACCGCGGCCGCCACCGAAGCCGAGGTGGCGCGGATGTCGATGATCTCCGGCAGCAGGGGCGAACCGGGGCCCCGCATCTCCACCAGGTGTGCCACAGCCTTGGCCGCGGCGTTGAGCATGCCGTCGGTCACGTGGGTCGCCCGGCTGACGATCGCCCCGAGACCCAAGCCCGGGTACAGCAAGGCGTTGTTGGCCTGGCCGATGTGATGGTTGACGCCCTCGTGCTTCACCGGCTCGAATGGGCTGCCGGTCACGATCAACGCCTGCCCGTCGGTCCACTGCAGAAGGTCCGCGGGCACCGCCTCGGCCAGGGAGGTGGGGTTGCTCATCGGCAGGATGAAGGGCCGCTCGACGTGCTTGTGCATCTCACGCACGACCTGTTCGCTGAAGGCCCCCCGCACGGTGGAAGTGCCCACCAAGATCGTCGGCTGCACCCGGCGCACTGCCTCAAGCAGGCCGATCCGGCCCTCAGCGTCGCGCCCGTAGTCCCGCACTTCTTCGATCGGTCGCGCATACGGCCGGTGGTATTCCCGCAGGTCGTCACCCATTGCATCGTGCAACAGCCCGGGCCGGTCCACCAGCCAGATCCGGCGGCAGGCCTCCTCCCGGGTGAAACCCGATTCCACGATCGCGTCGCGGATCTGATCGGCGATCCCCACCCCGGCCGTACCCGCACCGAACACCACGACCCGATGGTCGGCAAGCGGCGTCTCCGTCACGATCACCCCGGACAGGATCGCGGCGAAAGCGATAGCACCCGTTCCCTGCATGTCGTCGTTGAACGTGCACACGTGGTCGCGGTAGCGGTCGAGGATCCGGCGGGCGTTGGCCTCGCCGAAGTCCTCCCAGTGAAGCAATGCGTTCGGGAACATCTCAGTGGCGGTGGTGACATACCTGTCGATCAATTCGTCGTACTTCGCCCCGCGCAACCGCGCGTGCTTCTCCCCGAGGTAGCCCGGGTCGGTCAACAAACCGGTCCGGTCCGTGCCCACGTCCAACACAACCGGGATTGCGCGTTCTGGATCAACCCCCGCGGCCGCGACGTACACGCTGATCTTGCCGATCGCGATGTCGATGCCACCCACACCCCAGTCACCTATGCCAAGAATGGCCTCGGAGTCAGTGGCTACCAGCAGATCGACGTCGTCGGGGCCGAGACCGAGGTTGGCGAAAGCGACCGGCACATCCTCGGGCCAGCGCGATTGCAGATACACACCCCGCGGCCGACGGAACGCGTGGCTGTACTCCCGGATCGACTCACCCACCGTCGGGGTGTACACGATGGGCATCAGCTCGGGAAGGTCGTCGATCAGGAGTCGGTAGAACAGGGTCTCGTTTCGGTCGTGCAGTTCCCGCAGGTACGACGTTCTTGGCAAGCGCGCCGGGTTGCTCAGCCAACTGCCTGCGAACGCGGCCCAACTGCTGGTCGATGGTCTCCACCCGCTGCGGCAGAAGGCCCACAAGCCCGAGCTCGACGCGCTCCGCGTCACTGAAGGCGGACTGCTTGTTCAAGCGCGGGTCGGCGAGCAGCGCCTGACCCCGCAGCGTGGTTGTCCGTTCCGGGAGATCCTGCATCTTCCGGTTGTACCCCGGCGAGGCCCGGCGTTGCTGGATAGGACAGCCGGACGGGCATTCACGCCATGTTGGCGAACTTGTTCACGTCGTCGATGGTGCCCATGACCAGGATCTCGTCGTCGCCGGCCAGACGCGTGCTGCGCTCGGCATGGCGGAAGTACTCATGTCCTTGCGGCTTGACCGCTATGACGGTGATTCGGTACCTCTCGCGCAGGTGTGTCTGACCCAGGTCCACACCCACGATGAATCGCACAGGTCTGGTCTTGGCGATGACCCAGTTCGGGGCAACCTGCATGTAGTCGAGCACGTCGCCACTGACCAGGTGTGCGATCCGCCGGCCCATGTCGTGCTCGGGCTGCACCACCTCATGAGCGCCCACGCGCTTCAGAATCTGCGCGTGCTGCCGGCTGAGCGCCTTGGCCCAAATGCTGCCCACACCGAGTTCGGCCAGGTTGGACGTTGCCAGGATGTTGGACTCCATCGTGCCAATCGCCACAACCGCGCGCGGGAATTCCCCGGCACCGATCTCCTCAAGCGCCTGCATGTCGGTGCCATCAGCGATCACGATGTTGTTCAACATTCCCGCGAGGCGTTGCACCGTCGTGTCGCTGTTGTCGACGCCGAGCACTTCGATGCCGTTTCGTTCCAACTCCCGCGCCAGGGCGATGCCGAACCTGCCGAGACCCACCACCAGAACGGGGTCGTGTTTCTTAGCCAACGATCATCCTCTCCTCGGGCAATTCGTGACGGGTCCGGCGTTGCCGCAGTGCCAATGCGGACGCCACAGTCAACGGACCGACCCGGCCTATGAACATGAGCATGACGATCACAAGTTGCGCGTCCACAGGCAAGCTGGGGGTGATACCCACCGACAGCCCAACTGTGGCAAACGCGCTGATCGCCTCGAACAGAACCGCCTCGAACGGGAACCTGGTCATCACAAGCAAGACGAAGGTGGCCACGCCGAGAAGGCCCATGGCCAGCAGTGTCAACGACACGGCTTGCCGCTGCACATCGGTCGGGACCCGGCGGCGACCCACATTCACGTGATTGTCACCGCGCGCCTGCGACCACACGATGTAGAGCAATACGCCGAATGTCGTGACCTTGATGCCGCCGGCTGTGCCCGCACTGCCGCCCCCGACGAACATCAGGAAGTCGGAGAACAGCAGAGTTTCTGGGCGCATGGCGCCGACATCGACAGCATTGAAGCCGGCCGTGCGCGGCTGCACAGCGGTGAAGAACGACAGCGCCCCGCCGCGCACGAAGCCCGTCCCGCCCATGGTCAAGGGGTTGCGCATCTCCACCACCGCGATCACGAGGGTTCCGATCACGAGCAGTGCAGTCGTCGTCACGACCGTGATCCGGGTCAGTACTGACCACGTGCGCGGCTGACGCCAGGTGCGCACCAACTCGAACATGACCGGGAAACCCAGACCACCGACAATTACCGCCACCGAGATGGTGACCAGGAAGGCAGGATCGTCAGCGAACGACACCAGGTTGTTCGAGTAGGTCGAGAAGCCGGCGTTGTTGAACGCGGAGATCGCGTGAAAGATGCCGTGATAGGCGGCCTGCGGCAACGTCTCCGCATGTCGGATCATCAGCTGGCTGGCCAGGATGACGGCCACCACTGCCTCACACAGAAGGCTGAAGCGCACCACCCGGAAGACCACGCGCCGAACGTCGCCCGCCTGGATCGACTTACTCTCAGTGGCCACGATGAGTTTGCTGCGCAGCCCGAGTCGTCGACTCAGCAGCAACGCAGCCAGGGTCGCCAACGTCATGATGCCGAGGCCGCCGACCTGGATCAGGAGCATGATGATCACCTGGCCGAACGTGGTCCAGTGAACGCTCGTATCCACCACCGTCAAACCCGTGACGCACACCGCCGAGGTCGCCGTGAACAGCGCGTCCATCGGAGAGGAGTCGGTGGTCGAGGCCATCGGCAAGGACAGCAGCCCAGTGCCCACGGCGATGGCCCCCGCAAACGCGACGGCGACGACCTGTCCGGGGTGGAGGTTGTGCCGCACGCTACGGATTATGGGCCATCCGCAGGTGGTAATGAGCTCCCCCGGCTCACCTTCCGGTGAATATGTGACACGTGAGGTGTCACATATTCACCGAAAGCGCGAACGCTCATTCAGAAGTGCGCTGGGAGAACCGATGCGCTGACTTCGCGCATCTGGTCGATGGACAGTTCGATGTCCCCGATCTGCAGGACATCACCGAGCCCCGAGTCCACCACCCCGATCCGCTCGCAGGCGAACCGGCGAGCACCGCACATCTCGGTGAACCGCAATTCCTCTGAACGGGCCACCACCACGACGGCACGCGCCGCGGACTCGCTGAACAGGAACGTAAACGCATCCACACCGTCGGGGATCCACGTCCTCGCCCCGATCCCTGCCCGCATCGCCATCTCCGCCAGGGCCAGACCGACCCCACCGTCGGAGACGTCGTGGGCAGCGGTGAGCATCCCGTCACGGGAGCCCGCCACCAGGATCTCCGCGAGAACCCGCTCCGCGTCCAGATCGACCTTCGGCGGCATGCCCGTGAGTATGCCCTGCAGCGATGCCACGGCCGACCCGCCGAACTCCTCGTGGGTACGGCCGAGCAGGTAGATCAACTCCCCGTCCGGACCCCAAGCCATCGGCGTGCGGCGAGCCACGTCATCGAACACACCGAGGACACCGACCACAGGCGTCGGGTGGATGGCAGTCTCACCGGTCTGGTTGTAGAAGCTCACGTTCCCGCCGGTCACCGGGATCTTCAGGTCCAGGCAGGCGTCGGCCAGCCCCGTCACCGCCCGCTCGAACTGCCACATGACGCCCGGGTCCTCCGGTGAGCCGAAGTTCAGGCAGTTGGTGACGGCCAGTGGCACCGCGCCGGTGGCGGCCACGTTGCGGTAGGCCTCCGACAGGGCAAGTTGCGTGCCCGAGTACGGGTCGAGTTCGACGAAACGTGCGTTGCAGTCGGTCGCGATGGCGATGCCGCGGCCTGACTCCTCATCGATGCGGATGATCCCCGCGTCCTCCGGTTGGGCCATCGCGGTGTTGCCACGCACGTAACGGTCGTACTGGTCGGTGACCCAGGCTTTGGAGCTGTGATTGGGCGAGGCGAGCAAGGCCAGTAGCGTCTCGCGCGGATCGGTGTGCTCGGGTTGCGTGGGGACGGCCTGCCGCGGTGCCAACGCCGCGGGCTCGGCGAACGGGCGGTTGTACACCGGCCCGTCGTGGGCGACGGTTCGCGGCGGGACGTCGACAACCACCTCGTCGTGCCACTCGATGACCAGTCGGTCGCCGTCGGTCACCTCCCCGATCACGGTTGCTGTGACACCCCACTTCTTGCAGATCGCCATGAATGCGTCGCCGTTGGCAGGGGTCACGACTGCGCACATGCGCTCCTGCGATTCGCTCATCAGGATCTCTTCGGGGCTCAGCGTCGCGTCGCGCAGCGGCACCCGGTCAAGCCACACATGCATGCCACCGTCGCCATTACTGGCCATCTCGGAGGTCGCGCAGCTCAGTCCCGCACCGCCCAGATCCTGGATCCCCTCGATCAGGCCGGACTTGAGCAGTTCCAGCGTGCATTCGATGAGCAACTTCTCCATGAACGGGTCGCCCACCTGCACGGCGGGGCGCTTGCTGGGTCCGGTTTCGTCGAAGCTCTCACTGGCCAGCACCGACACCCCGCCAATGCCGTCGCCGCCGGTCAGCGCACCGTACAGGACGACCAGGTTCCCGGCCCCGCGGGCGCTGCTGACGTGGATGTCTTCGTGGCGCATCGCACCGACGCACAACGCGTTGACCAGCGGGTTGGTTTGGTAGCAGGGGTCGAACACAGTCTCCCCGCCGATGTTGGGCAGACCCAGACAGTTGCCGTAGCCGCCGACGCCGGAGACCACGCCATGTACGACCCGGGCGGTGTCGGGTTCTTCGACGGCGCCGAACCGGAGTTGATCCATCACCGCCAGCGGACGCGCGCCCATGCTCAGGATGTCGCGGACGATCCCGCCCACTCCGGTGGCAGCACCTTGGTACGGCTCGATGTAACTGGGGTGGTTGTGGCTCTCGGCCTTGAACGTCACCGCCCAACCGTCACCGATGTCCACCACGCCGGCGTTCTCCCCGATCCCGACGAGCAGCGCCTCGGAGGCTGGCGCCTTCTCACCGAACTGGCGCAGGTGGACCTTGCTCGACTTGTAGGAGCAGTGCTCGCTCCACATCACCGAATACATGGCAAGTTCGGAACTGGTCGGCCGGCGGCCGAGGATGTCGCGGATCCGCTGGTATTCGTCCGGCTTCAGGCCGAGGTCGGCGAAGGGTTGCAGGTGGTCGGGGGTCTGGGCGGCGTGCTCGACCGAATCCATGGCTTGATTCTAGGTGGGCGGGTCGGTAGGCCCCGGCGGCACGTCCGAAGGTGGTCCGCGCGATCGGCTTGAACCGGTCGGGCCCGCGATTGTCGCGTTGTTGCAGAGGTCCCGCCGCGATTGTGGCGCTGTTGCGGGTTCCCGGACCAGAAACCAGCAACAACACCACACGCGAGAACCAGGACCGGCAACAACGCGACAGTCAAAGCCGACGCCTTTCGGGGACCCGAAGAAGGGCCGGTCGGGCCAAGACCCGCAACCCGGCCGCGCCGATCAAACCCCGGCGCGCTCCAACAGCGACGTGAACAGGCCCAAACCGTCCGTGCCCGGCCCGGTCAAGGGGTCGATGGCATGCTCCGGGTGCGGCATGAGACCCACGACGTTGCCGGCGGGGTTGGTGATGCCTGCGATGTCCCGGCGCGAACCGTTCGGGTTGCCACTCACGTAGCGGAAGACCACCCGGCCCTCTGCCTCCAGCCGGTCGAGGGTGGCCTCGTCGGCGATGTACGAGCCCTCACCGTTCTTGACCGGCACGACGATCTGCGCGTCCGGGTCGAAACCGCGGGTCCAAGCAGTCGCGACGTTCTCCACGCGCAGAGCCTGGTCCCGGCACACGAAGTGCAGACTCTCGTTGCGTACCAGGGCGCCGGGGAGCAGGTGCGCCTCGCACAGGATCTGGAAGCCGTTGCAGATGCCCAAAACCGGCATCCCCTTCTCGGCGGCGTCCACGATCTCGCTCATCACGGGCGCAAACCGGGCGATCGCACCGCAGCGCAGGTAGTCACCGTAGGAGAAGCCACCGGGCAGCACCACCGCGTCCACCCCCCGCAGGTCGTGGTCGCCATGCCATAGCGCGACCGCCTCGCCGCCCGCGTACTTCACCGCCCGGGCAGCATCGACATCGTCAAGGGTTCCCGGGAAGGTGACTACTCCAACGCGCACAACCTCACGGTACGACAGCCACCGAGCAGGCAGCCTTGTGCACCACCGCGTGGCTGACCGATCCGAGCAGCAGACCCTTGAAACCACCCAGACCACGAGAACCGACCACCAACAGCGCGGCGTTCTGGCTGGCCTTCACCAGGGACTTCACCGGTGACCCCTTCATGACTTCCTGGCGGACTTTGACGTCGGGGAAGTCCTCACGGAAACCCGCCATCGCCTCGGAGGTCTCCCGCAGTTCCGCGTTGCCATAGTCGCGGATCAAGACCTCGGGTTCATAGCTCGGGACCTCGACCATCGACCAGGTCGGCGGAATCTCCCAACTGTGCAGAACGTGCAGGGCCGAGCCTGTGTAACTGGCCTGCTCGAAGGCCCACTCCAGCGCCTTCAGGGAATGCGGCGAACCATCGACACCCACCACTATGTCGTGCTGGTCTGTCTGCAACGGGCGTACTACGACAGCGGGGCACTTGGCGTGGGTGGCGACCTGCCGTGAGACGCTGCCGAGCAGGAAGCCCGTCAAACCCCCGGACCCGTGGCTGCCCACGACGACCAGGTTCGCGCCTTCGGAGTGCTTGACCAAGGCCGCCGGCGTCCGGCCGACAAGGATTTCGCCCATGGCGTTGGCGCCCATCTCGGCGGCCACTTTCAAAGCCTCATCGTTGACGGCGTGCGCTTCCTGGCGCAACTCGTCGAGCAACTCCTCCTGCAGCGTCGAGGACGCACCAATGCCCAGATCGGCCGCGGGCATGGTCCACGTCGTGATCACCTCAAGGGTGCGGCCGCGGTCCTTGGCAGCCTTCGCAGCCCACTTCAGTGCGTGTAGCGAACCCTCTGATCCGTCGAAACCGACGATTACCGAACCGGACATGTCCACCCTCCGTCCTCATCACGGCCGGTGGTCCCCAGGCGAACTGCGCCTGCCAGACGCATCGAGCCTTAACCCTCACTTCCACTCTACGCCCGCAGCGGCTCCCGCGAACAGGTGTCCAGCGCCCAGAAGGCCGGTTTCAGCAGGTCCATTCCCCGCCGGTCGAGACGAAGCCGGTGGTCAGGGCGATGCGCTTGACCTTGCCGTTCTTCAGCACGAACTGCAGTGACGACTTCGGCTTGGCGACCACCCAGATCCGGCCGTTGGTGAAGATGTCGCGGCCCTGGAACGACCCGGTTGGGAACGCGCTGCGAACCGACGCGGCCGAGGATCCGAGTTCAATGCCGCGGATGGTGCTCGAGGGCTGAATGGCCACGAGTTTGCCCTTACGACTCCACAGCGCGCGCGCTTCGAACTCCGGCTTGAAATCGGTGTCCTCGCCCGGACATATCGCCAGATTGGGGCCCATCGCGCCAGTGGCCAGCCCCTCAGCGACCGTCATCCGAAGCTTCACCGGTCCCAAGCCGGAGAAGTTCGCGGGATCGCCGGCGGCTGCAGCGGGGCCAGCAGCGGCGAGAACAAGGACTACAGATGCGGCGATCGTCTTCATGATCCCGACGCTAGACCTGCGCGGCAGGATCTTCCAGTACTACGTACATATGCGGGCCGACCCCCGCCTTGAGCCACTCCTGCCCGACGACCACCCAGCCTGCTCGCTCGTAGAGTCCCAAGGCGGCCACGCGGGCGTCGGCCCACATGGAGCCAGCCCCGGCCTTGGCAGCCTCCGACACCGTCGCGCGCAACACCCGGGACCCGACTCCACCGCGGTGTTCAGGCAACACGGCCATCGACCGGAGTTGCCACTGCGGGGCTCTCAGGGGCAGCAGTTCCGGATGCGGCCACGGCGCCGGACCCGCCGAGCACGCGCCCACCACCAGCCCGTCGGCGAGCGCCGCGACGTGTAACCAGTCCCGCGGGTGGGGCCGGTCGGTCGGCAGGGCACCGTCGGGCCGGAGCACTCGCTGCTGCACACCACGGACCTCGCCACGCGATGCCGGTCGAACGATGAGCATGGGCCCACAGTAGTTTCGGGGCATGGCCTACAAAGATGTGATGCGCTGGCTCGGACACAAGAAGTGGTTCGCCTGGACCGCGGCCCGACTGGCCCCCTTGGACGCGAAGGTGGTCAAGAAGACCGGTGGCAAGTTCGGCCTATTGGGCGACTACGGCCTGCCCCAATGCCTGCTCACGACCACCGGTCGCAAGTCCGGCCAGCAGCGCACGGTGACGCTGCTCTATGGCACGCGCGCAGCCGATGAGTACGTCCTGATCGGGTCGAACTTCGGGCAGAAGCACCACCCAGCGTGGGCCCTGAACCTCGAGGCGAATCCGGACTGCGTGTTCAATGTCGACGACCAGCCCCGCGACATGATGGCGCGGTTGGTGACCGACGAGGCCGAACGTGAGCAGATCTGGGAGTTGATGTACGAGGTGTGGCCGGCGTACAACGCCTACCGCGGACGGGCGGGCCGCGAGATCAAGGTGTTCGTGATCACACCGAAGGCCTGAAACCTCAGACGTTCGTCACTATGAGGCTCGCCCCGCCCAGAGCCGCGACCACCAGCACGGCGAACCGGGCGGCGGTGGCCGGGATACGACCGGCCGCGAGCATTCCGGCGACCGTTCCGACAACCAGCGCGGCAGCCATCCACCAAGCCGGGGCGAGCACGCCGATGACCAGCGCCGTGAAGACGTTCTGTACCAGGAAGAAGAACTGCAGTGTGGCCCGCGACTGCGCGGGACCCCAGCCGGCATTCGCTGCATAAATCCCCATCGGCGGGCCACCCACGCCGCCGACCACGTTGAGCACAGCGCTGGAGATCCCCGCTGCGATCCCCCCGGGTATCCCGCGCAACCACTGCCACGAAGCACCCCTTGCAAGAAGGACAACCCCAGCGATCACCGCGATTCCCGAAGCCACCGCGACCAGGGATGCGTCCACACCGGCCAGTGCCAGCGCGACAACCGGCGTGGCCAGAAGGGTGGGGAGCAGCAGCAGCCCGGCGTCCTTGTAGCGCACCTCACGCCATTGCGACAACAACGGAACCAGCGATGCGAACGTCGCGAGCACGACGACCATGGCGACGCCGTCGCGCGGTCCGAACAGGGCCAGAAGGGCAGGGGCCGCGATCAGGGAGAACCCCAGGCCTGTGACTGTCTGCGCGAAGGCGCCCACGGCGATCGCACTGGCGGACAAGACGAGCAACCACTGCACAGCGACTCCCTCCCCAACGCGGTCAAGGTGCCCGGCTCCCCCCTCGCGAAGCCGGGCAGGAACGGCATACCCCAGGGGGGCTTGCTTCAAACCCTCGCCGTTACTGCACGGACAGAGTGTGGTTCTCGATCACGGGATTGGCCAGCAGGGTCTCGGCCAAGTGCTCGAGTTCCACCATGCGGTCCTCTGTCAACTGGCCCTCGACCTCGATCTCGAATCGCTTGCCTTGTCTCACCGAGACCACCCCTTCGAGACCGAGTCGTCCCATCGCGGCCTGCACAGCCTGGCCTTGGGGGTCGAGCAACTCGGCTTTGGGCATCACTTCGACGATGATTCGCGGCACGTGTCCAGACTAAGCCGTGCCCGTGGCGCTGTCGGCCACTGCCTTCGCGAACTCGCTGTGGTCGGTCTCCACAACGTCGGCGTAACGAAGGGCGTAGCGACCGACTGCCTTGACGAAAGAGTCGGAGTCACCGAGATATGAGTCGATCGCGATCCGGTCGCCAGTCACCGCGTGCGAGCGGGCCAGCGCGAAACCGCACAGCCTGGCGAACCGGGGCAGGGTCTGCGGTGTCGTGCGCCGGTAGGCAGAGACCACCGGCCGCAGCTGGCTCAGATAGAAATCGCGGTCGCGCCATCTGCTGAAGCCGAGCAGGGGATCAGGCTCGGACTGGATCAGGCCCTGCCCGATCGCCACCCTGCGCGCCTGATTGCCGCGGTGACGGAACTCCGGCAGGACGTATGGCTGCAGGACTGAAGGTCGCGATTCCTTGACCTGCAAAGCCACCCGCTCGTGCTTGCGGGTGCCCTGCAACAGGACCACGAAGGAACGCAGCCCGACGTCGGACACCCCTCGCACCAGCATCCCGACATCGGCGATGCGGTACTCACTGAGCATTTGCTGGATCTCCGCCGAGACAGACGACCAGTAGCCGCTCATCACTGCAGTCAGTCCGTTGTGAACCTCGGCTGCCTCCTGCTCGGTGAGCCAATCGGTGAGAGCGTGAATGGGGGGTTCGTGTCGCAGCAAGGGTGTCGAGTCACTCTCGTCGTACATGTTCGCGTACAACATTGGTTCGTCGGTGAATGCAAGATCACGCTGGCGCTTGGACGCTTTGTCGACAGCCCTGGAGATCTCCGCGTCCGGGATGGGCGCGAACCACAGATGTAGCCGGTCCTGTCCCGCGGCCCAGGCGATTCCGCGACGGTAGCCATCCAGCGCCGATCGTGATACGAGACGCTGGTCCTTCGTGGCCAGGCCCATGGCCCGGGCGGCCATGACCATCCCAGCGGCCATCCGTTTGACGTCCCACTCCCAGGGCGCCCGCAGGGTCTCGTCGAAGTAGCCCACATCGAAGACCGCGTCGCCGTCCGGGGAACGGTAGTAGCCGAAGCTCGAGGCATCGACGTCACCACAAGCCTGGACATGGATCTCCGAGACCGGCGTGACAGCCAAGTCCGCCGCCATCACCACATCACTTCCGCGGAAGTACCCGTACGGATCCGCAGCCATGCGGGCGTGGCGTACCGGGACTAGCGAAGGCAGGCGATCCTGGTCCTGTTCAAGGACGAGGTTCAACGGATCGGGGCGCACCTGCGATCGGTAGAGGTCGGCGTGCGCATCGTGGGGCACGCGGTGTCTGGCGTCCAGACCGCGCTGGATGCGCTCGTCGAGCGTTCCCGCCGTCTTGACCTGCCACATGTAAGGCAGTCTACGGAGAATGCGCGTCGACCGGCAGCCCGTGCCGCCCCGGGCTCACGAAGCGTTCCATGCCTCCCAGGCGCTGGTCACCATTTGGCGTAGGTCATGAGTGGCCGACCAACCGAGCTGACTGTTGATCTTCTCAACGGTCGCGACCAGTTGAGCCGGATCCCCGGGCCTGCGCGGCGCCACCTGGGCTTGCACGTCCTCGCCGATCACCTCAGTGACCATCTGCATGACCTCCAGCACGGACACTCCCTCACCGCGGCCCACGTTGTAGACCTCGCCCACCGTTTGCGCCTCGCAGGCAGCAGCAGCCACCACGTGGGCGTCGGCGAGGTCCGACACGTGGATGTAGTCGCGGATACACGATCCGTCCCGGGTGGGGTAATCGTCGCCGAACACCTGCGGGCGCTGACCTTGGGACAACGCCCGGAACACCATGGGGATGAGGTTGAACACGCTCGTATCACCAAGTGCGGGACTCGCTGCCCCCGCCACGTTGAAGTAGCGCAAAGAGGTCCACGACAAACCGCTGTTGACAGCTGCGTTGCGGGTCATCCATTCGCCGACGACCTTGGTCTGACCGTAGGGGGATTCCGGCGCCAGAGGGGCATCCTCGGTGACCAGTTGTGTGGCGGGCGTGCCGTAGACGGCCGCCGACGACGAGTAGACGAACGCAGAGGTACCCACGTCCTGCATGGCCTCCAGCAGCGACAACATGCCGTCGACGTTCTCGCGGTAGTAGTACTCGGGCCGCTCGACGGACTCCCCAACGGCCTTCTTCGCAGCCAGGTGGACGACGCCGGTGACATCGTGCTCGCGCAGCGCCGCCGCGACCAGATCGCGGTCTGCGACGTTGGCCTGGATCAGGGGCACATCGTCTGGGACCTTGCGTGCCAGGCCGGTGGACAGGTCATCCAGAACCACCACATCACGACCGCTGGCCTGCAGGGACCGCAGGACGTGAGCCCCGATGTAGCCGGCGCCCCCGCTCAACAACCACGTCGTCATACGAACTCCTCGCCGGTCAGCGTTTCGAAGGCTTGAACGTACTTGGCCCTTGTGGCCGAAACGACTGCGTCCGGCAGGTGTGGCGGCGGGGCATCTGAGGCCGGGTTCCAGCCCGACTCAAGGCGCAGCCAGTCGCGCACGTACTGCTTGTCGTAGCTCGGAGGCGCAACGTCCAGCTGCCACATGCTGGCGTCCCAGAAGCGCGACGAGTCCGGGGTCAGCACCTCGTCGGCGAGAACGATTCGACCGTCGGCGTCGAGGCCGAACTCGAACTTCGTGTCCGCGAGTAACAGACCTCGCTCGGCAGCGAGGTCGCTGGCGCGGGAGAAGACACGCAGCGACAGTCCGCGTAGTTCTTCAGCGCGCTGCTGGCCTACCAGTTCCACGACAGTTGCGAAATCGATGTTCTCGTCGTGCTCTCCGATCGCAGCTTTGGTCGCCGGGGTGAAGATCGGTTCAGGCAGTCTCTGCGACTGCCGCAGCCCCGCCGGTAGTTGCACGCCGCAGACACTTCCGTTCTCTTGGTAATCCGTCCAGCCGGACCCGGCAAGGTAGCCGCGGACCACACACTCGACCGGAAGCATGTCCAGCCGTTGGCAGATCACGGCACGTCCGGCCACTTCGGCGGGCACGTCCAAGGAGACGATGTGGTTCGCCACGATGTCGGCCAGGCGCTCGAACCACCACAGGGACATCCTTGTGAGGATGCGTCCCTTGTCGGGAATGGGGGTCGGCAGGATCGCGTCGTAGGCACTGATGCGGTCGGAGGCAACGAAGAGCAGTCGGCCGTCATCGGCGTACAGGTCGCGGACCTTGCCCGAGTACACCGGGTTCCACCCGCGGATCGAAGGCGCGCTCACCGTTCCACGTTAGTGGTCGCGCCGCACGGTGCTGAACCCTCCCACCGCAACCCCTGCATACTGGGCGACGTGACTCGGCGATCCCCCTGGCTGCTGGCTGGGTTGGCGCTGGTGTTGTGGCTGCTCGCGGCCGGGCTCGCCCAGCAAGTGGTGAGCGCGCTTGATAACCCGACCGCCGCGATCCCCAATACCGTCATCGCCGACGACCAGCGCATCGCCACCAACGTGTATTCGTTCGTGCACGGTCAGCAATGGGTCGTCTGGCTGGCGAAGGTGTTCGCCATCATGGGAAGTGGCTTCGTGCTGGCCCCGCTGACGGTGGCTGTGGTGGTTCTCCTTGTGCGTGCCGGTTATCGCTGGTGGGCGTTGTGGGTGGGCGCGTCCGGGATGGGGGGATGGATGATCTCCCAGGCTGTTAAGCGAGCCGTCGATCGCCCGCGGCCGGTCTGGCCCGACCCGTTCGAGGTGCTGAGCTCCCCCTCCTTCCCCAGCGGGCACAGCATGGCCGGGGTGTACGGGTACGTGGCTTTCGGAGTGGTTGCACTGGCGGTGTTGCCCCGCCGCTGGCCTGGGATCGTGCTGATCGTGTTCGGTCTTCTGATGGGCCCCAGCCGGGTACTCCTCGGCGTGCATTGGCCCAGCGACGTGCTGATGGGGTGGTTGTTGGGCGGCGCCTGGATCGCAACGACCGGCGCGGTGGTGCTGTGGCTACGAGGACGCGAGCCCGGCGAGGCGGTTGGCGGGCCCGGCGAGGCGGTTGGCGGGCCCGGCGAGGCGGTTGGTTAGAGGTTGTGCTGTTGGTTAGCAAAACAACGCGTGGATTCGCTAACCAGGACCACAACCTCTAACGAGGGCGCGGGCCGGCCACGCGGGCCGAAGGCGAGGCACGACCGGCGCGGTGGTGCTGTAGCTACGAGGACGCGGGCCCGGCGAGGCGGTTGGTTAGCCCGGCGAGGCGGTTGGTTAGAGGTTGTGCTGTTGGTTAGCAAAACAACGCGTGGATTCGCTAACCAGGACCACAACCTCTAACGAGGGCGCGGGCCCGGCGAGGCGGGCCGAAGGCGAGGCACGACCGGCGCGGTGGTGCTGTAGCTACGAGGGCGCGGGCCCGGCGAGGCGGGCCCGGCGAGGCAGAGGCCCTGGCACGACCGGGCTGGGCCCATGCCCGCTAAAGAATCGCCCCGGGGCTGTACGCCGCTGCCTCGGGGTACTCAGCCACGATCAGGGAGACGGCCGCGACCACCGAATCCACCTGGGCAGATGCTGCTCCCGTAAAGGCAAGAGGTTCGGCCATGAGAGCCTCCAACGCCGCAAGGTCGAGCGGGAGACGCTCATCGGCGGCCAGCCGGTCCAGCAAGGCCGGATCCGCCCCGGTGGCGCGCATGTCCAGAGCGGCGGCGACGGCGTTCTCCTTGATCACCTCATGGGCTGTCTCCCTGCCCACACCCGCTCGCACGCCAGCCATGAGGATCTTGGTGGTGGCCAGGAAAGGAAGATACTTCTCGAGCTCCTTTTCGACAACCGCCTCGAACACACCGAACTCGTCAAGCACGGTCAGCATGGTCTCGAGCATCCCGTCGAAGGCGAAGAAGGCGTCGGGCAGCATCACGCGCCGGACCACGGAGCAGTACACGTCGCCCTCGTTCCACTGCGAACCGGCAAGATCGGCGGCCATGGTCTGGTACCCGCGTAGCAGGACCATAAAACCGTTCACCCGCTCACAGGAGCGCGTGTTCATCTTGTGAGGCATCGCGCTGGAACCGACCTGCCCCGCCTGGAATCCCTCAGTGACCAGGTCGTGGCCAGCCATCAGCCGGATCGTCGTGGCCAGGCTCGAAGGGGCGGCCGCGAGTTGGACCAGTGCTGAAACGACCTCGTGGTCCAACGAGCGCGGGTAGATCTGGCCCACAGACGACAGCACCTTCTCAAAACCGAGGTGGCCGGCCACGCGGCGCTCGAGTTCGGACAAGGACTGCTGTGAGCCGAGCAGGTCCAGGATGTCCTGTGCGGTGCCCACCGGACCCTTGATCCCACGCAGCGGGTAGTCGGCGATCAAGTGCTGCAGTCGGGCATAGGCGACCAGCAACTCGTCGGCCGTGGTCGCGAACCGCTTGCCCAGAGTTGTCGTCTGGGCCGCCACGTTGTGCGACCGACCGGTAAGCGCCAGGTCCTGGTGTTCCGCGGCCAGGCGTGCCAGGCGTGCCAACAGCGCGACGGTCTTGTCGCGGACGAGCAACAGCGAGCCGCGGATCTGCATCTGTTCGACGTTCTCGGTCAAGTCACGACTGGTCAGGCCCTTATGGATGTGCTCGTGCCCAGCCAGTGCGCTGAACTCGTCAATGCGGGCCTTGACGTCGTGGCGTGTAATGCGTTCGCGTGCGGCGATGGAATCGAGATCCACCTCATCCACCACGGACCGGTAGTCGTCGATCACACCGGCCGGGACTTCCACGCCGAGATCGGCCTGGGCCTGCAGAACGGCCAGCCACAACTGCCTCTCAGCGACGATCTTGTGCTTCGCCGACCACATCCTGGTCATCTCCGGCGACGCGTAACGTGCGGCGAGGACGTTGGGGATCATCGACTGGCCTCCAGGGCGATATCGGCACGGTAATGGCTGCCCTCCAGGGCGACACCGGACAACTTCTCGTAGGCCTTGGTCCGGGCTTCGGCAAGCGTCGAACCCGTGGCGACGATGCTCAGGACCCGGCCTCCACTGGACACCGTGGCCCCCTCGCGGCGGGCGGTCCCGGCGTGCAGAATGCCTGGCGCGTGGGCGCCGTGGATCACGTCGCCGGTGCGGGGCGACTCGGGGTAGCCCTGGGCGGCAAGCACCACCGTCACCGCGCAGCCGTCCTTCCAGCGCAGCGGTGGTTGCTCGCCCAGATCGCCTCGCGCGGCAGCCGCCAGCAGCCCCGCAAGAGGCGTCTCGAGAAGGGCAAGCACAGCTTGGGTCTCCGGATCGCCGAAGCGTGCGTTGAACTCCACGACCCGCGGGCCCTTGCTTGTCAGTGCCAGCCCCACGTACAGGACCCCGGTGTAGGGGGTGCCACGACGAGCCATCTCGTCGATCGCGGGCTTGGCGACTTGTTGCACTGTCCACTCCGCGAGGTCAACGGGGGCCCACGGCAGCGGGCAGTAGGCGCCCATGCCGCCGGTGTTGGGCCCGGTATCACCCTCGCCCACACGCTTGAAGTCCTGTGCCGGCAGCAGGGGCACGACATCTGTGCCGTCGCTGATGCAGAAGACGCTGGCCTCCGGGCCGTCGAGGTACTCCTCCACCACCACCCGGCTGCCCTTCGCGAGACACGCTTCTGCATGAATGACGGCGGCGGCCCGGTCCGTCGTGACGACAACGCCCTTGCCCGCGGCCAGGCCGTCGTCCTTGATCACGTACGGCGGGCCGAAGTCGTCAATCACCTCGAGGAGTTCGACGGCGTCCTCGACGGTTCGCGAATCCGCGGTGGGAATGCCGGCGGCGTTCATGATCTGCTTGGCGAAGTCCTTGCTGCCCTCCAGGCGCGCCGCCGCTGCGGTCGGACCGAACGCCAGAATCCCGGCTTCCCGACATGCATCGACCGCCCCGGCAACCAGTGGCACCTCCGGACCGATGACCACCAGATCGAAACCGGTGCCGAGGGCTGCCACAGCCACGGGGTCACTGACGTCCAGAGCAAGCGTGTCGACGACCGCGGCGATCCCGGCATTGCCCGGAGCTGCGACCACCTCGGTCACGGCGGGGTCGTCAAGCAGAGAAGTGACCAGGGCATGCTCGCGGGCCCCGGAGCCGACTACCAGTACGCGCACGGGTCAAGGGTATTGCGTGAACTGAACTGGTTGGGCGGGCGCTGGCACAACCAGTTCGGTACGCGACGCGCCGAGCGCAGAACCCCCACTGTCCGTGTTACTGGTCGGCGAGGGCATGGGTCGTCACGGCGTCAATCACTTCAGTCCAGCTCAGTCCACCAAGTCGTGGATCTGGATGGTCTCTGCGCGATCCTGCCCGACCCCGATGGCCGAGATCCTGCACTGGGACTGCTCCTCGAGGAAGTCGACGTACGCACGTGCGTTGGCCGGCAGGTCCGTCAGCGTACGTGCCGTGCTGATGTCCTCGCTCCAGCCGGGCAGGTACTCGTACACCGGCTTGGCGACCGCGAAGTCGCGCTGGTTCATAGGGATGTCGTCGAAGCGCTGACCGTCCACCTCGTAAGCCACACACACCGGGATCTGCTCCCAGCCGGTCAGCACGTCAAGTTTGGTCAAGAAGATGTCCGTGAGGCCGTTGATCCGGCTCGCGTTGCGGGCGATCGGGCCGTCGAACCAGCCGCAGCGGCGGTCGCGACCGGTCGTGACTCCGACCTCGCCTCCGACCGAACGCAGGCGTTCCCCATCGGCGTCGAACAGCTCCGTCGGGAAGGGCCCAGCGCCTACGCGCGTGGTGTAGGCCTTAAGGATGCCCAGCACCCGGGAGATCCGGGTCGGGCCGATACCACTTCCGGCACACGCCCCTCCGGAGGTCGGGTTGGACGAGGTGACGAACGGGTACGTGCCGTGGTCGACGTCCAAGAGGGTGCCCTGGGAACCCTCGAGCAGGATGTACTTGCCCTCGTCCAGTGCGGTGTTGAGCAGCAACCCGGTGTCGGCCACGTGCTCGGCGAACAGTTACTTGGACCGGATCTCGCCGCCCACTTCGCGCTCCAGCGCCTTGGTGATCCGCGTGCGCAGGCCCGTCACGGCCTCGCCCGTCAAGGTCTTGTCCGGTGCCTGGAACGCGAGCGACCAGGCCAGGCTCTTCTTGCCCGCGCCGACCTGCGCGCCGCGATAGACGTCGAACAGCGCAACTCCACCAGCAGCTTGCCGCCGGCGCGCCGGATGACGGCCGCCACCGTCGCCGCCGGCAGCGCCTCGTCCACCACCACCGCCAGGTCCTCGCGCACGGCGGGATAGCTGGAGAAGGGCTGGAACACGCGCCGCGCCGCGCCTAGCGCCAGGAGCGCCTCGAGGTCCAGGTCCGCCACCGCCACCGGCGCCTCGCCCAGGTCCCAGGCCGCGCGCACCGCCGGGTGCAGCTCGCCGACATGGCCCAGCGAGCGGCCGTCGGCGAGCAGCAGCTCCGCCGTCCGGCCGGGATGCAGCGAGGGGTGCTGCCCCGGCTGCCACGTCACTTCCCGCCCGAGGTGATCCAGCAGCCCGGTCACTACGCCCTTGACGTCATAGAAGTCCAGGGTACGCGTGGTGTCCCGGCGCCAGCTCGCGATGGTGGCCGCACCGGTGAGCAGCAAGCCCAGGCGCTCCGGCTCGTCCGGCAGCGCGCCGGGCACGGCGTGGTAGACGTGGCCCACCTCGAACAGCGCCACCCGCTCGGCCTGATGGATGTTGCGCAGGGCCGCTTCCAGGAGACCGGTGAGGATGCTCCGCCGCAGCACCGAGCGCTCCGGGCTGACCGGGTTGGCCAGTGTGAACGTAGGCCGTCGCGTCCACATTGCGCTCCGGCACCAGGAGCGCCTCGCGCGCCGTCGACACCATTCGCAGGCTGACGATCTCCTGCAGCCCGGCCGCCACCAGCGCGTCGCGCGTCGCCTCCTCCAGCGCCAGGCGCGGGTTCTCGCGCTGCGTCGGCAGCGGATCGGCCAGCAGCGTCTCCGGCAGCTGGTCGTAGCCGTGGATGCGCGCCACCTCCTCCACCAGGTCCACGCCGTGGCCCACGTCCAGCCGGTGCAGCGGCACGGTGGCCACCAGACCGCCGTCGGGCTGCGGCTGCACCGTGAACTCCAGCCGACGCAGGATCTCGGCCGCCGTCTCGGGCGGAATGTACAGCCCCAGCAGCCGGCGGATCTCGCCGGCGGGCAGCGACACCGTGACGGGTTCCTGCGGCCGTGGATAGGCGTCGACCAGCCCCGCCAACACCCGGCCGCCGGCCAGTTCGCCCAGCAGCTCGGCGGCGCGCAGCGAGCCGGTCTCTGCCAGCACCGGCGGCACGCCGCGCCCGAAGCGCAGCGCGCTCTCGCTGATCAGCTTCTGCAGCTTTGACGTGCGGCGTACGTTGATGAGGTCGAAAGTCGCGCGCCTCCAGCAGCAGTTCGTGGTCGCCGTCCGTCACCTCCGTCTCGGCGCCGCCCATCACGCCGGCGATGGCCAGCGGCCCCGGCCGCGTCGGTGATCAGCAGCGTGTCCGCGTCGAAGGTCCGCTCGCACGTCGTCCAGCGTCGTCATGCGCTCGCCGGGTCGCGCGCGGCGCACGATGATCCGCGGCGCGCTCGCCGCCGGCGCGCGCCACGAGCCCGTCGTAGTCGAAGGCGTGCAGCGGCTGGCCCCATTCCAGCATGACGTAGTTGGTGATGTCCACGACGTTGTTGATCGGGCGCATGCCGGCCAGCGTCAGCCGCCGCTGCATCCAGCCCGGCGACGGGCCCGATCGTGACGTCGCGGATGACCGCGCGCCGTGTAGCGCGGGCACAGGTCGCGGGTCGTGCGATCTCCACCTCCACCAGCTCGCCGACGGTCTCGCCGCCCGCGCCGTCTCACCCTGGCGAGGCCGGCTCGGGCGCCCAGAACGGCCGCTCCAGGATGGCCGCCGACCTCGCGGGCCACGCCCACCATGGCTGAGGCAGCGCGCCATGTTCGGCCAGTATCGCCACCTCGAGCACGGTGTCGCCCAGGACGTCCACCAGTGGCGCGCCCACGGGGGCATCGTCGGGCAGGATGAGGATGCCCGTCGTGGTCCTCGGACAGCCCGATCTCCTTCGCGCTGCAGACCATGGCGTCGCTCATCACGCCGCGCACCTGGCCGGCCCTTGAGCGTCATCCATTACCCAGCCCTCGGCGTGCCCGTCGTAGAGCGTCACGCCTTCGCGGGCGAAGACGACCTTCAGCGGCTGCGCCAGCTCGCCCGACTCGCGCAATGCAAGAGGTTCGGCGCGCCGGTGACGACCCGGTGCGGCTCGCCCGCGCCGTAGTCCACGTCCGCCAGCACCAGCCGGTCGGCGTTGGGGTGCGGCAGCACGCGGACGACCTGGCCGACCAGCAGCCGCTCGCGGTCCCACCAGTCGCCGATCTTCTCGATGCCCTCGACCTCGAGGCCGGCCAGGCGTCAGCGCTCGGCCAGCTCCGTCACCGGCACGCCGGCCAGGTCAACGTAGTCCTTGAGCCAGCTCCAGATCGATCGTCAGCATCTTCCGTGCTCCCATGCTTTCACGCGCGATCTACCGAACTGCTCCAGGAAGCGCAGGTCATTGGCCCAGAAGTGGCGGATGTCGTCGATGCCGTACTTGAGCATGGCGATGCGCTCCGACCCCATGCCGAAGGCGAAGCCGCTGTACCGCGCCGGATCGTAGCCGCCGTTGGCCAGCACCACCGGGTGCACCATGCCGCAGCCCATGATCTCCAGCCAGCCCGTGTGCTTGCACACCCGGCAGCCCCTGCCGCCGCACAGGATGCAGTCCACGTCCACCTCGGCCGTCGGCTCGGTGAAGGGGAAGTAGCTGGACCCGGAAGCGCAGCGCCCGGCCCGCGCCGAACATGCGGTTGCACGAAGTTCTGGATCGTGCCCTTCAGGTCGGCCATGGTGATGTCCGGCCCGACGGCCAGGCCCTCCACCTGGTGGAACTGGATCTCGCTGCGCGGCGTGATCTGCTCGTAGCGGTAGCACATGCCCGGCAGGATGACGCGGATCGGCTCCGGCGCGTACTGCGCGCATGGCGTGGATCTGCCCCGGCGAGGTGTGCGTGCGCAGCACCACGTCCGTCGTCGCACGTAGAACGTGTCCTGCATGTCGCGCGCCGGATGGTGCGCGCGGGATGTTGAGCAGCTCGAAGTTGTAGGCGTCGCTCTCGACCTCGCGGCTCGGTAGACCTGGAAGCCCATGTCGGCGAAGATCTCCGCCACGCGCCGCAAGGCGATCGTGGACGGGTGCAGGCCGCCGCGCATGCGGGCCGGTGCCGGGCAGCGTGACGTCCAGCGCGTCGGCGGCGAGCTGGTCGGCCAGCGCGTCGGCGGCCAGTGCCGCGTGCCGCGCTCGTAGAGCGCCTCCAGCTCGTCCTTGGCGGCGTTCACCGCCTGCCCGTAGGCCGGCCGCTCCTCCGGCGCCACGCCGGCAATCTGCCGCAACAGGCCGGTGACGCGCCCGTTCCGGCCCAGCTCGGCCTGGCGCCAGGCCTCGAGCGCGCCGAGGTCGGTGGCAGTGTCGAGCGCGGCCAGGGCCTGCGCGCGGGCGGTGGTGATGTTGCTGGTGTCCATGGACTGCTCCTGGTTGTGCGCGATCAGGACGGAACGGCGTCGCCGCCGCTGTTGCCCGGCAAGCAACAGTTCCCATTGCCGGGATCATATTAATTACGCCCTGGGATACACTGGCATCAGTTGCCAAATCGCTGTTTCCTTTTTTTCCCGTGAACATGCTTTTGACCGACAAGTACGATAGCATCGAAAATCTGAAAAACTTCCCGAGAAACATTTCTGTTGTCGGCGCCGAACGTGACGAAATCCTGCCCATTCAACACGCCCGCAATTTATATGCGTATTTGCCCGAGGGCAAAAAGCGTCTGTGGGTCATCCCCGGGCGGGCCACAACGACTGGCCGTTTTATGCGATAGCGCCTTTGTTCCAAGAGATAACCGACTTTGTAAAAGTTGATAATAAGTAAATTAATCAAAAAATACAGTAATTTTAAATGATGCTTTCAATATTTTCTTGATAAAATACCCTTCAGGGCGTATCGAAATAGCACAAGAGATTGATGCGGGAGTTCGGCAATTACCCACGGCAAATTTCCCTGTTTTGAACAGAATAAAAAAGGTGATGATTATGAAAAATTTAATAATTGGTTCAACAGTCTGTTTTTGCGTTTTATTTTCGGCAATTTACGCCTCGGCATTAACGCCGCAGCAGGTGCTGGAGTTAAAAAAAGCCGGCGTGAGTGATAAGACAATCCAGATGATGATCAAACAGGAAGAAGCTGCGAAAGATGATGATACCATGGGAACAAGAGAAGTCAAAGACGAAGATGGAAATACTGTAATTATTTATTCAACAGGAAAAACTACAGTCGGGGCTGCCGAAGCTGAAGAAGCAAAAAATGTGGAGCGGGCATGGCAAATGCTGCAGAACATGAATATTAAAGTAAATAGGCAAAGATAAAAATTTTATCACGGCATAATTTCCGTTTTGTAAAAGATTTTAAGATCATTATATCGAGATTGAAGGAGGGGGAACCCGATTTACCGCCGCGTAACATTATCCCGGGTACTGCAAATCAGCTTTCTGATGCTGATTATATTTATAGTGCTTTGTGTAATTTCCCTGGCCGTCGGCATGCGGTACTCAAATATGCAGTACCCATAATCCTTCCTCGCCACCAGGCGCGGGATACGTTTAAAAAAGGTTGAAAAACATGTCATCCACCAGCCATTCTCCCATCGTTGCCCTGATCGGCCGTCCCAATGTGGGAAAATCGACCTTGTTCAACAGGATCACGAAATCACGCAAGGCCATCGTCGATCCTACCCCCGGAGTCACCCGCGACCGTCATTACGATCGGGTGGTTTGGGAGAATAAGGACTTTATCCTTGTCGATACCGGCGGCATCGACGATAATCCTGAAGATGCCATGGTCCAGCATATTCGCGATCAGGCCATGCTCGCCATTGAGGAGGCGGATATTATTCTTTTTCTCTTGGATGGCAAACAGGGGATAACGCCTGCCGATTGGGAAGTCATTGACATCCTTCGGCGTTCGAAAAAGACGGTTTTTCACGTAGTCAACAAGATCGACGGGCCGGAAAAGGAACTGGAACTGCTATCACCGTTTTATGAAATGGGGATAGAGCAGTTGTGGCCGCTCTCGGCTGAGCATACCTATGGTTTTGCGGAGATGATGGATGGCCTGTGCGCGGCGATTCCGGACGAAGCTGGTGATGACATCAATCTGCCGGATGGGACGGTTAAAGGTGGCCTTTTTTGGTCGACCGAATGTCGGCAAATCATTGATGATCAACACCATTCTCGG
>CAVXVH010000013.1:0-422668 GCA_963765065.1 uncultured beta proteobacterium | reverse complement strand
GTGGGCGGATTCATCGGCACGCTCTTCTCGCGCGGCAAGGCCGGCTTCCAGCCCGCCGGGCTCGTGATGTCGATCGTCGGCGCGGTGATCGTGCTGTGGGTCTGGCTCAACTTCATGCAGTGACGATGGCCGAGCCGCTGCGCATCGGTCTCGTGGAGATCGAGGCGGCTGCGCAGCGCGTCTACGCGGCGATGCCGCCCACGCCGCAGTACGCGTGGCCGCTCCTCGCGCGTCGCGCCGGCTGTGAGGTGTGGGTCAAGCACGAGAACCACACGCCGACCGGCGCGTTCAAGGTCCGCGGTGGGCTCAACCTGCTCGGCGCACTCGCTGCGGCCGGCGACCTCCCGCAGGGCGTGATCAGCGCGACACGCGGCAACCACGGCCAAAGCCTCGCGTTTGCTGCGCGTCGCCACGGCATCGCCTGCACGATCGTCGTCCCGCACGGCAACTCGCCGGCGAAGAATCGCGCGATGCGCGAGTGGGGTGCGACGCTCGTGGAACACGGCCGCGATTTCGACGAGGCGCGCGTGCACGCCGCCGCGCTCGCTGCCGAGCGCGGCATCCGCTTCGTGGGGCCGTTCGAGCGGGAGCTCGTCGCAGGTGTGGCGACCTATGCGCTCGAACTCTTCCGCGCCGCGCCCCGGCTCGATCGCGTCTATGTGCCGATCGGCTGCGGCTCGGGCATCTGCGGCCTGATCGCCGCGCGCGACGCGCTCGGGCTCGCGACCGAGATCGTCGGCGTGGTGTCGACCCATGCGAACGCCTACGCCCAGTCGTTCGCCGCGGGGCGTTCCATCGAAACCGCGACTGCGGACACGATGGCCGACGGCATGGCGGTGCGCGTGCCGGTGCCGGCCGCGCTGGAGGCCATCGTGAAGGGCGCCGCCGGCGTCGTGGAGGTGAGCGACGCCGACGTCGAGGAGGCGATGCGCATCTACTTCGACGATACGCACCAAGTGGCCGAGGGCGCCGGCGCCGCGCCGCTTGCCGCGCTGATGAACGCGACCGACCGCGTCGGCAAGCGTGTCGCGGCAATCCTCTGCGGCGGCAACGTCGATCGCGAGCTCTACGCGCGGGTGCTGAACGGCTGACCGACACCACGACCGAGTACGCAGGTCGTTTGGGGAGGGCCCGGTTCAGCGCGCCCGCAGGCGGCGGTACAGTGTCCGTTCGCTCACGCCCAGCACACGCGCGAGATCGCGCCGCGTGCCCGGATGCGTTGCCGCATAGGACCGCAGTGCAGCGTGTTCGAGCCCGCGGAGCGTGGTGGGCGCCGCCGCGGCTTCCCGCTCGCACTCGCGCAGGCGATCGGGCAGGTGCGCGGGCTCGATCGCAGTGCCGTCGCCCATCAGCACCGACCACTCGAGCACGTTGCGCAGTTCGCGCACGTTGCCGCGGTAGCGATAAGCCGTGAGCAGCGCCAGCGCCTCCGGGGTCACCGCGATGCGCCGCTGCGGCACGATCCGCGCTAGCAGCGCCTCCACGAGCAGCGGAATGTCGTCGGCGCGCTCGGCCAGCGCGGGCAGCCGGATCGGGAACGTGTTCAGCCGGTAATACAGGTCCTCGCGAAAGCGTCCCGCTTCGACCATCGCCTCGAGCGGGCGATTGGTCGCCGAGACCAGGCGGATGTCCGCACGCAGCAGCTCCGTGCCACCGACGCGGCGGTACGTACCGGTCTCCAGCAGCCGCAGCAGTTTGACCTGCAGGGCGAGGGGAATGTCGCCGACCTCGTCGAGGAACAGCGTGCCGCCGCTCGCGGCCTCGACCAGCCCCGGCTTGCGCGCGGTCGCGCCGGTGAACGCGCCGCGCTCGTGGCCGAAGATCTCGCTCTCGAACAGCGTCTCCGGCAACCCCGAGCAGTCGACGACGGCGAATGGCTGGCTCGAGCGTCTGCTCGCATCGTGGATCGCGCGGGCGACCAGTTCCTTGCCGGTTCCCGACTCGCCGAGCAGCAGCACCGCGGCGTCGGACGGCGCCACGCGCGCCACGAGTCCCAGCATGTACGCGAACGGCCGCGAGCGACCCACGAGCGCCGCCATCGCGCGCTCCCGCCCCGCGCTCGCGAACGGCTCGAGCCGCTCGACGAAACCGACGACGGCACCGTCGGCCCCGCGCACCGGCGCGACCTCGATGCTCTCGTAGACCTCGCCGCGTTGCGTGTGGTGCAGGTGAACCACGTGCTCGCGGGTGCCGGACGCTTCACACCGCGCGCGGGGGCAGGACTCGCCCATGCGGTCGCAGGGCACCGCGAAGCCGTGCGAAATCTCGTGGCAGGCACGTCCGACGACGTCGCGTCCGCCGGCGCAGTTGCGCCGGTACGCGGGGTTCGCCGCCAGGATCCGGTAGTCGCGGTCGATCAGGATGTGCGGCTCGGGACGCGAGTCGAGGAACGACACGAGCTCGGGCCACAGCAGCGACACGGCGTTCATGTCGCAACTCTGCCACGAGCGGCAGTGACACTGCCATGCGCTGCATCAAATGGCAGCAATGCGCCCCATCTGCCCCGGGCGCAGTCCGCAACGACATGATTCGCCGCCAATTTTCGCCGACACGCGGCTGGCACGCAGCGTGCGATCCGAGAGGCACCGCCGTCGCCGCACGCTGGCGACGGTTTTCCGGTCGCGACCCGATGCCCGACGCCTCCGTCCCCGCGTTCGACGCTGCCCAGGCGGCGCTTGCCGACCACGACCTCGCGCACGCCATCGTCGAAGGAGCGTTCGCGCTCGTCTTTCCCGACCCGCAGGCGCGTGCCGCGCTGGGACTCGCGGCGATCAGCCGGGCGAAGCACGCGACTGCGTGGTACCTGTGGACGCGCACCCACGCCGGTGCGTTCGAGATGGCGCTGATGCCGGCCGACGAGCCACGCCCGGGACGGGCGAGCTTCGCGCTGCGCTACTTCCCCCATCCGTCGGAGACGCTGTTCGCGTGCTTCGCTCCGGTCGAGCGCGAGGCGCGCACGAGCGGAACGTTCGACGCGACCGGCACGCCGCACTGGCACGCGGCCGCGGACCTCGATCCGGGCCTGTTTGCCGTGGGCGTGCTCGAACTGGAACTCGCCGCCGACGGCATCGCGCTCGTCCTCGAGGCACCGGACCACTGGCTCGAGGAGACGCACGACGGACACAGCTGGACGATCCGTCGCCACGTACCCGGGCTCGCGCTCTCGTTCGCCGCCGTCGACCCGCTCGGCTGCGCGCTCGCCTATCTCGGGCGCCGTGCGCCGCAGAGCGTGTGCGCAACGCGCAGACCGGGCGGCCGATGGCGGGTCGACCAGGACGGCGCGACCGCACTCGACGACGCGGCCATCGCGCACTGGCGACTCGAGGCGCGCGGCTTCGCGCTGCCCGGACTCGCCGACGCGCCGTTGCCGATCGGGTCAGGATGCGTCCGCAGCGGGAGCCCGGTCGACACCGGTCGCTGGGACGAGGCCGCGCGCTGGCGCTTCGATCCCGTCGGCGCGTTCTGCGCGCACTGCGAAGCCGAGGCGATCCACGACCGTGCCGCCTGCGGCTGCGGAGACCCACACCATGAGCACTGAGCTGTCGCGTCGCGGCTTCCTCTTCCGGCACCTCGCGGAGCCCGCGCCCGAACCCGACCCGCTGGACGAGTTTTTTGGCTCCTACGAGCTGGCCTGCGCGCAGGTCAACGAGGCGAAGCCGTTCCTCGCCGACGAGGCGCGGCGACTGGGCATTGCCACCGAGGGACGCAGCGACGTCGAGGTACTGAAGGAAATTTTCCGCACGGCCGGCCGGACGCCGGCTGCCATCGAAGGGAGTGAACCGAGATGACGTCAACGACGGTCGAACGCTACGGCGCCGGCTATCTCGAGGAGCGGACGCTGGCCGCGCGCTGGAGCGCGCCGGTCGCGCACCTCGTCAACGTGGTGTGCCTGCTCGCCGTGTTCTACGCGACGTGGTGGATCTTCCAGGATCCGCGCGGCGTGATGCGCCTGTACACGCCCTACGTGGGCTACATGTACACGCGCTGGCTCCTGATCATCCTGATCTGGATGGCGTACATCTTCCAGTTCTGGCCGATGCGCCGCCAGCAGCTCGAGACCTGGCACCCGCTCTTCAAGGCGGCGCTCGCGGTGCCGGTGGCCGTGGCGATCATGTGGCTGGTGATCCACGGCTTCTTCCAGGGCTTCCTCGGCAAGATGGGCATCGCCTACTTCGACCCCGAGCGCACCTCCGCGCTGCCGCGGATGACGCGCTTTTTCGCCGAGGAATATGCCGCGCTCGCGATCCTGATGTTCGCCGCGCTGGCCTCGTGGCTGTCCCCGGCGTGGGTCATCGGCATGGAACGTGCCCCCTGGCAGGACGAGAAGCAGCCCGTGCAGGGCATCACGATCCTGATCGTCACGTTCTTCCTCTCGGTGGTGCTGTACTTCGTGACGATGCACCCGCACATGGGCATCCTCTACTACCCGTGGCAGTACTTCACGGCACTCGCGCCACCCTACTGGGAGGACTTCGCCAACACGGTCAGCGGCAACTTCCACATCTCGTGGATCATGTGCGCGACGGTCGTCGTGTGGCTGGTCGAGACGATCTGGGAGCGCTATCCGTTCAAGCTGATCCGCAACGCGTGGCTGCGCCGCGTAGCGACGTTCCTCGGCATCATCGCGATCGCCTGGGCGTTCCACCTGTTCCTGTACTTCGCCCAGGAACTGTTCCTCGGCGAGACGATCCGCGGCACTCGCAACGAGAACGCGCCCGACTGGCGCTGGCTGCACGTGGGCGAGATGATGATCTTCTTCCTGCTGCCCGCGCTCTACCTCAACTTCTACTGCGGCAACGCGCCGACGCGCTTCGCAGCACCGGTGAACCTGCTCGCGCGCACGGCCATCGTGCTCGTCGCCGGCGTGGCGCTGATGATCTTCTACTACAACATCAGCCCGCTCGCGCTCGGCACGCAGAAGGGCATCTCGCAGCCCGAGCAGTTCCCGATGATCCCGACGATCTGGCTGATCAACATCATGCTCGTGCACCACTGGTACATGGACAACTGGCCCGCGTGGCGCAAGGTCGGTGCCGCCGAGCAGGCGGCGCGCAAGCCGTCGCAGCGGCCCCTCGTGCCCGGCTACGCGGACTAGGAAAGGAACGACGATGAACAAGACCCACTTCAGCCTCGGCCTCGCCGTCGGGCTCGCCGCGGGCGTGGCCCTCTACTTCCTGATCGTCTGGGCGCTGCCGGTCGCCGGCAAGACCAGCTGGATCTGGATCTGACCCGCGCGCGGGAAGGAGAACGACACTATGTCCGACACCAACAGCAGCAGCCGGCGCGACTTCACCAAGGGCGTCGCCGTCGGGACGATGGCAGGCGCCCTCGGCGCGATGGGCGTCTACTCGTACTCGCCGTGGCGCAAGCAGCACTTCGCCAAGGCCGCGCCGCCGAAGGAGGACATCGGCGAGGTGAAGAGCGTCAAGGTCACCAACATCAGCGAAACGAGCTGGTTCGACAACAAGATGCTGATGGGCGACATCAAGGGCGCGGGCGGCCTGCTCGTCAATCAGTACACCTACAACTGGCCCCCGTTCGCGCAGCCGAAGGGCAAGCTCGGCAAGGGCAGCTACGAGGAAGGACTGAAGCAGATCAAGGCGTTCCTGCCCGGCAAGCTCGAGGACGCCTGGGCGTTCCAGATGGAGAACTCCGTCAATCCCGGCAACGCCGGCGGCTTCTCGGCGCTGATCGAGGTCGAGACGCTGGAAGGAGAGGTGAAGCGCATCCTGCTCGACTCCGGCTGGTCGTACGACTGGATCGACAAGTCGTTCAAGCGGGAGGGCATCGACAAGCTGCTCGCCGACGGCAAGATCGACTACTTCGTGATGTCCCACGAGCACTTCGACCACTTCTGGGGCATCCCGGTGGTGTTCAAGTACGCGCCGACCGTGCGCGGGCTCTACCCGAAGGGCGTTTACCCGGAAGGGCTGGACTACATCAAGGCGGCCGGCCACCGGGGCGAGCTGATCGAGACGCAGCCCGGCCTGCACAAGCTGTTCCCGGGCGCCGCACTGTACAACTTCCAGACACCCATCATCTGCCGCGTCTTCGGCGAGCAGTCGCTGTTCTTCAACGTCAAGGACAAGGGGCTCGTCACCGTCACGGGATGCTGCCACCAGGGCATCCTCCAGTTCGCCTCGACGGCACAGCGCGCGGTGAAGGCGAAGAAGCTCTACGGCCTCTACGGCGGATTGCACGTGTCGCCGTTCGAGGAGTGGGACCCGAAGTACGACGATCTCGTTGCCGTGTTCAAGAGCTGGGGCTTCGAGAAGGTCGCGTGCAACCACTGTACCGGCATCCTCACCGCCAGGAAGCTGATCGAGGCGGGCGTGGGCGTCGTGCAGGGGACGGCGCGGCACCGCTCGAAGGACACGGCCTACCTCGGCAATGGCGACCAGATCGTGTTTGCGATGAACGACGTCGCGACGACGCCAGGGGTGGCCGGGCCGGCGTCGGGCACCGCCGCGGCCGCGCCCGCACCGGCCGCGGGGTTCAAGTACTGAGGGTCGCGAGCCCGACTTCGGAGGGCGGGTGACCGCCCTCCGCGACGACGATGTTCTTCCGCCAGCTCGTGTCGCCTGCCTGCATGTCGCTTGCGTACGTGCTGGCAGACGCAGGCGCGGCGGAGGCCGTGGTCATCGATGCCGGCAGCGAGGATCACCCGATCGTGCTGGCGCTGCTCGACGAGCGCCGGATGCGGCTGCGCTGGGTGCTGAGGACGCATTCGCACGATGGCGTCGACGACGGCGCCGCGGCGCTGTGCCTGCGCACCGGCGCGACGCTCGCCGGCGGGTCGAGCCGGCTGCGGCCGCTGACCGACGGCGAGACGCTGGCGTTCGGCGCCGAACTGCTGCGCGTGATCACCGTCCCCGGCCACACCGCCGACAGCGTCGCCTTCCTCTGGCGCGACCGGCTCTTCTGCGGCGACACGATCGATCCGGGCGGAGGCAATCGAGCGCACACGACGCACGTCGATCCCGGGCGCCTCTACGACAGCGTGACCGGCAAGCTCTTCGTGCTGCCCGACGACACGCTGGTGTTTCCCGCGCACGCGCACCGCGACCGGCGCGTGTCGACCATCGCCGAGGAACGGACGCGCAACCGCTGCTTCGTGCAGCACTCGCGCGATGCCTTCGTCGCCGCCTGTGGTCGTGCGCACGCGCGGCCGGCGCGAGGCCGTTCCCCCCGGAGCGGCGTGGACCCCGTCTAGGGCCGCTCGACCTTGCCGCCGACGTGCCGTGCGAAACGGCCCGCGTCGCGCGGGTGGACCGGATCGAGGGAGGGCCACGGCCAGCCGCCGAACTGCGTGCGCTGGTAGTCCGCGAAGGCCTGCGCGACCTCTTCCCGGGTGTTCATCACGAACGGGCCGTACTGCGCGACGGGCTCGCCGATCGGGCGCCCCTGCAAGAGCAGGAATTCGACCTCACCGTCGCGGGCCTCGAGCAGTGGCGAGGCCTCGGCATCGAGGTCGACCCAGCGCTGGCCCGGCACGTCCTCGCCGCCGATGCGCAATGCAGCACCGCGATGCAGGTACAGGCGGCGGTTGCAGCCGCGTTGCGCGGGCGGCAGCGTCCAGCGGGCACCGGGCGCGAGATGCGCGGTCCAGATCGCGACGTCGGCATCGGCGCGCGAGGCCCACGACGCCGGCGGCGGCGCGGGCGGCGCGCGTCCGTCCAGCGCGCCTGCGACGAGCGTCACCGACACGCCTGCGGCCGGCGCGGCGCGCGGCACGTCGACGTCCCAGAACATGGCGAAGTGCGGCGCGGCCATCTTGTCGGCCGCCGGCAGATTGAGCCAGATCTGGAACAGTTCGAGCGGATTGCCGGCGGCGCGCTCGACGAGCGGAAACATCTCGGCGTGCTGGATGCCGCTCCCTGCGGTCAGCCATTGCACGTCGCCGGCGCCGTAGCGCGCCGTCGCACCCATCGAATCCGAGTGGTCGACGAAGCCGCGCCGGACCACGGTGACCGTCTCGAAACCACGGTGCGGATGCTGCGGGAAGCCCGGCACGGTGCGGCCGTGGTACATCCGCCATCCGTCGCGGCCCTCGAAGTCCTGGCCGAGCGCGCGGCCGGCAAGTGGGGCCACCGGCCCGAGCGCATCGTTGCCGGCGGGATAATCGTCGACGTGATGCACGCAGAACAGGAACGGGTCGCTCGTCTCCCACGGCGGGGATCCGAGCGGACCGGTGCGCAGAACCGGACGGTGCGACATGGTTGCCTCGCTTGCGTGAAGTACCCGGGGCCGGGCGGTGGCGGACGACGCGTCCCGTCCGCTCATGGATCCGCGAACACGGTGACACCCGCGCGCGCCGAGCCGCCCTTGCCGTCGGAGATCTCGTAGAAGAACGCGTCGTAGCCGATGTAGTTGTGATTCGCACGGTAGACGAGCGTGTTGCCGGGGCCGCGCGTCACGAGGCCGTTGACGGGCTGCGTGAACGAGACGACGGCGAGCGCGTCGCCGTCGGGGTCGCTGTCGTTGCGGAGCACGTCGATCGCGAGCGGCGTGTTGTAGCCCGCGACCGCATAGTCGTCGCGCGCGACCGGCGCACGATTCTGGCGCACGACGGTGACGGCCACCGTCGCCGTCGACGTGCCGCCCCTGCCGTCGCCCACCGTGTAGCTGAACGCATCGGCACCGACGTAGCCCGGTGCCGGCGTGTAGAGCACCTGCGCGCCGCTCACCACGGCCGTGCCGTGCGCCGGTGCCCCCACCGATGCGATCGACAGCGGATCGCCGTCGGGATCGCCGTCATTGGCGAGGACCGCAAACGCATTCGCGCGGCTGTCGGTGTTCACGGTGTAGGCATCGTTCTGCGCCGACGGCCCCCGATTCAGGTAGCGCTTCGGCCCTTCGGCGACCTCGGTGCTCTCGCTTTGCGTGCGGTAGACGTCGACGCTCTGCTTGTGCCCGGCGGGATTGCGCAGCGCCCGGCGCAGCCACGCGGGCTCGGTCGCGATCTCCTCCTGCTTCCACTCGACCGCAGGCACAGGCGCCGGGCGCGGTGCCGACACGGCCGGCGGCACGGGCGGTACGTGTGCCGGCGGCGGCGCGACCGCGACCTCCTCGACCTTGTCGACGAACGTGACGAATTCGATGTCGACGCGCCGGTTCTTCGGCCGCTCGGACGGCGTGTTGGGATGGCGCGGATTCGCCTCGCCCTCCCCCTCGGCGAGGATGCGGTTCGCGGGCACGCCCGCCGCGATCAGCTGGTCGCGCACCACACTCGCGCGCCGCTGCGAGAGCTTGAGGTTGTAGGCCTCGGGTCCGAGGTCGCAGGTGTGGCCCGCGACGCGCACGTTGCCCTCGAAGCCCGCAGCCTTGAGCCGTGCCGCGACCGCTTCGAGCGCGGCCTTCGCCTCCGGTCGCAACGTCGCGCGGTCGAGGTCGAAGAACAGGTCCGAGGCGGCCGACGCCGTGGTCTTGACGATGCGCTTCTCGACGCGCGGCGTCGCCGGTGCGGCGGGGACAACCGCCGATGCCGCGACCGCGGGCGTCGCCGGCTCGGCAGCCTGCGGCGTCGGCACCTCGACCATGCGGAAGGACTTCTCGGGCCGCCATGCCGTGCTGCCGAACGAGTAGCGATACATCAGCCAGAAGCGTGCGTCGTCGCGGTCGGTCTCGATGCCGCCGTGCTTGCGGTAGACCTCGCCGCTGACCGCGATGCTGTGGGGCGTCCCGGCGAAGAACTTCTCGGCGCCGAGCGACAGCGTCGTCTGGCCCGTTCTGCCGCTCCCCCACTCGTAGTCGAGGCCCGCCTCGACGCGCACCAGCGGCCCAGGATAGAAGTGACCGACGCGGCCGCCCACGCCCCAGTCGTAGGCGCGCTCGAAGAGGCGCGTGGTGACCGTGGTCGTGATGTCCTGCTCGTAGGGGCGGCCGCCCGGCTCGACGCCCGTGATCGTTTGCGTCGTCGACGTCGACGAGACTCCCGTCTCGCGCCGGCCGGTCACGCCGGCGGACAGGTACCCCGACGCGAAGAAGCGCTCGGTCTCGTAGCCGCCGCCCAGCGTGACCTTGCGGTCGCGGTCACGGTTCTGGTCGACCGCGCCGAACAGCTTGCGCACGCCTGCATCCACGGCAGCACCGGCCGGCCGCCAGTGGTAGGAGAGCTTGGCGCCGCCGGCCGACTCGCTCGTCGCCCACAGTTCGCCGAGCCACGCGCTGCCGGCGTCCTCGCGGAACACGTGGAACAGCTCGCCACGCCAGTCGTTGTCGCTGTCCCAGCCGATGCCCGCGCGCGTGGTGTCGCCCTGGAACACGAGACTCCCACCGTTGGCGGGCACCGGCGCCGGTGCTGGAACCTGCGCGGCGAGATGGGGAGCGAGCAGCGCGAACAGCAGCGCGGGCAGCGGGCGTAGCGAGGACGTCATTGTCGATGGTCGCGGGCAAAGGGGCGCCATTGTCGCCCGCCGGCCCGGGACGGGCCAAGCGCCGCTTACACCGCCCCCGACGGCTGTGGCTAGACCTCGCGGCGAACGCGCGTCTGCGACTGCTCGCGCATGTATTGCGGCAGGTAGTACAGCGACCCACCGCCGCGGCCGGTCGATCCGGAGCCCTTCCAGCCGCCGAACGGCTGGAAACCCGGCCACGCTCCCGTGGTCGCGCCCTGCGGCCGGTTGGCGTAGGTCACGCCGGCCTCGATCGATCCGAAGAAGCGCTCGGTCTCCTCCGCGCCGCCGTAGAAGCCGGCCGTGAGCCCGAAGGGCACGGCGTTGGCGCGCGCGATGCCTTCCTCGATGGTTGCCACAGGCGCCACCAGCACGAAGGGCGCGAACAGTTCGCGCGACCACAGCGGGTGGTCGAGGGGCGCGCGCGCCACGGTCGGCGCGACGAACAGGCCGTGCGCCAGCTCGCTGCGGTCGAGCCGCAGCCCGCCCTCGACGATCGCCCCGTCCGCACCGAGTGCCTGGACCTGCGCCGTCGCGTCCTCGTAACGCGCGACCGCTGCCGCGTCGATCACCGGCCCCATCCAGTGCTCGCGCCGCGTCGGGTCGCCGACGGCGATCTTGGCGGTCGCACCGTGCAGCGCGGCGACGAAGTCCGCGAACACCGTGTGCTCGACGTAGACGCGCGAGCAGGCAGAGCACTTCTGCCCGGACAGGCCGAACGCGGAACGCACGATGCCGGTGACCGCGTCCTTCAGGTCGGCGTGGCGCGACACGATCGCGGCATTCTTGCCGCCCATTTCGGCGATACACGGCCGTGGCCAGGGTGCGGCGGCGATCGAGCGGTACAGGTGCATGCCGACCTCGTAGCTCCCGGTGAACGTGACGCCGGCGACGTCGGGGTGATCGAGCAGCGACTGCCCGAGGCTTCCGCCCGGGCCGGTGACGAGGTTGAACGCGCCGGGCGGAACGCCGGCGTCGCGCAGCGCCAGCGCAAGCAGCCGGGCACTCCAGGGGGTCGAGCTCGCGGGCTTCAGCACCACGGTGTTGCCGGCGACGAGCGCCGCGCCGACCGGGCCGCCGGCGAGCGCGAACGGGAAGTTGAACGGCGCGATCACCAGCCACGCACCGTGAGGCTTCAGCACGCTCGTGTTCTCGGAGACGAAGCCCGGCAGCGGATCGGACTGCATCGCCCGCACGTAGCCGTGGTTTGCCTCCATCTGGTCGCAGTAGTACGCGATCAGGTCGGCGGTCTCCTGCGCCTCGCCGAGCGCCTCCATGCGGTTCTTGCCGACCTCGAGCGCGAGCACGGCACCGAGCTCGTAGACGCGCGCCTCAATGTGCGCGATCGCTCGGCGCAGGACCGCGACCCGCTCGGTCCAGGGCGTTGCCGACCATGCCGGGAACGCCGCCCGAGCCGACGCGACCGCCGCCGACGCGTGCGTGGCGTCCCCGGCCTGGAAGCGGCCCAGCACGTTGCGCTGGTCGATCGGGCTCTTCGCGTCGAACTGCCGGGACGCCCGCACGTCGCGGCCGCCGATCAGCATCGCGTGCTCGGCTCCGGCATAGGTGCGCACCGTGGTCAGCGCCTCCTCGAAGCGCGAGTGCAGCTCCGCAGGCGGATCGAACATCGTCGAGTACGTGAGCTTGAACGAGGACATGCGGGATCTCCGGGCAGGACCGTGCGCACCCTGCGCGCGTGCGCGGGCGACGCAGTCCCGGTACTCGAATGGTACGCGCCGCCGATGCGACGCGAGTCGGGGGCGGACCGAAGCGCCGGACGGCGCCGCTACGCCACCACGTCTGCGGTCGACCCGAGGACCTGCTCGCGCAGCTCCTTGTAGCGGGGCAGTTGCGGCGGGTAGACGCAGATGTACTTCACCTGCGCAGCCTGCAGGCAGCGCTGCTTGATGATCTCGAGTTTCTGGTCGCGTGGATTGACGATCGTGTCGGGTTCCTTCGCGTCCACGATCGCGACGATCGTCATGTCGCGGTCGACGATCACGAAGCCGATGTGCTGGTTCGCGATCTTGCGGAACGCGCGCAGCCGCTCCATCCCCTGCGGGCCGATCTTGACCTGCAGCACGTCCGCGAGACGCACGCGCGCGAAGATCTCGTGGCGCGGGAACGCGGCGCGCAGCAGCAGGTAGACCATGCCCTCGGCCTTGGACAGGAATCGTGGGCGGACGAGATAGAGTCCCGGCAACTCCGCCGACGACAGCAGCCGGGTCGTCTCGCCCTCGGTCCATTGCGCCGCCGAGGGCGCATCGAGGCCGCCCTTGGTGTTCGGGTTTTCGGCGCGACGGCGCCGGACGAGCCCCACCACGACGGCAATGCCGAGCGCGGCGATCGCGAGCGCGAACAGGACGATGCCGGACGTCATGAAGGTAGGCGGGTCAGCACAGCGTTCACTCGGCAAATCCGCTGCGTTTCTAGCGGGTTAGCGATCGTAGTTGAACAAGTCTAAAGCAATTGTCCGGGCGCCGGTGTCTCCCGGGCCGCTTTTGGCGTCATCGGGCCCGGGAAGCGTCCGAACCGCGCCACAACCGCGTACACGGGGACCCGGTCGCCGCCACGGCGACCCTCCAGGCGCAGATGCGGCGGCCGCGCCCACCCGATCGCGGAACCGCGGCGCCCCCTTCCCGTCTATCCTGTGGCCCGATCGATGCTGCGACCCATGCCACCACTGCGCTTCGACAACCGCTTCGTCCGCGAGCTGCCGGCCGACCCTTCGCACGAGCCCGGCCGGCGGCAGGTGCACGGGGCGCTCTACTCCCGCGTGCAGCCGACGCCGGTCGCCGCGCCGCGGCTCGTCGCGTGGTCGCGCGAGTGCGCCGACCTGCTCGGCCTTGCCGAGGCGGACGTGGCCTCACCCGCGTTTGCCGAGGCGATGGCGGGCAATGTGCTCGTCCCCGGCAGCGAACCCTACGCTGCGAACTACGGCGGCCACCAGTTCGGCCACTGGGCGGGCCAACTGGGCGACGGCCGCGCGATCACGCTCGGCGAGGCCGTCAACGCCGCCGGGCAGCGCCTCGAGCTGCAGCTCAAGGGCGCCGGGCCGACTCCCTACTCGCGCAGCGCCGACGGCCGCGCGGTGCTGCGCTCGTCGGTGCGGGAGTTCCTGGTGAGCGAGGCGATGCACCACCTCGGCGTGCCGACCACGCGCGCGCTCTGCCTCGTCGCCACCGGCGAAGACGTGATCCGCGACATGTTCTACGACGGCCGGCCCCGGGCCGAACCCGGGGCCATCGTCTGTCGGGTGGCGCCCTCCTTCATTCGCTTCGGCAACTTCGAGCTGCCGGCCTCGCGGGGCGACGTCGCGCTGCTCGCGCGTCTCGTCGAGTTTACGATCCGGCGCGACTTTCCGGAGCTCGTCGCCGACGGCCAGCCGGTCGACGCGGCACTGCGCGCGCGCTGGTTCGCCGCGGTCTGCGAGCGCACCGCGGTGATGGTCGCGCACTGGATGCGCGTGGGCTTCGTGCACGGGGTGATGAATACGGACAACATGTCGATCCTCGGCCTCACGATCGACTATGGCCCGTACGGCTGGATCGACGACTTCGATCTCGACTGGACGCCGAACACCACCGACGCCGAGGGGCGTCGCTACCGCTTCGGGCACCAGGCGCAGATCGCGTACTGGAACCTGACCCGGCTCGCGTCCGCGCTGGTGCCGCTCTTCGACACGCATGATCCGCTGCACGAGGGGCTCGCGCGCTACGAGGCCGTCTACGTGGACACGTTCCGCGAGCACGCGAGCGCGAAGCTCGGGCTCGCCACCTGCACCGACGAGGACCTCGAGCACCTGCACGCGCTCTACGGGCTGATGCACGCGGCCGAGATGGACATGACGATCACGTTCCGCGCGCTCGCGGACGTCGACGTCGACGCGCTGTCGATCGCGCCGTTCGCGGACGCCTTCTACGACGAGGGCAAGCGCACCGCCCACGAATCCGCCCTCGCCGCGTGGCTCGCGCGCCACGCGGCGCGACTGCGCACCGACCCGCTCTCGCCCGAAGCGCGCCGCCTGCGCATGCGACGCGCCAATCCCCGGTACGTGCTGCGCAACTACCTCGCGCAGGAGGCGATCGACCGCGCGGAACAGGGCGACTTCGCCGGCATCGGCGAGCTGCTCGACGTGATGCGCCGGCCGTACGACGACCAGCCGGGCCGCGAGCGCTTTGCCGCGAAACGCCCCGATTGGGCGCGCGACCGGGCGGGATGCTCGATGCTGTCGTGCAGTTCGTAGCGACGGGGGGCCTTGCGCAGCGGCCGTACGCAGCGGCAGCGCCACCCTCCCGGGAGCCGCCGCCGCGTTGCGGCTGCGCGGCGGCGAGCGCATACTCGTGGCGTCGGCATCCCGGCCCGGCTCATCAACGCTCGAGGAGGAAACGACATGACGGTCGCACGGATCACCGAGATTTCAAGCGTCAGCAAGAAGAGCTTCGAGGACGCGATCAACGAAGGCGTCTTGCGTGCCAACAAGACCTTGCGCAAGGTGAAGGGCGCGTGGGTCAAGGACATGGAAGTGAACGTGGAAGACGGGAAGGTCACCGGCTACAAGGTGATCCTCAAGGTCACGTTCGTGATCGACGACTGACGTCGCGTTCGGCTCCTCCGTGAACGGAACGGCCGCCCTCGGGTGGCCGTTTTTCCGTCTGCGCCTGCCCCGCGATGGCTCTCCGCCGGTCCGCCGACCGGAAGCCGGCTTGATCTGCGGCAACCCCCGACGCCCGGGAAGGGGCAAGATGGCGCCACGGGAAGAGCACGTCCGCCCATCCTGTCGTCGCGGCGTGATTGGGCACCGCAACATCGGCAGCCCGGATCGATCGCGACGGACCGGGGTCCCGGCGACGGCGAACCGCAAACCAATGAGAAGGAGTTGGGCATGAAACTGACGCGCGTGCTTCGTGTGCTGGCGGGCCTCGGGCTTGCGGGCACGCTTGCGATGGGGTCGGGGTGGGCCGCCGCGCAATCGGCCGCACCCGCAGCCCCGCAGATCGGCGCCTCGCTGATCGGGAAGCTCGAGGGCCCGGAGATCGTCCGTGACGCCAAGGCCTTCCCCAAGACCTTCAAGGAAGCGCCGGCACTGGCCGCGCAGGTCAAGGCCGGCAAGCTGCCGGCGGTCGACAAGCGCCTGCCCGAGCCGTCGCAGCTTTTCGTGGTGAAGCCGCTGCGGGAAGTCGGAAAGTACGGCGGCAACTGGCGCCGCGCCTTCACGGGTCCCGCCGACCACGAAAACGGCAACCGCATCAACTCGGCGGACAAGATTCTGACGTTCGAATACACGGGCACGAAGATCATGCCGAGCCTCGCTCGCGACTGGAAGGTCAGCGACGACGGCAAGACGACCACGATCTACCTGCGCAAGGGAGCGAAGTGGTCGGACGGCAAGCCGTTCACGGCGAACGACTTCATCTTCTGGTTCGAGGACATCTACCTCAACAAGAACATCGTCCCGACGCCGTTCTTCGAGTTCCAGATCGACGGCAAGGACGGGAAGATGCGCAAGGTCGACGACTACACCGTCGCCTTCGAGTTCCCCGAACCCTACGCGTTCTTCGTCTACCAGCTCGCAGGCAGCACGGCGATCGGTGCCGGCCTCGCGACCCGCGGCGCGTTCCAGAACTGGGGCGGCGCCTATGCCCCGGCGCACTACCTGAAGCAGTTCCTGCCCAAGTACTCGTCCGAGGACGCGGTCAACAAGAAGGCCAAGGAACTTGGCTTCGACAACTGGGTGTCGCTGCTGCGCAACCGCTACAGCTGGGCGCTCAACCCCGAACTCCCGGTGATGGCCCCGTGGAAGACCGTGTCCCCGATCAACTCGCCGACGTGGTCGATGGAGCGCAACCCGTACTTCTGGGCCGTCGACACCGCGGGCAACCAGCTGCCCTACATCGACCGCATCACGATGACGCTCGCCGAGAACGCCGAGGTGGCGAACCTGCGCGCGATTGCCGGCGAGTACGACATCCAGGAACGGCACATGCACCTCTCCAAGCTGCCGGTGTTCCTGGAGAACGCGAAGAAGGGCAACTACACGGTGCGCCTCGACCCGGGACAGAACGGTGCCGACGTTGCGCTGCACATCGGGAACTCCTATGAGGGCGATCCCGAAATGATGAAGCTGCTGCGCAGCCGGGACTTCCGCCGCGCGCTCGCGCTCGGCATCGACCGCGACCAGCTGAACGAGGCCTTCTGGCTGGGGGTGGGAACGGCCGGCAACATCGCACCCGCGCCGGGCACGCTGTACAGCCCGGGACCCGAGTGGAACAAGAAGTGGGGCGTGCTCGACGTCAAGCAGTCCAACGACTTGCTCGACAAGCTCGGCTACACGAAGAAGGATCCCGAGGGCTACCGCCTCCGCGCCGACGGCAAGGGCCGCGTGCGCGTCGAGATGGTCACCGTCGGCGGCCAGTTCGTCCCGTTCACGCCGGTCGCCGAGATGATCAAGCAGCAGTGGCGCAGGATCGGCGTCGACGTCGACATCAAGGAACTCGAGCGCAATCTCGCCTTCACGCGCGACAACAACAACGAGAACCAGATCATCACCTGGGCCAACGACGGCTCCGAGATGCTGTTCCTGTTCCCGCGCCACGCGATCCCCGTCGACGCCGCCGAGAGCCACATGGGCATGGCCTACGCCCGCTGGTACGCGTCGAAGGGCGCCTCGGGCAAGAAGCCCGACGATCCCGAGCTCCTGCGCGCGTTCGACCTGTTCCGCGCCTCGTTCGGCGCGAAGGAGGAGGACCGCGTCAGCAACGCCAAGGAGATCTGGAAGATCCTGATCGACAACGTGTACAGCATCGGCACGGTCGGGCAGTCGCCGGCGTTCATGGGGGTGCGCATCGTCAAGAACAACATGGGCAACATCCCCGACCGGCAGGTCAACGCGCAGCACGTGCGCACGCCGTACTCGTCGCAGCCGATCACGTTCTACTTCAAGTAGCGGCATGACGGCCGCCCGCCCCGCGGGCGGCCGCTTCCTCAAGACTCGCGCCGGACCGCGTCCCGGGAACTCGCCATGATGTCCTACATCGTTCGCCGCCTGCTGCTCGCTGCGCTGACGGTGCTGGCCATCTCGGTGCTGTCGTTCATCATCATCCACCTGCCTCCCGGCGACTACGTGACGTCCTACATCTCGTCGATGTCGGCGTCCGGCAGCGCGGTCTCGGAAGGCGAGGCCGCGGCACTGCGCGAGCAGCTCGGCCTCGACAAGCCCATCACCGTGCAGTACATGAAGTGGATGGCGCTGATGCTGCAGGGCAACTTCGGCATGGCGATGGAGTGGGGCCGGCCGGTCTCGGACGTCATCGGCGACCGGCTGCTGCTGACCGTCGTGATCTCCGTCGCGGCGATCATCTTCACCTGGGCCATCGCCTTGCCCATCGGCATCTATTCGGCCGTGTATCGGTATTCGTTCCTCGACTACGTCTTCACCTTCGTCGGGTTCATCGGGCTCGCGATCCCGGGATTCCTGCTCGCGCTGATCGTCATGTACATCGGCTTCGCGTGGTTCGGCGCGAATGTCGGCGGCCTGTTCTCGCCCGACTACATCGAGGCGGAGTGGAGCTGGGCGAAGGTGTGGGACCTCACCAAGCACCTGCCGATCCCGGCCATCGTGCTCGGCGTCTCCGGCACCGCGCAGCTGATCCGCATCATGCGGTCGAACCTGCTCGACGAGCTGCGCAAGCCCTACGTCACGACCGCAAGGGCGCGCGGGCTGCCCGAGTACCGGGTGATCATGCGCTACCCGGTACGCGTGGCCCTCAACCCGTTCGTGAGCACGATCGGCTACCTGCTGCCGTACGTCGTCTCCGGCAGCATCATCGTCTCGCTGGTGCTGAGCCTGCCGACGGTCGGCCCCCTGCTCCTCAAGGCACTGATCGCGCAGGACATGTTCCTCGCCGGTACGATCGTGCTGCTGCTGGGGGTGCTGACGGTCGTCGGGACGTTCATCTCGGACCTGCTGCTGATGTGGGTCGATCCGAGAATCCGGCTGGGACGGCAGTGATGACGGAACGCATTGTCGCGCCGGATGCGGGCGTGCCGGACGCCGGCGGGCAGGCCGAGCAGCGCGTTGCCGTCGCCACGCAGTGGCAGTTGATGTGGTGGCGCTTCCGCAAGCACAAGCTGGCGGTCGGCGGGACACTCGTGCTGATCGCGTTCTACGTGGTGTCGCTGTTCGCCGACTTCTTCGCCTACGTCGATCCGCAGGAGTCGGACGCGCAGCGGTCGCTGATCGCGCCGCAGCAGATCCACTGGTTCGACGATGGCCGCTTCAGCCCCTACGTGTACGCGTTGCAGGGCACGCGCGACCCCACGACCTTCAAGCGGGTCTACGTTCCCGACACGAGCCGCAAGATCCCGATCACGCTGTTCGGCCGGGGCGAGCCCTACGAGTTCCTCGGCTTCATTCCGATGGACCGGCGCCTGTTCGCCGTCGAGGGCGCGAAGGCGGGCGAGACGCTGTTCCTGCTGGGCACCGACATGCAGGGACGCGACCTGTGGTCGCGGCTCATGTACGCGACGCGCACGTCGATGACCATCGGCCTCGTCAGCGTGGCGCTCTCGCTGGTCCTCGGCGTCGTGCTGGGCGGCGTCTCGGGCTACTTCGGCGGGATCATCGACACGGTCATCCAGCGCATCATCGAGATCCTGCGCTCGATCCCGACGATCCCGCTGTGGATGGGCCTCGCCGCCGCGCTGCCCTCCGACTGGGGCGTCATCCAGGTCTACTTCGCCATCACGATCATCATCTCCCTCATCGGCTGGACCGAGCTCGCGCGCGTCGTGCGCGGCAGGTTCATCTCGCTCAAGGAGGAGGACTTCGTCATGGCGGCCGAGCTGGTGGGCTGCAGCAAGGCGCGAATCATCTTCCGCCACATGGTGCCGTCGTTCGTGAGCCACATCATCGCGGCGACGACGCTCGCTATCCCGGCGATCATCATCAGCGAGACGTCGCTGTCGTTCCTCGGCCTGGGCCTGCGTCCGCCGGCGATCAGCTGGGGCGTGCTGCTGCAGGATGCGCAGAGCATCCAGGCGCTGGTGATCTCGCCGTGGCTGCTGATCCCCTCGCTCGCCGTGATCGTCGCGGTGCTGGCCTTCAACTTCATGGGCGATGGCATCCGCGACGCCGCGGACCCGTACTTGTGATTCGATGAAAAAGGCGTTCGAGACGATGGTGGATGACGCATACGTGGCGTCGCGCCTTTTTCATCGAGCGGTAAGCCACGCGGGCGCCCTCGGGGCGGCCCGTCGGGCGCCCGCCGGCAGCGGCGACGCAACACCAAGCGTCCCGCGGCTGGCCTGCCTTCGTTCGTGCCGGCGGGAGGTGGGTTCATGACCGCCGACGCCAAGCCGCTGCTGTCCGTCAGGAACCTGCGCACGAGCTTCTTCCAGGACGAGGGGACGACCAAGGCGGTCGACGGGGCATCGTTCGAGCTCTACCCGGGCAAGACGCTCGGCATCGTCGGCGAGAGCGGCTGCGGCAAGAGCGTCACGGCGCAGTCGATCCTGCGCATCGTCGACGATCCCGGACGCATCGAGGCCGGCGAGATCCTGCTCACGCGGCCCGACGGCCGCGTGACCGACCTCGTCGGGCTGAAGCGCGACAGCCGGGAGATGCGCGCCATCCGCGGCGGCGAGATCGGGCTGATCTTCCAGGAGCCGATGACCTCGTTCAGTCCCGTGCACACGGTCGGCGCGCAGATCATCGAAGCGGTCCGGCTCCACGCGGCGGTGAGCAAGCACGAAGCGCGGCAGCGCGGCATCGAGACGCTGCGCAGCGTCGGCATTCCGAAGCCCGAGCGGCGCATCGACGAATACTCGTTCGAACTCTCCGGCGGCCTGCGCCAGCGCGCGATGATCGCGGTGGCCCTGTCCTGCAACCCGCGGCTGCTCATCGCCGACGAGCCGACGACCGCCCTGGACGTCACGACGCAGGCGCAGATCCTGGACCTGCTGCGCAAGATCCAGCAGGAGCGCCAGATGGCCATCATGCTCATCACGCACAACCTCGGCGTGGTCGCGGAGATGGCCGACGACGTGGTCGTCATGTACCTCGGGCGCGTGGTCGAGGAAGGCCCGGTCGACGCGATCTTCCACGATGCCAAGCACCCGTACACGAAGGCCCTGCTGCAGTCGATCCCGAGCATCGACTCGGCGCCACGGGTGAAGCTGCCGACGATCACCGGCTCGATTCCCCACCCGTTCAATCGTCCGCCCGGCTGCCCCTTCCATCCCCGGTGCACCGCGTTCCAACCCGGTCGCTGCGACAAGGACGACCCGCAGCTGCTGGACGTCGGGGCAGGACGCAAGGCGAGTTGCTTCCTGTACCAATGACCGGGAGCGCACGCGCATGACGAACGGCGACGCCGGCTCCGGCAGGCCCGTGCTCCTCGACGTGAAGGGGCTCAAGAAGTATTTCCCCATTCGCCGCGGGCTGCTGCAGAAGGTCGTCGGGCACGTGAAGGCGGTGGACGACGTCACGTTCTTCCTCAACGAGGGCGAGACGCTGTCGCTGGTCGGCGAGAGCGGCTGCGGCAAGACCACGACGTCCCGCTGCATCCTGAGGGCGATCACGCCGACCGCCGGCCAGATCCTGCTCACGGAGGGCGGCAAGGTCGTCGACGTGGCCACGATCCCCAAGAGCGAGCTGCGGCTGCTGCGACGGCAGATGCAGATGATCTTCCAGGATCCGTTCTCGTCGCTGAATCCGCGGATGACGCTCCTCGACATCGTCGGTGAGCCGCTGCTGGTGCACGGCGTGGGCGATCCCCGCGAACGGACGGATCGGGTCGTCGAGCTGCTCCGCCTCGTCGGCCTGCGGCCCGAGTACATGCGGCGCTATCCCCACGCGTTCTCGGGCGGCCAGCGGCAGCGCATCGGCATCGCCCGGGCGCTCGCCCTCAATCCCCGCCTGATCGTCGCGGACGAGCCGGTCTCCGCGCTCGACGTCTCGGTGCAGGCGCAGATCCTGAACCTGCTCCTCGAGCTGCAGGAACAGCTCGGGCTCACCGTGCTCTTCGTCGCCCACGACCTCTCCGTCGTCAAGCACATCAGCGAGCGTGTCGCGGTCATGTACGTGGGCCGGATCGTGGAGACCGCGCCGACCGAGGAGCTCTTCGCCGCCCCCAAGCACCCGTACACGGAGGCGCTGATGTCCGCGGTGCCCATACCGGATCCGCGCCTGCGCTCGGAACGCATCGTCCTCCAGGGCGAGGTGGCCGACCCGGCGAATACGCCTTCGGGCTGCCACTTCCATCCGCGGTGCAAGTACGCGACGCCGGTCTGCTCGCAGGAGTCGCCCGTGCAGGAGGAAATCTCGCCCAACCACTTCGTGCGCTGCCACCACGCGCGGCAGCTCACGCTGCGCGGCGTCGCGCGAGCGACCGCATAGCATTCGGCGGTCCGGAATGCACGAAGCCCGGCGCGAGGCCGGGCTTCGTTCACTGCAGGCACTGGATCCCCGCGTGCGCGGGGATGACGCCGCCTTGCGGCGACGTCACATGTCCATGTCGCCCATGCCGCCCATGCCGCCCATGCCGCCGCCGCCGCCCATCGGCTTCTCGTCCTTCGGCGACTCGGCCACCATCGCTTCGGTGGTGAGCATCAGCGACGCGACCGACGCGGCGTTCTGCAGGGCGAAGCGCGTCACCTTGGTCGGATCGAGCACGCCCATCTCGACCATGTCGCCGTACTGGCCGGTGGCCGCGTTGAAGCCGAAGTTGCCCTTGCCCTCGACGACCTTGTTGACCACGACCGACGGCTCGTCGCCGGCGTTCTGCACGATCTGGCGCAGCGGCTCCTCGATCGCGCGCAGCACGATCTTGATGCCGGCTTCCTGGTCGGCGTTGTCGCCCTTCAGGCCCTTGATGTTGGCGCGGGCGCGCAGGTAGGCCACGCCACCGCCGGCGACGATGCCTTCCTCGACGGCCGCACGGGTCGCGTGCAGCGCGTCCTCGACGCGGGCCTTCTTCTCCTTCATCTCGACTTCGGTGGCGGCGCCGACCTTGATCACGGCAACGCCGCCGGCGAGCTTGGCCACCCGCTCCTGCAGCTTCTCCTTGTCGTAGTCGGAGGTCGCTTCCTCGATCTGCCGGCGGATCGTCTTGACGCGCGCCTCGATCGCCGCCTTCTCGCCGTGGCCGTCGATGATCGTCGTGTCTTCCTTGGCGGCCTCGATGCGCTTGGCGCGGCCGAGGTCCTTCAGCGTCGCGTTCTCGAGCTTGAGCCCGAGCTCCTCGGCGATGACCGTGCCGCCGCTCAGGATCGCGATGTCCTCGAGCATCGCCTTGCGGCGATCGCCGAAGCCCGGCGCCTTGACGGCCACGGTCTTCAGGATGCCGCGGATGTTGTTGACCACCAGCGTCGCGAGCGCCTCGCCGTCGACGTCTTCCGCAACGATGACCAGCGGCTTGCCCGACTTCGCGACCTGTTCGAGCAGCGGCAGCAGGTCGCGGATGTTCGAGATCTTCTTGTCGTGCAGCAGGATGTACGGGTCTTCGAGGACCGCGACCTGCTTGTCGGGATTGTTGATGAAGTACGGCGAGATGTAGCCGCGGTCGAACTGCATGCCCTCGACCAGGTCGAGCTCGTTCTCGAGGCCCTTGCCGTCCTCGACGGTGATCACGCCTTCCTTGCCGACCTTGTCCATCGCCTCGGCGATCGTCTTGCCGATCGACTCGTCGGCGTTGGCCGAGATCGCGCCGACCTGCGCGATTTCCTTCGAGGTCGAGCACGGCTTGCTGATCTTCTTCAGTTCCTCGACGACGGAGACGACCGCCTTGTCGATGCCGCGCTTCAGGTCCATCGGGTTCATGCCGGCGGCGACGAACTTCATGCCTTCGGCGATGATCGACTGCGCGAGCACGGTGGCGGTGGTGGTGCCGTCCCCGGCCACGTCGGAGGTCTTGGACGCGACTTCCTTCACCATCTGCGCGCCCATGTTCTCGAACTTGTCCTTGAGTTCGATTTCCTTCGCGACGGATACGCCGTCCTTGGTGATGGTCGGCGCGCCGAAGCTGCGCTCGAGGACGACGTTGCGGCCCTTGGGGCCGAGCGTGATCTTGACGGCGTTCGACAGGATGTTCACGCCGTTCACCATCTTGTTGCGGACGTTGTCGCCGAAGCGGACGTCTTTGGCTGCCATGTTTAGTGTCTCCTGATGCGTGGGATGTCGGATTCGGCTGCGGCGATCAGGCGATGACGCCGATCACGTCGTCTTCGCGCATGTGCAGCAGGTCGGCGCCTTCCATCTTGAATTCCTGGCCCGAGTACTTGCCGAACAGGATCTTGTCGCCGACCTTGACGCCCATCGGGACCAACTTGCCGTTGTCGTCGGTCTTGCCCGGGCCCGCGGCGATGACTTCGCCCATTGAGGGCTTTTCGGCAGCCGTATCCGGGATCACGATGCCGCCGGCGGATTTCCGTTCTTCTTCCAGCCGCTTGACAATGATCCGGTCATGCAAGGGACGAAGCTTCATGTTAGCACTCACTCCAGTTGATTGAGCTTTTGAATCAGTTGGTTAGGGCCCGAGGGCGCGACTGCATGCGCCGCACCGTGGCATCTCGGGCCGACCGGGCGGATCGACCACGTTGTTAGCACTCGCCCGATACGAGTGCTAATGATAGCGGTGTCCGCACCAGATTTCAACCCATCGCCGGCGTCGGAGGCGCCAGCCCGCGACCCGCCGATCGGTCGACGTCGACACGCCGCGCCGCCCGTCGCCCGGCGTGCCCCGCTCCGCACGTCGTCCTTCCGCACCGGTCCTGCGCGCGTTCTAATGAATCGACACGTACGTTGCCGCCGCCGCCCATGCTCCGTCCCGCCCACATCGGCCACCTCGCGATGCTCCGCTCGCTGATCCGCGACGGCGCGCGCGACGGCAGCTTCCAGCCGGAGCTCGCCTGGGACTCCGCCGAGTCCGAGCGCTTCTTCGCCGAACTGAAGCAGGCGCTCAAGTCCGGCTACTTCGTCGTGCAGGACCGCGAGACGCACGAGATGAGCACGGTCGCCGTGCCAGGCTACGTCTACTGGGCCGACGAGAACATCGGTGCCGAGCCGCCCGTCGGCTTCGGCCTGTTCCGCGCGGTACGCGGGGGCGGCTTCGAGCTGTGGCTCGCCGGGCTCGAGGGTGCACTGCGCGGCAAGGGCCATGGCAAGGCGATGCTCAAGGCCCTGTTCGAGACCCCCACGGGCCGTGCGACGCGCTTCGTGCGCGTGCGCCGCGCGAGCCGCTACGCCGAGGCGGTCGCGCGGCTCCTCGAGGTGCACGGCTTCACGGCGACGCGCGAGACCAGCCAGGAGACCTGGTTCGTGCGCGCAACCCCCGTCGTTTCCGGAACGCGCGCAACGCGGACCGACCGGCACGAGTCCTGAAGGAGCTCGCCGCCGCGGCCGGCGGCGGCGAACTGCCAGATCCCACCTACGCGACCGCGTCAGGTCGCGCGACGTTCGCCGGGCGCGACGAAGCTCACCTCGACGCCTTGCTCCACCGGTAGGCCGGCGGCCATCCAGCCGTCGAGACCGCCGGCGAGCGCACGCACGTCGCGATGTCCGCGCGCAAGCAGGATCTGCGTGGCGCGCTTCGCCGACACCTCGTTGGGACACGCGCAATAGAACACGATGCTGCGATCCGCGGCGAGTGCATCCGGCCTGCCGTCGATCGCGTCGAGGTCCAGCAGGATCGCGCCCGGGATGTGCGGGCGCGACTGCTGCGCAAGCCGCGACCCGACGTCGACGACGACCGGCGGTGCAGCGCCCGCGAGGCGCGCCGCGAGTTCCGCCGTGCCGATCATCGCGCCGTCGACGTAGCGCGCGAGCTTCCACCGCTGCCACGCCTTGTAGGCGAGGTAGATCGCGAGGAGCACGCCGAGCGCGAAGCCGGCGAGCGCCGCGTGCCGCGACATCCAGCCGAGCAGCCATTCGATCTCGCGGCGGAACAGTGCGCCCGCACCCATCGCCGCGCCCACCCACAGCGCGGCGCTGGCCACGGTCGCCAGCAGGAACTGGGGCAGCCGCATCCGCAGCGCGCCCGCCATCGGCGGCGCGACCGTCGAGAACCCGGGCACGAATTTCGACACGACCAGCGAATAGAAGCCCCAACGCTCGAAGATCCCCTCGGTCTGCCGCACGCAGGCGTCCGGCGACAGCGACATCCGGCACAGCAGCTTCAGCACGCGGTAGCCGAAGTGCCGTCCGCCGGCGAACCACAGCAGGTCGGCCAGCACCGACGCGGCGACCGAGATCGCGAACGCGCCCGCGCCCGAGATGCGCCCATCGAACGCAAGCGCGCCCGCGACCATCATCGTCGGCACCGACGGAATGGGCAGGCCCAGCTGCTGCAGCAGCACGTTCAGCCCAACCAACGCCACACCGTGGCGCAGCAGCTCTTCGAGGATGGCGTCCATGGCTTCGATGCGTCCGGCGCAGAGCTCCCGAAAGTGGGGTCAGACTCGACTTTTCGCAGGGGCCTGCCCGATGATCGCGTGGCGAAAAGTCGAGTCTGACCCTACTTTCGTCCTACTTTCGTCCTTTCAGTGCGCCCGCTCCCAGTTCGGCCCGGCACCGACGTCGACCACCAGCGGCACGGCGAGGCTCGCGACGCCGGTCATGCGCTCGGGCAGCTCGGCCCTGACGCGCGCGAGCTCGGCCTCGGGCACCTCGAGCACCAGTTCGTCGTGGACCTGCAGCACGAGACGCGTTGCGAGCCGGCCCTCCGCGATCCAGCGGTCCACGGCGATCATCGCGAGCTTCACCAGGTCGGCGGCGGTGCCCTGCATCGGCGCGTTGATCGCCGCGCGCTCCGCGCCGGCGCGGCGCGGCCCGCCCGCCGCCTTGATGTCGGGCAGCCACAGCCTGCGACCGAACACCGTCTCGACGTAACCCTGCTCGCGCGCGAGCTCGCGGGTGCGCTGCATGTAGTCCGCCACACCCGGGTAGCGCGCGAAATATTTGTCGATGAACTGCTGCGCAGCACCCCGCTCGATGCCCAGCTGCTGCGCGAGGCCAAACGCCCCCATGCCGTAGATCAGGCCGAAGTTGACCGCCTTGATGTAGCGCCGCTGATCGGACGTCACCTCGGCGGCCGGCACACCGAAGATCTCGGCGGCGGTCGCGCGGTGGATGTCCGCACCCTCGTGGAAGGCACGCGTCAGCGCCGGGTCGCCGGAGAGGTGCGCCATGATGCGCAGCTCGATCTGCGAGTAGTCGGCGGACACGATCACGTGGCCCGCGGGCGCGACGAACGCCTCGCGGATGCGCCGGCCCTCCGCGGTGCGCACCGGAATGTTCTGCAGGTTCGGGTCGTTCGACGCGAGCCGCCCGGTGACGGCGGTCGCCTGGCCGAACGTCGTGTGCACGCGGCCGGTGCGCCGGTCGATCATCTGCGGCAGCTTGTCGGTATAGGTGCTCTTCAGCTTCGACAGCGTGCGGTGTTCGAGCAGCACCTTCGGCAGCGGGTAGTCCGCCGCGAGCTCCTGCAGGACTTCCTCGTCGGTCGACGGCTGCCCCGTGGCGGTCTTCTTCGTCACCGGCAGCTTCATGCGCGTGAACAGGATTTCGCCCAGCTGCTTCGGCGAGCCCAGGTTGAACGGCTGCCCGGCGAGCGCGTGCGCCTGGTGTTCGAGCGCCAGGATCCGTCCGGCGAGCTCGCCGCCCTGGCGCGCGAGCAGCGCCGCGTCGACGAGCACGCCGTGGCGCTCCATGTGGAACAGCACCTCGCGCACCGGCATCTCGATCTCGCGGTAGAGGCGCTCGAGCTTCGCGTCCGCGGCGAGCTGCGGGTGCAGGTGGCGGTGCAGGCGCAGCGTGACGTCGGCGTCCTCGGCCGAGTACTCGGTCGCGTGCTCGACGCTCACCTGGTCGAAGCCGATCTGCGAGGCCCCCTTGCCGCACACCTCGGCGTAGGCGATGGTCTTCCAGTCGAGGTGCCGCCACGCGAGGCTGTCCATGTCGTGGGGCTTGTGCGACTCGAGCACGTAGGACTCGAGCAGCGTGTCGTGCGCGACGCCGCCGAGCGCGATGCCGTGGTTGGCGAGCGCGTGCTGGTCGAACTTGACGTTCTGCCCGACCTTGGCGTGCCGCGTGCTCGCGAACCACGGCGCGAGCCGCGCGAGCACCTCGGCGCGGTCGAGCTGGTCGGGCGCGCCCGCGTAGCGGTGTGCGAGCGGCACGTAGCAGGCGCGGCCCGGCTCGACGCAGAAGGACAGGCCGACGATCTGGTTGCCCATCGGGTCGAGGCTCGTGGTCTCGGTGTCGAAGCAGGTGAGCTCCGCGGCGTCGAGGTCGGCGATCCAGCGCTCGAGTGCCTGCTGCGTCAGCACGGCCTCGTAGGCGAGGTCGGCCGGCTTGCCCCCTCCACCCGCATGCACCGGCAGGTCGAAACGGCGGCCGGCGTCGTCGCGGGCGGCCTTCGCTGCGATCGAATCGGCGGCGGATGCCGCGGGTGCAGCCCCGGGGGCGAGATCGCGCAGCCAGCTCTTGAACTCGAAGCGCCCGTAGAGCTCCGCGAGCTTCGCCCTGTCCACCGCCGAGATCGCAAGGTCGCGAGGGCCCACCGGCAGCTCGCAGTCCGTCTTCACCGTCAGGAGCTGCCGCCCTTTCGGCAGCCAGTCCAGCGCCGCGCGCAGGTTCTCGCCGACCACGCCGCCGATGTCCGCGGCGTGCGCGACGATGTTGTCGAGCGAGCCGTACTGGGCGAGCCACTTCGCGGCGGTCTTCGGGCCGACCTTCGGCACGCCGGGCACGTTGTCCACCGCGTCGCCGGTGAGCGCGAGGAGATCGAGCACCTGGTCGGGACGCACGCCGAACTTGGCGACGACACCTTCGGGGTCGAGCGTCTCGTTGCTCATCGTGTTGACGCACGTGATGCCCCGCTCGACCAGTTGCGCGAGGTCCTTGTCGGAGGTCGAGATCAGCGTGTCGATGCCAGCCCGCTGCGCCGCCTTGGCGAGCGTGCCGATCACGTCGTCGGCTTCGACGCCGTCGACGACGAGGAGCGGCCAGCCGTTCGCGCGCACGAGCTCCTGCAACGGGGCGAGCTGGCGCACGAGGTCATCCGGCATCGGCGGCCGGTTCGCCTTGTACTCGGGATACCAGTCATCGCGGAACGTCTTGCCCGGCGCGTCGAAGACGACGGCGAAGTAGTCCGGCTTGCCGTCCTCGACCATTCGGCGCAACATCGCGAGCACCCCGCGCAGCGCGCCGGTCGGCTCGCCCTGCGAGGTGCGCAGGTCCGGCAGCGCGTGGAACGCGCGGTACAGGTACGAAGACCCATCGACCAGGACGAGCGTTGGCATGTCGCTTTCCGAGAAGATTCCCGAGCTGATCGACCCGCAGGCGCTGTATGCCTCCAACGGACAGGAGGCGTGGCGGGTGCTGGGGATTATGTCAGAGTTCACCGTCGCGACCGAACGGCTGCGCGGCATCCGCCCTGCGGTCTCGATGTTCGGCAGCGCGCGCATCGGCGAGGGCCACCCCTACTACGCGAAGACCTGCGACATCGCGCGCAGGCTCTCCGACGCGGGCTTCGCGGTGATCTCCGGTGGCGGGCCCGGGCTGATGGAGGCCGCGAACCGCGGCGCGTTCGCCGGCCGCTCGCCGGCGATCGGCCTCAACATCCTGCTGCCCGCGGAGCAGCTCTCGAACACGTACCAGGACGTGAGCGTCAACTTCCGCTACTTCTTCGCGCGCAAGATGATGTTCGTGCGCTTCGCCTCCGCGTACGTCGTGCTCCCGGGCGGCTTCGGCACGCTCGACGAGCTGTCCGAGTGCCTGACGCTCGTGCAGACCGGCAAGTCGCGGAAGATCCCGATCATCCTCTCGGGCGCGGCGTTCTGGTCGGGCCTGCTCGACTGGATGCGCGATCGGCTCGTCGGCGAGGGCATGATCGCGCCGGAAGACATGAACCTCGTGCAGGTGATCGAGGAGCCGGAAGCCGTCGTCGAGGCGATCTTCGCGTTCTACGAGGGCCGCGGCTTCCAGCCGACGCTGGCCGAGCGGCAGAAGATGTTGAACCTGTAGGCATCTCGCGGCTCCGGCGGCCGCTCGCGCGCGCCGCGACGGCACCACGGCGATCGCGGCCGCGTCCACTGTGCCGCTGCGGTCCGGCGCATCCGCTCTGGTAGAATCGAAGTTCACCGAGCGGACACGAATGTCGCCCCCGCGCCTCAGTCTGAATGTCGTCGCCGCGCTGCTCGCCGCAGCGTTCGCGGCGGCATGTTCCACGTCCGTCGCATGGGCACAGCCGGCGCCGCCACCCCCGCCGCTTCCCGCCGAAGCCGCCGTGCCGTCGCCGCCACCGCTCGTCACCGACCCGGACCTCGAGCCGCAGGTGACGATCATCCGCCGCGACACCGAGACGCTCGAGGAAGTCCGCATCGGCGGGGATCTCAAGTTCGTCAAGGTCACGCCGCGTACCGGCGTACCTTACTATCTCGTCCCCGATCCGAACGGACAGCAGTTCATCCGGCGCGACAGCCTCGACATCTCGATCAAGGTGCCGCTGTGGGTGCTGCTGTCGTGGTGAGCTGAAGTCCGCGAGAACTCCCCGGTCGTCCGCACTGCCAAAGTGGCGGGCGCTTCCCGATGTCGGTCTACACCACGGTTTCGGCTGAAGACTTGGATGCGTGGCTCGCCCGCTACGCCGTGGGCACGCTCGCCGAGCTCGCGCCGATCGCCTCCGGCATCGAAAACACCAACTACTTCGTCACCACCACCCGGGGACGGTACGTGCTCACGCTCTACGAGCGCCTCCCCGCCGAGGACCTGCCGTTCTACCTCAACCTGATGGCGCACCTCGCGCGGAACGGCTGCGAGGTTCCCGCGCCGGAGCCCGATCGCACCGGCGCATTGTTCTCGATCCTGAACGGCAAGCCCGCAGGGCTCGTCGCGCGCGTCGACGGCGCGCCGGTGGCGGCGCCGGATGCGCGGCACTGCCACGCTGTCGGCGCGTCGCTCGGCCGGCTGCACCTCGCGTCGCAGGGCTACCGCGCGCGGCTCACCAACCGCCGCGGTCCTGCCTGGTGGCGGCAGGCGGCACGCGCGGTGCGGCCCTTCCTCACCGCGGACCAGAACGCGACGATCGAGGCCGAGCTCGCCTTCCAGCAGGGCTGGGGCAGGCTCAAGCTGCCGAAGGGTGCCATCCACGCGGACCTGTTCGTGGACAACGTGCTCTTCGCCGGCGATCGCGTGGCGGGCATCATCGATTTCGGCTTCGCCGCAACCGACTTTCTCGCCTACGACGTCGCCATCGCCGTCAACGACTGGTGCGACGCGGACGGTACGCTCGACGCGGAGCTTGCCGCCGCGTTCCTCGCCGGCTACCACGCGATGCGTCCGCTCACCGACGAGGAGCGCGCGCAGTGGCCGGGGCTGCTGCGCGCGGCCGCGCTGCGCTTCTGGCTGTCGCGGCTCTACGACCTGTACCTGCCGCGTCCCGGCGAGCTCACCCACGCGCACGACCCGGCGCGGTTCGAGCGCCTGCTCCGCGACCGCGCCGCGGCGACGCCACGCATGCCCGAGTTGCCGTGCTGACCGGCCCGGCACCGCGCCGCAACGTTCACGCTGCCGCATGACGGCGCCGGCGCGCACCGGCGACGTCGTGTTCACGCGCCACCCCGCGCGGCGCGGCTTCGCCTGGCTCCTCGAAGCGTGGGCGATGTTCTCGCGTGCACGGATGCCGTGGCTCGTGCTCATCTCGATCTACTACGTCATCCTCCTGCTGGTGAACGTGGTGCCGATCGTCGGGCAGCTGGTGTGGCCGCTCCTGAAACCCGTGTTCGCCGTGGGCCTCTTGGCCGCAGCGTGGGCACAGGAGCGCGGCGGCGCGCCCGGTCCCGCCGATCTCTTCAAGGGTTTCAAGGCCAACGTGCGCGCACTGCTGCCCCTCGGCGTCGTGTTCATTGCCGGCGTGGCGCTCGCGGCGCTCTCCACGTCGCTCGTCGACGGCGGCATGTTCCTCGGCCTCGTCGCCGGCGACGAGCCGCCGTCGATCGAAGCGCTGTCGAGCTCGCGGCTGCAGGCAGGACTCCTGTTCGGTGCGTTGGTCGCGCTGCCGGTGACGCTCGCGCTGTGGTTCGCGCCGGCGCTGGTCGTCTTCCAGGACGTCGGTCCGGGCGTGGCGCTCGGCGCGAGCCTGCGCGCGGCACTCGCCAACTGGCGGCCGCTGCTGGTCTACGCGGCCGGCGTGCTGACCTTCGGGGTCCTGGTGCCGCTCCTCGCCGGCCAGATGCTGCTGATGCTGTTGCCGAGCGAGACGATGCTGGCAGTGGTGCGCTTCCTGCTGCTCGCCTACGGTCTCATGTTCGCGGCGACGCTCCACGTCTCCGACTACGTGAGCTACCGCGACGTGTTCCACAGCGGCGAGACCCTCGCGCCGACCGCACCCGGCGCACCGCGGTAGCCGATGCACGACGGGCGGCCGCCGCGGAGTCGGATCGCGCGGTTCTTCCCGGGCCTCGCGCAGCTCGCCGATGGGCGCGATGCCGCGGCCGGTCGCGACATCGGCGCCGGCGTCGCAGTCGCCATCGTGATGATCCCGTCGGTGCTCGCCTACTCCGAGCTCGTCGGTGTCGCGCCGGAGCTCGGGCTGTATTCGGCGCTGGGGGCGATGGTCGGCTACGCGCTGTTCGCGAGCTCTCGCAAGTGCATCGTCGGGCCCGACACCACGGTGGCATTGCTCGCCGCGAGCGCGATCGCGCCGCTCGCCGCTGGCGATCCGGTGCGGGCCGCGGCGCTCGCGGCCATGCTCTCGATCATGTCGGGCGCGCTGCTGATGGTCGCGGCGCGCTTCGATCTCGGCGCCGTCGCCGACGTGCTGTCCAAGCCCGTGCTCGTCGGCTACGCGAACGGCGCCGCGCTGATCCTCGTCGCCTCGCAGCTCTCGGCACTGCTCGGCGTGCCGCTGCCGCGCGACGGTCTCTTCCACAAACTGTCCGAAGCCGCGGTTGCGCTGCCGCACGCACACGTCCCCACGCTCGCGCTGGGCCTCGTGCTGGTCGCGGTGCTGCTCGCATTGCGTGCGCTCGTCCCGCGCGCGCCCGCCCCGCTCATTGCGGTGATGCTTGGCATCGCGGGCGCCCAGGTCTTCGGACTCGCCGAGGCGGGCGTGACCATGCTGCAGCCGCTGCCCTCCGGTCTGCCGCGGCCCTCGCTGCCGCCCGTCGCCGCGGCCGACGTCCGCGCGCTGGTTCCCGGTGCGATTGCGCTCGCGTTCCTGATCTTCGCCGAGAGCATCGTGCTTGCGCAAACGCTCGCCGCGAAGCGCCGCGAGGCGGTCGACGCCAACACCGAGCTCGTCGCGCTCGGCGTCGCCAACGTCGCTTCGGGGGCGCTGGGTGGCTACAGCGTCGGGGGCAGCGCGTCGCGTTCGATCACTGCCGACGCCGCGGGTGGCCGCTCGCAGCTCGTGCAGTGGGTGGCGATCGCGCTGCTCCTCGCCTTCATGCTCTGGCTCGCACCGCTGATCGGCCGCCTGCCGCGGGTGGCGCTGGCGGCGATCCTCGTCGTCGCCGGCATCGGCATGCTCGACCTCGCCGCGACCCGCGTGCTCGCCCGACTCGACCGGCGCTCGCTGTGGCTGTCGCTCGCGGTCTCGGCCGGCGTGCTCGTGCTCGGGGTCTTGCCCGGCGTGCTGCTCGGCATCGCGCTCTCGGTCACGCTGGTGATGATCGAGATGGCGCGCCCGGGCGACGCGCTCCTGCGCCGCCGCCCGAACGACAAGCACTTCCACGACCTCGACGAGGAGGAGCGCGGGGAGTCGCCGTCGGGCGTGCGCGTCTACCGGCTGTACGCGCCGCTCATCTTCGCCAACGCGCGCCACGTGTCCAAGCGGCTGCGCGACCTGGTCGAGCGGGCCGATCCTCCGTTGCGCTGCCTCGTGCTCGACATGCAGGCGGTGACGCACGTCGACGTCACCGCGGCCGAGGTGCTGGTCGCGCTGCACGACGAGCTGCAGGGCGCCGGCATCGACGTCCGCTTCGCGCGCGCCAACCGCCCGCTGCGCGAGCAGCTGACGCGCTGGCTCGAGGGCCACGAGATCGCGCACGAGCGCTTCTTCCCCTCCGCGCACGCGGCGGTCGACGACTTCCTCGCGGCGACGGGCGGGCAACCGCGGGGCTGATCGCGGTCGCGGCGAGCATCCGCTACGCCGCCTCGAGCTTCGCGTACTCGAGCGCGAGCCACTTCACGCCGGCGTCGCGGAAGTTCACCTGCACGCGCGCGTCGCTGCCGCGTCCTTCGGCGTCGACGATGACGCCCAGCCCGAACTTGGCGTGCCGCACGCTCTGCCCGACGCGCCAGGCCGGCGCCGGCGGCGTGGCCTGCGGATACGACGCCGGCGCCGCGGGGGTGCCCCACTCGCTCGGGTCGACGTCCACCGCACGGCGGCGCGACGGCGACAGCCACTGCATAAGGTCCCGCGGAATCTCGTCGACGAAGCGGCTCTGGATGTTGTAGCGGGTCTGCCCGTGCAGCATCCGCGTCTGTGCGAGCGTCAGGTACAAACGGCGCCGGGCGCGGGTGAGCGCGACGTACATGAGCCGCCGCTCCTCCTCCACGCCCGCGAACTCCGACAGGCTGTTCTCGTGCGGGAACAGCCCTTCCTCGAGCCCGGTGACGAACACGGTGTGGAACTCGAGCCCCTTCGCCGAGTGCACCGTCATGAGCTGCAGCGCCGGGCGGCCTTCCGCCGCCTGCGTCTCGCCCGCCTCGAGTGCCGCGTGCGTGAGAAACGCCGTCAGCGGGTCGGTCGCGCCCTCCTGGGGGCCGTCCTCCGGGGACGGGGCGTCCGTCTCCACGCGCTCGCCGATCATCGGCGCGTCGGTGGCGATCGATGCCTCGCGCACGAAGCTCTCGGCGGCGTTGACGAGCTCCTGCAGGTTTTCCAGCCGATCCTGCCCCTCCTTCTCCCGGCGGTAGTGCTCGGCGAGACCGGCGTGCTCGATCACGTGGGCGACCGCCTCGGGCAGCGGCAGCGCGGCAGTCTCGTGCCGCAGCCGCTCGATCAGCTTGACGAACGCCGCGACGCCGCCGCCGGCCCGGCCGCCGACGACCCCGCCGCACGCGGCCTGCCACAGCGTGGTTCCGGCGCCACGGGCGTGGTCCTGCAGCTGCTCGAGCGAGCGGGCGCCCACGCCCCGCGCCGGGAAGTTGATCACGCGCAGCAGCGCACCGTCGTCGTCGGGTGCCGCGATCAGGCGCAGGTAGGCGAGCGCGTGCTTGACCTCGACGCGCTCGAAGAAGCGCATTCCGCCGTAGACGCGGTAGGGGAGCCCCGCGCCGAACAGCGCGTGCTCCAGCACGCGCGACTGCGCGTTGCTGCGGTAGAGCAGCGCGACCTCGGACAGCGGCACGCCTTCGTCGCCGAGGTTCTTCACGATGTCGACGACGAAGGCGGCCTCGTCGAGGTCGGAGGGCGCGACGAAGGCGCGCAACGGCTCGCCCTTGCCCTCGCTCGTCCACAGGTTCTTGCCGAGGCGCGCCCGGTTGTGGCGGATCAGCGCGTTCGCGGCGTCGAGGATCGTGCCGTGCGAGCGGTAGTTCTGCTCGAGCTTGATGAGACGCACCGGCATGTCGGGTGCGGCGAAGTCGCGCTCGAAGTGCTGCATGTTGGCGACGTTGGCGCCGCGGAACGCGTAGATCGACTGGTCGTCGTCGCCGACCGCGAAGACCGCCGTGCGCTCGCCGGCGAGCGTGCGCAGCCAACGGTACTGCAGCACGTTGGTGTCCTGGAACTCGTCGACGAGCAGGTGCGAGAAGCGCCGCCGGTAGTGCTCGCGGATCGAGTCGCTGCGCGTCAGCAGCTCGTAGCTGCGCAGCAGCAGCTCGGCGAAGTCGACGACGCCCTCGCGCTGGCACATCGCCTCGTAGAGTGCGTAGTGCTCGACCTGCGCACGCGCGAACTCGTCGCCGGCCTCGACCGCGTTCGGACGCAACCCCGCCTCCTTGGCGTCGGCGATGAAGTACTGCAGCTGCCGCACGGGGTAGCGCTCGTCGTCGATGCCGTGCGCGCGGTAGAGGCGCTTCAGGAGCGAGAGCTGGTCCTGCGTGTCGAGGATCTGGAACAGCTGCGGCAGCTCGGCCTCCCGGTGGTGCGCGCGCAGCATGCGGTTGCAGAGCCCGTGGAACGTGCCGATCCACATGCCGCGCGTGTTCACCGGCGTCAGCGCGGACAGGCGCGTCATCATCTCGCGCGCCGCCTTGTTGGTGAACGTCACCGCGAGCACCGACAGCGGGCTCGCCTGGCCCGTTCCGAGCAGCCACGCGATGCGCGTGGTGAGCACGCGCGTCTTGCCGCTGCCCGCGCCGGCGAGGATCAGCGCCGAGGCATGCGGCAGCGTGACCGCGGCGAGCTGCTCGGGGTTGAGATCGGCGAGGAGCGGTGAAGGCATGCGGGGACGGCGTTCCCCCGACAGGGCCGGCGCGCGCGACGAAGCGCGCAGCGCTTGCGGGGCCACGGATTATACGGCGCGCACCCGCGTCGGCCCGCAGCGGTCGGCAGCGGCAATCGCGCGCGGCCGGCGCAATGCGAACGGCCCGGGCAAAGCCCGGGCCGTTCGCGCGAGGACAACGCCCGCCTACCAGCCGATGTCCTGCAGCAGCCGGAACGTCAGGTCCTGCGGCGGGATCACGCTGTGCGTGAGGTCGGCGTTGATCGACGGCTCCATCAGCAGGTTGGGGATCGCGCTCGTGTCCCAGTGCGACACCGACGAGCCCTGCTGGTACGGACTCGGCGTGAACAGCAGCAGGCGCCCGAGCGGATCCGCCCCGGCCAGCTGGGCCGTGTTGAGGTTCAGCGTGCCGATCACGCCGGAGCGCGTGCGCGAGCGGAACTGCAGCGCCGTCTTGATCAGGTTGCCGTCGTCCAGCGTCACCCGCACCGACGGGATCGTGATCGTCGGATCGGTTCCGCCGAGACCCGTCGGCGGGCCGCCGGCGACGTTGTCGACGACGATCACCGCCTTCGCTCCGGCGTCCTGGGCGTTCTTGACCTTGACGGCGAACCCGCAGACGCCGCGGTCGACCAGCGCGATGTTGCCCGCGACCGCCAACGCGTTCAGCGGGTCGAGCGGATTGCAGGCGAGGCCCGTGCCGTTCGCCTGATCCACCACCGGCATGATGTCCCCGGTGACGCCGGCCGCAGACAGCACCGGTCCGAACGACGCCGTGCCGACGTCGTACGTGCCCGCCGCCGCATTGGCCCCGCCAACCACCAGCCGCGGGGTGCCGGCGAGGAGCACCGACGGCGCCGAGGACGTGGTGTTCGCGCCGGTCCAGACCAGCTTGCGCGGCTTGCGCGCCGAGCTCGCCCGCTGCAGATCGTCCATCTGCAGCCAGGTGAGGCCGGTCGTCGTGTCGAGCACGTTCGCTTCCCACACCGCCGGATAGAACGGCGGGCCGAGGCGAGCGCCGGTGTTGCCGCTCGTCACGGCGGCGAAGCCGAGCCCGTGGCCGAACTCGTGCAGCAGGACGGCAACGAGGTCCGGCTGCCCGGCCGGCGCACTGTTGTCGAGACCGAGATAGAAGAACGACCCCGTGAAGCATCCGGCCTGGCCGAGATTGACGTTGAACTGGGCGATGATGTCCGGTTGGCCCGGATCGAGGTCCCCGCCCGAGACCTTGTCGGCAAGCGCGCCGTGGTACCAGGTGTTGGCCGCCGCGGCGCCCGGGAAATTCGCGAACACGGACCACGTGCCGGCCGCGCCCAGCACTGCGGACGTTGCGGTACAGGGCAGCGGGTCGAAGAGGGCGTACACGAAGACGGGCGTCGTGCTGGTGAGCGTCGCCCCCCAGGCGTTCGCCGCGTACTGGAATGCGTTGAGCCGCTGCGCGCCGAGCGTGGTTCCCGGGTTGCCGCCCACCGGGGCGACCGGCGTCGGATCGTTGAAGCCCTCGCCGGGGCCGTCGCCATTGACGATGACGATGGTCGCGGCAGCGAGCGCGAGCGACGATGCGCCGAGCAGGAGCGCGGTCGCAGCGACCGACGCCGCGCGGCGGAACGCGGTGCCGGCACTCATTGCGCACCTCCTCTCGACGCGGCCGCCGACCCGACGAGCGCGACAGCGAGGTCCTCGCCCTGCACGCAGACTTTGGAGAGAACGCCGGCGGCGTCGCGACGTGCGACCGAATAGTTGAGCGACTGGCGACCGAGGCGCATCTCGATCGTGCCGTTGGGGTGCCGCGTGACCGACAGCGCCTTGCGCGGCGGCTTCCTCATCTCCGCCGGCAGCGCATCGCTGAGCGCGCTCGCCTCCTCGATCGAGGGCGCGGCGAATTCTCCGGTCTCCACGTCCTTGTAGGCCCGGAAGCCCTCCGTCGGCGCCTCGGCAGGAAGCGCGTGGACGCCCGGCGCGGTCATCACCCGCACGTTCGGAAAGGCCATCACGCCGTTGGGACCGCTGGCGCCGCCCTGCGCGCCAACCGCACCTGCGGCGACCAGCCCGACCGTGGCCAGCGCCGCGGCGCGACCGCGACGACGCAGCAGCAGCGCGCCGCACAGGCCGGCAGCGAGCAGCGCGAGCGAACCGGGCTCCGGAACCGCGACGAACACGCGCACCGTGTCGACGCCGATGTAGTTCGCCAACGCGCGCGGACCGACCGTGTACTCGAAGGCGATGCGGCCGGTACCGCCCGCGGCGAGCTGGGCCACGAACTGGGTCCAGTCCTGCGGGAAGCCGGCCGCCGCGTTCGCGGTGTTGATGCCGAGGATCTCCGAGAAATCCGCGGGCGCGCTGCACGCGCCCGACGTGCAAGCGAGCACGCGGAGGCCGTCGCCGAAGGCTTGCAGCGGATCCGCCTCGGTGCGCGTGAAGAACGTGAGCACCTGCGACGCGAACTCGATCTCCGGGCTGATGAGCCAGGTGCTGATCGTCCCGCCCTGCGGCGCGGTATTGAGGAAGTTGGCCGCCGCGTAGCTGTTGGCCGGACCGGACTGCGCGCCGAAGATCCCGGCATTGCCCTGGAACCAGCTCGTCGACCCGACGGGCGAACTGTTGTTGACGATCGACCACCCGCTCGTGGCGAGGTTGTCGAAGTCCTGCTGCAAGTTGATCGGCGCGGCGACCGCATTCGCGCCGAGGGCCACCAGGCCCACTGCCAGCCAGCGTTTCATCCTTCCCCCTTTGTGTCCCGCCGCCGCGGAAGACGACGATCGGCTTCCGGTAGCGAAATGTGCGCCACAGCACGTAACCGATTGGATATGCGGATGAGTGCAGAAAAATGCGCGTGATCCGCAAGCTCGCCCGTAAAGAATCCCGACGCCTGCAGGGCCGGCGCTATAATCCGCCCGCCCCAATCTGTTGCGGCTGCACAAAGCCGCCCCGCCATGGCGCCCAAGTCCGAAGCCCAGCCGCCCGCGAACTCGGCGACGATGCGCACGTTCGTGCACTGGATCCGCGCCGCGGCGCCCTATGTGCACGCGTTCCGCGGCAAGACCTTCGTGATCGCCTTCGGCGGCGAGGTCGTCGCCGACGAGTCGTTCCTCGGCGTCGTGCACGACCTCAACCTGCTGCACAGCCTCGGCATCCGCCTCGTCGTCGTGCACGGCTGCCGTCCGCAGGTCGAGGCGATCCTCGCCCAGCAGGGCTTCGAGAGCACCTACGCGCACGGTGTCCGGGTGACCGACGCCGACGCGATGGACTGCGTCCTCGAGGCCGCGGGCCAGGTGCGCGCGCGCATCGAGGCGCTGCTCTCGCTCGGGCTCGCCAACTCGCCGATGGCCGGGGCACGCAATCGCGTGTCGTCCGGCAACTACATCACCGCGAAGCCGCTCGGCATCGTCGACGGCACGGACATGCAGCACACCGGCGAAGTGCGCCGGGTCGACAGCGAGGCGATCCAGCAGCGGCTGGAGGACGGCGACATCGTGCTGATCTCGCCGATCGGCTACTCGCCCACGGGCGAGATCTTCAACCTCACCGTCGAGGAGGTGGCCACGCAGGTCGCGGTCCGCGTCGCCGCGACCAAGCTGGTCTACCTGATCGACGCCGACGGCGTGCGCAACGGCCGGCGCCAGCTTCTGACCGAGCTCTCGACGCGCGATGCGGAGGCGCTGCTCGCCGGCAAGCGCGAGCGCCTGCACTCGGACGTGCGGGTCTACCTCCCCGCCGCGGTGCGCGCCTGCGACAACGGCGTGAAGCGTGCCCACCTGATCTCGCGCCACCTGGACGGCGCGCTGCTGCTCGAGCTGTTCACCCGCGACGGCGTGGGCACGATGGTCGCGTCCACCGCGCTCGCGCACCTGCGCAACGCGACGATCGACGACGTCGGCGGCATCCTCGCAATCATCGCGCCGCTCGAGGAAGAGGGCGTGCTGGTACGGCGATCGCGCGAGCGCCTCGAGGCCGAGATCGAGCGCTTCGTCGTCGCCGAGTACGACAACCACATCGTCGGCTGCGCGGCCCTCTACGCCTTCCCCGACGAGAAGGTAGGCGAGCTCGCCGCGCTCGCCGTGAACCCGGACTTCCGCCGCGAGGGCTACGGCGAGGCGCTGATGCGCGAGGTCGAGCTCCGCGCGCGCAAGTTGAAGCTCGGCAAGCTGTTCGTGCTCACCACCCGCACCGCGCACTGGTTCCAGGAGCGGGGCTTCCGGCCCGGCTCGCTCGCCGACCTGCCGCAGCAGAAGCAGTCGCTCTACAATTGGCAGCGCAAGTCGCAGGTCTACGTGAAGTCCCTCTGATCCCCGAACCCCGAAACCCGAACCCTGAACATGGCCCGCACCGTCAACTGCATCAAGCTCGGCCGCGAGGCCGAGGGTCTCGATTTCCCGCCCTATCCGGGCGCGCTCGGCAAGCGCATCTACGAGAACGTCTCCAAGGAAGCGTGGCAGCAGTGGCTGCGGCACCAGACGATGCTCGTCAACGAGAACCGCCTCACGCTCGCCGACGCGCGCGCGCGGCAGTGGCTCGCCGAGCAGATGGAGAAGCACTTCTTCGGCGGCGGCGCCGAGGTGCCCTCCGGCTACGTGCCGCCCAAAGCCTGACGATGTCCGACGACGCCCGCCCGATCTCGCGCTACCCGGTCCCCCGGCTCGAGGACCTGCCGGAGGACGTCCGCGCGCGCATCGTCGAGGTGCAGGAGAAGGCCGGCTTCGTGCCCAATGTGTTCCTCACGCTCGCGCACCGGCCCGACGAGTTCCGCGCGTTCTTCGCCTACCACGACGCGCTGATGCTGAAGCAGGGCGGCCTGTCCAAGGCGGAGCGGGAGATGATCGTGGTCGCCACCTCGGGCGCGAACGACTGCGTGTACTGCATCGTGGCGCACGGTGCGATCCTGCGCGTCTATGCCAAGGACCCGCAGGTCGCCGACCAGGTCGCCGCGAACTACCGCAAGGCCGACATCACGCCGCGGCAGAAGGCGATGCTCGCCTTCGCGCTCAAGGTTGCGCAGCGCTCGAGCGAGATCGTCGACGAGGATTTCGCCGCGCTGCGGGACCACGGCTTCGGCGACGAGGACATCTGGGACATCGGTGCGATCGCCGCGTTCTTCGCGCTGTCGAATCGCATGGCCAACCTGATCAGCATGCGGCCCAACGACGAGTTCTTCCTGCTCGGACGACTGCCGCGCAGCAAGCCGGCCTGAAGCGGGCGACGCCCTCGGGCAGCCGGAGGGCCGCCCGCCGTCGTCGCCCCGGCGCGAAGGCTAGAGGTACTTCTTGAACCAGTCGGTCGCGCGCTTCCAGCCGTCCTCCGCCTTGTCCTTGCGGTAGCTCGGACGGTAGTCGGCGTGGAACGCGTGCGGCGTTCCCGGGTAGATCACGACTTCGGTGCGCGCATTGCCCGCGGCCTTCAGCGCGGCGAACATCTTCTCGACGGTGTCGTTGGGAATGCCCGGGTCGTCGCCGCCGTAGAGGCCCAGCACCGCCGCCTTGATCTGCGGGGCGACGTCGAGCGGGGTCTTGTCGCCCGAGTGGTAGTTGCGCGCGACCGGTCCGTACCACGGCACCGCGGCCTTCACGCCGGCGTTGTGCGCTGCGTACAAGAGCGTCGTGCGCCCGCCCCAGCAGAAGCCGGTGATGCCGAGCCTCGAGGTGTCGGCCTTGCCGCTCGCCTTGGCGTACGCGACCGCGGCGTCGAGGTCGGCCATCACGTCGGCGTCGGGCGTCTTGGCCACGATGTCCCGGATCAGCGCCTGGACGTCCGTGACCTTGCCCGCGTCGCCCTGGCGCGCGAAGAGCTCGGGCGCGATCGCGAAGTAGCCGAGCTTGGCGAAGCGGCGCACGACGTCCTTGATGTGCTCGTGTACGCCGAAGATCTCGGAGACCACGAGGATCGTCGGGAAGGGACCGCCGGTCGCCGGCATCGCGCGATAGGCGACCATGTCGCCACCCTTCGCGGGCACCTTGACCTCGCCGGCGACGAGTCCATCGGCGGGCGTGGTGATCGTCTGCGCGGAGACGGGCAGGACGGCGGCCGCGAACCCGGCGCCGAGGCTCGTCACGACGAACGTGCGACGGTCGACGTTGCGGGGATCCCCGAGCAGGCTGCGCATCTCGGGATGGACGGTTTCATTCATGGGTACGCTCTCCTTGCGGGTTGGACATCGCGCCGCGGCACGGCGGTAGGGAAGGGTGACGAAGACGAAAGACAGCGACTGGCCGGATCGGTTCCCGGCCGGCCCTTAGCGGAACTAGGCGTTTTCGTGCACGACCGTGCCGCCGACCAGCGTGGCGCGTACCCGTCCCTCGACTTCGAGGCCGAGGAACGGCGTGTTCTTGCCCTGGCTCTCGAGCGCGCCGCGCTCGACCCGCCACGGTCGGCGCGGATCGAACACGACGATGTCGGCCGGTGCGCCGACCTGGATCGTGCCCGCGTCGACACCGAGGATCGCCGCGGGCAGGCTCGTGACCCGCGCCAGGGCCCGCACGAGCGGCACGCGGGCCTCGCGGGCCCACTTGAGCGTGAGGGGCAGCAGCAGCTCGAGTCCCGTGGCGCCCGGATCGGCCTCGGCGAAAGGCACCTGCTTCGCGTCGTCGTCGACCGGCGCGTGGTCGGAGCAGATCGCGTCGATTGTGCCGTCCGCGACGCCGGCGCGCAGTGCGTCGCGGTCGTGCGTGGCGCGCAGCGGCGGCACGAAGTGGGCGAGCGGATCGAACCAGCCGATGTCGACGTCGCAGAGGTGCAGGTGGTGCACGCCGACGTCCGCGGTGACCGGCAGACCCTCGGCCTTCGCGGCGCGGACCATCGCCACGCCGTCGGCCGACGACAGCCGGCACAGGTGCACCCGCACCCCCGTCGCGCGGACGAGCGCCAGGATCGTCGCGAGCGCGACCGTCTCGGCGATCGCCGGGATCGCCGGCAGGCCGAGGCGCGTCGCCACCTCGCCGTCGTGCGCAACCCCGCCGCGCGACAGGTGGGCGTCCTGCGGACGCAACCACACCCGGTGACCGAACGTCCCGGCATACTGCATGGCGCGCAGCAGCACCTGCACGTCGGTGAGCGGGCGGTCGGCCTGCGAGAACGCGACGCAACCGGCATCGGCGAGCTCGCCCATTTCCGCCAGCTCCGCGCCGTCGAGCCGCTGCGTGAGCGCACCGACGGGGTGGACACGGGCCTGGTGCAGCAACCTGGCGCGCTGCGTCAGCATCGCCACCAACCCGGGCTCGTCGAGCGGGGGATCGGTATCGGGAGGACACGCGAGGCTCGTCACGCCGCCGGCGACTGCCGCGCGGATTTCGGACTCGAGCGTCGCCTTGTGCTCGAGGCCGGGCTCGCGCAGCCGCGCGGCGAGATCGACCAGTCCGGGCGCCACGACGAGACCGGTAGCGTCGATGACGCGATCCGCGCGAAAGCCCGCCGTCGCGTCGCCGATGGCCGCGATCCGACCGTCGGCGACGAATACGGAAGCGCCCCGGTCGAGCCCCGACGCGGGATCGACGACCTGGCCGCCGCGGATCTCGATCGTCATCAGTTCCCCGCGATGATGCTCATCACGGCCATCCGCACCGCGATGCCGAACGTCACCTGCGGCAGGATCACGCTGCGCGCACCGTCGGCCACCGGCGAGTCGATCTCGACGCCGCGGTTCATCGGGCCCGGGTGCATGACGATCGCGTCCGGCTTCGCCAGCGCCAGCTTCTCGGCGGTGAGCCCGTAGTGCTTGAAGAACTCGCCGGTCGACGGCAGCAGCGCACCGCGCATGCGCTCGCTCTGCAAACGCAGCATGACCACCACGTCGCAGCCGGCGAGCCCCGCGCGCATGTCGTGAAAGCGCCGCACGCCCAGCGCCTCGATGCCGGTGGGCAGGATCGTCGCCGGACCGATCACCCGGATGTCGGGCGTGCCGAGCGTGGCAAGGCCGTGGATCAGCGAGCGCGCGACGCGCGAGTGCAGCACGTCGCCGACGATCGCCACCGACAGCGCGCGGAAGTCCTGCTTGTAGTGCCGGATCGTGTAGAGGTCGAGCAGTCCCTGCGACGGGTGCGCGTGGCGGCCGTCGCCCGCGTTGACCACGTGGACGTGCGGACGCCCGGTCGCCGCAAGGTGCGAGGCGATCAGGTGGGCGGCCCCCGACTGCGCGTGGCGGACGACGAACATGTCGGCATTCATCGCCACCAGGTTGTCGACCGTGTCGAGCAGCGTCTCGCCCTTGGACGTCGACGACGCGCCGATATTGAGGTTGATGACGTCGGCGGACAGGCGCTTGGCCGCGATCTCGAACGTCGTGCGCGTGCGCGTCGAGTTCTCGAAGAAGAGATTGAAGATCGCCTTGCCGCGCAGCAGCGGCACCTTCTTCACCTCCCGCTCGCCCACCGAGACGAACGGGTGGGCGGTGTCGAGGATGTCGGTGATCACTGCCGCGGGCAGGCCCTCCAGCGTCAGCAGGTGGGTGAGCTTGCCCTCGGCGTTGAGCTGCGGGTTGCGGGAGAGCATCGGCGTCAGGCCGCGGTTGCCGGCTCGACGGCGAGCGCGAGCCGGCCTGTGGCGTCCCGGGACAGCACGATCGACAGGTCGCGCGCGACGGCGAGGGTCGCACCGGTGTACGCGGGCTCGATCGGCAGCTCGCGACCGCCGCGGTCGACGAGCACCGCGAGCTCGACCGCGTCGGGCCGGCCGAAGTCGAACAGCTCGTTGATCGCCGCCCGTACGCTGCGGCCCGTGAAGAGCACGTCGTCGACCAGCACGATGGTCGCGCCTTCGACGTCGAAGGGGAGCTCGGTGCGCCGCGTATTGGCCTTGAGGCCGGAGCGCTTGTAGTCGTCGCGATAGAACGCGACGTCGATGAAGCCGACCGGGTGGTCGCCGGGGAGCATCTGCGCAAGGCGCTCGGCGACCCAGGCGCCGCCGGAGTAGATGCCGACGAACGCAGCATCGTGCGCCACCGCCGGCGCCATGCGCGCGGCGAGCTCGGCGAGCGCCGCTTCGGCGTCGGGGAGCGCCGGCAGGTCGCGCACGTCAGCGCTGCCCGGGCTCATCGAAGTATCCCTGCAGGATCGCTTGCGCGGCGATCGCGTCACGCACCGGGCGCGCGCGGCGGCCGCCGCGCCCCGCCGCGTCGAGCGCGGACTGCGCGTCCTGCGTCGTCCAGCGCTCGTCGGCCTCCACCACGGGAAGCCCGTGGCGTCCGTGCAGCTGCCGCGCGAAGCGACGTGCCCGTGCGGTCATCTCGTGCGGCGTGCCGTCGGCGTGCACGGGAATGCCCACGACCAGTATGCCGGGCTGCCATTCGTCGACCAGCGCGGCGATCGCCGCGAAGCGTCGTGCGCTCGCCTCGTCGTCGATCGTGGCGAGCGGATGCGCGACGCGCACCAGCGTGTTGCCGACCGCCACGCCGATGCGGCGCGTCCCGAAGTCGAAGGCGAGCACGGTAGTCTCGGACGGTGGCGGGTCGGTCGCAGCCAATCAGGCGTGCCCGGCGTCTTCCGACAGCTGCAGCGGATCGATGCCGAGGAGCCGCATCGCGGCCGGCAGCCGCCGCTCGACGGGCGTGTCGAACACGACGTCGGGATCCGCGGCGACGGTGAGCCAGGCGTTGGCCGCGAGCTCGCGCTCGAGCTGGCCGGCCGACCACCCCGCGTAGCCCAGCGTGACCAGAAGCCTCTGCGGGCCCTCGCCGCGCGCCACGGCCTCGAGGATGTCCTTCGACGTCGTGAGACCGATGTCGTCGCTCACCGCGAGCGTGGACTGCCAGTTGCCGAGCGGACGGTGCAGCACGAAGCCACGATCCACCTGCACCGGGCCGCCGAACATCACGGGGGAGTCGATCAGCGACGCCGACGGCTGCGGCACGTCGATCTGCTCGAACAGCGCCGCGAGCGTCATGTCGATCGGCCGATTGACCACGACGCCGAGGGCGCCTTCCGGCGAGTGCTCGCACACGAAAGTCAGCGTGTGGGCGAAATTCGGATCGACCATGCCGGGCATGGCGATCAGGAAGTGATGGGTGAGGTTGACGGTGGCACCCATTGGGTTGGCGGATTGTAATCCCCGGCCCGGGGCTCGTCACGCCGACGCTAAACTGCCGGGACCGTCACCAGCCAACACTGTCGTCATGGACCCGAGCCCCGCCCTCCCGTTCCCGCGCCGAGCCGCCGCGACCCAACCGATCGCGCGCGCTCGGGCGGCGGCGCCGTGAGCCCGACGGGCCGCCCCGAGGGCGAATCAGGCCCGGAGCACGCAGTGCGGAGGGTTGTCCGATGACGGCCGGGACGCGGCGCGGCGCGCTGGTCTGGTTCCGGCGCGACCTGCGCGACTACGACCACCACGCGCTCGCGCAGGCGCTCGCCGCGGGTCCCCCCGTCTACGCGGCATTCGTCTTCGACCGCGGCATTCTCGACACGCTGCACCTCGCCCGCCGACCGCCGCGTCGAGTTCATCTGGGGGAGTGTCCGCGAGCTCGACGCCGCGCTGCGCCGCCGCGGCGGCGGGCTGATCGTGCGGCACGCGCGCGCCGTGGAGGAGCTGCCGCGCCTTGCGGGCGCGCTCGGCGTCGCCGCGGTGTACGCGAACCACGACTACGAGCCCGCCGCGCTCGACCGCGATGCCGCGGTCGCGCACGCGCTTGCCGACCGCGGCATCGCGTTTCGCACGTTCAAGGACCAGGTGGTGTTCGAGCGCGCGGAAGTGATGACGCAGGCGGGCCGGCCGTTCACGGTGTTCACGCCGTACAGGAACGCGTGGCTCAAGGCACTCGCACCATCGCACCTCGTGCCGCACGACGTCGACGCGCACGCCGCGGCGCTCGCGCCACCGCCACCGGCGGAGGATCGCGGCCTCCCGGCACTCGCGGCGATGGGCTTCGCACGCACGAACCTCGCCGCGCTGGGGATCGTGCCGGGGATGTCCGGCGGCGCCGCGCGCTTCGAGGACTTCAGGGAACGCATCGGCGACTACAAGGCGTCCCGCGACTTCCCGGCGGTCAAGGGCCCCTCCTACCTGTCGGTGCACCTGCGCTTCGGCACGGTCTCGGTGCGCGAGCTCGTCGCGTACGCCCACGCTTGCTCGCTGCGGGCCGGCGGCGACGGCGCCGCCACCTGGCTGTCGGAGCTCGTCTGGCGCGAGTTCTATGCGCAGATCCTCTGGCACCACCCGCATGTCGTCGCGGCAGCGTTCAAGCCCGAGTACGACGCGCTCGCCTTCCCCAACGACGGCGTGCGCTTCACCGCGTGGTGCGAGGGGCGCACCGGCTACCCCATCGTCGACGCCGCGATGCGGCAGCTGAACTCGACCGGCTACATGCACAACCGCCTGCGCATGATCGCCGCGAGCTTCCTCGTCAAGGACCTGCTGGTCGACTGGCGCTGGGGCGAGCGGGTATTCGCCGACCGGCTGATCGACTTCGACCTCGCGTCGAACAACGGTGGCTGGCAGTGGGCGGCATCGACCGGCTGCGACGCGCAGCCCTACTTCCGCATCTTCAACCCGGTGACGCAGTCGCAGCGCTTCGACGCCGCGGGCGCGTTCATACGCCGCTACGTGCCCGAGCTCGCGCCGCTCGACGCACGCGAGATCCACGCGCCCTGGACGGTGCCGCCGGCGATCCAGCAGGCGAAGGGCGTCGTGGGCGGTCGCGACTACCCCCCGCCAATCGTCGACCACGCCGTCTCGCGCGCACAGGCGCTCGAGCTGTTCGGCATCGTCCGCCGGCCCGCCGCCGGATGAGCGCGCCGACGAGCGCGGCAAACGCGCTCGTCGGCCGCAGGCTGGTGTTGCCTACCTTCAGTCTTCCTCGTGCTTGCGGCGCTTGTCGTATTCCGCGGCGAGCTGCTGCTGCAGCTGCGGCGGCGCGGCCTCGTAGTGCGACAGCTCCATCGTGAACGCGCCGTGGCCGCCGGTCACCGACTTGAGCCGCGCGGCGTAGCCGTCGAGCTCGACCAGCGGCGCGAGGCCGGTGACCGCGAGCGCCCCGCCGGTCAGGCCGTTGGTACCCGTGACCTGGCCGCGTCGCGACGACAGGTCGCCGGTGATGTCGCCGGTGTTCGCCTCAGGGCAGACGATCTCGACCTTGACGATCGGCTCGAGGAGGATCGGCTTCGCCTTCGCGATCGCTTCGATGAACGCCTTCCGCCCCGCGGTCACGAACGCGATCTCCTTCGAGTCGACGGGGTGGTGCTTGCCGTCGAACACGGTGACGCGGACGTCCTGCAGGGGGAAGCCGGCGACCGCGCCTTGCGCGAGCACCTGCTCGACGCCCTTCTTCACCGCCGGCATCAGGTTGTGCGGGATCACCCCGCCCTTGGTCGCGTCGACGAAGTCGAAGCCGCCGCCGCGCGGCAGCGGCTCGATGCGCAGCGCCACCTCGCCGAACTGGCCGGCGCCACCCGTCTGCTTCTTGTGCCGGTAGGTGGCTTCCGCCTGTGCGCCGATCGTCTCGCGATACGGGATGCGCGGCGGGCGCGTGTCGATCTCCAGCTTGTACTGCGACGCCATGCGCTCGAGCACCGAGCGCAGGTGCAGGTCGCCGAGCGCGCGCAGCACCGTCTCGTTGTAGTGCGGGTCCTGCTCGACGACCAGCGTCGGGTCCTCGGTGACGAGCTTGTGCAGCACCTCGGAGATGCGCTGCTCGTCGCCGCGCTTCTTCGGCGTGATCGCCACGCCGTGCATCGGCCGCGGGAACTCGAGCGGCCGCATGTGGATCTGGTCCTCGTCGTGCGAGTCGTGCAGCACGCAGTCGAACTCGATCTCGTCGACCTTCGCCACCGCGGCGATGTCGCCCGGGATCGCGCGGTCGATCTCGACGTTCTTCGCGCCCTGCAGCATGAACAGGTGGCCGACCTTGAACGGCTTGCGCCCGTCCCCGACGAGGAGCTGCGTGTCCTTCGTCACCGTGCCCTGGTGCACGCGGAACACGCCGAGCTTGCCGACGAACGGGTCGACGACGACCTTGAACACGTGCGCGAGCACGTGACGGTCGGGGTCGGGCTCGGAGCGGAACTCCTCGCGCGCCTCCTCGGGCGCGCCGACCTCGCCCTTGAAGAACAGCGGCGGATTGGCTTCGGCGGGATTCGGCGCCAGCTTCACCAGCACGTCGAGCAGCTCGGCGACGCCCGCCCCGGTGCGCGCCGAGACGAAGCACACCGGCACGAGGTGGCTTTCGCGCAGCGCCTTCTCGAAGGGCGCGTGCAGCTGCTCCGGCGAGATCTCGTCGCCCTGCTCCAGGTACTTCGCCATCAGCTCCTCGTCGACCTCGATCACCTGGTCGACGAGCGCCTGGTGCGCGGCGGCCACGGAGGAGAAATCGGCGTCGCCGGAGGGGTTGAAGAAGCAGTCGACGACCCGCGTGCCGCCCCCTGCGGGCAAGTTGATCGGCAGGCACTCCTTGCCGTAGGCCTGCTGGATCTCGCCGAGGAGCCGCGGCAGGTCGACGTTGTCGGCGTCGATCATGTTGACGACGACGAGGCGGCAGAGCTTGCGCTTGCCGGTCCACTCCATCATGCGCGTCGTGATCATCTCGAGCCCGGCCTGGGCGTTGATGACGATCGCGGCGGTCTCGACGGCATCGAGCGCACCGATCGACTGGCCGATGAAGTCCGGGAACCCGGGCGTGTCGATCAGGTGGATGCGCGCCTCCGGCGTGTCGATGTGCAGGATCGACGAGCGCAGCGAGTGCTTCCAGGTCTTCTCCAGCGGATCGAAGTCGGAGACGGTCGTGCCGCGCTCGATGCTGCCGGCCGCACCCACCATGCCCGCGCGAGCGAGCAGCGCCTCGGCGAGCGTCGTCTTGCCGGACGCCCCGTGGCCCACCAGCGCTACGGTACGAAGCTGACCCGTCCTGTATTCCGCCATGCCCTTCTCCCTCGATGGATGACCGTCGTTCGGAGGGAGTTTACCCTGCGGGTCCCGAGCCCGACGACGACGTGGCGTGCCGGGACACCCAAGTGTTGCGGCGCGTCAAGCTTTGCGCGCGGCGGCGTCGAAGGAACAGTCGCGGCAACGGGGCGGCCGGTTCCGGAAGCGCCGCGCGCCGGGGTCGGCCCGGCGCGCGTGTCGAATCGATGCGCGTCCGCCGCGCGCGGCCGCGGTCCGCGCCGCCTCAGGCCGGCGCGGCGACGCCCAGCATCTCCCGCAGGTTGCGCAGCAGCTCCTCTTCCTGGTACGGCTTGCCGAGGTAGAGGTCGACACCGAGCTCGGCGGCACGGGCACGGTGCTTGTCTGCGGTACGCGACGTGATCATCACGATCGGGATGTGCGCGTTCGCGGGGTCGCTCTTCAGCGTCTTCGTGAACTCGAAGCCGTCCATGCGCGGCATCTCGATGTCGAGCAGGATCAGGTCGGGCGTCTCGTCGGCGAGCGCCTGCAGCGCATCGAGGCCGTCCTTCGCGGTGGCGACGCGGAAGCCCTCGCGGACCAGCAGGCGGCTCGTGATCTTGCGCACCGTGAGCGAGTCGTCGACGATCATCACCAGCGGAGGGCCCGGCGCCGCGGCCGCCTTGGCGACCACGCGCGTCGCCCCGTGGGGGTCGAGCGCCGGGACGTCGGGACGTTCCGCGAGCTGCACCGGGTTGATGATCAGCACGATCTCGCCGGTGCCGAGCACCGTCGCGCCGGCAATGCCGGAGACGCGCGCGAGCTGCGGGCCGATGTTCTTCACCACGATTTCCTGCTTGCCCACCATCTCGTCGATGTGGATCGCGCAGGCGCCGTGCCCGCTCTTCAGCAGCAGCACGGAGTTGTAGCGCTGCGTTTCGGGATGGTGGGCGGTGTCGCCGACCAGCCGCGGCAGGTAGTGGAACGGATAGCGCCGCCCCTGCCACTCGACCTCGCGCGTCACGTAGAGGTTGAACAGCGCCTCCTCGCGCACCTGCTGCACCTGCTCGACCATCGGCGCCGGGAGCGCCCACATGCGTCCGCCGGCGCGCACCAGCACGGCCTGGGCGACGGCCAGCGTCAGCGGCAGCGCCAGGGTGAAGCGCGATCCGCGGCCGGACTCGGTCTCGACCTCGACCCGCCCGCCCAGCGCGGCGAGCTCGGCACGCACGACGTCCATGCCCACGCCGCGCCCCGAGATCGCGGTGACGCGCGTGGCGGTCGAGAAGCCCGGCCGGAAGATGCAATCGAGGAGCTGGCGGTCGGTGGGCGTCGCGTCGCCGGGGACGAGCCCCAGCGCGAGCGCCTTCTCGCGCACGCGCCCGAGGTCGATGCCGGCCCCGTCGTCGACGAGCTCGATCACGATCTCGTTGCCCGACTGACGCACCGACAGCGTGATCTCGCCGGTCTCGGACTTGCCGACCGCGCGGCGCGCGTCGCGGCTTTCGATGCCGTGGTCGAGCGCGTTGCGCAGCAGGTGCTCCAGCGGGCCCGCGAGCTTCTCCAGCACCGAGCGGTCGAGCTCCGTCTGCGCGCCGGCGATCTCGAGGTTGACGCGCTTGCCGAGCTCCTTCGCCACCTGCCGCACGATGCGGTACAGGCGCTCGGACAGGCTCGAGAAGGGTACCGTGCGGATCGCGAACAGCTGCTGCTGCATGTCGCGCGACAGGCGCGACTGCGCGAGGAGCGCCGCGTCGGCGTCGTCGAGGTTCTTGAGCAGCGCCTGCTGCACGGTGGACACGTCGTTGACGCCCTCGGCGAGCGAGCGCGTCAACTCCTGGAAGCGCGTGTAGCGGTCGAACTCGAGCGGATCGAAGTCGTCGCTGTGCTCGTGCATCTGCGTCATGCGCGACTGGATCTGCGATTCCGCCTGGATCTCGATCTCGCGCACCTGGCCGCGCAGGCGGATCACCGATCCGGTGAGCTCGAGCAGATTCGACTTCAGCGCGCGCAGTTCGCCGTCGATGCGCGCGCGCGCGATCGCCACTTCGCCCGCCTCGTTCACCAGGCGGTCGATCGTGTCGGCACGCACCCGGAGCATCGCGCGCGGACCCGCGTCCCCCTCGGCGACGTCGGCCCGTGCGGCGGTGGCGGTCGTCGTTGCCGCCGGCGCGGGCGCCGGCGCAGGTGTCGGAGTCGCGGTCGAAGGCGCCTCGGGTACGACGGCGGCGGGAATCGACATGCCCTCGGCGGGCGCCGTCGGCTCCAACGGCAACTGGGGCAGCGGGGTCACCGACACCGGTTCGGCGTCAGCGATCGCGTCCGCGCCGCGCGCGGCCACGTCCGGCTCGGCCGCTTCGGGCAGCGGCTCGGACGTCACGGATGGGAGTGCTGCGTCCGACGCCGGCGCCGCCAGCTCCGCCGGTACCGCCGCGGCGACAATCGGCGCTTCGTCCGCCGCCGCGACCCACGGCAGCGGGACATTGCTCTCGCCATCGCGCAGCCGGTCGAGCACGTAGGCGATCCGGTCGAGGTCGGTCTCGAGCGCCTCGAACAGCTCCGGCGAAGCCTCCGCGAGCGCGTCGCCCTCGAGCAGGCGCGACTCCATGAGGTGCGTAAGCTCGCCGAGACGCATCGCGCCGGCCATGCGGGCACTGCCCTTGAACGTGTGCAGCGTGCGCCGCAGGTCCTGCGCCGCGGCCCCGTCGTGCGGGGCGCGCTGCCAGCGGCGCAATTGCTCGCCGGCGGCCGGGAAGAGCTCCGCCGCCTCCTCGAGGAAGATCGACAGCACCTGCGGGTCCTCGACCTCGTCGCGGATCGTCGCGAGCGGATCCGCCGCCGGTTGCGGCAGCACGAGCACGGCGGAGGCCGGGTCGGGCCCTGCGGCGGGGTCTGCGGCCTCCTCCTCGGACTGCGCGGCATGCGCCGCGGCGGTCTCGGCATCGAGTTCGCCCAGGTCGGCGGCCTGTTGCCGCAGGGCATCGAGCTCGGCCAGGCTCTCGCGGGCTTCCTGCTCGTCGCCCGGACGGAACGCCTCGCGCGCCTCGATCGAGGCGACGAGACGCCGCAGCGCCTCGACGGCACGGGCGAGCACCGGCAGCGCCGTGGCCGGACGCGCGTCGATCTGCGCGAGCGCGATCAGCGCGAGCTCGAGCGACTTCGCCAGCGCGGCAACCGAGTGGAACCCGCCGGTACGATGGATGCCGCACAGCGTGTGTGCGGCGCGGATCATCTCCGGCGCGGGCTGCGCGCCCGGGTCGAACTGCAGGAGCGTGAGATCGTGGTCCAGTGTCGCGAGGTGCTGCCCCGCCTCGTCGGCGAGGATGCGCCACAGCGTCGCGGACAGGGTGACCGTGCCGACGGTGATCTCCTCCGGCTCCGACGGCGCGGCTTCCGCGCGCTCGTCCGGCGGCATCGGCGCTTCGTCTTCGTGCACGTCGCGCGGAGTCAGCTCGACCGAGGGGACACCCGGCGTCGGCGGCAGCTCGACGATACGCGGCGGCTCGACCACGCGCGGTTCGTCCGCGGACTGGACCGACGCCGCCGACCTCGTGTTGTCCGCGACGAGCTTCAGCGTGACGCCGTGCACCGGCAGCGTCTCGAACGGCCGTGGCGAGTGCTCGCCCTCCGTCGTCGCGGACAGCGTGACGTCCTCCGCGCCTTCGTCACCGGCCTCGACCTCGATCGAGGGCAGCGCGTCGCCGTCCGCGGCGCCGAGCTCCGGCAGTTCATCCCGCAGCAGCATGGCGGCAGGCGCCTCCGGGTCGAGCGCCGGCGCATTCGCCGCGCGATCGGACTCCCCCTCGTACACATCGTGCGGGAGCGCCGTGACTTCGATCTCGACGGTCGCCGGCTCGGGCGACACGATCGCGAAACCCGCGGCGTGGCCGGGTGGCGGCTGCTGCCCGGCCTTCGCCGAGCCGATCACCGAGTCGCCGCCCGGCAGCTCGGCCTCGACCGCGCGGATCGCGGCGTGGAGCGCCGACGGGTCGGGCGTCACGCGTCCATGCTGCGACAGCGCGACGACCCACTCGCGGTACGTCGCCTCGGCGGTACCGATCATCGCCAGCACCGCGGCGGTCACCGGCCGCTGCTCCTCGAGCAGCCGGTTGTGGATCTTCTCGACGTCGTACGCGTACTCGCCGAGGTCGGCTAGGCCGACCATGCGTCCCGACCCCTTGAGCGTGTGGAAGCCCCGCCGCACCGTCGCCAGCGCCTCGCGATCACCGCGGTTGGCGTCGAGCACCGCGTGGCTCGTGCGAATCGTCTCGAGCACCTCGTCCGCCTCGGTGAGGTAGATCTCGAGCAGCTCCGCGTCGAGGCCGCTCGCGTCGACCTCGAGCAGGCGCTGCGTCTCCTCGGAGAGCTCGGGCAGCGGCGCGCCTGTGTCGGCGATCGCCTCGACCACGGCGGCGAGGCTGTGCGCCGCGCCTCCCGCATCGAATGCCGCGAGCGCCGCACCGGCCTGCTGCACGAGCTCGACGTCGCCGATCAGCTCGGCGTCGTCGCGCAGCGCCGCGAGCTTGATGCGCAGGCCCTCGCGCGCCGCGCGGTCGGCGGGGGCGCTCTGCACTTCGTCGAGCAGCCCGGGCAGCGCAGCCCGCAGTTCCTCGACGGCCTGCTCGACCGAGTCGCGTTCGCCCGGCGCCTCGTTCGGCGCCTCGCCCAGCCGCCGCGCGATCAGCGGGGCGATCAGGCGGTCGCGCTCGGGCCGCTGCTGCTCGACGGCCTCGATGTAGAAGCCGAGGCCGGAAAGCGACTCGGCGAGGAGCTCCAGCTCGTCGTTGCTGACCGCGACCTCGGGGTCGAGGTACGTCTCGATCTGCGCCTGGCACATGCCGAGCAGGCGCTCCGCCTCGTCGAGGCCAAGGATCGTCAGCGCTCCGCGTACCTGCTCGCTGTCCTTGCGCAGCGTTTCGAGCTCGGCGCGCTTGCTGTTGTCGCGGAAGAAGGCGTCGAGCACCTGCTCCATGTGGCGGAGGTTGGCCTGGATCTCGCGGCCCACCTGCGCGATCAGCACCCGTTCCTGTGCGCGACGGCTCATCTCGTCCAGCACCGGCGCGCCGCCGTCCGCCGCGACGCGCCCGGCCCGCGCGGCGTCGAGCCGCGCGATCATCTGCTCGACCTGGCGCGGGAAGTCCGCGGCGAGGTTCGAGTAGTTCTCGAAGGCGCTCTCGGCGAGGAGCAGCGCGGTCGCGAACTCCATCGCCACCGGCTCGGACACGCCTCCCGAAGGCAGCTTGTCCAGCCGCTCGACCAGCGCCGACGTCAGTTTCATCAGCGCGCCGTGCTTCATCTCGGCGGCCTTGGTGTGCACCGACGTCAGCGTCTGCTTGAGCTTCGGCAGGTTCTCGGCGCGCCCGGAGGCGAACTTGAGCCAGGTGTCCTTGGCGCCGGCGAGCTGCTCGCGCGCCTCGCGGAGCTTCGGCTGCAGCAGCACGACGTCCGTCCCGATCGCCTCCGGCGAGGGGATCAGGCCGGCGAGACCGTAGGCGCGCTGCACCGCCTGCACCTGCGGCCCGACCGGCGCGGCGATCGCCACGTGATACAGCACTTCGCGGCGCAGGCGATCGGCGACCTTCGCCGAGCCTTCCGCGACGCGACGGATCTGCAGGTCGATGCGCGCCGCCAGCTGCTTCACGCCGAAGCCGACTTCCAGTCCATCGCCGGCCAGCGCCTCCACCAGCGCGCCCGCCGTCCACCAGAAGGTGCGCAGGCTCGACTGCGTCGCGACGTCCTCGATGCCGGCGATCGCCTCGCGCATCGTCGCGGCGCCGCCCGCGTCGCCGCGCAGCCAGGCGAGCAGTCCGCGCTGGTACTGACGGCGCTGCTTGATCAGCAGCGACGGCAACCGGCTCGCCGGCACGCTGTCGCGCGACGCGATGCGCGGCGCCCGCGCCGACAGGTCGGGGTAGAAGAGGTCGGTGGGCGCAGCCGCGCGCACGCCGCGGGCGTGCTGCAGCGCCTCGTACTCGGGGAAGAGGCGCAGCGGCACCGGGGCCACGCCGCCAACGGTCTCGTCGAGGAAGATCCTGAGCTTGCGGCACGCGCGGTCGACGCCGTCCACGGCGGCGGGCACCGACGCGGCGGGCAGCTCCTCGAGTCGCGCGAGGTGCCGCTCGATCTCGTCGGTGAACGCGACGACGGCGTCGAGCCCGACCATCTGGATCGCACCGGCCGCCTGGTGCACGTGCGTGCGCGCGTGCTTGAGGTGCGACCGGTCGTCCGGATTGGCACGCAACGCGGCGAGCGCGTCGAGGCCCCTGGCGAGCGACTGGTCGATCTCCTGCTGGACCCAGGACAGCGGGCCGAGGTCGAAATCGGTAGCGAGTTCCGTGGCCACGGCGGTCGTTCCTTGCTGGACCTAGACTTTGAAGCCCGCGACGGAAGAGCGGAGCTCGGCAGCGAGGCGGGTCAGCTGTCCGATCGACACGTTGGTCTGCTTCGTACCCTCGGTCGTCTCCTCGGTGATCCGCAGGATGCCCTGCATCCCCTTGGTCACCTCCGACACCGACGTCGACTGCATCTGCGTCTGCGACGAGATCCGGGCGATCAGCTCGGCCAGGTCGCGCGACACGTTCTGGATCTCGGAGAGCGCCTGGCCTGCGGCGTCGGAGAGCTTCGCGCCCTCGACCACGCCCACCGTCGACTTCTCCATGGCCGCGACCGCGTCCTGGGTGTCGGCCTGAATGGTCTTCACGATCGCGTCGATCTGCTTGGTCGCCTCCGCGGAGCGTTCCGCGAGCCGCTGCACTTCCTCGGCCACGACCGTGAACCCGCGCCCGGCCTCGCCGGCCGACGCCGCCTGGATCGCGGCGTTCAGCGCGAGCACGTTGGTCTGCTCGGTGATGTCCGAGATCAGCTCCACGATCTCGCCGATCTCGAGCGAGGACTCGCCCAGCCGCTTGATCCGCTTCGACGTGTCCTGGATCTGCTTGCGGATGTCGTTCATGCCGTCGATCTGGTTCTTCACCGCGTGGCCGCCCTTCTCGGCGGCCGCCAGCGACTGCTGCGCGACCTTCGCCGAAGCGGACGCGGTCTGCGCGACCTCGCTGATCGACTGCGCCATCTGCAGCACCGAGTTCGAGGCCTGCTGGATCTCGCGGTTCTGCCGCTGCGACGCCTCGAACAGCCGGTTCGAGATCGACTGCGTCTCCTGGGTGGCCTTGGTCACCTGGTCGGTCGCCGAGTTGATGCCCTTGACCAGCGTGCGCAGCTCCTCGATCGTGAAGTTGATCGAGTCCGCGATCGCGCCGGTGACGTCCTCCGTCACCGACGCCTGCACCGTGAGGTCGCCGTCGGCCAGGTTGCCCATCTCGTTCAGCAGCCGCAGGATCGCCTCCTGGTTGCGCTTGTTCTCCTGCTCGCTGTCCTGCGCCCGCACGCGCGAGTCGTCGAGGTAGATCTTGCCGATGAGGACGAGGCTTGCCAGCGCGACGAGCCCGAGCAGGACCGCGGTCCAGAACGTGAACGTGCGCTCGATGCCGCCGCCCTCGAACACCGACGCCAGCTTGGTCGCGTCCTGCAGCAGCGGCTCGGACTCGTTGTTGATCAACCGCGCGCTCTGCTTGGCAATGGTCAGGCGCTGCATGTTCTGCAGGATCGCGTTGACGCCCTGCTCGTAGCTCGCGAACCGCTTCGCGAGCTCCCCGAGCGTGGCGCGGGCGTCCTCGTTCCTCACCGCCGCGAGCCGCAGTGGCTCGCTGCCGCGCTGCAGGCCCGTCAGCACGTCGCGGAACGTCCCTGTGTCCTTGCCGAGCAGGAACGCCACCTCCGGGTCCACCTCGTCGCCGGACGCGATCGCGTTGGCGTTCTTGGCGATCCGCTGCGAGAGCACCGCGAGCTGGTTCGCGAACTCGACGTCGCGCAGCGTACCGCCGCCCTGGCCGATCTGCTGCGCCGCCTGCTGCGACAGCTCGAGCACCCCGTTGTTGCCCTGGTTGATGCTGTCGAGCCCCTTGGCGAGCGTGGTGAGGCTCTGCTCATTGTCGACCAGACGGCCCGCGGCGACGTCGACCTTCGCCCAACGCTCCTTGATGCTGTTCAGGTGCTCGAGGATGGCGGGGTCCTGGACGACGTCCAGCGACTTGCCGCGCACCTCGCCGCCGTTCAGCAGCGCGTCCAGGTTCGCCGCGAACCGCTCCCGGCTGTCGCGCACCGCGGCGAACGCGGGGGCCTGCCCCTGCGAGGCGAGCGCCGAACCGCGCGCGAGCCGCTGCGAGAGCATCTGCATCTCGGTGGCGGTCGCAGTGGCCGCCGCGCCCTGCGACGCCGCCCGGTTGTCGAGCATGATCATGAGCAGCGCCAGCACGAGCGCGGTGCCGAACACGGTACCGAGGACCGACAGCTGCTTGGCCACCGGCATGTCGCCGATCAGCGGCAGCTTCCACGGCGCGATCGACTTGGCGGTGGCGGCGCGCAGCTGCTCCATCACCGAGACGGAGGCGAGCGGGTCGTAGCCGCTCGGCGCCGACGCGCCCATCTTGACCTGCGTCGTCGGCATGTCGAGCTCCGCTTCGGCTGCGGCGAGTTTCGGCTTCGCTTCGCCGAACAGCTTGGGCATCTTGAGGGCCATTCTTGCCTCCCGTACTTTCTCTCTTAGCGGCGACGTCACGCGCCGACCTGCAGGAATTCGGGCTCGCGGGCGAGCCTGGCCAGGTCGATCTCCTGCCAGGCGTTGCCGTCCGCGTCGATCCAGCGCTGCGCGTACCAGGCGTGCGCACCCGACGCCGCCGCCGCCGGAGCGAGCTCGGCGAGGTTGCGCAGGCCGAGCACCTGGGACACGACGATGCCGGCGTGAAGCTCGCCGGCGCGCGGCCCGAACAGCACGAGCCGGTTGTGCGAGGCCGGGGCAACGTTGCCGCGCCCGAGGAACCCCGCGAAGTCGATGACGCTGTAGAGGTTGCCGCGGATGTTGGCGAGGCCCTGGAACCACGGCTTGGTGAGCGGCACGTCGGCGCAGGGCGGTACCGCGATCACCTCCCCCGCGTCGGCCAGCCGTACGAGCCAGCTCTCGCCGCCGCAGGAGAACCCGAGCCGCGAACTCTCGACCTGTGCGGCAGTCTTGCTCGCGAGCCGGGCGGCGAGTTCCTGCTGGAACGTTCTGAGGTCGAGCTTCGCTGCGCGCGCCATGGTCTTCGATCCGGCCGTCAGGCCACTGCGCCGATCTTCGCGAGCAGTTCCTCGCGGTTCACCGGCTTGACGATGTAGTCGCGCGCACCCTGGCGCATGCCCCAGATCTTGTCGGTTTCCTGGCTCTTCGACGTGCACAGGATGATCGGGATCGCGCGCGTGTCGGGGTCGCGGCTGATCGCGCGCGTCGCCTGGAACCCGTTCAACCCGGGCATCACGACGTCCATGAGGATCAGGTCGGGACGCACCGACTTCGCCTTGAGGATCGCGTCCTCGCCGTTGTCGCACGCCACGACCTCGAAGCCGGCCTTGGTCAGCATGTCGTTCAGCACATGCCGCTCGGTCGGCGAGTCGTCGACTATCAGGATCTTGCGGATCGACATGGGTGTTCGTTTCCTTCGTCGTTCTCGACGCCCCGTTCGGGGCCGCCCGGGAGGATCACTGGACTGCCCTCCGCGCTCACGCGGTTCGGGACCGATTCGCCCTCTGGACGGCCCATCGGGCTCACGCGGCGGCCTTGACGTGCGCGGCGACGGCCTTCAGCAGGCTCTCCTTGGTGAACGGCTTGGTGAGGTACTGGTCCGAGCCGACCATCCGTCCCCGGGCGCGGTCGAAGAGGCCGTCCTTGGACGAGAGCATGATCACCGGCGTGCGGTGGAACTTCGCGTTCTTCTTGATCAGCGCGCAGGTCTGGTAGCCGTCGAGCCGCGGCATCATGATGTCGCAGAACACGAGGTCCGGCTGGTGGTCGGCGATCTTCGCCAGCGCGTCGAAGCCGTCCTCGGCGAGGATCACCGTGCACCCGGCCTGCAGCAGGAAGATCTCGGCGCTGCGGCGAATGGTGTTCGAGTCGTCGATCACCATCACCTTCACGCCCGGAAGCGGGGTCTGGTTGGCCAAGGTATCTCGGTCCTTCGAAGTCCCGGCGCCGCCCCATGCGGCGCCGGCCGTGGGCCAGTTGTAGCCCACACGTCTCACGCCCCGGGCCGAGTCTGCCATGGCCCAAGCCATATGCCTAGAGCACAAACCTTGCCTGAATCGCAGCCGGGGATCGAAACACCGCCCGAATGCGCCGGCCGGGCAAGTTTCCCGACAGGCGGCTGCCGTTCCGCGGCAGGGGTTGCCGCGGATCGACGCGATCCCGGAGTGCGGGACACGGCACGACGTGCCGTGAACGACCCGGCAACGCCTCAGCGCCCGAGGAACATCCGATAGGCCGGGTTGCGCGTCTCGTCCACGTAGTCGTAGCCCAGGCGGTCGAGGAAGCGGCGGAACTCCGCCTTGTCGCCCGGGGGGACCTGCATGCCGACCAGCACGCGTCCGTAGTCGGCGCCGTGGTTGCGGTAGTGGAACAGGCTGATGTTCCAGCCGGCGCTCATGCTGCCGAGGAAGCGGGCGAGCGCTCCGGGACGCTCGGGGAACTCGAAGCGATAGACGATCTCGTTCTCCGCCGCCGGCGCGTGCCCGCCGACCAGGTGGCGCACGTGCAGCTTGGCCATCTCGTTGTCGGTCAGGTCGAAGGCCTCGATGCGGCGCGCGCTTCAGTTCCGCGAGGATCTCGGCGGTCTCCTGCCGCCCCCCCACCTGGATGCCGACGAAGATGTGCGCGGCGTCCGCGCCGGCGTAACGGTAGTTGAACTCGGTGATCGAGCGATTGCCCACCAGCGCGATGAACTCGCGGAAGCTGCCGGGCCGCTCGGGAATCGTCACGGCGAGTATCGCCTCGCGGCGCTCGCCGACCTCGGCACGCTCGGCGACGAAGCGCAGGCGGTCGAAGTTCATGTTCGCCCCGCAGGCGATCGCGACCCAGGTGTGGCCGCGGCTCCTGTGCCGCTCGGCCCACGCCTTGGCGCCGGCCACCGCCAGCGCCCCGGCGGGCTCGAGGATCGAGCGGGTGTCCTCGAACACGTCCTTCAGCGCCGCGCAGGTGGCGTCGGTGTCGACCAGGATGACGTCGTCGACCAGCTGGCGCACCAGGCGGAACGTCTCCTTGCCGACCTGCTTCACGGCGACGCCGTCGGCGAACAGCCCGACGTGCGGCAGCACGACGCGCCGGCCCGCGGCGAGCGAGCGCGCCATCGCGTCGGAGTCCACCGGCTGCACGCCGATGACCTTCACCTCCGGACGCACGCGCTTCACGTAGGCGGCAATGCCGCTGATCAGTCCGCCGCCGCCGATCGCCACGAAGATCGCGTCGAGCGGGCCCTGCCACTGGCGCAGGATCTCCATGCCGATCGTGCCCTGCCCGGCGATCACGTCGGGATCGTCGTAGGGGTGCACGAACGTGGCGTGCAGCGTGCGCCCGAGCTCGATCGCGTGCGCGTAGGCGTCGGAATAGGAGTCGCCGAACAGCACCACTTCCGCACCGCGCCCGCGCACCGCGTCGACCTTGATCCGCGGCGTCGTCACCGGCATCACGATCGTCGCCTTGCAGGCGAGGCGCTCGGCGGCGAGCGCGACGCCCTGCGCGTGGTTGCCCGCGGACGCCGCGATCACGCCCCGGGCCCGCGCGGCCGCGGAGAGGTGCGCCATCTTGTTGTACGCGCCGCGGAGCTTGAACGAGAACACCGGCTGCTGGTCCTCGCGCTTCAGCAGTACGCGGCTGCCGAGGCGGGCCGACAGCGTCGGCGCGAGCTCGAGCGGTGTCTCGATCGCGACGTCGTAGACTTTCGCGGTGAGGATCTTCTGCAGGTAGTCGATGGCCATGGCAACGGCGCGCGCGGGGCTTTAGACTGTAGCACTTCCGCCGCGGCGACCCCGCAACGCCCTCCCGCCGCCACGCCATGCCCCACCGACAGGTCGCCCACGCCCCGCGCATGCTCGCGGTGGTGGACATGGGCAGCAACAGCTTCCGGCTCGAGGTCGGCCGCGTCGAGGGCGACCAGATCTTCCGCCTCGACACGTGGCGCGAGACGCTGCGCATCGGCGCGGGCATCGACGGCAAGGGCCGGCTCACCGCCGGCGCACAGCGGAGCGCGCTCGCGTGCCTCGCGCGCTTCGCCGAACGGCTGCGCGGCCTGCACCCGGGCGCGGTGCGGGCCGTGGCGACCAACACGTTCCGCATCGCCACCAACGCGGACGAGTTCCTGCCGCGCGCCGAGGCCGCCCTCGGCTTTCCGATCGACATCATCGGCGGCCACGAGGAAGCGCGGCTGATCTACCTCGGCGTCGCCCACGTGCTGCCGTCGTCGGCCGCACCGCGGCTCGTGATCGACATCGGCGGCGGCTCGACCGAGTTCATCATCGGGCGCGGCATGGAGCCCGAGCGGCTGGAGTCGCTCAAGGTCGGCTGCGTCGGCATGACGCAGCGCTTCTTTGCCGGCGGCGCGCTCTCCGCGACCGCGTTTCGTGCCGCCGAGACCCATGCGCGTGCCGAGATCGAGGCCATCGCCAGGGACTTCGACCGCTCGCAGTGGCACGAGGCGTTCGCCTCCTCGGGCACCGCGCTCGCACTGGCCGAGATCCTGGAGAGCAACGGACTCTCCGCCGGCGGCATCACCCCAGAAGGCCTCGCCCGCCTGCGCAAGCGCATGATCGGGGCGGGACACGTGAGCCGCCTCAAGCTGGAGGGCCTGAAGCCGGCCCGCGTCCCGGTGCTGGCCGGGGGATTCGCGGTGATGCACGCGGCGATCGCCGAGCTGTCGGTCGAGCGGATCAATCCGGTCGGCGGCGCGCTGCGGCTCGGCGTCCTCTACGACCTGCTCGGGCGCACGGTCGACCGCGACGCGCGCGTCGCGACCGTCGAGCGCTTCCTCGACCGCTACCGCATCGACCGCGCCCACGCGGAGCGCGTCGCCGCGATGGCGCGGGCGTTCTACGAGGCGGCGTCGACGCGGCCGTCCGCGGACGCGGCCCAGAACATCGCCTGGGCCGGGCTGCTGCACGAGGTCGGCTTCACCGTCTCGCACATCGGCTACCACAAGCACGGCGCCTACATCCTGCAGTACGCGGACATGCCGGGATTCTCCGCCGGCGAACAGTCGCGCCTCTCGCTCCTCGTGCTGGGCTGCCGCGGCGGCCTCGACAAGGTGCAGGCGGCGCTCGAGGATCCCGACACGCGCGCGCAGCTGCTCGCGCTGCGCCTCGCCGTGCTGCTCCACCATGCGCGGCGGCCGATCGCGCCGCCGCGCATCGTACTCGAGGTCCGCAAGTCGATCCGCTTCGGCGTACCCAAGCGGTGGCTCGCGGCGCACCCGCTCACCGCGCACCTGCTCGACAAGGAGATCGCGGAGTGGGCGGCGGCGGGCCACCCGATCCGGCGCACGACCGCGTGAGGCCGGTCAGACGAACTCGGGACCGATCGCGACCCGCAGCACGACCGCGGCGCTGCCCATCCGGTCTCGGTTGGTGAGCCACCACACTGCGCCCTTCTTCACCGACCAGTACGCCTCCTCGCCGGACAGCAGGAACGACGCGACCGCACCGAGCGTCGGCTGGTGCCCGACGATCAGCACCGGTTCGCGCGACTCGGGCCAGTTCGCCGCCGCCAGCAACGCGGCGACCGACCCACCGGGCGCGAGATCGTCGACCGTACGGAACTTGCGTCCGAGCGCGGCCGCGGTCTGCTGGGCGCGGTCGGCCGGCGACACCAGCACCCGGGACGAGTCGGGAAGATGGCGCTCGAGCCACGCGGCCATGCGTGCGGCCTGCTTGGCGCCTTTGGGCGTGAGACGCCGCCCGTGGTCCGGCTCGCCGGGCTCGGCTTCCGCGTGACGCCAGAGGATCAGGTCCACGCCCGTTACTCCGGGGACAGCGCGCGCAGCGCGCCTGCAGTTCGCGTCATCAGTCGTCCCGGGAGGGCTCGCGCAGCCGATCCAGCAATTGCGTCTGCGCCGACCGGCGCCTCGCCCCGCGCCCGGGCACGACACGTGTCCACGTACCGTCGGCGGCAAGATCCCATGCGTCGCGATTGTCGGCAAGGTACACGGCGAGCCCCTCTTCGATCACCCGCGCCTTCAGCTCCGGGTCGAGCACCGGAAACGCCACCTCGATGCGCCGGAACAGGTTGCGGCCCATCCAGTCGGCGGAGGTGAGCCAGACGTCCTTCGCGCCGTCGTTCTCGAACAGCCAGACGCGGTGGTGCTCGAGGAAGCGGCCGAGGATCGAGCGCACGCGGATGTTCTCGGACAGCCCGGGCACGCCGGGGCGAAGCGCGCACGCGCCGCGCACGACGAGGTCGATCTCGACCCCGGCCTGCGACGCCGCGTAGAGGGCGCGGATCACCTGTTCCTCGGTCAACCCGTTCATCTTGGCGACGATGCGGGCGGGCTTGCGCTGCTGCGCGTGGCGCGCCTCGCGGCGGATCATCTCGATCACGCGCCGGTGCATCGCGAACGGCGCGAGCAGCAGGCGCTTCATCCGCGAGGCCTTCGCGTAGCTCGTGATGTGCAGGAACACCTCGTTCACGTCGGCGCAGAGGTCCGGGTCCGCGGTGAGCAGCCCGAAGTCCGAGTACAGCCGCGTCGTGCGCGGGTGGTAGTTGCCGGTGCCGAGGTGCGCGTAGGAAACGAGCCGCATCCGGCCGCTGCGATCACGCTCGCGGCGCAGCAGCAGCGCGAGCTTGGCGTGGGTCTTCAAGCCGAACACGCCGTACACGACCTGCGCGCCTTCCTGCTCCAGCCGTTCCGCCCAGTTGATGTTGGCCTCCTCGTCGAAGCGCGCCATCAGCTCGACGACGACGGTGACCTCCTTGCCCGCCCGTGCTGCCGCGATCAGCGCCTCCATCAGCGCCGAGCTGGCGCCGGTGCGGTAGACGGTCTGCTTGATTGCGACGACGTCGGGATCGGTGGCCGCGCGCCGGATGAAATCCACCACCGGCTCGAACGACTCGTAGGGGTGGTGCAGCAGCACGTCCTGGCGCCGCACCGCGGCCAGGATGTCGGGCTCGCTGCGCAGCCGCGCCGGCAGCCCCGGCTCGAACGCGGTGTACTCGAGCTCGTCGTCGTCGACCTGGTCGATCAGCGAGGCGAGCCGCATCAGGTTGACCGGGCCTTCGCACCAGTAGAGTTCCTGCTCGTGAAGCTCGAACTGGGCGAGCAGGAACTGGGCGAGGCGCGGCGGGCAACCTGCCGCCACCTCGAGCCGCAGCGGCGCGCCGAACTGTCGCGCGCGGAGCTCGCCGGCCAGGGCCTGGCGCAGGTTCTTCACTTCCTCCTCGTCGATCCACAGGTCGGCATCGCGCGTGAGGCGGAACTGCGAGTACCCGACCAGCGTGCGCCCCGGGAAGAGATCGCCGAGGTGGGCGTGGATCGCGGAGGAGAGCAGGAAGAAGGAACTGTCGTTGCCAGCCACCTCGGGGGGCAGCTTGATCACCCGCGGCAGCACGCGCGGCGCCTTGACGATCGCGATCGTCGTGTCGCGTCCGAACGCGTCGCGGCCGGCCAGCTCGACCACGAAGTTGAGCGTCTTGTTGCCGATCTGCGGGAACGGGTGCGCGGGATCGAGGCCGATCGGCGTCAGGAGCGGCCGCACTTCGCGCTCGAAGAAGTCGGTCACCCACGCGCGCTCCGCGGGGGTACGGTCGGCATCGCGAAGCAGGCGGATCCCGCGGGCGGCCAGCGCCGGCAGCACCTGGCCGTTCAGCACCCGGTACTGGTCGGCGACGAGCGCGCGGGCGGTGTCCGCGATCCGCGCGTAGTCGACGCGGACCTCGTGCAGCGTCATCCCCGGCGGCGGGACCTTCGAGCGCAACGCACCGCGAAACGCGGCGACGCGGATCTCGAAGAACTCGTCCAGATTGCTGCCGACGATGCACAGGAACCGCAGCCGCTCGAGCAACGGGACGTCGTCGCGCTCGGCCAGCGCGAGCACGCGACGGTTGAAGTCGAGCAACGACAGCTCGCGGTTGATCAGCGTCGCGGGCGCGCCACCGCGCGACGGCCGCGCGCGCCGCAGCAGCGGTGCCGCGACCGGGTCCCGCCTTGGACGCGCGCCGCCGCGGCACCGCCTGGGCCACGGGCCGTTCAGCCAGCGGCATCGCCGAGCGCGCGCCAGACGCAGCGCCCTTTCGACTCCCGGTCGAGCGCATCGAGATACGCGGCGTGGGCGGCGAGCTCCGCCTCGCTCGGCGCCGGCACCGCGAGCGGCACGCGCGGCCGCGCCGCCCAGGCGCGATCCGGACCGCCCGCCGACGCCGCCGGGGCGGCGATATCGATCGTCAGCGACTCCTGCCCGCGGGTCATCGCGAGGTAGACCTCGGCGAGCAGCTGCGCGTCGAGCAGCGCACCGTGGAGCTTGCGCCCCGCGTTGTCGACGCCGAACCTCTCGCAGAGGGCATCGAGGTTGTTGCGCTTGCCGGGGAAGCGCTCGCGCGCGAGCGCCAGCGTGTCGGTGAGCTTGGCGTACAGCGCACCGCAGCCGCCGCGATCGCAGAGCGCGAGCTCGGCGTCGAGAAAGGCAACGTCGAACGGCGCGTTGTGGATGATCCACTCGGCGTCCCGCACGAAGTCGAGCAGCGCATCGGCCACGTCGCCGAAGCGCGGCTTGTCGCGCAGGTCGTCCCAGGTCATGCCGTGCACCTCGGTCGCACCGGCATCGATCTCGCGCTCCGGGTTCACGTAGAGGTGCAGGTGCCGGCCCGTCGGCCGCCGATCGACGAGCTCGAGTCCGGCGATCTCGATGATGCGGTGGCCCTGGCGCGGGTCGAGGCCCGTCGTCTCGGTATCGAGGATGATCTGACGCATTCAGGAATCAGCAAACAGAGGACCGATATCAGAACAGGCCATTGTGACCGCTCCGTGACACGGCCGCAGTATACGTTTGCGGTGCCGGCACAGCGCGGCTGCAGGCCGTCTTCGGCGCGCCGGCCATGGGGCGCGGGGGGCGCTCCTACCTGCGGAACTTCTGGATCGTCGACTGGATTTCGGCGATTGCGCGCTCGATCTCGTCGTCGGTCAGGTCGCGCTGCGTGCCCTTGCGGTCGGTCAGCGTCACCGTCTTGTCGAGCTCGGTCTGGAACTCGCCGAGGCCCATCGTCTCGGTGATTGTCGAGGACGACTCCTCGGCGAGCGTCTCCGCGCCCCAGCGCACGGCGATCAGCGACAGGTTGTCGCCGTCGGGCCCGCCGCGCTTCTCCGCCTCGCGGAGCATCTGCGGCGCGGTCTTGAGGATCGGCGTCGACGTGAGGTACGTGGCGATCTCGGACGGCGGCATCACGCTCCACATCCCGTCGGTGCAGAGCACGAGGATGTCGCCGCCGCGCAGCGGCGTGCGCCGCGACAGGTCGATCACCGGGTCGACGAGTCCGCCGAGACAGCTGAAGATCTTGTTGCGGTCCGGGTGCTCGGCGACCTCGTGCGCGCCGATCACGCCCTGGTCGACCAGGTACTGGACCTTCGAGTGGTCCTTGGTCGCGGCGATCAGGCCGCCCTGCCGAAACAGGTAGAAGCGCGAGTCGCCGACGTGCGCCCAGTAGGCGTGGCCCGCCTGCACGATCACCGCGACGCAGGTGGTGCGCGGGGTCTCCAGCATCGAGAACTGGTTGGCGTACGAGCCGAGCGCGGCGTGGGCGCGCAGCAGCGTGTCCTGCAGGAACTTGAGCGGATTCTTGAGGACGGGCTTCGCCTCCTGCTGGAAGCGTTCGATGAACAGCCGCACCGCGATCTGCGCGGCGATCTCGCCGCCGGCGTGCCCACCCATGCCGTCGGCGACGACGAGCAGCAGCGTGTCGCGTCCGTAGGTGTACGCGACCCGGTCCTGGTTGACCTTGCGCGAGCCCTTGCGCGATTCCTGGAAGATCGTGAAGCGCATCGACCGCTACGCGCCAATTTCCGTGAACAGCACGCGCTTCAGGTTGCCCATGAACGTGAGCTTGCGCTTCCTCGGCGCGATGTCGCGGATCGCCTTCTGCAGCGCGAACACGCTCTGCGGGCGCTCCAGCGGGTCGAGCCGCAGGCACCAGTCGATCACCTCGAGCACGTTGTCGGAGTACTGCCCCGCCCAGATCTTCTTCGCCGAGACCAGGTGGTCCTCCTGCACGCGCGCGTCGGCGGCCTGCGGCGCGAACGCCGCGAGACAGGCGAACATCGACGCCCCGATGCCGTAGACGTCGGTCCACGGCCCGAGCCGGTCCGGCTCGCGGTACTGCTCGGGTGCGGCGAATCCGGGCGTGTACATCGGCGCGAGTTTGGGCCGGTTGCTGGTCAGCGTCTGCCGCGCCGCACCGAAGTCGAGCAGCACCGGCGCACCGTCGGTGCGCAGGTAGATGTTCGCCGGCTTGATGTCGAGGTGCAGGATCTTGTGGGTGTGGACCTCGCGCAGTCCGTTCAGCAGGTGCATGAACACGTGCCGCACGAACCGCTCCGACATCTGGTCCTGCTTCATCTGGATCTGCTGCTGCAGCGTGCGCCCGCGCTCGTAGCGCATCACCATGTACACGGTCTCGTTGGCGCGGAAGAAGTTGAGCACCCGCACGACGTTCGGGTGATTGATCTTGGCGAGCGCCCGGCCCTCCTCGAAGAAGCACTTCATCCCGTAGCGGAACGAGGTCAGGTTCTCGGCCGACGACGCCCGCACGATGTCGCCCTCGGTGCGCAGCACGAGCGAGGACGGCAGGTACTCCTTGATCGCGACCGGCTGGCCGGCCTCGTCGAACGCGCGGTAGACGATCGAGAAGCCGCCGCGGCTGATCTGCCGGTCGATCCGGTAGTTGAGGAGCTGGTAGCCGCCCTGGAGAGGCTGGTTGGTGACGGGCATCGAGGCGATCACACGGGGAATCCCACGCCTTACCGCAATTCGCGTGCCAAATGGCGCGGTACCGGTTTGCGCAGGGGTCGCGGAACCGTTACATTCTCGGTAACCCGCCGCGCGAAGTAAAGAAAACCGGCGGCCGAGGGGCCTCCCGGCCGCTGGAAAACCGCCAAAAAACGTCCAAAACGGCCATGATTCTCAGCATGACCGGCTTCGCGGCGGTTGCCGAGGAGCTGCCCGGCCTCTCGCTCGCCGTCGAACTGCGCTCGGTCAACCACCGCTACCTCGACCTCACGGTCCGGCTGCCGGAGGAGCTCCGCCAGCTCGAACCGGCGCTGCGCGAGCGCGTCGCGGCCGAGTTGAAGCGCGGCAAGGTCGAGTGCCGCGTGTCGATGAACCGCACGCCGGGCGCGGGCTCCGTGACCGTCGACCGCGAGCGCGTCGCCGAGCTCGCCCGCGCGGCCGCGGAGGTGCGGCGCGTCGTGCCCGACGCGACCCCGCTCGGTGCCGCGGAAATCCTGCGCTGGCCGGGGGTGATGGTCGAGTCGTCCATCCCGCCCGACCGTCTCGTGGAGCGCGTCCACGCGCTGGTCGACGCGGCACTGTCGGATCTCGCCGCCGCGCGTGCTCGCGAAGGCGACAAGCTGAAGACGTTGCTGCTCGCCCGCTGCGCCGACGTCGAAACCCAGGTGGCCCGGGTCGTCCCGCGCGTGCCGGCGATCCACGCCGCGTTCGTGGAGAAGCTCGGCGCGAGGCTCCGGGAAGCGGGGCTCGACGCCAACGAGGACCGGCTGAAGCAGGAGCTCGCGCTGTTTGCGACCAAGAGCGACGTCGCCGAGGAGATCGCCCGCCTGTCGACGCACGTGGCCGAGGTGCGTCGCGTGCTGACCGCCGGCGGCAGCGCCGGCAAGCGGCTCGACTTCCTCGCCCAGGAACTGCACCGCGAGGCGAACACGCTGGGCTCGAAGTCGGTCGACGCCGAGCTCTCGCAGGCCGCGCTCGAGCTCAAGGTGCTGATCGAGCAGATGCGCGAGCAGGTGCAGAACCTGGAATGAGCGTCCCGTGTCCGACGGCCCCGCCCCCGGCTGCCTGTTCGTGATTGCCGCCCCGTCGGGCGGCGGCAAGACCAGCCTCGTCAATGCGCTGCTCGCGCGCGAACCGGGCATCCGGCTCTCGGTCTCCTACACCACCCGCGCGCCCCGCCCCGGCGAACACGAGGGCGTCCACTACCACTTCGTCGACGACGCACGGTTCACGGCGCTGCAGGATGCGGGCGAATTCCTCGAGCACGCGCATGTGCACGGCCACTGGTACGCGACCTCGGCGACGTGGCTCGCCGCGCAGGTCGCCGCGGGGCAGGACGTGCTGCTCGAGATCGACTGGCAGGGTGCCGTGCAGGTGCGCCGGCTGATGCCCGAATCAGTCCACGTCTTCATCCTGCCGCCGTCGCTCGCGGTGCTGCAGGAGCGGCTGGAGCGCCGCGGCCAGGATGCGCCGGACGTGATCGCGCGGCGCCTTGCGGGCGCGGTCGACGAGCTGCGGCACTGGCACGAGTTCGACTATGTTATTATCAATCAAGACTTTGCGACTGCCGTCGACGACCTGGCCGCGATCGTTCGCGCAGCCCGGCTCAAGGTAGCGCGCCAGCGCGCCCGACACGCCCGATTACTGCAGGCGCTGACCGAACCCGATTCCCCCTGAACCCGACGAGAACCGCCATGGCACGCATCACCATCGAGGACGCACTGGAGAAGATCCCGAACCGCTTCGAGCTGACGCTCGCGGCGACCAACCGCGCGCGGCAGATCACCTCGGGCTCCTCGCCGCTGGTCGAGACCGACCGCGACAAGCCGACGGTGATCGCGCTGCGCGAAGTCGCCGCCGGCAAGGTCGGGGTCGAGATGCTGCTGAAACCAGCGACCTGACCGCCGCGGCAAGGCGAGGCCCCGCGACCCGACCCGCTTCCCGCGCATGTCGGAGATTGCCGAGTTCACGCGCCACCTGGGCCACTACCTCGCCCCGACTGAGGTCGAGCTCGTCGAGCGCGCATTCGAATTCTCCGAGTCCGCGCACCGCGGACAGTTCCGCAAGTCCGGCGAGCCGTACATCACGCACCCGCTCGCGGTCGCGTCGATCCTGTCGCAGTGGCGGATCGACGCGCAGGGACTCGCCGCCGCGCTCCTGCACGACGTGATGGAGGACACCTCGGTCACCAAGACCGAGATCGAGTCGACGTTCGGCCGCCCGGTCGCCGACATGGTCGACGGCGTCTCCAAGCTCGACCAGATCGAGTTCAACTCGCAGGAGGAGGCGCAGGCGGAGAGCTTCCGCAAGATGCTGCTCGCGATGGCGCGCGACGTGCGCGTGATCCTGATCAAGCTCGCCGACCGCCTGCACAACATGCGCACGCTCGACGCGATGAAGCCCGCGCAGCGGTCGCGCATCGCCCGCGAGACGGTCGACATCTACGCGCCGATCGCCAACCGCCTCGGCCTGAACGCGCTGTACCTCGAGCTGCAGGACCTGTCGTTCAAGCACCTGAACCCGATGCGCTACCGGGTGCTCGCCAACGCGATCAAGGCCGCGCGCGGCAACCGCCGCGAGGTGATGAACCGGCTGCTCGAGACGATCCGCGAGGGCTTCCACAAGGGCGCCATCCACGCCTCGGTGACCGGCCGCGAGAAGACCGTCTACTCGGTGTACAAGAAGATGCGCGAGAAGCGCTACACGTTCTCGCAGGTGTTCGACATCTACGGCGTGCGCGTGCTGGTCAACGACCCGACCGCGTGCTACGCCGCGCTCGGCGTGCTGCACTCGCTCTACAAGCCCATTCCCGGCAAGTTCAAGGACTACGTCGCGATCCCGAAGGCCAACGGCTACCAGTCGCTGCACACGACGCTGTTCGGCCCCTTCGGCACGCCGCTCGAGGCGCAGATCCGTACCCACGACATGCACCGCGTCGCCGAGGCCGGCGTCGCGGCGCACTGGCTGTACAAGACGCGCGAGGGCGTCGACCTGGCCGAGGCGCAGCGCGAGATGCACCGCTGGCTGCAGAGCCTGCTCGAGATCCAGTCGGAGTCGCGCGACAGCAAGGAGTTCCTCGAGAACATCAAGGGCGACCTCTTCCCCGACGAGATCTACGTGTTCACGCCGAAGGGCAAGATCATGGCGCTGCCGCGCGGCGCGACCGCGGTCGACTTCGCCTACGGGGTGCACACCGACATCGGGCACCACTGCGTCGCGGCGCGCATCAACTACGAGCTGTTGCCGCTGCGTACCGAGCTGAAGAACGGCGACCACGTCGAGATCCTGACCTCGCCGACCGCGCGGCCCAACCCGTCGTGGCTGTCGTTCGTCGCCACCGGCAAGGCGCGCTCGCGCATCCGCCACTACCTGAAGGGGCTGCAGCAGAAGGAGTCGGCGGCGCTCGGCGAGCGGCTGCTCGGCCAGGCGCTCGCGACGCTCAAGGTCGACCCCGAGGCGATCACCTGGGAGCGCTGGGAGGCGCTGGCGAAGGAGTACGGCGCGAAGAGCCAGCTCGAGATCCTCGCCGACATCGGCCTCGGCAAGCGGCTGTCCTTCGTCGTCGCGCAGGCGCTCACGCGCCTCGGCGACCGCCCGGACGAGGCCGGCGCGCAGGCCCCGGCGAAGCCGGGCGCGCTCTCGTTGCGCGGCGTCGAGGGCGTGGCGATCCAGTACGCGAAGTGCTGCCGGCCGATTCCCGGCGACGCGATCGTCGGCCAGTTCCGCAAGGGACAGGGCCTGGTGGTCCACACGCGCGAGTGCGTGACGCTGAAGAAGCAGCGTGTCGACGCCGCCGAGCTGGTGGACGTCGAGTGGGCGACGGACGTGCTGGGCGTGTACGACGCGGGCGTGCGCGTGCTGGTCTCCGACCGCCGCGGGCTGCTCGCCGACCTCGCCACGGCCATCGCCGACGCCGAGGCGAACATCGACGCAATCTCGATGGAGAAGCCCGACGGCGCGGGAGTGATCGCGATGTTCTTCGGCGTACAGGTGCGCGACCGCCGCCACCTGGCAGCCGTGATGCGCAATCTGCGGCGCATCGCCGACGTGCGCCGCGTGCAGCGCGCGCGCACCTGACCCGGACGCCTTGCGACCCGCCAAGGCGCGGACTACACTGCGCCGATCGCCGCGATGGCGGGCGTCGCCATCGCACGCCAGGCTCGCATCGGGAGGGGAACATGGCTGACGCGACGGTTCGTGGCTTCCTCATGGTGGCGGCCCTCCTCGGGTCGTCGATGGCGGGCCTTGCCCACGGCGCGAGCACCAGCGTGACCGTGCCCGGGATCGCCGACATCTGGCTCGCGGGGCAGCCCAACGGGACGGTGCTCAACGGCGGCTTTCCCGGCAGCGACGTCGCGCCCACGAACAGTCCGGTGCTCGCCTCGACCGGTCTCAGCCTCACCGCCGGCAGCACGCTCACCATCGCCGCCACGGGCGCCACCGACTACAACGGTTGTGCGGGCCTGAATCCGGACGGCGGGGCGCCCTGCGGCGGCGGCTCGTTCCCCGCGGCGTTGGGCGTGAGCGGCTACAACGGCCCGATCAACGCGCTGATCGGCGTCTTTCTCGACGCGAGCACGCCTGCGGGCGCCGCTCCTCCGGCGCTCGACTTCTCGACGCCCGGGTCGCTCGCACAGGCGACGGTGTCGCCGCAACTGCGCCAGGTGTTCTTCATCGGCGACGGGCGCACCGGTACGGGGTCGGGAACCGTGCAGCAGTTCGTCGTCCCCGCCGGCGCCACGCGGCTCTTCCTTGCATCGTCGGACGGGATCGGGGCGAACTACAACAACTTCGGCAGCTTCGCCGTGGTCGTGACCGACTCCGTCGTCGCGGCCGCCGTGGCCGCCGACATTCCGGTCGACGCGCCCTGGGCGTTGTCAATCACGATGCTGCTGCTGCTGGCCGCAGGTGCCTACGCGCTGCGGCGCCGCTGACCACGCCGCCGTCGCTGGCGCCGCGAACGACTGCCGCGCGCCGGTCCGCTTCGAGCTACGACTTCGCCCGATTCAGGAGCTGCACCAGTTCGCCCGACTGGAACATCTCGCGCATGATGTCCGCACCGCCGACGAACTCGCCGTCGATGTAGAGCTGCGGGATCGTCGGCCAGTTCGCGTAGGTCTTGATGCCCTGGCGGATCTCGGGGTCGACGAGCACGTCGACCGCGAGGAAGTCGTCGACGCCGCTGCGCTTGAGGATCTCGATGGCCGTCGCCGAGAACCCGCACATCGGGAACTCCGGCTGGCCCTTCATGTAGAGCACGACGCGGTGCTTCGTCACCTGCTCGCGAATCTTGTCCTGGACGTCCATGGGGTCTTTCCTCGGTGTCAATCCGGCAGATTCTAGCGAATCGGCGCGGCGCGACCGCGACGGATCCGCGACAAGGCGCTAGCGCCGGGGCACGCGCGTGCCCGCGCTCACCACGTACTCGGGTCGCCCGGTGGCGAGCCACGTCGCGAGGTTCTGTGCCGCCTTGCGGCGCAGCTCCTGCTCGCCCTCGATGGAATAGAACGCGGAATGCGGCGTGAGCACGACGCGCGGATGGCCGAGCAGCCGCGAGTCGCGCGGCACCGGCTCGACGGGCAACACGTCGAGGCCGGCTCCCGCCAGGTGCCCCGCATCGAGCGCGTCGACGAGCGACGGCACGTCGACGATTGCGCCGCGCGCGGTGTTCACCAGGTAGCCGCCGCGCGGCATCGCTGCAAAGAACGCCGCATTGATCATGCCGCGCGTCTCCCTGGTGAGCGGCGTGTGCAGCGACACCACCGCGGCGGCGCGCGCCAGCGCGTCGAGGGTGGGCATGCGCTCGACGAACACCGGGAAGTCGCCGTCGATCAGGTAGGGGTCGTAGGCGACGACGCGGCGAAACACGTCGCGCGAGATCTGCGCCATCCGCTTGCCGATGCGACCGAGACCGACGATCCCGAGCGTCATCTCGCGGGGGCGGGTGAGCGGTCCCGACGACAGGTAGTGCCAGTTGCCCGCGGCGATGTCGCGGTGGCACGCAACGATGTTGCGCGCGAGGGCGAGCGCCAGCCCGAGCGCGTGCGTCGCGACCTCGCCGACGCCGTAGTCGGGCGAATTGGCGACCCACACGCCGTGCCGGGCGCACGCCTCCGTGTCGACCGTGTCGTAGCCCGCGCCGATGCGGCTGACCACACCGACGTCCGGCAGTGCGGCAAGCACGCGTTCCGTGATCGGCGCGTATTGGACGAGGATGCCGAAGCATCCTTGCGCCGCCGCGATGACCTCTTCCTCGGTACGGCACTGCGCGACGATCACGTCAATGCCCTGCCGCCGGAACAGCTCGCGCTCGAGTTCGATGTCGGGATAGTCGTTGTCGGAGTACAGGACCTTGGGCATGCGATACCCGGAGAGTGTGAAAGGAAACCCGCCGACGTTACGAGCACCGCGCGATTTGGTCAAGTGGTCTGACCAGTTCAGGAATCAGGCATCGGGGATCGGGAATCAGACCGAGTCTGAAGCGCCCCTATAATCGCTGGCAAGCCGAGGCGACCGATTCCTGATACCCGATGCCTGATCCCCGAATGCTGATCCCGACCACGATCGCAGGCAGCCTGCCCAAACCCGCCTGGCTTGCGGAACCCGGCGCCCTCTGGGCGCCCTGGAAGCTCGACGGCGAAGCGCTCGCGCAGGGCAAGCGCGACGCGGTGCGGCTCGCGCTCTTCGAGCAGGAGCACGCCGGCATCGACATCGTCACCGACGGCGAGCAGACGCGGCGCCACTTCGTGACCACGTTCATCGAGGGCCTGGAAGGCGTCGACTTCGAGCGCCGCAGGACGGTACGCATCCGCAACCGCTACGACGCCGACGTGCCCGTGGTCGTGGGGCCGGTCGCGCGCCGGCACCCCATCTACGTCGGTGACGCCGCGTTCGTGCGCGCCGAGACCGGGCGGCGCGTCAAGTACACGCTGCCCGGCCCGATGACCATGGTGGACACGCTCTTCGACGCGCACTACCGGAGCCGGGAGAAGCTGGCCTGGGCGTTCGCGGAGATCCTCAACGAGGAGGCGCGGGCGATCGAGGCGACCGGCGTCGACGTGATCCAGTTCGACGAGCCGGCGTTCAACGTCTACTTCGACGAGGTGCGCGACTGGGGCGTGCGCACGCTCGAGCGCGCCGCGCAGGGGCTCTCGTGCAAGACCGCCGTGCACATCTGCTACGGCTACGGCATCAAGGCCAACGTCGAGTGGAAGAAGACGCTGGGAACCGAGTGGCGCCAGTACGAGGAGACGTTTCCGCTGCTGGCCCGCTCCCGCATCGACCAGGTGTCCCTCGAATGCGCGAACTCCCACGTGCCGATCGACCTGATCGCAATCCTCGAGGGCAAGGACGTGCTGGTCGGTGCGATCGACGTCGCGAGCGACCGCGTGGAGTCCCCAGAGGACGTCGCCGCCACGCTGCGCCAGGCGCTCCGGTTCGCGCCCGCGGCCCGGGTCCAGGCCTGCACCAACTGCGGCATGGTGCCGCTGAACCGGGAGGTGACCCGGGGCAAGCTGCGGGCGCTCGCCGCCGGCGCGGCGCTGGTCCGGGCGGAACTCTGAGGCACGGCCTCCACACGGGCCCGAAGGGTACGCAGGCGCGCAACATCCAGGCGGTCTGACGCGCGACGCCCAGTTGCGCGAGGGGACGCAAGGCCGGGCACCGCCCGGCCTTTCCCTTTGGGGGCCCGCCGCGCGGAGGCATGAGTGCCGCGACTGCCGCCGCAGCTCCGCAACAATCCTGCCGCGAACAACGCGCAGGTTGATCCACGGCAAAACCGGACCACGCGCAGCGCTCTAGTCTTGCCCGAAACCGCGACCCGGTGCCCAAGGGGAGCGAGCGCACAAAGGCAGGGGCCCGATCGACTCGAGGGCCCGCCAGAAGGAGGCAGCGTGAATCGTTCCGGTTCCCCGATGGGTTGTAGCCCGGCGTTCGTTCACGCGCCGGTTCGCCGCCCGTTCGCACTGACCCGCCGAGCCGCCCGAGCCTTGCCCCCGCGATGAGCCCGTACGTCGTCTTCCTGCTGTACATGCTGGCGATCCTGGGCTTCGTCGCCACGACGCTGCTGATGAACAGGCTGCTCGGGCCGAAGCCGGCGTACACCGAAACCAAGCTCGAGCCCTTCGAGTGCGGTGCCACGCCCGTCGACCGGCTGAACGTCAAGGCGGTGCCGATCAAGTACTACGCGGTGGCGATCGTCTTCATCCTGTTCGACCTCGAGACGGTGTTCCTGTTCATCTGGGCACTGGGGGCGCAGCCGGTGACCACGTTCATGCTGGCCACGTTCACCATCTTCATGGTGCTGCTGGTGCTGATCGTGCTCTACGTCTACCGCGCGCGCCTGCTCGAGGCGGTCACCGAGTAGCGTGATGCACGACCGTTCCAGCACGATTCCGATCGTCCCCGCCTCGACGCGCAACCCGGCGCTCGAGTACATGACGACCAAGAAGGACGAGTTCGTCGGCTGGGCGCGCAAGTTCTCGCTGTTCCCGTACCCCTTCGTCACCGCCTGCTGCGCGATGGAGTTCATGGCGGTCTCGTCGACGCCCTACGATACCGACCGCTTCGGCGCCGCGCTGCCGCGCTTCTCGCCCCGCCAGTCGGACCTGCTGATGGTCGTCGGCACCGTGACCCACAAGCAGGCGCCGATCCTGCGCAAGGTCTACGAGCAGATGTGCGAGCCGAAGTGGGTGATGGCCTTCGGCGCCTGTGCCACCTCGGGCGGCTTCTACCAGAACTACGCGGCGGTGGCCGGCATCGATCGCATCGTGCCGGTCGACGTCTACGTGCCCGGCTGCCCGCCGCGGCCGGAGACCGTGATCGACGCGATCATGCAGCTCCAGGACCGCATCGCACGGCAGCGGCACCCAATCGTGACGAAGGACTTCTGACCGTGGAGCCCGCGGTCTTCGCCGACCTGCGCGCACGCCTGCCGGCGGCCGCCGCCGCGGGCGTGTCGCACGGCGTGCTTGCGATCGAGCTGCCGCGCGACGGCGTCGTGCCGACGGTACGCGCGCTCAAGGACGATTTCGCCTTCGACATGTTCCTCGACGTGACGGCCGTCGACTGGCTGCCGAAGACGCCCCGTTTCGAGGTGGTCTGGCACTTCTATTCGACGACGCACAAGGCGCGGGTGCGGGTGAAGACCCGCGTCGACGAGAACGACGCCGTCGTCGACACGCTGGCCCCGCTCTACAACGCGGCCCGCTATCCGGAGCGCGAGTGCCACGACATGTACGGCATCCGCTTCCGCGGCAACGACGACCTGCGGGCGCTGCTGCTCTACGAGGGTTTCGTCGGCCACCCGCTGCGCAAGGACTATCCGAAGGACGGCGAGCAGCCGCTGATCCCGATGCGCGACCCGGGGAGGCCCGCGTGAACGCCCCCTACGACGCCCCGCTGCCGAACCCGGTCCGCCCGGCCTTCGACACGGCGGCCGAGGGGCGGATGATCGTCAACATCGGTCCCTCGCACCCGGCGACGCACGGCACGATCCAGATCATCGCCGAGCTCGACGGCGAGAAGGTGATCCGCGCCGACGTCCACTGCGGCTACCTGCACCGCGGCTTCGAAAAGGAGTGCGAGAGCCACACCTGGCACAACCTGATCCCCTACGTCGACCGCCTCAACTACTGCTCGGCGCTGATCAACGACTTCGCCTACTGCGAGGCCGTCGAGAAGCTGATGGGGATCGAGATCACGCCGCGCTGCAAGTACCTGCGCACGCTGCTCTCCGAGTACTCGCGCCTCGCCGACCACCTGACCTGCATCGCGGCCGGCCTGATGGAGCTGGGCGCGATGACCGCCTTCCTCTACCTGGTGATGATGCGCGACTGGATCTACGAGCACCTCGCGGATCTCACCGGCGCCCGCGTCACCTACTCGTACGGGCGCATCGGCGGCCTCGCCCGCGACCTCCCCGCCAACTGGCTCGCGCGCCTCGAGGAGATCCTCGGCCGCTACAACGAGTTCGTCGGCCGCGTGCACGGACTGGTCGACCGCAACCGCATCTTCATCGACCGCATGCGCGACGTCGGCGTGCTGACCACCGCCGACGCGATCGACTGGGGCTACACCGGCCCGATCCTGCGCTCGACGGGCGTGCCCCGCGACCTGCGCAAGGACACGCCCTACCTCGCCTACGAAGAGCTCGACTTCGAGGTGCCGGTCGGCATCAAGGGCGACAACTACGACCGCTACTTCGTGCGCATGTGCGAGATGGACGAGTCGGTGCACATGATCCGCCAGCTGGTCGAGATGCTTCCCGAGGGCCCGATCAACGTCGACGACCGCCGCTGCACGTTCCCCGAGAAGAACCTGGTCTACGGCGAGATCGAGTCGCTGATCAATCACTTCAAGCTGGTGATCGACGGCCCGCGCGTGCCGGCGGGCGAGGTCTACTCGGCGCACGAGTCGCCGAACGGCGAGCTCGGCTTCTACCTCGTCTCGACCGGCGAGGGCGTGCCGTGGAAGGTCCACGTGCGCGCGCCTTCGTTCGTGCACATGGGCGGCGTGCACCGGATGCTCGAGGGCTACCAGCTCGCCGACATCGTGCCAACGTTCGGGTCGGTCAACATGATCGGCGGCGAGTGTGACCGATGAGCGACCGCTGAGCGACTGCTGGCATGAAGCACCTGATCCCGGAATTCGAGCGCATCAAGTCCCGCTACCCGGCGGGCTGCGAGTCGTCGCTCGTGCTGCCGTGCCTGCGGCGCATCCAGGAAGACCGCGGCTTCGTCGCCGACAGCGACGTCGACGAGCTCGTCGCGTGGCTCGGCGTGCCGCGCATCCAGGTCGAGGAGGTCCTCTCCTACTACACGCAGTTCCGCCGCAAGCCGATCGGCCGCTGGCACGTGCAGGCCTGCCGCAACGTCTCGTGCTCGATGCGCGGCGCCGAGCGGATGATCGACCACCTGTCGCGACGGCTCGGCGTGAAGCCCGGCGAGACTACCGCGGACGGCCGCTTCACGCTGTCGACGGTCGAGTGCCTCGGCTCGTGCGGCACCGCGCCCGTGGTCGTGGTCAACGAGACCTACCACGAGGACATGAGCGCCGAGAAGCTGGACCACCTGCTGGAGGGACTGCAGTAATGCCCGGCCGCCAGCTCCTGATGACGTTCCCGGTAACCGCGACGTCGCACACGCTCGCCGACTACCGCGCGCGCGGCGGCTACGGCACGCTGGACAAGGTCCTGTCCACGATGAAGCCCGAGCAGGTGACCAAGGAAGTCGCCGCCTCCGGCATCCTCGGCCACGGCGGCGCGGCGTTCCCGGCCGGCCGCAAGTGGCAGGTCGTGCACCTCGACGACGGCCAGCCGCACTACCTGTGCGCGAACGCCGACGAGGGAGAGCCCGGTACCTTCAAGGACCGTTGGATTCTCGAGAACGCCCCGCACCTCCTCGTCGAGTCGATGGCGATCGCCGCCTACGCGCTGCAGGTGAGGAACGCGTTCGTCTACATCCGCGGCGAGTTCGACCTGCCCTACCGGCGCCTCGCCGCAGCGATCGACGAGGCGTACGACGCCGGGTTCCTCGGCAAGCGGATCCTGGGAACGGACTTCGCGCTCGACCTGGTCGCGCACCGCGGCGCCGGCTCCTACGTCTGCGGCGAAGCCTCGGGGCTCCTCACCTCGCTCGAGGGCAGGAAGGGCTACCCGCGCAACCGCCCGCCGCGGCTCACGGTGCGCGGGCTCTACCAGCGCCCGACCGTCGTCAACAACGTCGAGACGCTGTCGAATCTCGCCGGCATCGTCGCGATGGGTGCCGAGGAGTTCAAGAAGATCGGCACCGCGAAGAGCCCGGGCACGCAGCTCGTCTCGATCTCGGGCCACGTGAATCGCCCGGGCGTCTACGAGCTCGAGTTCGGCTACCCGGTCGCGAAGTTCATCTACGAGGACTGCGGCGGCGTGCTGGGCGGCGGCAAGCTGAAGTGCATCGTCCCCGGCGGCATCTCGACCAAGGTGCTCACCGCCGCCGAGATCGAGCCCGTCACCTACGACCACGCGTCGTTCCAGAAGGCGGGCTCCGGACTCGGCTCGGGCGGCATGATCGTCATCGCCGAGGGCACGTGCATGGTGCGCCTGCTGCAGGTGATGCTGCGCTTCTACCACCACGAGTCCTGCGGCCAGTGCACGCCGTGCCGCGAAGGCATGGGCTGGATGCACCAGATCATCGACCGCATCGTCGCCGGCGACGGCCGCCCCGGCGACATCGATCGGCTGATCGAGATCTCCGAGGCCAACGACGGCACGACGATCTGCGGCATGGGCGACGCCGCCGGCTATGCGACCGTCGGCATCCTCGCCAAGTACCGCGACGAGTTCGAGTACTTCGTCCTGCACAAGCGCTCGCGCTTCGATGGACGCCTCGAGGTGCCGCTCCATGCCTGAGATCTTCATCAACGGCGTGGCGGTCGAGGCCCGCGAGGGCGCGACGGTGCTCGAGACCGCGCTCGAGCACGGCTTCTACATCCCGTACTTCTGCTGGCACAAGAACCTGTCGGTCGCCGGCAACTGCCGCCTGTGCATGGTCGAGGTCGAGGCCGAGAGCGGCGGGTGGATGGACATCGCGTGCAACATGCCCGCCACCAAGGGCCTGCGCGTGCTGACCGACTCCGACAAGGTCAAGGCGCGGCGCAAGACGATGCTGGAGCTGGTGCTGAAGAACCACCCGGTCGACTGCGGCATCTGCGACAAGGCCGGCGAGTGCATGCTGCAGGACTACCACTACGCGTACAACGGGGCGCCGTCGGTGTCCACGGTGCCGAAGGTCCGCGCCACCAAGTTCCACGCGCTGTCGCAGCGCATCCTGCTCGACAACGAGCGCTGCGTGCTGTGCTCGCGCTGCGTGCGCTTCACCCGCGAGATCTCGAAGTCGCACGCGCTCGGCATCGTCGACCGCGGCGACCGGTCGCTCGTGCGCTGCGACGAGCTCCGCTCGCTCGACGACGACCCCTACTCGGACAACGTGGTCGACCTCTGCCCGGTCGGCGCGCTGCTGTCGCGCTCGTTCCTCTACAAGTCGCGGGTCTGGTACCTCGACGCCACGCCGTCGGTGTGCCCGGGCTGCGCGCGCGGCTGCAACGTCGATCTCTGGCACCGCAAGCGCGAGTGGAAGCTCAATGCCCTCGACCCGCGCCACAACGCCTGCATCGAGCGCGTCACGCCGCGCGAGAACGCCGAGGTCAACGGACCGTGGATCTGCAACACCGGCCGCGACCTCGCCAGGTTCCTCGAGCGGCCGCGCGCGCTCGTCCCGATGCAGAAGGGGCGCGAGGCCGACCTCACCGGGGCGATCGCCGCCGCGCGCGCGCTGATCGACGCGGCGCAGCGCCCGGTCGCGCTGGTGTCGACGTGGGGCAGCAACGAGGAGCTCGCCGCATTCAAGGCGGCGCTGGGGACCCGGTTCCGCACCCTCGTCAAGCCGGATCGCCTGGCCGAGCCCGGCGAGCGGATCGAGGACGACATCCTGATCCGCGCCGACAAGAATCCCAACACCCGTGCCGCGGTAGCACTGTTCGGCGACGCGCCGGTCGCCTTCGACGAGGACACCGACCTCGTGCTGGTCTGGGGCGACGGCTTCGACTTCGCGCGCCTGCCGCGCCACGCGAAGACCATCCTCCTCTCCGCGTTCGTCGCCCCCGAGAACGGCCACGCCGACGTGTTCTTCCCCGTCAGCGTGCAGTCCGAGCGCGCCGGCCACTACACGAACTTCGAGGGCAAGGTCAGCGCGTTCTCGCCCTGCTTCCCGAAGCCGCCGAAGGTCGTCGACGCCGAGACGCTGTTCGCCCGCCTGGGCACGCCCGTGGCCGCCCGCTCAGGAGCGGCCGCATGATCCAGGACCTGGTCGTCTACGCGGTGTTCATCGGCTACGCGATCGGCGTGCTGATGACGTTCGGGCTGCTCCTCACCTGGGTCGAGCGCAAGCAGGCCGCGGTGATGTCCGACCGGATCGGCGCGAACCGCGCGTACCTCCGGCTGCCGTTCACGCAGATCAAGCTGGTGTGGTGGGGCCTGTTCCACGGCATCGCCGACGGCGTGAAGATGCTGCTGAAGGAGGACTTCCGGCCGCGGACGTACGACTGGTACGCGTACATGGTGGCGCCTTGGGTGGTGTTCACGCCGGTGCTGCTGGTGTTCGCGGTGATCCCGTTCGGCGGGATGCTCGATCCCGGCAGGCTCTTCCCGTCGCTCGCCGAGTGGTTCGGCGGCCGCACCTACCCGATGCAGATCGCACGGCTCGACGCGGGGCTGCTGATGGTGTTCGCGTTCGGCGGCATGACGATCATCGGGGCGATGCTCGCGGGGTGGTCGTCGTCGAACAAGTTCGCGCTGCTCGGCGCGCTGCGCGCGGGCTCGCAGATGATCTCCTACGAGCTGGTGATGGGCCTCACCGTGCTCGGGCTGATCCTGATCTACGGCACGGTGGACCTGTTCGACATCGTGAGCCAGCAGACCGGACGGGTCGGCGGGCTGCCCGCTTGGGGCATCGTCTTCCAGCCGTTCGCCGCGACGCTGTTCCTGGCGGCGGCGATCGCCGAGAACAAGCGCATCCCGTTCGACCTGCCCGAGGCCGAATCGGAGCTCATCTCCGGCTACTTCACCGAGTACAGCGCGATGAAGATGGGCCTCTTCATGTTCGCCGAGTTCATCGAGATCGCGATCATCGCGGCGCTGTTCACGACGCTGTTCCTCGGCGGCCCGAACCTGCCCTACATGAGCGACGCCGGATTCGCCTTCCCCGGCGGCTACGAGATCCGCATGAGCCACGGTGCCGTCGTGGCGACCCAGGTGATCGTGTTCCTCGGCAAGGTGGCGCTGCTGTGCAGCTTCCAGATCCTGATCCGCTGGTCGCTGCCGCGCTTCCGCTACGACCAGGTGCTGAAGTTCGCGTGGAAGTTCATGCTGCCGCTGGCGCTCGTCAACCTGGTCGTCACCGTCGTGTGGATGTGGGCGCGCCATGGCTAAGGTGAAGTACACGTACGTGCGCCGGCGCTACTGGAACGAGCCCACGATGTCGTGGTGGGAGCGCGCCTACCTGTTCGAGATCCTGCGGGGCCTCGCGATCACCGGCGGCGTGTTCATGCGCAACATGGGCAAGTGGATGACCGGCCGCAAGGGCGCGCTCACCTCCTACTACCCGGAGGAGACCCGCCCCGACTACGCGGCCGGCAACCGCGGCAAGCACGTGCTGACGCAGCGGCCCGACGGCCGCCCGCAGTGCATCGCCTGCAACATGTGCGCGACCGTCTGCCCGGCGAAGGTGATCGAGATCGAGGCCGCATTCGACCCCGACGACCCGGCCCACCCGAAGTACCCGGCGCGCTTCGAGATCGACTATTCGCGCTGCGTGTTCTGCGGCCTGTGCGTCGAGGCCTGCCCGGAGGACGCGATCCGCATGGCGAAGGAAGTGCCCGACTTTCCCTCCCCCGACCGGACGGACATGTGGCTCGGCAAGGAGGAGCTGCTCACCTGGAAACCGCAGCGCGACGTCGCCAAGCCCTATCCCCCGGCCGGCGGGTCGGCGGGCTGATCGGAGTTCGCATGCTCGAATCGTTCCTCGCGCAACTCGACACGATCCTGCTCGTGGTGTTCGGCGTCTCGGCGCTGGTCGGCGGCGTGCTGGTGATCCTGCTGCGCCAGCCGATGCGGGTTGCAATGGCGCTGATCTCGACGATGGTGTTCCTCGGCGGCATCTACGGTCTGCTCGGCGTGCACTTCATCGCCGCATTCCAGGTGCTGATCTACGTCGGCGCGGTGATGGTGTTCATGGTCTACGTGATCATGCTGCTCGACACCCGCGACCCGGCGCAGACCACCCGGTTCTCGTCCCTGGTCATCCCCGGCGTTATCGCGTTCGTGCTGTTCCTCGGCGCGCTGGTGTACGGCGTCGTCAGCGGCCTGCCGCAGTCCGCGGCGGCTGCGAAGCCGGGCGCGGCGTTCGGCCTCACCGAGTTCGCCGTCGCGTTCCTGAACGAGTATTGGCTGCACTTCGAACTCACCTCCGTGCTGCTGCTCGCCGCCGTCGTCGCGGCGGTGGCGGTGATCAAGGCCAGCAAGGGCGACCATGGATAAGACCCAGCTGCTGATCGCGCTCGCGCTCGCCCTGTTCTCCCTCGGGCTCGTCGGCGTGATCGTGCGCCGCAACCTGCTCGTGATGCTGATGTGCATGGAGCTGATGCTGAACGGCGTCAACCTCTCGCTCGTCACGTTCGCCCAGGAGGCCGGCGCGGCCGTCGGTGCGGTGCTGGTGTTCCTGATCTTCGTTGTCGCGACCGCCGAGATCGCGATCGCGATCCCGATCGTGCTCCTGCTCGTGCGCCGCCGGCACACGCTCGACGCCGACGCCTACGCGGACCTCAAGGGATAGGCATGGGCACGCTGACACTGATCGCCCTGCTGCCACTGGCCGGCTTCCTGCTGAACGGCCTGCTCGCGACCCGCCTGTCCGGCCACCCGTTCGGAAAGCGCTTCGTCACGGTGGTCGGCTGCGGCCTGCCCATCCTCGCGTTCCTGCTCGCGATCCGGGCGCTGGTGGAGCTCGTGGCCGGCGGCTACGTGCCGCTGCAGGAGGTGGTGTTCACCTGGGCGACGATCGGCGGCGAGCCCTTCGAGATCGCGTTCCACTTCGACCGCCTCACGGCGGTCATGGTGCTGATCGTCACCGGCGTCGGTTCGCTGATCCACGTCTACTCGACCGGCTACATGCACGACGACGCGAGCTACGCGCGCTACTTCGCGTACCTCAACCTGTTCCTGTTCTTCATGCTGATGCTGGTGCTGGGACGCAGCCTGCTCGTGCTTTTCGTCGGCTGGGAAGGCGTGGGGCTCGCCTCCTACCTGCTGATCGGCTTCTGGTTCGAGGATCCCGAGAAGGCCGCGGCCGGCAAGAAGGCCTTCATCGTCAACCGCATCGGCGACGCCGGCTTCCTGCTCGGCATGTTCCTGCTCTACACGGTGGTGGGCACGCTCGACATGGACCGGATCAACGCCGCGTTCCTCGCCACCCCCGCGCCCGCGGTGTCGGCCACGCTGGTCGGCATCCTGCTGTTCATCGGCGCCACGGGCAAGTCGGCGCAGATCCCGCTGTACGTCTGGCTGCCCGACGCGATGGCCGGCCCCACGCCGGTGTCGGCGCTGATCCACGCCGCGACGATGGTGACCGCCGGCGTCTACATGTGCGCCCGCCTGTGGGGCATCTTCGCGAACGCCGCCGGGGCGTCGGAGCTGATCGCGTGGACCGGCGTGCTGACCGCCTTCGTGGCGGCGACGATCGCGCTCGTGCAGACCGACATCAAGAAGGTACTCGCCTACTCGACGGTGTCGCAGCTCGGCTTCATGTTCGTCGCGATCGGCGTCGGGGCCTACGGCGTCGCGGTGTTCCACCTGTACACGCACGCGTTCTTCAAGGCCTGCCTGTTCCTCGGCGCCGGCAGCGTGATCCACGCGCTCTCGGGCGAGCAGGACATCCGCAAGATGGGCGGCCTCAGGGCCAGGATCCCGGTGACGTTCTGGACCTTCGCGATCGCCACCGCCGCGATCGCCGGCCTGCCGCCGCTGTCCGGCTTCTTCTCCAAGGACGAGATCCTCTGGTTCGCCTTCGCCTCCGACCAGGGCGGCTCGGCCGGCGTCTTCGCGCTCGCGGCGCTCACCGCGCTGATGACCGCGTTCTACATGTTCCGCCTGCTGTGGCTCGTGTTCTTCGGCGGCTCGCGCCTGGATGCGCACGCCGCCGCCCACGTCCACGAGTCGCCGCTGTCGATGACCGGCGTGCTCGCGTTCCTGGCCGTGCTCTCGGCGATCGGCGGCTTCCTGTCGATCCCGCACTTCCTCGAGCCGATGCTGCCGCTGCCGGGCATCCAGCCGTCGCGGGCCGGCGCGCACGTGCCCATCGTCGTGATGTCCGTGCTGCTGGGGCTGGCCGGCCTCGCCGGCGCCGCGTGGTTCTTCGCCGGCAAGGGCGAGCGCGCCGAGGCGGTCAAGGCGCGTTTCGCGGGCCTGCACCGGGTCCTGTCGGGCAAGTACTTCGTCGACGAGCTCTACGACCTCGCCATCAATCGCCCGCTGCTCTGGGTCTCGGAGAACGTGTTCTTGAAGCTCTCCGACCGCGCGCTGATCGACGGCACGCTGAACGGACTCGCCACGCTCGCGCAGCGCACGTCGGGGGTGATGGGCCGCCTGCAGACCGGACACCTGCACCTCTACGTGCTGCTCGCGCTGATCGGCACCCTCGCGGTGCTGTTCTGGGGCTGGCGCCATGTCTGACGCCGCAGTCCTGAACCTCGTGCTCTGGCTGCCGGTCGCCGGCATGGCGCTCGTCTGGGCGCTCCCCGAGGAGCGGCCGGACCGTGTCCGCTGGGCCACGTTCTGGGTGATGGCGCTGCAGTTCGTCCTCGCCGTGTGGCTCTACGCCCGCTTCGACGCCGCGGAGCCTGGCCTGCAGTTCGCGACGCGCCTGCCGTGGATTCCCGACTGGGGCGTCGCCTACCTTATCGGGCTGGACGGCTTCAACGTGCTGCTGGTGCTGCTGACCGCGTTCCTCGGACCGCTGGTCGTCGCCGGGTCGTTCACCGCGATCACCAAGGACGTGAAGCTGTTCCACGCGATGCTGTTCCTGATCCAGTTCGCGATGCTGGGGACGTTCGTCGCGCAGGACCTGTTCCTGTTCTACCTGTTCTGGGAGCTGATGCTCGTGCCGATGTTCCTGATCATCGGCATCTGGGGCGGCGAGCGGCGCATCTACGCGACGCTCAAGTTCGTGCTCTACACGGCGTTCGGCAGCATCCTGATGCTCGCCGCGATGATCTACCTGGTGTGGACGCTGAAGAGCACCACCGGCGTCGACTCGTTCGCATTCGCCGACCTCTACGGCGTCAAGCTGCCGGTCGACGCGCAGACGTGGCTCTTCGCGGCGTTCGCGCTCTCGTTCGCGATCAAGGTGCCGATCGTGCCGCTGCACACCTGGCTGCCGGACGCCCACGTCGAGGCGCCGACGGCGGGCTCGGCGATCCTCGCCGGCGTGCTGCTCAAGATGGGCACGTACGGCTTCATGAAGCTCGGCTTCCCGCTGTTTCCCGAGGCGGCGAAGCTGTTCACCCCGCTGGTGATGTCGCTCGCGGTGATCAGCATCGTCTACGGCGCGTGCCTCGCGCTCGTGCAGACCGACATCAAGAAGATCATCGCCTACTCCTCGATCAGCCACCTCGGCTACGTGATGCTGGGGCTCGCGAGCCTCGACCTGATCGGCATCCAGGGCGCGGTGATCCAGATGGTGAGCCACGGACTCACCGCCGCCGGGCTGTTCATGATGATCGGCATGATCTACGAGCGCTGCCACAGCCGCGACCTCGCCGCCTACGGCGGACTCGCCAAGATCCTGCCGCTCTACTCGGTGTTCTTCCTGCTGCTGACGCTGGGCGCGATCGGCCTGCCGACGACTTCCGGATTCACCGGCGAGTTCCTGTCGCTGCTGGGCGCATTCCGCGCCGCGTGGGGAGCGTACGAGGCGGGTGTCGCCTGGCCGCTGTGGCTGGTCGGCCTCGCGGTCACGGGCGTGGTGCTGGGTGCACTGTACATGCTCTGGTTCGCGCAGCGCTTCCTGTACGGCAAGCTCAAGGCCCCGCACCTGCCGATCACGGACCTCTCCACCCGTGAGGTCGCCGTGCTCGCCGCGATCGTCGTCGCGATGTTCGCGCTTGGCCTCTTCCCCGACGAACCCTTGAGCAAGACCGAGCTCGCCGCCCGCCAGTTCCAGCAGCTGGTCGAGACCGGCGGCAGCGCCTTCGCGAGCGTGCGATGAACGCCATGTCCGTGATCCTCGCGATGCTGCCCGAGCACGCGCTGCTCGTGGGACTCTGCGCGCTGATCCTGATCGAAGTCGCCGGCGGCAAAGGACGCACCGGGTTGGCGGTCGCCGTCGTCGCGGTCGCCGCGGCCGCGTCCGCCGCGATCGTCCTGTGGTTCGGCGGCTACGCGGCGGCGCCCTTCGCGGGCCACTTCTCGATCGATCCGCAGACCGAGATCGCGAAGGCGGTGATCCTCGCGCTGGCACTGCCCGTGCTGCTGATCTCGCGGGACGACTTCCACGACACCCGCTTCCCGCTGCTCCTGCTGTCCTCGCTCTACGGGACGTGCCTGCTCGTGTCGTCGGACAGCTTCCTCACGCTGTTCCTCGGCCTCGAGCTCATGTCGCTGCCGGTCTACGTGCTGGTGCTGCTCGCGCTGCAACGTCCGGAAAGCGCCGAGGCCGGGCTCAAGTATCTGATCCTCGGCGGTGCGGCCACCGCGACGTTCCTGATGGGCGTCTCGCTGCTCTTCGGTGCGAGCGGCACGCTGGCGCTCTCGGCCTTCCCGGAGGCGCTCGCCTCCGACGGGCTGATGCCGCGTGCGGCAATCGTGCTGATCCTGTGCGCGTTCTTCCTCAAGGCGGCGGTGTTCCCGTTCCACACCTGGGCGCCGGACGCCTACGAGGGCGCGACCGTGCCGGTGACGGCCTACATGGCGACAATCATCAAGGCCGCCGTGGTGCTCGCGGTCGTCCGCCTGTTCGGCACCGCCGAGGTCACGCCGCAACTGGCCGGGCTGGTCGCGATATTGCCGCTCGCCTCGATCGCCTGGGGCAACGTAGCGGCGATCCGGCAGACGAGCTTCCGCCGGATGATCGCCTATTCGTCGATCGCGCACGCCGGGTACATGTTCTTCGCGCTGCTCGGCACGGCAGGCGGCCGGTTCCAAGCGGTCGCCTTCTACGTGCTCGCCTACGGCGTGATGAACCTGCTCGCGTTCTCGGCGCTGCCCACCGGCGGCGACGACACCGCGCGCGACCGCATCGCCAACCTGAAAGGCCTGTACCGCCGCCAGCCGTTCGCCGCGATCGTCATCGCGCTTGCTATGCTTTCGCTCGCCGGCATCCCGCCGCTGCCCGGCTTCGTGGCCAAGTTCCTGGTGTTCCGCAACGTGATGGCCGCGGGGCACACTTGGTTCGCCGTACTGGGCCTCGTGGGCAGCTACCTCGGCATCTACTTCTACCTGCGGATCATCCAGTTCATGTTCATGAGCCCGCAGGGCGAGGGCGACGCCGACGAGCGGCCGCGCCGGCTCGCGCTGGGCGCCACCCTGCTGTGCCTCGTGCCCGTGGTGCTGCTGGTGATCTTCCCGGGCTGGGTGCTCGGGAAGTTCTGATCTCCCGCTGCCGGCTACCGGCTAGGCGCCGGCGCGCTTGGCGATCGGCGAGTAGTGGTCGAGCACCTGCAGCCGCGTCGCCTGCAGCCGTTCCGAAACCACCTCCAGCACGCGGTAGATGAACGCATAGCCGAACGCGGTGTCGGCATTGCACGCCGCGAGGAGCGCCTTGTCGTCGAAGGCCAGCGCCGTCACCGGCTCGAGGGCGCGCGCCTGGAAGTACTTGCCCTGGCCCGACAGCATCGCCGACCAGCCGAACTCGTCGCCTCCGGAGAGCGTCTGCACGCGCACGTTGGGGTGATTCGGCACCTCGATTTCGAGCGCGACGCGGCCGCCGATGATGAGATGGAAGTCGTGACTCTCGTCCCCTTCGCGGAAGATCACCTGGTCGCGCTCGAAGGTCACTTCCCTGGCGAGCGAAGCGAGCTTCCCGATCTGCTCCGGCGTGAAGTTCTTGTCGAACGGATGGCTGCGCAGCGCGGCCACCAGGTCCTTCTGTTGCATGGCTCCTCCTCCCGCAAGCACGCTCGAGCGCCTCGCCGGGAACGGCGTCCTCCGGCCGCGCTCGATGCACCCGATGGTAGCACCGCGGCCGTTCCAACCCACGGTCGGCCGGGTACCCGGTCAGGCTTCGCGCGGCAACACCGTGAGCACGCGCACGATGAAGGCGCGCAGCTCGGACATGTACTTGCGCAGGAACTCGGCGGTGCCCTTGTCGGTGACCTCGCCGTCGGAGGCGATGAGCCCGGGCTTGAACTGGATGTAGGCCTCGACCGTATTCATCAGCGGCGAGTTGCAGAAGCACAGCACGCCGCGCAGGCTCTGCTGCGCCACCGCCGTGCCGATGGCACCGGGCGAGGTGCCGATCACGCCCGAGGGCTTGCGCGCAAACGAGTTCTTGCCCCAGGGACGGCTCGCCCAGTCGATCGCATTCTTCAGGCCCCCGGGAATCGAGCGGTTGTACTCGGGCGTCACGAAAAGCACTGCGTCGACGTCGGCGATCGCCTGCTTGAACGCGCGCGCCACCGGCGGGTAGTCGGCGTCGAAGTCCGGGCTGTACAACGGCAAGTCCCTGATCGCGATCTCGCTCAGCACCAGTTCGGGCGGCGCAAGACGAACGAGCGCCTTGGCAAGCAGACGGTTGATCGACGTCGACGAGAGGCTGCCGACGAAATAGCCGACCTTGTAGGTGGTCATGTGCATCTCCTTGATGGCCGCGGCTGGCGCCAGGTGCCGTCGCTGCGCGCGTGACGGAGCGCCGATCAATCTACGCCCGCGGCCATCCCCGTACAAGACGCCGTACCCAGGTCGGCGCTTGACCCGCGCCACCGCGCCTACCACAATCGGCCATGAGTACTGACGCTAGCTCGGTCGCCGGTTTCGAGTCCGCGGTCGCGACCGTCGCGTTCGTCGACCTGGCGGGCTTCAGCGCCATCGCGGACGTCTACGGCGATGCGTCGGCACTGGCGGTACTCGGACGCTTCGAGGAGTTGGTGCGCGAGGCACTCGGCGGGCTCTCGCCGCCGATCAAGTGGATCGGTGACGAGGCGATGTTCGGGTTTCCCGACCCGGACACCGCTCTCCAGGTGCTCGGACGCCTGCTGCCGGCCTGCCGATCCGAACAACGGATTCCACTGACACGAACCGGGCTCAACCACGGCCCGGTGTTTCGCCGGGCAAACGACCTCTTCGGTTCGACTGTCAACATCGCTGCACGCATTGCTGCGTTGGCGTCTCCCGGGCAATTGCTCGCGACCCAACCGGTCGCCGACGTCGCCACAGCATCAGGCGTCGCGACGCGGGACATGGGCAAGGTGGCGTTGCGATCGATCGCCGAGCACGTGTCGCTGTACGCCATCGAGCTGGCACCGGCCTTCGATCCCGCGTGGATCGATCCGGTCTGCAAGATGCATGCGCCCTATGCGGCGTACCTCAGGAACACGCCGACGGGACCCTGGTTCTGTTCCGAACGCTGCGCCGAGGCCTATCGACGCTCGCCGGAGGTCTATCACAGTGCAACGAAGGGCCCGAGCGGTGCTTAGCTTCGTGGATGCGCCGGCGCGCAGATGACACGGACACGTTTGGGCCGCGACCCGTCGATGCGATAGCAAGCATCGTGACGACCCGGAGCGGAATCGTTCCGGGCCGGACTTGCGCGACGCCCGCTCGTGCGGGCATCGCGAAATCCTGGTGGCCAAGGGCGGAATCGAACCACCGACACAAGGATTTTCAGTCCTCTGCTCTACCAACTGAGCTACTTGGCCGCGGGCGAGATTATAGCAGCCCCGGCCCGCGTTCCCGGCGCCAAGGCGTCCCCCGAACTTCAGGCGGCGAGGAAACCCTCGAGCTCCGCGAGCGTCTCGGCGGGCGCCTCCTCGGCGAGATAATGCCCGCAGGGCAGCGCGCGGCCGCGCACCTCGACCGCGACGTCGGCCCAGTCGGCAAGCGGCTTGAACAGACGGTGGACGACGCCGTTCTCACCCCACAGCACGAGCAGCGGGCACCGCACCGTGCGCCCCGCCGCGACGTCGGCAGCGTCGTGCTCGAGGTCGATCGATGCCGCGGCTCGGTAGTCCTCACAGGTTGCGTGGATCGTCGCAGGATCTGCGAAGCAACGCTCGTACTCGGCGAACGCGCGCGGATCGAACACCGAGGCACTCGACCCCCAACCGCCCAGCTTGCGCCGCAGGTAGTAGCCGGGATCGGCGCCGATCAGGCGCTCGGGCAGGTCGAACGGCTGGATCAGGAAGAACCAGTGGTAGTACGCGGTGGCGAACGCCTGGGTCGTGCCGCGGTACATCGCGCGCGTGGGCGAGATGTCGAGCACGGCAACGCGCTCGACCGCGTCGGGGTGATCGACGCACAGCCGATGCGACACGCGACCGCCACGATCGTGCCCGACCAGCCGGAAGCGGACGTGGCCGAGCGCGCGCATCACCTCGACCATGTCCTGCGCCATCGCGCGCTTCGAGTAAGCGGCATGCGTGGCGTCACTCGCGGGCTTCGACGAATCCCCGTAACCGCGCAAATCCGCGCACACGACCGTGTGGCGCTCCGCGAGGCGCGGTGCGACGCGATGCCACATCGCGTGCGTCTGCGGGTAGCCGTGCAGCAGGAGCAGCGGCGGGCCGTTGCCGCCGACGACGCAGCGGATTTCGGCGCCCGACGTCGCGATGCGACGCGTCGCAAACCCCGGAAACAGCTCGGTGTCGGCACTCATCGCCGCTCCTCCTGTCGCGTGATCGCGGCCTCGGGCGACAGTGCGCCCTGCGCCGCGGGCTTCGGCGGATGCCGCTCACGCCAAACCCACGGCGGCAGCGGCTCAGGATCGCGCCACAGGCCGCGCCCGGCCGCCTTTGCCTCGGCTTCCTGCGCGATCAGCGCCGGGTCGTTCTCGAAGCGCCGATACACCCAGGCATAGCCGTCTCGGACCTGCGCCGTGTTCGCGTCCGTACCGCCGACCAGCACGCGACCCAGCGTGCGGCCATAGGTGTCGATGCCGCTCTCGACGACCACGACGGCGCGTCCGCCGAGGCGCGCGGCGAGCGCACGACGCGACGCGCTGCCATAGGGCTGGCCGCGTTCCGGCGCGTCGATGCCCACCAGGCGCACGCGACGCTCCACGCCGCTCGCGAGCACGGTCACCGTGTCGCCGTCGTGAACCTTCACCACGCGCCCGCAGAAATCGGCGCGCGCGTGCGCCGCGGCGACGCAAAGCAGGCTCAGGAGTGCCGCTCGCCACGCGTGGCGCCGTGCCTCGTTCCGGTTCGTCATTCCTCGACCGCTCGTCGGGTGGCCCATCCTGGCCGGACCGTCTCCGGCACACCGTCGTCGCTCGGCGGGTGCCGCCGGGCGTGCAACCGATCATAGCGCGGCGCCGCGGAGGCCCGGGCGCCCGTGCCCCGACGCCCCGGGTTCGCGAACTGTCCACCGCGGCACGTCTTGCGCAGCCGCAGCGGAGCGCTATAGTGGCCACAACCGCGCGCTGATCGGCATGCCACGGCATGTGCATGGCGCGCGCCGTGCCACGGTTACCTGCAGCGGAGGCCACCATGTCGGACGCGCCCCGGTTGTCCCGTTTCGCCACCGCGGCCGCCATTGTGCTCGGCGGCCTCTTCGCGCTGTGCGTGCAGGCCGCCGTGCCCGAGGGCACGAAAAGCGCGCCGCAGCCGGCGACAAAGTCCGCCTTCGCCGGTTCCGACGAGGACTCGATCGACGCGGAGCGCCTCTACGGTGCGCTGGTGCGCGTGCAGACCACTGCAGTGCCGAACGCACGTTCCAACGCAACGCTCGGGCGCGAGCGCGAGGGTACCGGCACGGTGATCGGCAAGGGCGGCGTGATCCTGACGATCGGCTACCTGGTCGTCGAGGCCGACGACGTCAAGGTCACGGATTCCCAGGGCCGGACCTACCCAGCGCGCGTGCTGGCCTACGATCATGCGACCGGCCTCGGACTCATCAAGACCTCGGTACCCTTCAACGTGCCGCCGGTGCCGCTCGGCAACTCGGCGAAGCTCGCGGACAAGGAGCCGGTGCTGGTCGCGGGCTGGGGCGGCATTCCCGACACCGCTCTCGCCTACGTTGCATCGCGGCGCCCGTTCACCGCGAACTGGGAGTACATGCTCGACGAGGCGATCTTCACCGTTCCCGCGACCACCGGCTGGAGCGGCGCGGCACTGGTCGACCGGCGCGGCACCATCGTCGGCGTGGGTTCGCTGATCGTGCGCGATGCGACTGCCGAGGAGCCGCAGATGCCCGGCAACATGTTCGTGCCGATCGACGCGCTGAAGCCGATCCTCGAGGACATGGTGAAGACCGGCCGCCGCAAGGAGGCCCCGCGGCCCTGGCTCGGCCTCTCCGCGGACGAGGTGCAGGGACGCCTGATCGTGTCGCGGGTGTCGCCCGACGGTCCGGCGGACGCGGCCGGCATGAAGGCCGGCGACATCATCGTCGGCGTCGGCCGCGAGCCCGTGCGCACGCAGGCGGAGTTCTACCGCAAGGTGTGGAGCCGCGGCAGCGCGGGCGCGGAGATCACGCTGCGCGTGCTGCAGGACATGGACCTGCGCGACGTGAGTGTGAAGTCGATCGACCGCGTCGAGTACTTCCGGTCCGTGACCACGTACTGAGCGCCGTCCCGGCGCGCGCGGCGCCACCGCGCCGCGCTTCCTGCCGGGTGCGGTCACGCGGCGCCTGCCGCGCCGGCGCGTCCGTGCGCATCATCTCGACGCGGGTCGGCGCAGGGGTTCCGTACAATGGCCGACTTTGCCCAGTCGCCGGTACGGCCTCGCCGCTCGATGGTCCTCTACGCCGCCACGATCTTCCTGTCCGCGTTTCTGCTGTTCCTGGTACAGCCGGTGATGGCGAAGCAGATCCTGCCTTGGTTCGGCGGATCGGCGACCGTCTGGACTACCTGCCTCGTGTTCTTCCAGTCCGCGCTCCTCGCCGGCTACGCCTACGCCGACTGGACGGTGCGGAAGCTCGCGCCCAGGCGCTCGGTGCTGCTGCACGTCGCGCTGCTCGTCGCGAGCCTCTTGGTGCTGCCGATCGTTCCCGCGGAACACTGGAAGCCCCTCGGCGACGAGAACCCGTCGTGGCTCATCCTCGGCATGCTCGCGGTGACGATCGGGCTGCCGTACTTCCTGCTGTCGACGACCAGCCCGCTCGTGCAGTCGTGGTTCGCGCGGCGCTTTCCGTCGGCCTCGCCGTACCGCCTGTTCGCGCTGTCGAACCTCGCGTCGATGCTGGCGCTGGTCGGCTATCCGTTCCTGCTCGAGCCGTGGGCACCGACGCGCGCGCAGGCGCTCGGCTGGTCGGCCGGCTACGCTGCCTTCACGCTGCTCTGCGCCGCAGCCGGCTGGCTCGCTCTCGGCCGCCCGGCCGCCGGCACCGTGTCCGAGCGCTGGCAGCATGCCGGCGCCGGCCTGCCGCCGCCGGTCGGCCATCCGGATTCCGACCAGGCCCCGACGGCAGGCCGCCAGCTGCTCTGGGCCGCACTCGCGGCGACCGCGTCGATCCTGCTGCTCGCGGTGTCGAACCACATCACGCAGAACATCGCCTCGGTGCCGCTGCTGTGGATCGTCCCGCTTGCGCTCTACCTCCTGACCTTCATCCTCACGTTCGACGGCCGCGGCTGGTACAGGCGCGACATCATGCTGTCGATGACCGCCGCGGCGCTCGGCGTGATGGCGTGGACGCTCGCCGACCCATCGCTCACGCACGAGCTCGAAATCCAGGTGGGCGTCTTCTGCGTCGGCCTGTTCCTCGCCTGCATGTTCTGTCACGGCGAGCTGGTGGAAGTAAAGCCCTCGCCGCGCTGGCTGACGCGGTTCTACCTCATGATCTCGGCCGGAGGCGCCGTCGGCGCGGTGCTGGTCGGCATTCTCGCGCCGCTCCTGCTCCCCGCCCACTTCGAGCTGCCGGCAGGGCTTGCGCTGTGCGCGCTGCTCCTGCTGTGGCAGGTACGCCGCGACTATCCGATCTACGGCGTGCTGGGACTCTCGGCGCTGGCCGCGACGATCGGCTGCGCGATCTGGGGTGCGACCGAGTTCTACAAGGACACGATCTTGGTCTCGCGCAACTTCTACGGCGTGCTGCGCGTGCAGGAGATCGGCGCGCAGGAGCAGACCCGGCGGCGCAGCCTGATCCACGGCACGATCCTGCACGGCAACCAGTATCTCGACCCGGTGCTGTCGCGCCAGTCCACGACCTACTACACGGAGACCTCCGGCATCGGGCGGCTCCTCGACGTGCTGAATCCGCGCCGGGAGCCGCTGCGGGTCGGCGTGATCGGCCTCGGCACCGGCTCGCTCGCGGCGTGGGGCGCGAAGGGCGACGTGTTCCGCTTCTACGAGATCAACCCGGACGTGATCGCGGCGGCGAAGGCCGAGTTCACGTATCTCAAGGACAGCGACGCGACCGTCGAGACGGCACTGGGCGACGCGCGGCTCGTGCTCGAGCGCGAGGCGTCGCAGCACTTCGACGTGCTGGTGATCGATGCCTTCTCGTCCGACTCGATCCCCGTGCACCTCATCACCGCCGAGGCGCTCGCGATCTACCGCAAGCACGTCAAGGCCGACGGCACCATCGCCTTCCACGTGACCAACCGCTTCCTGAACCTGATCCCGGTGGTCGAGGCCCTCGCCAAGGCACAGGGCCTTACCGCCACGCACGTCGCCGACGATGGCGAGGGCGCGCTCGCGAGCCGCAGCGACTGGGTGCTCGTGTCCGCGAACAAGGAACTGCTCGCGCATCCGCGCCTTGCGGCGGCGACGGTCCCGATCGAGTCGCGCCCCGACTGGCGGCTGTGGACCGACGACTTCAACAACCTGGTCCAGGTGCTGAAGTAGCATCGGGTATCGAGTCCCTGCCGATGAGTCCGAAAGGCCGTCCCGAGGGCGAATCCGCCACGAAGCGCGTCAGCGCGGAGGGTCGTCTAGTGAGCGCGCCGCCGCATCCCGCCGATCCCGCAACGTACCGGGCGCTGGTTCGTCCGCCGGGGGCGCGCTACATCGAGGCGCTCGACCAGCGATTGCTTCCGCACGCGAAGGTGCGGGCGAAGATCGCGGACGCCGATGCCGCCGCACTCGCCATCCGCAGGATGTGGGTGCGCGGCGCGCCGCTGATCGGCGCGGTCGGCGCCTACGGCCTCGCGATGGCGCTCGACCGCGACCCGTCCGATCTGGCGCTGACGCGCGCGCACGCCGTGCTCGACGCCACGCGGCCGACGGCCGTCAACCTGCGTTGGGCGCTCGACCGCGTCCGTGACGCCGTATCGGCACTGCCCCCGGCAGAACGCGCCGACGTCGCGTGGCGCGAGGCGGATGCGATCGTCGTCGAGGACATCGCGATCAACCACGCGATCGGCGAGCACGGTCTCGCGCTGCTGCGCCAGCTCGCGAAGCACCGCTCCGGACCGGTACGGGTGATGACCCACTGCAACGCCGGTGCGCTCGCGACCTGCGGATGGGGCACTGCCACCGCGCCGATCTTCCTCGCCCACCTTGCAGGTTTGGCGGTCCAGGTCTGGGTGTCGGAGACCCGACCACGCCTGCAGGGCGCGAACCTCACCGCGTGGGAGTTGGCTGAGCGCGGCATTCCCTACACGCTGCACGCGGATGGCGCCTCGGCCGCACTGATGGCCCGACGAGAGGTCGACCTCGTGATCGTCGGCGCCGATCGCGTGGCGCGCAACGGCGACGTCTGCAACAAGATCGGCACCTACGGGAAGGCGCTCGCCGCACGCGACAACGACGTCCCGTTCTACGTCGCGGTGCCGTCGCCGACGATCGACTGGGCGACCGCGTCGGGGGACTCGATCCCCATCGAGTACCGCGACGCCGACGAGGTGCTGCAGATCGCCGGCCGCGACGAATATGGGCAGACGCAGAAGGTGGCGATCGCGCCACACGGTGCACGTGCGGCCAACCCGGCATTCGACGTGACGCCGGCGCGGCTCGTGACGGGGCTCGTCACCGAGCGCGGCGTGACGCGCGCGTCGGAGGAATGGCTCGCGGCGATGTTCCCGGGCCGCGCGACCGCAGGATGAGAACTGCATGAGCGCCGCTGGCGAGCAGGCCCTGCGTTCCGGCATCGTCGACACGGCGCGCGCGATGAACGCCGCCGGCATCAACCGGGGGCGCTCCGGCAACGTGAGCGCGCGGCTTCGATACGAAGCCTGCGACGGTTTCCTGATCACGCCGACGGGCTTCCGCTACGACGCGATGGGCGACGGCGACCTCGTGCTGGTCGCGCTCGACGGCACCGCGACCGGGCCGCATCTGCCGTCCTCGGAGTGGCGCTTCCATCGCGACATCTATCGCGAGCGTCCCGAGGTCGCCGCGATCGTGCACACGCACGCGCCGTTCGCGACGACGCTCGCCTGCCTCGACCGCGGCATCCCGCCGTTCCACTACATGATCGCGCGCGCCGGCGGCCGCGACATCCGCTGCGCGCCGTACGCGACGTTCGGCACGCAGGAACTCTCCGACCACGCAGTGCATGCGCTCGAGGGGCGCCGCGCGTGCCTGCTCGCCCACCACGGCATGATCGCCGTCGGCGCGACGCTCGAGTCCGCGCTCGAGCTCGCGATCGAGGTCGAGACGCTCGCCGAGATGTACTGGCGCGCATTGCAGGTCGGCGAACCGGCGCTGCTCTCCGACGCCGAGATGGCGAAGGTCCTTGAAAAGTTCAGGACCTACGGCCAGTCCCGCCGGACAGGCTGAAGCGAACAGGCTGTAATACGCAGCCCGGCGCGCGACGCGCTGCCGGGTGACGCGTCGCGTCAACGCCCTGACCGGGCCCGACGTGCCGGTGCGTCGCAACGACGCATCGATCCGCCGCCGACCGGGGACCGCAGTCGCAAGCGGTTGACTCGTATCGTCTTTTCCCGTTGCGGCGGTGGACGACGGGCGGTCCCGTACGCGGCTGGGCGGCATCCCTCGTGGCTCGCGCCTTGCTATGACGTTTGCATGACATCCCCTATGCGGACGCGGTGCCCGGAGCTCGCGATGATTCGACGCCAATTCCTCCCCTTGCTCGCCGCCCTGGTCGCGACAGCGAGCGTGGTCTTCCCCCTCCACGCACTTGCCCACCTGGGCGGCGAGCAATTCTTCTCGGGACCCGATGCGCCGTCGCCTGGCGCGCCGCAGGTCACGCTGAGTGGCCAGGTGACCGAACTCCGTCTCGACGATCGTGTGGTCGGAATCTCGATCCGCTATGTCGGTCTGCGCACCGACGACGGGCAACGCGTGCGCCTCAAAGGCACCGGCGTCGCGTCGCTCGTGTCGGGCTCGCGCGTGCAGGCCAGCGGCCGCCGCGAGGGCGACACGCTGTTCGCTGGCGACGTGCGCGTCACCGACCTCTCGCCGGCGGGGGCCGCGCCGCGCGCGAAGGTCGAGCAGTCGGTCGAGGGCCGCTACACGCTGGTGATCGGCGACGACTTCGACGCCGGCCGGGCGAGCTACGAGCACACGGTGATCGACGACGCCGGCCGCATGACGCCGGTGGCGTTCGCGGTGATGCCCGACGTGCTTCACAACGGCATGCGCGTGGTCGTCTCCGGTACGCGCGGTGCGGACGGCGAATCGATCGAGGCCGACCAGGTCACCATACTCGCGCTCGCACCGTCGCGCGACGTCGCCCGGAGCGGGGCCGGCATCGCCGCGACCGCCCAGTCGATCGCGATCCTGGTCAAGTTCACCGACACCACGACCGAGCCGTTTACGCAGGCGGCGGTGCAGACGCTGATGTACGGCGGTCCCGGGACGAACAGCGTCGCGGAGTTCTACAAGGAGGCATCGTACGGCCAGCAGCTCGTGAGCGGCGTGGTGACGCCGTGGCTGCAGCTGTCGATCGCCGCGCCGACCTCCTGCACCTACTCCAGCATCGGCACGGCGGCAGACGCCGCGGCGACCGGGGCCGGCTACAACCTCGCGTCCTACACGCATCGCGTCTACTTCTTTCCGCGCGTTTCGTCGTGTAGTTGGTCCGGACTCGCCACCGTCGGCGGCGGCCGGGCGTGGATCAACCAGTCGGCGAATCTGCTGGTCGTCGCCCACGAACTCGGCCACAACTTCGGCGCGCTGCATGCCGCGAGCCTCGACTGCGGCAACGCGGTGATCGGCGGCACCTGCACCTCGTCCGCGTACGGCGATTCCTTCAACGTCATGGGCAACCAGCGGGCGATGCACTTCGCTGCGTTCCAGAAGTTCGACTTCGCCTGGATCACCACATCCAACGTCGCGACCCACGTGTCCGGTGTTGCCACCTACACGCTGTCCCCGGTCGAGTCCGCTGGCGGAACGACCTACGCCGTCAAGATCCCCGCGCGCACCAACCGGACGTACTGGCTCGAGTTCCGACGGCCGCTCGGCTTCGACACGGGGCTGTCGAGCTTCCCGAACAACGGCGTCCAGATGCGGGTCGCCAGCCCGTTCGAATCGATCTGCAGCGGCTGCTCCGACGACACGGAGCTCCTCGACGCGACGCCCCTCACCTCGGCGCTCACCGACGGCACGCTGGTGGCGGGCAAGGCCTACGCCGACTGGGACACCGGCTACACCGTCTCGGTGCTCGCGGCCACGTCCACCACCGCGCAGGTACGGGTCGCGAGCGGCGCGCCGCGCAAGCGTCGCGACTTCAACCTCGATCTCAAGACCGAGCTCCTCTGGCGCAATGCGACGAGCGGCGCGACGTCGCTGTCGCTCATGAACGGCACGGCGCAGACGGGCAACGCGCAGCTCATGGCCGATCCGAACTGGCGCGTCACGCACTTCGGCGATTTCGACGGCGACCGCCGAGCGGACCTCGTCTGGCGCAACGACACCTCGGGCGCGACCGCGCTCTGGCTCATGAACGGCACCCAGTTCGCGTCGGGGGCCACCGTCATGTCCACCGCCGCGTGGCGCGTGACGCACGTCGCCGACTTCAACGGCGATGGCAAGGACGACCTGATCTGGCGCAACGACTCGACCGGCACGACCGCGCTCTGGCTGATGAACGGGCTCGCATACGCCTCGGGCGCGACGCTACTCGCCGACCCGTCGTGGCAGGTGACGATCGCCGCCGACTTCGACGGCGACCGCAAGGTCGACCTGCTGTGGCGCAACGCGACGACGCAGGCCGCGGCCATCTGGCTGATGAACGGGACGCAGATGAAGAGCGGCGCGATCGTGCTGACCACACCGGGCTGGTTGCCGACGCACACGTTCGACTTCGACAACGACGGCCGCGGCGATCTCGTGTGGCGCAACCCCGCGACCGGGACCACCGCGATGTGGCTGATGAACGGGACGCAGCGTGCCGCCGGCGCGGCACTGCTCACGGATCCCGCGTGGTCGGTGACGCACGTCGGCGACTTCGGCGACGCACGTCCCGGCCTCGTCTGGCGCAACGCCACGACTGGCGCCACCGCGATGTGGCTGATGAGCGGCATAGCCACCGTTTCCTCCACCACGATCAATGCCGACGGCAATTGGTCGGTGGTCGACATCGTCGACGCGAATGGCGACAACCGCCACGACCTCGCGTGGCGGCATGCGGTCACCGGCGAGAGCGCGGTCTGGCTCATGAACGGTACCGCGATGCTCTCGGGCGCGACGGTGATGACGAACCCCGACTGGTCGACGGTCGCCTTGGAGTAGCCATCATGGACAGGAAACTTGCCGGCGCGATCGCCGCGCTCACCTTCGTGACGGCGCCGCTTGGCAGCGCTGCCGCACAGGACCTGCGTTTCAGGGCGGTCGACCACGCGGTCCCGTTCGGTGCCACCGTCGCGATCGACGCCAACGGGCTGCCGGGCCTGGTCGGCGTGCGCGACGCGGTGAGCACCGCGACTCTGGCGCCGGACATGCGTACGCGCGGCCTTGCGCCGCTGTTCACGACCGCGGATGGAATCCGCGACGTGCGCGTCGTCGACGTCGACGGCGACGGCCTGCCCGACGTGATCGGCAACTCGAAGAGCGACACCGCGCCGATGACGGCGGTGCTGCGGCTGTTCCGCAACCTCGGCGGCGACACGTATCGCGAGGACGGCGACTTCCTCGCGCTCGACCTGCGTGGCTACGGCGAGACGCTCGTCATCGCCGACTTCGACAACGATGGCTGCCCGGACGTCTACAACCCCGTCTACACCTTCCAGGACCGGTGCTACGACATCGGCCGACCCGGAGGCGTCGACTGCCGCCCCGGCGCGCCGATGACTGCCAGCGGGCAGGCGAAGCACGCGTTCCTGCTGCTCAACACGCGCGCCGCGGACCGCTGCACCGGGCGCTTCCGCGAGGTCGCGCAGGTTGCGGGCGTCGGCATGACCGACGGCGGCCCGACGGATCCGAAGGGAGCGCGGCCGGAAGGCGCGCAGGCCGTCGACTTCGATCGCGACGGGTGGCTCGACCTGTGGGTGGCCGGCCACCTGTTCATGAACAAGGGACGGGGCCCCGACGGCGTGCCCCGATTCGAGGATGCGGCACCGGCCTACCGGCTGATGGGCAAGGATGGCGTGCTGCCGCCGCTCTGCCAGGGCGTGCGCATGTCCCATCCGATCGAGGAAGGCGCGCAGCTCCTCGACTGGAACGGCGATGGGCACCTCGACCTCTTGATCATGCACTGGGCCTGCGGACCGTTCCTCTATGAGTTCGTGGCCGACGGCCCGTCCGGGCCCCGGTTCGTCGAGCGCGCATGCGTCGTCGGCACCGAGTCCGCGTGCAAGCCGATCTTCTCGCACGGTGCACCGGCGTATCGGCCGGTCGCGTTCACCGGCAACTTCGGCATCAAGGCGCAGGACCTCGATGGCGACGGCCTGGTCGACTTCGTCGTCTCGGGACGCCGTCCCTCTGCGGACCTGCCGTCGCCGATGGGCGCGGTGGTGTTCCGCAACACCGGTGGTGGATTTGCGGCGACAGCGGCACCGCCCCTGTCGGACCTGAAGGACAGCCGCCTCGGGTCCGTGGCGTTCGCGGACTTCGATCGCGACGGTCGAGTCGACGTCGTCTACCCCGTCGCCGGCGGCACGCGCGTGTTCCTGAACCGCTCGGCTCGGCTCTCCGCAGGCGGCACGATGTACGTCGAAGTGCTGGGTCAGCGCGGCGAGCGCAATCAGCACGGCCGCATGGTCACGTTCACGATGCCTTCGTCCGGCCGCAAGATCGTGCGGGCGGTCGACGGCGGTTCGGGCTACCTCGCGCAGGACGAGTACACGGTGATCGCCACGACGTCGGACGCGGGCGCACACCGCGTGTCCGTGGTGTTCCGCGACTCGCCCGACGTGCCGAAGCGAGTCGTGGAATTCGAGATGAAACCCGGCGAGACCGCGCGCGTCATCGAGCCATCACCCGGCAATCCGGACGGCACGATCGAAATTCGCCGCAACTCGCTGTGGGGTCGCGGCTGACCCCGGCCGGGACGCCATAGCGAGTCTCTAATGCGGGAGAGAGATTTCCTTCGAGAGTGACGCGCCCGCCGCGGATGCGGCGGCAGGTGCGGCGCCCAGCGGCTATAGTAGCGGCCAGACCGCAGGCATATTGCCTGGGGAGGTTCGGCCGGAGTTGACGCCGGGCGGCGCCGATCGGCGCGCCGGCAACGGCGTCCCGATGCGATGAAGAGCCGCAACATCGCCTACCTGCCGGAGGTCGATCATCTGCGCGCGTTCGCTGCGCTCCTGATCGTGTTCTACCACGGGCTGCACCTGCTTCGCTCGAGGCTGCTCCACGACCAGCCCTTCGATTTCTCGCACTGGATTTCGACCACGAACGTCCCGCTGGCGGCGATCGCCGAAGGCCACACGGCGGTCGCGCTCTTCATGGTGTTGTCCGGCTTCATCTTCACGTGGGGCGCCTGGGGCCATCGAGTCTCGTACGGTGCCTTCGTCGTGAACCGCGTGCTTCGAATCTACCCACTGGTGCTCGTGCTGGGCTTCGTGGGTGCGGCAGCATCGCATCATCGATTCACTCTCGGCGGGTTCCTGCACACCCTCTCTCCGCTGTCGGACCTTCCCGGCGGCTTGAGCCTGGGTCCGTTCTCGATGCTGTTCTGGACGATCGCGGTCGAGTTCCAGTTCTACCTGGTATTTCCGTTCCTGCTCGCGATCGCGCAGGACCGTGGGCCGCGGGTGCTGGCGGGCATGATCGCCCTGGCGGTGATCCTGCGCGCGCTTGCACTCTCGCTCGACATCGGCGCGTCGCCGCGCGATCTCGTCTACGCGCACATCGCAGGTCGCATCGACCAGTTCCTGTTGGGCATGCTCGCGGCGATCGGGCTGCGCGTCCGCGCGCCGTCACCCGCGCGATGTCGCCTTCTCGCGGTCGCATCGCTGGCCGGGGCCCTGGCGATGCTTTACGCCTTCCACCTTGCCGGCGGCTGGCCTGCCGACGCGCCGTGGAAAATCGTCTGGCCGACGATCGAGGGGAGCGTGTGGGCGCTGTTCATCGCCGGATATGTCGGGGGGCGCGCCCCTTGGCCCGGCGCCGTGTCGCGGGCCCTCGCGCGTGTCGGCGAGGTCAGCTTCTCGATCTACCTCTTGCACTTTGCAATCATCTTCGCGATGGCAAGGCATCGGCTGATCTTCGAGTCGGGGCTCTCGCCGACGGCGGATGCGCTGCTCAACACGCTGGTGTTGGCGCTGCCCGCGACGCTCGCACTCGCGGCGCTCTCCTATGCCGTGATCGAGCGACCATTCCTCGAGATGCGTCGCCGGTATCTGTACCCCGCCGAGCCGCGTGGCGGGTGAGCCGGAAGGCGTGGCGCACTCCGAACTTCGCGCCGTGCAAGCGACGACGCCCCGGCGTGGGTAGCCGGGGCGTTGTGCTTGGTGGGTGCCTGACGATGACCTACTTTCGCGCGGGCTAGGCCGCACTATCATCGGCGTGCTGCCGTTTCACGGTCCTGTTCGGGATGGGAAGGGGTGGGTCCAGCAGGCTGTGGTCGTCAGGCGTTGACAGGGAACAGAGGTCAGGTAACAGGGAACAGACGGGTTGCGCCTGGCGGCGCGACAGTATCTGTTGCCTGACCTCTGAACGGGAAGGCAAGGATTGGGGTTGAGTCGTAGTTGGCGCACACGCCTCGGATCAGGGGCCGCAGGTCTGTTACCTGTTGCCTGTTTCCTGACCTCTGAATCGCACAATTATGGAGTCAAGCCGCACGGGCCATTAGTACCGGTTAGCTCAACGCGTTACCGCGCTTCCACACCCGGCCTATCAACGTGGTGGTCTGCCACGACCCTTCAGGGGGATCAAGTCCCCGGGAGATCTCATCTTCAGGCACGTTTCCCGCTTAGATGCTTTCAGCGGTTATCGCTTCCGTACATAGCTACCCGGCGATGCGACTGGCGTCACAACCGGTACACCAGCGGTACGTCCACTCCGGTCCTCTCGTACTAGGAGCAGCCCCCGTCAAATCTCCAGCGCCCACGGCAGATAGGGACCAAACTGTCTCACGACGTTTTGAACCCAGCTCACGTACCACTTTAAATGGCGAACAGCCATACCCTTGGGACCGGCTACAGCCCCAGGATGTGATGAGCCGACATCGAGGTGCCAAACACCGCCGTCGATATGAACTCTTGGGCGGTATCAGCCTGTTATCCCCGGCGTACCTTTTGTCCGTTGAGCGATGGCCCTTCCATTCAGAACCACCGGATCACTAGGTCCTGCTTTCGCACCTGCTCGACTTGTCAGTCTCGCAGTCAAGCTCGCTTGTGCCCTTGCACGTCCAGCGCGATGTCCGACCGCGCTAAGCGAACCTTCGAGCTCCTCCGTTACTCTTTGGGAGGAGACCGCCCCAGTCAAACTGCCTACCATGCACGGTCCCCGATCCGGATGACGGATCCAGGTTAGAGCCGCAATGACGCCAGGCTGGTATTTCAACGTTGGCTCCACGAGAGCTGGCGCCCTCGCTTCATAGCCTCCCAGCTATCCTACACAAGCCTCATCACAGTCCAATGCAAAGCTACAGTAAAGGTGCACGGGGTCTTTCCGTCTTGCCGCGGGGAGATTGCATCTTCACAAACACTTCAACTTCGCTGAGTCTCTGGTGGAGACAGTGTGGCCATCGTTACGCCATTCGTGCAGGTCGGAACTTACCCGACAAGGAATTTCGCTACCTTAGGACCGTTATAGTTACGGCCGCCGTTTACCGGGGCTTCGATCAAGAGCTTGCACCCCATCACTTAACCTTCCGGCACCGGGCAGGCGTCACACCCTATACGTCGACTTTCGTCTTTGCAGAGTGCTGTGTTTTTGTTAAACAGTCGCAGCCACCGATTCTTTGCAACCCCCTTCGGCTCCAGTCGCGAGGACCTTCACCTACCAAGGGCACACCTTATCCCGAAGTTACGGTGTCAATTTGCCGAGTTCCTTCACCAGAGTTCTCTCAAGCGCCTGAGCATATTCAGCTCGCCCACCTGTGTCGGTTTGCGGTACGGTCGCCCTGCAACTGAAGCTTAGAGGCTTTTCCTGGGAGCCTGGTATCACGCACTTCCGGCGAGCAAGCCCGCCTTCGTCGTCACGCCTCAGCTAAGCCGCGCGGATTTGCCTACGCGGCACGCCTACACGCTTGAACCGGGACGTCCAACACCCGGCCGCGCTAACCTTCTCCGTCCCCCCATCGCATTGCAGGCCGGTGCGGGAATATTGACCCGCTTCCCATCAGCTACGACTCTCGTCCTCGCCTTAGGGGCCGACTCACCCTGCGCCGATGCACGTGGCGCAGGAAACCTTGGGCTTACGGCGACAGGGCCTTTCACCCTGTTTATCGCTACTCATGTCAGCATTCGCACTTCCGATACCTCCAGCAGGGTTCACACCCCACCTTCACAGGCCTACGGAACGCTCTCCTACCATCCAGGTAACAGAGGTCAGGGAACAGGGAACAGACTCAACGCACGCTGCCGTACAGGCCATTCAGCATCTTCGCGATCTCTTCATACTCATCGCGCCAACGCTGCCATGTCGCTTCGTCTATGTACCCTAGGTCCCGGCAGTAGCGAAGCCAGACCCGCATCTCGTCTGCCGACCCGATGCTCGTCTGTATGTATCGCTTGAACTCGGCCTTGGAATAGCTCTGCTTTCCAAAACCCTCTGCCAGGTTGCCGCAGATGGACTTGCTGGCGCGCCGGATCTGGCTCGCCAGGTCGAATTGCTCGACCTTGGGCATCGTCTGAGTGAACCGATGTATCTCCAGCGAGACCTTGTACGCTCGCTGAAACACGTCCAGTTCCTCGAACCGATGCGCACCCATCTGTTGCCTGTTGCCTGAACTCTGTTACCTGAATCCGCAGCTTCGGTGCACAGTTTGAGCCCCGTTACATCTTCCGCGCAGGACGACTCGACCAGTGAGCTATTACGCTTTCTTTGAATGATGGCTGCTTCTAAGCCAACATCCTGGCTGTCTGTGCCTTCCCACCTCGTTTCCCACTTAACTGTGTCTTGGGGACCTTAGCTGGCGGTCTGGGTTGTTTCCCTCTCGACGACGAACGTTAGCACCCGCCGTCTGTCTCCCGAGCTCGCACTCACCGGTATTCGGAGTTTGCTATGGCGTGGTAGATCGCGATGATCCCCACAACCATTACAGTGCTCTACCCCCGGTGGTGATACTCGAGGCACTACCTCAATAGTTTTCGGAGAGAACCAGCTATTTCCGGATTTGTTTAGCCTTTCACCCCTAGCCACAGCTCATCCCCTACCTTTTCAACGGGAGTGGGTTCGGCCCTCCACGAGGTGTTACCCCCGCTTCAGCCTGGCCATGGCTAGATCATCCGGTTTCGGGTCTACGCCCTGCAACTAAAGCGCCCTGTTCGGACTCGCTTTCGCTGCGCCTACCCTATGCGGTTAAGCTCGCTACAGAACGTAAGTCGCTGACCCATTATACAAAAGGTACGCAGTCACCCCTGCTCGATGAACCCTCCGGGTTCCTCGAGCAGTGCTGACTTCCGCTTCGCTTCGCGAACCGAAAGTCACCCTCGCCGAGCTGAGATCCACCCGCACCACGCGTTACGTCGTGCACGGTCAGGATCTGCTTCATCGCTCGGGTCTTTTGCCGCACTCCGCCTTTGGCGTCGTGCGTCAAAGAACCCGCGTGTTGAAGGCTCATTGAGCAGGGGCTCCCACTGTTTGTATGCATGCGGTTTCAGGATCTATTTCACTCCCCTTCCGGGGTTCTTTTCGCCTTTCCCTCACGGTACTGGTTCACTATCGGTCGATCACGAGTATTTAGCCTTGGAGGATGGTCCCCCCATCTTCAGACAGGATTTCACGTGTCCCGCCCTACTTGTCGCCGTCTCAGTTCCACCAACGTCCTTTCGTGTACGGGGCTGTCACCCACTGCGGCCGCCCTTTCCAGAGCGCTCCACTAGAACATCGGCTAAAAACGGCAGGCTCTTCCGATTTCGCTCGCCACTACTCTCGGAATCTCGGTTGATTTCTGTTCCTCCGGCTACTGAGATGTTTCAGTTCACCGGGTTCGCTCCCTCCGCCCTATGTATTCAGGCGGCGGTGACCCTCGCGGGCCGGGTTTCCCCATTCGGATATCTGCGGATCAATGCTCGTTTGCCAGCTCCCCGCAGCTTTTCGCAGGCTGCCACGTCCTTCATCGCCTGTGATCGCCAAGGCATCCACCACATGCACTTAGTCGCTTGACCCCATAACTGTGCGCTCTCCAGGTCACAGAGGTCAGGTAACAGGGAACAGATCACCCCACCACCCTTCCACCACTCCCGGGAGAGAATCACCGCTACAGGCGTGTTTGCGCCGCCCCGCCTCGCGCCTTTTGTGTTCGCGAAACGGGACCAAGATACAACTCAACCCTTTTGCCTCCGCGAAGCTCTCATCAAGCTCCACGGATGCCTTGCCTTCCCAAATTGTTAAAGAGCAACCGATGTTTCAGGAATCAGAGGTCAGGTCACAGGGCACAGATGCTGTTACCTGTTGCCTGACCTCTGTCACCTGATTGGTGGAGCTGGACGGGATCGAACCGACGACCTCCTGCTTGCAAAGCAGGCGCTCTCCCAATTGAGCTACAGCCCCGTCCAGAGGTCAGGGAACAGGGACGTCACCGTCTCCCGTGGCCGCGCATCGAGCGCGGTCGTGCTGTTCCTGTTACCTGACCTCTGTTGCCTGACTGGTGGGTCTGGATGGATTCGAACCATCGACCCCCGCCTTATCAAGACGGTGCTCTAACCAACTGAGCTACAGGCCCGTTTCAGCGGTCAGGGAACAGGTGACAGGGAACAGAAAAAACAACGCCACCTCCCCAACCTCCGCTTGATGCTTGGTTGCCATTCACTGCAACCGATAGGCGTGGGCGCTGGCAGCGCCGGGAGGAGAGCTTCAGGTGCAGGGCTTCGGCCATTGCTGACCTCTGTTCCCTGTTGCCTGTCTCCTGAATCCGAGAAAGGAGGTGATCCAGCCGCACCTTCCGATACGGCTACCTTGTTACGACTTCACCCCAGTCATGAATCCTACCGTGGTAAGCGGCCTCCTTGCGGTTAGCCTACCTACTTCTGGTAGAACCCACTCCCATGGTGTGACGGGCGGTGTGTACAAGACCCGGGAACGTATTCACCGCGGCATGCTGATCCGCGATTACTAGCGATTCCGACTTCACGCAGTCGAGTTGCAGACTGCGATCCGGACTACGAACGGCTTTCTGGGATTGGCTCCCCCTCGCGGGTTGGCAACCCTCTGTACCGTCCATTGTATGACGTGTGAAGCCCTACCCATAAGGGCCATGAGGACTTGACGTCATCCCCACCTTCCTCCGGTTTGTCACCGGCAGTCTCCCTAGAGTGCCCTTGCGTAGCAACTAGGGACAAGGGTTGCGCTCGTTGCGGGACTTAACCCAACATCTCACGACACGAGCTGACGACAGCCATGCAGCACCTGTGTTCCGATTCCCTTTCGGGCACCCCCACCTCTCAGCAGGGTTCCGGACATGTCAAGGGTAGGTAAGGTTGTTCGCGTTGCATCGAATTAATCCACATCATCCACCGCTTGTGCGGGTCCCCGTCAATTCCTTTGAGTTTTAACCTTGCGGCCGTACTCCCCAGGCGGTCGACTTCACGCGTTAGCTACGGTACCAAGAGATCTCTCTCCCAACACCCAGTCGACATCGTTTAGGGCGTGGACTACCAGGGTATCTAATCCTGTTTGCTCCCCACGCTTTCGTGCCTGAGCGTCAGTGTCGGCCCAGGGGGCTGCCTTCGCCATCGGTGTTCCTCCGCATCTCTACGCATTTCACTGCTACACGCGGAATTCCACCCCCCTCTGCCGCACTCCAGCTCGCCAGTTTCCAATGCCATTCCCAGGTTGAGCCCGGGGCTTTCACATCAGACTTGACGAACCGCCTGCGCACGCTTTACGCCCAGTAATTCCGATTAACGCTCGCACCCTACGTATTACCGCGGCTGCTGGCACGTAGTTAGCCGGTGCTTATTCCGCCGGTACCGTCAAGAACCAGGTGTATTCGACCTGGCCTTTTCTTCCCGACTAAAAGCGGTTTACAACCCGAAGGCCTTCTTCCCGCACGCGGCATGGCTGGATCAGGGTTGCCCCCATTGTCCAAAATTCCCCACTGCTGCCTCCCGTAGGAGTCTGGGCCGTGTCTCAGTCCCAGTGTGGCTGATCATCCTCTCAGACCAGCTACCGATCGTCGCCTTGGTGGGCCATTACCCCACCAACTAGCTAATCGGACATCGGCCGCTCCCATAGCGTGAGGCCCTTTCAGGTCCCCCACTTTCCTCCGTAGAGCATATGCGGTATTAGCGCCGCTTTCGCGGCGTTGTCCCCCACTACGGGATACGTTCCGATGCATTACTCACCCGTTCGCCACTGAGTGGAAGTTGCCCCCCACCCCGTTCGACTTGCATGTGTAAAGCATGCCGCCAGCGTTCAATCTGAGCCAGGATCAAACTCTTCAGTTCGATCTCAATTGCAAAGTAAGCTCACTCGAATGACGCCGTCCCCGAAGGAACGACCTCTCAGGCCCATCCCGGACTTCTCCAGAACAGGCCCGCACTTGCGTTTCGTGTGAGCACCAGCTGTACTCGTGTCTCCCCCACAGACCCCCACCTCGCGGCAGACGTCCACAGGGCACCAGCACCTCCAGCACCCACACCTATCGGTTGCAAATTGTTAAGGAGCGCGCTCCCCGCAGCCCCGCCCGAACGGGCACGGAAATCTCGGGTAGCAAAGAAGCGGAATTATATACCGGAAACGGTGCCCGTCAACACCCCCGCCACGCCCCCGGACTCGTTCGCAGTGACCCACTCCGGCGCCCTGGTGCTTTGCCGAATTCGGGTCGCATTCCCGTCGCCGCAACCGCATGGGCCGTCGGCGCAGACGGGCAGCCGGGATGACGCCGCGGGACAGCCACTGTAGTGCACCGGCCGCACAGCACGCCGTCGAGAACGGCGCCGTGCCGGAGCGCGGCCCCTGCGCCAAAGCCCCTGCGGGTGTCGATGCCGGCCGGCCAGCCTCCCGTCTGACGACCGTTCATCGCGCGGGCTCGGCTCTTGCAGTTGCAGGGGAACCGCAATCATCCGAGCTGCGACCGCACCATGACACCGAAACGCTCCGCCTTGCTGATCTACCTCGCCACCGCGCCGGTCGCGGCCCAGTCGCTGGGCGACGCGCCGCAGATCTTCCTGGACGAGCCGCGCGTCGAGACCAAGGCGGTCGCCGCCGCGCCGCCACCGCCCGACCGCGCCAGCGTCGTGCGCGTGTACCACACGCGCTTCCTGCCGGCCGAGGTGACCACTTCCGGCTGGGCGGGAAACGTCGGCAACTGCACGCAGGGCACGACGTCGGCCGCTTTCAAGCAGTCGGTGCTCGACCGGATCAACAGCTACCGCGCCTTCGCCGGCCTGCCGGGCGTCGGCCTGTTCACCGATGCCAAGGTCTCCGACAGCCAGCGGGCGGCGCTGATGATGAGCGCCAACAACGCGCTCAACCACTCCCCGCCGACGAACTGGAAGTGCTACACGGCCGCGGGAAAGAATGCCGCGTATTACTCGAACCTCGCGCTTGGCGCCTACGGCTACGACGCGATCGACCTCTACATGGACGACCCCGGCACCGGCAATGGCGCCGTCGGCCATCGGCGCTGGCTGCTGTTTCCACCGCAGGTGAACGTCGCGACCGGCGACATCCCGAGTGGCTCTTCCCCGTCCGCGAACGCACTTTGGGTCGCCGGACCGCATGGTACCCGGCCCGCAACTCCGGACGGAGTGGCATGGCCGCCGCGCGGCTACGTGCCGTGGGACGCGTTGCCCGCCACATCCAACCGCTGGTCGTTCTCGTACTCGAACGCGTACTTCGTCGGCACCAGCGTCGCGGTGAGCGGCCCGGCGGGCAACATGCCAGTCACGATCGAGCCGCTTGCGTCCGGCTACGGCGACGAATCCATCGTCTTCAAGCCCACCGGAATGAGCTACACGAGACCCGACGGCGACGTGACCTACCGCGTCACGCTGAGCAGCCCGATGCCGGACTTCGGACTGCCCTCGCCGTTCCAGTACGCATTCACCGTGATCGACGCCGAGACGCTCGACCCCGCGCGCGCCGGGGACTTCGACGGCAACGGCCGCTCCGACCTGATCTGGCGCAACGAGACCACCGGCCAGACCGCGATCTGGCTCATGAACGGCACCACGTTCTCGAGCGGCGTCACCGTGATGAACAACGCCGCGTGGCGCCCGGTACTGCTCGGCGACTTCAACGGCGACGGCAAGTCCGACATCGTCTGGCGTAACGACACGACCGGCCAGACGTCGGTGTGGCTGATGAGCGGCGCACAGATCATCGGCAGCGCGACCCTCGTCGCCGACCCGGCCTGGCGCCCGACGCACGTCGGGGACTTCGACGGCAACGGCAGTCAGGACCTGGTCTGGTACAACGCGGTCACCGGCCGCACCTCGATCTGGCTCATGAACGGCAAGACCATGGCCTCCGGTGGCAGCGTGGCCTTCGACGGCGGCGCCGGTTGGGCGGTGACGCACGTCGCGGACGTCGACGGCGACGGCAAGGCCGATCTGATCGCCCGCAACGAAGTCTCCGGCGCGACCGGCATCTGGCGGATGAACGGGCTCGCGGTGCTGAGCGCCGCCGGCGTGATGGCCGACCGTGCCTGGCGTGCGACGACGACCGGGGACTTCAACGGAGACGGCAAGGCCGACCTCGTGTGGCGCAACGAAACCACCGGCGCGACCGCCGTGTGGCTGATGAACGGCACGGGCATCGTCGCCGGCGCCACCCTGATGTCGTCGAAGGATTGGCGTGCCGTGCAGACTGGCGACTTCGATGGCGACGGGCGCTCCGACATCGTCTGGCGCAACCGGACGACCGGCCAGACCGCGATGTGGCTCATGAACGGCTTGGGCTACGCGGCCGGCGGCTCGCTCCTCACGAGCGCCGACTGGCAGCCCGCCCGCGTCGGCAATTTCAACGGCGACCTCGGCGCGACCGGCAAGCCGAAGCACGACCTGCTCTGGCGCAACACCAAGGGCGCTCAGCACGCGGTGTGGCTGATGAATGGCACCGCCATGACCGCCGGCGCCGTCGTGCTGACGGGCGCTGCGTGGTGGGCGGGGCCTTGATCGCATCGCGCGATCGCAGGCTGCAGCAGTAAGACCTGACTGCGCGCCGGATCACCCGGCGACGGGGCGCATGGCCGCGGAGAAACCATGATATTGCCGAACGGCATCGTGCGGCGAGGGCTTGCCCTCGCCGCGTTGTTCATCCTCGGACTCGACGCTGCCGTGCCTGCGGCACGCGCCGCCGACGCAGCGAGCATCGGCGCGGTGGTCGTGCGCTTCCGCGGCGAAGCGATTCCGCGCGACGCGACGGCGCTTCCCCCGGCGTTCGCCGACGAGCTCGCAAAGGCGATGCGCGTCGGCGTCGTCGAGCGGGGACGCACCCGCGACGGCGCATTCCGCCTGTCGCTCGAACCCCCGTTGCCGTTCGTCGAAGCGCACGACGCGATCACCCGCGTGCGCCTGCGCGACGACATCCTGTACGCGAACCTCGCGCCAACCCGCGATCCTGTCGTGATGCCCCGTGTGCAACCGAAGGCGGGAACACCCGAGCCGCTGCTCCATCGTCTGATCGTCAAGTACCGCGACCCCGGGCTCGAACAAGCCGCGTCACGCAACCTGCCGCTCGGACAGAACCAACTCGACCGCATTGCGACGCTGGTGGGGCAGCCCGTCGCGCACGAGCGCGTGATGTCGGGCGACGCCTACGTCGTCCGCCTGTTCAACCGGGTGAGCCGCGAGGAACTCGAGGCCATCGCCGACGCACTCGCGCTGGACCTGTCGGTGGAGTGGGCGCAGCCCGATTATCTCGACCAGATCGCGCTCGCACCCAACGATCCGAGCTACGCGAGCCAGTGGCACTACTTCGAGGCCGCGGGCGGCGTGAACCTGCCCGCCGCCTGGAACCGGACCACCGGCTCGGCATCGATCCGCGTCGCCGTGATCGACACCGGCTCGCTGCCGAACCATCCGGATCTCGGCGGCAAGTTCGTCGGCGGGTACGACATGATCTCGGCGTTTCCGATCCCCGGGAACGACGGCAATGCGCGCGACGCCGATCCCTCGGACCCGGGCGACTGGGTGGCTTCCGGCGAGTGCGGCACCGGAACCTCGGCGAGGACCAGCTCCTGGCACGGCACGCACGTTGCAGGCACCATCGCAGCGCTCACCAACAATGGCGTCGGTGTCGCCGGCGTCAACTGGGCGAGCCCCGTCGTCCCGGTCCGCGTGCTGGGCAAGTGCGGCGGCTACAGCTCCGACATCGCCGACGGCATCGCATGGGCTTCCGGCGGCGCGGTCGCTGGTGTGCCGGTGAACCCGCATCCCGCCCACGTGCTGAACCTCTCGCTCGGCGGCCGCAGGTCGAACCAGACCTGCGATGCGGTCTACCAGACCGCGATCAACGGCGCCCTGTCGCGCAACGTCGTCGTGGTCGTCGCCGCGGGCAATTCCAACGAGGAGGCTTCGTTCCACGCTCCTGCCAACTGCCCGGGTGTCATCACCGTTGCGGCCACCGGTCGCAGCGGTCAGCGCGCGAGCTATAGCAACTACGACAACAACGACGCCACGGGCGTGCAGGTCGAGATCGCGGCGCCCGGCGGCAGCGATGGCGCCGGCGTGCTGTCGACGCTCAACGACAGCGCCACGTCGCCCAATCCGAGCGGCTACAACTACGTGAACTACAACGGCACGAGCATGGCGACGCCGCACGTCGCCGGCATCGTGTCGCTGATGCTCTCGGTCGCGCCGACCAGGACGCCCATGCAGATCCTCGCCGCGATCACCTCGACCGCCAGGGCGTTCCCGAGCGGAACGATCCGGGACTGCACGGCAAACCTCGCCGCAGTCACGACGTCCATCAAGTACTGCGGCGCCGGCATCATCGACGCCGATGCGGCGATCGCGGCGGTGTCGTCGCTGGCGGCCACCACGACGATGCTCGCGAGCTCGGCGAATCCGTCCACCTACGGCCAGTCGGTCACGTTCACCGCTTCGGTGACAGGCACGAGCCCGACCGGGAATGTGGCGTTCACGACCAACGGTGCAACGATCACCGGTTGCAGCGCCCTCGCGCTCACCGGCGCGGGCAACACGCGTACCGCGCAGTGCACTACGGCCGCCCTCGCGACCGGCGCCCGCTCGATCGTGGCCACATACGGCGGCAGTGCCGGCAATGCCGGCTCGACCAGCGCACCGTTGGCGCAGGCGGTCAACAAGGCTACCTCGACGACGGGACTCGCGAGCTCGGCGAACCCGTCGGTCGTCGGAGCTTCGGTCACGTTCACCGCCACGGTCACGGGCACGACGCCCACCGGCACGGTGGCATTCACGGACAACGGCGTCGCGGTCAGCGGTTGCACCGCGGTCCCGCTCACCGGCGCGGGCAACATCCGCACCGCCGTGTGCCCGACCACCGCACTACCCGTCGGCAGCCGCAGCATCGTCGCGACCTACGCGGGCGACACCAACAACACCGGATCGACATCGTCGACGCTATCTCAGACCGTAAACAAGGCCGTGTCGACCACGGGCATAGCAAGTTCGGCGAATCCGTCCGTGGTCGGCGCATCGGTGACGTTCACCGCAACCGTCGTCGGGTTCGCGCCGACCGGGACGGTCGGCTTCACCGTCGACGGTGCGACGATCACGGGCTGCAGCGCCGTCGCGCTCGCAGGCGCGGGAAGCACGCGCTCCGCGCAGTGCCCGACGTCGGCGCTGACCGCCGGGGTGCGCAGCATCGTCGCGACTTACGGCGGCGACGCCAGCAACAACGGCTCGGTGTCGTCGACGCTCTCCCAGACCGTCGCCGCCGTGCCGGGCATCACCACGACCACGCTCGCGTCGTCGGAGAATCCCTCGGTTGCCGGGTCGGCCGTGACGTTCACCGCCACGGTGACCGGCGCGACGCCGACAGGGACGGTCTCGTTCACCGATGGCGGTGTGACGATCACGACCTGCGGTGCCGTCGCGCTGGTCGCAGGCAAGGCCGCGTGCACGGCTCCCGCGTTGGCCGCGGGCAACCATACGATCGTGGCGACCTACGGCGGCGACGGCGCCAATGCCGGCTCGGCGAGCGGTCCATTGACGCAGTCGGTCGTTCCGCCGGTGCTCGCGAAGCAGCGCGACTTCGACGGCACACTCACCGCCGACCTGCTGTGGCGCAACAACGCCGGTGGCCATGCGATCTGGCTGATGAGCGGAACGAACATCGGCACGACCGCCAACCTCGGCATCGATCCGCCGCGCGCAGTGACCCACGCCGCCGACTTCGACGGCAATGGCCGGTACGACCTGCTGTTGCGCAACGCGAGCGACGGCGCAACGACGATGCAGCTCATGAACGGCCTCGCGCCGGCCGGGTCGGCCACGCTGCTCGTCGATCCCTCGTGGGAGGTCACGCACACGGGGGACTTCGACGGCGACGGCAACGCCGATCTCGTGTGGCGCAACGAGGCCTCCGGAACGACCTCGATGTGGCGGATGAGTGGCACGACGTTCGTCGCCGGCGCGACGCTGCTCGTGAACGCCGCCTGGAGGGTGACGCACGTTGCCGACTTCGACGGCAACGGCCGGGCCGACCTCGTCTGGCGCAACGACACGACCGGCGAGACTGCGATCTGGCTGATGAACGGCACGACGTTCGTCTCCGGCGCCGTCGTGCTGGCCAATCCCGGCTGGAGCATCGCGCTGACCGGTGACTTCGACGGCAACGGCACGAGCGACCTCGCCTGGCGCAACGCAGCCACGGGACAGGTCGCGCTGTGGCTGATGAACGGACTGACGCGGAGTTCGGGCGCGATCGTGCTTGCCGACCCGGACTGGATTCCCACGCACGCAGCCGACTTGACCGGCGATGGCCGCGCGGACCTCGTGTGGCGCAACACGGCGACCGGGGCGACCAGCCTGTGGCTGATGAACGGGCTCGCGATGACCGGGGGCGGATCGGCGACCAACGTCGGAAGCACGGTGACTGCGGTCGGCGACTACAACGCCGATGGACGCGCCGACCTCGTCTGGCACAACGCGTCGACCGGCGTGACCGAGATGTGGCTGATGGATCGCCTGGCGCCGCTCTCTACCGCCACGCTGCTGGTCAGCACGTGGTGGTCGGTGCGTCCCTGATCGGCGGCACAGGATCGGTCGAAAGCTTCGGGCGCGGGAATGCGCGAACCCATGACAACGGCATAGACCGCGGCTAGAATCGGCGGCAGATCGGTCATCCGGCGGCGCACGCCGCCCAAGGAGCACGCCGTGCCCGCATTCGCCGCCGCCCGCAGTGCGCTGACGGGTCTTGCCGTGCTCGCCTGCATTGCCGCCGCGCCTCATGCGCACGCCGGCCACGCACTGCTCTTCGACGGCACCGGCAGCGGCAACGTCGATCGCGTGCGGATCCGCGTCGACGATCCGGCGACGAGCTTCCCCGGCCCGCGCCTCGACGTCGGTGCCGGCGACTTTACGATCGAGCTCTGGGTCAAGGGCACGCTGGCCGGCAATGCCGCGCCCACGATCGCCTGCGGCGCGAACGTCAGCTGGATCAACGGCAACGTCGTCCTCGACCGCGACCGCTACAACCAGGACCGCAAGTTCGGCGTGTCGTTCGGCAACGGCCGCGCGGTATTTGGCGTCTCGGGCAACGGCACCGGCGACCGCACGATCTGCGGCACGAGCAACGTGCTCGATGGGCAGTGGCATCACGTCGCCGTGCAGCGGCGCCGCAGCGACGGTTGGCTGTGGCTCTACGTCGACGGCAACCTCGAAGCGCAGGCCGACGGTCCCGACGGCGACGTCTCGTATCCCGACAACGGCGTGCCGGGCAATTTCTGCAGCGGGCCTTGCGTCAACGACCCGTTCCTGGTCATCGGCGCCGAGAAGCACGACGCCGGCCCCGCCTACCCGTCGTTCAAGGGCTACGTCGACGAGTTGCGCATCTCGACGGCGCTCCGCTATCCGAACGCGAACTTCCCTCGGCCCGTTGCCCCGTTCGCGCCCGACCCGCTCACTGCGGCGCTGTACCACTTCGACGAGGGCCGCGGCGAGCGCCTGTTCGACGTGATGCCGAAGGCCACCGGCATGACCGACGGCGAGATCCGCCGCGCGACGCCGTCGGGATTTCCGCTCTGGTCGACCGACACCCCGTTCAACAGCCTCGGCACGATCGGCGCGTCGACGACCCGGCTCGCCAACTACGCGACGGGGCTCTCGGCACCGCTCGACGTCGTCGCGTCGCCGGACGCCACCGGCAGCCTGTATGTCGTCGAGCAGGCCGGGCGCGTGCGTGTGGTCCGCAATGGCGCCACGCTCGCCGCCCCGTTCCTCGACCTCGGTGGCAAGACCACCGGCGGCGGCGAGCGCGGGCTGCTCGGCCTCGCGTTCCACCCTGAGTACGTCAACAACGGCCGCGTGTTCGTCTACTACACGCGCACCAGCGACGGCGCGCTGGTGATCGAGCGCTACGAGCGCAGCGCGACCAATCCCGATGCCGTCGACCCGGCGAGCGCGAAGGTGCTGCTCGCGATCCCGCACCCGAACAACTCGAACCACAACGGCGGCAAGCTGGCATTCGGCGTCGATGGCTACCTCTACATCGGCACCGGCGACGGCGGCGGCAGCAACGACCCCGGCGACAATGCGCGGCGCACCGTCAGCAACCTCGGCAAGATGCTGCGCCTCGACGTCGACAACGTCGCCACAGCACCCTGGTACGCGATCCCGGCGAGCAACCCGTTTGCCGGCAGTACGTGCAACGGCACCACCGGCGCCTGCCCGGAGATCTGGGCGCTGGGGCTGCGCAACCCGTGGCGCTTCTCGTTCGACCGCACCACCGGCGATCTCTGGATCGCCGACGTCGGCCAGGGCGCGCGCGAGGAAGTGAACCTCGAACCGGTCGGCACCCCCGGCGGCCGCAACTACGGCTGGCGCACGCTCGAAGGCACGATCTGCACGCCCGCGTTCGGCGCGACCTGCACGCCGCCGCCGAACTACGTGCCGCCGATCTTCGAGTACGACCACGTGCTGGGGTCGTCGATCACCGGCGGCTTCCGCTATCGCGGCAACCGCATCCCGGCGCTCGCGGGCGCCTACCTCTACGGCGACTTCGTCAGCCAGCGCCTGTGGGCGGCAACGACCGATGGACAGGGCGCTTGGTCCGCGCAGCAGCAGTTGCTGGTGGCCCCGTCCGGGATTGCCGGCTTCGGCGAGGACGTTCAGGGCGAGCTCTACTTCGCGGGACTCGGCAGCGGCATCGTCTACCGGATCGAGGCGGCGGATGCGGACACCGACGGCCTGCCCGACTGGTGGGAGAGCGCCTACTTCGGCAACGCGACCGGTACCGCAGCGACCGCGGACAACGACGGTGACGGCGCCTCCAATCTCGAGGAGTTCCGCGCTGGAACGGACCCACGCTTCGTGGAGAGCCGTCCGATACGCGTGACGAAGCCGCGCGATTTCGACGCGAGTGGCGCGGCAGACCTGCTCTGGCGCAACAGCGCCAGCGGCGAGACCGCAGTGTGGCTGATGAACGGGCCGACCACGACGTCGCTGGCGAAGCTCGCAGTCGGATCCGCGTGGCAGGCGACGCACACCGCCGACCTGAATGCGGACGGCCGCCACGACATCCTGTGGCGCAACGACTCGACGGGCGAGACCGCCGTGTGGCTGATGCACGCCACCGGCACGTCCGCCGCGGCGACGCTGCTCGTCGATGCGAACTGGAAGGTCACGCACGTCGGTGACTTCGACGGCAATGGCCGGAGCGATCTCGTCTGGCGCAACGACGCGACGGGCACGACGTCGCTGTGGCTGATGAACGGGACGAGCTTCGCGAGCGGCGCGACGCTGCTCGTGAACGCCGCGTGGAAGGTCGCCCACGTCGCGGACTTCAACGGCGACGGCAAGGCCGATCTCCTCTGGCGCAACGACTCGACGGGCGAGACCGCGATCTGGCTGATGAACGGAACCGCGTTCGTTTCGGGCACCGTGGTCATGGCCAATGCCGCCTGGCGCGCCGAGCTCGCGGGCGACCTCGACGGCGGCGGCAGGGCCGACCTGATCTGGCGCAATGCGACCACCGGTGAAGTCGCGCTCTGGCTCATGAACGGTGCGTCGTTCGCAGCCGGCGCGATCGTGCTCGCGAACGCCGCATGGTTGCCCACGCACCTCGCGGACCTGAACGGCGATGGTCGCGCCGACATCCTTTGGCGCAATACCGTGACCGGCGCGACGAACGCGTGGCTGATGAACGGGCTCGCGCTCGGGGCCGGGGGCAGCATCACCGTCACCGGAAGCACGGTGGTCGCGACCGGCGACTACAACGGCGATGGCCGCACCGACCTGGTCTGGCACAACCCGTCCTCGGGAGTGACCGAAATGCGCCTCATGGATGGGCTCGCCACCGACGGATCGGCCGCGCTGCTCACCAGCACGGTGTGGCGTGTGACACCCTAGGAACGGCGCGACACACCGCCACCCCTTCCGTTCGTCCGCGGGATGGGACGATGGCGTCCCGGCGTCGCCACGGCGCCCCGCGCAGCAGTATCATCGACGCCGCGCTGCAGCGCCGGCCGCCGACGGCCGGCCCGGCCCATGCCCAGGGAGGGTGTCATGAGCGGAGAGGCAACGTCACGGTCGCGCGGCGCGTTCGCCGCGTTCCTGTTCGTCATCGCAGCGCTGGTCTCAGCACCGTCTTTCGCGGCGCAGGTCGACGCGATCGTCGTCAAGTTCCGCGGCGACGCAGCACTCGCCGGATTGGCCGCCCTGCCGGAAGGGCATCGGTTCCTGGTCGTCAAGGCCTTGCGTACCGGCGTCGCCGAGATCGGGCGGACGCGCGATGGCGCCTATCGCCTCGCGCTCGAACCCGCGCTGTCGTTCCTCGAGGCGCAGGAAGCCATCAACCGGCTGCGCCTCGACGACCAAGTCCTCTACGCCCACGGCACGTCGCGTGCCGAACCGGCGCAGCGACCGCGCGTGCAGCCGAAGAGCGGCGCGCCCGAGCCGCTGCTCCACCGCCTGATCGTCAAGTACCGCGACCCCGGGCTCGAGCAGGCGGCCACCCTGAATCTTCCGCTCGGCCCGGGCCAGCTCGACCGCATCGCGTCGCTCGCGGGGCAGCCGGTCGCGCACGAGCGCGTGATGTCCGGGGACGCCTACCTCGTCCGCCTGTTCAACCGCGTCTCCCGCCAGGACGCCGAGGCGATCGCGGATGCCCTCGAGCAGGACCCGAGCGTCGAGTGGGCGCAACCCGACTACCTCGACCAGATTGCGCTCGTTCCCAATGACCCCAACTACGCGTCGCAGTGGCACTACTCCGACCCGGCGGGTGGCGCGAACCTGCCCGCCGCGTGGAACCGGACGACCGGCTCGGCCGCGATCCGCGTCGCGGTGATCGACACCGGCTCGCTGCCGAACCACCCGGATCTCGCCGGCAAGTTCGTCGGCGGCTACGACTTCATCATCGCGGCGAGCGTCGTCAATCCCAACGACGGCAACAACCGCGACCCGGATCCGAGCGACCCCGGCGACTGGACAGCGGCGGGCGAATGCGGTGCCGGATCCTCCGCCAGGACCAGTTCGTGGCACGGCACGCACGTCGCCGGCACGATCGCGGCACTGACCAACAACGGTGTCGGCGTGGCCGGCGTCAATTGGGCGAGCCCGATCATTCCGATCCGCGTACTCGGCAAGTGCGGCGGCTTCAGCTCGGACATAGCCGACGGTCTCGCCTGGGCGTCCGGCGGCGCCGTCGCGGGCGTAACGGCGAACGCGAACCCGGCGCAGGTGCTCAACCTGTCGCTCGGCGGCTATCGTTCAAATGCCACGTGCGACGCCGTCTACCAGACGGCCATCAACGGCGCGTTGTCGCGCAACGTCGTCGTCGTCGTCGCCGCGGGCAACGCGGACGAGGAGGCGAAGTTCCACACGCCCGCCAACTGCAATGGCGTGATCACGGTGGCGGCCAATGGGCGGGCCGGCCAGCGCGCCTCGTACAGCAACTACGACGACAACGAAGCCGGCGTGCAGGTGGAGATCGCGGCGCCGGGCGGCAGCGACGGCTGGGGCGTGCTGTCGACGCTCAACAGCGGCACCACCTCGCCCAATCCCGGCGGCTACAACTACGTCAACTACCAGGGCACGAGCATGGCGACGCCGCACGTCGCCGGCATCGTGTCGCTCATGTTGTCTGTCGCACCGACCAAGACGCCGGCGCAGATCCTCGCCGCGATCACGTCGACCGCGCGGGCATTCCCGACGGGCACCGGGCGCGACTGCACGTCGAACATCGCTGCGGTCGACCTGGCACCGAACTTTCCCAAGTACTGCGGGGCGGGCATCATCAATGCCGATGCGGCGATCGCCGCGGTCGGATCGCTGCCGGCATCCACCACAAGTGTTTCGAGCAGTCCCAATCCTTCCGTCGTGGGCCAGAACGTCACGTTCACCGCGACGGTCACCGGGAGCATGCCGACCGGCACAGTGGCGTTCAGCGTCAATGCGGTGACGATCCCCGGTTGCGGTACCGTCCCGCTCACTGGTACCGGAAACTCTCGTTCAGCGAATTGCGCGACGCCCAATCTCCCCGCGGGCTCGTACTCGATCGGTGCTGCCTATTCGGGCGATGGCGCGAACGCGAGCTCCATCGCGACGCCCGTGACGCACGGCGTGCTGTCGCCATCGGCGCTGGGGAAGCAACGCGACTTCGACGGCAACTTCCGGGCGGATCTGCTCTGGCGCGCCAACGCCGGCGGCGCCTACGGCATCTGGCTGATGAACGGCACCACGGCGACGGTTACGGCCGGCATCGGCCTCGCCGCGCCCTGGCAGGTGACCCACACGGCGGACTTCAGCGGCGACGGCCGTCACGACCTGCTGATCCGCAACGCCACGACCGGCTCGACGGTGATGTGGCTGATGAGCGGCGTGGCCAACACGGGCCTTGCGACGCTTCTCGCCGACCCGAACTGGACCGCGACGCACACCGGCGACTTCAACGACGACGGCAACGCCGACATCGTCTGGCGCCACGCGCCGACGGGCACGACGTCCGTGTGGTTGATGAACGGCACGTCGTTCGCGGGCGGCGGCACGCTGCTCGTGTCGCCCGCTTGGCAGGTGCAGTTCACCGGCGACTTCGACGGCGACGGCAAGGACGACCTGCTGTGGCGCAATGCCACGACCGGCGAGACGGCGGTCTGGCTGATGAACGGGGCGTCCTACGCCAGCGGGGCGGTGATCCTGGTGTCGACCGCGTGGACGCCGACCCACACCGGCGACTTCAACGGCGACGGCCGCACCGACATCCTCTGGCGCAACACGACCACCGGCGCGACCGCGCTGTGGATGATGAACGGCACCGTGTTCATCGGCGGCTCGATCCTGCTCACCGACCCGAACTGGACCGCGATCAAGGTAGCCGACCTGAACGGCGACGGCCAGAGCGACCTGCTGTGGCGCTACACGCCGAGCGGCGCGGTGAGCGCGTGGCTGATGAGCGCCGGCGGGTATGGATCGGGAGCGTCGATCACGCTTGCCGGAAGCAGCGTCGTGGCGACCGGCGACTTCAACGGCGACGGCCGCGCAGACATCGTCTGGAACAACCCGACGACCGGCGCGACCGAGCTCCGGCTGATGAACGGCCTCGCCGTCGGGTCGGCGGCGGTGGTGCTCACCAGCACCGACTGGAACGTGCAGCCGTAGTCGGCCGGCATGGCTTCGATCCCCTTCGGCGCCGGTTGCGCGCCGAGGGGGTTCCCAAACGAGGCGCCGTCGTTGGCGTTCAAGCGAGGGCGCCGCGGCCCGATACCGTCTTGGCACGCGGTCGCCCACCCTTGCGGCCGTTGTGTCGCGCGGCCTCGGCCTTGGCGACCGAGGTCGACTTGCCACCCTCGCGCGCCAGTGCCGACATCCACGCACTCGAGCCCAGGCATCCGGCGGCGAGAGCCGGCACGCCAAGATCAAGGTCGAGCTGCGGCCAATGGAGCGCGTGACCGCGTCCGGCGACCACAACGTCGCGCAGTACCGCGGCGGGCGTGCCGGCCAAGCCCTCGACGAGCGTGACCGGGATCATGAGGCCAACGCCCGAGACGAGCTCGACCCGCAGGCGCTTCGTACGTGCGTCGTAGGCGACACTCTGCGCGAGGTCGCCGCTTCGGCGCACGCTCGCACCTGCCGCCGTGGCCTTGGCGAGCCGCGAGTCGACGGCGCGCGCGAGGAAGGAATTCCGTTCAGCCATGAATGCGCTCCCAGGTTTCGAGGCACTCGTCGTGATGGTCGGCGATCGCACGTGCAATACGGCGCAGCGTGGCAACGCCAATGCCGTCAACCGCGACGAGACGAACGTCGGCAGGACCGCTCCCGAGCACGAACTTGGCATACCCACTGCCAACCGCGTGGACGTGTGCCGGACCGTGGTCGTTGACGTAGATGCAGATTCGATGCCCTTCGACGACAAAGCACGTGGGCATGATAACCCAACCGTTGGGTTACTTCCAGCTCGAAGCGCCGTGCCGCACCATGACAACGATCTTGGCGCCGGACGGTGATGCAGTGCACTCGACCGTCCGGCCGAGTCGGTCTTCGCTGCGTCAGAGCCTGCGCAGCGTGTAGTCGACCTCGTACGCCGGCGCGAGCCAGCAGAGGTTCTCCTCCCAGAACTCCTTGGTCCACCGGCCGAGGTTGACGACCACGCCGATCGCGCGCTTCACCGCGTAGCGGACGTAGAACGGCCGCGCCGACTTGAAGCCGAGCGTCACGTCGACCACCTCGAACGCCGGGGTGAGCCCGTACATCGGCACGTCGCGCGCAAACAGCCTGCAATGCGCGAGGTAGGCGAACGTGTAGAGCCCGAACGTGCGCTTGTGCGTGTAGTCGGAGTAGAAGTACGGATTCGAGAAGTGCGGTGTGACCACCTGCAACTCGCCGCCGGGCTTCACCACGCGCGCGATGTCGCGCAGGAGCCGGGGCAGGTCGTCGACGTGCTCGAAGAAGTGGAAGCTCCGCACCGCGTCGACGCTCGCCTCGGGAAAAGCCGCGAGCACTTCGAACACGTCGCCGACGAGGTCCACGCCCGGCAGGTCGAGCGCGTCGACGCCGATCGCGTTCGCATTGCGCTTGGTCGACCCGCAACCAAGCTCGAGTTCGACGCGGCCCCGCTCGGCGAGACGCTGGAGCACGCCATGGCGATCGAGGATCCTGGATGCGGAAGGAGCGTTCACGGGGTGTCGGGTCGTGGCGCACGACCGAACCCGGTGAGGTCCGCTTGCCGCGCGACCCTATAATTCTACGAGACGCAGCCCCGAGCCGCCTGGTTTCGCGGTCCATGGCCCTGCAGCCGCAATGAACGCCGGTACTCGCATGCCGGCGCGCACGCGCAACCCCGCGCCTCACCCACCCATGGCCGACGTCCTGCTCCTCTCCCGCTACGAGCGCCTTGGCGCGTCGAGCCGCGTGCGGAGCTACCAGTTCCTCGACGCGCTCGCCGCGGCCGGCATCTCGGTAGAGGTCTGTCCACTGTTCGACGACGACTACGTCAGGGCCCGTCACGGTGAGGCGGGTGTGCCGATCGGCAACATCGCCGCCGCCTACGCGCGGCGCGTCCGGGACGCGCTCACCCATCGCGACGCGGCCGTAGTGTGGCTGGAGTACGAGCTGCTGCCCTGGCTGCCCTACGCGTTCGAGCGCGTGCTGCTTTCCGGAGATCGGCCGCTGGTGGTCGACTACGACGACGCGATCTTCCATCGCTACGACCACCACGGCAGCGGCATCGTCCGCGGACTGCTCGGCCGCAAGATCGACCGGCTGATGCGGAGGGCGAATGTGGTCGTCGCGGGCAACGACTATCTCGCGGCCCGAGCGCACGCGGCCGGTGCGCGGCGCGTCGAGGTGCTGCCGTCGGTAATCGACCTGACGCGCTACCGGCAGAAGGACGCGACGGAAGCCCGCCCCGGCTTCCGCGTCGGCTGGATCGGTTCGCCGTCCACCACACCGTACCTGCGCTCGCTCGAACCGGTCTTCCGGGACCTGCGCGGCGCCCCGGACTTTGGCGTCGTCAACATCGGCGGTACGCCGTGGCACCCGCAGGGAGTCGACGTCGAGAACCTGCCGTGGACAGAGGACACCGAGGTCCGCGACATGCTGAGCTTCGACGTGGGCGTGATGCCGCTCCCCGACGAGCCCTGGGCGCGCGGCAAGTGCGGCTTCAAGCTGATCCAGTACATGGGCTGCGCATTGCCGGTGGTGGCATCCCCCGTGGGAGCGAACGCGCAGATCGTCGAGCACGGCCTGACCGGCTTCCACGCCACGACGCCGGCGGAGTGGTCGCAGGCGCTGCGCGCGCTTGCCGGCGATCCGCAGCTGCGGGCGCGCATGGGCGCCGCAGGCTTCGCGCGCGTACGCAGCCACTACAGTCTGGAAGCCGTCGCGCCGCGGCTGGTGGCGATCTTCCGGGATGCGCTGGGGCGATCGGACAATGGCAGGGATACGGCGAGCGCCGCTGCGCGATGAACCGGCTTTCCGCCCGCCTCAGAGCTGCGTTCTGGAACGGCATCGCCGGTGCGCTGCCGCGGGTCGCGGTGCTGCTCGCCGGTTTCTACGTCGCCCAGCGCTTCGGCGCCGACGCCTTCGCGCGCTACTCGCTCGCGCTGTCGACGCTCGCGGTGGCCGGAAGCCTCCCCGGCGCGACGATGACCACGGTGGCGAGCAAGTTCGTGCCCGAATTCTCGGGCGGCGATGCGCACCGCCACGGCGAGGGCTTCGCGGGAATCGCGCTCTTCGCACTGGCGCTCGCATCGTTCGCCGGCGGCGCGCTCTACCTTGCCGCGCCAGCGCTGGCGCAAATCTTCGCGGTCGAGCCGCCGGTCGACGGCCTGATCCGCGCCGCGGCGTTCGCGGCGGTCACGACGGTGGCGGCGGGTGGGTTGGCGGGCCTCTTGGTCGGCTCGGCGCGGTTCGGCACCGCGGCAGCGGCCTACCTGGGGGGCTTCGGGCTGTTCGCGCTCGGCATCGTGCCGCTCGCCGACCAGGTCGGTATCGCGGGCGTGCTGATCGCGCTGGGGCTGCTGTATCTCGGCGCGGCCGTGGTCGGCCTCGTCCTGAGCGGCCGCCGGCTCGTCCGCGACGCGAGGACACCGCGCCTGCAGCGTCGCCTGCCCGCGCTCTTCGGCTTCTTCGTGCCGACGCTGATCGCCGCAGGTCTGGTCGCTCCGGTCGTGTGGGGCGTGAACGCGCTGGTGTCCCGCGGCCCCGAGCCGCTCGCGAACCTTGCGCGTTTCAACGCGGCCTACAGCTGGTTCGCGGTCGTGTCCTTCGTGCCCGCCGTACTGGCGCAGGTGGAATTCGTGCGCATGTCGCAGGCGAAGGCGCGCGGCGACACCGCGCTGCTCGCCCGCGAAATGCGCCGCTTCGTGCTGCAGAACGCGCTGGTGATGCTGCCGATCGTCGTTATCGGCACAGCGCTCGCATCGCAGCTCGTGGGCGTGTACCGGCTGGAAGGGCCCGCTGCCGAGCGCACGTTGATGCTGATGCTCGCCGCGGCGTTCATCGCTTCACTCGGCAATCCCGCAGGACTGTTCCTCGCGGTGATCGACAGGATCTGGCTCGCGAGCGGCCTCAACGTCGCTTGGGGCATAATCACGCTCGCGCTCGCCTGGTGGCTCCGCGACGGCGGCGCGCAGTCCGTGGCCCTCGCCTTCCTGCTGGGGTACGCGTTCCACTGCCTCGTAGCCACGCTGCTCGCCCAGCGGCTCCTCGCGCGCGAACCGGGATCCTGAACCGCCTGCCATGCACCGCAATTCCATCGAACACATGCGAGCGCTCGTCGAGCGCTACCTCGACCGCGACGCGAAGCTGCTCATCGGCGACGTCGGCAGCTTCGACTACACCGGCAGCTACCGCGCGCTGTTCCAGCGGCCGAACTGGACCTACCAGGGCATCGACCTCAACGAAGGCCCGAACGTGGACGTGGTGCTCTCGTCTCCGTACAAGTTCCCGATGGCCGACGGGCACTACGACGTGCTGATCTCGGGACAGGCGTTCGAGCACGTCAAGTTCTTTTGGCTCACCTGGATGGAGATGGTGCGGACGCTGAAGCCCGGCGGCTTCATCTTCCTGATCGCCCCCTCGCGCGGTCCCGAGCACCGCTTCCCCGTCGACTGCTGGCGCTTCTACCCGGACGGCTACCGCGCGCTCGCCGAGTACGGCAACGTCGACTGCCTCGAGGCGCGCACCGACTGGGGTGCCTATCCGTTCGCCAAGGGTCGCGTCTGGGGCGACACCGTCGGCGCGTTCGCCAAGGCGCCCTACAAGCTCACCGCCGACGCGAAGCGCTGGGTGGAAGCGAACACGCAGGAGCCGAAGCGCTCGCTCGCCGATCGCGCGGCCTCCGAGGTCACGCGCGCGGTCGAGGGCACGCTGCGTTCCGCCAAGCGAACGGTGGTCGGGCCGCGCGGCTGATTGCGCACTGCATCAACAGCGCGCCGCCGAACTCAAGACCTTCGGCGAGCCCGCCCGACCTGCGCCCTCACGTCACGCGTTGCACACACTCGTCGGAAAAGGCCGCAGGCGCGATAACTTGCATTGATATCCCGTCGTCATCGGACTATGCTTTTCTCCGCGTTCTGTCGCACGTTGGTCCGAACCGGAACCGTAGCGCTTTCGGTGGGCCACGCCCAAAGGCCGCGGCCACCGTTGTATGCGGTTACCGCGACAGTGGTTTGAATGTAAACAGACGGGGGTCCAATGAAGCGAACTCTATTTTCGTTGTTGCTTGGTGGGCTTGCTGCGACGGCGACCATTGCGGTGTCCGCCCAGGATCCGGCGGGTATCGCGTCGGCACCTGCAGCAAGGAGTGGCGTCACGGCCGAGCAACGGGCGGCGCTGACGGAGAAGTTGACGCGGATAGACACGATCATGCGCGCGGCCGAGGCTGATGGCGTCAACTCGATGACGGCCGAAAAGCGCCAGTGGATGCGGGAGGCGTTGTATTCGATGCCCCTCGCTCAAATCAAGGCCATTCGTCCCACGGGAAACGTGGACGCAACCACGCAGGCGATCGCGCGCGCCCAGGTTCAGGCGAAGGCGCTTGGCGCTGCCTCGACCGACCTGGTGTTCTTCCCGTTCGCACCGTGTCGTTACATCGACACCCGTAACGTCGGCGGCAAGATCACCGGTGCACGCGGATTCGATTTCGCCAACTCGGGCAACGTGTACGGCGGCGCCGCCGGATGCAATCTGACCACATTGAGTGGGGCGGGCGAGAACCAGATCGCCGCGGTATCGCTCAACATGACGATCGTCGACACGAGTACGGCCGCTGCACCGGGATTCGCGACGGCTCGACCGGCAGGTGCGACCGCATCGACCGCGCTCGTCAACTGGACCGTATCGAGCGCCGGATTCCAGCTCGGCAACGCCGCCGTAATTACGAATGACCAGACCGGCGCGGCGAATGAGCTCGAGATCTTCACGTCGGGGGCCGTGCACGCGATCGTCGACGTCGCCGGCGTCTTCGCCGCGCCTACGGCCACGCTGCCCGATTGTTTCCTCGACAATACATCCACCGAGACTCCCGCAAATGGGGTTGCGTGGAATTTCAACTCGGTCGCGTGCCCAGCGACGCACCGAGCGGTGTCGAGCGGATCGTACGCATTCGCGACGGACGCATACGTTCATCATCAGCTGGATTCCAACCAAACGCCACCCGATAAGGCGTTCTGCTATGGTCGCAATGTCTCCGGGGCCAGCACGACGGTTCGTTGCACAGTGCTTTGCTGCCGTATCCCGGGGCGCTGACCGCCCAAGTATTCCAGCGGCAATGTTGAACCGCCAAGGGCGCCTTCGGGCGCCCTTGTGTTTCGCCCCCGGGTCGTCGCTTCCTCGTGCGACCGGCAAGAGCGGCGGCGAGCCTCCCCTCGGCATGGCGTCCGCCCGGGCCGTAAAGCACATCGACACTTTGCCGATTCGTCGTCCACCGTTGATCGGATGCCCCCCGTCCGCCACGGCCGTACGTTGCAGGAGCCTTGCGGCAGGACGTATGCTCCGCCGAAATGCGCCGACACGGCGCATCCCGGCAATCGATTTCCGATTAACCGCAGTGGCAGAGGGAGTGAGACCGTGAAGCGTACGTTGAGCTTGTTGGTGGGTGGAGCGCTGGCGATTTCCGCCGGCATGGCGGCGCAGGCCGCACCGGCGCGCGTCGAGCGTGCTCCGGTGGCCGCGCAGGGCGCGGGCATCACGGCGGAACAACGCGCGATGCTCTCCGAGAAGCTCGCGCTGGTGAGCCGCATCATGGCGGCGTCGGGCGCGTCGCAACCGGGCACCCAGGTGACCGCGGAGCAGCAGCGGTGGATGCAGGAGAGCCTCTACAAGCTGCCGCTCGCGAAGCTGCGCACGATGGGCGCGCCGTCGGGCTACGATGCCGCCGCGAACGCGATCGCGCTGGCCAGGGCCGACATGGCGCGCGACGGCATCGCCAAGCTCGGCCAGGCCAGCACCGAGCTCGTCTACTATCCGGTCTCGCCCTGCCGCTTCATCGACACGCGCAACGTCGGCGGCAAGATCGTCGGATCGCGCACCTTCGACCTCGACGCGACCGGCGACATCTACGGCGGTTCGGTCGCCTGCAACCCGAAGGCGACCGTGGGCAACAACTCGAACAACATCGGCGCGATCTCGATGAACGTCGCGATCGTCGACCCGTCGGCGTTCCCCGGCTTCCTCGGTGCGCGGCCCGTGGGCTCGACCAACACCACCTCGCTGGTCAACTGGTATCAGGCCGGCCCTTCGGTGCAGGCGTCGAACGCCGGCATCATCACGACGGACCAGTCGCTCGCGCTCGACGAGATCGAGTTCTTCGGCACCACGACGCACGTGGTCGTCGACGTCCTCGGCCTCTTCGCCGCGCCGACCTCGACGCCGCTCGACTGCGTGACCGGCACGCTGACCCAGACGGCAGTCAACACGACGACCCGCGACTACAGCCTGCAGGCCTCGGGCTGCCCGACCGGCTACGGCATGGTGTCCAACTCCTGCAACGCGCTGGGCGACATCGCCGGCGTGCGCCAGGCCGGCGGCGGCGTGCAGACGGCGAACGACGCGCGCTGCATCGGCCGATACGAGGGCGGGACGTCGGCGACGATCATCAACGTGCCGTGGTGCTGCCGCATCCCCGGCCGCTGATCGATCCCGCGGCCCGGCGTGACGCCGGGTCGTGACGCAGTCAAGGAGCGCCCCACGGGGCGCTCCTTTTTTGTTCCTCGGCGGCGTGTCGTGAACAACGCGTAGCTGCCAGCACTTCGCGCGGCCTTCCCGACGAACGGGGAACCGGCGCGTTGCGCAACCGATCCGCGACCCATTATGCTCGCGTCATGAGTCCGCCCGAGGGCGGGACGACGCGGGCGACGACGGCGCGCCCGACGACACGCCAGGGAGAACGACGATGCGAACGATCATGGCCATCGCGGTGGGCGCGACGATCTGCGCGGCAACGGGCGGCGCGCTCGCGGCAGGCGAACGCAGCGACCGCGTGCATCTCGGCCGCGCCCCTGTGCAGACAACCGCGCAACCGGCCACCGCGGCACAGCAGGCAATGCTCGCCGAGAAGCTCGCCATTGCCGAGCGCCTGATGCAGGCAGCGGTCGAGGGCCGCGAGGTCACCGTCGACTACCGGATGTGGCTGCTCGAGTCGATGTACCGCGCGCCGCTCCCCGAGCTGCGGGCGATCGCCGCGGGCAGCGGCCCGGACGCGATCGTGCGGGCCGTGACCAAGGCGGGCAAGGCACCGCAGAAGCTCGGCGCAGCCAGCACCGAGCTCGTCTACTACCCGATCACGCCCTGCCGCTACATCGACACGCGCAACGTCGGCGGGCCGCTGACGACACCCCGCGGTTTCGACCTCGCGAGTACCGGCAACACCTATGGCGGCTCGGCGGCCTGCGACCCGAAGGCCGCAGTCGGCGGCAACGAGGACACGATCGGGGCGCTCGCGATCAACGTCGCGATTGTCAGCCCGACGACCGCGCCCGGCTTCGTCGGCGTGCGCCCGGCCGGGGCCGTCAACACGTCGGCACTGGTGAACTGGTACGCCGCGGGGGCGAACGTGCAAGCCTCCAACGCGGGCGTCGTCACCACCAACCAGGCTCCCGCCACTGCCAACGAGATCGAGTTCTTCGGCAGCCCGACCCAGTTCATCGTAGATGTCTTTGGCGTATTCGCCGCGCCGACCGCGACTGCGCTCGACTGCACGAACGGCACCGAGACCAACACCGTTGTCGACACGGTCACCCGCGACTTCAACCTGTTCGCGAACGCCTGCCCGACCGGCTACGCGATGGTGTCGAATTCCTGCCAGGCCGGTCCGGGTGGCGCATTCGAAGGTGGCCAGGTGGTTCTCGCCGGTCAGGGCACGTTCACCGGTGACTCCAACTGCTTCGGCTACTACACTGGAACGTCCTCGGCGACGATCTACAACACGCCCTGGTGCTGCCGCATCCCAGGCCGCTGATCCGGGCCCCGCGAAAGGCCACACCATGATCAAGGGACTCGGATTCATCGCCTGCACCACAGCCATCGCCGCGGCGCTGTGCGCACCCGTGACGGCGTTCGCGCAGCCCGCCTCGGCGACGCGCGCGATCACGCCGGAGATGCGTGCCAGCCTCGACGCGCGGATCCGCGTCGCGTCGAGGCGATCATCGACCGCCGTCGAGCGGGGGCCCGACGCCGCCTGCGCTCACCGTCGCCAACGTCGATCTGGCTGCGCGAGAGCCTCTATCGCCTGACGCTCGAGCAGCTGCAGGGCATGGGATTGCCGTCGACGCTCGCGGACGCCACCGACGCGCTCGGCCGCGTCCGCGACGCATCGCCGCAGCTCGGCTCGTCGGCGGTGGAGCTCGTCTACTACCCGATCACCCCCTGCCGCTACATCGACACGCGCTTCCAGGGCGGAGCGCTCGCCGGCACGCGCACCTACGACCTCGCCTTCACCGGCGGCGCGTTCGGCGGCTCGATCGGCTGCGACCCGAAGGCCGCGGTCGGCGGCAACGAGGACAACATCGGCGCGCTCGCGATGAACGTCGCGATCGTCGGCCCGACGGCCGCGCCCGGGTTCATCGGCGTGCGTCCGGCCGGCGGCTCGACCACGACGGCGCTGGTCAACTGGTGGGAGCAGGGCCCCAACGTGCAGGCGTCGAACGCGGGCGTCGTCTCGACCAACCAGTCTGCCGTCACGACCGCGGAGATCGAGTTCTTCGGCAGCCCGACACAATTCATTGTCGACATCTTCGGCGTGTTCGCTGCGCCGACGGCCACGGCATTGGACTGCGTCGACGGCACGCTCGCCTCGACGACGCTCAACACGACCACACGCAACTACGACTTGACGGCGGGCGCCTGTCCGACCGGCTATGCCAAGGTTTCGGTGAACTGCGGCATCTCGGGCGGGGATTTCACAGGCGGCAAGCTGCGCCACTCGCAGGGCGGCATCAACAACCCGAACGCCGTCGGCACGTGCGCCGGCCACTATTCGGGGACCGCCACGGTGACGGTCACCGCGACCGCGCGCTGCTGCCGCATACCAGGTCGGTAGCTCACATTTCCGCGCGGGGCTCATGACGGGGCGCGAGTGATCGCGACCCGTTGCATCATCACGGTCACGGCACGCAGATCGTCCGGCGAATCACGGTAGACTTCGCTCCGGCGGCGCGCACGGTGGCGGCTTCGCGGCCGCCACTCCTCCCATGTGCGGCATCGCCGGCTTTCTCGATCCCTCGCGGCACCACCGATCGCGCCTCGCTCGAGGCGACGGCGCGCGGCATGGCGCGCGCAATCGCGCATCGCGGCCCGGACGACGAGGGCGCATGGGCCGACGCCGACGCCGGCATCGCGCTCGGCCACCGGCGCCTGTCGATCGTCGACCTCTCGCCCGAGGGCCACCAGCCGATGGCCTCGGCCACGGGACGCTACGTGATCGCCTTCAACGGCGAGATCTACAACTTCGAGGCGATCCGTGCCGAGCTCGATGCCGCCGCCGACGCGCCGCGCTGGCGCGGGCATTCCGACACCGAGGTGATGCTCGCCGCGTTCGAGCGCTGGGGCGTGGACGGTGCGCTGTCGCGCCTCAACGGCATGTTCGCGTTCGCGCTGTGGGACCGGCAGGCCCGCACGCTGCACCTCGCCCGCGACCGCATGGGCGAGAAGCCGCTCTACTACGGCCAGGTCGGCGGCCGCTTCGCGTTCGGTTCGGAAGTGAAGGCGCTGCGCGCACTCGACGGCTTCGACTGCCCGGTCGACCGCGACGCGCTCGCGCTCTACCTGCGCTTCGGCTACGTGCCCGCGCCCCGTTCGATCTACGCCGGCATCGCCAAGCTCGCGCCGGCGACGCGTCGCCGAGGTGCGCGTCGACGCCGCACGGCACGCTTCGACGTGCGTACGTTCCGCTACTGGGACCTCGACGCCGTCGCGCGCGGCGGGGCTTGCGGCGCCCTTCGCGCGGCAGCGACGACGAAGCCCGCGACGAGCTCGCCCGCCGTCTCGAGCACTCGATCGGGCTGCGCATGGTCGCCGACGTGCCGGTGGGCGCGTTCCTCTCGGGCGGCGTCGATTCCTCGCTCGTCGTCGCGGTGATGCAGAGGCTCTCCTCGCGTCCGGTGCGCACGTTCACGATCGGCTTCGACGACCCGGCGTTCGACGAGGCGCCGTTCGCGCGCAGACGTCGCCCGGCACCTCGGCACCGACCACACCGAGCTCTACGTCACCGCGGCGCGAGGCGCTCGACGTCGTGCCGTCGCTGCCGGCGATGTACGACGAGCCGTTCGCCGACTCCTCGCAGATCCCGACCTTCCTGGTCTCGCGCATCGCCCGCGCGCACGTCACCGTGAGCCTGTCGGGCGACGGCGGCGACGAGCTCTTCGCGGGCTACGAGCGCTACGTGCGCAGCGACAGGCTCGCGCGCCTGCCGGCATCGGTGCGACGCGCCGGCGGCGCGGTGCTGCGCGCCGCGACGCCCGCGCGCGCCGGCGCATTCGCCGAGGCCGCCCAGAATTGCTGCCGCGCCGCCTGCGCTTCGCGCGCCCGGCCGAGAAGCTCGCCAAGCTCGCGCCGGTGCTCGGGGCCGCCGACGCACGCGCCCTCTACGAGGGCCTGGTCACCCAGTGGCGCGGCGAGCGCGTGCCCGTGCTCGCCGGTGCCGACGTCGCGGCGCCCGGCCTGCTGTCCCGCATCGGCGACCCCGCGCTGGACTACGCGTCGTGGATGATGCTCGCCGACATGCACACCTACCTGCCCGACGACATCCTGGTCAAGGTCGACCGCGCGGCGATGGCGGTGAGCCTCGAGACCCGCGTGCCGCTGCTCGACCACGACCTCGTCGCGTGGGCGTGGTCGCTGCCGCTCGCCCTGAAGCTGCGCGACGGGCGCGGCAAGTTCCTGCTGCGCACGCTGCTCGACCGGTACGTGCCGCGGACGCTGATCGACCGTCCCAAGCGCGGCTTCGCGGTCCCGCTCGCCGCGTGGCTGCGCGGCCCGCTGCGCGACTGGGCCGAGGACCTGCTCGACCCGAAGCGACTGTCCGAGCAGGGGTTCCTCGATGCGGCGCGCGTACGCGCACGGTGGCAGGAGCACCTCGCCGGAACGCGCGACGCGCAGGACGAGCTGTGGACCGTGCTCACGTTCCAGGCCTGGCTCGCCGATGCGCATTAGGAAGACCGTCGCGGCGCTGTGGCTGATCGGCATCGCCGGCCTGGCACTCGCCATCGTCGCGCCGCTCGTCCTGCCCGAGCGCTACTACTTCGACGCCGAGACGGTGCGCGAGCTCCTCGCCGACCGCTACGGCGAGGGCAGCGAGTCCTTCGTCAGCACCGCGCGCGCCTACCGGCTCATGGGCTTCACCGTGCTCTGGCCGGAGGCGCTGGCCGGACCGTTGTCCTTCCTGCTCGCCTTCGCGGCGGTGGCGCTCGGCGCGCGACTGGCGGGCGCGACGTGGAATCCCGCGGTATTCGCGCTGCTCGCGCTGTGGACCGTGCCGATCGCGATCTTCCACGGCACCTACTCGAAGGAGGTGTTCGCGATCGTCGCGATCGGCCTGATGGCGCGCGTCGCGCGGAGCGCCCCCGGCGTCGCACTCGCTGCGGCGATCGCGATGCTCTACGCCATCGGCTTCCGCTCGTACTGGGCGGTGATCGTCGTGCTGTACCTCGTGCTGATGGCCGGCTGGCGCATGGGGCTCGGGTGGCCGGCACGGCTCGCGCTGGTCGCGATCGCGATCGTCCCGCTGTCGCTCGCGAGCGAAGCCTTCGTCGGGTTCTGGCTGTCCGACGGCCGTACCGTGGTCGTCGAGGCGCGCGAGGGCGACCCCGACTCGGCGACGATGTTCTTCAACCCATGGACCAACACGTCGCCGGCGACCGATCTCGCGAACACGGTCGCGGGCTGGCTCACGCTGGTGCTGCCCTTCTACCTGCTGGCGCTCGGCGCCGTGCAGCACGTCGCCTTCGCGCTGTTCCAGTTCGCCAACACGGCGCTGTTCGTTCGCGCCGTGCGCGCGCTGCCGCGGCCGCGCCGCGGCGTGGTTCCGTCCGCGCACGATTGGCAGCTCGCCGCCGCCGCCGCGTGGTGCGTCGCCTACACGATCGTGCAGGGCATGTTCGAGCCGGACTTCGGCTCGTTCGTCAAGCACGCGGCGAACCTCGTGCCGATGCTGATGCTGCTGTTCTCGACGCCAGTGGCTTCAGGCGTGCCGGACGCCAGCGCCATCTCGGCAGAACCCTCGCCTCGATGACTGCGCGCATGCGCATTCTGCAGATTTCGGAGGCCTTCGGCGGTGGCGTGTTCACGTCGCTCACACGCCTGTCGAGCGGGCTCGCCGCTCGGGGGCACGACGTGCACCTCGCATTCGCACGTCGCGGCGAAACGCCGACAAATGTCGCGGAACACGTGCATCCCTTGGTGCAACTGCACGAGCTGCCGCTCGTCCGCTCGATCGATCCGCGCGCCGACCTCGCGGGCCTGCTGGCGATCCGCGGGCTCATCCGGGCGATCGAACCGGACGTCGTGCACCTCCACTCGTCGAAGGCCGGCGTGATCGGGCGCGCCGCCGCGTTCTCGACCGGCGACGCGGCGCGCATGTACTACTCGCCGCGGGGCCTTGCGTTCCTGCAGGAGGACTACTCGCCGCGCGCGCGCGCGTTGTTCCGCCGCATCGAGTGGGCATGCGCCAAGTTTGGCGGCACGGTCGTGGCCTGCTCGGCGAGCGAGGAGGCGCTGGTGCGCGAGCACCTGCGGCCGCACCGCGTCGCGCTGGTCGAGAACGCGGTCGACGTCGAGTCGGTGGTTCCGCGCATTCCCCGCGACGACGGCCTGGTGCGGATCGGCATCGTCGGCCGCATCACCTACGCTCGCAATTCGGCGCTGTTCGCGGAGCTCGCGCGGAAGCACGCGAGCTCCACCACGCGCTTCGTCTGGGTTGGCGGCGGCGAGGCGGACGATGCGCGCCTGTTGCAGGAGGCCGGCGTCGCAGTCACCGGCTGGAAGTCCCGCCCCGAGGCGCTCGCGCAGATGAGCCAGCTCGACATCTACCTGCACCCGTCGCGGTGGGAAGGCATGCCGATCGCGCTGATCGAGGCACAGATCGCCGGACTGCCGGCCGTTGCGACCGATGTCGTTGGCAATCGCGACGTGATCCGCGAGGGCGAGACCGGCTTCGTGCGCGCCGACGCTGCGGGACTCTCGGAGGTCCTCGCGCAGCTGATTGCCGATCCTGCGCTGCGATTGCGGATGGGCGCGCGCGCCCGCGAGCTCGCCGTGAAGCGCTTCGATCTCGAGCGCATGGTCGACGACTACGAGCGGCTCTACGCGACCGCCCCGCCCCGTCGCGCGGCAAGGGCGCCCGCGAGGTAAACTCGCCGCTACGGACCGTTCGCGCCGCCCGTGGATCGCAGGCGGCCAGCGCGCATGACCGAATCCGCCGCCGCGACCACGACAACCCGGGACTCCCTCGTCGACACGATCCTCGTGATCGCGGCGTGGCTCGTCGGCTTCGCGCTGCTCGTGCTGGCGATCGCCGCGATTTCCGGCACGGAGCCCGGTCGCGAGCGTGCGGCACCGCTCGACCGCCTCGGCCGGCAACTGCTGCCGAACAACGCCAACGCGAAGCCTTCGGGCGACGCCATGACGGTCGCCAATCGACCGGACGCCCCGCTCGTGATCCTCGCCGCCGGCACGCTGCCGATCCGGGCCGCCGACTACGGTCGCGCGGTGATCGACGCCGACCCGCTGCCGAAGGACGTCGAAGCGGCACTGATCTGGGTGCGCCGGGACGAGCCGGGCCGCCCGTTCGAGCAGCGCCTCGCCCAGGATGGCGCGCGCATCGTGCCGACGGTCCTGGACGGCAACCCCGATTGGCGCGACGACATCGCCTTCGTCGCCATCGGGATCAAGGGACCGATGGAGCGGCCCTGGTCGCTCCATTCGTTCCGGCTGGAACCGCTCGGCATCGGCGGCATCGCCGCCGACATCGTGCAGGGCTGGACCTCGCTCGAACGGTGGGACGGGCGCTCGATCAACGTGCTGTTCGGCGGGCGCGACGAGCAGCGGGCCTGGCTGCCGCCGCTCGCGTTTGCCGCTTCGGCGTTTGCCGCCGTGGTGGCGTGGCTGCTCGCCCGCAGGCGCGGGCGGATCGCGGCGCCGGCCCTGCTCGCGTTGCCGTTCCTGATCGGCTGGCTCGTCCTCGACGTGCGCTGGCAGGCGAACCTCGCCGAGCAGGCCGGACTTACCTGGTCCGCGTACGGCGGCCGGAGCCTCGATGACCGCCACGCCGCGATGGACGACGGCGACCTCTACAAGTTTGCGCGGGCCGCGATCGCCAAGCTCCCCGAGACGCCGGTGCGCATCTACGCGACGTCCGACTTCGAGTACTTCCGCCGTCGCGCGGGCTACCACCTCTACCCGCACAACGTGCTCGCCTACAACTGGGCCGATCCGTCGGTGATGCAACCGGGCGACTACGTGTTCCTGTACCAGAAGGCCGACGTCGGCTACGACACGGGACGGCGCCTGCTGCTCTGGAAGTCGGGGCCGACACTGCCGGTGACACCGCTGCTCGCCCAGCGTGGCGCGGGGCTGTTCCAGGTGCGCGCAGCCGACGCGCCCGCGCAATGAGATCGCGATGACGGAAGTCGCAGGACTGCTCGCAGGCGTGCTCCTGCCCTGGGTTGCGGGCTTCGCGCTCGTACGCATGGCACTTGCCCGCTCGGGCGAGAGCGACCTCTGGGTCGAGGTCGGCTACGGCCACTTCGCGGGCGTACTGCTCGTCACGCTGTTGCTGCGCGCGCAGGACCTCGCGGGCATGCGGCTCGCGTTCGTGCCGATCGCGGTCGTGCTCGCGCTCGTCGCGGTTGCCGGGCTCGTGATCGCCCGACGCAGCGGGCCGCTGACGACGAGCGCGCCGGTACCTGTGCGAACGCCCGACCCGCTCGCGATCCGCTGGCTCGCGGGCATCGCCCTCGTGCTGATCGCGCTGCGCGTCGGCACGCTGGCGGTCGAGGTGCTGCTGCGGCCGCTGTTCGCGTGGGACGCGTGGTCGCAATGGGCGACCAAGGCAAAGGTGTGGAGCGCGCTCTCCGACATCGTGCCGTTCATCGGCTACGACGACTGGCTCGCCCGCAAGCCCGGCTACACGGACACCGCGCCGCACTACCCGGCCACGATCCCGCTGCTGCAGACGTGGATGGCGCTCGCGATCGGCCGCTTCGACGATGCGCTCGTGAACGCGCCCTGGCTCGCCGGCTTTGTCGCGCTCGGGCTCGGCGTGTTCGGCCAGTTGCGCCGGCTGGGCGTCGGGACGGCGTGGGCGACGATCGCCACGTGGCTCGTGCTCTCGCTGCCGCTCCTCGACACCCACGTCGCCCTGCCCGGCTACGCTGACTTCCACCTGGCCGCTGTCTACGCGCTCGCCGCGCTCGCGCTGGTGCAGTGGGAGTCGTCGCCTTCGCGCGGCGCGCTGGTGCTCTTCTTGGCGGCCGCAGCCCTGCTGCCGCTGCTCAAGGTGCCGGGCATCGCGTGGCTGGGGACGCTCGCGCTCGGGCTCGCGATCGCCCGGTTCGGGACCACGCCGGCACGCATCGTGGGCGTCGGCGCCGCCGTGCTCGCGGTCACGGTCGCCGGCGGGATGTACGTCGGCTCGGCGAAGGTCGCCGCCGACGCGGCCGCCACGCAATACCGCATCGTCGAGTCGCTGACCCGGCACCTGTTCGCGTTCGGCAACTTCCACCTGCTCTGGTACCTGCTGCCGCTGGTGCTCGCCGCCGGCTGGCGGGAGGTCGTCGCGCTGAAAGCCACGACGATCGCGCTGCTCGCGGGCTTCGGCTTCCTGCTGTGGACGTTCCTGTTCACGCAGGCCGGCGATTGGGTCGTCGACTACACCACCGTGAATCGCGCGTTGCTGCACATCGCGCCGGCGTTGGCCGCGTATGCGGCGCTCATCGCGTGGCGATGGGCGCGCTCGCGCGCCGCCGCATCCGACGCAGCGCCGTCCGACGAACCTTCCGACGTGCCGCCAGCCGCGGCCGTGGCGTGAAGGTCGTCAACCGGCGCGGGCCGGGATGCGCCCGCGTTCGGTGAGCAACGCCTCGAAGTAGGCGATCGTCCGCTTCAGGCCGTCGTCGAGCGCCACCGTCGGCTCCCAGCCGAGCGCCGCGCGGGCGCGCGCGATGTCGGGCTGGCGCTGGATCGGGTCGTCGGAGGGCAGCGGCTTGTTGACGAGCTTCGAGCGCGAGTCGATCAGCGCGATGATCGGCTCGCGAGCTCGCAGGATCGTGAACTCGCCGGGGTTGCCGAGGTTGATCGGGCCCGGTGACGTCGTCGCCGGTCTCCATCAGCGCGCATCAGACCCGTCGACCAGGTCGTCGACGTAGCAGAACGAGCGGGTCTGGCGGCCGTCGCCGTAGATCGTGATCGGCTCGCCGCGCAGCGCCTGCACGATGAAGTTGGAGACGACGCGGCCGTCGTTGGGGTGCATGCGCGGGCCGTAGGTGTTGAAGATGCGCGCGACCTTGATGCGCAGCCGGTGCTGGCGGTGGTAGTCGAAGAACAGCGTCTCGGCGCAGCGCTTGCCCTCGTCGTAGCAGGAGCGCAGGCCGATCGGGTTGACGTGGCCCCAGTAGTCCTCGGTCTGCGGGTGCACCTCGGGGTCGCCGTAGACCTCGCGAGGTCGACGCCTGCAGGATCTTGGCGCCGCATGCGCTTGGCGAGGCCGAGCATGTTGATCGCGCCGTGCACGCTGGTCTTGGTCGTCTGCACCGGGTCGTGCTGGTAGTGGACCGGCGAGGCCGGGCAGGCGAGGTTGTAGATCTCGTCGACCTCGACGTAGAGCGGGAACGGTGACGTCGTGGCGCATCAGCTCGAAGTGCGGGTGGCCGAGCAGGTGCGCGACGTTGTCGCGCGCGCCGGTGAAGAAGTTGTCGACGCAGAGCACGTCGTGCCCCTGCGCGAGCAGCCGCTCGCAGAGGTGCGAGCCGAGGAAGCCGGCGCCGCCGGTGACGAGGATCCGCTTGCGTACGAGGTCGCGCATGTCTTTGCCGTGTCGAGGAAGGAGGTCAGTACGCGCGCTCGCCGCGCATGTGGAAGACGGTCATCAGGATGATATAGAGATCGAGCGCAAGCGACCAGTTCTCCACGTACCAGAGATCGTGCTGGACGCGCACTTCCATCTTCCAGTCCTCGTCGGTCTCGCCGCGCCAGCCGTTGATCTGCGCCCATCCGGTAATGCCGGGCTTGAGCCACGTCCTGCGCAAGTAGTTCGGTATGCGCGCTTGGTAGAAGTCGTTGTGCGCCAGGGCATGGGGCCGCGGGCCCACCACTGACATGTCGCCCATCAGGACGTTGATGAACTGCGGGAGTTCGTCCAGGCTCGTCCTGCGTAGGAGCGCACCGAACGGGGTGACACGCGGATCTTCGCGTGTCGCCTGCGGCACGTGGCCGGGGGGCGCCCGGTGATCGTACATAGTCCTGAACTTCCACACCGTGATCTTGCGGTTGTCGAGACCGCCCCTTTGCTGACGATAGATCGCCGGACCTGGAGACGAAATCTTGATGCCGATCGCGATGGCCACCAGCAGCGGCCAGACCAGGGCCAGCACAGCGAGAGCGATGACCTTGTCTTCCAGCCACTTGAGCATGCCCTTCGGTCCAGAAAGGGGATTCTCGGTGAGCTTGATTACCGGCAGGCCACCAACTTCGGCGATGGAGTGATTCAGAAGCCGGAAGCCAAATATGTCGGGAACGAAACTGACCTCGACATTGAACGGATCCAGGAGCGTGAGCACTTCGCGTACCCGGTCCTCGGCGCGCAATGGCAACGCAATCCACACCTGGTCTACCCTTCCGGCTCGCACGTCGACGACCACATCGCTGGCTGCACCGCGCACGGGAACGCCTTCGAACTGTTTGCCCACGAGGGCGGGGTCATCATCGAAAAACCCCTGGATCGATAGGCCGGCCGACGGGGTGGCGCCCAACTGCCGAGCGACCTGGCGTCCCAGTTCGCCGGCGCCGACCACGGCGACGCGCCGCACCAGAAAGCCACGCCTGCGCATTGACTGCAGCACCACGACGAGTACCAATCGAACGGCGATGAGCGCCCCCAGGGCGAGCAGCGCCCACACGGCAAACCACTGCCGGGAAAATGCCGCGCCTGCCCGTGTCGCGAACATGAGTGCCAGCAATGCGCCGAACACAGCAGCCCAGGCAATGACGACGCGGATCAGGTTTCGGCGTAGGCGGTCGTCCAGGCGATCGCCGCTCCGGTTGGCGCCGGCAAAAACGACCACCGCCAACGCGAATGCCGCGACTATCACCACCTGATGCCACGGCGGTAGATCCAGGTCGTCGAACCGCAGCCAATAGGAGGCAAGCCCGGCGGCGACGATCAACAGCGGATCGAGGATCCTGAACAGCGTCGATGGCGAGCCGATGGAGCGCATGAATGCTGGCGGGTGCGCCGGATGGTGAACACGTGCGCAACGTCCCCCTAGCAACCCGGGGACACGCGAGCCCGGCTCGTCCGACGAACAGGCGCGGGCCGCAGGGTGCAACGATTCTACCCGATGCACGCGACGGCACGATGGCGTGGTTTTGGCCCACAATACGGGGAGGAACTGCCGTCCTGCGCCCACTCCGACATGCCAGAACCGAGCTCCTATCTCGATCTCGACGACCTCGCCCGCACGCTGCGGCGGCGCGCGCTGCCGATTCTCGGCGCATCCGTGCTCGCCGGACTCCTCGCCACCGCCGGCCTCGTGTTCCTCGGCAAGCACCGCGCGGACGCGACCGTCGGTATGGCGGCGCTCGAGTTCGACGCGAAGAAGACGCTGCCCTATGGGGACGGCAAGGCGACGCAGCTTGCGCTCTCGCGCGGCATCGCTCCACCCGACTTCAAGACACTCGCGCCGCGCTTCGACGTTGCCGCGTTTGCCGAGTTCGCCGCCCGCCGCACGGTCGATCCGGCACTCGCCGAGCGCATCGAGCGCGAGCTCGCGATCGAGGAGCGCCGCCGCGACCTGCTGGTGCCGGTCTATGGCTCGACGCGAAGCGACCAGCGCGAACTGGGCGAAAGCGCCAAGGGGCAGGAAAACGCGGTGCTCGGCGTGCGCATCGGCTACGCTTCGCGTGACCGCGAGCGCGCGCGCAGCGTGGTCGCGACCGTCGGCGAATTCGTCGGCGAGACAACCTTCCTCGCCGCCGTCCGCGACGTGGTCGCGGTGCGCGAGCGTGATCACGAAGGCAGCCGGCTCGTCAACGAGAACGCGTTCGTCAATGCCCGCTTCATGATCTCGCAGCTGGAAGCCCGCGGGCGCTCGCTGGAGAAGCTGCGCACCGACCACCCCGACCTCGGCAAGGGCGCCCCGCAGCAGGTCGTCTCCGTCGCCGAAGGTGGATCGCGCTACCTGTCCCCGGCGGCGCAGGTCGTTGGCGTGGAGTCGACGCTTGCCGAGTACCGCGAGCGCGTCACGTCCGCGGAACGCCAGGCGCGCAAGGCGGCGGCGCAGCACGACTTCTACCGCCGCGTCGACGCCCTGCTCGCCGCCAAGCCCCGCGCCGACGCGTTGCTCGCCGAGATGCGCAAGCTGGTCGGCGTCGTCTTCCCGAGCGGCGCCGACCCCGACGGCGCGATCGCCGAGGGTCGCAACGAGGTGCTGCTCGACCTCGTGCAGATCGCCGCGCTGCGCGAGCGCGGACTGGTCTTCATCGCCCCCCCCGCGATCGCCGAGCGGGAGCCGGCGACGCTGGTGAAGTTCGGGCTGGCCGCCGGCCTCGCGACGCTGGTCGCCGGCCTGGCGCTCGTGCTCGGCGCCGTCTGGTGGCGCTCCGGTCGGTCGGGCGCGGCGCGCTGACCGCCGGCACCACCACGCCTGCCACCGGCCGTCCGCCGATGACGATCCAGCGTACGCTCGTCCGCGCGGCCGTTGCGTTCGCCATGGGCACGATCGTGGTGCTCGCGGGCTATCTCGCCGCGAACGTGCCGGGCGCGTGGTTTCCGTCGGCGTCGCCGAAGACCTTCGACGCTGCGCAGATGGCCGTGTCCCGAGGACGCGTGCAGGTCACCCAGGGCGCCTTGCAGGTGTCGCCCGGCGCGGGCGACGACGCCGTGGTGGTCGTGCTCAAGGCGGACTTGCGCTCGTCGGATTTCGCCGGCATCGAGTGGAACGTCGCCGGGTTGCCCGGCGATGCCGACGTGCGACTGATCTGGCGCACGAGCTACCAGCCGGACCGGCTCAACCTCGCGACGATGAACGTCGACAACGGTCGGCTGCGGCCGATCGTGATGAGCGGCGACCCGGCGTGGATCGGCACGATCGCCGGACTGGGCCTCGCCGTACGCGGCACGCTGCAGGCGCCGATCGAGATCCGCGGCGTCACCGCCCAGCCGCTCGGTGCGTTCGAGCTGCTGCAAAGCCGTGTCGGGGAGTGGCTCGGGTTCGAGGGCTGGCGCGCGACCAGCGTCGAGACGCTCGCGGGCGGCGCCGACGTGCAGGACCTGCCGCTGCCCGTCGTCCTCGCGCTCGCCGGCCTGCTCGTCGTCGCCGCGTATGCTCTGAAGCGGCGCTTCGCGCCGGCCCCCGGGTCCGTCCCATGGCCCGTGTTCGCAGTCGCGATGTTCGCGGTGGCGTGGCTGGTCGCCGACGTTCGCTTCGCGTGGAACGCCGCGCGGCAATCGCTCGTCACCGCGCGCACCTATGCCGGCACCGACTGGCGCGAGGCGCACCTCGCCGCCGAGGACGCCGCGCTGTTCAAGCTGGTCGAGGAGGCGAAGGCGAAGATGCCGGCGGCGCCCGCGCGCGTGTTCGTGCTTGCCGAGGCGCCCTACTTCCGCGCACGCAGCGCCTACTACTTCTACCCGCACAATCCCTGGTTCGACGTCTACCGCAACACGGGGCCCGAAGCGGGCGTGCTGCGCCCGGGCGACTACGTGTTCGCATTCCGGCGCCGCGGCGTGCAGTTCAATCAGGCACTGGGCCGGCTGCGCTGGGAAGGCGGTCCGGACCTCGCGGCCGAAGCGGTGCTGCTCGGCGGCGAAGGCGCGCTGTTCGTGCTCAAGTGAACCGGAGCGCCCGTTGACATCGTTCTTCGCACTCGCGAGCCTCATCGGCACACTGGCGGTCGGCCGTGCCGCCGTCGCCCTGGCGTGGCGCGGGCCGTTGCGGGAGCCCGGCACGGCCATTGTCGCCTGGGGGGCCGCCTATCCGGTGGGCGTGCTCGTCGTCTGCGCGTGGCTGCGCGTGCTCGCGGCCGCGGGCATCGCGTGGTCGTCGATCCTCGCGCTCATTCCGGTGGTCGTCGCGGTCGGCGTCCTCGCCTGGCTCTGGCGAACGGCGGGCATGGATCCGCTGCTCGCGGCGGCCCGCGCCGTCACCGGCGCCGGGCTCGGTGGCGCGTCACGCGTGGCGTGGCTCGCCCTGCTCGCCTGGCTCGCGCTGCGCTTCGCCTTCGTGCTGACCGAGGTGCTCGCCCGACCGCCGCTGCCGTGGGAGGCGTGGCTCGACACCGCGGCCCGCGGCGGCGTCTGGCACGCGCTGCGCGCTCAGGTGGACTTCGTGCCCGCGGCGCAGTGGGAAGGCGAACGCTATCTCGCCGCGCTGCCGCAGGGCCACTCGCTGCTGCCGCTGCTCGACGTCTTTACCGCTCTGGTCGTCGGCCGCTTCGACGACACGGTGGTTCACGCACCGTGGCCGATGTTCTGGCTCTCGCAGGTGCTGCTCGTCTACGGCGCGATGCGTGCCGCCGGGGCGAGTGCCTTGCCTGCGCTCGCCGCCGCGACGCTCGTCGGCACGCTGCCGCTCGCGAACGCGCACGCGGCGCTGGGCGGCACCGCGGCGCTGCCGCTCGCGACCTATCTCCTCGCCGCGGCGATCTGCACCGGACGCGCGGCTGCGACGCGCGCACTGCCGGACGCGCTGCTCGCGCTCGCCGCGATCGCCGGCATGGTCTGGGTGAGCCGCGCCGGTGCGCTGTGGCTGCCGCTGCTGCTGCCGATCGTCGCGGCGGCCGTGCGCCCGGCCCAGGCGCTGCGCCTCGTCGGCGGATTGGTCGCGGCGGCCGCGATCGCCGCGAGCGCGCTCGCACGCCTCGACCCGTTCGCGCGGGCCACCACGCCGGCGCCTCCGCCGGGCATGGGCGCGCTCGCCGAGCAGGCGCTGTTGCTCGGCAACTGGCATCTGCTCGGCGTACGCGGCCATCGCGCTTGCCGCGCTGGCCTGGCGGCATTGGCGCGCACCCGCACTCGTCGGCCTCAGCGGTGCCATCGGCGTCGGCCTCGCGGTGCTCGCCGTCTTCGCGACGAGCTCCGCCGGCCGCGCGACCATCGGCCCGGCCGGCATCGTCGGTCACGCCGCCACGACGTTCGCTCCGCTGCTCGCGCTCTGGGTTGCGCAGGTCGCATGGACGTGGGTGCGCGACACGCTGGCCGTCGCGGCAACGGCAGCGGACGTGCCGGACGCGGCGGTGGAGCAGGCGGATGCACTCCGGATCGCGTCCTCCGGCGCGGGGCCCCGCTGACCGTGCTGTCGCTGCCCGGTGTCACGCTCGCCTGTGTCGACACGGCGAACCATGCGCTTGCGCTGCGAGCGCTCGAGCGCTCGCGGGCCGGCATCCGGTTCGCGCGTGCGATGCTCCTCACCGACGCGATGCCCGAGGGGCTCGCCCTGCCCGCGGGCATCGACGTGGTGCCGATCGGCCGCATCGCCTCGCGCGACGACTACTCGCGCTTCGTGCTGAAGCACCTCGCCGATCACGTCGCGACGCCGCACGTGCTGCTCGTGCAGTGGGACGGCTACGTCGTCAATCCTGCCGCGTGGGACGACGCGTTCCTCGACTGCGACTACCTCGGCGCGCGCTGGTTCTGGCACGCCGACGGCCACGACGTCGGCAACGGAGGCTTCTCGCTGCGCTCGCTGCGGCTGCTGCAGGCGCTCAAGGACCCCCGCATCGAGCTGGTCGAGGCCGAGGACCTGACGATCGGCCGCACGTTCCGCGACCTCCTCGAGCGCGAACACGGCATCCGCTTCGGCGACGCGGCGCTCGCCGACCGCTTCGCGTTCGAGGCGGCCTACCCGGTCGGCAAGCCGTTCGGATTTCACGGCCTGTTCAACTTCTGCCGCGTCGTGCCGCCCGCCGAGCTGGCCGCGCTCGTTCCGGCGTTCTCCGACGCGATCGTGCGGTCGCCGCAGCTCGCGCAGCTGCTGCGCAACTGCGTGGCGCTCGGCCAGTGGGCACCGGCGATCGCGATCGCCAAACGCGTGCTGGTGGCGGCGCCCGGCCACGGCGAAGCCGAGCGGCTGCTCGCGCAGTCCGAGACCGCGCTCGCCGCCGGGGCCGGCGTGGGCCGCAACGACCCCTGCCCCTGCGGCAGCGGCAAGCGCTACAAGCAGTGCCACGGCGCGGTCGGCGTGATCGTACCCGCTGCACTGTCACCCGACGCCTTGGTCGCGCGCGCGGTCGACGCGCATCGGCGTGGCGACCTCGACGCGGCGGAGCGCGACTACCGCACCGCGCTCGACGCCGCACCGGAGCACCCGTACGCGCTGCACTACCTGGGTGTCATCGACTACCAGCGCGGCCGCCTGGCCGATGCGCTGCCGCGGCTCACTGCCGCGGTGGACCGCCTTCCCGCCGAGCCCGAGTTCCACAACAACCTCGGCCTCGCGTTTGCCGCGCTCGACCGCCACGACGAGGCGATCGCCGCACATCGGCGCGCGCTTGCGCTGCAGCCCGTCCACGCCGGTGCGTGGAACAACCTCGGCCTCGCGCTCACCGCGGCCAATGCGCTCGACGACGCCATCGCCGCCTTCGACCGTGCGCTCGAACTCGCGCCGTCGTTGACCGAGGCGCGCTTCAATCGCGCGCTGGCGCTGCTTGCCGCCGGGCGCTTCGCCGAGGGCTTCCGCGACTACGAGGCGCGCCTTGCGGTGCCGGCGTTTGCCGATTCGGCCTGGTCACCGACCGTGCCGCGCTGGGACGGCAGCGCACCGCACGGGCGGACGATCCTGCTCGTCGCCGAGCAGGGTTTGGGCGATGCGATCCAGTTCGCGCGCCTCGCGACGACGCTCGCGGCGCGCGGTGCGCGCGTGCTCGTGCAGGCGCCGCGTGCGCTCGCCGCACTGCTGCGCACGGTCTCAGGCGTCGCGGGCGTCGTCGCGCCGGGCGAGCCGCTGCCGCCGCACGACGCCTGGCTGCCACTGCTGTCGCTCGCGGGAACGCTCGGCATCGACGCGGCATCGATCCCGGCGCGGGTGCCGTACCTCACGGCCGATGCTTCGCGCCGCAGCGAGATCGCGACCACGCTCGCGACGCAGGGTAACGTTCTGCGTGCCGGCCTCGCCTGGGCCGGCAACCCGCGCAACACCAACGACCGCCGGCGCTCGGCGCCCCTCGCCGCCCTTGCGCCGCTCCTGTCGGTGCCCGGCGTCGCCTGGTGCTCGCTGTCGAAGGACGACGGCGAGGAGCAGCTGCGCGCCGTACCGGAAGCCTCGCGACTGGTGGCGCTCGACGCGCGGCGCGACTTCGACGGTACCGCGGCGCTGGTCGCGGAGCTCGACCTCGTGGTCACCGTCGACACGAGCATCGCCCACCTCGCCGGAGCGCTTGCGCGCCCGACGTTCGTGCTGCTCCCCTTCCACGCCGATTGGCGCTGGCGCACCGCGCGCGAGGACAGCGACTGGTATCCGACCGTCAGGCTGTTTCGCCAGCCCGCGCCCGGCGACTGGGGCAGCGTGGTCGCGAAGGTGAGCGCAGCGATCGCGGAGCGCGCGCAGTCGACACGCTGAACGCGGTCGGACCAGTCGCGGTCAGCCGTTGGCGAGGAGCCAGGCGGCGAATGCGTCGACGGGCGCGGCATCGTCGAAGACGCGGGCCGCGCCTTGCTGCAGCCGCGCGGACATCTCCTCGCGGTAGGGGCGCTCGCCGGCGAGCCGCGACGCGATCCGCACGTAGTCGTCGACGTCCTTCGCGACCAGCTCGGGGGCGCCCGCGATCGCGAGCATCGCCGCGCTCTGCCGTGCGCGCATGAAGCGACCGGGCAATGTGACGATCGGCAGGCCCGCCACGATCGCGTCGAGGCTGGTATTGCCGCCGGACCAGCGCAACGTGTCCAGCATCGCGTCGCATGCCAGATTGGTCTGCATGTAGACGTCGTGGCGCACCTGCGGCCGCACAATCACGCGCTCGCCGCGCGCGACGCCCTGCGCTGCGAGCGCGGCGTCGAGGCGTGCGAGATAGCGGCGCGTCAGCGCCGGATGGCGCCCTTCGAACAGCACGAGGCGGCTGTCCGGCACCGCCGCGAGCACCCGGGCGAACAGCGCATCGTCGTCGGGCGCGATCTTGAACAGCGACTGCGGGCAGAGCAGCAGCGTGCCCTCGGCCGGCAGCCCGAGTGCCGCGCGCGCGACACGCTCCGGCAGCACGGGACGGGCGTACCGCGTGCCGATGCCCGGCAGCGGCACCAGCCGCTCGGTGTAGTCCGCCTGCGCACCCTCGCGCTCCATCGCCGCGGCGGTGAAGAACACGTCGATCGTGGCGTGGCCGGTCGTCACCGGATGCCCCCACGCCGCGCACTGCAGCGGCGCGAGCCGCAGCGCCGCGACCGCGAACGTCGTCGCGTCCATGCCGAGCTCGGGATAGACGAGCACGTCGGGCGCGTCCTCGCGCACCGCGGCGGCGACCTGCGTCGGGCGGAAGCGCGGGCAGCGTCGGAACCGGTCGGCGCGCGCGGCGAGACGCACGGCGACCTCGTCCTCGCCGGGCTGCAGGTGATAGACGCACACCTCGAAAGCCTCGCGCGGCAGGTCGGTGATCCAGCGCTCGAAGTAGCGGCCCACGGTGCCCTCGCGGAAGAACGCGGAGACGAAGCCGACACGCAACCGGCGGCTGCCGCGATAGCGGTGCGGCAGCGGCGCGCGCAGCGTGGGGTCGGCGGCGTCCATCGCACGGGCGACGAGGCCGGCGAAGCGCGCCTGCAATTCGCGGTCGTCCTCGCCCTGGTAGGCGAGCAGGAAATTGGTCCAGCGCAGCTCGTCGACGAGCGCGGCGGCGGGCAGTCGCGCCGCGCGGTCCGGCAGTTCGGCCTCGATCGCGGCGAGCCCCGCGGCGTAGCGCTGCCGCGAGCGCGCCACGTCGTCGGCCCCCGCGGGGACCATCGGCAGCGCCAGGTGGCGGCCGAACAGCGCGCGCAGCAGCCGCGGGTCGCGTCGTTCCGCCTCGGCATAGGCGCCGGCGGCAGGCTCGAGGTCGTCGCGCTCGGCGAGCGTGCCGGCGTAGAGCAGCCAGGCGTTGGCGTCGCGCGGCTCGGCCGCGAGCGCACGCTCGTAGAACGCCGCCGCCTCGTCGATGCGGCCCTGCCCGCGCCGCAGTCCCGCCAACGCGGTCAGCGCGAGCCGCTGCTTCGGGTCGAGCGCGATCGCGCGCTCGAACGCCGCCGCCGCAGCGTCGTCGTGGCCGAGATCACGGCGCGCGACGCCGAGGTTCGCCCACGCGAGCGGGTAGCGCGGGTCGGCCGTCGTCGCGCGCGCGAAGGCGCTCTCCGCCTCGCCCAGGCGGCCGCTCTCGCGCAGTGCGTTGCCGAGGTTGTTCCACGCGCGTGCGTAGCCCGCATCGAGCTCGGTCGCGCGCCGGAACGCGACGATCGCGCGGTCCACCTCGCGCACGTCGGCGCACAGGATGCCGAGCTCGTTGTAGCCGCGCGCGTCCCGGGGATTCAGCGCCAGCGCCCCCTCGACGTCGGCGATCGCCGCCGGCAGGTTGCCGAGCGCCTCGTGGATCCGCGAGCGCAGCATCAGCGCCGCGAAGCGGTCGCCGCCCGCGAGCGCGGGTTCGCGATCAGCGCATCGGCGACGCCGAGCGCGCCGCGCGCGTCGCCACCCCGGAGCTGCGACTCGATCCCGGCGAGACGCGGGTCAGGCACCTTCAGCCTCGCGCAACGCCTCCGGAGCCGCACGGGACAGTGCATCGACGTACGCCGCTTCGAGCGCGCGCGTGTGCGCCACCGCATCGGTGAGCCGCGAATGCGCGATCCCGGCACGGATGGCCGCGCGCACGTCGGCTGCAAACGCCGCGTCCTCGGCGAGGCGTACTGCGATGTCCACGTACTCGCGCCCTGTCTCGCCGACGGTCGTGGTGACGCCCAGGTTGGCGAGGATCGAGTAGGCGCTGCGCTCGCCGTGCCGCGCACCGACGAGCGTGACGACCGGCACGCCGGCGTCGAGCGGCTCCAGCACGCCGTTGACGCCGCCGAACGGCATCGGGTCGAGCACGAAGTCGACGAGCGCGTAGCGGGCCTGGTTCTCGGCGTCGTCGCGTCCCTGCGGCACGTACAACAGGTGCTCGCGGGCGATGCCCGCGGTCGTGCACAAGCGCTCGAACACCGGCCGCAGCGCGGGGTGCGCGGGCGAGAAGGCAAGGCGCGCGCGGGGCACGCGCGCGAGCACGTCGCGCCAGAGCACGAGGCAGCGGCGCGACAGCTTCATCGGGGTCACGAACGCGCCGATCACGATCGCATCCGTCGCAAGCCCGAGCGCCTGCCGGGTGAACGGGTGCGTCGCGGCCGGCTCGACGTGGCGATAGGGATAGACGCAACCGTCCATCGGCAGCAGCCGCTCGATCAGGAAGTCCTGGTTGCCAGGCGGGTCGGCAAAGCGGTCGGTGAGCTTGAAGTCCACCGTCTCGAGGCCGACGCTGCCCGCGCTCGCCACGTGCGTGACCTGCACGCGAGCCGGCTTCAGCGCCAGGATGCCGGGCTTGCCGCCCTTGGTGTGGCCGGACAGGTCGACGAGCAGGTCGAGGTCATCGGCCGCGATGCGCACGGCCGCCTCGCGCTCGGAGAGTCCGGCGAGCAGCTCGAAGCCCTCGCCCGCGGCGGCGAACCGCTCGGTCCAGTCGTCGCGCACGCGCGACAGCGAATAGAAGCGCACGTCGAAGCGCCCGCGGTCGTGGTGGCGCACCGCCTGCCACATCATCTTGCCCATCACGTGGTTGCGGAAGTCCGCGGACAGGTAGCCGATGCGCAGCTTGCCCGGGCGGCGCGTCGCCGCACGCGGCAACGCCGCGCCGTAGACCAGCGGCGCGGTCGAGTTGTAGGTCTGTGCGAACCGCAGCATCATCTCCGGCTCGACGTCGAAGAACAGCAGCAGGTAGAGCAGCTGTTCGAGCGCGTCGGCGAGCTCGGCGGCATCGCGGGCGCGAAAACGCTCCTTGCGCAGGCCGTCGAGGTAACGCTCCAGCCCGGCGTAGTCCGCCGCGTACTGGCAGGCCTCGAGCGCCTGCACGGCGAGCGGCAGCGCATCGGGGCACGCGGCCTCGAAGCGGCGGAAGTTCGCGAGCCAGTCGTCGAAGCGGCCGGCGGCGAGCAGCGCCTCGCCCAGATTGCGGTAGGCCGCCACGTGCCGCGGGTCGCGCGCGAGCACCGCCCGATAGGCGGTGAGCGCGGGCTCGACGTGCCCGCCTTCCTGGAACAGCACCGCGAGGTTGAAGTGGGCGTCGGCGAAGCCGGGATCGAACGCCAATGCCCGCTGGTACGCGCGCGCCGCGTCGGCGGCGAGGTGGAGCTTCTGCAGCGCGACCCCGTAGTTGAAGTGCGCCTCGGCGTCGGTCGGCGCGAGGGCGAGCGCCTTTTCGAACGCATCGCGCGCAGCGGCGCCGTCGTGCCGCGCGAGCTCGAGCTCGCCGCGCACGCGCCACAGCGCCAGGCTGCGCGGCGCGGCCGTCAGGCCCTCATCGACGAGCGCGAGGCCGTCCTCGATGCGACCGCGGTCCCGTGCGAGCCGCGCCGCCGCGGCGCGCGCGTCGATGAAGTCCGGTGCGGCACGCAGCGCGCGTTGCAGCAACGCGCCTGCCGCTTCGGGCCGGCCCTGCTCCCGCGCGAGCCCGGCGGCGAGGTGCAGCGTCGGTGCATGCTCGGGTTGCGCGGCGAGCAGCGCGTCGTAGAGGCGCTCCGCCTCGTCCGTGCGGCCGTCGCGGTGGGCCTCGACCGCTCGTGCGAACATCGCGACGAGCTCGGTCGACGTCATTGCACACGCCGGTCGCAGGCGCGCGCGTGCGGCGGCCTGCGCGAGTGCGCTGGCAAGGCCCGGCGCGGACGGCTCGACAGCAAGGTCGACGAGCGGCGGCGCGTGCGCAGGCAGGTCGATCGCCGCGCCGACGACGAGCGGCGCCGGGCGGCGCACCAGCAACGAGCCGCTCGGCAAGCCGATACCGCCGAGGTCCAGCAGCAGGTCGGGGTCGCTCGCGGCGAGCGCCTCGGCCGCGGCCGCCTCGCTGCCCGGGGCCAGCACGCGCACTACGGCGCCGGGAAGCGCGCGCTGCAGATCCGCGGGCACACCGGCGTACGCGACCAGCGTCCATTCGACCGCTGGCGTTGACCGCGCAGCCTCGGCGAGCAACGCCGTCGCACGCACTGCCGCATCCGGGTCCGCGGGAAGCAGCACGGCGACGCGCAGGGCTTCGCCTGACGTGCGTGCCGGCCAGGCCGCGGGCGCGACCGGACCGGCCAGCGCCACCGTCGCCTGCGCGTAGCGTGCGGCGAGCGCGATCGCAACCGGTAGATCGTACCCGCGCGCGAACGCCAGCGCGATGTCGCGCAGCACCTCGACGTCCGCCAGGGCCAGCGGGCGCGCCAACGCGGCATCGCGCAGCGCCGCGCGCGCACCGGCGAGCGCTTCCGGCACAGCGGCGGCAAAGGCACCGTGTGCCATCGGCGCCAGCATCGCGAACGCGACCGTGCCGAGGTGCGGCACGAGCGCCGCCAGCAGATCGAGCGCGCCTCGCGCATCCGGATGCGCGCGCAGCGCGCGAGCGAGCGCGGCGCCGACCGCGGGCGAGGCGAGCCGGCCCGGACCGCCGGTTACGTGCACGCTCACCCCCTTGAGCGCCCCTCGATCGTGATCGCTGGCGAAGGCGGCCACCGCGCGCAGCAGCAGGGCCGCCGCGTCGTCCGGCGCCAGCGCCAGCGCACGTTCCGCAGCGTCGCGGGCGAGCCCGGGCTCGCCGAGCGCGAGGTGCGCCTCGGCCAGCGCGAGGTGCGAGGCGAGGTGCGTCGGGGCAACGCGTGCCGCATCGCGCCAGGCCGCGACCGACGCGGCAATGGCGCCGACCTGCCACTGCACCTCGCCGAGCAGGTAACGCGCGTCCACGCCATCGGGCGCGATCGCCGCCGCCCGCTGGAAGCACAGCATCGCGTCGACCGGGCGGCCTTCCCACTGGTGGGTGCGACCGCGTTGCAGCCAGTCGGCGTACGCGGGCTCGGCCATCAGCGCATCCTCGACTTCAGTGCCGCGCGCACACCCTCGGGGAGGAGGCCGTAGAGCACGCGTCCCGCGGCGGTGGCGCGCAGGCGCTTCGCCGCATCGCCGCGACCGGCGGCGGACGACGCCAGCACGGGATTGCGAGCGACGGCATCCGTATGCGAAAGCGTGGCATCGCCCGCCTGCGGTGGGACCCAGCGCCTGAACCCGTAGGCCTCGACGACACGCAGGCGATCGACCGGCGGATGCGACACCGGCAGTGCAGCGCACGCGCTCCGGTAGCGTTCGACCGTCGCTGCGGCCATCGCCGCGAGCGTCGGCAGCGGCACGCCGGCCGCGCTTCGCGCGGCTGCGGCGAGCGCCTCCGCACGGGCCGGATCGAGCAGCGCTTCGATCCGGTCGAGCAGGCGCGCGTCGTCGCGCCACTCGGCATCGCTCATGACCCATCCTGCGCGAGTCTCCAGCACGCGCTCGGCCAGCGCGCCGATCGGCGGCACCAGCACCGCGCGCCCAGCGGACCAGGCCTCCGACAGCGTGAACGCAAAGGTCTCGGGACCGAGGGACGGGAACACGACCAGTTGCGCGCCGTAGTGATCGAGCAGCCACGGCAAGTCGCGCGGGTCGTAGCGGCCGTGCACGGTGAGCCGTGCGTCGTCGCTCTGCCACACGCGATGATGGTGGTCGGTATACCCGACCACCACGAAACGCACCCGCGCGCCGACGCGCGCAGCGTGCTCCGCCAGCCGCTCGATGCGTCGCGACCCCTTGTCGGGCCCCACCGCGCCGATCACCGCGACCGTCACCAACCCGTCGTCCGGCATCAGCACTACCTGCCGGGCGCCGCCGCGGCGCGGCTCGCATGCGGGAAGCCCGTGCGCGATGACCACCGGGTCGATCGCGGGAAAGTAGCGCCGCAGCAGGTCGGCCGCAAAGCGCGACGGCGCGATCACGAACGAGGCCCCGGCGAGGAGCATCGCGTGGCGGTCGCGCCAACGTGCGATGTCCACGGCACCCAGGCGCTGCTCCGCGAGGCAGGACGTACACGCCGCCGCGTCGGTGACGCCGCCGCAGAAGTACCCGTCGGCGCGCGTCAGCGTCACCGTCGGGCAGGCGAAGTTGAGGTCGTGCACCGTGTACCCGTACGGAATGCCGAGCCGTGGCATCGCGTCCTGCAGCGGCTCGCGGCTGCCCGAGATGTTGTGCAGGTGGATCACGCCGGCGCCGTAGTTCGCGCACAGCATCTTCACGAAGTCCGCGAGCGGCTCGTGGTCGCGGCGCGCGAACTCGCAGAGCTTCGTGCTGCCGTCGCTCCGGTGCTCCTCGATGCGCCAGGTGTCGCCCGTCACGGTGGCCAGCGCGTGCCGCAGCGTCCCGCGCGTCGCCTCGATCAGCGCCCGCGCCTGGGCCTCGGTGCCGCCACCGCCGTGGATCACGTGCAGCACCGCCAGTGCAGGCCCGTGCCGCCGGTCGTGCGCCGTGCGCGCGGCCTCGCGCAGCGCGCCGAGCGGATCCTGCTCGATGAAGTCGCGAACGAGATCGAGGTAGCCCGGATGGCGCTCGAGCAGGAGCGCGGTGTTGCGCACGCCGAGCGTCTCCTTCGCCCCGGCGAACGAGCGGCCGCCGACGTGCACGACGAAGGCGTCGTCGCAGAGCACGTTGCGGAAGCCCGCCGCGGCGGCCCGCATGCAGAAGTCGTTCTCCTCGCCGTAGCCGGCGCCGAACGCGGGGTCGAACGCGCCGATGGCGTCGAGCAGCACGCGGCGCACGTAGAGGCAGAAGCCGACGCCCGTCGGCAGGTCGGGATAGCAGGGCAGCGCGGCTGCCGCGATCGATGCGCGCACCGGCTCGGGGTCCGCGCCCTCCGGCCACGCGTTGTTCTCGCAGAAGCGCGGGAACGAGCAGATTTCCGCATTGTTCGAGAACGGCGTGGCCGTGCCGATCGTCGGGTCGGACGCGGCACAGCGACGCAGTGCGTCGAGCCAGCCCTCGGTGACGATCGTGTCGGAGTTGAGCAGCACGACGTCGGCGCGCGAGCGGCTCATGCCGCGGTTCGCGGTGCCGGTGAAGCCCAGGTTGGTCTCGTTCGCGAGCAGCGTCACGTGCGGCAGCTGCCGCGCCGCGAGTTCGTCGAAGCAGGCGCGCACGCCGGGGTGCGGCGAGGCGTCGTCGATCAGCACCAGCGCGTAGTCGCCGTGCGTGCACGCGAGCACCGACTCGACGCACCGGCGCAGGTCGTCCGGCGCGTTGTAGACCGGGATCACGACTTCCACCGGGGGCATCGCCCTGCTCATCGGCCGACGAGCCTCCGCCACCACAGGCGCACGCGCAGCAGGGGCAGCGTGATCCACCAGCGGAAGCTCTGACGGTAGGCGATGATCCGCTCCTGTGCCGCCGCCGCCGCCTCGAGGCGCGCGATCTCGTCCTTGAACGCGGCCGTGGCAGCTTCGAGCGACCGCACGTCGCCGCCGCTGCGCGTCAGGGCCTCGCGCATCTCGGCAGACGCGGCACGCTCGGCGTCGACCGCATCCTTCAGCGCACGGATCGCCGCGTGCAGTTCATCCGAGTGGCGGCTGGCCGCCGCGCGCTCGGACTCGCGCGCCTGCGCGAGCGCGGCGAACACCGAGTAGCCACCATCCGTCGCGATCCCCGCGGGCCACGCCAGCACCGCCGACAGCCGATCGGCGCGCGCCAGGACGTGCGCCGGTGCGTCGGGGGCCAACCAGGCGTCCGGTGCGGTCAGCGCGAACGCGTGATCGCCGGCACGGAGCGTCGCCGGGCCGAGGACAACGTGCGCGGCATCGGCAGCACCGGTCCACAGGATCTCATCGCCCGCAGCGAGCGTGAGCGAATGCACCTCGATCACGCCGACACGGTCGGCCAGCACGAGCCGCAGCGCGCCGGCGGGCGCAGCGAGCGACCACTCGAGCGATACCCTGGCGCCGCCGATCGGCAGCCGGGCGGTCACGGCGCGCTCGAGCGAAAGCGCGTCGGCATCCGCGCCGTACAGCAGCCGCACCGGCAGGTCTTCGCCCGCCTCCACGGCCGGTGGCGCGACGATACCGGCATCGCGACCCGGGACGGCCCGCACCAGCCACTGGTAGACGAACGCGTGCGGGCGTCGCGCCAGCGCTACACGCAGCGCGGGGTCGAGGCTTTCGCTGCGCACGCGGAACTCCGTCTCGAACGGTGCCACCGTGGTCGCGTCCCAGGCGCGGATCGCGTAGCCCGCGCGATCGAGGGCCGCCGCGAGCGAGCGCCACGTGTAGAGCCTGACGTGCGTCGGGTCGAGCAGGCCCTCGCCGCCGTAGTCGAAGCGTTCGTCGACGAGGCCCGCGATCAGCGCGCTGTGCGCGACGTTCGGCACCGAAAGCAGAAGCTCGCCGTCGTCGGCGAGCAGCGCTCGCAGGCGCGCGAGCAGCGCCTCGCCATCGCGCAGGTGCTCGATCACGTCGGCGCAGACGATCGCGTCGTAGCGCGCACTGCCGATCGCACCAATCCAGTCGTCCGCATCCAGATCCGCAACCACCGCACGCCGGGCAAACCGCCCCGCCTCCGCGGCGGCCGCCGCGTCGACCTCGACGATGTCGACGGTACAGCCCCGCGCGTGCAGGTACTCGGTGAAGTAGCCGGTGGCGGCACCGAGCTCGAGCACGGCGCTGCCCGGCCGCACCCAGCGCGCTAGCTTGGCGAGCGAGTCGGCGCCCGCGGCGTCGAACACGCGCCGGTAGCTCACGCGGCCTCCGCGGCCGGGCCGCCGGAACGCGGTACCGTCCCCTCGAGCCGGGCGGCGAACGAACGCCACAGATGCCAGAAGTGCCAGCTCGCCGGCGCCACGGCGAGGCGACTGCCGAGCGCGCTCGCGAGCGCAGCGATGTCGACGTCCTCGACGCGGTCGACTGCCCGCGCCTCGACGACGCGCGACCCTGCCCACGTCACGCGCGACGTGAGCACGAGCGCGCTGGCGCCCTGTCCGGCCGCGGACTCGAGCAGGCCGGCGGGCAGCAGCACCGGGTGGCCGAGCAGCGCAGCGTTGGCCTCGGCGGCGGCACCTCCCGGCACGGGCACGTCGACCAGTCCGTACACACCCGTGCCCGCCGCGAGCGCGTCGCCGATCGCGCGGCGCGCACCGCCGGTGAAGATCGGCGGCACGCCGGCGAGGCGGCCGACCGTCGCGATGCGCAGCCGCGCGTAGGCATAGGCGAGCGTCGAGGGCGCCTCGGCGCGGTCGAGTCGGATCGACACGTAACGTGTCGGATGGCCCTGCGCAGCCAGCGCGTCCATCAGCCACAGGCCCTGGCCGAAGTGGAACGACAGCACGACCAGCGGCCGCCCGGGCGGCACGTCGAAGTGTGGCGCCGCGAGCCAGCGGCGCAGGAATGCCCGCGACCGCGTGAGCGCCCAGAACAGGTCGGCGTGGTCGACGAGCTGCGCGAACCGGAAGTCGGTGCGGAAGGCGTCCTCGTCGCCGCCGGCCATGACCTTGCGCCAATGCGCGGCACCGGCGTCGGCCGCTTCGCGGTACAACGGCAGCATGCGCGCGAGCACACGGGCGCACGCGATGCCCGCACGATAGGGCAGCGCGGCCACCGCGAGGGGCAGCAGCCACAGCTCGACCAGCGCGCGGAGCTCCATGGCGATGCGCCGCATCAGTGCGACATCCTTGGCGCGTGGCGCGTGCGTCTCAATGGACTACCCTGCGCGCTGCGCGCTCCGGGCCCGATTCGCCCTCGGGGCGGCCCTTGGGGCTCATGGGTCCGTGCGTTGCCCATGCCATTCGTGAGGCAGGTGCGCGTAGCCGAGCTCGCGCGTGGTTCCGGCGACCACGAACGGAGTCTCGTGATGGTCGAACAGGCGCATTCCTTCCGGATCCATCGCGTGCGCACGCAGCAGGTAGTGGCCGGGCTGCAGCGGCAGGTCGCGAAACGTCACCGAGAACGCACAGGTGTCGGCCGAGACCATCACACCGCGCGCCCCGTCCACCTCGCTGGTCGTCCCGAAGATCGGCGTGCCGTCGGCGCGCACCACGCCCACCGCACACACCGGCGGCCGGGCGTCCGGAGAGCGGATCTCGACCGCGACGTCGAAGCCCGCCACGGGGTCGACCTCGGCGCCGCCGCCGCGGGGCGTCAACCGGAGCGACGTGACCTGATAGTCGCCGAGTACCTGCTGCCGGAACTCGCGGTGCTGCGTGGACTTCGCCTCGTGGAAGGCGAGGTACTCGCGCGCCACGACCGCCGCTTCGTCGTACAGCCGGACGCGCCCGTGGTCGAGCCAGAGGGCGTGCGCACACAGCTTCTGCACGTGGTACATGCTGTGCGAGCACAGCATGAGCGTGCCGCCGCCTTCCAGGTACTGCTCCATCCAGGCGATGCACTTCTTCTGGAACGACTCGTCGCCGACCGCGAGCACCTCGTCGGTGATCAGGACGTCGGGCGCGAGCGCCGTGGCGATCGCGAAGCCGAGGCGCACCACCATCCCGGACGAGTAGGTCTTGATCGGATCGTGGATGTGCGGCCCGATGTCGGCGAACTCGACGATCGCCTCGCGGCGCCCGGCGATCTCCTCCGGGTCGAGCCCCAGCAGCGCGGCCGCGAGGTCGATGTTCGCGTAGCCGGTGTATTCCGGATGGAAGCCCGAGCCGAGCTCGAGCAGCGCCGCGATGCGGCCCTGCACGTCGACGTGGCCGCGCGTCGGGCGGATCACGCCGGCGACGATCTTGAGCAGCGTCGACTTGCCCGCACCGTTCTCGCCGACCACCGCGAGCGACTGGCCGCGTCGCATCGCGAACGACACGTCGTCGAGCGCACGAAAGGACTCGCCGGCGGCACGGCCCCGGAGCAGGTTCGCGACCAGCCGCAGCCGGCCGCCGCGCGTGGCGAGCTTCGGATAGTCCTTGCCGACGCCGTCGAGGACCAGCAGGCGGGTTGCCGCTCCCGCAACCGCAGCGAGGGGCGGACTCATACGAAATCCTCGAAGTACGGCGAGAGGCGCCGGAACATCCACAGGCCGCCGGCGAAGAGCGCGAGCGCGACCGCGAGCGCGACCGCGTCGCTCCACTGTGGCGCAATCCGCCCGTCGAGCAGCGCGTCGCGCATGCGCGTCACCAGCCAGCTCACCGGGTTGGCGGCGACCCACGGGCGGAAGTTCCCCGGCACCACCGAGAGCGGGTAGAGGATCGGCGTCAGGTACATGAGCATCATCAGCACCGGCATCAGCACGTGCTCCACGTCGCGCACGAACACCTGCAGCGACGCGAGCGCGAGTGCCAGGCCGGTCACCGCCAGCATCAGCACGAGCCACAGCGGCACGGCGAGCAGCAGGCCCTCGAGCCGGATCGGCTCGCCGAGCACCGCAAGAGCGACGAGCACGACGAGGTAGCCCGCGAACTGCAGCGCGAACGTCGCCGCGACGGAGGCGTAGATGATCGCCTCGTGCGGAAATGCAGCCTTGCGGATCAGCCCGGCGTAGGACGCGAGGCTCGTCACGCCCCGCTGCAGCGCCTCCTGCGCGGCGAGCCAGGGCCACAGCGCCACGGCGACGAACGCGAGGAAGCTGCCCGGGCCGAAGTTGCCGACGCGGAAGATCCTCGTGAACACGAAGTGATAGACGGCAAGCAGCGCGAGCGGATGGACGAGCGCCCAGGCGAGGCCGGTCACGCTGCCGAGGTAGCGCTGGCGGACCTCGCGCGAGAAGAAGTTGCGCCACAGGGTGAAGAGCCGCCGCGACGGTGCGCCGGGCGGCGTTACCGTGATGGCGCGGGCGGTGTCCTGCATCGACTGCGACATGCGGGCCCGGGCGGGATGCCGGTGCGGCGGTGGGCCGCTACTTCGACGGCGGCGCCGTCGCCCCGGGGGCCTGCTGCTGCACAGCGCGGCGCACCGCATCCTGCTCGACGCGCGTGACCAGCGCGTCGATCGCCTCGCGATGGGCGCGGATCGTCGGGTCGGTGCGGAGCTTCGCCAGCGCGGCCTCCCGCTCGTCGTTCACGTGCTTCTGCTTCAGCTCCGCGAGGATCGACTCGCGCACTTCCTCGAAGGGCTTGCGGACCGCTGGGCGCCGCCCGTCGAGCCGGATCACGTGCCAGCCGAACGACGACTGCACCGGTTCCGAAAGCTCGCCGGACTTCGCGAGCGCGAACGCGGCCTTGGCGAACGCCGGGTCCATCTCGCCGAACGTGAACCAGCCGAGCTGCCCGCTGTTCGCCTTGGCGCTGCGGTCGTCGGAGACCTCGCGCGCCAGCACGGCGAAGTCCGCGCCGGCCTTGGCCTTCGCGAGCGCCTCCGCGGCGAGCCGGCGCGCCTCGTCGCTGTTGCGCGTCTTGGTGTCGAAGAGAATGTGCGAGGCACTCACCTGCTCGGGCGTCGAGTACTTCGCCCGGTCGACCTGGTAGAGCTCGCGGGCACGCGCCTCCCACTGCGCGCGATTGGCGTCGAAGCCGGCGGACGCGAGAGCGTCGATCTCGGCGACCTTGATCTGGGCGTAGAGGCGCTCCTGCTCCATCGCGAAGCGCGCGGCGTGCTCCGGGCGCGTCTCCAGCTTCTCGGCCCGCGCCTGCGCGGCGAGCGTGCGTTCGATCAGCATGCGGCGCAGCAGCTCATTGACGCGCTTTTCGCTGTTCGCAAACCCGGGGCGGACCTCGGGAGGCAGGCGCTCGAGCTCGCGCTGGTAGTCGCTGCGACGGACTGTCACCGTGCTGTTCTCGACGAGCACGGGATCGTCGGTGGCGGCCTGGGACCGGGCCTCGTCCGGAAGGAGGAGCGCGAGCGCCGTCACGAGCGCGACGCCGGCCGCGTGGCGGAAGAAGGTATGCATGGCAATCCGATAGGTTCTGGCGGGCAAAAATGCAGAAGCCCCGCGAACGGGGCTCCCGCGTCGAGCACTGGTGCAGCGGTCGCGTGCCGGTGTCACTGCCCCCGGAGTCAAAGAGGCGGGGCGATCTGGAAGCGGCCGTTGCAGGTCCCGGTGAAGCAAGACAACTGCCCCGTGACCCAGTTGATGTTGCGCAGGTTGAAGTAATACGTCTGGCCAGGTGTCAGCACCGCGTTGAACAGGCCGGGATGCATCTGGAACAGGATCTGCGGATTGATGTCGTTGCTCCACTTCAGCGGGTAGTTCGCGCCCGTCGGATCAGTGTTGCTCGCCGAACCCGGGATGAAGCCGCGGAAGTCGCAGGCCTGCGTGGAGACGTTCATCACCCGATACGCCTGGCCATCGACGTACTCGACGAAGCGCACCTGCCCGGCGGTGGAGGAGGTCGCGCCCACGGGCACCGTCAGGCGGCCGACGAACACCATGTCGGGCTCGAACCCGTTCGGCGACGCACCGGCCGTGTCGACGGTACCGCCCCAGGGCAGGTCGACGATCGTCACCTTCGGGTACTGTGAGCAGAACCCGACGGACACCGTGCTGCCCGAGACGCTGACCGTGGTGAGCGGCGACGTCCAGGCCGAGCAGCTTGCCCCGGCGCAAGCACGCGCGTCGTAGCTGTAGGTGATCGACGCGGTCCCGGTGTTGGCCGGCAACGTCTCGGCGTACTGCGCCGTTCGCTGCCCGGTGACCGTCGCGCCATTCTTGCGCCATTCCCATGCGGTGACGGTGCCGCCGCCGTTGCAGGAGCCATTCAGTTCGATGGCGCCACCGGCCTGCGGCAGCGAGCCGCTCGCCGGCGTCGTACGCGCCACCGTGCAGAGTGTGGGCGGCGTCGTCGGCTGTGCCCAGTTGACGGTGACCGACGCCACCGGGCCCTGCCCGACGGCGTTGCCGCCGAACACGGTGTACGTCTTCGCGCCGGCGGCGGACTGGGTGTCGGTGCACGTCGCCGACCCCGTCGAGCAGGCGGTCGCGGTGCCAGTCCACAGCCAACCGAACGGATTGCCGCTGCAGTTTGCGGTCAGCGTGACCGTCGCGCCGGTCGCCGGCGTCAGCGAGGACGCCGTGAGCGTGCACACGGGCACCGTCGGCAGGTTGCAGAGCACCGAGTACGTTCCACCGCCGAGGTCGGTGAACGTGAACGAGGAGCACGACGGATTGGTGAAGCTCACCGTCGCCGCGTGCGCAGGCACGGGGGCGACGAGTGCGACGGCGGCTATTGCGGCCGGCGCGGCGAGCATGCGAAGGAGGCCTGGGCGTGTGGTCATCGTGGGCCTCCGGATCATTGCCAGGTCACCGAAACGGCGGCGACCGGGCCGCGGCCGCTGGCGTTACCGCCCAGCACCGTGTAGATCAGCGTCGTCCCCGCGCTCGGAGGAGGATTGGTATCGACGCACGTCGAGGTGGTCGTGCCGCAGATCGAGGCCTGCGTGCCAAGCGTCGAACCCTTGGTGAAGATCCAGCCGAACGGGGCGCCCGTGCACGAGGCGACCAGCGTCACCTGCTCGCCGACCGCGGGCTTGGCTGGAAACACCGAGAGCTGGCAGGCGGGCGTGCTGATCAGGTTGCAGGTCAGCGTATAGGCCGGTCCGCTGCCGGTCACGGAGAATTCGGCGCACTGCGGATCCTCGTAACTGAACGTCGCCGCCGTTGCGGGCACCACGCCCGCCAGTGCCCACACGGCCGCAGCAGCCGCCAACCAACGTCCCAATGCCATTGCCGAGCTCCTCTTCATCCTGTGCGTACCGGCGGTGCCGCCGCCGAACGATCCTCCCGATGTTCTTGTTTGGCGCGCGATTATACGGGCTCCCCTGCGGTGGGGCAAACGATGCCGGGAAAACGATCGATCCTGAACAACAACACGCGCCGGAAACGACGCGCAAAGCAACGCATAAAAAAAGGGCGGGGATTGCTCCCCGCCCTTCGATTCGCGCGATCCGGTGTTACTGGACCGAACGGGTCTGCTTGTGCTGGAACGCGCCGCCGTACTGCGACTGGATCAGGCTACCAGTCGGGCCAGGCAGCGTGCCGTTCTCGAACGTGATCGCCGAGAAGCCGATCACCGGCAGGCCGTTGAACGTCGTCGACGTCAGCGCCGAGGTCGTGCCGGCCGCGGTGTTGAACACCGTCGACGCGCCGCCCACGAGCTGATGCTTGCCCGCCGGAACGGTTGCGGTCAGGAAGTTGAGGCCCAGCCAGCCCGCCGCGAAGCTCGTCGGAACATTGGCGAGGTTCTTCGACGCGAACACGTTCGTGTTGTTGAACGTGATGACGTTCGCTTCCCAGCAGATGGCGTCGGTCTGGGTCGGCGGCGGCGGCGAGAACGAGCCCGGAGCCGTGACCGTGCGCTCTTCGCGGTCGTAGATCGAAACCGCGACGTCGTCGCACGAGCCGCTGTTGCCGTTGAAGTTGCGCTGGAACAGGCGACCGGCGTTGTTGCCCGAGCCGTTCGCGATGTAGAAGCGCTTCGTCGGCATCGTCGCAACCCAGTCGGTACGCGAGTTGGTGACCGACTCGAGCACGAACTCGTTGTAGACGTTGTTGTGCATCATCACCGCGGACACCGGGTCGACGGCGCCGAGGCCCGTCCAGTCGGTGACGTAGGTGTTGGCACCCGACGTGACCACCGAGACCTTCGGGTTGACGAACGACAGCGTCGGGTCGACCGAGCCCGCCGGCGCCCACAGGGGCAGCGTCGAGAAGCCTTCCAGAGCGGTCGCGTCGACGGCGAAGTCCTCGCCAGCCAGCACGTTGATGAGCGTCATGCCGCCGAACAGGCCGCCGTTGCCGGCCACCGTATGGGCCGAGGCCGAGGCGAGCGCGCCGCACGGCGGAACGCCGGCGACGTGCGTGACCGCGGTTTCGGTCGTCGAACCGCCGAGGATGTTGCCCATCTCGATGATTTCGACGTAACCCTCGCGTGCGCGGTCGAGGGAGGTGTCGGCACCGTCAGCCGCCGAACCCGTGTACGCGTAGTTCACGAACAGGGTCGGGTTGGTCGGATCCGACGAGACCACGGGCGTCGTGCAGGACTTGTCCGGCGTGTAGATGCCGGGGGCGCCGACGGTCCCGGTGACGCCGGGTCCATTGGTGATCGCCGCGACCCACACGTCGTACTTCGACAGGTAGAGGTTGAAGTCCAGGACTTCCTTGGAGTTCTTGCCTTCCAGGAAGCGGACCTTGACCGCCTTGGCCGAGGCCGTGGAGTTCACCACCGACAGCAGGGAGGTGAACGGCGCGCCGGCGACCTTGTCGCGGACCGTGTAGTACGGGTAGATGAGCGCCTGGCCGAGACCGTCCGGGTTGACCGACACCGCTTGCGCGGCGCCCGTCACGCCCAGCGCGGAGACACCCGCCAGAGCGACGTACAGCGACTTCTGCTTGAACGTATTCATGGTGCTTTTTGACTCCTTGGAGTTGCTGTTCAAAGTGATCACTTTAAACGCCTACAACGCGCGAATGTTATTACAGCTTGTTGGTTCTGCAAAGCTTTTCGGGACCCGCCCGGACTTCCCCCTGTGTGAATCCTGCAACGACTGCCACTTTACTCCCGGTACACGAACCATGCCTGCCCACCCTCGAACACCCAGGTTTCCTCGATGGGGGTGACCACCCCCTGCATCACCCGGTGGTCGAAGGTGAGAAACAGCCTGACCCTGCAGGTTTCCGCCTCGCACGACACCCGGTCGAGCTTGTACTTCGCGGAAATTGCCGGTTCTCGTCCTTGCCACGTAGCGCTCCAGCGACGTGACCGCCCGGGACGCCGGGGAGAGGTACGCGTAGGCCGCCTTGACGTCGCCCTTGATCAGCAGCGCCCAGCGCTCCTCCGCCCTCTTCGTCACCGTGGCGACCCGCGCCGCCTCGGTCAGCCCCGTCTCCGGAGCCCCACCGGGCGGGGCGGTCGCGCATCCGGCGACGCCCAACACACCCGCGGCCACCACCGCTGCCGCCGCTACCTGTCGCCATTCGGCGACAGAAAAACCCAAAAACTGCCGAAAACTGCGAACCGCCACGCGATACCCCGCTTTCCAACCAGTTTTATGCGTCCCGCTGCGTTGTGAGCCAGCCATCGGGCGGCAGGATGTCGCGGCAGTTCTTGACTCAAGGCTAGTGGCGGCTCCGGGGAGCGTCAATGAGGATTCCGGGCTCTTGCCCGCTACCCCGAAGATGTTGCGATCCCGCAACAAGGCCGTTGTCACCGCGGAGCGACAAATTCGGGCCAGGCCGCTGGCACCCCCGGCGGCCCGCCCGGCACGACTGCCGGATACACGCTGTCCAGGCGCTCCATGCGCCGGCGCAGGTCGTCGACCGCGTTTCGCACGTCGAAGTCCGTGTCAAGGACGCGCGGGGTGACGAACAGCACGAGCTCGGTGCGGGCCTTGCGTAGTTCCTGTGACCCGAACAACCCGCCCAGCACGGGAATGCGGGACAACATCGGCAGTCCCTTCGAGTTGTTGTCGTCGCCGTCGAGGATCAGGCCGCCCATGATCATCGTCTGGCCGGTCGGCACCGCGATGCTGGTCTGCACCGAACGCGTATTGATCGGCGGCGCCGTTCCGGACGGTGCCGGCCCCGGATTGCTGACCTCGGCCTGCACCTCGAGCGTGACCAGCCCGCCGGCATTGATGTGGGGCGTCACCTGCACCAGCACGCCGGTGTCGATGTACTGGGCGGTGGTCGTCACCGCGTTGGTCGTGCCACCGACGATTACTGACTGGTCGATCGGGATGCGGTTGCCGACCTTGATCGTCGCCTTCTGGTTGTCGAGCGCGGCGAGGTGCGGGTTGCTGATCACCTTGGTATTGCCATAGGTATCGAGGAGTCGAAGTGCGGCTGCGACGCCGCCCGGGAATTTCCCGCTGCTGATCAGGTAGCTGAAGCCCTGCGAGAGGATCGTCGGCAACGAGTACTGCGGGGTCGACGACGAACCGCCGGCGATGGGGCTGATCGGCGTGTTGACCTGGCCGCCGAAGCCCTGGCCATTTGGTGTAACGCCGTTGAACAGCCACTCGACGCCGAACTGCAGCTGGTCGGTGAGTTGGATCTCGGCGATCGTCATGTCGATCAGCACCTGCCGTGCAGGCACGTCGAGCCTCTTCAGCGCCGACTCGATCACCGCGAATTCGACTGGCGTGGCCACGATGATGATCGTGTTGTTGTCCTTGTCGGCCACCGCCTGCAGGTTGCGCACGATGCCGGTGCCCTCGCCGATCGCCCGTGCTGCAGCGGCGCCTGCCGCGACGCCCGCGGCCACCGCGCCTGCCGCCTGCGCCGGCGTGGTCGAAGGCTGGACGAGCGACTGCGGCTGAAACCCTGGCGGCGACACGATCGTTCCGGCCGGCGTACCCGGCGACAGGGTCGGCGGCGCCGCCACCGCGGGCGCCTGCGCCCGGCCGGTAAAGGCCTGCTGCAGCAGCGGCGCGACCTTCTCGGCGCGGCTGTTCTGCAACGCGTAAACATAAAGGCGCGGCCCGTCGCCGCCGCCACCGCGGTCGAGCCGCTCGACCCACTGCTTCGCCTGCTCGAGGTAAGCCGGGTTGGGCGAGATCACCAGCAGCGCGTTCATGCGCTCGATCGGGACGATGCGCAGCAGGCCGGCGAGCGGGCTCTGCTGCGGGTTGCCGATCACCTTGTCGAGCTCGCCCATCACGCTCTTCACGTCAGCGTTCTGCAGCACGAACACGCCGGCCGACATGCCCGCCATCCAGTCGATGTCGAACATGTCGACGGTCTCGATCAGGTGCCGGAGCTCGCGCTCGGTGCCTGCGAGGATCAGCAGGTTGCGCAGCTCGTCGGCGCGCACCGCCTGCGCGTCCTTGGCGAAGGGCTCGAGGATGCGGATCATGTCGCGCACGCCGACGTAGCGCAGCGGCACGATCTGCACCGAGTAGCCCGCCGGCAACGCGCGCTGGCTGCTGCCGAGCTGCGGCGTGACGTTGCCGCGCACCGCGGCGGCCTGCGGCACGATCTTGAACAGGCCGCCCGCCTTGACCATCGTCGCGCCGTTCATGCGCAGGATGGTCTCGAGCGTCGCGTACAGCGCGTCGCGGGGCACGCCCGAGGTCGTGCGGATCGTCACCTGGCCGCCGACCGCCGGGTCGATCGTGTAGCTCTCGCCGAGGATGTCGCCCAGGATGTTGCGCACGACCTCCCGCAGGTCCGCGCCCTCGAAGTTCAGCACCACGCCGCCGCCGCTGGGCGGTGCGGCGGGTGCAGGCGGCACGCCGCCGCCCGGCTGCTGGCCCTTCACCACGATGCCGGTGCCCTTGAAGATCCGGTACGGATCGCCCTTCGCATCGGGATCGGCGGCACGCGCGGCCACGTCGGCGAGGGGCGCCGGGACGCCCGGCGTCGCCTTGTGCACCTGCGTCCGTGGTGCACCGGGCGTGCCCGGCGGGGCCTCGGGCGTGGTCTGGCACGCGGCGAGGGCGAGCAGGGCCAACGCGGCCACGGCCATGCGGCGATACGGGCGAAGAGGGTTCATGGGGCTCTCGGGCGAGGCATTGACGTCGCCGGGTCGGCATTCGGGGCGGGGATCGCGCATCGGCATCCTGTCGGTCAGCGTCTCGGCTGCTGCATGCGGCGATAGACCTCGGCCCAGGCCGGGTCCGTCGCCGCGGGCGTCGCGGGGGTCGTCGTGTTGGGTGCCGACGGCAGCGCGGGCGGTAAGGCCTGGCCCGCCCGTGCCGCTGCTTCGGCTGCCGCCTGCGCGGCGCGCGCCGCACGCCGGCGCTCGAGCAGCGATGCCTCGGCATCGCCCACGCCCGGCTGCGCGCCGGGGGCCTGCGCCGGTCCGCCGCCGCCGGGACCCGCCGCTGCGGGTACGCCGCCGTCGATCGCCGGTCCGCCAGGGCGACCGGCCGTCGGGACGCCCGGGGCGCCCGGCGCGGCCGGTTGCACCGGCTGGATGGTGGTGCGCGGGCCCGCGGCAACCTTGAGCAGGAGTTCCTCGCTGTCCTCGCCCATGGTGAGCTTGACCCGATCCGGCTTCACTTCGGCGACGACGAGACCATTGATCGTCTCGCCGACGCGCACGGAGCGCGACTTGCCGCCCGCGGACTCGCGCAGGAACGCAACCGACTTGTGCTCGACGACGGCCGTCCCCGTGAGCACGAACTGTCCCTTCTGCATGCGCGGCTTCGCGGCCTCCGACGCGGCCTGGACGGCCGGTGGTGCCGGGCGGCGCGTCGGCACGAACACCGGACGCTCCACGGTCTGCTGGCGGGACTGGACGCCGTCTTCGTCCCGGGAGTCGGGCAGCAGCGCAAGTGTCACCGGCGCGGGCGCAGCCACCTCGGGGACGACCGGGGCACGGGTGAGCCCACGTCCCCAATCGGTCTCCCAGCCGATGAGGGCGACGACCGCACCGAGCGCTGCGAGCCAGAAGATCAGGATGCCCGATCGATTTCGGAAATCGTTCATCGCACCTCCCGTCAGCCTTTCGCCGCCGACGCCGGACTCGCCGCGGGCGGTCGGTTGGTTTCCGGATGCGCCCACGCGAACGCCTCGAGCTGGACGATCACTTCGGGCTCCTGCCCCGGCGGCGGCTTGAAGCCGCGGAACGCGTTCACCGGGCGCACCGTGAGACTCTGGATGGTCACCAGCGGTACCTGCGATTCGAGGGTCGCGAGGATCTTCTGCAGGTTGGCGGTGGTCGCGAAGAACTGGACGTTGACGCCGAGATGCTTGAAGCGCTCGTCGTCCTTCGGCGCGATGTTCTGCGACGTGGTGATGCGTCCGCCGGAGGACTCGATCGCGGTCTTGACCAGTTCGGACAGCTCGGCGCTGGCCAGGTTGGTCGCGGTGTTCTTCAGGTAGAAGCGGCGCCCGTTCTTCTCCCGCATGGCCTCGAGCGCGCGGCCGAGCGCCGGCGCCTGGGCCGCGACGCGCTTGTACCGCGCCAGGCGGTCGTGCGCCGACTCGATCGCCTCGTCGTAGTGCCGATGCAGCAGCAGCGCCGGCACGAGCAGCAGCGCGGCGATCGCTGCGATCACGATCACCAGCAGGCCGAGCGCCAGCGCACGCGACCGGCCGGGTGGGAGCTTCGCGGCAAATGCCGGAGTCATGGCTGCGTCCTCGGCGGCTCGGCAGGACGCGGTGCGGGCACCGGCGTTGGTGCGGGAGCGCTTGCGGTCGCCTTCTCCGCCGAACGCGCCGGCGCCGCCGCGGGCACGGACGGTGTCGACGGCGGCACGGCGGGCACCGGCGCCGATGCGGGCGCCGCGGCCGGTACCGCCGCCGCTGCCGCGGCGGGCGTGGAAACCGCCGGGGTGGCCTGCGTCGCAGGGATGGCCGGTGCGCCGGTCCCGGCCGCAGGCGCGGCAGTCGACGGCGCGGCCACCACCTCGATAGGGGCGGGCTTGGGCAGCGGGCGCAGCTGCGCGGCGAGGTCGAAGATCTCCCCGGGGCCCGGCTGGATCTTGGTCGTCGGCGAGCGCGGCGCCGTCTGCGTGAACACCTTCGACTCCTCGAACAGCGTGATCAGGCGGCCGGCGTTGCCCGACTCGCCGCGCATCAGCAGCTCCCGCTGGGTGTCCTTGCCGCGCGTCTGGGTCTTGACCTCCATCTGCGTGAGCCACGTGTCGTCGGGCAGCAGCTTGGTGATCTCGTCGAGCACCTGCACCGAGGATGGGAACGCGAATTTGCGCTCGAGGGGGAAGTTGTAGTCGCTCGTTTCCCTGTCGAGCTGGGTGCGCAGGCCCTCGGAGACCGCCGCTTGCGCACGCGCGCCGTCGACGATGCGCAACAGCGCGATCGCGTACTCGCGCTTTTGCCAGACGGGCAGCGCCACCGCAACGGCACAGAGCGCGAGCAGCAGCGCAAGCGGCGCCCAGATCCGCAGCCACGCGCCGGCGCCCGGCGCCGGGCGCCGCTCCGCCGGGAGCAGATTGAGACGCGAGGGTTCGGTCGTGCTCCCCGGCTCCGGCGTCACTGCGACCACGGTCGCGCCCCAGCTCTCGGCCTGCGCGACGGCGCGGTCGACGATCGCGCGACGCGCCGCCGCGAGCTCGACGCGGATCTCGTTGCGCGACGGATCCCGGCCGGTCACCGTCGCGTCGAAGTACAGTTCGTCGGCCTTGAAGGGCGTGTGACGGTCGAGGTCGAACGCGAGCGCGTCGAGCAGGTTTTCCTCGACGGCCGCGGGCAGCGCGAGCGAGCGGCGCAGCACCGACTTCGCGGGCAGCGCAACGGCGACGCGCGCCGGCGCGCTCGCGCCGCCGTAGACGACCCGCGGCACGCTGTCGAGCGCGGCGCGTCCGGCGGCGGCGTCGCCCGCGAGCGGGATGCTGACCACCGGCTGCATTTCGAGGCCGTGCTCGCCGGCCACCGGCCGCCAGAGCACGGCGTGGTCCGCGTCGAAGGCGAGCACCGGACGCAGGCGGCGGCGCTGCACCGCGGCGCGCGCCGTCCGCGGCACGAACGTCGCCAGCTCCGCGCTCCACCACTCCCAGAAGGCGGCGAGACCCGTACGGCGCGTCAGGCCGCGCAACGTACGGGACTGGGTGCGGCCGGCTAGGTCACGATCGGGAGGCATCGTTCGCGGGGACACGGGCGGAAGGGTCGGCCTCGGGCGCGACCGCCGGCGGAGGCGGCGGGCGTTCGCCCTCGCTCCACAGGAGCGCGTAGTAGGGCCGGCGGGGGTCGGCGGTGGCTCGCACCACGGACTCGCGGACGAAGGTTACACCATCGGCGCCGAACGCCTCGGCGCGCACGCGCCAGACCGCCCCGGCGCCGGCGCCGTACGCCTGCGCCGGCGGGAACGGCTGCACCGGCAGGTTGTTGGCGAGCGCCTCGTCGCGCGCGGTGACGTAGGTATCGACGGCTTCGGGCGTCGCACCGGGCAGGGCGAGCAGTACGCTGCGGCTCGCGGTGAGCGAGTTGATGCCGCGCTGTCGCGAGTGCACGGTCAGCAAAGGAGCGACCTTCGCGTACAGCGCAGGCGTGACCCCGAGCACCCGCGACAGCTCACCCACGGTCTCGAAGTCGCGATTCGACGGCGTGTAGTTCGAGCTCGCCGCGCGGTAGTCCGCGGCTTCCGCGCCGGCGGGCCGACGCAGTTCGTCGGCATCGCGCCAGTCGACGATCGCATCGACCAGCGCCGACGCGGCCGCGTCGTCCAGCTCGCCGAGGACGACGAACAGATTCTTGAGCAGCGCCTCCGCCCCCATGTTGAGGTCGATGCGGGCGCTCTCGTCGACCGCGGACGCCACCAGCAGCACCTCGCCGTCCTTCCACTGGTGGTACCGGCCGTCGGCCTTCCAGGATTCGGTGGTCCGCGGCCGCAGCAGCTCGAACACGGTGCGGTCGAGTGCGCCGTCCGCCGCGGCGCGCACCTGCGCGAGCGACACGGCGTTGCGGGCGGCGAGCACCTCGCTGCGCATCGAGAACGCGAACGCGCCGCCGATCACCGTCAGCATCACGGTGAGCCAGAGCACCATGATCAGCGCGATGCCGCGTTGGCATGTCGGCGCGCTCAAGGCGGCCTCCTTGCACCATCCCCACCGCGCGGTGTCGAGCGTCGGCCGCTGGTCGCTCGCGCGGCGACGTGCCCTTCGGGCCTGGGCTTTGCCCGCCGCGCTCACGACTGCATCCCCACGCAACGCTCGCCGGCCGTGTCCCACTGCCGGCAGCCGGACTCCGCGGCCTGCCGGGGCGCGACCACCAGTGTCGGCCACGCCAGTCCGCGCCTGGGCGTCACGTCAATCCGGACGAGGAGCGGCAGCCGGTGGCGATCGTCCCAGCGCTCGCGCCAGGTCGGGGTGACCGTCGTCGCCGCCCCGGGGTCGCGGCCGAAGTACCCGATGCGAAGCTCGGCGATGTCGTCCGCGAGGATCGAACGGTCCGCGCCATCGAATTCGGGGAGCGCGAACCCATCGAGGTCAGGCACGCTGCGCTGCAGCACGAGGCGCTCGCGGTCGCCCTCGCGCGCGATCGCGAGGCGGTAGTACCAGATGCCGCCGCCGGTGACGCGTGCCGGCAGCGGCGCAGCGAAGCGCATCTCGTCGGACTTGCCGGCGAACACCAGCGGAAACTCCGGCATCTTGTGCATGCGCAGCGGGTGCTGACCTTCGATCTGGGCGCGCAGGAACTCGTGCGTGAGCCGCATGCCGGACGTCGCCTCCGCCTTCGCCTCGCCGCCCTCCCAACTGCGCCCGGCGAAGCCGAGGGCGCCGAAGAGCACGCCCGACATCAGCGCGAGCAACGACAGCGCGATCACCAGCTCGAGCAGCGTGAAGCCCGACTGCGTGCGGCGCGCCCGCGTCATTGGGACAGGTCCTTGCCAGCCAGGCGGACCGTGGCTAGCGCGATCGAGCGCTCGCCGCCGGCGATGCCAGGAAAGCGCACGTCGACCTCGACGCGATAGAGGCGGGTCGTCATGCCTTCCGAGATGCGCGCGAGCTCCGGATCGACCTCCGGCGGATTCCACGGCGCGACGCGGGTCTCCCAGCGGATCCTGCCCTCGTCCTCGGTGCCGGCGTCCGCCGCCTCGGCGAGCGGCTGTACCGACGCCGCGGTGGCCAATCGGCTCTGCGCAACGAGCAGTGCGCGGCTCCAGTCGTCAGCCGCCGACGCGTTGCCGAGCGCCCCGGAAAACAATCCGAACAGGCTGGTCGCGAACAGCGAAAGGATCACGAACGCGGCCAGCACCTCGAGGAGCGAGAAGCCGGCGGCCCGCGCGGTGGGCCACCGTCCACGCGTACGCGGGTACGCGGCGACTCTTCCCGGGTGAACGCGACCGGCCATCGCGTTCAGTCCAGGATCGCGACGCGGCCGGTGAGCCAGTCCACGTCGACCTCGAACTTGCGCTCGCCCGCGGCGAGCGTGACGCGGCCGCCGTTGCTGCCGCCATCGGCGTAGAAGCGGATCGCCCCGACCTTGTCGTCGACGAGGTCCTTCTGCGCCGTGAAGAGCTTGATCTCGATGTCCTTCGGCAGCGGATGCTCGCGCGGGTCCGCGCCAACGCGGAAGCGCCGCCCCTCGAGGTCGATCGTGACGAAGGCGTCGTGACGCGAAGCCATCGCCTCGCTGCGGGCAAGCCGCATGCCCGCAGCGAGCTGCCGGGCCGACGCCCGCAGGTCCGCGGTCGACACGCCGGGCCCGAGCATCGGCATCACCAGTGTCGTCATCAGCGCCATGAGCGCGAGCACGACGAGCAGCTCGAGCATCGTGACGCCGCGGGCTCCTGCCATCGTGGTTCGCGTGCGCAGCATTCCCGGCAAGCGCGCGTCAGCGCAGGCTGGAGATGTCCTTCCCGACACCCTCGCCGCCTTCCTGGCCGTCCGCGCCGAGCGAGATGATCTCGAACGGCGCGCCCTGCGCCGGGGACACGTAGCGGTACTCGTTGTTCCACGGGTCCTTCGGCATCGCGGCCTTCTTCCAGTACGGGCCGTTCCAGTTCGCGGTGCCCGTCGGCGCGCTCACCAGCGCCTGCAGACCCTCCTGGGTCGTCGGGTAGCGGCCGACCTCGAGCTTGTAGAGATCGAGCGCCTGGGCGATCTGGCCGATCTCGACCTTGGCGGCGTCGGCCTTCGCCTTCTCGCCGCGGCCGATGAAGTTGCCGCCGACGATGCCGAGCACGATGCCGATCAGCACCAGCACCACGAGGATCTCGATCAGGGTCATGCCGCGGATCGCGGCGCGTCGGGTTGGTTGTCGCATGGCCTGCCTTTCGTCACTGTCGGGGCCGGGTCGAACGCGACCCGCACCCTCATCCGTTGGAATCCGTCCTCAGCCCACGAGTTCGCTCATGCCCATCACGCCGAGCAGGATCGAGAACACGATGCCCCCGATCATCACGGCGAGCGAGAGGATCAGCGCGGGCTCGAGCACCGCCAGGAAGCGCTTCACGGCGGTCTGCACTTCGCGATCGTAGACGTCGGCGACGCGCGCGAGCATCTCCTCGAGCCGTCCCGACTCCTCGCCGACCAGGATCATCTGCGTGGCGAGCCTCGGGTAGAGGCCGGTGTCGGCGAGCGGCCGGCCGAAGCCCTTGCCCTCGCGCAGCCGCGCGATGACGCCGTCGAGCGCACCGGCCAGCACGCCGTTGCCCATCGTCTCCTTGACGATGGCGAGGCCGGAGAGCAGCGTCACGCCGTTGGCGAGCAGCGTCGAGAGCGTGCGCGCGAAGCGCGCCACCTCGATCTTGGTCACGAGGTCGCCGACGATCGGCAGGCGCAGGAGCCGCGCGTCGACCCGCCTGCGCACCGCGGGCCTGGCGAGCCGCCGCGGCAGCCACCAGGCGAGCGCGGCGATCCCGAGCAGCACGGCCCACCACCAGTGGCGGAAGAACGAGCCCAGTGCCACCACGACGGCCGTCGGCAGCGGCAGTGCCTTGCCGGCCTGCGCGAACGTGTGCTCGAACTGCGGCACGACGAAGATCAGCAGCACGACGACGGACACCGCAGCGACGCCGACCAGGATCGTCGGGTAGATGAGCGCGCTCTTCACGCTCTCGCGCGTCTCCTTGTTGCGCTCCATCGTCTCGGCAAGCCTGCCGAGCACGTCGCCCAGTGCGCCCCCGGCCTCGCCGGCGCGCACGATGTTGACGTAGAAGCGCGAGAACACCTCGCGCCGCGCCTCGAGCGCCTGCGACAGCGCGCGGCCGCCGCGCACGTCGTCGCGGACCCCCTGCAGGAGCGCCGTCACCGGCGGTGCGATCGACACGCCGATCAGCATCTCGAGCGCGCGGTCGAGCGGCAGGCCCGCGTTGAGCAGCGTCGACAGCTCGCGCGTGAGCCCGATCAGGTGATCGCGCGTCACGTGCTTCGGCGCGAACCAGCGGCGTCCCGCACCGCGTCCGCGCCGCACCGGCCCGGCAGCGCCGCCCGCCGACTCGCCGATCTGCATCGGCATCATGCCCTGGTCGCGCAGGCGGTCGGCGATCTCGGCCTGGTTCGCGGCCTCGAGTTCGCCGGTCGCGACCTCGCCGCCCGGGGTGACCGCCTTGTAGTGATAGAGCGGCATACAGCCGGTCACCCCTCGCGCGTGACGCGGAGCACTTCCTCGAAGGTGGTCACGCCCTTCAACGCCTTGCGCAGGCCGTCGTCGTACATCGTGAGCATGCCGTCCGCGAGCGCCTGGGCACGCAGCTCGCCGGCGGTGGCGTGGCGCATCACCAGGCTCCGCACCGCGTCCGACATGGTCAGCATCTCGACGATGCCGACGCGGCCGGTGTAGCCGGTGTTCGCGCACTCCGCGCAGCCGCGCGGCTTCCACAGCGTGATCGGTCCCGTGGGCGCGAACTTGCGCAGTCCCATCTCATCGACCAGCTCGGGCAGCGCATCGTGCGGCTCGCGGCACGCCGGGCACAAGGTGCGCACCAGGCGCTGCGCGAGGATGCCGATGACGGTGGAGGTGAGCAGGTAGTCGTCGACGCCCATGTCGAGCAGCCGGTTGACGGTCGACGGCGCGTCGTTGGTGTGCACCGTCGAGAGCACGAGGTGGCCGGTCAGCGCCGACTGCACGGCGATCTGCGCGGTCTCGAGGTCGCGGATCTCGCCGATCATGATCACGTCGGGGTCCTGGCGCACGATCGAGCGCAGCGCGTTGGCGAACGTGAGCCCGATCTGCGGCTTGACCTGGATCTGGTTGATCCCGGCCATCTGGTACTCGACCGGGTCCTCGACGGTGAGGATCTTCACGTCCGGCTGGTTCAGCCGGGCGAGCGCCGTGTAGAGCGTCGTCGTCTTGCCCGAGCCGGTCGGACCGGTGACGAGCAGCACGCCGTTCGGCTGGTGCAGCACCTCGATGAAGCGCTCGAGCGTGTCCGGCTCGAAGCCCAGGCGCTGGAAGTCGAGCGCGACGCCGCCCTTGTCGAGGATCCGCATCACCACCGACTCGCCGTGCATCGTCGGCACCGTGGACACGCGCAGGTCGATCTCCTTGCCCTGCACGCGCAGCCGGATGCGGCCGTCCTGCGGCAGCCTGCGTTCGGCGATGTCGAGGTTCGCCATGATCTTGACGCGCGAGATCACGGCGGCCGACAGCCGGCGCGGCGGCGACTCGATCTCGTGCAGCACGCCGTCGATGCGGTAGCGCACGATCAGGCGGTTCTCGAACGGCTCGATGTGGATGTCGGAGGCCCGCGCTTCCAGCGCGTTGGTGATGATCAGGGAGACCATCCGGATCACCGGGGCCTCGGAGGCCAGGTCCTTCAGCTGCTGGATGTCGGCATCGAACGCGAGCTCGTCGCGCTCGCCGTTCTCGCCGATGATCTGCCCGAGCGCCGACTTGCCGGCGCCGTAGAGGCGCTCGAGCGCGGTGTCGAGCTCGGTGGGCACCGCGACCATCGGGCGCACCGAGCGGCCGGTCACCATCTCGAAGGCGCCGATCGTGTAGGTGTCGGTGGGATCGGCCATCGCGAGCGCCAGCTCGGCCTCGTCCTCGCGCACCGGCAACGCGCGGGACTCGCGCAGGAAGCGCGGCGAGACCTGCTCCTCGAGGATCGGAAACTCCGGGTAGCCCGCGGCGTCGACCAGCGGCAGGCCAAGCTGCTGCGCCAGCGCCTCGGTGACGTCGCGCTGGGCGCACAGGCCCAGGGTGACGAGCAACTGCCCCAGGCGCTCGCCGCCGGACTCCTGCTGCAGGCGCAGCGCGCGATCGAGGGCCGCGGTGTCCAGCTTGCCGCGTTCGATCAGGATTTCGCCAAGGCGCCGCCTCGGCGGCGCGTCGCCGGGATTCATCGCAAAAATGGACCCAATTGGAGGGCGTCGATCATATCACGCCGGCGTGAGGAAAAACTCGTAACTTTTTGTCTCGCAAGGGTTTCTGACGTGTTTTGGCAACGATCCTGTCGTCGCCCGGCGACGTCATCCCACGTGCTTGTCGCCGTCCCCCGACGACACTCGGGGTGATCAGGCGAAAACGGCGCTCGGAACCCCAGTGGGAATCCGAACGCCGTATTCCCATGACCACCGCAGGGGTCAAGAGGTTCCCGCGGCCGACCGCCGGGGTCGTGGCCGGTCGTGACGCCGGAGCGGACGATCAGCGGATGGCGGCAAACGCCGCCGCCGCCGCCGCCGTCGTTGCGGCGATCTCGGCGTCGCCGTGTGCAGCAGACACGAATCCGGCCTCGAACGCGGACGGCGCGAGGTAGATGCCCGCGTCGAGCATCCGGTGGAAGAAGCGATTGAAGCGCTCCTTGTCGCAGGCCATGATCTCCGCGTAGGTCTGCGGCACGCGCGGTGCGAAGTAGATGCCGAACATGCCGCCGACCGCATCCGCGCAAAACGTGACGCCGGCACGCTTCGCCGCGGCCTCGAGGCCGTCGGTCATCGCCCGGGTCTTGCCTGCGAGGCCCGCGTAGAAGCCGGGCGCCCCGGTCTCCGCGAGCGTGGCGAGCCCCGCGGCGACCGCCACGGGATTGCCGGACAACGTGCCCGCCTGGTAGACGGGGCCGAGCGGCGCGATCTTCTCCATGATCGCGCGCCGGCCGCCGAACGCACCGACGGGCATGCCGCCGCCGATCACCTTGCCGAGCGTGGTGAGGTCGGGGGTGACGCCCGTCAGTCCCTGCACGCCCTGCGGATGGACGCGAAACCCGGTCATCACCTCGTCGAAGATCAGCACGGCGCCGTAGCGGTCGCACAGCGTGCGCAGGCCCTCGAGGAAGCCTGGCTTCGGGCGCACCAGGTTCATGTTGCCGGCGATCGGTTCGACGATGATGCCCGCGATGCCCTCCGGCTCGGCGCGGAACGCGGCCTCGACCGCCGCGAGGTCGTTGTACGGCACGACGACCGTCTCGCCCGCGATCGCCGGCGGCACGCCCGCGGACGAGGGTTGCCCGAACGTCAGCGCACCGGAACCGGCCTTGACGAGCAGGCTGTCGCCGTGGCCGTGGTAGCAGCCCTCGAACTTGACGATCCTGCCGCGGCCGGTGTGGCCGCGCGCGAGTCGCAGCGCCGTCATCGTCGCCTCCGTGCCGGAGGAGACGAGCCGCACCAACTCCATCGACGGCAGCCGCGCCACCAGCAGCTCGGCGAGCTCGATCTCGATTTCGGTGGGCGCGCCGAACGAGAGGCCGAATGCCGCGCGCTCCTGCACCGCGCGCACCACGGCAGGGTGCGCGTGACCGAGGATCGCCGGCCCCCACGAGCCCACGTAGTCGATGTAGCGCTTGCCGTCGGCGTCCCAGACGTACGGGCCCTCGCCGCGCACGAGAAAGCGCGGCGTGCCGCCGACGGACCGGAACGCGCGCACGGGCGAATTCACGCCGGCCGGAATCGAACGTTGCGCGCGGGCAAACAGCTCTTCGTTGCGTGTCATGGCAGAGTCGATCGGTCTTCGGTGATGGGAACGCGCGCCCGTCCGCGGGGCCAGCGTGCCTCAGTGCGCGTCGCGCGCATCGGCGCGCGGCACCTCGGGCGTCTCGCCGAGCGCGTCCCGCTCCTCGCGCGCCCAGAACAGGCGGTCGGGAAGGAACCGTCCCATCCCCGGTCGATAGGCCTTCTCGAGCGCGTGCCACGTGTAGTCCTGCGCCTCGCGCGCAGCCTCGGGCATGTCGAGTCCGTTGGCGAGCATCGCGGCGAGTGCCGCCGCGAGCGTCCCGCCGGCGCCGTGGAACGTGCCGGGCAGGCGCGGCCATGCATCGGTGCGCACGACGCCGTCGCGGCCGTACAGCGTGTTGATCACCTCGCGGCCGGGCTCGTTCGCACCGGTGACGAGCACGAACTCGCAGCCGCGCTCGATCAGCGCCCCGGCGCAGGCGGCGGCCGAGGACTCCTCGTCGTCGTCGGCGTCCGCGAGGCGTCGCGCCTCGAGGCTGGTGACCACGAGCACCGTGGTCTGCGGCACGAGCAGCTCGGCGATCGCACGCACCATGTCGTCGCCGGCGAGTTCGTCGCCGCGCGCAGACACGAGCACAGGATCGAGGACGAGCGGAACGTCGGGGTAGTCGGAGAGGATCTCGGCGACGGCGGCGACGTTCTCGACGCTGCCGAGCGCACCGACCTTGAACGCGTCGACGGGCATGTCCTCGAGCACGCAACGCGCCTGGTCGGCAACCGACTCCGCGTCCACCGGCTGCACGCTCTCGAGTCCGAGCGTGTCCTGCACGGTCAGGGCGGTGACCACGGACAGCGGATGGCAGCCCATGCTGGCGAGTGCGAGCAGGTCGGCCGTGAGACCCGTGCCCCCGGTGGGATCGGTCGCGGCGAACGCGAGCACGATGGGCGGAAGTTCCGGTTCGCGTTCTGCGGACATCGTCGGTCCTTCGCCGTGACGGGCACGGCGGATTGCTAGAATCCAGTGTAGCGCAACCATACCGGCATCCACGATGAAGCGATACATGTGCCTGATCTGCGGCTGGATCTACGACGAGGCCGTCGGCGCGCCCGAAGAAGGCATCGCGCCCGGCACGCGCTGGGACGATGTCCCGCCGAACTGGACCTGTCCGGAGTGCGGCGCGCGCAAGGAGGACTTCGAGATGGTCGAGTTCCAGGACTAGGGAGCGCCACATGCGGATCCTGCACACGATGCTGCGCGTCGGCGACCTCCGGCGGTCGGTCGCCTTCTACACCGGCGTGCTCGGCATGCAGCTGCTGCGCACGACCGAGCGTCCGGACCAGCAGTACTCGCTCGCGTTCGTCGGCTACGGCGACGAGTCAAAGGGCGCGGTGCTCGAGCTCACCTACAACCACGGCGTCGAGCGTTACGACCTCGGCACGGCGTACGGTCACGTGGCGATCGAGGTGCCCGACGCCGCCGCGGCGTGCGCCGCGGTGCGCGCGAAGGGCGGCAGCGTCACGCGCGAGGCCGGCCCCGTCAAGGGCGGCTCGACCGTGATCGCGTTCGTGCAGGACCCCGACGGCTACAAGATCGAGCTGATCGAGCGCCGACCGGCGAACTAGGAAGTCCCGGCGAAGCGGCGGTTGGCCGCATTCTCGAGCAGGCGCTCGAAGTCGCGCGCGAATCCCGCGGTGTCGAACAGCGGGAAGTCGAGGCGCCCCCGTTCGAGGTGATTCCGGTAGTGGGCGAGCCGTTCGCGCCGCGACGCGAGCGACTCGAGCGTCGCGCGATACTCGTCGATCGATGCCGTAGCGAGCTCGCGCAGGCCCACCGCGTCGACGAGGCTCGTGCCGACGCGCCCCGCGAAAGTGCTCCCGGTCTGCGTGAGGAGCGGCACGCCGCACCACAGCGCGTCGCTGCCCGTCGTGTGCGAGCCGTAGGGCAGCACGTCGAGGGCCAGGTCCGCGCAGGCGAGACGTGCGAGGTGCTGTGGCTGCTTCGCGTAATCCGCGAATACGATGCGCTCGGGCGCGATGCCTCGCGCCGCCGCGGCCGCACGCAGGTTCGTGCGCGCCGGCACGTGCGGGACCGAGAGCCACAGCACGGCATCGTCGTGGCGGGCGAGCGTGTCGAGCCAGATCTCGACGTAGGCCCGCGTCAGCTTGTAGGCCTGGTTGAACGACGCCAGCACGAGGCCGCGCTCCGGCAGGCCGACACTCGCGCGCGACGGTGCGGTCAGCCGCTCCCTGCCGCGGTCGTTCACCTGGTAGCAGCGCGGCAGGCGCAGCACGGCCTCGGCGTAATGGCGCTCGTCGCCCGGCGGCACGACGATCGGGTCGGCGACGAGCGCGTCGACCGCGTCGTAGGCGAGCGTGCCGGGAAAGCCGAGGTAGTGGATCTGCACCGGCGCCGGTCGCGTGGCCAGGATGCCGAGGCGGCTGCCTTGCGTGTGCCCCTTGAGGTCGACGAGGACGTCGAGACCGTCGGCGGCGATCCTGGCCGCCGCCGTCGCGTCGTCGAGACCCGTCAGATCGCGCCAGTGGCCGAACGCGCGGCGCAGGCGGACACGCATCGGCCCGCCGTCGTCGCGGTCGATCGCGTAGGCGAACGACGTGACGCGCGCGGGGTCGTGGTGCTCGAACAGGCCGGCCGCGAGATAGGCGGTGGCGTGCTCGTGGAAGTCGGCTGACAGGTAGCCCACGCGCAGCGCCGTGCCGCGTTCGCGAAGCACCGCCGGGGCGCGCGGCCGCGGCGGCGGCAGCGTGCCCGCCGCGTAGTCGCGTATCGCGCGCTGCTGCACGGCCGGATCGTCGAGGAGCGCCGCGGCCATCACCGGCGACACGGGGAACGGGCCCGACTGCGCACGGCCGATCGCCGCGAGGCGCGCCACCAGCGCCTCGACGCGCGTCCAGGCGCAGGCATAGGCGTGCGCCATCGCCGCCGGCGCGAGCACCGCCGGCGCGTCCGGCGCGAGCGCCAGCGCCTGCTCGAACGCGACGAGCGCGTGGGCGAGGGGCGACGTCCCGCCGCGCGCGCGCCCGGACGGCGTGGCGAGCTCGATCTCCATCAGCAATCCCGCGAGCGCGAGCCAGGCGTCGGGGCTCGACGGTACCGTCTTCGCGGTCGCGGCCAGCTCGGCCACGGCGCCGTTGACGTCGCCCGCGACCTTCCGCGCGTGCGCGAGTCGGATGCGCAGCAGCACGTTGCCGGGCTCGAGCGCCGCGGCTTCTGCGAGTGCGCGCACGGCGACGTCGGCGTCCATCGCGTGCGCCGTGGTGCCTACGACGAGCGCAGCAGCTGGGCCAGATCGTGCGCGATCGCCTCCGCGCCCTGCCCGTGGCTCTCGAATACGCGCAGGCGGCCCTGCGGGTCGAGCAGGTAGAGGCCGGCCGAGTGGTCCACGGTGTAGGACTCGGGCGTCTTGCCCGGGCGCTCGGCCGCGTAGATCTTGAAGTCCTTCGTCACCTTGGCGGTCGCCGGGGCGTCGCCGTAGAGCCCGAGGAACGTCGGGTTGAACGCGGGCACGTAGTTCTTCAGCAGCTCCGGGGTGTCCCGCTTCGGGTCGACGGTCACGAAGATCACCTGCACGCGCTGCCCGTCGGGCCCCAGGAGCTTCACGGCGTTGGCCATGTCGGAAAGCGTCGTCGGGCAGACGTCCGGGCAGTGCGTGTAGCCGAAGAAGAGCGCCACCGCCTTGCCGCGGAAGTCGGCCAGCGTGCGCTCCTTGCCGTTGTGGTCGGTGAGGCGGAAGTCCGGCCCCAGGTCCGACCCCGTGATGTCCACGCCGTTGAACGTCCTGGACGACGGCATGAGCTTGTCGCACCCCGCCGTCGCGAACGCGGCGAGCGCCAGGCCGACGAGATCGCGGCGCCTCATGGCCGGAACAGCAGCGGCAGGTAGTGGTCGACCATCAGCGCGGCGAAGAGGACCGCGAGGTAGAAGATGGAGTACCGGAACGTGCGCTTCGCGAGCGAGTCGCGTGTAGCTCACGTAGATGGCCACCGCGTAGACCAGGAACACCGCGTCCAGGACCAGCGCCGCGCCCAGGTAGAAGTTCCCGGCCATGCCCGTGGCGAAGGGCAGCAGCGTCGTGGCCACGAGGATCAGCGTGTAGAGCAGCAGGTGCAGCCGCGTGAAGGCCTCGCCGTGGGTCACCGGCAGCATGGGGATGCCCGCGCGCTCGTACTCGCGGCGCCGGTAGAGGGCGAGCGCCCAGAAGTGCGGCGGCGTCCACGCGAAGATGATGAGGAAGAGCAGCAGCGGCTGGTAGGTCACGTCGCCGGTGATCGCCGCCCAGCCCAGCACGGGCGGCATCGCCCCGGAGGCGCCGCCGATCACGATGTTCTGCGGCGTGGCGGGCTTGAGGATGATCGTGTACACGATCGCGTAGCCCACGAAGGTGGCGAGCGTGAGCCACATCGTGAGCGGGTTCACGGCGTGCCAGAGGATCGCGAGGCCCAGCCCGCCGACCGCGCCCGACATGAGCAGGATCTGCGCGGTCGTGATCGAGCCCATCACCGTGGGCCGCCCGCGCGTGCGCGCCATCACCGCGTCGAACTTCTGCTCGACCAGGCAGTTGAACGCCGCGGCTGCGCCCGCCACGAGCGCGATGCCGACGGTCCCGTAGACCAGGCGCCGCGGCGGGGAAGCCCCGGCGCGGCGAGGAACATGCCGATCACCGCCGTGAAGACGATGAGCGAGACGACGCGCGGCTTGGTGAGTGCCAGAACTGGCCGAGCACGCCCGCCACGCCCTGGATCGCATGTGCCGTCATCGTGGGGAGTTCCTTCGCATGGATGCCTTCGTCCTTGCCCGCTGCGCCCTCTCGCGCGGTGGAACCGTTCCCGGCGCCCGGTTCCGGGTGACACGCCCAGCTACCCGATCTGGGAGGCCTTGAGCAGCCGCTCCAGGTCCTTCTGCATGCGCCGCGGATCCGCGTTCGCGGGGAAGCGCATCATCACGTTGCCCAGCGGGTCGACCAGGTACAGGTGCGCGCGGTCGTTCACGGGCGCGATCGCGACGCGCGGTCCCGGTGGGCGCGGTGATGACGACTGCCCGTGCTCGGCGAGGCGCTCGGCGCGCCGGGAAGCGCCATCGTGGTGCGATCGGCCACGAACACCCGCTCGATGCGCCCGGCGTTGCGCCCCACCATGAGGCGCACCTGCCGCATGAGCGTGAGCTTGGCCACGCAGGACGCGGGCAGGCGCCCGAGCCGCGGCGACCAGCACCCACTTTCCGCGCAGCTCCGCCGAGCCGGAAGGCTGCCGCCGCCGATGCGCGTGAACTGCGCCGTTGGTGATCGGCGCCGGCGGCAGGAGCTCACCGTAGTTGGCCCGTCGCCTCGGGGCGGAAGAAGTGGTAGAGTCACGAGCGAGCCGCGATCGGCGGGCGAAGAGCGGCCATGATCGCGATGAGCTTCCGGCGTGCGTTGGGGCGCCGATCCACGGTGGAGCCGCGTCCTTTCCTCAGGTTCAGGTCCACCCACAGGCCGAACGCGATCGCGGCGAGGGAGAACCAGGTGAGCGAATACTGCGGTGCTTCGCGATGCCCGCGTCGGGCTTTGCCGTGCGCGGCCAGCCGCGTCGCCGGCGGTCGCCTGCACCACGCATCGGCAGCACGTCGCGCCCTGCCTGCCGGGCGATCGCGTCGATCGAGAGGTTCTGCCACACGGCGCCGGCGACGGTGTCCCCCGAGAGCTCGACGAAGCCGTGTCGGCGGGATGATCGCGAGCCCCTCGACGCGCCTGCTCGCCGGGGGCCGGGCACGTCGGGCGGCGCCGGGCGCGCGCGCCCGCGCGATCCAGCCGCGGTTCACCAGGACGGCGCGGCCGTCCGCCCTCAGCCGCGAGCGGCGTCAGCACGTGGAAGCCGGCACGGCCGCCGTGGACGCGGTTGTCGATGAAGATCTGGCCGGCGGGCACGAAGCGCCCCTCGAGCCCGCACGCGGCCGGAAGAGCAGGCCCGCCGACCGAGCGTCGACGCCGGCGGGGAGCGTGAGCGGCCGGTGCGGCCATCCGCGATGCGGCAAGGCGCTCGCCGACGCCTTCTCCTCGCGCCCGGTCACGCTGCCAGTTGCCGAGCGACAATGCACAGCGCCACCCCGCGACCATGCCGAGCGTCGGCAGCAGCCTGGGCGCCCATCCCCGGGCGCGCGACGCGTCCTCGCCCCGGTCGGAACGATCGTCGCAGGCATCGGTCTGCACTGCTTTCGACATCCTGCGCCCGCCGGGGCGCGGCGGGAATCGCGCCATGAAAATCGTCGTCATCGTGCTGCTCCTCGCCGTCGTCGCGAGCCTGTTCTCGGCGCTGTTCTTCGTCTACCGCGACAAGGGGCCACGGCACCGCGCGGTCGAAGGCGCTCACGATCCGCATCGTGCTGTCGTCCCTCGTCGTCTTCCTGGTCCTCGTCCTACTTGTTCGGGCTGGATCGCGCCGCGGGCATGCGCTGATTTCGGCGCGAAAAGAGGGTCAGACTCCACTTTTCGCCTCCGCGCGGAGCGCGCCCGGCGTCGGTAGAGCGACGAAAAGTCGAGTCTGACCCTCTTTCCCATCTGGGAGATGCGAAGCCGCCCCGAGGGCGGCCCCGCTCCTTCGCCGCTGCCGTCCCTACACCCAGTAGACGAAGACGAAGAGCAGCAGCCAGACCACGTCCACGAAGTGCCAGTACCAGGCCACCGCCTCGAAGGCGAAGTGGTGGTCGGCCGTGAAGTGGCCCTTCATCGAGCGCACCAGGATCACCGTCAGCATGACGACGCCGAGCGTCACGTGGAAGCCGTGGAAGCCGGTGAGCATGAAGAAGGTCGAGCCGAAGACGCCCGTCGTGAGCTTGAGGTTGAGGTCGCTGTAGGCGTGGACGTACTCGTAGATCTGGAAGCCGAGGAAGATGAAGCCGAGGGCCACGGTCGCGGCGAGCCCAGAACCAGTCCCCGCGCTTGTTCACCTTCAGCGCCCAGTGCGCGTAGGTGACCGTCACGCCCGAGGTGAGCAGCAGGAAGGTGTTGAGCGCGGGGATGCCCCAGGCGCCCATCGGCGAGAACTGCGGCGGCAGGTACGGGCCGGCCGGCGGCCACTGGCGAGCGAACTCCGGCCACAGCAGCTTGTTGTCGGCGTCGCCGAGCCAGGGTAGCGAGTAGACCCGCGCGTAGAAGAGCGCGCCGAAGAAGGCGGCGAAGAACATCACCTCCGAGAAGATGAACCAGCTCATGCTCCAGCGGAAGGACATGTCCACCTGCTTGTTGAACAGCCGCCCTCGATCTCGCGGATCACCGTGCCGAACCAGCCGAAGAGCATGTAGACGAGGATCGCCAGCGACGAAGCCGGCCGCCGACCATCCATGGTCCCCCGCCGACGCTGATCAGGCCAGAACGCCACGCGGCCAGTGCAGGCGAAGTGAGCCGCCAGGGCGTTGCCACCGACTCCCTGAGCCTTCGATCGTTGCGACTACGGTGCGACAGAGCCTGAGGCAACGAAGACGAGCGCCGGACGAGCCGCCGCGATGACCGCCTGCGCGTGCTTGCGTCCTTGTCGTACCCCTTCTTCCGGAATCCGAAGTGGCTCCGAAGCCATCTTGACGCGGCCCCTCCCGGCTCTCGAAGAACGTGTACGAGAGCGAGATCGTCGTCATGTCGGCCGGCCCCGCGGCTCACGACGAACACGACGGGCATCACCTTCTCCTCGCCGGCGGCGAGGGTCTGCGTCGCAAAGCAGAAGCACTCCTGCTTCCTGAAGTACTGCGCGGCGCTCGAAGGCGCGTAGCTCGTGATCGCCTGGCCCGTCACCGGCCGGTCGGTGGTGTTGACCACCTCGTAGACCACCTGCTTCAGCTCGCCCGGGTGCACCTTCACCTCCCGCTCGCGCGGCTCGAACTGCCACGGCAGCTTGCGGGTGTTCGCGACCAGCTCGACGCGCACCGAGCGGGTCGTGTCGACCTGCGTGTTGCCCACCTCGTCCGCCTTGGCGACGTTGCGGATGCCGGTGACCTCGCAGATCTGCTCGTAGATCGGCACCAGCGCGAAGCCGAAGCCGAACATCGCGACGACCACCACGACGAGGCGCTTCAACAGCGCCGAGTTCGCGGCGCGCTGCTCGGCGTTCATCGTCCGCGCCGGAGGTTGCGCCCGATCGCGAAGACCAGGAACATGAACACGGCGAAGCCGACGACGCTCATGCCGAACTCGTAGCCGCCGATGAACTTCGCGGCGATCACGCCGACGAAGAACGTTGCCGCGATCGACAGCAGCACGAGCGCGGTGCGCACGTTCGACGTCCGCAGGCGGCTTGTGGCGTTCGGGCCTAGGCTCGCTTTCACCGCGCCCGCCTCGCTACCGGACGACCGGCGGCGTCTCGAACGTGTGGTACGGCGCCGGTGAGGGCACCGTCCATTCGAGCGTGTCGCCGCCGTCCCACGGCCGGGCCGGCGCCTTCGCGCCCTGGCCGCGGATGCACTTGATCACGACGTACAGGAAGAGCAGCTGCGAGAGGCCGAAGCCGAACGCGCCGATCGAGCTCACCATGTTCCAGTCGGCGAACTGCAGCGCGTAGTCGGGGATGCGCCGCGGCATGCCGGCGAGGCCGAGGAAGTGCTGCGGGAAGAACGTGACGTTGAAGAACACCAGCGACGTCCAGAAGTGGAGCTTCGCCAGCCCTCGTCGTACATCGTGCCGGTCCACTTCGGCAGCCAGTAGTAGGCGCCGCCGAAGAAGGCGAACAGGCTGCCCGCCACCATCACGTAGTGGAAGTGCGCGACCACGTAGTACGTGTCGTGGATCTGCATGTCGACCGGCGTGAGCGACAGCACGAGGCCGGTGAAGCCGCCGATCGTGAACAGGAACAGGAACCCGACCGCGAAGAGCATCGGCGTCTCGAACGTCATCGAACCCTTCCACATCGTCGCGACCCAGTTGAACACCTTCACGCCCGTCGGCACGGCGATCAGCATCGTCGCGTACATGAAGAACAGCTGGCCCATCACCGGCATGCCGACGGTGAACATGTGGTGCGCCCAGACGATGAACGACAGGATCGCGATGCCGGCGGTCGCGTACACCATCGACGCGTAGCCGAACAGCGGCTTGCGCGAGAAGGTCGGGATGATCTGGCTCGACGATGCCGAACGCCGGCAGGATGATGATGTACACCTCGGGGTGGCCGAAGAACCAGAAGATGTGCTGGAACAGCACCGGGTCGCCGCCGCCCGCCGCGTTGAAGAACGAGGTGCCGAAGTGGCGGTCGGTGAGCAGCATCGTCACCGCGCCGGCGAGCACCGGCATCACGGCGATGAGCAGGTAGGCGGTGATGAGCCACGTCCAGCAGAACAGCGGCATCTTCATCAGCGTCATGCCCGGCGCGCGCATGTTGAGGATCGTGGTGATGATGTTGATCGACCCCATGATCGACGACGCGCCCATGATGTGCACCGCGAAGATGGTCATGTCCATCCCCATGCCCGCCTGGATGGTGAGCGGCGGGTAGAGCGTCCAGCCGGCCGCGGCGGCGCCGCCCGGCACGAACAGCGAGGTGATGAGCAGGATCGCGGCCGGCGGCAGCAGCCAGAAGCTCCAGTTGTTCATCCGCGCGAACGCCATGTCGGGCGCGCCGATCAGCATCGGGATCATCCAGTTGGCGAAGCCCACCGCCGCCGGCATGATCGCGCCGAACACCATGATCAGGCCGTGCAGCGTGGTCATCGAGTTGAAGAACTCGGGGTGCACCACCTGCAGGCCCGGCTGGAACAGTTCCGCCCGGATCGTCAGCGCCATCACGCCGCCGACCAGGAACATCGTGAACGAGAACCACAGGTACATCGTGCCGATGTCCTTGTGGTTGGTCGTCGTCAGCCAGCGCATGAGGCCGGCCGGACGATGCTCGTGTCCGTGCTCGTGTCCGGCGACGTGATCGTGGGGAATGCTGCTCATCGGCTGCTCCTGGCTCTGTGCGTCGATTCGTTGCCGTGCGCCGGCGTCACTTGCGCGCCGCCTTGACCTCGGCCGGCTGGACGGCGTCGGCCGCGGTATTGCTCCAGGCGCTCCGCGTGTAGGTCACCACCGCGGCGAGGTCGGTGTCGGACAGCTGCTTGAAGGAGACCATCGCGGTGCCCGCCTTGCCGTTCAGCACCAGCGCGAGCTGCTCGGACTTCGGGCCGTTGACGACCTTCGAGCCGTCGAGCGCCGGGAAGGCGTTCGGCACGCCCTTGCCGTTGGCCTGGTGGCACGCGGCGCAGTTGGCGGCGAACACCTTCTCGCCGCGGGCGGCGAGCTCCTTCCCGTCCCACACCTTGCTCGGGTCGTCGGCGGCCGCCTGCACCTTCTGCTTCTGGCCGGCGACCCACTTGGCATAGTCCTCCTTCGACTTCACCTCGACCACCACCGGCATGAAGCCGTGCTCCTTGCCGCAGAGCTCGGCGCACTGGCCGCGGTAGGTGCCGACCTGCTCCGCCTTGAACCAGGCGTCGCGCACGAAGCCGGGGATCGCGTCCTGCTTGACGCCGAATGCGGGCACCCACCACGAGTGCAGCACGTCGTTGGCGGTGATCAGCACGCGCACTTTGGTGTCGACCGGGACGACCAGCGGGTTGTCGACCTCGAGCAGGTAGTTCTCGCCCTTCGCCTCGCGGTTCTCGATCTGCGCCAGCGGGGTCTTCAGGTTCGAGTAGAAGCCGAAGCCTTCCTGCAGGTAGTCGTAGCTCCACTTCCACTGGTAGCCGGTGACCTTGACGGTCATGTCCGGCGACGAGGTGTCCTTGTAGAGCAGGATCGTCTTGGTCGCCGGGTAGGCCATGAACAGCAGGATCAGGAACGGGATGACGGTCCAGATCACCTCGACCGTCGTGTTCTCGTGGAACTGCGCGGCCTTGTGGCCCACCGACTTCCGGTGCTTGAAGATCGAGTAGAACATCACGCCGAACACGCCGACGAAGATCGCCACGCAGATCCACATGATGAAGTTGTGCAGGCCGATCTGCTGCCGCGCGATCTCGGTGACCGGATCCTGGAACGTGTACACGCGCGCGAGCGCGAGCGCGGGCAGGAGACCGGTCGCGCCGGCGATGAGCGTGCGGGCCGCAGCGACCAGCCCCTTGCGATTGCGAACCATGCTGACCTCGTTCACGTCCTCGTTCCCCCCGGCTGCCCCGGCCTCGCGCACTGCGCTAGCCGGAGACCGTCAGGCGCTTGAGCGCCCTGGCCACCTCGACGCGCCGCGCGGGCGGCAGCGCCGATCCGAAATCCATCGCCTCGCCGGCGTAGCGCAGCAGCAGCTGCGGCTCGCGCGCGCGGGCTTCGTCCAGTTCGACCCGCAGCCACCAGCGGTTGAACTCCCGACGGGCGAGCCGTCCGCGCCCCGCCCGTTCGACGATCACGCGGTCGCCTGCCACCGTCACCCGCTCCCACTCGCCCGCGCGCCGTTCCACCCAGACGAAGGCCAGGCCCAGCAGCGCGATCTCGAGCGCCGCATACGGAAGCACGGGCCAGGCGCCGGCGCCCGCGAACGCCACGGCCACCGCGAAGCTTGCCGACGCCGCCAATCCGAACGCCGTCCAGCGCTGGCGACGCGCGAGAGCGGAATTCCGGCGGGAAACGACGGAAAACACGGACTCGACGGGAAGCGGCGGCAATTCGGCGTGCGACATCGGTCGGAAACGCGGCTCCTGCAGGGTCGCGTCCGTCCCGAAGTTGTGTGCTTGTTTTCGGGCGACCGCGCCGACGTGCTGCGAAGGCGGCGGATATTAGCATGGATCAATGCAGGGACAATCCCCGTTGCCCCTGCTTGGAACGATGCAGTCTAGCCGTGGCTGCCCCCACCGGCATCCCCGCGCTGCGTCGTCCAGGCTGGACAGGCGTTCGGCGCGGCGGCGTCCCGGAACGTCGCGGGCGCTTCACGCGAGGCCGAGCGTGCGCAGCGCCGCCTGTTCCAGCGGCGGCGCGGGATCCGATCGCAGGTCGGCAATCCTGGGTGCCGCCAGTTCGCGCGTGAGCCACGCGACGTTCTCGTCCGCGAGCGCCATCCCCGGATCGATGCGCGCGGCCACCCAGCCCGCGAGGACCAGGCCGCGCGCCGAGATCGCGAGCGCGCTCATGCGGGCGTGGTTGAGGCAGCCGAGCCGCACGCCGACGACGAGCAGCACGGGCAGGCGCAGCCGCCGCGCGATGTCCAGCATGTCGTGGCGTTCGTCGAGCGGCACCAGCGCCCCGCCCGCGCCTTCGACGACGATCACGTCGGCAAACATGCGCAGGCGCGCATACGCGGCCGCGATCACGTCGAGGTCGAGCACGGTGCCCTCGCGCGCGGCGCCGAGATGCGGCGCCACGGGCTCGGCGATTGCAAACGGATTGCGGTCGGCAAGCGCCGCGTCGACGTTGCCTGCCGCCGCGAGGCGGGCGACGTCCTCGTTCGGCCCGCCGCCGACGGCGTGCCCCGCCGAGACCGGCTTCATGCCGACCGCCCGCAGTCCCGACCGCGCCAACCCGCGAAGCAGCGCGACCGATGCGACGGTCTTGCCTGCGCCGGTGTCGGTCCCGGTGACGAAGATGCCGCGCGCCACCGCCGCTAGCCCTGCCTTCGACGCTCGAGCTTGACGATCGGCAGCCCATCGGCAGACCGCGTCGGCTCGCCCTTCCAAGCGTGGCCGTAGATCACCTCGAACGTCGCGGCAATGCGGCCGTCGCGGGCGCGCCGCTGCAGCTCCGCCACGACCCGCGCGTAGCGCTCGCGTCCCATCAGCCCGCGCGGGCGGCCGCGCGTCGCATTGGTCGCGCCGAGCGCCTTCAGCTCGCGCAGCAGCGCCTCCGGCGAGGGATAGGTCACGTGCAGGTGCTCCATGTCCATCACCGGATCGGCGAATCCGGCCTGCACGAGCATGTCGCCGATGTCGTGCATGTCGACGAAGCGCGACACGTGGGTCGCCCCGTCGACGCGGGCAAATGCCGCGCGCAGCTCCTGCAGCGTGTCGGGCCCGAACGTGGTGAAGGTCAGCAGCGACCCGGTGCGCAGTACCCGGCGCAACTCGGCGAATGCGCGCGGCAGGTCGTTGACCCACTGCAGCGTGAGATTGCTCCAGGCGAGATCGAACGCAACGCCTTCGAGCGGCAGGCGCGTCGCCTCGGCACAGATGAAGCGCGGTTCGGCATCGGTGCCGCCGAGGAGCGGCGCGACGAGCCGCCGGTACAGCGAGCGGCCGCCGCGCGCCCGCTCGCGCGCGGCCATCGCCATCGGCAGCGCGAGGTCGAGGCCGACGACGCTCGTGCCGGGATAACGGGCCGCGAGCTCGAGCGTGCCCTCGCCGGTGCCGCAGCCGAGGTCGAGGATGCGCCGCGGCGCAATCCTGACGACGTCGAGTCGGGCCATCATCCGCGCGGCGACCTCGCGCTGCAGCGCCGCCGCCCCGTCGTACGTCCGCGCCGCACGCCCGAACGCGCGCTTCACCGCCGCCGGGTCGACGTCGCTCGGGTCCGGTGGCCGGAACGGTGGTTCACTCATCGGCAAGAAACCCGAGGAGCGCGTCCCGGAACGCGTCCGGATGCGAAAGGAACGGTGCGTGCCCCGCACCGGGCAACCGCAGCAGCTCGGCCGCCGGCAGCGCCTGCGCGAGCCACGCCGACGCCGCGGGCGGCGCCAGCGTGTCGTGGTCGCCGGCGACGACGAGCGTGGGGATTGGGATACGTGCAACGTCGGCACGCAGGTCCGCGCCGGCGAGTGCGCCGAGCGCCGCGCAGAGCATCGCCGGATCCGGCTTGCCCCGCGCGAAGAGCTGGTGGCGCAGGGCCGCGAGGGTCGCGTGCCCGGCCTCGCTCCCCCGCACCTGCAACGACAGGAAGCGCTGCAGCGTGAGCTGCCACGCGACGCGAAGCTCGTCGGCGAAGCGGGCGAGCATCTCCGGCGCCATTGCGTGCGGCCAGGCGTCGTCGGCGACGAAGCGCGGCGAGGTCGCGACCAGCGCGAGCTTGCGCAGGCGGTGCGGTTGCGCAAGCGCCCAGGCGAGCGCGACGACGCCACCGAGCGACCAGCCCATCACCGCGAGCGGTTGTTGCTCGGTCGCGAAAGCGCGCTCCAGCGCAGCCACGACCGCGTCGATCGTCCAGGGGTCGATCGGATCGCTGTAGCCGTGGCCGGGCAGGTCGACGACGTGGACGCGATGGTGCTTCGCGAATGCGGGCAAGAGCGGCGCGAACAGCCCGCCGTGCAGCGCAAAGCCGTGCAGCAGCACGAGCGGGCGTCCCTGCCCGACGGACTCGACATGCAGGCGCGGCCAGCCGTCACGCCGCGTTGCCAGGCGGTTGGGCTGGCTCACGCGGCCTCCGCCAGCGCCACGAGCAGCGCATCGACGTCCTCGTCGGTGTGCGCGGCGGAGAAGGACACGCGCAGCCGCGCCGTCCCCTGCGGCACCGTCGGCGGCCGGATCGCCGGCACGAAGATGCCGCGGTTCCACAGCGCCTGCGACAGCGCGACCGCGGCGGCCGCCTCGCCGAGCACGAGCGGCTGGATCGGCGTGGTCGACGGCAGCAACGTCCACGGCAATGCCGCCGCCCCGGCACGAAAGCGCGCGATCGTGCGCGCAAGGCGATCGCGGCGCCCGTGCCCATCCCGGATCGCCGAGAGGGACGCCAGGATCGCGCAGGCGAGCATCCCCGGCTGCGCGGTGGTGTAGATGTACGAGCGCCCGGCCTGCACCAGCGTCTCGATCACCGCCGGATGCGCGGCGACGAACGCGCCCGCCACGCCCGCGGCCTTGCCGAGCGTGCCCATGTAGACGATGCGCTCGTCGGCGAGCCCGCAGTGCGCGACGCTGCCGCGGCCCTCGCCCAGCACGCCGAACCCGTGCGCGTCGTCGACGACGAGCCAGGCGTCGTGCGCCCGCGCCAGCTCGAGCAGCGCGGGCAGCGGCGCGAGATCGCCGTCCATCGAGAACACCGCGTCGGTCGCAATCATCTTGCACGGCGCCGTCGACGCCGCGAGCCGGCCGGCCAGCGCGGCAACGTCGCCGTGCGGATAGCGGATCACTTCCGCGCGCGACAGGAACGCGCCGTCGTAGAGGCACGCGTGATCGAGCCGGTCGACGAAGACGGCGTCGCCGCGCGCCGCAAGCGCGGTCACGATGGCGAGATTGGCGTGGTAGCCGGTCGAGAACAGGAGCCCCTGCGCGCCTGCGCACGGGCGCACGAAATCCGCGAGCGCGGCCTCCGCTTGCGCGTGCGGCGTCAGGTGTCCGCAGACGAGGTGCGAGGCCCCGGCCCCCGTGCCCCAGCGCAGCGCGCCCGCGCTCGCCGCCGCCGCGAGCGCAGGATCGTTGGCGAGCCCGAGATAGTCGTTGCTGGCGAACGCGAGCACGTCGCGTCCGTCGACGACGATGCGCGGACCAGGTGCGGTGTCGATCGTGCGCCGCGTGCGATGGAGCCCCGCCTCGCGCCGCGCCGCGAGGGCGCGCTCGAGCACCTCGATCAACGCGTTGCCCATTGCGCCCCGGGCGCGCCGGGTCAGGCGGCGGACAAGCCGAGCTTGTCGAGGAGCGCGCGGTCGTCGGCGACGTCGGGGTTGCCCGTGGTGAGCAATCGGTCGCCGTAGAAGATCGAATTCGCGCCGGCGCAGAACGCGAGCGCCTGCACGGCCTCGCCCAGCTCGCGCCGCCCGGCGGAGAGCCGCACCATGGCCTTCGGCATCGTGATCCGCGCCACCGCGATCGTGCGCACGAACTCGAGCGGGTCGAGCGCGTTCTCGCCGGCGAGGCGGGTCGCGAGCGGCGTGCCCTCGACCTGCACGAGGTGGTTGATCGGCACGGACTCCGGGTACGGCTCGAGATTCGCGAGCTGCGCGACCAGGCCGGCCCGCTGCCTGCGCGTCTCCCCCATGCCGACGATCCCGCCGCAGCAGACGTGGATGCCCGCGCCGCGCACCCGGTCGAGCGTGTCGAGGCGGTCCTGATACTCGCGCGTGGTGATCACTTCGCCGTAGAACTCCGGCGCCGTGTCGAGGTTGTGGTTGTAGTAGTCGAGTCCGGCCTCGCGCAGGCGCTCCGCCTGCCCGTCCTTCAGCATGCCGAGCGTGCAGCAGGTCTCGAGGCCGAGGGACTTCACCGTGCGCACCATCTCGAGCACCGGCTCGAGGTCGCGGTCCTTCGGCCCGCGCCAGGCGGCGCCCATGCAGAAGCGCGACGCGCCGGCGTCCTTCGCGGCCTGCGCGGCGTCACGGACCGCTCCGACGTCGAGCATCGGCTCGGCGTCGACCGCGGTGTGGTGGCGCGCCGCCTGCGGGCAGTAGCCGCAGTCCTCGGCACAGCCGCCGGTCTTGATCGACAGCAGCGTCGACAGCTGGACGGTATTGGGCGCTTGATGCGCGCGGTGCGTCTGCTGTGCCCGGAACAGGAGCTCGGGGAACGGCAGCTCGAACAGCGCCTCGACCGCGGCGACCGTCCAGCGAGCACGTGTCGCCGATCCTGCGTGCGCGTCCGGAGTGACGGCGACGTCGCTCATCGGGCGACGCACGCCTGGTTGCACCGAATGGCCGAGCGACAGCGCATGTGCGAATCCCTAAAGTGATGCAGCGGATGCCGGCAAGCCTAAACGAGTTGTCAAATCCTGGACAACGAAAACTTGACAGCCTGTTCGCGCGCCTGCGCGAGGGAGCCGTCGGCGGGCTCGCGCGGCTGCTTCCACAGCGCTGCGCGCTGTGCAGCGCGGCGGCGCACCGGCCCGCGCTGTGCGAGCCCTGCCGGCGCGCGCTGCCTACCTTGCCGCCGGGCTGCCCGGTGTGCGCACAGCCATCGATGGGCGATGCCGCGTGCGCGGCATGCCTGCGCAAGCCACCGCGCTTCGCGGCCACCGTCGCCGCTCACGCCTACGCGTTTCCGCTCGACCGTCTGATCCAGGCGCTCAAGTACGAACATCGGCTCGAACTGGCGTTGCCGCTCGGCGACGCACTGGCCAATGCGGTACGGCGCGCGCCGGCACTGTGTGCCGGGGTCGAGGCGGTCGTGCCGCTGCCGCTGTCGCGGGCGCGACAACGCGAGCGCGGCTTCAACCAGGCGATCGAGATCGGCAGGATCGTCGCGCGCCGCACGGGCCTGCCGCTCGCCCGCCTGCTGTCGCGCACGGCGCACGCACCGCCGCAGGCGTCGCTGCCGTGGCACGCGCGGGCGGGCAATGTGCGCGGCGCGTTCGCCTGCGCGGACCGCCTCGACGGCCGGCACGTCGCGGTGCTCGACGACGTCATGACCACCGGCGCGACGCTCGACGCCGCGGCGGCGGCCCTGATCGCGGCGGGCGCGGCGCGCGTCGACGCCTGGGTCGTCGCCCGCACGCTAAAGTAGAACCATGTTCGCCGTCGTCCTCGTCCATCCGGAGATCCCGCCCAACACCGGCAACGTGATCCGGCTCACCGCCAATACGGCCACCGAGCTGCACCTGGTCGAGCCGCTCGGCTTCCGCATGGACGACCGCGAGCTGAAGCGCGCCGGCCTCGACTACCACGAGTACGCGCGGGTCGCCGTGCATCGCGACTTCGACGCGTGCCGCTCGGCACTCGACACCGCGGTGCCCAGTCGGCGCTGGTTCGCGTTCGCGACGCAGGCTGGGCGCTCGCTCCACGACGCGCGCTTCGAGCCGAACGACGTGCTGGTGTTCGGCTGCGAGTCCGTCGGGTTGCCGGAGTCGATCGTCGCGACGTTCCCCGAGGATCGCCGGCTGCGCATCCCGATGCGTCCCGGCGTGCGCAGCCTGAACCTCAGCAATGCGGTCGCGGTCGCGGTCTACGAGGCGTGGCGGCAGCACGGCTTCGCCGGCGCTGGAAAGTAGGGTCAGACTCGACTTTCGTCGCGAGCCATGATGCTGGCGCCAGCCTGTCGTCGGACGAAAGTCGAGTCTGACCCTACTTTCCCGAGTCCCGCCGTGCTTTCAGTGCGCTTCGGGCCGCGGCTCGCGCCGCAGCAGTCCCGCGACCGCATCGCGCACGGGAAGGTCCTCGTGCAGCACGCGGTCGACGGCTTCGGCGATCGGCATGTCGATCGCGTGCCGCGCCGCGAGCGCTCGCACGGCGCGGGCCGCAGGCACGCCTTCGGCGACGTGCCCGAGGTCCGCGAGGATGTCGGCCAGCCTGCGACCCTTCGCGAGCGCGAGCCCCACGCGCCGGTTGCGCGACAGGTCGCCGGTGCAGGTGAGCACGAGGTCGCCCAGGCCCGCGAGCCCCATCATCGTCTCGCGCCTGCCGCCCAGCGCCACCGCGAGCCGCGCGGTCTCGGCAAGGCCGCGCGTGATCAGCGCCGCACGCGCGTTGTGGCCGAAGCCGAGGCCGTCCGAGGCCCCCGCCGCGATCGCGAGCACGTTCTTCACCGCGCCGCCGGTTTCCACGCCGGCGATGTCCTCGCTCTCGTAGGCACGCAGCGTGTCGCCGCGCAGCAGCGCCGCCACGTCGGCGGCGACCCCGGGTGCGGTCGCGGCGACGGCCAGCGCGGTCGGCAGGCCGCGCGCGACTTCCTCGGCGAAGCTCGGACCCGACGCCACCGCCACCGGCGCGGGCCACAGCGACGCGAGCCGCTGGTGCGGCAACGCGGGACCGTCGTCGCCGGCGACGAAGCCCTTCGACAGCCACACCAGCGGCGCGCCGTTGCCCCGGGACGCAAACGTCCTCGCAACCTCCTCGAGCGCCGCCACCGGCGTCGCGACGACGAGGAAGTCGGCACCGGCAACGCGATCGGGGTCGGCGGTCACCTCGAGCGATGCGGGCAGTGCGACGCCGGGCAGGTACCGCGCGTTCTCGCGCGCCCGACGTATCGCGTCGGCCTGCGCCGCCGACCGCGCGACGAGGCGTACGCGCGGCGCCGCGGTGGCGCGCGTCGCGAGGTGCAGCGCGAGCGCCGTGCCCCATGCGCCGGCGCCGAGAATCGCGACGGTCACGGGCATCGGCGTGTCGCGGTCAGAGTCCGAAGACCTGCGTGATGCGGACGTAGCCGCCGGTGCCGTCGCGGTGGCGCACCTTCACCCAGCCCGGCATGGCGGTCGTCGACGGCGAGCTTGCCGACTCGGCGAGCTCGAGCAGCACGTTCTGCTCGGCGCGGAACACGAGCGGCGCCGCGTCCTCGGCGCGCTCGCGCACGTCGGCCACCGCGGTGCGCACGAGCAGCGTGCGCTTGTCGCCGAGCGACTTGCGCTCGATCCAGCCGATCGTGCCGCCGGCGTCGCGCACCTTGGCCCAGCCCTCGACGACGACGATGACCTCCACCGGCACGTCGCGTCCGTAGAGGAACTGCGGCTTCGACTTCACCGAGGGGCCGTCGTAGAGGATCGTCGGCGCCTCGGCGGTCGCGCGGAACTCGGCCGCGCTCACGGCGCCCGCGAATGCCACGATCGCCAGGATCAAAGTCGCTGCGAACGAGTCCCGTGCCACGCCGCCGCCTGCCTTCGTCTTACGCTGCCCGCACGTCGCCGATGCCGCAGGTCAGGAATTCAGCGCCGGCGCCGGCGCCGGCTGCTGCTGCGCGATCTGCTGCGCGTACAGGGCCTCGAAGTTGATCGGGTGCAGGTGCACCGGCGGATAGCCGGCGCGCTGGGTCGCGTCGGCGATCGTCTCCCGCACGTACGGGAACAGCACGGTCGGGCAGTGGATCGCCATCACCGGCTGCAGCCGGTCGGCCGGAACGCCCTTGATGGTGAAGATGCCCGCCTGCGCCGCTTCCACCAGGAACAGCGTCTTGTCGCCGCTCTTCGCGGTGACCGTGATCGTCAGCACGCTCTCGTAGACGTCCTGCGCGATCGCATCGCTGCGCGTACGCAGCTGCACCTCGACCTGCGGCGGCTCCTGCAGCTGGAACGACTGCGGCGAGCCGGGGTTCTCGAGCGACAGGTCCTTGACGTAGATCCGCTCGATCGCGAACTGGACCATGTTGGCGGCGCCGGCGTCCTGCGCGGGCGGGATTTGCGTTTCGGCCATGAAGATTCCCAGGAAAGGTCAAATCCGGCATTTTACGCCGGGATGGGTGGGGGGCCGCCGCAGACGTGGGCGCCCGCGCCGCGCTACGACGCGGCGAGGAGCGGCACGAGCCCGCCGGCGTGGTCCAGCGCGGCCAGGTCGTCGAAGCCGCCGACGTGCTTGTCGCCGATGAAGATTTGCGGCACGGTGCGCCGGCCGGTGCGGGCGATCATCTCGTCGCGCCGTGCGGGGTCCTGGTCAACGCGGATCTTGGTGATGTCCTTCACGCCCTTCGCGGCGAGAAGACGCTCGGCCTGCACGCAATACGGGCAGACCGCGGTGGAATACATGACGACGTTGGACATGATCTGCTCTATTTCGCCTTCTCTACCGGCAGCCCGGCGTCCTTCCATGCCCGGTACCCGCCGTTCAGGTGGTAGATCTCCTTGAAGCCGACCTTTGCTAGCCCCGCGCCGGCCATCCGGCTGCGGTTGCCCAGTTCGCAGTAGGCGATCACGGGCCGGTCAAGGTGCTTGCCGAATTCCGCGGAACGCGACTCGATCTGGGACAGCGGAACGTGCATTGCGTTCGGCAGGCGCCCTCCCTCGTACTCGCGGGTCTCGCGCACGTCCAGCAGCAGCGCGTCCCGGGTGTTGACGAGGTGGGTCACGCCCAGCGTGCCCAGTTCCTTCATCGGCGAGAAGCGCCGCTGCACGAGCGGCCAGACCAGCATCGCGCCGGAGGCGAAGGCGACCAGGATCAGGATCCAGTTCTCTTGGAAGAACGACATTCGGGGCGTGGCTCGGCGGCAAAGCTAAAATGATAACGCAGCGCAGCAAACCCTACCGAGCGAGCTTCGAGCCCGATGGCCACCCACACTCCTTCCGCCACGGCGCAACCCGCCGCCCGTCCGCCTGTCGGCCCGCCGTCGCGGCCACGGGTTCGTCCACTGGTGCTGCTGATCCTCGACGGCTTCGGCGCGCGGCCCGACGCCCCCGACAACGCGATCAGCCGCGCCCGCATGCCCCACTGGCGGCAGCTCCTCGCCGAATGCCCGCACACGACGATCGACGCCTCGGAAGGCCACGTCGGCCTGCCGGGAGGGCAGATGGGCAACTCCGAGGTCGGTCACCTCAACATCGGCGCCGGGCGTGTCGTCTACCAGGACCTGACGCGCATCGACCACGCGATCGAGACCGGCGAACTTGCGCAGAACCCGGTGCTCGGCGACGCCATCGCCGCGGCGAAGGACGGCGGCCGGGCATTGCACGTGCTCGGGCTGCTGTCGCCCGGTGGCGTGCACAGCCACGAGAAGCACATCGCCGCGCTGGTCGAGATGGCGGCCGCGCGCGGTGTCGCCCGGATCCTGGTGCACGCGTTCCTCGACGGCCGCGACACGCCGCCACGGAGCGCGGCCGCGTCGCTCGCGTTCATGGACGGCGTGTGTGCGCAAGCGCGCACGACGCCCGGGGTGTCGGCGCGCATCGCCACGGTCTGCGGCCGCTATTACGCGATGGATCGGGACAAGCGCTGGGAGCGGGTCGAGGTCGCCTACCGCATGCTGGTCGACGGCGTCGCGCCGTTCACCGCGAGGACCGCGCAGCAGGGTCTCGACGCCGCATACGCGCGCGGCGAGAACGACGAGTTCGTGCAAGCGACGACCGTCGTCGACGCCGGCGGCGCGCGCGCCCGGATGGAGGACGGCGACGTCGTCGTGTTCATGAACTTCCGCGCCGACCGCGCGCGGCAGATGACCCGCGCGCTGACCGACCCGGCGTTCGACGGCTTCCCGCGCGCGCGGCTGCCGCAGTTCGCGCACTACGTGTGCCTGTCCTCGTACGGCGACGAGTTCGCGCGGCTGCCGGTGGCGTTCGGCCCGCAGACGATCACCAACGGCTTCGGCGAGTACGTCGCCTCGCTCGGCCTCACGCAGCTGCGCATCGCCGAGACCGAGAAGTACGCGCACGTCACCTACTTCTTCAACGGCGGCACCGAGGACGTCTACCCGGGCGAGGACCGCATCATGGTGCCGTCGCCGAAGGTCGCGACCTACGATCTCAAGCCCGAGATGAGCGCGCCCGAGGTCACCGACAAGCTGGTCGCCGCGATCGCGAGCGGCAAGTACGACGCGATCATCTGCAACTACGCGAACGGCGACATGGTCGGGCACACCGGCATCCTGGAGGCCGCCGTCAAGGCAGTGGAGACGCTCGACGCCGCAATCGGCCGCGTGGTCGAGGCGACCCGGAAGGCCGGCGGCGAAGTGCTGATCACGGCCGACCACGGCAACGCGGAAATGATGCACGACCCATCGACCGGCCAGCCGCACACGGCGCACACGCTGAACGTCGTCCCGTTCGTGTACGTCGGCCGGCCGGCGCGGCTCGCCGCAGGAGGCGAGCTGCAGGACGTCGCACCGACGATGCTGGCGCTGATGGGACTGCCGCAGCCTGCCGAAATGACCGGAAGGTCGCTGGTCGCGCTGGCGAGCTGACCGCGGACGACCCGGTTGCCCCGTCCCGGGGTCCGATGGAACTCCCGGGGCTTCGCGCGGCCCAACCCCGGCTGCGGCAATCCGCGGCCGTTCGGTTGGTTGGACGGTGCGGGCGGCGCTTCCGGCTCCGCGGCAAGTCGAGCATACTGCGTGGACAGCGGTGAACCCGGCCCAGGCGGCCGGAGGCGGCGGTGACGCCGGAACCCCGAGGGACAGAGACAATGCGTGACGGATTCAAGAAGGCCGGCCTGATCGGCCTCGGTACGGTGCTGGGGGTGCTGCTGTCCCTCAATTTCTCGGCGGTCGCCCAGCGCGAAGCGCGCCTGCCGATCCCGTACGAGGACCTGCAGCTGCTCTCCGCGGTCTTCGGCAAGATCAAGAGCGACTACGTCGAGCAGGTGCCCGACGACAAGCTGATCCGCGAGGCGATCAACGGGATGGTGCGCGGCCTCGACCCGCACTCCGACTTCCTCGACGCGGACGCCTTCAAGGAACTGCAGGTCTCGACCCAGGGCAAGTTCGGCGGCCTCGGCATCGAAGTCGGCGTCGAGGACGGAGTGGTGCGCGTCGTCTCGCCCATCGAGGACACGCCGGCGTTCCGCGCAGGCATCAAGTCGGGCGACCTGATCGTGAAGATCGACGACACCGCCACGCGCGGCATGCCGCTCTCGAAGGCAGTGGAGAAGATGCGCGGCAAGCCGGGCACCGAGGTCGTGCTCTCCATCTTCCGCAAGGGCGTCGACCAGCCGTTCGACGTGACGCTGGTCCGCGAGGAGATCAACGTCAAGAGCGTGCGCGCGAAGATGCTCGAGCCGGGCTACGGCTACGTCCGCGTGCGCAACTTCCAGGAGCGCACCGGCGAGGACCTCGCCAAGGCGCTGCGCGACTTCTACAAGCAGGGCGAGTTGAAGGGCCTCGTGCTCGACGTGCGCAGCGACCCGGGCGGCCTGCTCAACCAGGCGGTCGCGGTGTCGTCCGCCTTCCTGCCGAAGGACGCGCTGGTCGTCTACACCGACGGCCGCACGCCGGACGCCCGCATGCGCCTCACCGCTTCGCGCGAGAACTACGTGCGCGGCCGCGGCGAGGATTACCTGCGCGACCTGCCGCCCGGAGTCAAGAAGGTGCCGATGGTCGTGCTGGTCGACGGCGGCACCGCGTCCGCCTCCGAGATCGTCGCCGGCGCGCTCCAGGACCACAAGCGCGCGACCGTGATCGGTGCATCGACCTTCGGCAAGGGCTCCGTGCAGACGATCCTGCCGCTCGGCAACAACGCCGGCCTCAAGCTCACGACGGCACGCTACTTCACGCCGTCCGGACGCTCGATCCAGGCCAAGGGCATCGAGCCCGACGTCTTCGTCGACGACGGCCGCGACACGTCGAACCGGATCCGCGAGGCGAACCTCGAGCGCCACCTCGACACCGGCAAGGGCGAGGCCGGCGCCAAGCCGTCCGGCGCCGCGGTGAAGCCCGCGCCCGCGTCGGACGCCGCGAAGGACAACAGGGAGCCCCAGGGCGCCACGCCGCCGCGCTTCGAGTTCGGCGCACCCGAGGACTTCCAGTTGAAGCAGGCGATGAACCACCTCAAGGGCGAGCCCGTGATCGCCTCGGTGCGCGAAACCGCCGCGGCGAGCACGCAGCCAGTCGAAGCCAAGCCGGTCGCCAAGTAGCCGCCGCGTTTCACACCGCCACGCCCGGCCATCGCGCCGGGCGTTTGGTTTGGCGGCACGCGCCCCACCGACGATCACCGGGCGGAGCCGGACAGGGTATTCTCCCGGCTCGGGCGCCAGGCGCCCCCGGTCTTCGGATGTCCCAGGCTGTCCCCCTCTCCGCCACCCATTCGCGCCGGCCGCTGCTGGCGTGGATGCTCTACGACATCGCGAGCTCGACCTATGCCGCCGTCGTGCCGTCGGTGCTGTTCGCGCTGCACTTCACGGCCGACATCGCTGCGGGGCGCCCGAATGCCGCCGCGCTGTGGGGCATCACGTCGGCGGCGGCGCTGCTCGTCGCCGGCATCGTCGCCCCCTTCGTCGGCGCGTGGGCCGACGGGCGCCGCGCGCACACGCCGCTGCTCGCCTTCTTCACGCTGCTCTGCTGCGTGGCGACGGCGCTGCTGCCGTTGCCCGCGACCGGCGAAATCCTGCTGGCGGCCTTCGTGTTCGTCGCCGCGCAGGTCGGCTACATCGTCGCGATCACGCTCTACGACGCCTACCTGGAGCGACTCGGCCCCACGGCTGGGGGCGCCGAGCGGCTGTCGGCACGGGGCTGGGCGGTGGGCTTCCTCGGCGGCATCGTCGCCCTGCTGGTCCTCCTCGCACTACCCCGCGACGCGCACGGCGCACCGGATTCGGCGCTCGCGTTCCCCGTCGTGGGACTCATGTTCCTCGCACTCGCGATTCCCGCGATCCACGGCCTGCGCGGCGTACACCCGCCGCAGCGCACGGATGCCCTCCACGTCCATCCGTGGCGAAGGGTCGCGCACACGCTCGCGCACTGGCGCGAGCAGGCGCCGGCGATGCGCTTCCTGGTCGCGATGTTCCTGATCAACGACGCGATGGTCACGGTGAGCGTCTTCGTCGCGGTCTACCTGCGCGATCACTTTGGTGTCGCGATCGTCGACGTGCTCTGGCTCACGCTGCTCTACCACCTGATCGCGCTGCCGGCGACCTGGCTGTTCGGCGCGCTCGCGCACCGCGCGACGGCGCGCACCGCCGTCGCGATCTCGATCGGCATCTGGATCGCGACGATCCTGCTGCTGGCCTTCGGCAGCGGGCGCGCGGCGGCGGTGGCGATCGTCGTGATGCTCGCCTCGGTGCTCGGCTCGACGCAGGCGCTGTTGCGCGGCATGTACGCGCGCATCGTGCCGACAGACCGCGCGGCCGAATTCTTCGGCTTCAACGCGCTCGCCGGACGGCTTTCCGCAGCGCTCGGGCCACTCACGTTCGCGGCCGTCGCCGCAGCGACCGGCAGCTCGCGCGTGGCGATCCTGTCGCTGACGTTGTTCCTGGTGGGCGGAGGCGTGCTGCTCTGGCGCAGCGTCGGCCCGCGCGAGCCGGCAGGCTGAGGCCGCGCCTGCGGCATCAGCGCGCTCGCCGCGGCGCCGCGGCATCGAGCTCCCGGGCGAATCGCGCGAGCTCCGCATTGTCCGGCTCCAGCTCGACCAGCAGCTTCGCGCGCCGCGCGGCCCTGGCGGCGTTGCCCGCCTCACGGTCGTAGCTCGCGAGCGCGAGCAAGATGTCGCGGTCGTAGGGGTGCCGCGCCAGCGCGCGCTCGAGCGTCTGCGTCGCTTCGGCCCGCTTGCCGGCGTCGTGCAGCGCGACGCCGTAGACGTAGGCGAAGCGCGGGTCGGCGGGTGCCAGCCGTGCCGCCTCGCCGAGCGCCGCGAGCGCCTCCGGGACCCGCTGCTGACGGACCAGCGAGAGCCCGAGCGCATGGCGGGTGCCGGCAGCCGTTGGGTCCGCCTTGATGGCGTCGCGCAGCACGGCCTCGGCGTCGCGCTCGCGACCGCGCGCTCGATGGAGGTCGGCGAGGTTCACCGACGCGGGTCCGTAGGTGGCGTCGAGCGCCAGCGCGCGCCGGTACGCGGCGATCGCCTCTCCCTCCTCGGCGCGGGCGGCGTGGAAGCCGCCGAGTTCGGTCTGCGCCTCGGGACGGTCGGCGTTGAACCTGAGCGAGGCCAGGTACTCGTCCCGTGCCTTCGCGAATCGCGCGCGGTCCTCTGCGGCGAGGCGCGACTCCGGCACGCCCACGAGGCCGCGCGCGGCCTCGACGCGTACCACGCGCACCGGATCGGCGAGCAGCCGTGGCAGCAGCCGCGCGCGCACCGACGGGTCGGCGTCGCGGATCGCGATGGCGGCGGCAAGACGCACCAGCGAGTCGCCGTCGCCCGCCGCCTTCTCGAGCGTCGGCAGCGTCGCACGTCCCGGGTGGCGGACGAGTCGCGGGATCGCGCTCGCCCGCGCGATCGGCGGCGCCGTCACATCGCTCACCAGTGACGCGAGCGCGGCCTGCGCGCCGGGCGCGCCGCGATCGCCGGCGGCGAGCGCCTCCGCGAAGGCCTGATGACCGGGCTTGCGCTCGGGGTACCAGCGCGCGACGGCGGCCGCCGCCCACTTCGCCCCCTCTCGCGCGTGGCAGTTGCCGCAGGCGTTCGGCGTGCCCAGCGCCATCGTCCGATCGGGTCGCGGGATGCGCATCGAGTGATCGTGCCGCGGGTCCACCACCATGTAGGTCGTCGTCGGCATGTGGCACGACGCGCACGCCGCGCCGGGCGAGCCGGGCTTGTGCCGGTGATGGGTGGCCACGTCGAAGCGCGACGGCGCGTGGCACTGCCCGCACACGGCGTTGCCCGGCACGCGCAGCTTCTGGCTGTGGGGGTCGTGGCAGTCCGAACAGGTCACGCCCTTCGCGTGCATGCGGCTCTGCAGGAACGAGCCGTGGTTGTAGACCTCGTCGCGCATCTGCCCGTCGGCGTAGTACAGGCCCGGCTCGATGAGCGCGACACGATAGGCGTTGCCGAGCGGCGCGCCGGGATGCCAGTTGTCGTCGAACTGGCCGCGCCGCGCGTGGCAGCGCGCACAGGCCTCGATCTCCCGGCTCGACGTTCGCGGCGCGGAACGCGTCGCGTTGCCGGTCGCCGCGTCGATCGCCCACGTGACGCCCCGCCGCTCGTCCAGCGCGACCGCGAGACCCTTCGATGCGTCGGACCTGCGTGAGTTCGCCGTCGAGCTTCGCCCACGCGGCGTGGTTCGAGCCAGGGCCGTGACAGGCCTCGCAGCCGACGTCGATCTCCGACCAGGTCGTCCTGTAGGTGCGGGTCGCGTCGTCGTAGTTCTTGCGCAGGTTGGTCGAGTGGCAGTCGGCGCACTGGTAGTTCCAGTTCTGGTCGATGCCGGTCCAGTGCAGCGGATCGCCGGCCTTGAGCTTGCGCTCCGGGTAGAGGTGGAACCAGCGCTGCCCGCCCTGTGCCCTCGGACGCGCGTCCCACGCGATGCCGAGCGCCTGCAGTCGGCCGCCGGGCAACTCGATCAGGTACTGCTGCAGCGGATCGACGCCGAACGTGTACTTGATCTCGAAGTCGGCGAGCTTGCCGTCCGGCCCATCGGTGTTGACGAAGAACCGACCGTCGCGACGGAAGAAGCGGGTGGTGATGCCGGCGTGCGCGAAGCGCGCGTCGGCGAAGTTGCCGAGCACCGTCTGCTCGGTCGCCTCCTCCATCGCGCGGTCGTGGTGCGAGCCGCGCCACGCCGCGTGTTCCTTGGCGTGGCAGCCCGCGCACGCCGCGGTGCCGGCGTAGCCCGCGGCCGGGCGCGCCGGCGACTGCGCGCCGGCGTACCCTCCACCCGCGACCGCGGTCGCGATGACGGTAGCGAAAGCGAGCGCGCGGAACAATGGCATGGGCAGTGACTCGATGGTGGCGATGTCGGGTGGCCCGCTCCGGCCGGTTGCGCGTCGCGGTCCACGCGCAGCGCAAGCCGTGGCTGAACCGGATCCCGATCGTGCACGGCAACGCGATGATACCGACTGTGCCGCCTGGGGCATCGTGCAAGTGCGTGTCGGGTATCGTGTGAGCATCGCTCCCCGCTCCTTGCCTGCCGCAATGTCGGTGCGCCTCTCTCCCGTCACCCTGCTGTACCTCACGCTGCCGCCGCTGATGTGGGCGAGCAACGCCATCGTCGGCCGCCTGTCGGTCGCGGGAGGCGAACCGCTGATTTCGCCGCTCACGCTCAATGCGGCTCGGTGGGCGGTGACGCTGCTGATCCTCGCCGGCATTGCCTCGCTGGTGCCGCCGCGCGACCCGGCCCCTGCGCCGTCTCCCGCCGGTGCCGGCGCGGCCGGGGCGGACGGCGCGTCCGGCGTACGCCGACCTGCGCCGTGGCGCGTCTACGCGGTATTCGGGCTGCTCTCGGTCGCGAGCTACAACGCGCTCCAGTACGTGGCATTGCGCACGTCGTCGGCGATCAACGTGACGCTGATCGCGTCCGGGGGCCCGCTGTTCGTGCTGCTGATCGGCCGCCTGCTGTTCGGGGCGCACGCGCGTCGATGGGCCTGGATGGGCGCCAGCCTGTCCCTCGTCGGCGTGCTGGTCGTGCTCACCGGCGGCGAGTTCGACCGGCTCGCGGCGTTTCGGCTGGCGAGCGGCGACCTGCTGATGGTCGTGGCGACGATCGTGTGGGCGCTCTACTCGTGGCTGCTGCGCCGCTGGCGCCCCGCCGTGCCGGTACTGACACTGCTGCTGATGCAGACCGCGTGGGGCGTCGCGTTCTCGGTGCCGGTCGTGGCGCTCGAGTGGCTCACCGGCGATTTCGTGCTGCGCCTCGACGCGCGCACCGCCGGCATCGTGCTCTGGGTGGCGCTCGGCCCGTCGCTCCTCGCGTACTGGTGCTGGGACCACGGCATTGCCCGTGCCGGCCCGGTCCTGCCGTCGTTCTTCGCGAACCTCACCCCGCTGTTCGCGGCACTGATGTCGGCGGCACTCCTCGGCGAGCCGCCGCGGGCCTTCCACGTGCTCGCCTTCGCGCTGATCGTGGGCGGCATCGCGATTTCGCAGCGCGGCGCGCGCGTCCACTGAAGTGGCGCGCTGACCTGGAGCCCGCGGTCACCGGCCGACGGGCTAGACTTGCGGCATGCCGTCGTCGCTGTCCGCCCTGCTCTCGGAGCTCTTCGCGTCGTCGCCACTGCGGCACCGTGCGTTCCGCCTGTTCTACTTCGGTTCGATCGGCGCGGCGCTCGGCTACACGATGCAGGCGACCATCGCCGCGTGGCTGATGGCGACGCTGACGCCGTCCGCGCTGATGGTGGCGCTGGTGCAGACCGCGAGCACGTTGCCGACGCTGCTGTTCGGGCTCTTCGCAGGCACGCTCGCCGACATCGTCGATCGGCGCAGGATTATCCTGGTCACGCAGGTGCTGCTGCTGGCGGCGACTGCGGTGCTCGGCCTCGCCACGCTGGCCGGCCTGGTCGGGCCCGTCGCGTTGCTCGCGCTCACGTTCCTGGTCGGCCTCGGCTTCACGTTCTACCAACCGGCGCAGCAGGCGAACATCAACGAGCTCGTCGCGCGAACCGAGCTGCCCCGCGCGGTCGCGTTGGGCGCGGTGGCCTTCAATGTCGCCCGGGCCGCGGGCCCCGCGCTCGCGGGCGCTATCGCCGCGTGGATCAGTTCCGGCAGCGCACTCCTCGCGAGCGCCGCCTGCTTCGTGCTGATGATCGTCGCGATCCGCCGGCTCGGCGCGCGCGACCGCCCGCTGCCGGGGGTGCCGGAGCGCCTCGTCTCCGGCGCGTTGAGCGGCATCCGCTTCGCTCGCCACTCGCCGGCGATGCGCTCGCTGATCCTGCGCAACTTCACGTTCGCCGTCTGCGCCAGCGCGTTCTGGGCGTTGCTCCCCGTCATCGCGCGCGACCAGCTGCGCCTCGGCGCCGGCGGATTCGGCTTGCTCTCCGCGGGCTTCGGCACCGGCGCGGTTGTGGGCGCGCTCTCGATCCCCGGGCAGCTCCGGCTCCGTTCGCTCAACGGCGTGGTGACCGCCGCGGTGCTGCTCTGGATCGCCTCGATCGTGCTGATCGCGATCGCGGAGTTCACCGTGCTGGCGGTGGTGGGTACGTTCGGCGCCGGCATGGCCTGGGTCTGCGTCTTCGCGAGCCTGTCGGCGGGCACCCAGAGCACGGCACCGCCGTGGGTACGGGCGCGCGCCGTGGCGATGAGTCTCGTCGCGGTGCAGGCGAGCCTCGCGATCGGCAGCATCTTCTGGGGCGCATGGGCGACCACCGGCGGAACGCGCGCCGCACTCCTCGGCTCGGCAGCCGTCATGGCGCTGCTCCACGCGGCGACGTGGCGGATCCGCGTGGGCATGGGTACCGAGGCCGACATCACGCCGGGCGTCCAGCTCCCCGAACTCACGATCGTCGAGCCGCCGATGCCCGACGACGGTCCCGTGCTGATCCAGGTCGACTACCGGGTCGATCCGGACCGACGCGCAGCCTTCCTGCGCGCGGTCCACGCCGCCGAGCCGATCCGGCGCCGCAACGGCGCCGTCAGCTGGCGCGTGTTCCGCGACCTCGCCGAGGACGACCGCGTCGTGGAGCGCTTCATCATCCCGTCGTGGGCCGAGTACGTGCGGCTGCGCCAGCGGATGACGGTGGCCGATCGCCGCACGCTCGACGCCCTCGAGGCGTTTCAGCAGCCGGAGGTGCCGATCCGCGTGTCGCGGCTGATCGGCATCAGTCCGGCCGATGCGGACGCGGTACTCGTCGCTCCCCTGCGGACGGACGACCGCGCGGACGACGGTACGGACGCCGCAACTTCGCGGTGAACGCTCGCCCTCGCGTCGCGGTCGCGCGCAACCGCGTCTCTACGGCTTCGGCGGCACAGCCTTCTGCCAGGTCGCGTCCGGGTTGAACGACTTGATCCCCGCCGCGACCGCGGCCGTGTTCGGGCCGAGGTCCCTCTCGTAGACGACGCCGTCCTGGTTGACGATGAACGTCATCACGCCGGTGTAGTCGTACTTCGCCGGCCAGGCGATCAATCCGAAGCCCTCGGTCATGCGGCCGTTCCTGACGAAGCTCTTCGCGCCACCCGATGCGTTCGGACCTTGCGCAGTCAGGATGCGGAACGCGTAGCCGTGGTACGGCTGGCCCGGTCGTGCATCGGCAAACGCCGGCCCGAGCGGGCTTTCCGGCTCGCCGGGCAACGATGCCCAGTACAGACCGTCGCGCCTGCCACGCGAGGACAGCCCCTTCATCGCGTACGACTTAACGCCGTCGCCGTCCCAGTCGCGGGCGGCGTATTCGCGCTGCGCATCGACGTAGGCGAGCATGACCTGCATCGCGGCCAGCTCGTTGCGACCGATGCGGCGGACGCGCATCTCTTCGGAGGCGGCACGCGTGTCGAAGCTCCAACCCGCGCCCGTCTTGACGAGTGGAATCGGCATCGTCCAGCCGTGCGTGCCCACCTCGACCATCGCCTTGTCGCCGGCGGTCACCACCTTGTGGTTGCGCGCCCACGCCGCGAGGAAGTTGGTGCGGTCTTCGGCCGACGTGTCGTCCATCGGGATGTAGCGTTTGTAGTCGGCACCGAGCACAGCGTTCACCGCATCCGGATCGTGTCGGGCGATGCCGTCGATCAGCGCGTCGGCCGCGGCCTCGGGGGTCGGGAAAGCCTGTTGCGCCAGCACCGGCGCGGCCATCGCCAACGTGCCTGCGAACAGCACCGCGCCGAACACCGCGGCAAGCGGAGGAAGCTTCAGGATCCTGGTCTTCATGTCCATGCGCTCCCGTTATCGACCACGTCCACCGCCGCCACCACCGCCACCGCGTCCACCGCCGCCACCGCCGGCGCGCGCACCACCACCGCCACCGCCGGCGCGCGCACCACCACCGCCACCACCGCCATAGCTGGACGCGCGCGCGCCACCGCCGCCGCCGCCACCATAACCGGAGGCACGTGCGCCACCACTCGACGCACGCTGCGCTGACGCACTGCTGGCTGCACCGCGGGCCTGCTGGGCACGTGCCTGGCCGCTGTCGGCACCGCGCATCGCGTTGTCGCGCGAGGCCGACTGGGCCCGTTGCTGGGCCGCACTGCGGTCAGCGCTCTGAGCCCGCTGCTGTGCTGCGCTCCGGTCGAAGTTCTGCGCCCGCTGCTGCGCCGCGCCTCGGTCCACGTTCTGCGCGCGCTGCTGCGCCGAGGCGCGATCCACCTGGCTGCGATCGACGCTCTGCGCCCGCTCGCGCGCCGAGCCCGAGCCCGGATCCACGCCGCGTTGCTGCATCGCCTGCTGCGCCTGCGCACGACTCGCGTCGCGGCTCGCTCCGCCTTCCTTGCCGCGATACTGTTGGCGGCTGGTCGACGCCGCCTTGTTCTGCAGATTCTGGCGCTGCCCCTCGCCGCCGCGGTAGGACGTCTTGCGGTGGTCGGTGTTGTGGCTCCAGTTCGACCGGCTGCCGCCGCCTTCGATGCGCTTGTTGACGTTGATGTTGTTGTAGCGGTTGACGTTGATGTCGACGTCGCCGCGACCCCAGTTGGCGCCGCCCCAGAGCGCGTTGCCGACGGCAAACCCGGCGCCCCAGGCGATCCCCCGCGCGACGGCACCGCCCACGGGCGACCACCAGTATCCGGGTGGTGCCGGGTAGTAGTAGGGCGGGTACGACGGCCACCACCACGTCCCGTAGACGACGGTCGGGTTGTACTGGGGAACGTAGACGACTTGCGGCTGCGCCGGCTCGATGATGATGGTCTGCGTCACCGGTGGGGCCTGCACGACGGTGGTCGTCGCCGGCGGCGTTGCCGCCTGCTGCAACGGCGGGGTGGGATCGACCGTGACCTTGATCTGCTCGTTCGACTTGAGGTTCCCGGCCTTCTGCGCGCCCGCGCGCAGGCGCTGCACCGAGTTCATCACGTCCTCGGGCTGGGCAAGGAAGGCGTCGCCGAGGTTCTTCACGTAGTCGGGCTTCTCGCCGAGGGTGACGACCACCTCGGGAAAGGCGACGAGCGAGGCCACCGAGGGATCCCAGCCCTTGCTCTCGACCGCCGTCACCGCGTCGTCGCCCTTCGCGTCGGGGTTGGCCTTGGACCACGCCGCTGCCTCCTGGAATTCGTCCGGGTAGGTCGAGGCCATCAGCACCTGCGACAGCAGCGCATCCGGATAGAGCGCGATCTGCGCGAGCATCTGGTCCAGTTGCTCGTTGTTGAACGGCTTGTCGGCCGACTGCGCCGACGCGAGCATCGGCAGCGCCAGCGCGAACGCGGCCAGGAAGCGTCGCAGCGATTTCGTGAGTGAGATGTGCACGAGTTTCCTCGAAGGTTGTCGCCGTCTGGAGCGGGCTCGCGCCCGATCGCGGCCGTGTCAGGCCGGCCACACCGGACCGAACGCGGACAGCTACCGCTTTCGAGCGCAATCCGCAATCATGAAGCCCCGCACCGAGGATGTCCAATGCCTGCCAATTGTCGTTTCGATGCGGTACACGCATGCCAAGGCCTCGCGTGTCCGATCCGACGCCACCCGAGCGGCGGCGCCCTGCGATAATCCACGCTCGCGCTGGACTGCCCCCATGGACGACCTGCAACTCCTCCGCTACAGCCGTCACCTGCTCCTGAACGAACTGGGACCCGACGCGCAGGCGCGCTTCGCTGCGGCGCACGCGCTGGTCGTCGGCACCGGCGGGCTCGGCAACCCGGCCGCGCAGTTCCTTGCGAGCGCGGGCATCGGCACGATCACGCTGGTCGACGCCGATGTGGTCGACCTCACCAACCTGCAGCGGCAGATCCTGTTCGCGATGAACGATGTCGGCACGCCGAAAGTCCAGGCCGCCGCGCGCCGGATCGCGGCGATCAATCCCGAGATCCGCGTCGTGCCTGTGGCCAAGCGCGTCGCCGACCCCGAGCTCGCCGCGCTCGTGGCCGCCGCCGACGTCGTGCTCGACTGCACCGACAACTTCGCCACGCGCCACGCGATCAACCGCGCGTGCGTGGCTGCGCGCAAGCCGCTGGTTTCCGGTGCCGCGATCCGCTTCGACGGCCAGCTGGCGGTGTACGACGCGCGGGACGCGACCTCGCCCTGCTACCACTGCCTGTTCGGCGCGGGCGACGACCTCGAGGAGACGCGCTGCGCGACGATGGGCGTGTTCGCGCCGCTGGTCGGGATCGTCGGCGCGACGCAGGCCGCCGAGGCGCTGAAGCTCGTCGCGGGTGTCGGGCGCACGCTCGCCGGGCGTCTGCTGCTCGTCGACGCGCTGCACATGGAGTGGCGCGAGGTTCGCGTGCCGCGCGATCCCGCCTGCCCGGTGTGCGCGGACAGGGAGCCGACGTGAGCACCGTCGCCATCGCGCGCGCCATCGTCGCGCTCTCCATCGCGCTGGCCGCGTCGCTCGCGCTCGCGCAGGGCTCGACCCACCCCGCCGCCGATTGGGACAGGATTCGCAGCGTCGTCACCGCGCAGCGCGAGGCGCTCGTCGCCGGCGACGGCGAGCGCGCGTTCGCCTTCGCGACTCCCGCATTGCGCCGGCAGTACGGCAGCGCCGAGGCGTTCATGCGGATGGTCCGCAGCCGCTACCAGGCGCTCGTCGACGCCCGCTACGTCGAGTTGCTGGAGGGCGCGGTGATCGACGGCAGCACGATCCAGCCACTGCGCCTCGTCATGCCCGACGGCGCGGTGCTGGTCGCGCTCTACACGATGCAACGACAGCGCGACGGCAGCTGGCGCATCGCCGGCTGCGTGATCGCGCCCTCCACGGTCAAGTCGGCCTGACGCCCCCGAGTTCCCGCGTGTTCCGCTTCTTCGAACGGCAGGTCGACCCTTACCCGGACGCGCCGCCCGCGACGCCGCCGAAGTCGTTCTTCGCGTTCCTCTGGCAGGCATCCGAAGGGGTACGCCCGTGGATGCTCGCCACCACGCTCCTCACCGCCGCGATCGGCGCGTTCGAGGCCTACCTGTTCAGCATGATGGGCAGCATCGTCGACTGGCTCTCGACGGTTCCGCCCGCCGAGCTGTGGACGACGGAACGCGAGCGCCTGCTGTTCCTCGGCGCGGTGCTCGCGGGCAGCGTGCTGCTGGTCGTGCTGCAGTCGACGATCAAGCAGCAGGTGATCTTCGGCAACTTCCCGATGCTGCTGCGCTGGAAGTTCCACCGGCTGATGCTCGGCCAGAGCATGGCGTTCTACCAGGACGAGTTCGCCGGCCGCATCGCCACCAAGGTGATGCAGACCGCGCTCGCCGTACGCGAGGTGTGGCTGATCGTCGCCGAGATGCTGGTGTTCGTGACGATCTACTTCGTCACACTGCTCTCGGTGCTGGGCGGCTTCGACGGCTGGCTGATCGGCCCGTTTCTCGCGTGGGTCGCGCTGTACGCGGTGTCGCTGTCGTTCTTCGTGCCCCGTCTCGGCAAGATCGCCGAAAAACAGGCCGATGCGCGCTCGATCATGACCGGCCGCATCGTTGATTCGTACACGAACATCCAGACGGTGAAACTTTTCGCTCACTCTGGCCGCGAGGAATCCTACGCCCGGGACTCGATGTCCGGTTTCCTCGATACTGTGCATGGCCAGATGCGCCTCGTCACCGGCTTCAACGTGATCGTCTATCTGAACAATTCGCTGCTTGTTTTCCTCATTGCCGCATCCGGCATCCTCTCTGTGGACCGGCAATGTCGTCGGCGCCGGCGCAGTCGCGGTCGCCGTCGGCCTTGCCCTGCGCATGAAAGCCATGTCGCAATGGATCATGTGGGAAGTCGCCGGCCTCTTCGAGAATATCGGCGTCGTCTATGACGGCATGGCCATGCTCGATAAACCTGTCGCCGTTGTTGATGCGCCTGGCGCCGTGCCTCTGCCGCGCGTGAAGGGTGACGTGCGGTTCGAGTTCGGTTGCTTTCCACTATGGCAAGGGCGCAGGCGTCATAGAGAACCTTTCTCTCGCAATCCGCCCCGGCGAAAAGATCGGCCTCGTCGGGCGCTCCGGCGCCGGCAAGACGACGCTCACAACCTGCTGCTGCGCTTCTACGACGCCGAAGGCGGCCGTATTGTTGTGGATGGGCAGGACATCGCCAAGGTCACGCAGGAATCCCTCCGGGCACAGATCGGCGTCGTCACGCAGGACACCTCGCTGCTCCACCGCTCGATCCGCGAGAACATCGCCTATGGCCGCCCCGGCGCCAGCGATGACGAAATCCGCACGGCGATCCGCAAGGCGGCCGCCAGCGATTTTGTGGAAGCCCTCGAAGACGCGAAAGGCCGCCGCGGCCTTGATGCGCATGTCGGAGAGCGTGGCGTGAAGCTGTCCGGTGGCCAGCGCCAGCGCATCGCCATCGCGCGTATCTTCCTGAAGGATGCACCCATCCTGATCCTCGACGAAGCAACCTCCGCGCTCGACTCGGAAGTCGAAGCCGCGATTCAGGAACACCTCTTCGAGCTGATGGAAGGCAAGACGGTGATCGCCATCGCGCACCGCCTCTCCACCATCGCCGCGATGGACCGCCTCGTTGTGCTCGACGAAGGCCGTATCATCGAGCAGGGCACGCACCAGGAACTTGTCTCGGCCGGCGGCCTCTATGCCGATCTCTGGGCGCGCCAGTCGGGCGGCTTCCTCGGCGAGGATGCCGACGACGACCTGCCGGCGACGCTGCCGCCCGACACGGCTGGCGCCGCGGCCGCGGCACTCGCGGCGGCCGCCGAGGACTCCGGTCGCATGGAGCCGCCGCGCAGCGGCCACGACCGGCTGCCGGGCCCGGAACCGGCCGCGTCCTGAAACCGGGGTCAGACCCCAATCGGCACCCGAAAGTGCGGTCCGAAAGTGGGGTCAGACTCGACTTTCCATGAGTGCGCGTCGACGTTGCCAAAGTCGGATGCGGAAAGTCGAGTCTGACCCCACTTTCGTACGCGAGCGCCCCCGAGGCAAGCGCCTGCAGCACCGCCTTCTCGTCGGGCACCAGTTCGAATGCGGACCTGAAGTCGTCGGGGATGCGCGCGGGCTTGCCGAGCCGGCCGTCGACGAACACCCACATCGTCTCGGCCTTCGCCAGCAGCGCACGGTCGCTCGCGCGCCAGAACGCGTAGCGGCGCGGCGACGAGCGCGCGCCGAAGGCGCGGATCCACGTCAGCGCGGTGAGCGACTCGCCCGCGAAGGCCGGGCGCTCGTACTCGATGTGGTGCGAACGCACCACCCACGACGTGCGCGTCTCGAGGTAGCGCACCAGCGGCCAGCCGCACGCCGAGGAGTGCGCGGTGGCGATGTCCTGCATCCAGCGCAGGTAGGCGAGGTTGTTGACGTGGCCGTTGACGTCGATCGCGTCCTGCGGCACGTCGAAGCGATGCACGTAGACGCCGCGCACGTCGCTGGTCGCGGTCGCGCTACTTGCCGGCGAGTTCCGCGCAGGCGGCAACCTCGCCGCGCGCGGCCAGTGTCGCGACGAAGCGCTCGGCGGACACCGCGGCGGCCGCACGCGCGGCGGGCGTTCCCGCGGCGTCGCGCTCCAGCGCGTTGCGGGCGTCGCGGCAGCGTTCCTGCGCCGCGACGACGCCGCGCGCGGAGTCGTTGACCACCGCGCGCGCAACCTCGTTCGGCGCCGCGGCGAGCGCGATCTGCACCCCGGCGCGGCGCGCGACGAAGCCCGTGCCGGTGTCCGCCATCAGCATCCCGAGGCGCGCGCAGGCAGGCGCGACGCGCGGATCGAGCGCGCGCGTCGGCGTGCCGCAGACGTTCTCGACCGCGGCGAGCGCCGAGCCGATGCCACCTCCATACGAAAGCGCGTAGAGCGCGCCGCCCGCGCGATCCGCGGGACCGACCAGCGGGGCGACCCGCATCCACGCCACCGCGCCGGCGCGGCCGGCGTGATCGTCGTAGCGCGCCGACGAACCAGCGCGCTCCAGGTTGTCGATCATCGCCGGCGCCGCGTTGCGCCGGCGCGCACGTTCCGCCTGCAGCAGCCACGGCACCGCGTTGTCGGGTTCGCGCGAGGCCCAGTAGCCCACCGGATCGCGTGCCACGCATTCCGGCGGCGGCGGCGCCGCGGGCCGCATGCAGACGTCCGCGAGGCTCGCCGCGTAGAGCGGCTCCTTCGTGTCGCGTGCGGCCGCGGCGCCAAAGTCGCGCGCCTGCGCGGCGAGGTCGAAGCCGGAGAGCCGGCCGGAGAGCCACCGTCCGGGCGCGTCGTCGGCACCGACCACCTTCTGCGCAAGCGCCTCGTCGAGCTTCGCGAACAGCGGCGCGAGCGGCGACGGCGCCGCCGTGTCGTCGCCCGCGCGGGCCTGTCCGTGCGCCGCCTGCGCGGCGGCCAGTGCCAGCGCCAGCGAAGCCAGTCGCGCCAGGGCGTTCAACGTGTCATCCATTGCGCCTCCGGGATCGGGACGATGCCGCTGCCGCGCTTCAGGCGAACAGGAACTTGCGCGCAAGCTCCCAGCCTTCCTGCGGCAGGCGCTTGAAGCCGCTCTTCGCGAAGAGCTGCCAGCGCCCCATCGCGAAGGCGAACAGCACCGCCGCGTCGGCGGCGGCGTCGCCGTGCCACGAATTGCCCATCTGCGCGACGCGGATCGACTGCCGCAGCGACGCCTCGAGCTTCTCGTAGAGCTGGTTCATGCGCGCCTGCAGCCGCTCGTCCTCGTTGACCAGCGCGTCGCCGATCAGCACGCGCGTCATCCCGGGGTTCTTCTCGGCGAACGCGAGCAGCGTGGCGACGATCTGCTCGGCCTGCGCGATGCCGTCGGCGGTCTCGGACTGGATCTTGTTCACCAGCGAGAACAGCGTCGTCTCGATGAACTCGATCAGGCCCTCGTACATCTGCGCCTTGCTCGCGAAGTGCCGGTAAAGAGCAGCTTCCGAGACGTCGAGCCGTCCCGCGAGCGCGGCGGTCGTGACCTTCTCGCCGCGCGGGTTCTCGAGCATCGCCGCAAGCATCTGCAGGATCTGGACCCGGCGTTCGCCCGGTTTCGCCGCCATTGCTGGTCCCGAGGCTTGCCGCGCTAGGCGCGCGCAGGAGTGTCGTCGGCGCGGATCATCGTACCCACGCCCTGGTTGGTCAGCACCTCGAGCAGCAGCGCGTGCTCGACACGTCCGTCGATCACGTGGCAGCTCCGCACGCCGTTCTTCACGGCGTCGAGCGCCGAGCCGATCTTGGGCAGCATGCCGCCGTGGATCGTGCCGTCGGCGAACAGCGCGTCGATCTCGCTGGCGGTGAGTCCGGTGAGCAGCCGGCCGTCCTTGTCGAGCACGCCGGCCGTGTTGGTCATCAGCACGAGCTTCTCGGCGCGGAGCGTCTCGGCGAGCTTGCCGGCGACCAGGTCGGCGTTGATGTTGTAGGCCTCGCCATCGCGCCCGACGCCGATCGGCGCCACCACCGGGATGAAGTCGCGCGAGTCGAGCAGCTGGATGATCTCGGCGTCGATGTGCTCGATCTCGCCGACGAAGCCGATGTCGACCGGCTCGCCCGCCTCCGAGCGGAGCATCAGCTTGCGCGCCTGGATGAACTTGCCGTCCTGGCCGGTCAGCCCCACCGCCTTGCCGCCGTGCTGGTTGATCAGGCCGACGATTTCCTGGTTCAGCTCGCCGAGCACCATTTCGACGACGTTCATCACGCGCTCGTCGGTGACCCGCATGCCCTGGCGGAACTCGCTCGGGATGCTCATCTTCTTCAATAGGTCGCCGATCTGCGGGCCGCCGCCGTGCACGACCACGGGGTTCATGCCCACCAGCTTCAGCATCACGACGTCGCGGGCGAAGCCGGCCTTGAGGTTCGGCTCGGTCATCGCGTTGCCGCCGTACTTCACCACGATCACCTTGTCGTGAAAGCGCTGGATGTACGGCAGCGCCTCGGCGAGGATCTGCGCCTTGACGGCCGGACTCACCGCATCGGGGGTCATGGATTCGCGGCTTGACGTGAGGGGTCGCCGAATTGTACCGCGAACCGAATTCCCGCCACGGGCGCCCCCGTGCGGCCGAGTGAGCACTGACGCCGGTGGCAACGCGCGAGGGCGCGCCGGGACGAATTTTGCTATCGTTGCCGGCATGACGTCCGCGCCGACGACTTCCGCGCCGCACGCGGCTCACGGGCGCCGATGATGCGGCTCGCGATCATCCGGCAGCGGTATACCCCGTTCGGCGGCGCCGAGCGCTTCGTCGAGGGCGCGCTCGAGGCGCTGCTCGAGCGCGACGTCGCGATCACCCTCTACACCCGCGAGTGGCCGGAGACGCGGCTCAAGCTGATCGAGCCGCACATCGTCGACCCCCCCTACGTCGGCAGCCTGTGGCGCGACATGGGCTTCGCGCGCGCGGTGGCGCGTGAAGTGGGCCGCGCGCACCTCGACCTCGTGCAGTCGCACGAGCGCGTGCTGTGCTGCGACGTCTACCGCGCCGGCGACGGCGTGCACGCGGTCTGGCTCGAGGAGCGGCTCCGGCACGCGTCCGTGGCGAAACGCCTGTCGGTGCGCATCAACCCGTGGCACCGGTACACGCTCGGCATGGAGAAGAAGCTGTTCGCGAGCCCGTGGCTGCAGGCGGTCATCTGCAACTCGCGCATGGTGCGCGACGAGATCCGGCAGCACTTCGGCGTGCCCGAGCAGAAGCTGCACGTCATCTACAACGCGGTCGACGCGGAAGCGTTCCATCCGGGCCTCGCCCTGCACCGCGCGGCCGTGCGCGAGAAGCTCGGGATCCCCGCCGAGGCCATCGTGCACCTGCTGGTCGGCTCCGGATTCGAGCGCAAGGGCGTGGCCACCGCGATCGAAGCGCTGGCGACGCTTGCCCCCCCGGCGCGGCTCGTCGTGGTCGGCAAGGACAAGCACCTCGAACGCTACCGCGCGCTCGCGCAGCGGCGCGGTGTGGGTGACCGCGTCCTGCTGACCGGCCCGCAGGTCGACCCGAAGCCGTTCTACGGCGCGGCCGACACGTTCGTGCTGCCCACGCTCTACGATCCGCTGCCGAACGCCGCGCTGGAAGCCATGGCCTGCGGCCTGCCGGTGGTGACCACGACGAAGTCGGGCGCGGCCGAGCTCCTGCAGGAACACGACGCCGGGCTCGTCTGCCGTGCGGGCGACGCCGCCGGACTCGCCGCGCACATGCGTGCGCTTGCCGATCCCGCGCTGCGCGCCCGCCTCGGCGAGCGGGCATGTGCGGCCGTGCTGCCGCTGTCGCCGTCGGCGATGACGCTCTCGCTCGTGCTGCTCTACAAGTCGCTGCTCGAGGAGAGCGCGCGCCACCAGCGCAGCGACACCGCGCGCAAGCTCGCGGCACACCGCGTCGCTTGGGCCACGATGGCGAGCGCGCGGGCGGCAGGCGCCGCCGTGCACGACACCGAACCGGACGCGGGCGCACCCGGCGCAACTGGCCCCGCCCCGACGCAAGGCGCCACCGGCGCGGCCGCAGGCGCGCCCCCGGCGCCGGATGCGCCGCGACCGCCGGCCTAGCGCCGGAATCCCCCGTGCAGCCGGCGACGTCCGCATGAGTGCCGAGTCGTCGCGACCGCTCGCGATCGCGCACACCGAGGCCTCGAACGGCTGGGGCGGCCAGGAGATCCGCATCCTCGCCGAGGCGGCGGCGTTCCGTGCGCGTGGCCACGACGTGCACGTGTACGCGGCACCGCACGCACGCATCGTCGCCGAGGCCGGCCGTTTCGGCGTGCCGGTCACGGCGCTGCCGATCGGGCGCAAGCGTCCGCGAGGGCTCGTGGCGCTCGCACGCGCGCTCGCGCACCACCCGGTCGACATCGTCAACGCCCACAGCTCGACCGACGCCTGGCTCTCGGCGCTGGCCTGCCGGGCGCTTGCGCTCGCGGGTCGCGCCGCGCCGGTGCTGGTGCGCACGCGCCACGTGTCGGTGCCGGTGCCGAACGACGTCGCGACCCGCTGGCTATACCGCACCGCGACCGCACGCGTGGTGACGACGGGCGAGCGGCTGCGCGAGCAACTGGTCCGCGACAACGGGCTCGATGCGGCACGCGTCGTGTCGGTGCCGACCGGCATCGACCCCGGCCGGTTCGAGGCCCTGCCGCGTGCCGCCGCGCGGTCGCGCCTCGGCCTGCCCCTTGACGTGCCGCTGGTCGGCATCGTCGCCACGCTGCGCAGCTGGAAGGGTCACCGGTTCCTCGTCGATGCGCTCGGCCGGCTCGCCCGGCGCGACGCGTGCCTGGTGATCGTCGGCGACGGGCCGCAGCGCGCGGCGCTCGACGCACAGGTCGCCGACCTTAAGCTCGCGGACCGGGTGGTGTTCGCCGGCCAGCAGGACGACGTCGCGCCGTGGCTCGCCGCGCTCGACGTCTTCGTGCTGCCGTCCTACGCGAACGAAGGCGTGCCGCAGGCGCTGCTGCAGGCGATGTTCGCTCGCGTGCCGTGCGTAACGACCGACGCCGGCGCGATCCCCGAGATCGCCCGCGACGGCGACACCGCGACAATCGTCGCGAAGCAAGACGCGGGCGCGCTGGCGGCGGGGATCGAAGCTCTACTCGCCGATCCGGCGCGCGCCGAGGCGCAGGCGGAACGGGCGCACGCATTCGTCGCGCCGCGCTATACGGAAGCGGCGATGGTCGAGCGCATGGAGGCGGTGTTCCGGGAAGCGCTCGCGCAGCGGGGGGCGGCATCCCGATGACCGGGTTCCCGGGCCTCGACGCGGCGACCCTCGTCGCGTTCCACGACGACCGGGTGCGCGACCCGGCTTGGTCGGCGCGCGCGCCGGAGCACGCCGGCGGCATCTGGGCCGCGATCGAGGCGAACCACCGCAGCAACGTCCTGCTCTGGGACGCCGAGGACCAGGCGCGCCGCACCGACGTGACGGATGCGACCATCGCCGCGGTGAAGCGCGCAATCGACCGCCACAACCAGCGTCGCAACGACGCCGTCGAGTCGATCGACGAGGCACTGCTCGCGCGGCTCGCCGACGTCGCGCCGCGGGCGGACGCCTGGCATCACTCCGAGACCGCGGGCGCGATGATCGACCGGCTGTCGATCCTGTCGCTGAAGATCCACCACATGGGGCTCGCCGCAGCGCGGCCCGACGCGGGGGCGCAGGACCGCACCGAACGACGCGCCCGCGCGGCGACGCTCGCGAGGCAGCGCGAGGACCTCGCGCGCTGCTACGACACGCTGCTCGCGCGAGCCGCGACGGGAGAGGCGTTCTGGCGCATCTACCGCCAGCACAAGATGTACAACGACCCCGCGCTCAACCCCTATCTCTCGCGCGAGACCATCGGCCGCGTCGAGCCGTCGAACGGCCCGAACCCCGCGGCCACGGCCGACGGGTGATCGCCCATCGCGGCCTGCTCGACGGCCGCGGCCGCGCGGAAGCGCCGCGCAGCGAGCCGCTGGCGCAGCAACGCGTCGAAGTACCACGGATACCGGACTGCCGGAGACGCGCCGTGCTCGCGCCAATCCGCGAAGGCGGGGCCGACGCGGTCGCGGAGGAAGGCGAGCCAACGCTCGCGGATCGCCGGCACGTCGAACTCGACCGCACGTTCGCGCGCACGGTCGCGCATCGCCCGGTAGCGCGCGGGGTCGCGCAGGAGCGTGGTGAGCGCGCCGATCACGCCGTCGGCGTCGTCCGCGACGAACATGTCGAGGTCGTCGCGCTTCGACTGCAGGTATGCGGGTTCCGGGCCGACGATCGCGGGCACGCCGGCCAGCCACGCATTCGAGACCTTGGTCACCGGCTTGTGGCAGAGCAGGCTCGGCGGCGCAGTGCGGAAGGCGATCACGACGTCGATGTCGCGGTAGTTCTGCCAGTCGTTCTCGCTGGGCACGAACTCGAGTCCCAGCGCGTCGAGCTTGGCCAGGAATGCAGGATCGCCGAAAAACGACGGCGCCATCGCGAGGCGCCCGAAATAGCCGATGCGGCGCACGCGATCGCCGCGCGACGTGTCGCGCGGACGGATGCCCGGCTGCGGCCAGTTCGGAATGCCGACCTGGTGGTCGTCGTCCGCGAGCAGGGTGTTCTGCCGGACCACCCAGTCGGCGACCAGCAGCGGCGGCCGGTCGGCACGCACGCCGACGAGGTAGGCGCGCGGCGCGCGCAGGCGCAGCCGGTGCAACTCGTCCCAGTGCGCGACGCAGATCGCCCCCGGCGCGAAGCGATCCGACAGGCGCACCGACCAGCCGTCGGCCGCGAGCGCATCGCGCACGTGCAGGTAGGTCTGCACGATCCAGACGTCGATGCCGCTGCGGAAGCGGCCGGCGTTGTCGTCGATGTCCGATTCGCGCCAGGCGTCGAGGTCGCGCCAGCGCTCGGCGCGGCGTCCTGCGACGAAGACGAGCTCGGTCATGGGAGTGGCGTTCGATGCGGCGTCGGGTGCGGCGCAGCACGCTCGCGCCTGCGACCGCGCCGCGGCGCGGTCGTCGGGAGGGAACTCTAGCAGTTTGCACGCCACCTTGCCGGCGTACGTGCTCGGGTAGAATCCGCGACGCCGCCGGCCCCCGATCGCGGCACGCCCACCGGATCCCACTCCGGCCTCGAACCAAACGCCGCATGCCCGATCGATGGTACCGCGCCCTGGTGGGCGCCGCGGCGGCCTATCTAGCGCTCGTCCCGTCCAACGCGCTCACGTTCTGGCGCTCGACCTTTTTCGCCGTCGCGGCGCTCGCCGCGCTCGTCGTCGGCGTACGCGCCTGTCGTGCCGGCAACCTCGGACCGGCGCCGGGGCGCGTGCTGGTCGCTGCGTTCGGCGGCTGGGCGCTGTGGTCGTGCACGTCCGTGCTGTGGTCGGTCGACCCGGCGCAGACGCTCTCGGCGCTGCGCGGCGACCTCGCGTGGAGCGTCCTCACGCTGGCGATCTGCTACGTGGCGTCGGCCACGCACCCTGACGGCTACCGGATAGTCGCCGGCACACTCCTCGGCGGACTCGCGTTCTGGACCGCGCTCGCCGCCGGACTGGCACTCTCGCCGATCGGCTGGGATCCGCGTCATGTGCACTGGGCGCCGGGCGTGTACACGACCTGGCTCGTCACCGTCGTTCCGTTCGCGCTGGCGCTGCTCTGGCCCGCACCTGCGGGATTCGGCAACGGGTCCCGTGCGATCGCCGTCGCGGCGCTCGTCTTCGCGCTGGCGATCGCCACCGCGCGGCTCGCCGACGCCCGCGTGGTGTGGATCGCCTTCCTGGCGTCGGTCGCCGTGGGCGCCGCCTGCGCCATCGGCGCGGGGGCGCGGCTCCGAGCGATGCCTGTCGGCATCGCCCTGCTGGCGATCGCGCTGTTCGCGGTGCTGCTCACCGACGCCGCGATCGAAAAGGCCGAAAAGGTCTATCCGGCAGGGACGAGCGTGGCGAAGACCGTGGCGGTCGATCCGCGACCGGCGATCTGGCGCGGCGCGCTCGCGAGCGCCACCGAGCGGCCGCTGACGGGCCACGGCTACGGGCTGCAGATTCTCGCCGAGCGCATGCGCGAGGTCACGCGCGACCCGCTGATCACGCATCCGCACAACTTGTTCCTCGGCCAGCTGCTGCAGACCGGCGCGGTCGGATTCGCGCTCTTCGTGTTCGCGCTCGGGGCGCTGGCGTCGCACCACTGGCGGCTGGTGCGCTCCGGCGACCTGGTCCTCGCGCGCCTCGGCGCGCTCGGCCTGATGACGCTCACCGGGTTCGTGGTGCGCAACATGACCGACGACTTCTTCCTGCGCGCCAACGCCAAGCTGCTGTTCGCGGTGCAGGGTGTGTTGATGGGCGCGGCGGCGCTGCGGCGGCGCTCCCTCGCGGCGAAAGACTAGGCTCGAACGCTCAGCGCCGCCGCGGCGCGCGCAGCGGCAACGGCGCCGAGGGTTCGGCGGTGTCGACGGGGATCGGCGCCACCGGCGCCCCGGCGGGCGGCGCGTATTCCGGGATCCAGGTGCCGAGGCGCGCGCGCACCTCGGCATCGTCCGCGGCGCGATCGCGCTCGCACCACGCGACCATCTGCCGCACCGAGTCCGTGCTCGCCTGGCGTGCTTCGGCGACGAACAGCTTCGGGTGCGTGGTCGGCTTGGTCCGCTCCTCCGAGGCGAGCGGCTCCTCGTAGAGCTTCTCGCCGGGGCGCAGCCCCGTGAACACGATCGGCACCTTGTCGGGATCGGCGCCCGAGAGCCGGATCATGTCGCGCGCGAGGTCGACGATCCGCACCGGCTCGCCCATGTCGAGCACCAGGATCTCGCCGTCGCGGCCCTGCAGGCCCGCCTGCAGCAGCAGCTGGGTCGCCTCCGAGATCGACATGAAGAAGCGCGTGATCTCCGGATGCGTGACCGTCACCGGCCCGCCGCGCGCGATCTGCTCGCGGAAGCGCGGGATCACGCTGCCGGCGCTGCCGAACACGTTGCCGAACCGCACGATCACGAACTGCGTGGGACCGTTGGCGAGCGTCTGGCAGACCATCTCCGCGAGCCGCTTCGACGCGCCCATCACCGAGGTCGGGTTCACCGCCTTGTCGGTGGAGACGAGCACGAACTTCTCGACGCGCGCGGCGGCGGCGGCGCGCGCGAGCACCCAGGTGCCCCAGGCGTTGTTGCGCACGGCCGCCCACGCGTTCGCCTCCTCCATCAGCGGCACGTGCTTGTACGCCGCCGCGTGGAAGATCGCGTTGGGCCGCTCGCGCTCGAGCACGGAGTCGACCCGCGCGGCGTGCTTGACGTCGCCGACAATACTCGCCACGGGCAGCTGCGGAAAGGCGTCGGCGAGCACAGTGACGATCTCGTACAGTGCAGCCTCCGAGATGTCGAACAGCACGAGCTTCGCCGGCCGGAAGCGCGCAATCTGGCGCGCGAGCTCGGCGCCGATCGAGCCTCCGGCCCCGGTCACCATGACGACGCGATTGCCGAGCCATTCGCCGAGGCCCGCGTTGTCGAGGACGACCGGGTCGCGGCCGAGGAGGTCGTCGAGCTCGACGTTGCGGATCGCCGAGAGCGCCGAGCGGCCGCTGATCAGGTCCTCGTACGAGGGCACCGTCAGCGCCTCCATTCCCGCCGCCGCGCAGAGCTCGGCCACGCGCCGACGCACGACGTGGTGGCTCGACGGCAGCGCGATGATCACCTTGCGCACGCCGTAGCGTTCCGCCCAGCGCGACAGCTCGCCGATCGGGCCGAGCACCGTCACGCCGCGGAGCTCGCGGCCGCGCTTCCGCCGCGTCGTCGTCGAGCAGCCCCACGACGCGCCACTGGCGGCTGCGCTCGAGCTCCTTGGTGAGTCGCGCGCCGGCATCGCCTGCGCCGACGACGAGCACGGGCTCGCCGAGCGCCTTCAACGGGCTGTAGAGGCGATGCTCCTTCCACGAGCGGTACGCGAAGCGGCTGCCCGCCATCAGGAAGATCAGCACCAGCGGGTAGAGGATCAGCACCGACCGCGGCACGATCGCCTCGAGCCGCAGCAGCAGCAGCACGAGCGGCACGAGCACCGTGCCGAGCCCGGCCGACAGCACGATCCGCTTGAGGTCGGAGAGGCTCGCGAAGCGCCACAGCCCCCGGTACAAGCCGAAGATCAGGAAGATGACGGCCTGCAGCGGCAGGATGAACGCGAGCGAGCGGGCAAGCTCGTCGGGGTGCGGCGGGATGGCGTCGAGGGAGACGCGGAGCCAGTAGATCGAGGTCCACGCCACCGCGGCCGCGCACACGTCGTGCGCGAAGGCGAGCCAGGCACGCCAGTTCGATTTACCGGTCATGGCGAACGCGCGCTGCTTTTCCCCACATGATAGTCGATCGCCGCGAAGCCGATCAGGTGCAGCATAAGCGCGAGCGCGAGCACGAGGTTGCCGCGAGCCGGCGCCACGACGAGGCAGCCGATCGCGACCAACGCACATCCGGCCATCGCCGCGCCCCAGACCGCCAGCGTGCCGCGATGCCCCGCCCCCGCGGCGTGCAGGCGCTGGTAGTAGTGGCTGCGGTGCGCGCGCCACACCGCCTCGCCGCGCACCGCGCGCCGTACGAGCGTCACGGTGGCGTCGGCGAGAAACGGCAGGAACACGAGCGCCGGGAACCACGCCGGCCAGGCGTCCAGCGCCGTGCCGGCGATACCCAGCGCGGTGGCGAGAAAGCCGAGCGGCACCGAACCGACGTCGCCCATGAAGACCGATGCCGGCGGCCGGTTGGCGAGGAAGAACGGCAGGCTCGCGGCGGACACGGCCGCGCAGATCGCGGCGAGCGCGCCGGCCCCGGCCAGCGCGGCCGCGACGGCGCTCGCACCGAACCCGGTGATCGCCATCAGCCCGGCCAGTCCGTCGCTGCCGTCCATGAAGTTGAACAGATTCGCGCCCCAGACGATCACGACGACCGCCAGCGCGAACGCCACGGGCGCGGCAAGCGGATCCCGGATCGTCGCGGCGACGATTGCGGCAGCCGTGGCGTGCACCGCCAGCCGCAGGAGCACCGGCACGCCACGCAGGTCATCGGCGAACGAGACCAGTGCCACGACGAGCAGCGCGCCGAGCCACCACGGCCAGCCGCCCAGAGGAGGTGGCAGCACGATGGCGGCCGGCACGAAGCCCGCCCAGATGGCGAGGCCGCCGCCCCGGGGCGTGGCGCGCTCGTGCAGTGAGCGCTCGTTGGGTCGGTCCGCCGGCATTCGCCCCGCGTGCCGCAGCACGAGCAGCGTGACCGCCGCGGCGACGCCGAACGCGGCAGCGACGGCGACGATCGATGCGCTCACCAGGGTGTCCGCGAGCCCGTGCAAGAAAGGCGCGGCGAACGCGCCGCCCGTCCGGACGATATGCGTCCCGACTCATGCCGAGTCGCCCGGACGCCGCCTTGCGGGCGATAAAACCCCGGCCCTCGGGCGGATACCGTACAAAATCCCGACTGCCGCACAAGCATTGGACTTTTTTTATTATTTATCATGGCATTGGAGCGCATTCCTCGACCCGCGCGCCGGGCGGCAAACGCGCGCTTTCCGGGTCGTCTTGTTGTTCTGGAACAACAGGCCCGGCCCGCCGGCAGGACCCTTCCGGGTTTGCGCTTCCGCCACCCTAGCCGCGTTTGGCACAATGGCTTCAACTTCTCGACTTCCCTGAGAAGGCTTCGATGGCGGGGCAATTCAGCGTTCCTGCCAATTTTATCCGTCAGAGGAGAGACTTCATGAACAAGAAGCTCATCGCCGTCGCCGTCGCGGGCCTGCTCGCCGCGCCGCTGGTGGCGCAGGCGCAGACCGCCAACGTCGTGTTGTACGGCCGCCTGAACCTGGACCTTGAATACGTCAACGCTACGGCGGTGGGTGCTGTCGACACCCCCAACGTCACGCGCCTGTCCAGCAACTCGTCGCGCTTCGGCCTGCGCGGCACCGAAGCCCTCGGTGGCGGCCTCAACGCCATCTGGCAGATCGAATCGTCGGTTTCCGGTGATGCCGGCGGCGGCACGATCGCCGGCCGCGACACGTTCCTCGGCCTGCAAGGCTCGTGGGGCACGGTGCGCTTCGGCAACTTCCTCGCCCCGTACGACGACATCCACCCGGTCTTCGGCGACACCGGCACGTACCTGACCTCGATCGCAGCGCAAGCGGCGATCTGGGCGAACAACGGCGGCTACAGCAAGGGCACGGGCTCGTTCGACGACCGCCTCGGCAACTCGCTGCGCTACGACTCGCCGAACATCGCGGGCTTCACCGGCTCGATCCAGGTCTCGCTGTTCGACGACGCGGGCGCGGGCGGCTCCACCAGCTCGAACGTCTGGTCGACGGCCGGACAGTACAAGAACGGCCCGTTCACCGGCATCGTCGGCTTCGAGTACAACAACAACGTCCGCTGCTACAACGGCAACGCCGGCGGCACCAACGCCACCTGCGGCACCACGCACACGCTGGAAGCGGACGACTGGGCACTCGGCGTGGCCGCCGCGTGGGACTTCGGCATCGTCCGCGTCGCGGGCCTCTACGAGCGCATCGACTACGACACCCCGCAGGGCGGCCTGAAGCGTGACATGTGGGGCGCGTACTTCAGCGGTCCGGTCGGCCCCGGCAAGTGGTACCTCGGCTATTCGTGGGCCAAGGACGGCAAGGGCCCGTCGACGCAGCGCGTCAACGGCATCTCCGGCGGCGACGACACGGGTGCCTACCACCTGTCGCTGTCCTACAACCAGCCGATCAGCAAGCGCACGTCGTGGTACGTCGCGTACTCGCGCCTCGACAACGACGACCGCGCGAGCTACAACTTCAACATCAACCCGTACCGCAACGCCGTCAACTCGTCGACCGGCGCGTCGATCTCGAATCCGAACGGCCTCGAGCTCGACGGCTTCCTGGTCGGCATGATCCACCTGTTCTAAACGCTTCGATCCGCGGCGCCGGCCCTGCCGGTGCCGCAGCCGATGCAACGGGCGCCCTCGGGCGCCCGTTTTTTTCCCTTTCGCCGCCTTGCGCCCACCGTCGGGCGCCGCACGCGCGCGCACCGTGCCGCGAACACGGTGGGTTCGATTAACATTGCCTCTGCCTCCTGCACGCCCCGACCGCATCGATCGTTTCCGTGACCGCCATCAGCCGCCTCTCCCGCATCGCCGTGACGCTTGCCGTCGCGATGCCGCTCGGCGCGGCGGCCGATGCCGGCAGCGCAACGCTCTACGGGCGCATCAACCTCGACATGGAGTACGTCGCCGGCCGGAGTGCCACGGGCGACTCGAGCAGCACCGTTCGCCAGTCGTCGAACTCGTCGCGATTCGGCTTTCGCGGGGCCGAGTACGTCGGCAGCGGACTGGTCGCGATCTGGCAGATCGAGTCGGCGTTCAACGCCGACGCCGGGGGCGGCGGCATCGCGCTGCGCGAAACCTACCTCGGGCTCGACGGCGACTGGGGCACGGTCAAGGCGGGCTACTTCCTCTCGCCGTACGACGACATGCAGCCGATCTTCGGCAGCGTGCCCACGCTGACCACGTCGATCCTCTCGACGGCCGCGATCTGGGCGCAAGGCGGACTTGCCAAGTCGCTCGGCGGCTTCGACGCTCGCCTGCCGAACTCGATACGCTACGACACGCCCGAATGGCAGGGACTCACCGCGAGCGCCCAGTTCTCGCTCGGCGAAGATGCGCGTCGCAGCTCGGTGCTCGGCCTCGGCGCGGTGTACAGCGGCGAAACCGTCGATGTCGGTCTCGCCTGGGAGCGCAACCAGGAGGCGCGCGGCGCGGGACTCGACGACGACGCGTTCACGGCAACCGCGGCGTGGAACTTCGGCCAGGTGCGCGTCGCCGGCGTCTACGAGTATCTGCGCTACGACACCCCGGTCGGGTCGCTGCGGCGCGACTTCTGGGGCGCGAGCAGCACGATCGTCGCGGGACCGGGCACGATCTACCTCTTCGCCGGTCGCGGTGGCGACGGCCGGGCACCGGCGAGCGTGCGCGTCGGCGGGCTCGCCTCGGGCCCCGACACCGCCGCGTGGCAGTACGTGCTCTCGTACACCTACTCGCTCAGCGGCGCGCACGATGGTCTACGCGGGCTACGTGCGCGTCGACAACGATGCCAGTGCCGCGTACAACTTCTACGTGCACCCGTACACGCCCGACAGCGCCGCCGGACTGCGGCTGTCCGGCTTCGTGCTCGGCGCCGCGCACTTCTTCTGAGCGTCCGGCAGCACAACCAACCTCCCTCGTTACCCGACCATGCTCGATTCGCTCATCCTCGGCTTCGACCGCACGCTGCGCACGCTCGCCGGCATCGCCTCGAGCGCACGACCGCTGCCCGGCGCCGACCTGCCGGAGGCGGACCTCTCTCCGCCCGAGCGTCGCCATGCGGCCGGGCTGATGCGGGTCAATCACACCGGCGAGATCTGCGCGCAGGCGCTCTACGCCGCGCAGGCGCTGGTGGCGCGGGACCCGTCGATCCGCGACCGGTTCGCGCAGGCGGCGCGCGAGGAGGAGGAGCACCTCGCGTGGACGCGCACGCGTCTCGCCGAGCTCGACAGTCGGCCGTCGCTCTTCAACCCGCTCTGGTACGCCGGCTCGTTCGCGATCGGCGTCGCCGCGGGCATCGCCGGCGACGACGTCAACCTGGGCTTCGTGGTCGAGACCGAGCGCCAGGTCGAGGAGCACCTCACCGGGCACATGGAGCGCCTGCCCGACGGCGACGCCAAGAGCCGGGCCATCGTCCTGCAGATGCGCGACGACGAGGCGCGCCACGGCGCGATGGCGCAGGCCGCCGGCGCGTCGCCGCTGCCCTTCCCCGTCCGCGGCCTGATGCGCGTCGCCGCCGACGTCATGCGCACCGTCGCCTATCGCGTCTGAATCTCTGGCATGCCGGCCCGCAGCGCGGGCCTGCATCTCGCAGTTCGCGACAGCGCCACGTGTCCTCGGGGCGTGCGCCGCAAGCGCGCCGTTCGCAATTCGCGACAGCGCGATGAATGGCACGCGCAACGTGCGTTCCACCCGGTGTGGCGCGGCCGCCACACACCGGTACTCAACACGCTCACGCATGACCGTGGTCAGACCGGCATCGGTGCGGCTTTCGTATCGTAGCGACGTCAACGCAACGTTCGAGGCTCGCATGCGCGCTCCCGTCCCATCCGCTGTCCCGCTTGGTCCTGGCGATCGCGATCGCCGGGGTGTCCGGCGCAGCCTTGGCGCAGACGGCCAATCTCACGCTGTATGGCCGCATCAATCTCGACGTCGAGTACGTGCGCGGACTCACCACCGACGGGGACGACAGCTGGCGCCCGCGTGTCTCCTCGGACTCTTCGCGTTTCGGCCTGCGCGGCAGCGAAGCCATCGGCGGCGGCAACTCGGTGATCTTCCAGATCGAGTCGAGCGTCAGCGCCGACGCCGGCGGCGGCACGATCGCCGGCCGCGACACCTACCTCGGCCTGCGCGGCGGCTGGGGAACGGTTCGCTTCGGCAACATGAAGACCCCCTACGATACGGTCAACGGCGTGTTCGGCAACACGCCGACCTTCGCGAGTACGATCCTCGACAGCGAATCCGTTTGGGGCAACGGCAGCAGCCTGTCGAGCGGCGGCATGCCCTACCGCGCCCCGAATTCAATCCGCTACGACTTTCCCGGCCGCTACATCGAGGGTCTGAATTGGGGCGTCCAGTATTCGCTGGCCGAGACCGATTCGTCGAACGGGACGTTCTCGTTCGGCGGCACGTGGACGTCAGGCGCCTGGCAGCTCGGCGGCGTCTACCAGTACGTCAACGAGGCGCGCGCCGCGACCCTCGACGACTGGGGCTACGCGCTCGCCGCTGCCTACGACTTCGGTGCCTTCCGACTTGCCGGCGTCTGGGAACAGCTCGGGTACGACACGCCCACCGGGTCGCTCAAGCGCGACTTCTGGGGCGTGAGCGGAACGGTGGACATCGGCGCCGGTCAGCTCTACCTGTGGTACGGGCACGCCAGCGACGGCAAGGGCGGCGCCGTGACCGGCGAGCGCGTCGGTGGGCTCGCGAAGGGCGGCGACACCAGCGCGCAGCACTACGAAATCAGCTACACCTACCCCTTGTCGAAGCGCACGTCCGCCTACGTGGGCTACGTGAAGATCGACAACGACGGCAACGCGTCGTACAACTTCGCGACCAACGCGATCGGCAGCCTCGCCGTCGGCGGCAAGCCCGAGGGCTTCCTCGCCGGCCTCTGCCACAACTTCTGATCGACGCGGGTCAGCCGCGGTCGCGGTGCCACCGTCGCAGCGCGGCGAGCCGCGCGGCACGCACGGCCTTCGCGATCGCGTCGCTGCCGGCGGGCACGCCGGCCTTCGCAGCCGCGGCGATCGCCGCCGTGGCTGCCGCGCCCGCGTCGACCTCCCGCACCGCGCCGAACGCCGTGTCGACGACGCCTCGCTGCGGGTAGGCATCCCCCGCGCCGGTCGCCGCCAGCGCGTCGCACTCGCACGCGTCGACGAGCCCGGCGAGACGCTCGGGCCGGCGCAGCGCGTCCGCGGCGGCGAAGAGCTCCAGCCACTCGGCCGGGCGCAGCGCATCCGCGCGGTGGACCGTCGTCCGATGCCGCGCGGCGAGGCGCGCGAGGTCGCGGGCGTCCGCCGGTGCGCGCAGACGTTCGGAGACCCGTTCCGCAATGCGCACCGCTCGAGCGGTACGCGTTGCGGCCGCCGTACCTGTCGCACCGCCCTCTGCACCCAGCGTCTGCAGCAGGACCGCGTAGCGCACCGGCAAGGCGAAACCTCGCACCGCGGCGTGGTCGAGTGCGCGCAGCAGCTTCGCACCCCGCGCATCGCCGAACAGCGCGTCGACTTCCGGCAGGAGCGCGCGCAGCGCGCCGCTCTCGGCGAGCGCGTCCATCATCCGCGACGGCCGCCGTTCGGCGAGGCCCTTGGCGAGCTCCTGCCAGACCCGCTCGGCGGCGAGCGTGGCGAGCTCGCCCGAGTCGACGATCGCACGCATGAGACGGAGCGTCTCGGGCGCGATCGCGAAGCCGAAGCGCGCCGCGAAGCGCGCGACGCGCAGCACCCGCAGCGGATCCTCGGCGAACGCCGGCGACACGTGGCGCAGCACGCCCATCTCGAGGTCGCGTGCGCCGCCGTAGGGATCGATCAGGCGGCCTGCGTCGTCGCGGGCCATCGCGTTGATGGTCAGGTCCCGGCGCGCGAGGTCGTCCTCGAGCGTCACCTCGGGCGAGGCGAAGAACGCGAAGCCGCGGTGGCCGGTGCCCTGCTTGCGCTCGGTGCGCGCGAGTGCGTACTCCTCCTGCGTCTCGGGATGCAGGAACACCGGGAAGTCACGCCCGACCGGCCGGAAGCCCGACGCGAGCATGATCTCCGGCGTCGCACCGACGACGACGAAGTCGTGGTCGGCCACCTCGCGGCCGAGGATCTCGTCGCGTACCGACCCGCCGACGCGGTAGATCCGGACCGGTTGCGGCAGTGGCTTCGCCATCGCGGGATCAGCGCCCGGGTGGCGTCAACCGGGACGGCTCAGCGCCCGCCCTGCGCGCGGAAGTCGTCGTAGGGGCTCCGGATCGACGACGGCGCGAGGTACGCCGGCGCGATCGCCTCGATCGATGCCGGGCTCACCCCGAACACCGGCGGGAACGGGCAGTCGCAGACGTTGTCCTGCTGCATCGACGCGAGGTTGTCGCGCGTCATCAGCGGGCCCGGCAGCATCTCCAGCACGCGCGCCTGCAGCGACGACAGGCCGGGTCCGAGCGGCACGATCGGCCGTGCGTGGCCGGTGATCGCGCCGACCAGCGCCACCAGCTCGCGCAGCGTGTACGCCGTCGGTCCGCAGAGGTCGTAGCGCTGGCCCACCGTGCGCGGGTCGTCGACGGCCTGGGTGAAGCAGTGCGCGACGTCCCCGATCCACACGGGCTGGAAGCGCGAACCGGCCGACGCCAACGCGACCACAGGCATCAGGCTGACGAGCTTCGCGAACATCGACAGGAAGGAGTCGCCGCGGCCGAAGATCACGCTGGGACGAAAGATGGTCCAGTCGAGGCCCGAGTCCACGACCAGCGCCTCGGCGTCGCCCTTCGAGCGCTGATATCGGCTCGGGCCGTCGGGTGCTGCGTTCAGCGCGCTCATGTGCACGTACCGCCGCACCCCGGAATCCCGGCAGGCGGCAATCGCATTGCGCGTCAGGTCGACGTGCGCGCGCGCGAACGTCTCGCGCCCGACCTCGTGCAGGATGCCGACCAGGTTGACGACCGTGTCGGAGCCCCGGGCGAGCCTGCCGAGCGCGGCGCGGTCGTGGACGTCGGCCTCGATGATCGTGCACGTGGGCAGCGGGAACAGCGGACGGGCACGGTCGCGGCTGCGGGTCGGGACGACGACGCGATGGCCCGCGGCGACCAGCTTCGGCACGACGTGCCGGCCGACGAAGCCGGTGCCGCCGAGGACGAGGACGTTCTTGATCATCTCAGTCCCGAAGGGCCGCCCCGAGGGACTGATTCGCCCCCTCGGGGGGCAGCGAGCGATGCGAGCGTGGGGGCTCTTTCATCTGGCGGTCAGGTCAGGGCGTGCCCGCGAGCGTGTTGCCGTTCGCGCCGCGCGGCGCCACCGTCGCGAGGCGTTCCGTGAGCGGCAGCGCGGGACGGCCGAGCGCGTGCGAGTAGAACATCAGGTTGGCGAGCACCTTCTTCACGTAGTCGCGCGTCTCGTTGAAGGGAATCGTCTCGACCCACGCCGCACCCTCGAGCGGCGTGGCCGGCCGCCAGGCCTGCGCGCGACCGGGGCCCGCATTATAGGCGGCGGCGGCGAGTGCCGGCTGGTTGTCGAGCCGATCCAGCAGGTGACGGAAGTAGAACGCGCCGTAGCGCGTATTGAGCTCCGGGTCGGTGATCTGCGCGGGCCGGAAGCCGCCGTCGCCCAGCTGCTTCGCGATCCAGCGGGCCGTCGCCGGCATGATCTGCATCAGCCCCTGCGCTCCCGCCGACGACACGATGTCGGCAATGAAGCGGGACTCCTGCCGGGCGATCGCGAACAGTACCGCATCGTCGATGTCCTGGCCTTTCGCCGCGGCGGTGAACTGCGGCTTGTACGGCGTGAGATAGCGCAGCGTGAAGTCGTGGCGCGCGACCGTGCGGTCGGCGGTGTTGATCGCGCGGTCGTGGAGCCCCTGCCGGCGCGCGTACTCGGCGGCGACCAGCAGCAGGACGTCGTCCGCGCCCCGCAGTACCGGGATCCACTCGCGCAGCGACTCCATGCGCATGTCGAGTTGCGCGAGCTTGACGACGCGCGACACCGCCGGCCGCGCGCCGAACGCGGCCAGCTCTTCCGGCGTCGGCGGGGTGGCGCGCGCCGGCGGCGCGAACGGCAGGCCGAGCGTCTCCGCGGCCAGCAGGCCGTAGAAGTTGAACTCCTTTGCCAACTCCGCGTGCACCCGTTTCGCCTCCTCGCCACGCCCGTCGGCGGCGTAGGCACGGGCGCGCCAGTAACGCCACGCCGGATCCTGCGCGAGCGCCGCGGGCATCGCGTCGATCGCCGCCGCGACGTCGCCCATGTCCTGCGCGCGGAGCGCCGCGCGCACGCGCCACGCGTGCTGCTCGTCGGAGAGCGGCGCGCCCGCGGCTTCGCGGTACCACAGGTTGGCGTCGGGAACGTGCTGCCGTGCCGCGTGGAACGCGAGGCGGCCGTTGCCGTAGCGACGATCGGCCTCGGGCACGAGCGGCCGCAGCTTGATCCAGGCCGCGCGCGTGGCCTGCACATCCTTGCGCGCGGCGCGTTCCACCGCATAGAGCGCGAGCTCGCGCCCCGGCGTCTGCTTCAGCACGAACTCGACCTTGTTCAACGCGCCGAGGGGGTCGCGATCGACGCGCGCGAAGTCGCGCTCGGCGATCCGCTCGCGCGCGGGCAACGCCGTACCGATGGCCTGCGCGAGGCGGACATTGCCGGCCGCCGCGGCAAGGCGCAGCCGCGCGATGCGGTCGGCCACGGCGAGTTCACCCGTCGCGATCAGTGCGTCGAAGAGCGGCGCGCAGGCCTCGGGCTGCGAACGTCCGGTGAACCACAGCGGCTTCACCGCGGCCAGCGCCGCGTCGCCCTCGCGCTGGCGGCGGTACTGCGCCGCCAGGCAGGCGAGCTCGGTGTCCTCGCTCGCGGTCCGGGCAAGCTCCTCGCCGAACGTCTCCCACTGCCCGCGGGAGGCGAGCGACTTCAGCCAGGCCACGCGCAACTCGTCGGCGAGCGGCCCGCCGGTTTCGCGGGCGAGAAACGCCCGGATCGTCTCGCTGTCGGTCGCGTCGAGGCGCAACCGCAGCTGCCAGTACTGGACGTAGGGCTGGAGCAGGTGCCCGGACAACTTCGGCGCCAGCACGTCGAGCGCCGCGCGATCGGCCTTGTCGAAGGCAGCCTTCGCGGCCAGGAAGTCGGCGTCGGATTGCGCGCGCGCGGCGGACGCGAACGCCCAGCTGCCGGCGATCGCGAGAGCGGCGGCAAATGCGAGCGGTGCAGTCGACAAGCGGATGGACATGAAGTGCCTATTCTGATCGATCGGGGCGCGGGACGACAGCTTCTCCGCAGCAAGGCCTGTGCCGGGAAGGTGTCCACCAACATCAGACCACCGGCGGCGCGCTGCGGTTCGGTGACGTCGCGATGCTAGAATCCGAGGCGTCGACGGCGAATCGCTCGCCGTTGCCGCCGCGGGGATTCGGATGCCACAACGCAGATCGGCCGCGCCACTCGTCGGCGTCGTGATGGGCAGCGACAGCGACTGGGAGGTGATGCGGCACGCGGCGGCCCAACTCGACGCGATGGGCATCGCGCACGAGACGCGCGTAGTCTCGGCCCACCGTATGCCCGACGACATGTTCGAGTACGCCGAGGACGCGGCCACGCGCGGCCTGCGCTGCATCATCGCGGGGGCCGGTGGCGCCGCGCACCTGCCGGGCATGCTGGCCGCGAAGACCCCGTTGCCGGTGCTGGGGGTGCCGGTGCCGTCCAAGTACCTGCGCGGCGAGGACTCGCTGCTGTCGATCGTGCAGATGCCCAAGGGCATCCCGGTGGCGACGTTCGCGATCGGCGAGGCCGGCGCGGCAAACGCCGGCCTGTTTGCCGCGGCGATGATCGCCGCCACTGACCCTGCCGTCGCCAAGCGGCTCGCCGCCTTCCGCCTGAAGCAGACCGCCGCGGCGCGCGCCATGCGGGTGCCGCCGGAGGCCGCGAAGGGCGATTGAACGCTTCGTTCGCCACCAGGGCGGCCCGGGGATCGATGTATCGGCGGAACTCGACAACCCGCGGCACGTAACATGACGACGAAGGTAGACGAGACACCGATACCGCCGGGACAGTGGCTGGGGCTGCTGGGCGGCGGCCAGCTGGGCCGCATGTTCTGCATGGCGGCGCAGAGCCTGGGGTACAAGGTGGCCGTGCTCGACCCCGGCGCGGACAGTCCTGCCGGCAACATCGCCGACCGGCACGTGCACGCGGACTACCTGGACGCCGCCGGGCTCGCTCGCCTGTCGTCGATCGCCCGGGCGGCGACGACCGAGTTCGAGAACGTGCCGGCCGCGGCGCTGGAGTTCCTCGCGCGCACGGCGCGCGTCTCGCCGGCGGCCGCGACCGTCGCGATTGCCCAGGACCGCATCCGCGAGAAGGGTTTCCTCGCCGACCACGGCTTCGCGGTGGCGCCGTACGCCGTGCTCGCCACGGCGCGCGACACCGCGGCGGTCGACGCGTCCCTCGTGCCCGGCATCGTCAAGAGTGCCCGCTTCGGCTACGACGGCAAGGGGCAGATCCGCGTCACCGCGGCGAGCGAGGTCGCCACCGCATTCCGCGCGATGGGCAACGTGCCCTGCGTGCTCGAACGCTTCGTCGATCTGGCGTGCGAAGTCTCCGTGATCGTCGCGCGCGATGCCGCCGGCGCCACCGCGACCTGGCCGGTCGCCGAGAACCGGCATCGCGACGGCATCCTCGACGTCTCGATCGTCCCCGCGCGCGTGCCGGCGGAACTCGCGGACCAGGCGCGTGCCGTGGCGACGCGGGTAGCCACGGCGCTCGATTACCGCGGCGTGCTGTGCGTCGAGCTGTTCGTCACCCGCGACGGCGCGCTGCTGATCAACGAAATCGCGCCGCGCCCGCACAACAGCGGCCACTACACGATCGACGCCTGCGTCACCTCCCAGTTCGAGCAGCAGGCACGCGTCCTCGCCGGCCTGCCGCTCGGCGACACGCGCCAGCACGAGCCGGCGGTGATGGTGAACCTGCTGGGCGACCTGTGGTTCGAAGGGCCGGGCGCGACGGCATCGCGCGAGCCCGACTGGCCGGCCGTGCTCGCGCACCCGCAGGCGAAGCTCCACCTCTACGGCAAGGCCGAGCCGCGCCGTGGCCGCAAGATGGGCCACGTCACCTGCCTCGCGCCGACCCAGGCCGAGGCGCTTGCGGTCGCGAAGGCGATCCGGCGCTCGCTCAGCATCCCCGGTGCCGACGAGATCTGAAGCGAGCGCAGCGGCGCCAGCCGCAAGCGTGGGGGCCCGATGAGCGCCGACGGGCCGCCCCAAGGCGCGAATTGCACCCCCTCGGGGGGCAGCGCAGCGGCGCCAGCCGCAAGCGTGGGGGCACACCATCGGCCGCTCGCCGGCGTGCGCGTGCTCGACCTGACGCGGCTCCTGCCCGGGCCGGTGTGCACGCTGCACCTCGCCGATCTGGGCGCCGACGTGGTCAAGGTCGAGGACACCGGCGCCGGCGACTATGCGCGCACGCTCGGCGCGCACGGCGGTACCGCGAGCGCGTTCTACCGGGCGGTGAACCGCAACAAGCGCTCCGTCGCGATCGACTTGAAGGACCTGCGCGGCCGCGAGGCATTCCTCGCCCTCGCGCGGCGCGCCGACGTCGTCGTCGAGAGCTTCCGCCCGGGCGTGGTCGACGCGCTCGGCGTCGGGTACGCGGCGCTCGCGGCGGCGAACCCGCGCGTCGTGCTCACCTCGATCAGCGGCTACGGCCAGGACGGCCCGCGCGCCGGCATGGCCGGCCACGACATCAACTACCTCGGCTATGCCGGGGTGCTCGACCAGACCGGCGTGGCGGGGGGACCTCCCGCACTGTGCAACCTGCAGATCGCCGACCTGCTCGGGGGCGCCGCGAGCGCCGCGATCGCGATCCTGGCCTCGCTCTTCCGGGCGCAGCGCACCGGCCAGGGCGCACGCATCGACGTCGCGATGGCCGATGCGGCGCTCGCGCACAACATCTTCGCCCTGCACGCGCTCGAGCAGTGGGGCGCGACGCGGCCGCGCGGCGAGGACCTGCTCACCGGTGGCGTACCCGCCTACGGCGTCTATGGCACGTCCGACGGGCGCTGGCTCGCCGTCGGCGCGCTCGAGGACAAGTTCTGGCGGCTGCTGTGCGCGACGATCGGCCGCGAGGATCTCGCCGGATCGGGGCTCGCGATGGGCGCGGAAGGACAGCGCGTGCGGCGCGAACTCGAGGCGGTGTTCGCGACGCGTCGCCTGGCGCATTGGCAGCGCGTGTTCGCGGCCGTCGATTGCTGCGTGACGCCCGTGCTGACGCTCGACGAGGCGCAGGACGACGTCCAGTTCACGTCGCGCGCGATGGTCGTCGCGGCCGACGGCATGCGCCAGTACGCGCCGCCGTTTCGCATCGAGGGCCTGCCCTTCGAGGTCGCGCGCCGCGCTCCCGCGCAGGGCGAGCACAGCGTCGACGTGCTGCGCGAGGCCGGCCTCGCCGGCGACGCGATCGACGCGCTCGTTGCCGCGGGCATCGTGCGTGTCGGCGGGGACGCGATCGGGTCGCGCGACGTCGGACCGCGCAGTTAGCGGGCCGTCCCGACCACCCGCGTGCGTGGCTTGCGCGAGGGTTCCGGGCGGGCCGTGCGCCGCGTCGCACCTTCGGGCAGCGCCGAGACCCGCTCGTACTCCGGGTCGTCGAAGCGCCCGCCCGCCGCCGCGTAATCGCGCGCCATCTCGGTCGCGTCGGCACCCCAGAACAGCGCATCGCCGATCGCAAGCGTGGGCACGCCGAACACGCCCCGCGCGAGCGCCTCGTCGGTGTTCCGCCGGAGCGCGTCCTTCACCTCTGCCGTGGCGATGCGCGCATCGGCGTCCGGCAGCCCGAGGTCGTGCGTCAATTCGTGCCACTCGATGGGCAAGTCCGGCAGCCGCCCGTCGCGCCACACGAAGCGGAAGATGCGATGCACGGCGTCGGGCGCACCGTCGCAGGCGATTGCGAGGCGCAAGAGCGGCAGCGGATTGAACGGGTGCTCGTGCGGGAACTTGAGCGGGATCCCGGCACGCCTGGCGAGCCACACCACGTGGCGATAGGTGAACGCCCGCTTCGCCGGGATCTCCGCCGGCCCCTTCTGCCCGTGGGCATCGAGCAGCGCGGCGAACAGCACCGGGCGATAGCGGACGCGCAGCACCGGGGCGAGCGTCGCCAGCCGTTCGCTCTGCAGGTAGGCGAACGGCGAGACGAAGTCGAAATACCAGTCGGCGGCGCGCACGGATCGTTCGGCGCCGCTCACGGCCCGCTCGGGCGCTTGCGGCGCTCCGGAAGCGCCGCGAGCACGGCACGCTTCTCGTCGGTGGAGAACGCAATCCAGCCGGCGATCTCGTCGAGCGTGCGGAAGCAGCCCTCGCAGAGGCCGGTGCGCGGGTCGATCGCGCACACGCTGATGCACGGCGAGGCGACGCCGCCTGTCGGCGCGGCGGTCACCCGCTGCCGTTCGGCACTCACCGGACGACCCTTCGCGCCGCGCGCTCCCCGCAACGGCACACGCCGGAACGCGTCACGCGACGACACCTTCGCGCATGTCGAGCGCGCGCCCGGCGCGCGAGCCGGTGGCCCGCCCGAGGTGCGCGGAGATGAAGCGGCCGGCCTCGCGCAGCTTGGCAAGGTCGATGCCGGTCTCGATGCCGAGGCCGTGGAGCATGTAGACGACGTCCTCGGTGGCGACGTTGCCGGTCGCGCCCTTGGCGTACGGGCAGCCGCCGAGCCCGGTGACGCTCGTGTCGAACGTCGCGACGCCGAGCTCGAGGCACGCGTAGACGTTGGCGAGCGCCTGCCCGTAGGTGTCGTGGAAGTGCCCGCTGACGTCCGCGACCGGATACACGTCGAGCGCGGCGGCCATCGCGCGCTGCACCGCCGCCGGCGTGCCGACGCCGATCGTGTCGGCGACGCCGACGTGCTGCACGCCGATGTCGCGCATCAGCTTCGCGACGTAGCCGACGGCCTCGGGCTTGACCTCGCCCTGGTACGGGCAGCCGAGTGCGCAGGAGATCGCGCCGCGCACGTGCATGCCGGCAGCGCGCGCCGCTGCCACCACCGGGCGGAAGCGCTCGATCGACTCGGCGATCGAGCAGTTGATGTTCTTCTGCGAGAACGCCTCGCTCGCCGCGCCGAACACCACGGCCTCGTCGGCCCGCGCCGCCAACGCCCCCTCGAAACCCTTCATGTTGGGCACCAGCACGGAGTAGACGACGCCCGCCTGGCGGCGGATCCTCGCCATCACGTCGGCCGCGTCGGCCATCTGCGGCACCCACTTCGGCGACACGAACGACGTCGACTCGACGTTGCGCACACCGGCGTCGGCGAGGCGCTCGATCAGCGACACCTTGACGTCGGTGGGCACGACCGCCTTCTCGTTCTGCAGTCCGTCGCGCGGCCCGACGTCGACGATGCGCACGCGCTTTGGCAGGAATGTCGTGGGAGGGAGGCTCATCGCGGGCTCATCGTGGGCTCATGGTGCTATCGCTCAGTACCGCCGCTCGCGGTCGACGACGCCGGTGATCGGCAGGCCGCGCTCGAGCGCGCGGATCTTGGCGGCGACCTGTGCGACCGAAGGCTCGACCAACGTGAGTCCGGACACGTGCGGCGTGATCTCGATCCGCGGATGATGCCAGAACGGGTGGTCCCGGGGCAGCGGCTCCTCGACGAATACGTCGAGCATCGCGCCGCCGAGCCGGCCCTCGTCGAGCAGCGCGAGCAGATCCGATTCGACCAGGAGCGCCCCGCGCGCCACGTTGACGAGCCACGCCCCCTGCGGCAGCAGCGACAGCGTCTCGCGGTTCAGCAGCCCTTCCGTCTCGGGCGTGTGCGGCAGCAGCGCGATCACCACGCGGCACTGCGGCAGCAACGCGCGCAATCCCCCAGCGCCGGCCAGCGTCGTCACGCCGTCGATCGTGCGTGCGCCGCGGCTCCACCCCAGCACCGGAAAGCCGAGGCCCGAGAGCGTCGCCGCGACGCGCTGGCCGAGCACACCCAGTCCGAGCACGCCGACGCGAAACGCCGACTTGTCGGCGCGCCGCTGCGGCGACCAGCGCCGTGCGCGCTGGTCGTCGGCGTAGCGCGGGAAGTCGCGGAACACGCGCAGCACCGCATAGGCCGCGTACTCGACCATCTGCTCGGCCATTCCCGCGTCCTCGAGCCGGACCAGCGCGACCGACGCCGGCAGCGCCGGCATGGCAAGGAACGGATCGACCCCGGCGCCGAGGTTGAACACCGCCTTGACGCGTGACAGCGCCGCGGCCTGCTCGGCGGTGGGCCTGTAGACGATCGCGTAGTCGAACGCACTCGCGTCGTGCGGCGTCCAGGGCACGAACTCGGCGTCGGGGAGCGCGCGCACGAATGCGTCGTGCCATTCCCCGGCGGCGCGTCCCGGGTAGTGCAGCAGGATGCGCATGCCGTCAGGCGGGCGGGTCCTCGAGGTCGACCAGGTCGGCGCCCTCGCTCACCCGCTCGCCTACCGCGCAGTTCACGGCCACGACGACCCCCGGCGCCGGCGCGACGATCGTGTGTTCCATCTTCATTGCCTCGAGGACGACGAGGGGCGCGCCACGTTCGACGCGGTCCCCGGGCTTCACGTGCACCGCGACGATCGCGCCCGACATGGGCGCTGCCATGTGTCCGGCGTGCTCCTGCACCTCGCCCGCGTGCGCCAGCGGATCGACGAGGCGGAGGCGCCGGCGCGTACCGGGGGCGAACACGAGCCGCTCCTCGCCGTCCCTCACCACGCTGGCCCCGAAGCGCGCGTCGCCGGCGTCGATGGTGAGACGGTCGTGCCGGCTCGCCCAGGTGACGTCGAGCGCTCGGCCGGGAAGCACGACGCGCGCGACGCCGTCGCCGCAGGGATGCACGACGGTCGCGTGCTGCGCGTCACCGTCGGCGAACAGGGCTGCGACGCCGAACGGGGCCCGGTTCGGCCACCAGCCGTCGCAGGCATTCCACGGCGAGTGCGCGTCGACGGACGCCTGCGCAGCCTCGGCGGTATGCGCGCGCAGCGCCTCGAACTCGGCGAGCGCCGCGGCGACCAGCGCACGCTCGGGCACTCCTCCCGATGGCGGGAAGAGTTGGTCGCGGTGCTTGTCGATCAGCCCGGTGTCGACGCGACCGCTCGCGAACGCCTCGTGCGCGACCACCCGCTCGAGCAGCGCGACGTTGGTCGCCACACCCGCAACCTCGCACTCGCCGAGCGCCGCCGACAGCGCAGTGCAGGCCGCATCGCGGTCCTCGCCCCACACGATGAGCTTGGCGAGCATCGGGTCGTAGTACGGGCTCACCTCGTCGCCGGCGCGAAAGCCCGTGTCGACGCGCACGCGCGCGCCCGTCGCCGGCATGCGCCAGTGCCGGATCGTGCCGATTGACGGCAGGAAGCCGCGGTCCGGATCCTCGGCGTAGAGCCGCGCCTCGATCGCGTGGCCCGAGAGCGTGAGCGCGTGCTGCGCTAGCGGCAGCGGCTCGCCCGCAGCGACCCGCAGCTGCCATTCGACGAGGTCGAGCCCGGTGACCATCTCGGTCACCGGATGCTCGACCTGCAGGCGCGTGTTCATCTCCATGAAGAAGAACGTGCCGCCCTGCTCGGCGATGAACTCCACCGTGCCCGCGCCGACGTAGCCGATCGCCTTGGCCGCGGCGACCGCGGCCTCGCCCATCGCGCGGCGGCGCTCCGGCGTCATGCCGGGCGCGGGCGCCTCCTCGAGCACCTTCTGGTGGCGGCGCTGCACCGAGCAGTCGCGCTCGAACAGGTGCACCACGTTGCCGTGGGTGTCGGCGAACACCTGGATCTCGATGTGCCGCGGCGAGGTCAGGTACTTCTCGACCAGCACGCGATCGTCGCCGAACGAGGCCTTCGCCTCGCGTCGGGCCGAGGCGAGCGCCGTCTCGAACTCGCTTGCCGCGTGGACGATCCGCATGCCCTTGCCGCCGCCGCCGGCGGTCGCCTTGACCAGCACGGGGTAGCCGATCTTCCCCGCCTCGCGCGCGAGCCGCGCCGCATCCTGATCGTCGCCGTGGTAGCCCGGCACCAGCGGCACGCGGGCCTTGCCCATGATCGCCTTGGCGGCGGACTTGGAGCCCATCGCCGCGATCGCGGCCGGCGGCGGCCCGATGAACACGACGCCCGCGCGCGCGCACGCCGCGGCGAAGCCCTCGTTCTCGGACAGGAAGCCGTAGCCGGGATGGATCGCCTGCGCGCCGCAGGCCTTCGCGATCGCGAGGATGCGCTCGCCGTTGAGGTAGCTCTCGCGCGGCGCCGGGGGCCCCAGCCGATAGGCCTCGTCGCAGGCCTCGACGTGCAGCGCTTGCGCGTCCGCGTCGGAGTAGACCGCAACCGTGGCCACGCCGAGCCGGCGCGCGGTGCGCGCGACGCGGACGGCGATCTCGCCGCGGTTGGCGATCAGGATCTTGCGGAACATGACGGGACCAAGGTCACTGGACTGCCCTTCGCGCTGACGCGCTCCGGGCCCGATTCGCCCTCGGGGCGGCCCTTCGGGCTTACTGGACGACCCTTCGCGCTGACGCGCTCCGGGCCCGATTCGCCCTCGGGGCGGCCCTTCGGGCTCATGGCTGCGGCGCCTGCGGCGCCCCGGTGTCGCTGCCGAACGGTTGGCGCAGTCGCCGGAACAGCCCGGCGAGGAAGCGCCAGACCTTCGGGATCAGCCAGAGCATGAACAGGACGAGGAGCCCCAGCACCACCAGGGCGACGACCGGGTGCTCCCACGCGAGCCACAGCATGACCCCGACGGCAACGTCCTCGCCGAAGGAGGCCGCCCAGTTGGAGAACGGTTCCGGCGACGTGTTGATCGCCATGCGGCTGCCCGACTTCGCAAGGTGGCTGCCGGCGGCGAGCGTGCCGCCCAGGATCGCCGCGGCGAGGGCGGTTGCCCCCGAGGCGTCGCCGAAGACGCTCGCGGCGAGCGCCGCGCCCGCGGGGATGCGCACGAAGGTCTGCAGCGTGTCCCAGAACGAATCGAACACCGGCACCTTGTCGGCGACGAACTCGACGGCGAACATCGCCGACGACGCCACCAGCACGTACGGATGCGCGAGCAGCGAGAGGCCGCCGGGAAGCGGGATCCACCCGAGATAGCCGAGGCCCCCGACGATGAACAGCACGGCGTAGAGGCGGACGCCGCTCGCCCAGCCGAGCGCGGCGGCGAGCGCGACGAGCTGCCAGGTGTCGAAGGTCGCGAGCGGATCCATCGACTACTTGCGCTTCTTGCGCAGGCCTTCCGGCACCCACGCCGGCGAGCGGCGCGTGAGGAACGCGGCGATGCCCTCGCGCGCCTCGTCGGTCGCGCGAATCGACGCGATGCGCTCGGCGGTGTCGGCGACGACCCGCTCGTCGATCGGCCGGTGGGCCACCGCCCGCACCAGCGCCTTGGCCGCCGCCTGCGCGTGCGGCCCGGCGAGCATCAGGTGGCCGAGCAGCTCGTTGACGCGCTCGTCGAGCGCCTCGAGCGAAGGGACGATGTCGTGCACGAGCCCGATCCGGTAGGCCTCGGCCGCGTCGAAGCGCTCGGCGGTGAGGAAGTGGCGGCGCGCCGCGCGCGCGCCGATCGCCTCGATCACGTAGGGGCCGATCGTCGCCGGGATCAGGCCGAGCTTCGCCTCGGACAGCGCGAACGTCGCCTGCATCGCGGCCACCGCGACGTCGCAGCAAGCGACCAGCCCCACGCCGCCCCCGTACACCGGGCCGTGGACGCGCGCGATCGTGGGCTTCGGCAGCGCCGCCAGCGCCTGCAGCAGATGCGCGAGCGCGCGGGCGTCGCCGACGTTCTCCTCGTAGGAGAAGCCCGCCATGCGCTCCATCCAGGCGAGGTCCGCGCCGGCGCAGAAGCTCTCGCCGGCGCCGAGCAGCACGACCGCGCGGATGCGCGGGCTCGCCTCGATCGCCGCGAGCGCCTCGGTCAGCTCGGCGATCATCGTCTCGTCGAACGCGTTGTGGCGATCCGGACGATTGAGGGTCACCAGCGCAACGCCGTTGCGGTCGGCCACGTCGATCGTCTTGAACGTGGGCATCGCCGGCGTAGCCAGCGGCTCCGGGGTCTTGGTCTTGCGGGTCATGTCGGTCTCGTCACGTCACATCCGGAACACGCCGAAGCGCGTGGGTTCGCCGGCCCGGTTCTGGGCGGCGGAAAGGGCGAGCGCGAGCACGCGCCGCGTGTCGGCGGGATCGATCACGCCGTCGTCCCACAGCCGCGCGCTCGCGTAGTAGGGATGCCCCTCGCGCTCGTACTGGTCGCGGATCGGCGCCTTGAAGCGCGCCTCCTCGTCGGCGCTCCACGCACCGCCCTTCGCCTCGATCGCGTCGCGGCGCACGGTCGCGAGCACGGTGGCGGCCTGCTCGCCCCCCATCACCGAGATGCGGGCGTTCGGCCACATCCACAGGAAGCGCGGCTCGAACGCGCGGCCGCACATGCCGTAGTTGCCGGCGCCGTAGCTGCCGCCGATGATCACGGTGAATTTCGGCACCTTCGCGCAGGACACCGCCGTCACCATCTTCGCGCCGTCCTTGGCGATGCCGCCCGCCTCGTACCTGCGGCCGACCATGAAGCCCGTGACGTTCTGCAGGAACACGAGCGGCGTACCGCGCTGCGCGCACAGCTCGATGAAGTGGGCGCCCTTCTGCGCCGACTCCGAGAACAGCACGCCGTTGTTGGCGACGATTCCGACCGGGTAGCCGTGGATCCGCGCGAAGCCGGTGACGAGCGTCGTGCCGTAGCGGGCCTTGAACTCGTCGAGCTCGCTGCCGTCGACGACGCGGGCGATGACCTCGTGCACGTCGTACGGCTTGCGCGCGTCGGCGTTGATCACGCCGTAGAGCTCCCGCGCGTCGTAGAGCGGCTCGACCGGCGCGCGCAGCTCGAGGTCCGTGCGCTTGCGGCGGTTCAGGTTGGCCACCACCGCCCGCGCGATCGCGAGCGCGTGGCGGTCGTTCTGCGCGAAGTGGTCGGCCACGCCCGAGATGCGCGTGTGCACGTCGGCGCCGCCCAGCTCCTCCGCGGTGACGATCTCGCCGGTCGCGGCCTTCACGAGCGGCGGGCCGCCGAGGAAGATCGTGCCCTGTTCGCGCACGATGATCGACTCGTCGGCCATCGCCGGCACGTAGGCGCCGCCCGCGGTGCAGGAACCCATCACCACCGCGATCTGCGGGATGCCCTCCGCCGACATCGTCGCCTGGTTGTAGAAGATGCGGCCGAAGTGGTCCCGGTCGGGGAAGACGTCGGTCTGGTTCGGCAGGTTCGCGCCCCCCGAGTCGACCAGGTAGATGCACGGCAGGCCGTTCTGGCGTGCGATGTCCTGCGCACGCAGGTGCTTCTTCACCGTCAGAGGGTAGTAGGTGCCGCCCTTGACGGTGGCGTCGTTGCAGACGATCACGCACTCGCGGCCCGACACCCGCCCGATGCCGGTGATGATCCCGGCGGCGGCGATGGTGTCGCCGTACATGCCGTGGGCGGCGAGCTGCGAGAATTCGAGAAACGGGCTGCCGGGATCGATCAGCGCCAGGACGCGATCTCGCGGCAGCAGCTTGCCGCGGGCGACGTGCTTCTCGCGCGCGGCCGCGCCACCGCCCTCCTCGACCGCGGCGATCGTCGCGCGGAGGTCGGCGACCAGCGCCGCCATCGCGACGCGGTTGGCCGCGAAGGTCCCGTCGCGCGTGTCGAGCTTCGATTCGATGACCGGCATGGGGCGAAGTGTAGCGAGTCCGGCGGCGACTGGTTCGCCGGGCGGCGTATCAGGACTTCGGGGTCAGCGGCGACCACAGCTCGATCACGCGGCCGGCCGGGTCCGCGAAGTGCGCGACCCGCTGCAGCCAGGCCGCCTGGTCGTGCGGCGTGGTGACCTGGCGCACGCCGCGCGCCGCAAGCCGCGCGGCCTCGGCGTCGACGTCGGCGACCCGGAGGCAGAGCACCAGGTTGTCGCCTGCGCTCGTCCCGACGGGACCGCCCAGCACCTGCCCCATCAGGTCGGCGCGGTAGAACGCGAGTCGCGAGCCGCCGGTGTCGAACTCCACGTAGATGCCGGGGACGTCGACGACCTGCCTCATGCCGATCACGTCGCGGTAGAACGCCGCCGGCGCGGCGACGTCGGCGACAAGGAAGCGCAGGTGCGTAAGCGACATCGCGTCCTCCCTCAGAAGCCACCGGTGGCGAGCCAGCGTTCGACCTGCGGCAAGCGGTCCACGCCCCAGAAGCACTCGCCGTCGACGATGACGAACGGTGAGCCGAACACGCCGGCGGCGATCGCCTGCGCCACCTCGCGCTTCAGCGCATCCTTGACCACCGGGTCGTCGACCGCGGCGCGGGCCGCGGCCGGGTCGGCACCGGCGCGTCCCGCGACTGCCGCGGCGACGTCGGGGTCCGAGATGTCCTGGTCGTCGACGAAGTACGCACGGTACAGCGCCCGCGCCACGCGCCCGGCGAGCGCGGGGTCGCGCTCGCGCAGCGACAGCACGACGCGCGACGGCGCCTGCGCCGGAATCGGGAAGCGCGACGGCATCCGGAACGCGACGCCGTGGAAGCGTGCGCTCCGCGCGAAGTCGTGCAGCGAGTACGCACCCTTCATCGGCACCTCGGTGAGCGGTGCGCCGCCGGTCTCCTTGAAGATCACGCCGAGCAGCACCGGACGCCAGTTCAACGTCCGGCCGTGCCGCGACGCAAGGGCTTCGATCAGCTCGGCGCCGAGATAGCCGTACGGCGACGAGAAGTCGAAGTGGAAGTCGATCGGGGCGGGCATCGCGGTACCTCCGGGAGGGTGTGCAGCGGGTCGGGTCAGAGCGAGCGGCCGATCACCAGGCGCTGGATGTCGCTCGTGCCCTCGTAGATCTGGCACACGCGCACGTCGCGCCAGATGCGCTCGACCGGAAAATCGGTGACGTAGCCGTAGCCGCCGTGGATCTGGATCGCGTCGGAGCACACGCGCTCGGCCATCTCGGAGGCGAAGAGCTTGGCCATCGACGCCTCCTTGAGGCACGGCTGCCCGGCGTCGCGCAGCACGGCCGCGGACAGCACGAGCGCGCGCGCCGCCTCGATCGCCGTGGCCATGTCGGCGAGGCGGAAGTTGACCGCCTGGTGTTCGATGATCGGCTTGCCGAAGCTCGTCCGCTCGCGCGCGTAGGCGAGCGCCGCGTCGAACGCCGCGCGCGCCATGCCGACCGCCTGCGCGGCGATGCCGATGCGTCCCGCCTCGAGATTGGCCAGCGCGATCCGGTAACCGGCGCCTTCCGCGCCGAGGCGGTTCGCCGTCGGTACGCGGCAGCCGTCGAGCGTGATCTGCGCGGTGTCGGAAGCGCGCTGCCCGGTCTTGTCCTCGACCCGGGAGACGATGAACCCGGGCGTGGCGGTGTCGACGATGAACGCGCTGATGCCCTTCTTGCCGGCCGTGCGGTCGGTGACCGCGAACACGATCGCGACGTCGGCGTTGCGGCCCGAGGTGATGAACTGCTTCACGCCCGAGAGCACGTAGTGGCCGTCAAGCGCCTCGGCGCGGGTCGCGATGGCGCCGGCGTCCGAGCCGACCTGCGGTTCGGTGAGGCAGAAGCAGCCGAGCTTCCTGCCCGCGGCGAGCGGACGCAGATACTGCGCCTTCTGTTCGTCGGTGCCGAACGCGAGGATCGGCCCGCACACCACGGAATTCTGCACCGAGACGATCGTCGACGTGGCGCCGTCGCCCGCGGCGATCTCCTCGAGTGCGAGGGCGAGCGAGACGTAGTCGGTGCCGGCGCCGCCCCAGGCCTCCGGGACCACCATGCCGAGGGCGCCGAGCTCGCCCAGCGCGGCCAGCTCCTCGCGCGGAAAGTGGTGCTCGCGATCCCAGCGCGCCGCGTGCGGCGCGAGCCGCTCGCGCGCGAAGGCGCGCATCGTGTCGCGGATCAGTCGTTGCTCTTCGGAGAGCAGCATCGCATCATCCCCCGCGCCGCGGCGCGTTCAGCGTGTAGACCCCGGCGAGCACCAGCGCCCCGCCGGCGACCATCGACGCGTCGATGCGCTCGCCGAGCAGCAGTGCACCGAGCGCCACGGCGAACACCGGCACCAGGTTGATGAATACCGGCGCGCGCGCGGCGCCGAGCCGCCGTACGCCGTCGTTGAACCAGACGAATGCGACCGCGGTGCCGAACGCCCCGAGGAACGCCAACGCCAGCCACGCCGCCATCGACGCGTCCTGCGGCACCGCGGCCGCGTCCTCGAGGAGCATCGCCGCGGCGAGCATCAGCGTGCCGGTGAGCGACGCGTAGACGGTGATCGCAAGCGGCGAGAGCCCTGCCATCAGGCGCTTGGCGACGAGCGTGAACGCGGACCAGGAGGCGACACAGCCGAGGATCGTCAGCTCGCCGGCACCCAGCCCGCCGCGCAGCAGGGCGAGCGGATCGCCCCGACCGATGACGATCGCGGCACCGGCCAGCGCGACCGCGATGCCCGCCACGTTGCGCCGCGTGAGCCGCTCGCCGAAGCACAGCGCAGCGCCGACGAGCGTGGCCGCTGGATTCAACGCGACGAGCAGCGACGCGCGGCCCGCCGGAACGGTCTTCAGGCCCCACATGAAGCAGAGATTGTAGGCGGCCACCCCGGTCGCGCCGAGGAGCACGACGCCGAGCCACTGCCTCGCGGACAATCGCGGCAGCCCGCGCTCGAGCGCGAACGCCGCCACGACCAGCACGAGGCTCGCGAACACGTAGCGCCACAGCGCCGCGGTCGAGGCCGGCATCTCGGCCGTGGCGATCCGCCCCGCGACGAAGGTCGCACCCCAGATCGCCGCGACCCCGACGAGCTTCAGGTAGACCGGCCACGGTGCCGAGGCGGCGGGCATCGGGGCAAGCAACAGGTGGCCGGCGCGCATCGCTGCGGATCAGCGGCGCTCGTCGAACAGCAGCCGGACCGCGAGCGCCGCGAACACGCCGGCCAGGAGCCGCCGCGACGCACGTGCCCACGCCGGACGCGCACCGACGAAGCCGGAGAGCGAGCTCGCGGCGAAGATCACCAGGGTGTCGTACGCCGCGACGACCGCGAGTTGCGATACGCCGAGGATCATGCCCTGCAGCAGGACGCTGCCCTGCGCCGGATCGACGAACTGCGGGAAGAACGCAAGCTGGAACAACGCGACCTTCGGGTTGAGGACGCCAATCAGCGCTCCATCGCGGAACAGCGCACCGCGCGGCACCACGGCCGTCGCCCCGGGCGCCGCCGCGTCGGGCGCACGCCACGCCTGCCACGCGAGGAACACCAGGTAGACGGCGCCGGCGATGCGCAGCGCGTCGTAGGCGGCGGGTACCGCGGCAAGCATGGCGGACAGTCCAAGCACGGCGGCCGCGATGTGGAATGCGAGGCCGCTCGCCGTCCCCGCGAGTGACACGAGTCCCGCGGCGCGCCCCTGCGCCAGCGTGCGCGACACGAGGTAGAGCTGGTTCGGACCGGGCGTGGCGGCGAGCGCGACGCAGGCCAGCGCGAACAGCAGCCACGTGTCGAGCGGAATCATGGCGCCACGACGACGGCGGTCAGGCGAGCTCGATCGCCATCGCGGTGGCCTCGCCGCCGCCGATGCACAGCGCTGCCACGCCGCGGCGCTTGCCGTGCTTGCGCAGCGCGCCGATCAGCGTGACCACGATGCGCGCGCCCGAGGCGCCAATCGGGTGGCCGAGCGCGCACGCGCCGCCGTGCACGTTGACCTTGTCGTGCGGCAGCCCGTGCTCCCGCATTGCGGCCATCGTCACCACGGCAAAGGCCTCGTTGATCTCCCACAGGTCGACGTCGGCCGCCTTCCAGCCCACCTTGGCGAGCACCTTGGCGATCGCACCGACCGGCGCCGTCGTGAACAGGCCCGGTTCCTGCGCGTGCGTCGCGTGCGCGAGCACCGTCGCGACGGGCTGCAGTCCGCGCGACGCGGCAGTCGCGCGGCGCATCATCACCAGCGCGGCCGCGCCGTCGGAGATCGAGCTCGCGTTCGCCGCCGTGACGGTACCGTCCTTGCGGAACGCGGGCTTGAGCGTGGGAATCTTCTCGGGAGAGGCCTTCGCCGGCTGCTCGTCGCGGTCGAACACCGTCTCGCCCTTGCGCCCCGCGACCCTGACCGGCGCGATCTCCCACGCGAACGTGCCGTCGTTGTTGGCGGCGAGCGCGCGCGCCAGCGACGCGCAGCGCGAAGGCGTCCTGGGCCTCGCGGGTGAATGCGTACGTGGTCGCGCAGTCCTCGGCGAACGTGCCCATCAGCCGGCCCTTGTCGTAGGCGTCCTCCAGGCCGTCGAGGAACATGTGGTCCTGCACCACCTGGTGGCCCATGCGGTAGCCGGCGCGTGCCTTCGGCAGCAGGTACGGCGCGTTGGTCATCGACTCCATCCCGCCCGCGACCATGACGTCGTTCGTGCCGGCGGAGAGCAGGTCGTGCGCGAGCATCGCCGCCTTCATCGCCGAGCCGCACATCTTGTTGATCGTGGTGCAGCCGGCCGCGAGCGGCAGCCCCGCCTTGAGCGACGCCTGGCGCGCCGGCGCCTGGCCCTGGCCCGCCGGCAACACGTTGCCCATGATCACCTCGTCGACGTCGGCGGGCGCGATGCCCGCGCGCTCCACGGCCGCCCTGATCGCGACGGCGCCCAAGTCGCTGGCCGCGAGCGACGCGAAGTCGCCGGCGAAGCCGCCCATCGGCGTGCGTGCGGCGCCGACGATGACAACGGGGTCGTTCAGCATCGATGTCTCCTCGCGGGGACCGGGACCGGCGTCCCGCCCGCTACTTGGTCTCGTTGAACAGCTCGCGGCCGATCAGCATGCGGCGGATCTCGCTCGTGCCGGCGCCGATCTCGTAGAGCTTGGCGTCGCGCCAGATGCGCCCGGTCGGGTAGTCGTTGATGTAGCCGTTGCCGCCCAGGCACTGGATCGCCTCGTTGGCGAGCCAGGTCGCCTTCTCGGAGGCGTACAGGATCGCACCGGCCGCGTCCTTGCGCGCCGCGGGGCCGCCGTGGCCGCGGTCGAGCGCGGCGGCGACCGCGTAGACGTAGGCGCGGCAGGCGTTGAACGTCGTGTACATGTCGGCGAGCTTGCCCTGCATCAGCTGGAACTCGCCGATCGGCTGCCCGAACTGCTGCCGCTCGTGCACGTAGGGAATGGCCACGTCGAGCGCTGCCGCCATCAGTCCCAACGAACCGCCGGCGAGCACCGCGCGCTCGTAGTCGAGCCCGCTCATCAGGATGCTCGCGCCGCGCCCTTCGGCGCCCAGCACGTTGGCGGCCGGCACCGCGCAGTCTGCGAACACCAGCTCGCAGGTGTTGCTGCCGCGCATGCCGAGCTTGTCGAGCTTCTGCGCGGTCGAGAAGCCCGGCATGCCCTTCTCGACGATGAACGCCGTGATGCCGCGCGCGCCGCCCTGCGGGTCGGTCTTCGCGTACACGACCAGCGTGTCGGCGTCGGGGCCGTTGGTGATCCACATCTTCGAGCCGTTCAGCACGAAGGCGTCGCCGCGGCGTTCGGCGCGCAAACGCATCGACACGACGTCGGAGCCCGCGCCCGGCTCGCTCATCGCCAGCGCCCCGACGTGCTCGCCGGAGATCAGCTTCGGCAGGTACTTGCGCCGCTGCGCGTCGTTGCCGTTCCGGCGGATCTGGTTGACGCACAGGTTCGAGTGGGCGCCGTAGGACAGCCCGACCGAGCCCGAGGCGCGCGAGATCTCCTCCATCGCGACCACGTGCGCGACGTAACCCATCCCGGCGCCGCCCAGCGCTTCCTCGACGGTGATGCCGAGCAGGCCCATGTCGCCGAGCTTGCGCCACAGGTCGGGGGGAAATGCATTGGCGCGGTCGATGTCCGCGGCACGCGGCGCGATCTCGCCCTGCGCGAACGCGCGCACCGCCTCGCGCAGCATGTCGATGGTGTCGCCGAGACCGAAGTCGATGGAAGGCAGGTTGACCATGGTTGTCCTCGGGACCGATGCCGGCGGCGTGTCAGTGCCGAAGGGCCGTCCCGAGGGACTGACCCGCCCCCACCGGGGGCAGCGAACGAAGTGAGCGTGGGGGCTGTTTCATCTCAGCCGGCTGGCACGTCCGGCTTGCCGTGCATCGCGATCAGCGTCTGCTGCATCAGCGCGACGAGCGTGCGCCGCCCTGCGGACTCCGCGTGCACCTCGCCGCGGGTGATCGTCAACGTGCGCCCGGACTTCACGACGAAGCCCTCCGCGACGATGCGATCGCCCTGCGCGGGAGCGAGCAGGTTCAGCTTGAACTCGACCGAGAGCACCGACGCGGTCGCGGGAAAGAGCGTGTAGCCGGCGTAGCCGCCGGCCGAGTCGACGATCATCGCGACCACGCCCGCGTGCACGTAGCCGTGCTGCTGCGAGAGCGCGGGCGTGGGGACGAGGTCGATCGCGCAGTAGCCGGGTGCCACGTCGACGAGGCGCGCGCCGATCGTTGCCATCGCGCCCTGGCGCGCGAAGCTCTCCCGCACACGGGTTGCGAAGGCGGGATCGGAGGGCTCGAACGGGCGGGGATCGGGGGGCATGAGTTCGATGGCCGGCGCGCGGCGCCGGGCAGACGCGCCGAGAGAATGGTCCTGTCCGGTGATCGCCGATTGTGGTTGACGTTTACGTAAACGTCAATCTCCGGCCGGGGGTGGCGCCGCGACCCTGCCCCGGGCTTCCTGGTCCTTGAGCCGCCGGCGGCACTCGCGCTCCAGCCCGTCGATCTCGGCGAGCGTCGCGTCGATGTCCTCCTTCTGCTGCAAGAGGCGCCCGCGGCGCTCGCCGAGGATCGCGAGGAACTTGGACAACTGCGCGCGTTCGTTGCGTGCCACCTCGTAGAGGTCGAGCAGTTCGCCGATTTCCGCGAGCGACAGGCCGAGGCGCTTGCCGCGCAGGATCAGCTTGATGCGCACGCGCTCGCGCTCGCCGTAGATACGGGCGCTGCCCACCCGACGCGGGCTGACCAGTCCGCAGTCCTCGTAGAAGCGGATTGCGCGGGTGGTGAGCGCGAATTCCTTCGCGAGCTCGGAGATCGTGCAGGTGGGCGCGCCGGTGGGCGCGAGGCGACGGCGGTTCATCGCGAGCCAACATAGCACAGGCTTGACAGTCCGCCGGCGTACCCCCACGATCGGGCGCCCCTGCGCCAGCCGTGGTCCTCGATCCTCCTCCACGCCGGATGTCCGAACCGCTCCTCTATCCGTTCACCGCGCCGCCGGCCGCCGGCGAGGCGATCGAGGTCGCCCCGGGCATCCGCTGGATCCGCATGCCGTTGCCGTTCGCGCTCGACCACATCAATCTGTGGCTGGTGGGCGAGGGCGAAGGCGTCGCGCTCGTCGACTGCGGCTACGGCGACGCGCCGACGCGGGACCTGTGGTCGCGCCACTTCGCGACGACGCTCGGCGGCCGGGCGCCCGCCCGCATCGTGGTCACGCACTACCACCCGGACCACGTCGGCAACGCCGCCTGGCTCGGCGAGCGCTTCGACCGGCCGGTGTGGATGACCGGCCCCGAGTTCCTCACTGCCCATGCCGTGCAGGGCGGACATTCCGGACACGCACTTGCCGACACGTGCGCGCTGTTCCGCGCGCACGGCGTCGACAGCGACCACATCGCCGCCCTCGAGGCACGGGGCAATGCCTATCGGCGCGGCGTGCCCGCGCTGCCGGCGACCTATCGGCGCCTGTTCCCGGGCACCACGCTGAAGCTCGGCGGCTCGGAATTCCGGGTGATCGCGGGCTACGGCCACTCGCCGGAGCACGCTTCGCTCCACGGCGCCGATCGACGGGTGTTGATTTCCGGCGACATGCTGCTGCCCAAGATCAGCACCAACGTCGCCGTGTGGCCGGCCGAGCCGGATGCCGACCAGCTGGCGCGCTTCCTCGCCTCGCTCGCCGCCTTCGAGACCCTGCCCGACGACACGCTGGTGCTGCCGTCGCACGGGCTGCCGTTCCGCGGCATACGCGCCCGCGTCGAAGCGTTGCGCGACCACCACCGCGCACGCCTGGCCGAATTGGTCGATGCCGTCGATGAGGCCGGCGCGGCGGCTACGGCCGCCGAGGTCGTGCCGGTGCTGTTCCGCCGCGAGCTCGACCTGCAGCAGCGCTTCTTTGCGATCGGCGAGGCGATCGCGCACCTGAACCACCTGGCAACGGGCGGCCGGCTGGTGCGCGAGACCACCGCCGAAGGGCGCATTCGATTCGCGCTGCCGTCGACCGCCACGCCGGCATAGAATCGTTCCTTCACCGCCCGCCACGACGACGAGACCGCCATGTCCACCCACGCCACGCCTCCCGCCAAGACACCCGCGGCACCCGCAGCCGAGCCGGTGCAGGGCTACGACCCCGTCGCGCTCGCCGAGAGCCTTGCCAAGGCGGCGGAGAAGGGCGCGAAGCTGATGGGCGAGTTCGCGAAGCGCCAGTCCGCGTCCGGCAAGACGCTGCTCGCCGACGAACTCGGCATCGGCAAGGCGTTCCTCGAGCTCGCCTCGAAGATGATGTCGAATCCGATGCGCGTCGCCGAGTCGCAGATGACGCTGTGGTGGAACTACATGAGCCTGTGGCAGTCGTCGCTGATGCGCATGATGGGCGCGCCGACCGGTCCCGTGGCCGAGCCGCACAAGGGCGACAAGCGCTTCAGGCACGAGGACTGGGAACAGCACTTCCTGTTCGACTTCATCAAGCAGTCCTACCTGCTCACCGCGCGCTGGCTGCACGACCAGGTGGCGAGCGTCGAGGGCCTCGACGACTCGACCAGGCGCAAGGTCGACTTCTTCACGCGGCAGTACATCGACGCGTTCTCGCCGACCAACTTCGCGCTCACCAACCCCGAGGTGTTCCGCGCGACGATCGCCTCGGGCGGCCAGAACCTGGTGCGCGGCCTGCACAACCTGCTCGACGACATCGAGCGCGGCAACGGCAAGCTGAAGATCTCGATGACCGACTCCAAGGCCTTCGAGCTCGGCGTGAACATCGCCACGACGCCCGGCAAGGTCGTGTTCAGGAACGAGCTGATCGAGCTGCTGCAGTACACGCCGACCACGCCGAAGTCGTTCAAGCGGCCGCTGCTCATCATCCCGCCGTGGATCAACAAGTTCTACATCCTCGACCTGCGCGAGAAGAACTCGTTCATCAAGTGGTGCGTCGACCAAGGCATCTCGACGTTCGTGATCTCGTGGACGAACCCGGACGCGAAGCTCGCGGAAGCCGACTTCGAAGACTATCTCGCGCAGGGCACGCTCGCCGCGCTCGACGCGGTCGAGGCCGCGACCGGCGAGCCCGACGTCAACGCGCTCGGCTATTGCCTGGGCGGCACGCTGCTCGCCGCGACGCTGGGCTACATGGCGGCGAAGAAGGACAAGCGGATTGCCAGCGCGACCTACATGACGTCGCTGGTCGACTTCCGCCAGACCGGCGAGCTCGAGGTGTTCATCGACGAGCAGCAGGTCGCCTCGCTCGAGCGCAAGATGGAGGAGCGCGGCTTTCTCGAGGGCAGCGAGATGGCGACCACGTTCAACATGCTGCGCTCCAACGACCTGATCTGGTCGTTCGTCATCAACAACTACCTGCTCGGCCGCGACCCGTTCCCGTTCGACCTCCTGCACTGGAACGCCGACTCGACGCGCATGCCGGCGAAGATGCACAGCTTCTACCTGCGCAACATGTACATGCACAACGCGCTGGTCGAACCGGGCAAGGTGGTGCTGACGGGCGTGCCGATCGACCTCACCAAGGTCACCGTGCCGTCGTACTTCGCCTCCGCGATCGAGGATCACATCGCGCCGTGGAAGGCGACCTACAACGGCCCGAAGGCGATGCGCGGCAAGACCCGCTTCGTGCTCTCGGGGTCGGGACACATCGCGGGCATGATCAACCCGCCCGTCGCGAACAAGTACGGCTACTGGACCAACGACAAGCTGCCGGCGAGCCCCGACGCGTGGCTCGACGGCGCGCAGCAGCACGAGGGCTCGTGGTGGACCGACTGGCGCGCGTGGCTCGGCGCGCACCTCGGCCGCGAAGTCGCGCCGCGCGTGCCCGGCAAGGGCAAGCTCAAGGTGCTGGGCGACGCGCCCGGCACCTACGTGCGCATCCAGTCGTAGCGACGCGAGCCGGGGAGCAGGGGCCCCGAGCATCTGTCGGGGATGCGACCGAGGCGAGTCGACGCACGCGGCCGACGACGCCCCGCGCGAACCCCGCAGGTCGTAACGGAGGCCGCGCGCCGCTACCCCTCGCCCGGCTTCTGGCCCTTGCCGCGCGGCGCCGGCTTATCGGCACCTGACGATCCACCCGACTCGGAGCGCGGCGCCGGTGCGGGCGCTGCCGCCGGAGCGGCGCGCGCAGGCGGCGCGGACGATGTCGGCGGAGGCGCCACCTGGACCGGGCGCGGCGCCCCGACGGCCGCGGGCGGCGCCGACGATCTCGGCGCGCCCTGCGACGGCGGTGCAGCTCGCGGGCTCGGCGCCGACGACGACGGTGCGGATTGCGACTGGTACCTTGCGGCCGAGCCGGACGATGGCGGAGCCGACTGGGGACCATACCTGGGCGCCGACGTGGACGGCGGCGCAACGGACCGCGGCTCGTATCGGGGAGCCGGCGCGGACGGTGCGCCCCACGTTCCCTGCGAGTAACTGCCCGCTTGCGGTGAGCGACCGGCGGATGGTGAGGGCGACACCGCGCTCGGCGCGGGGCGCGTCGCGGGTGCGCCGGTCGGCGAGCCCGGCTTGGCCGCGGCCGGTTGCGCGCCGGTCGAGGGCCTTCCGCCGTCCACCCACGTCGAGCCGGGACGGACCGCCTGGCCGGGCGGCACGGCTGACCCACCCGACGGCGTGCCGGGCTTCGCGACCGCCGACGGCGCGCTCGTGGCGCCGCCCCAGGTCGTACCCGGTCGCGCCGCCTGCCCCGGCGGCACCGCAAGGCTTCCCCCAGGCGACGCCTGCATCGGCTTGGTCCGGTAGAACTGCGATGCCGGCGGCGGCACGGCGGTGGTCCTCGGCTTCGCGCCGGGGATCGTCGCCGCAGTCGGCTTCGCCACACCCGGCGCCTGCGCCAGCACCGGCGCGCCGCTGACCAGCTGCGGCTTCACGTCGACGAGATTGCGGTGCACCGGTTGGCGGCCGGTGAACGTCGCGCCGGCGACCGCCGTGACGCCACCGGGCGCCGACCAGTTCCGGTAGTGCGTCGGCGGCGCGCGCGGGCGCTCGGCGTAGTTGACCGCGTACGGCCGGTTGTACATCGTCCAGCAGCGATCGGAACACCCGCGCCACCACGGCATGTAGGGCTCGCCCCAGCCGAGCGGCACCCAGCCGAACACCGGCGCGCCGAACGATGCCGAGAACGACCACCCGCCACCACCGTACCAGGCCACCATCGCCGGCGACCAGACCGGGCGCGCGACGAAGCCGCCCGGCGTCCAGCCCCAGCGCCCGCCGATGTGGCCCCACCTGCCGTAGTGGAACGGCGCGTAACCCCACGGTGCATCGTCGACCCAGGTCCAGCCCCAGCCGCCGACCCACGACCAGCGGCCGAAACGATACGGCGCCCAGCCCGCAGCGACCGTCGTCGGGAACCACACCGCGCCGTACTCGGGAACCGTCTGCCAGTCACCGAACTCGTCGAGGTCGGCGTAGCCCACCATCTGCCGCGACACGTAGTTCGTGCTGCGGCTGCGCTCGTAGCGGCGATCGCGCTCGGCGCTCCACGTGTCGAAACCGTCGACCCAGTAGCCGGTGCGCACGTCGGCGGAAACCGCCTCCGCTCCAATGACGGCGGCGGTCTGCCCGGGCAGCACCTGCTGCGCGCCCGCCGCGAGCTGGACCAGCGCCTCGCCCTGGCGTACGACGACGTCCGTGCGCGAACGATCCTGCGCGACCTCGATCCGGTACAGGCCGGGACGCGTGAGCGTGACCTGGGTGTTCGGCGTGTCGATGAGCGCGGTTTCGCCCGCATCCAGCACGCGCACCCTGACGATGACCCGCCCCTGGGCGACGAACAGCGCCAGGATGCGGTCGTCGAGACGGGCGACGTGCACGTTGGTGTCGCCGGCAAGACGAAACTGGCCGCCGCCGTAGTCGATCTCGGCGCGGCCGTCGCCCGCCACCCACAGGTTGTCGCCGCTGGTGATCGTGTAGTTGCGCAGCGCTTCGACCCAGTCCTCGGCCCGCTCCTCGGTCGCGAGGTAGACCCGGCCCGCGACGTCCGCGAGCCGGCCGGCGCGGCTCGGCAGGTCTTCGTCGGCGAGCGCCGGGACCGCGGCGGCGGCCAGACCCACGGCGAGCAGGATGCGCCCGAGGGCGCCGGAAAGTGCTGCAAGCGAGCGCGTCATCGTCGAACCTCCCGTTACAACGCCGAGAACGTCCGGGGGTCGGCCGGCGTTGACCCGACTGTCCGCGGCAACCGGCCCGGCAACTGGTTAGAATGTGGGGTCAAGTTCAAGTTCGGCCAACTAGCGGCGCCCGGAGCCGCGGCCGCCCCCACGAGGAGAGGACGATGAAGATGTTCCGCAAGGCGCTCGTTGCGAGCGCCGTCGCGCTTGGCCTGCTCGGCCGGTACCGCGTCGGCGCAGTTCAGCAACATGTACGTCTTCGGCGACAGCCTGAGCGATGCGGGTACGTACAAGCCGGTCCTGCCGGCCGGAACCGGTCTGCTTCACGACGAATCCCGATCCGGTCTGGGCGCAGATTCGTCGGCGGCCGCTACGGCCTCACGATCACGCCTGCGAATCAGGGTGGCACCAACTACGCGCAAGGCGGCGCGCGCGTGCGCAACTGCCCGGGTGTGCCGCCGGCACCCCCCACCGTCGCTGCAGTGCCGCATCACGACGCAGGTGTCGCATACGTCAGCCGGGGAGTCGATCCAGGCGCGCTGCACACCGTCTGGGGCGGCGCAAACGACATCTCGATCTCAGCCTTGCGCAGGTCGGACCGGGCAGATCACGGCGGCCCAAGCGCAGGCGAACGTAGTCGCAGGCGGCCTCGCAGTACGTGCAGCAGGTGGCCGCACTGCAGGCCGCGGGCGCGCAGAACATCGTGGTGATGAACGTCCCCGACATCGGCAAGACTCCCGATGGGTCAGGCCTCTGGCCCCGCGATATCGGCCCAGATTTCGCAAATCGTCGTCGCTCTACAACACCACGGTCCAGACCGGCCTGAATGCGCTCGGCGGCAACGTCGATGCGCGTCGATACGCTGGCGATCCTGAACGAAGTGCTCGCCAATCCGTCGGCGTATCGGCTTTTCCAACACGACACGCACGTGCCTGCGGAACCGTCCCGTACGCTGGTCTGTGCGACCGTCCAACCTGGTCGCGCCGAACGCCAATCGCACCTACCTGTCTTCGCCGACGGCAGTGCACCCGACGTGGTGCAGCGCACGCGCGTCTTCGCGGCCGTCGTCGCCTCGATGATCGAAGGCCCGCAGCAGGCCGCGACGCTGACCGAAGGTCCGCTGGCGGTCGAGCAGGCGACGTTCCGCGCGGTCGACGCGCGCATGTGGTCGGGGCTCGACACGCCGTACGCGGCGAAGGGCGTCAACCTCTGGGCGTCCTACGACTACGCGAACCCCGATATCGACGTCGGCCTCGTCTCCGGCGACGCCAACCTGAGCACGCTGTCGGTGGGCGGCGACGTGCGCATCAATCCGCACCTGATGGCCGGCGCCGCCGCGCACTTCAGCCGCTACGACGCGAGCTACACGGGCGGCGGGCACGAGCTCGACGAGGTGAGTGCGACGATCTACGGCGGCTGGGGCAATGGGCCCTGGTACGTCGGCGGCTCGCTCGTCATCGGCACGCTCGACTACTCCGACGTGTCGCGCACGTACGACCTCGGCGCCCTGTCGCGCACCGGCAGCGGCGACACCAGCGGCACGCACTGGGGGCTGCGCGCGCTCGGCGGCTACTGGATGAAGCACTCCAACGTGCTGCACGGCCCGTTTGCGAAGCTCGTCTACCAGGAGGTCTCGGTCAACGGCTTCTCGGAGAACGGCGCCACCGCGACCACGCTGCGCTACGGCGCGCAGGATCGCGAATCGCTGATCGCCAGCCTCGGCTGGCAGGCGCAAGGGGCGTGGGGCGCGGTGCGCCCGTTCGGCCGCGTCACCTGGGAATACGAGTTCAAGGACGACGCGCGCAGCGTCACCGCGAGCCCGGCCGCCGGTGGATCGTACTCGATCGGCGTCGGCGCGCCCGACGACAACTGGTTCCTGTTCAACTTCGGCGCGAGCATGGACTTCGGCCAGCCCTCCGCGAGCTATGGCCGGCTCTCCGGCTACCTGATGGGCACCGCGACCGCAGCGAAGGACGACGGCGACTCGTGGGCCGTCACTGTCGGCCTCCGCCTGCCGATGTAGCGCAATCCGCAGTTCGAAGGCAAGGGCCGCCTGCGGGCGGCCCTTTCGCTTGGCGTTACGCGAAGCGCTCGACCGCGATCAGCGCACGCTTCCGGCGAGCCCGGACACGAGCTGCGCGATCGTGCTCCCGACGCCAAGCGCGGGGGCAGGCCGTTCGCCGGCAGCGCTGGCCACGGCCGTCGGCCCGAGACGCGTGGCCGAGAGCACCACGCTGCCCCACTCGGAGTCCGCCGGTGCGAGCGTGTGGATCGTCAGCGTGTCGCCACGCTCGACCACGATTTCGGTCTCGCCGTTGATCACCACGAAGTAGCCGCTGTCGACGTAGGTGCCGGCGATCGACGCGTCGGAGGACTGCGAGCCGTAGCTCAGCCTGAACCACATCGAGCACGACCGGTCGGCCCGGAAGTTCATCGTGCCCTCGACCGACCAGCCCGGCGCCAGCGAGCTCATCCCGAGCCCATTGGACACGTACATCGACACGTGGCGCAGCGTGTAGCTGCCGACGAGCGACGGCGACAGCAGCGGCTCGACCTGCGTGACGACATAGTTCTGCTTCGGCTGCGACCAGACGACGTGCGCACCGACCCCCTTCGAGGGAAAGTCCGCGATGAAGTGACTCGCGGCAAGGCCGGTCAGGAATTCGCCACCGATGTAGCCGACATTGAACGTCGCCGAGGCGAACAGCAGCCCATCGGCGTAGGCGTCGACGCGATGCGTGCCGCCTTTCAGCAGCGCATAGTTGTACAGGTACGAGAAGCCGGTATCGCTGCGCCCGCACACCCCGGCGGTGTCGGCGCGCGGCGTACCCATCCCCGCATGGCCGAGCACCGCGCCGTCCATGCGCAGCTCGATCGTTCGCGCCGTGCAGTGCCAACCCGTGATCGCCGCGATGCCGGATTCGGTCGCGCCGTGCTGCGGATTCTCGAGATTTCCCGTCGCGTGTGCGCCGCCTGCAAGCAGCAGCACGAGTACGGCGGCCAACGTATTGCGGACACCGTTGCACATGACGTCTCCCTTCCGCCTGCCGGAGAGCGCCGGTTCGATACCCCAACCCGCCTGGCGTCGATCATCTGCCTGCGGGCCGAGTCGCCTGGCCAGTGTCCGGCCGGCAACTGCCCGGCGCATGGCGCGCCGGGACTCATCATCAACCTACTCTCGGCGCTGCGCGAAGGCACATGCTGTTCGATCGCCGGTTGACCGCCGTCAAGCATTCCGTACGGGTATGCCGAATCGCATGGTCCGCAGAGATCGGTGGCAGGAATAACGCGCGAACGGGGCGTCGCCACCGTGCGCCGGAACGTGCAATCGGGGTCTGACCCCGATTGCACCTCAGATGCGGTTGTCGCGCGGCTTGCGCTTGCGGTTCTGCACGACGCGGTCGAAGAGCGGCCGCGGCATCATCCTGAGTACCCGGCCGACCAGCGCCATCGGCCAGGGCAGCACGTAGAAGCGCTTGCGCCGCTCGATCGCGCGGGCGACGAGCCGTGCAGCGTCGTCGGCCTTGAGCAGGAACGGCATGCGGTACGGGTTCTTCGCGGTCAGCCCGGTCTCGATGAAGCCCGGGCAGATCGTGACGACGTCGACGCCGCGCGGGCGCATCTCGACGCGCAGGCTCTCCAGGTACGTGATCGCCGCCGACTTCGAGCCGCAGTACGCGCCCGAGCCCGGCATGCCGCGGAAACCCGCGACGCTCGCGATGCCCACCAGCGCGCCCGAGCGCCGCTGCGCCATCGCCGCGACGAACGGCTGGAAGGTGTGCACGATGCCGTACACGTTGGTCTCGAAGATCGCGCGCATCGCCGGCAGGTCCTCGGGCAGTTCGGTGAGGAAACCGCGCGAGATGCCGGCGTTGGCGATCACCACGTCGGGACAGCCGAAGCGGGCGATGAAGTCGGCGCCCGCCCTCGCCAGAGCGTCGCTGTCGCGAACATCGCAGGCGTAGGTGGCGACGGTCGCCGGCGCGAGCGATGCGGCGAGGCGGGCAAGCTCGCCGTCGCGCCGCGCGACCAGCCCGAGCGTCGCGCCCGCGCCCGCGTAGCGGCGCGCGAGCGCTGCCCCGAGCCCCGAGGACGCGCCGGTGAGGAAGACCTGCATCGGCGCGGCGGCGAGCGTCAGCTCTTCGGGCGCTCGGCGCGCGCCTTGGTGATCAGCTGGTTGATCGCCGCCGGCATCGCGGCGTGCGAGCCGACCTTGTCCGACGAGACCTGGAACTTGCCGTCGACGATGACGAGCGGCACCGACTGGACGTTGTAGTCCTTGGCGATCGCGCGCGAGCGGTTGAACTTGCTCGTCACGCCGAACGAGTTGTAGGTGTCCTCGACCTTCTTGCGGTCGAGCCCCTTCGACGCGGCCCAGTCGAAGAAGGCCTTGTCCTGGTAGAGCGGCATCTTGCGGTCGTGCAGCGCGACGAACACCTCGGGCGTGAGCTTCTCCTCCACGCCGAGCGCCTCCAGCGTGTAGTAGGCCTTGGCGAGCACGGCCCACTGCTCGCGGCCGTAGTCGACGGGCACGCGGCGGAACTCGACGTCGGCGGGGATCGACTTCTGCCACGCGACGAGTTCGGGATCGAGGTCGCGGCAGTGCGGGCAGCCGTAGGAGAAGAACTCGAGCACCTCGATCTTCCTGCCGCTGCCGACCGGCTGCGGGTTCTTGATGCGCGTGTAGTGCTGCCCCTCGACGAGCATCTGCGCCGTCGCCGGGAAGGCGGCGAGCGCGGACAGGGCGACGGCAGCGAGGAACCCGCGGCGCGACGCGCGGGCAACGTTGGCAAGGCTCATCGTCGAATCTCCGGAAACGGTCGCGCCGACTGGCGCAGAACAGTGGAATGAACGCTCGTTGGTCCGTGGCGGTGGACGGCGAGTTCCCCGGGCGTGGCCCGAGCGGCCGTTCGCCGGCACCGGACGGTCAATAACGGATGACCGCCACGTCGAACCCCCGGCGGGCGAGCTCGCCCTTGATGCGGTTCAGTTCGGTGGTGTTGTCGTAGGGTCCGAGGCGCACGCGGTAGCGCACACCCTTGTCCGGGACCTGCCCCTGCTGCACCTGTGCCTCCCAGCCGGCGAGCGCGAGGCGCGCTTTCAGGTTCTCGGCGTCCGCCTCCATCGCGAAGGACCCCGCCTGCAGCCAGAAGCGGTCGGGGGCCTTGGCCGCGGTATCGGCGGTGGCCACCTTGTCGGCGGCCTTGGCATCGGTCGCCGGCGCGGGCACCTCGGGTGCCTTGCCGGCCGACTTGTCCGCCGCCTTGTCGACCATCGCCCGGTCGGGGGACGCTGTCTTCGCCGGTGCGACCTTCGGCTCGTCGGCACCGGGCAGGATCTTGTAGAAATCGAAGCGCGTCTTGTCGTTCTCCGCCTTCGCCGACTTGGCGGGTTCGCGGGCGGCCTGCTGTCCGTCGCGCCCGAACAGCTGCTGCGAATAGACCTTCCAGCCGCCCGTCACGTACACGGTGACGACGCCGGCGAGCAGGATGCCCAGCACGAGACCGATGAACACGCCGAGCAGCGTGCCCCCTTGCGCACGGGCGACACGCGAGCGCGATGCGGAACGGGTGACGGCGGACCTTGGCATGCGGATCGTTCCTGGGACCGCTACATCTGGTCGGGGGCCGAGATGCCGAGCAGCGCGAGGCCGTTGCTCAGCACCTGGCCGGTCGCGACGACGAGCGCGAGCCGTGCGCTGCGCAGTGCCGGATCGTCGACCAGGAAGCGCTCGGCATTATAGTAACTGTGGAACTCCGCGGCCAGGTCGCGCAGGTGCGCCGTGATCTGGTGCGGCGCGAGCTCGCGCGCCGCGGCGGCGACGTCGACTTCGTAGTCGGCGAGCCGGCGCAGCAGCGCGTCCTCGTAGGGACTGGTGAGCGGCGCAAGGTCGGCGCCGGCGAGCGAGCGCATCGCCGCCTCGCGGGTCAGCCCCGCCTGCCGCAGCACCGAGACCACGCGGGCGTGGGCGTACTGCACGTAGTAGACCGGGTTCTCCTCGGTCTGCGAGCGGGCGAGGTCGATGTCGAACACGAACTCCGAGTCCGCCTTGCGCGAGACCAGGAAGAAGCGCACCGCATCGCGGCCGACCTCGTCGATCAGGTCGCGCACGGTGACGTAGCTGCCGGCCCGCTTGGAGATCTTCATCTCCTCGCCGCCCTTCATCACCGTCACCATCTTGTGCAGCACGTAGTCCGGATAGCCCTCGGGGATGCCCAGCCCGAGCGCCTGCAGGCCGGCGCGCACGCGCGCACCGTGCTGTGGTGGTCGGAGCCCTGCACGTTGATGACGCTGCGCGAAACCCCGCTCCCACTTGGTGACGTGGTAGGCGACGTCGGGCACGAAGTACGTGTAGCCGCCGTCGGACTTGCGCATCACGCGGTCCTTGTCGTCGCCGAAGTCCGTCGTGCGCAGCCACAGCGCACCCTCGTGCTCGTAGGTGCGGCCGGACGCGAGCAGCGCCGCCACCGTGCGCTCGACGCGGCCGTCGGTGTAGAGCGAGCTCTCGAGGTAGTAAGTGTCGAAGCGCACGCCGAACGCCTCGAGGTCGAGGTCCTGCTCGGCGCGCAGCGCGGCGACGGCGAAGTGGCGAATCGCCTCGATGTCGGACAGGTCGTCGGCCGACGCGATCGAGGTAGTCGCGGGCGATCTCGCGTATGTAGTCGCCGTGGTAGCCGTCCTCGGGAAACGTGGTCGTCTCGCCGAGGAGCTCGCGCGCCCGCGCGCGCACCGAGATGGCGAGGTTCTCGATCTGCTGGCCGGCGTCGTTGTAGTAGAACTCGCGCGTGACCTGCCGGCTCCCTGCGCACTCGAGCAGGTTCGCGATGGCGTCGCCGAGCGCCGCCTGGCGGCCGTGGCCCACGTGCAGCGGCCCGGTCGGGTTGGCCGAGACGAACTCGACCATCACGCGCTCGCCGCGGCGCGAGTCGTTGCGGCCGAACCCGTCGCCCGTCGCGATCACGCGTTGCACCACGGACTGGCGCGCCGCCGGGACGAGGAACAGGTTGACGAAACCCGCGCCGGCGATCTCGACGCGCTCGACCAGCGGCGAGGCCGGCAACGCCGCGACGATCGCCTGCGCGAGCTCGCGCGGATTGCGCTTCGCCTGCTTCGCGAGCACGAGCGCGACGTTGGTCGCGTAGTCGCCGTGCGCGGCCTGCTTCGGCCGCTCGACGATGGGCGCGGACCGCGCGCCGGGCGCCGCAGGCAGCACCGCGTCGACGCCGCGCGCGAGCCAGGCGGCGAGTTCGGTGCGAAGGTCGTTCATGCGCGGGGCGGTCGAGGGCAGCAAAACGTTGGATTATAGCGGGCGGGCCCCGCACGACGCGCTCACGCGGCCGCATTGCTCACGCGAGCGCCGCCGGGTCGACGTCGATCGCGAGGCGCACGCGGCGCTGGGGCGACGCCGCGACGCGGTACGCGATCGCGGCGAGCAGCCGCTGCAGCTCGGCGCGCTGGACACTGCGCAGCAGCATCTGGCTGCGCTCAAAGCCGGCGCGCCGCGCGAGCGGCGCCACCACCGGCGCGAACACCTCGACCGCGAGGCCCGCCTCGCGGCATGCCGCCACCGCCTGTGCGTGCAGTTCGTCCAGCGCGCGATCGACCTCTTCGCGTCGATGCGCCTCCGCGCTCACCAGCGCGAGGTGCGAGAACGGCGGCAGCCCGCAGGCCTCGCGCTCGCCGAGCAGGTCGAGCGCGAACGCGTCGTAGTCGTGCCGGAGCAGCGCCCGGTAGAGCGGATGGTCGGGAAAGTCCGTCTGCACGATCACCTCGCCGGGCAGCTCCGCGCGACCCGCACGACCGGCGACCTGCATCAGCAGCGCGGCCAGCCGCTCGGTGGCGCGGAAATCGGCGCTGTAGAGGGCGTTGTCCGCGCCGAGCACCCCGACCAGCGTGAGGCGCGGGAAATCGTGTCCCTTGGCAAGCATCTGCGTGCCGACCAGGACGTCGAGCTCGTTGCCCGCCATGCGCGCGCGCATGTCCGCGAACGCGTGCCGCCGTCGCGTGGTGTCGCGGTCCACGCGCGCGATCCTCGCACCCGGGAACGCGGCCGCGAGGCCCTGCTCGAGCCGCTGCGTGCCGTGGCCGAGCGGCAGCAGGTCGACGTTGCCGCACGAGGGACAGGCGCGCGGCACGGGCTCGCGGTGCCCGCAGTGGTGGCAGACGAGCGCGACGGGGGCGCGATGGCTGGTGAGTCGCGCGCTGCAGCGCGGGCAGCCCGCCTCCCAGCCGCAGGCCGAGCACTTGAGCGACGGCGCGAAGCCACGCCGGTTCACGAACACGAGCGACTGCTCGCCGCGCTCGAGGCGGGCGGCGAGCGCCGCCACGAGGGCCGGCGCGAGGCCGTCGTCGCGTCGCGCGTCGCGCGCCGGGACGAACCGGATCACGGGCGGCGCGGCACGCGGATCGGCTCGGCGCTCGAGGACGAGACGCGCGTAGCGCCCGGCATGCGCATGCGCGTAGCTCTCGAGCGACGGCGTGGCGCTGCCGAGCACGACCGGAATGCCGAGCCGGCGCGCACGCCACACGGCCGCGTCGCGCGCGTGATAGCGGACGCCGTCGTGCTGCTTGTACGAGCCGTCGTGCTCCTCGTCGACGACGATGAGCGCAAGACGCGGCAACGCGGCGAACACGGCGAGCCGGGTGCCGAGGACGAGGTCCGCCCTGCCGCGCGCGGCCTGCTCCCAGTTCGCGCGCCGCTCGCCGTCGGGCAGCGCGCTGTGCAGGATCACCGTGCGTGCGTGCGGCAGCGCGGCCGCGACGCGCCCGACGAGCTGCGGCGTGAGGTTGATCTCGGGCACGAGCAGCAGCGCCTGTCCGCCGGCGGCCACCGCCGCCGCCGCCGCGGCCAGGTAGACCTCGGTCTTGCCGCTGCCCGTCACGCCCTGCAGCAGGAACGGCGCGAAGCGCCCGCGCGCGGCGTCGATCGCCGCGACCGCCTGCGCCTGGGCCTCGTTGAGCCGCAACTCGCCCTCGGCCTCGCGCCGTGGTGCACGGGCGGACACCAGGCCGTCACGGCGCCAGCGCGCGAGCACGCGACGCAGATGCGGAGCGAGCGCGGCGATCGCCTCCGGCTCGAGCGCCGCGCCTTCGGGAAGCAATCGTTCGAGCAGCGCGCGCGCCGCGGGCGCCTTGGTCAGCGCGGTCGGCAACTTCGCGCGACCCGCGTCCGTCAGTGCAAGCGGCCGCGCGGCGTCGCGCGTGCGCGTCGACGACGTGCCGGCCGGCGGCGTCGCCAGCGCGAGGGCAAGGCCCGGGGGCGCCTGGTAGTAGGTTGCCACGAACTGCGCGAGCTCGCGCACGTCGTCGGGCAGCGGCGGCAGGGCGAGCAGCTCCTCGATCGGCACGAGCTTCTCCGGCGCCAACGGCGTTGCCTCGAGGAGCGCGACCACCACGCCGATGACGCGGCGCCTGGCGAGCGGCACGCGCACGATCGCGCCGACGTGGAGCTCGAAGCCCGACGGCACCCAGTAGTCGAAGAGCTGTGCGGTCGCGACCGGCAGCGCGACGCGGGCGATCGTCACGGTCGACCGCCTGCGGCAGGTGTCGGATCTCCGGATCGGGTTCGAACGAAGCTCAACATGAATCGCAACAAAGACCCGCAAGTCGTTCTTTTGAAAGCCATCGCCAAACGACCCACACCAGCTGTGGATAACTTTGTGCGTAAACCGCTTGACACCGGGTGCCGTCGTATCGCCCGTGCGCCACTGCACTCCGGGGCCCCGTCGCAGGCAACTTTTTTACCTTTGACAATCAATGAGTTGAAAAACGCTTGCCCGACGCTCCCGGGCACGCGCCGGGATGCCCCTGGCACCGTTCCAAAGTGTGCATAACTGCCGGATTGACCAATGAAATTGGCGCTTGTCAAGCCCCGCGATCAATGCTTCGAGGCCGGGGGTGGCCGCCAGCCGTAGGGATGCGCCGCGGCCTGCGTCGCGGGGTCAGCGCCGCGAGACCCTGTGGACCGTTTCCACCAGCGCGGCGACGTTCTCCGGCGGGGTCTTCGGCACGATGCCGTGGCCGAGGTTGAAGATGTGTCCCGGCGCCGGTCCTGCGGCGCGGACCACGGCCTCGGCCTCGCGCGCCACCGTCGCGGGATCGGTCGTCAGCACCAGCGGGTCGAGGTTGCCCTGCAGCGCCACGCGATCGCCGACCGTCGCACGCGCGGCGGCGAGATCGACGGTCCAGTCGAGGCCCACGCCGTCGGCGCCGCACGCGGCGATCTCGGGCAGCCAGGCGCCGCCGCCCTTCGTGAACACGATCGTCGGCACGCGTGCCCCATCGGGGCCGGGCGCGAGGCCGCGCAGCACGGCGGTCATCGTCGCGAGCGAGAAGCGGCGGTACGCGGCTGCCGTGAGCAGCCCACCCCAGGTGTCGAAGATCATCACCGCATCGGCGCCGGCCCGGATCTGCTCGTTGAGGTATGCGGTGACCGCCCGTGCGTTGACTTCGACCAGCCGCGCCAGCAGGTCCGGGCGCGCGCACGCCATGCGCCGCACCTTCGCGAAGTCGTCGTCGCTCCCGCGGCCTTCGATCATGTAGCAGGCGAGCGTGAACGGACTGCCCGAGAAGCCGATCAGCGGCACGCGGCCGGCGAGTGCCCGCTTGATCGTCGCCACCGCATCGAACACGTAGCGCAGCTTGGCCATGTCCGGCACGTCGAGCGCGCCGATCGCGCCCTCGTCGGCGGTGGTGCGCTCGAAGCGCGGGCCTTCGCCTTCGGCGAACGACAGGCCGAGCCCCATCGCGTCGGGGATCGTCAGGATGTCGGAGAACAGGATCGCCGCGTCGAGCGGATAGCGCTCGAGCGGCTGCAGCGTCACCTCGCAGGCGAGCTCCGGGTGCTGGGCGAGTGCCATGAAGCTGCCGGCGCGGGCGCGCGTGCGGTTGTATTCGGGAAGGTAGCGGCCCGCCTGCCGCATCAGCCACACGGGCGTATACGGCGTCGGCTGGCGGCGCAGCGCCCGCAGGAAGGTGTCGTTGCGGAACAAGGGGAGGACGGCGCGGGTTGCGCGCCCGGTCGCTAGCGCGGCAGCTCGGAGGTCCCCATCAGGAACTCGTCGACCGCACGGGCGCACTGGCGCCCCTCGCGGATCGCCCAGACGACGAGCGACTGCCCGCGGCGCATGTCGCCGGCCGCGAAGACCTTGGCCACCGAGGTCCGGTAGTCGTCGGTGTTCGCGCCGACGTTGCTGCGCGGGTCACGGCGCACGCCGAGCTGCTCGACGAGCGCGTCCGACGCGGGGCCGACGAAGCCCATCGCGAGCAGCACGAGGTCCGCCCGCAGCTCGAATTCGCTGCCCGGCATCTCGGTCATCTGCATCTGCCCGTTGGCGTCCCTGGTCCACTCGAGTCGCACGGCGACGAGCTTCTCGACCTTGCCGTCGCGGCCCTCGAAGCGCTTGGTGGCGACCGACCAGTCGCGCGCGCAACCCTCCTCGTGCGACGACGACGTGCGCAGCTTGGTCGGCCAGTACGGCCACGTCAGCGGCTTGTTCTCCTGCTGCGGCGGCTGTGGCAGGAGCTCGAACTGCGTGACCGACGCCGCGCCGTGGCGGTTCGAGGTGCCGACGCAATCCGATCCGGTGTCGCCGCCGCCGATCACGACGACGTGCTTGCCGGTGGCCTTGATCTGACCGGTCACCGCGTCGCCCGCGACGACCTTGTTCTGCTGCGGCAGGAACTCCATCGCGAAGTGCACGCCGGCGAGCTCGCGCCCCGGCACCGGCAGGTCGCGCGGCCGTTCCGCGCCGCCCGCGAGTACGACTGCGTCGAACTCCGCGAGCAGCGCCTGCCCGGTCACGTCGCGGCCGACGTCCACGCCGGGGCGGAACTCCACGCCCTCGGCCGACATCTGTGCCATGCGCCGGTCGATCAGCGGCTTCTCCATCTTGAAGTCCGGGATGCCGTAGCGGAGCAGCCCGCCGATGCGGTCGCTCTTCTCGAGCACGACGACGTCGTGCCCGACGCGCGCAAGCTGCTGCGCGCAGGCGAGACCCGCGGGCCCGGAGCCGACCACCGCCACGCGGCGTCCGGTCTTGCGCTCGGGCGGCAGCGGCACGACCCAGCCCTCTTCCCAGCCCTTGTCGATGAGGAAGTGCTCGATCGACTTGATGCCCACCGCGTCGCTGTTGATGTTCAGCGTGCACGCGGCCTCGCAGGGCGCGGGGCAGACACGGCCGGTGAACTCGGGGAAGTTGTTGGTCGAGTGCAGCACCTCGAGCGCCCGCTGCCACTGGCGCCGGTAGACGAGGTCGTTCCAGTCGGGAATGATGTTGTTGATCGGGCAGCCGCTCTGGCAGAACGGGATGCCGCAGTCCATGCACCGCGCGCCCTGCTTCGAGGCCGCGTCGTCCTCGAGCGCCAGCACGAACTCGCGGTAGTGCCGCAGGCGCTGCGCCGCCGGCTCGGACGCTTCCTGGATGCGCTGCAGTTCGAGAAACCCCGTTATCTTGCCCATACGACCTTCGTGTCCGTGGAAACCTTCGCCGCGTCGTTCCCGCGCACGCGGGAATGACGGCAGACCGCTATGCCGCCGCCTTCTGCTGCTGCGTGGCCGCCGGCTGCGCGGCCTCCCGCGCGTACATCTCGCCGAGGGCGCGCTTGTACTCGTGCGGGAACACCTTCACGAACTTCGTGCGCGCGGCCTCCCAGCCGTCGAGGAGCGCGTGCGCGACGGTCGAGCCGGTGAAGCGCAGGTGGCGCTCGATCAGCTCGCGCAGCAGCGCCTCGTCGGCGCGTCCGGCGTGGCGCAGGCGCCCCTTGCCCGACGCGACGAGCTCGCGCTCGACGCGCGCCTGCTCGCCTTCGGTCTCGACCGGCCCGAGCTCCACCATCGCGGTATTGCAGCGCGAGGCGAACGTGCCGTCGCCGTCGTAGACGTAGGCGATGCCGCCGCTCATCCCCGCGGCGAAGTTGCGTCCGGTGGCTCCGAGCACGACGACGGTGCCGCCGGTCATGTACTCGCAGCCGTGGTCGCCCGTGCCCTCGACGACCGCCGACGCGCCCGAGTTGCGCACGCAGAAGCGCTCGCCGGCCACGCCGCGGAAGTAGGCCTCGCCGGCGATCGCCCCGTACATCACCGTGTTGCCGATGACGATGTTGTCCTCCGCCTTCGCCGGGCAGGACGGATCCGGGTAGACCACGACGCGTCCGCCCGACATGCCCTTGCCGACGTAGTCGTTGGTCGCGCCCTTGAGCTCGAAGGACACGCCGCGGGCGAGGAACGCGCCGAAGCTCTGCCCGGCAATGCCCTCGAACGCGACGTGAATGGTGTCGTCCGGGAGCCCCTCGTGGCCGTAGCGGCGCGCGACCTCGCCGGAGAGCATGCCGCCGACCGAGCGGTGTGCGTTGCGGATGCGGAAATTGAGGCGTACCGGCTGCCGCTTCTCCAGCGCCGGCGCCGCGGCCTTGATGATCTCGTGGTCGAGCGCGCGGTCGAGCCCGTGGTCCTGCGCCTCGACGCGGTGCCGCGCGACCTCGGGCGGCATCGCCGGCTGGTGGAACACGCGCGAGAAGTCGAGTCCGCGCGCCTTCCAGTGGTCGATGCCCGCGCGCACGTCGAGCAGGTCGCTGCGGCCGATCAGCTCGTCGAAGCGCTTGACCCCGAGCGAGGCCATGATCCGGCGCACTTCCTCGGCGACGAAGAAGAAGTAGTTGACGACGTGCTCGGGCTGCCCCGCGAACCGGCGGCGCAGCACCGGGTCCTGCGTCGCGACCCCCACCGGGCAGGTGTTGAGGTGGCACTTGCGCATCATGATGCAGCCCTCGACGACCAGCGGCGCCGTCGCGAAGCCGAACTCGTCGGCGCCGAGCAGCGCACCGATGACCACGTCGCGGCCGGTCTTCATCTGCCCGTCCACCTGCACGGTGATGCGGCCACGCAGGCGATTCAGCACCAGCGTCTGCTGCGTCTCCGCGAGCCCGAGCTCCCACGGCGTGCCGGCGTGCTTGATCGACGACACGGGCGAGGCGCCGGTGCCGCCGTCGTGGCCGGAGATCGTCACGTGGTCGGACTTGGCCTTCGCGACGCCGGCCGCGACCGTGCCGACGCCGACCTCGGAGACCAGCTTCACCGAGATCGACGCGCGCGGGTTGGCGTTCTTGAGGTCGTGGATCAGCTGCGCCAGGTCCTCGATCGAGTAGATGTCGTGGTGCGGCGGCGGCGAGATCAGGCCGACGCCGGGCACCGAGTAGCGCAGCTTGGCGATGTACTCGGACACCTTGTGGCCGGGCAGCTGTCCGCCCTCGCCGGGCTTCGCGCCCTGCGCCATCTTGATCTGGATCTGGTCGGCGGAGGCGAGGTACTCGGCGGTGACGCCGAAGCGCCCGGAGGCCACCTGCTTGATCTTCGAGCGCAGGCTGTCGCCGGCCTTCAGCGGCACGTCGTGCTCGATGCGCTCGCGTCCGAGCACGCCGGCCAGCGTGTCGCCGTCCTTGATCACGCTCCTGCCGGCGCGCATTTCCGCGCGATAGCGCGCGTCGTCCTCGCCGCCCTCGCCGGTGTTCGACTTGCCGCCGATGCGGTTCATCGCGATCGCGAGCGTCGTGTGCGCCTCGGTCGAGATCGAGCCGAGGCTCATCGCCCCGGTCGCGAAGCGCTTGACGATCGCCGCGGCCGGCTCGACCTCCTCGACCGGCACGGGCGTGCGCCCGGCCGTCCGGAACTCGAACAGGCCGCGCAGCGTCTTCAGCTTGCGGGTCTGGTCGTTGATCAGCTTCGCGTACTCCTCGTAGGTCGCGGTGCTGCCGGTGCGCGTCGCGTGCTGCAGCTTCGCGATCGAGTCCGGCGTCCACATGTGCTCCTCGCCGCGGACCCGGTACGCGTACTCGCCGCCGGCGTCGAGCATGCCGGCGAGCACCGGATCGCCGCCGAACGCCTGCCGGTGCATGCGCCACGCCTCCTCGGCGACCTCGAAGATGCCGATGCCCTCGACGTTGCTCGCGGTGCCGAAGAAGTACTTGTCGACGAAGGCCTTCTGCAGTCCGACGGCCTCGAAGATCTGCGCGCCGCAGTACGACTGGTACGTGGAGATGCCCATCTTGGACATCACCTTGTTGAGGCCCTTGCAGACCGCCTTGATGAAGCGCTTCTGCGCGTCCTTCGGCTCGACTCCCGGCAGTTCCGACGCCAGGGACTGCAGCGTTTCCAGCGCGAGGTAGGGGTGGATCGCCTCCGCGCCGTAGCCCGCGAGCAGCGCGAAGTGGTGCACCTCGCGGGCCGACCCGGTGTCGACGACGAGTCCGGCCGACGTGCGCAGGCCCTGCTTCACCAGGTGCTCGTGCACCGCGGCGGTGGCGAGCAGAGCCGGGATCGGCAGGCGCTCGGCCGACACGGTGCGGTCGGACAGGATCAGCACGTTGCGGCCCTGGCGGATCGCGTCCTCGGCGTGCGCGGCGAGACTCGCGAGCGCGGCCTCCATGCCGTTCGGACCCCAGTCCGCCGGGTACGTGATGTCGAGCTCCTCGCACTTGAACGCGCCGCCGGTGAAGAGCTCGACGTGCCGCAGCCGCTCCATGCTGTCCGAGGTGAGGATCGGCTGCTCGACCTCGAGCCGCATCGGCGGCTCGGTGGTGTCGATGCCGAGCAGGTTCGGCCGCGGCCCGATGAACGAGACGAGGCTCATCACGAGCTCCTCGCGGATCGGGTCGATCGGCGGGTTCGTGACCTGTGCGAACAGCTGCTTGAAGTAGCCGTAGAACGGCTTCGCGCGGTCGGAGAGCACCGGCAGCGCGGCGTCGTTGCCCATCGAGCCGATCGGCTCCTCGCCGGTCTGCGCCATCGGTGCCAGGATCACCTTGACGTCTTCCTGCGTCCAGCCGAACGCCTGCTGGCGGTCGAGCAGCGACACCTCCGAGGGCGTCGCCGGCGCGGGCTCCGGCATGTCCTCGAGCCGCAGGCGGCAGCGCTCGATCCACGCGCGGTAGGGCTTCGCGGTGGCGAGCGTGCGCTTCAGCTCCGCGTCGTCGACGATGCGTCCGGTCTCGAGGTCGACGAGCAGCATCTTGCCCGGCTGCAGCCGCCACTTCTTCACGATCTTCGACTCGGGGATGTCGAGCACGCCGACTTCCGAGGCCATCACGATGTAGTCGTCGTCGGTGACGACGAAGCGCGCCGGCCGCAGGCCGTTGCGGTCGAGCGTCGCGCCGATCTGGCGGCCGTTGGTGAAGGCCATCGCCGCGGGACCGTCCCACGGCTCCATCAGCGCGGCGTGGTACTCGTAGAACGAGCGCCGGTCCTCGTCCATCAGCGGGTTCCCGGACCAGGCTTCCGGGATCATCATCATCATCGCGTGAGCGAGCGGGTAGCCGCCCATCACGAGGAGCTCGAGCGCGTTGTCGAACGACGCCGAGTCGGACTGGCCGTCGTAGATCAGCGGCCACAGCTTCGGCAGGTCGTCGCCGAGTACCGCCGACGCGATCGCGCCCTCGCGCGCGCGGATCCAGTTGAAGTTGCCGCGCAGCGTGTTGATCTCGCCGTTGTGGCAGATGAAGCGGAACGGGTGCGCGAGGTCCCAGGTCGGGAACGTGTTCGTCGAGAAGCGCTGGTGCACCATCGCCAGCGCGGAGACGAACGTCTCGTCGTCGAGGTCCTTGTAGAAACTCCCGACCTGGTGGGCGAGCAGCATGCCCTTGTAGACGATCGTGCGCGTCGAGAACGACGGCACGTAGAACTCCCTGCCGTGCCGGAGCTTGAGCGCCTGGATCGCGTGTCCCGAACGCTTGCGGATCACGTACAGCTTGCGCTCCAGCGCGTCGGCGTCCATGTGGCGCGCGCCGCGTCCGACGAACACCTGCCGGATCACCGGCTCGACTTCCTTGGTGCGCTCGGAGAGCCCCGCGTTGCTGGTCGGCACGTCGCGCCAGCCGAGCACGACCTGCCCCTCGGCGTGTACGGCGCGCTCGATCTCCTGCTCGCAGGCCATGCGCGACGCCGGCTCCTGCGGCAGGAACACCATGCCGACGCCGTACTGGCCGATCGCCGGCAGCGTGATGCCGAGCTTGCCGCACGCGCGGCGCAGGAATGCGTCCGGCATCTGCACGAGGATCCCGGCGCCGTCGCCCTGCAGCGGATCGGCCCCGGTCGCACCGCGATGCGTGAGGTTCTCGAGGATCGACAGGCCCTGGCGGACGATCGCGTGCGACTTGCGGCCCTTGATGTGGGCCACGAAGCCCAATCCGCAGGCGTCGTGCTCGTAGGCGGGGCTGTAGAGGCCCTGGCGGCCCGGCGGCCGCGCGCTCAATGGACTACCCTCCGCGCTAACGCGCTTCGGGGCGGATTCGCCCTCGGGGCGGCCCATCGGGCTCATGCCGGAATTGGGGTGCGTCACGCTGGAGACCTCGTCATGAAAGACGCCGAATGCCCGGCCGATCGCCGAAAACCCGGCCGAAGGCCCGCTTCGCGAAAGACAGGCTGAAACTTTGGCATAGTACTCAGGATGCTGCATTGCGGCAACAAACCCGGGGGCATGCGGGCGCCTGCGCAACACCCTGTCGGCCATTTGCTGCCGCTCGGGGGTCTCGCCCCTTGCGTTCGATACCGCTCTTGGGCTTTAATCTGAACAAAATGCTGTATCTCTTTGTTGCACCGTTCAAAACGGCCCCGAAAACCCGGCAGCTTTAGGACAACATCATTCAGGATCCGCACATGCTCGCAACCCGCCTGACCGCCTGGCTGCGCCCCGCCCTCACCGGGGCGGCGACCGCAGCGATGCTTGCACTCACCGCCTGCGGCGGGGGCAGCGGCGCGCCCAACAATCCCTACGAGCCACTGCCACCCACGCCCGGTCCGCTGGTCGTGGTGCCGGCGGAGGCGGTCGCCTATGCCGGCACGCCGCTGATCCTGTCGATCAGCGGCGGCACGCCTCCCTATCAGGCGTTTTCCGCGAACCCGGCGGTGCTGCCGGTGCCGACCAACGTCACCGGCAACACGCTGACGCTGCTCGCCGCCAACGTCGACACCGCGCAATCCGCGAACGTGACGATCCGCGACGCGGCCGGCGCGCTGTCCGGCGCCGAAATCACCGTGCGTCCGTCGCTGCTGCTGCCGGCGTCGATCACCGTCGTCGGCAACGGTGCCCCGTGCGACGGCGGCGACGTGTGCTCCGGGCAGACCGGTTCGGCGACCGTGCGGGTCACCGGCTCGGGCGGTGTTCCGCTCGCCGGCCGGCAGGTTCGCTTCGACGTCGTGCAGGGCCAGTACGCGCTGCAGACCACCAATCCCGGCTCGCCGCTCGCCTCGACGCAGACCGTCGTCTCCGACGCCAACGGCGAGGCGCGCGTGATCATCGCGGTGCCGGCGACCACGCCGACGCAGATCGCGCTGCTGCGCGCCACCGAGCTCACTACCGGCAGCCAGGTCACCGGCCAGTTCGTGATTGCGCAAGTGACGAGCGGCGAAGGCGTGCTCTCGGTCGCCCCGGGCGGCACGACGACGATCACCGGACCGCAGGCAGGCATCTGCTCCGCCGGGGTGCGCGTCTCCTACTACGTCTTCGGCGGCACGCCGCCGTACCGCATCGTCACCAACTACCCGGACGCCGCCACGCTGGTCGGTTCGCCGGTTCCGGTGAACGGCGGCGGCTTCGACGTGATCACCAACGGCTCGTGCTTCACCGGGCTCACGTTCGCGGTCACCGATGCCACCGGCCGCACGCTGACCACCGGCCTGCCGATCGTCGACAACGTGCCGGGCACGGCGACGCCGATCCCGCCCACTGCGAACCTCCAGGTATTCGCTTCGGGCACGGGCTCGCCCTCGGCACCGGCGAACTGCGCGGGCGCATCGTTCCCGATCACGGTCATCGGCAAGCCGCCGTTCAGCGCGACCTCGTCGCGCCCCGGCGTGATCCTGAACCCGAACCCGGTTACGACGACCCCCGGACAGCTCAACGTCTCGAGCGTGCCGGCCGGCGGCGCGACGACGATCACGATCGGCGACGCGAACTCGCCGCAGCAGCTCGCCACGGTGAACATCTACTGCCAGTAGCAGGTCGGTTCAGCAGCGACAACGGCGCCCGCGGGCGCCGTTGTCGTTTTCGTCGGACGTTAGGGACGCCGAATCAGCCGAGCACCGCCGCGAGTTCCTCGGCGGAAACGCCGGCGCGCACCACGGCGCGGCCGAGGGCCTCGAGCAGCACGAACCGGATCACGCCGGCCTCGACCTTCTTGTCGCGGGACATGAGCTCGAGCCAGCGCGTGCGCGACAGGCGCGGCGCCACGAGCGGCAGGCCGGCGCGTCCGAGCAGTGCGGCCAGACGCTCCGCGTCGGCGGGCGGCAAGCCGGCGACGCGCACCGACAGGCGGGCCGCGAGCACCATGCCGGCGGCGACCGCTTCGCCGTGCAGCCACGCACCGTAGCCGGCCCCATTCTCGATCGCGTGCCCGAACGTGTGCCCGAAATTGAGCAACGCGCGTTCGCCGGTTTCGTGCTCGTCGGCTGCGACCACCTCGGCCTTGATGCGGCAGCTCTCGAAGATCGCGTGCTCGAGCGCACCGGCGTCGCGCGCGACGATCGAGCCGATCGCGCCGTCCAGCCAATCGAGGAACGCCCGGTCGCGGATCGCGCCGGCCTTGATCACCTCGGCGGTGCCGGCAGCGAGCTCGCGGTCGGGCAGCGTGCGCAGGCAGTCGGTGTCGATCAGCACCGCGCGCGGCTGCCAGAAGGCGCCGATCATGTTCTTGCCGAGCGGATGGTTGACGGCCGTCTTGCCCCCGACCGACGAGTCGACCTGCGCGAGCAGCGTCGTCGGTACCTGCACGAACGGCATGCCGCGCTGGTAGATCGCGGCGGCGAACCCCGCGAGGTCGCCGACGACGCCGCCGCCGAGGGCGATCAGCGTGGTCTGACGCTCCGCAGCGAGTTCGAGCAGGCGGGTCAGGACGTCCGACAGCGTCGCGAGGCTCTTGTGCGACTCGCCGTCCGGAATGAGCACGACCTCGCTGCGGAACCCCCCGGCGGCGAGCGCGACACGCAGCGGCGCGAGCCAATGCGACGCCACCGCGGCATTGGTGACCACGACCGTGCGCCGTGACGGCAGTGCCTGCAGGAGCTCGCCGGCGCGACCGATCGTCCCGGCGCCGATGTGGATGGGGTAGCTGCGCGTGCCGAGCGCGACCTCTAACGTGCGGCTCACTCGGCCCCCCTCATGGCCTTCACTCGGGCCCCTCGAGCAGGCGCTCGGAGTGTGGGGCCGGAACGCCCGTCGACGGCACCAGCGTGCGGGCGAAGCGCATCACGGTGTCGCGCTCCGACTCGACCACGTGATCGGCGATGGAACGGTACAGCGGGTCGCGCTCCGCGTAGAGCGTGTCGAGCCGCCCGCGCGGGTCGGCGACCTTGAGCATCGGCCGATTGCGGCTGTGCTTGAGCCGCTCCCAGAGCATCCCTGGCGTCGCGTGCAGGTACACGACGGTGCCGCGCTCGCGCAGGTGGTCCCGGTTTGCCTCGCGCCCGACGGCGCCACCCCCGGTGGCGAGGACCACGTGGTCGCGCTCGGTGAGCTCGGCGATCAGCGCCTCCTCGCGGTCGCGGAACGCCTTCTCGCCCTCGATTTCGAAGATCGTCGGAATCGACACGCCGAGCCGGCGCTCGAGCTCGATGTCCGCGTCCACGAACGCGAGCCCGAGCCGGCGGGCGATCTGGCGCCCCAGCGTCGACTTGCCGGCCCCCATCAGGCCGACCAGAAACAGATTGCCCCGGTGCAACGACACCGGGGCATTGTAGTGCAGAGGCATCCGTCATTCCCGCCCCCCGCTTTCGCGGGGACAGGGTCGCGGGAATCCGGCGTCTTGCGTGGCGACGCCACTGGGTCCCCGCCTTCGCGGGGACGACGGGGATCAGCGAACGGCAGTCACCGAGTCCTTGACCACCCGCGGCGTCAGGAAGATCAGCAGCTCGGTCTTCTCGCTCGACTTGCTGGTCGTCTTGAACAGGTAGCCCATCACCGGCAGGTCGCCGAGGAACGGCACCTTGTCGACCTCGTTGCGGATGATCTCTTCGTAGATGCCGCCGATCACCGCGGTGTCGCCGTTGTTGACCGTGATCTGCGTCATCACGTTGCGCGTGTCGATCGACGGCACCTGGAAGCCGCCGCCCAGCTGCACGAACTGCCCGACCTGGTCCTTGCGCACCTCGACGGTCATGATGATGCGGTTGTCCGGCGTGATCTGCGGCGTGACGTCGAGGCGGAGCACCGCCTTCTTGAACGACACGGTCGCGGGCGAATTCGCCGACCCCGGCGTGACGTACGGTATCTCGGTACCCTGCTCGATCGCCGCCTTCTGGTTGTCGGTGGTGATCACGCGCGGGCTCGACACCACCTTGCCGCGGTTGTCGCTCTCGAGCGCCGAGAGCTCGAGATTGATCAGGTTGCCGCTGCCCAGGTTGATCAGCGTCAGCGCGAGCTGGCCGGCGGGATTGGTCACCGGCAGGTTGACGTTCAGCTGCGGCGTATCGGAGTACCCGACCGACGCGAGGCCCGAGGCTGCCTCGAACGGCGTCTGCGTGCGCGTCTCACGGATCAGGCGGTCGCCTTCCGTGCGCACCACCGGCTGCGTGGCCAGGCTGCCGCCCTGCCCGAGCGCGTAGCGGCCGCGGTTGAACGTGATCGCCGTCTGCGCGCCGAAGCGCACGCCGAGCTGGCGCGAGAACGAGTCGCCGGCGACCACGATGCGCGCCTCGATCAGCACCTGGCGGATCGGCACGTCGAGCTGGCGGATGATGCGACGCACCTCCTCGAGCTTCGACGGCGTGTCCTGCACGAAGAGCACGTTGGACCGCGGATCGACGAACGCGACGCCGCGCTGCGACAGGATCGAACCCTGCCCGCCGGTCGTCGGCGTCTGCCCGGCGCCGAGCCCGAACTGCTGCTGGCGGTTGGTCGACAGCATGTTGGAGAAGTCGCCCGCCTTCATGTAGTTGAGCTGGAACGACTCGAGCTGCAACGGCTCGAGCTGGCTGATCTGCGCGGCGTTCTCGAGCTGCTGCTTCTCCTTCAGCGCGAGCTCCTCGCGCGGGGCCACCAGCACGACATTGCCGTTCTTGCGCATGTCGAGGCCCTTGGTCTGCAGGATGATGTCGAGCGCCTGGTCCCAGGGAATGTCCTTGAGCCGCAGCGTCAGGTTGCCCTGCACCGTGTCGCTGGTGATGATGTTGAGCCCGGTGAAATCGGCGATCACCTGCAGCACCGAGCGCACCTCGACGTTCTGGAAGTTGAGCGACAGCTTCTCGCCCTTGTAGCCCTGGCGCGTGCCCTGGGTCAGCTTGTTGGGGTCCTCGAGGATCGGCTTCACCTCGAGGATGAAGCGGTTGTCGGACTGGTACGCCGAGTGCTCCCAGAGTCCCTTCGGCTCGATCACCATGCGCGCGTTCGCGCCCTGCATGAACGTGTCGATCGTCACGACCGGCGTGCCGAAGTCCTGCACGTCGAGGCGGCGCTCGAGGTTGCGCGGCAGCGAGGCCTTGATGAAGTCGACGATCAGCTGGCGCCCCTGCTGGCGGATGTCGATGCCGGTCGAGTTGTCGGAGAGATCGACGACGATGCGCCCCTCGCCGTTGCGGCCGCGACGGAAATCGACGTCGCGCAGCGAATGGGCGACGTCACCGGGCCGCGCTTCCGCGAAGCGCTGCACGATCTGCGTACGCGCGTCCTGCTGGCTGGCCTGGTCGTAGAGCGTGACCAGCACCGCGCTGCCCTCGACGGTGGTCTCGAACGTCTGCGCGCGGTTCAGGTTGAAGACGACGCGCGTGCGGTTGCCCGACTGGATGACGTTGAAGCTGCGCAGCGCGACGTCGTCGACGACGCGCTGCGTGGCGCCGAGGCCGTTCGCGGTGTCGAGGAAGTCGAGCGCGATGCGCGGTGGGCTCGCGATGGAGAAGCCGGCCGGCGGGTTCGCGGGCGGCGCCTTCAGGGCGAAGCGGACGATCGTGTTGCCGGACGAGCCCTTCGAGACGGTCACCTGCTCGATGCTGTTCGCACCCTGCGCGAACGTCGCCGCGGCCGCGAGCATGCAGGCCGCCGCTACGACGGCGCGCCAGGCACGCACGAGGACCGCGCCGCGGTTGCCGGAGGTTCCGATCATTGTTTCCGCTCCCCTGTCTTCTGATCCGGCTGCTGCAGCTGGAGCGAGCTGGTCCGCTCGGTCCAGTCGCCCGCGCCGTCCTGCACGAGTTCCCTGAGTCTGATGTCGGTCTCGGTGATGCCCGTGATCACGCCGAAGTCCTGGCCCAGGTGGTTGCCCGCCTTGACCTGGTACACGTCCTTCTCAGGCGTGCGGATCAGCGCGTAGATGGCCCGGTTCTTCTCCAGCGTGCCCACCATGGTCAGCGACTCGAGCGGGAACGACTCGAGCGGCTCGCGGCTCCGCGCGAGGTCCGGCGCGAGCTTGCTGCCGCCCTTCGCCGGTTCGATCTTGCGCGGCTTGAATGGGTCGGGCATGTCGAAGGCGTTGTAGGCGAACGGCTCGTAGGGCTTGATCTGGGGCACGGGATCGAGCTTGCCCCGCGTCCCCTTGCCCTGGTCGGCCATCCAGGCACGAAGATCCTGGTGGCTCTCGCCGCCGCATCCGGCGAGCGAGACCCCGATCGCGATCACGAGGATGGCGCGCGGGCTCATTTCTTCCCCTTCTCCTTGTCCTTCTGGCGCGCCAGCGCGCGCTGCTTTGCGATCTCGTCCTCGTCGAGGTAGCGGAAGGTCTTCGCCACCGCGTCGAGCGTGAGGCTGCCCTTCTCGGTGCTGATCGCGAGGTCGTTCAGCGTGACGATGCGCGGCAGCTGCGCGACGTCGCTCGCGAACGCGCCCATGTCGTGATAGTTGCCGGTGATGCGGATGTTGATCGGCAGCTCGGCGTAGAAGTCCGACAGCCGCTCCTGCACGGCGGGCTTGAACAGCTCGAACACGAGACCCCGCCCGAGGCCGGCCTGGTTGACGTCGGTCAGCAGGGCGTCGATCTCGGACCGGTTGGGCAGCTGCTTCACCAGCGCGCCGAACGACTGCTCGATCTCGGCCAGCTGCGCGACGTACAGGTCGTAGTTGACGGCCTTCGCCTTCTTCTCGGCGTAGTCGACGCGCAGCTTCTGTTCCTGCGCGCGGGCCTGTTCCAGCGACTCGTACTGGTCCTTCCAGTCGAAGAACGCGCCGAGCCCGAGGATCACCAGGAGCATGAGGCCGAGCAGCCCGAACTTGGGCGCCGTCGGCCAGTTGCCGACGTCGCGGATGTTGAGGCGCCGGAGGTCGTCGAGCGTCATGCGTTGGCCCCCTTACGGCCGGCGTCGGCCTTGACTGCAGGGCCCGGCCCCTGCGCCGGCGCCGCCTTGGCCGGGGCACCGCCCTTGGCCGGCGCGGGCGCGGGCTGCCCCTTGGTGGCCGCGGCCGGCGCGACGACCCCCGCCGGCGGCATCGTCCGCTTGACCTGCAGGTTCATCGTGAATTCGTTCAGCCGCTCGGGACCCGCGGCCGACCGGGTCGGCTGGCCCCGCGTAGCGGGCGGCGTGACGAGCTTGATCTCGACCAGTTCCGGCTGCCCGAGCCAGGGCGAGGCTTCGACGTTGCGCATCAGCGTGGACACGCGGGCGTTGGACTGCGCGTAGCCCACCAGCGTCACCTTGTTGCCGACCTGCTTGATGGACCGCAGGTAGATGCCGTCCGGCAGCTGCCGGACCAGCTGGTCGAGCAGGTGCACCGCCTCGTTGCGGTTCGCCTGCAGCGTCTCGACCACCTGCTTGCGCGACAGCACCTGGGCGATCTGGTCGCGCAGCTTGTCGATTTCCTTGATCTGCTCGTCGAGCTTGACGATCTCGGTCTTGAGCAGCGCGTTGCGGTTGTTCTGGCTCTCGATCTGGGTGGCGAGCACGAAGTGGACGAGCCCGACGATGCCGAGCCCGAGGATCGCCACCAGTGCCGCGAGGGAAACGAACTGGCGCTGCCGCGCCTGGCGCTTCTGCTCGCGGTGCGGCAGCAGGTTGATGCGGACCGAGGTCGTCATCGCGCGCCTCCGCTCACTCGAAGCTGCGCAGCGCGAGGCCGCACGCGATGAGCAGCATCGGCGCGTCCTGTGCGAGCTGCCGCGAACGGATCCGGTCGCTCGTCTGCATGCTCGCGAACGGGTTCGCGATCACCGTCGCCACGCCGGCGCGCTTGGCGACGAGCTCGTCCAGCCCCGGCAGCAGCGCGCCGCCGCCGGACAGGACGATGTGGTCGACCTGGTTGTACGAGGTGGACGTGAAGAAGAACTGCAGCGCCCGCGTGATCTCGAGGGCGAGCGTCTCCATGAACGGCTGCAGCACGTCGTTGTCGTAGTTCTCCGGCAGCCCCTGGTTGCGCTTGGCCGACTCGGCCTCCTCGGGCGACAGGTTGAATGCCCGCTGGATGTCCATCGTCAGCTGGTTGCCGCCGAACGCCTGGTCGCGGGAGAACAGGAACTGGTTGTTGCGGAGCACGTAGAAGTGCGTGACGTGCGCGCCGACGTCGACGAGCGCGATGTTCTGGTCGCGGCCGTTCGCCGGCAGCGACGGCGCGATCAGGCGGTACGCCTCCTGCGTGGCGTAGGACTCGACGTCCATCACCCGCGGCTTCAATCCGGCGGATTCCGCGATCGCCACGCGGTCCTCGACCTTTTCCTTGCGCGAGGCCGCGATCAGCACCTCGACCTCGTCCGGGTTGTTGGGCGCGGGCCCGAGGATCTGGAAGTCGAGGTTGACCTCGTCGAGCGCGAAGGGTATGTACTGGTTCGCTTCGGCCTCGACGGTAAGCTCGAGCTCCTCCTCCTTCTGGCCGGAGGGTACGATGATCTTCTTGGTGATCACCATCGCCGCCGGCAGGGCCAGCGCGATGTTGCGGTTGCGGCTGCCGAGGCGCTTGAAGCCCCGGCGCAGGGCGTCGCCAACCTGGTCGAGGTTCGCGATGTTGCCGTCCTGGACGACGTCCTTCGGCAACGGCTCGATCGCGTACCGTTCGAGGCGGTAGGTGCCCTTGCCGGCCTCGGCGAGTTCGACCATCTTGATCGAGGTCGACGCGATGTCGACCCCGACGAGCGACGGGGCCTTCGTCTTGAAGACGTCGAGGGCAGAAGATAGGTTTTCAGCAAGCATGGCGGACGAACGACCCCGTGGACCGCGGTGGATCCCAATGCTGACAAGTTACATTAAACTCTGGCAGCAACTATCGCTGGTGTCAATTTAATCCCCGGGCCTGGCTACCGAGTGTTGCATCCTTGTCAACCGGAGCCGCCCCGGTTCCACCTGAACGCAAGTTTTATTCCTACGTGCTAAAGCGCTGGCTCCTCTACATCGGCTCGGTACTTCTAGGCCTGGCGCTCGTCGGGGCCCTGCTGGGCGGGCTGGTGCTCGCCCTGCTGTACCCCACATTGCCGTCCCTGGAGACCCTGACCGACTATCAGCCGAAAATCCCGCTCCGCGTGGTCTCGGCCGAGGGCGACCTGCTGGGGGAATTCGGCGAGGAACGGCGGTCGGTGGTGAAGATCCAGGAAGTCCCGGATGTCATGAAAAAGGCCATTTTGGCCGCCGAGGACGAAAGGTTCTACCAACATGGGGGTGTCGACTATCTTTCGGTGGTGCGCGCCGCCTGGACCAATCTCAGTTCCGGCTCCCAGCAGGGCGCCGGCACCATCACCATGCAGGTGGCACGCAACTTCTTCCTCACGCGGGAGAAGACGATCACGCGCAAGCTCCGCGAAGTGCTGCTGGCCTGGAAGATCGAGGCGAGCCTCGGCAAGGACGAGATCCTCGAGCTGTACGTCAACCAGATCTTCCTCGGCCAGCGGGCCTACGGGTTCGCCGCGGCGTCGCAGATCTACTTCGGCAAGCCGCTCAAGGATGTCACGGTCGCCGAGGCGGCGATGCTGGCCGGATTGCCGAAGGCGCCCTCCGCCTTCAACCCGGTGACCAATCCCAAGCGGGCCAAGACCCGCCAACAGTACGTGCTGCGGCGCATGCACGAACTTCGCTTCGTCGACGACGCCATGTACGAAGATGCGCAAAAAGCGCCGCTCCTCGTCCGTCAGGGGTTGCGGGAGACGCTGCCGACGCACGCCGAGTTCGCCGCCGAGATGGCCCGCCAGGTGGTGTTCGAGGCCTACGGGGAGGACGCCTATACCCGCGGCCTGACCGTCTGGACGACGCTGCGCCGCGCGGATCAGGAGGCGGCCCACGCCGCCGTGCGCCGGGGGCTGCTCGACTACGACCGGCGGCATGGCTACCGCGGGCCGGAGACCTACGTGAACCTCCCCGGCGAGCCGGCCGAGGCCGAGGCGGTGATCGACCGGGTCTTCCAGGAGTCCGTCGATCTCGACAACCTGGTCGCCGCGGTCGTGCTCGAGGCCTCGCCCACGGAGGTCGAAGGCCACGCTCGCCTCCGGCGACACGGCGACGGTCTCCGGCGACGGCCTGCGCTTCGCCGCCCGCTCCCTGCAGGACAAGTCGCCGCCGAACGTGCGCATCCGGCGCGGCGCGGTGGTCCGCCTCGCGAAGGACGACAAGGGCCGCTGGGGCATCGCGCAGCTGCCGCTGGCCGAAGCGGCGTTCATCGCGCTCGACCCCCGCGACGGTGCGCTGCGCGCGCTGGTCGGCGGCTTCGACTTCGGCCGCAACAAGTTCAACCACGCCACGCAGGCCGAGCGCCAGCCCGGCTCGGCCTTCAAGCCCTTCATCTACAGCGCCGCGCTCGAGAAGGGCTTCTCGCCGGCGACCGTGGTCAACGATGCGCCGTTCTTCGTCCCCGCAGAGCGAGGCGGCGAGGAGTGGGAGCCGAAGAACTACGACGGCCGCTTCGAGGGCCCGATGCGGCTCCGCACGGCGCTCGCGAAGTCCAAGAACCTCGTCACCGTGCGCGTGCTGCAGGCGATCGGGCCGCAGTACGCGCAGGACTACATCGCCAAGTTCGGCTTCGATCCGAAAGCGCATCCGGCCGTGCTGTCGATGGGTCTCGGCTCCGGCGCCGCGACCCCGATGCAGATGGCCACCGCGTTCTCGGTGTTCGCCAACGGCGGCTACCGGGTGAGCCCGTTCCTGATCGCGCGCATCACCGACGCGCGCGGCAGCGTGCTCTCCGAAGCGCAGCCGCAGACGGCGGGCGGCGAAGCCGAGCGCGTGATCGACGCGCGCAACGCGTTCGTGATGACGTCGATGCTGCGCGACGTCGTCGCCTACGGCACCGCGACGAAGGCGCTGTCGCTCGGCCGGCGTGACATCGCCGGGAAGACCGGGACCACCAACGAGAACGTCGATGCCTGGTTCGCGGGCTTCACGCCACAGCTCGTCGGTGTCGCGTGGGTCGGCCACGACCAGCCGAAGTCGCTCGGCGCCAACGAGACGGGCGCCGCGGCGGCGCTGCCGATCTGGATCGCCTTCATGCAGAAGGCGCTGAAGGGCGTGCCCGACGTGCCGGCCGAGGCGCCGGAAGGGCTGGTCTCGTTGCGCATCAATGCGGAGAGCGGGCTCCGCGACGACGCCGGCACCGTCTCCGAGTGGTTCTTCAACGAGTACGTGCCACGACGTGTGGAAGCGCTTACTCCGGCGCCAGTCCCGGGCGGACGTTCGTCCCAGGACGTCCGCAACCAGTTGTTCTAGCCATGGGCCGACATTCGCGGGGGGATCGCGGCGACGACCCGGCCCGCGCCAACGGACGCCGGGTCGAGCGCGACGACGTCTTCGCCGGCGACAGCCACGAGCGCGCGGGCGTCGCCCAGGTCGCGGCACAGCTGATCGCCGAGCACGGCATCGGCGACTGGTCGCTCGCCAAGCGCAAGGCGGCGCGGCAGCTGGGCCTCCCTGAGCGCGCGGCGCTGCCGGGCGACGACGAGGTCGAGGCGGCGCTGCTCGACTACCACGCGATCTTCGGCGGCGAGGCCCATCGGGAGATGCTGCGCGAGAAGCGCGCGGAGGCGCTGCTGTGGATGCGCCGGCTCGCCGAGTTCCGCCCGCTGCTGGTCGGCGGCGTTGCCGGCGGCTGGGCCACCGAGCACAGCGACGTGCGCATCGACCTCGTCACCGACGACGGCAAGGCGGTCGAACTGCTGCTCATCAACCAGGGCTGCGAGTACCGTCACGCACCGCACGCGCCACGCCGACGATCCGATGGAGCTGTGGATCGACACCCGGCGCACCGGCGTCCGACTGCGCGTGCGCACGCACCGGGAAGCGCGGCAGGTGCCGCGCCGCAACCGGCACGGGCAGGAGGCAGTGCGGCTCGACGCCGCGGCCGTGGCGGAGCTGCTCGAGGCCGACGCCGAGCGTTCCTAGCTCTGGCGCAGCCAGCGCGCCGCGTCCAGCGCGAAGTAGGTGAGGATCGCGTCCGCGCCGGCGCGCTTCATCGACAGCAGCGTTTCCATCACGCACGAACGCAGGTCGAGCCAGCCGTTGCCGGCGGCGGCCGCGAGCATCGCGTACTCGCCGGAGACCTGGTAGACCGCGGTCGGCAGCCCGAACGTCTCCTTCACCCGGCGGACGATGTCGAGATAGGGGAGGCCGGGCTTCACCATCACCATGTCCGCGCCCTCCTGGATGTCGAGGTAGACCTCCCACAGCGCCTCGTCGGTGTTGGCGGGGTCCATCTGGTAGGTGTACTTGTTGCCGCCGCCCAGGTTCGCCGCCGACCCGACGGCATCGCGGAACGGGCCGTAGAAGCTCGACGCGTATTTCGCGGAGTAGGCGAGGATGCGCGTGCGCTCGGAGCCCGCCGCGTCGAGCGCTTCGCGGATCGCGCCGATGCGGCCGTCCATCATGTCCGACGGCGCGACGAGGTCGACGCCCGCTTCGGCGTGGCACAGCGCCTGCTTGACGAGCGCGGTCACCGTCGCCTCGTTCATCACGTAGCCGGTCGCGTCGATCAGGCCGTCCTGGCCGTGGCTCGTGTAGGGGTCGAGCGCGACGTCGGTGATCACGCCAAGCTCGGGGAAGCGCTCCTTCAGCGCGCGCACCACGCGCGGCACCAACCCCTCCGGGTGCCACGCCTGCGCCGCGTCTTCGCTCTTCAGCTCCAGCGGAATCACCGGGAACAGCGCGAGCGCGGGCACGCCGAGCTCGAGACACGACTCGGCGTCGCGGAACAGGAGGTCGAGCGACTTGCGGGAGACGCCGGGCAGCGAGGGCACCGGTTCCTCGCGCTTCGTGCCGTCGAGCACGAACACGGGATAGATCAGGTCGTCGGCGGACAGCCGGTGCTCGCGCACGAGTCGGCGCGAGAAGTCGTCGCGCCGCAGGCGCCGCGGGCGGCGGGCCGGGAAGCGTCCGGTGAAGGCTTGGCTCATGGTCGGTGACGCGGCATCGGGATCGAAAGGGAGATGCTAGCGTACCCGTGCGCGGCCCACGGTGCGCGCGCTGGACTGCCCTCCGCGCAGACGCGCTTCGGGGCGGCCCTTCGGGCTCATCAGTGACCGGCGTCGAGCCACTTCTGCTGCTTGGTCAGCTTGAGCAGGGACGCGAAGCCGGTGCGGCCCTGCTTCGTCGCGCGCGCACGCATGTGCAGCAAGAGCTCCGCGGTCGCGAAGGCGTCCGCCGCCGCGTTGTGGCGCACCGGGCACTCGATGCCGAAGGCGACCAGCCAGTCGTCGAGGGTCCCCCCGCCCTTCTTCAGCTTGTCGGGCGCCAGCGCCGCCGCGAGCGGCGCGAGGTCGAGCCACGGTCGGTCCGGCACAGGCACCTTCGCGAGAGCGGCGGCGCGCATCAGCACGGCGCGGTCGAAGTCGGTGTGATAACCCGCGTATTGCGCGTCGCCCACCCACTGCGCGAACGCCGCGAGCCCCTCGGCCGGCGGTACGCCCGTGCGCTGCGCGTGGCGGCCGATGCCGTGCACGAGGATGTTGTCGTGGTCCGATCCTTCGGCGTTGCGGAGCACGACCTCGAAGCTGTCCCCGGGCAGGACGCCGTCCGCATCGACGGCCACCCCGCCGATGGCGAGCAGCGTGTCGCGCGCAACATCGAGACCCGTGGTCTCGGTGTCGACCACGACCCAACGACCGACGTCGGCAGGGACCGCCGCGTCGCGCGAGAACACCTTGCGCCAGATGCTCATCGGCAGGCTCCCGTTCAACCCGGGTAGTCGACCTCGAGCCGCTGCTGCAGCTTGCGGCACTGGCGCAGCGCTTCCTTGAGGATGCGCCGGTCGAGCTCCGAGAGGTCGTCGAGGGGCACCAGGTTGAGGCTCTCCGAGGCCGGCAGCAGGCCGGACGCGCGCCGGTGCTGCGTGCGCAGGCGCAGGAACTGCAGGTACTCGAACGCGTCGGCCCAGGCGTTGATCTCGCCCTCCGCGATGCCCTTCGCCGCGCCCGCGGCCTGCAGCCGTTCCACGGTATTGGTCGCGGTCACGCCGCTCGCCAGCGACAGGATGCGGGCGCCGTCGACGAACGCCGCGGTCCCCGAAGCCTTGAGGTCGATGCCGGCGACGCCGCGGTCGTCTTCCTTCGCCGAGATCTCGCCCATCCAGTTGAGCGGCGGCCGCACGGTGAGCGCGTTGTCGCTCATCTGCTTCAGGAACCGCGGATTGCCCTTCGCGCGCCCGGCGATGTCGACGCGCAGCACCTCGGCGAGCGCCGCCTCGCCCCACAGCGCCCGGAAGTCGAAGAAGATGTTCGCCTCGAGCAGGCTCTGCGGGTCCCCGCGGTCGATCCACGCGTAGAACGCGGCCCGCCACTCGTCGAGCGAGGCGCACCACTTCGGGTTCATCGCCATCACCCCGCCCTTGCACAGCGGGTAGCCGAGAGCGTCGAGGCCCTCGTTGACCTCGCGGGCGAACGGCAGCAGCCGGTCGCGGATCGCACCGGGCGCCGCGGCGGGATCGTTGGCGACGAAGATGAGCCCGTTGTCCTGATCGGTTGCGATGGTCTGCTCCGAGCGGCCTTCGCTGCCCATGCCGATCCAGCACAGCGTGGCACCGGACAGGTCGTGACGCGGCGCGGTGACGTCGAGCAGCCGCGACACCAGCTGGTCGTTCAGGCTCGAGATCATGCGCGTCAGCTGCCCGCTCGCCACGCCCTGCGCGACCAGCGCGTACGACAGCGCCCGCACGTCCGCTGAGCACTGCACGAGCGAGGGCAGGTCCGGCGCGCGCCGGATCGACGAGGCGAGCTCGCGCACCGAGAGGCGCTGCAGCCCGAACAGGTCCCGCTCGGAGACCACGCCCGCCACGCCGCCCGACTCGTCGACCAGCACGACGTGGCGGATGCCGCGCCGCGCCATCGCGACCGCGGCGTCGCCTGCGGTCGCGTGCATCGGCAGCGTGATCACCGGGGTGCTCATCACGCCGCCGATCGGTTCGGCGAGGCCCACGCCGGGCAGCACGATGCGACCGATCACGTCCTGCCGGGTGAAGATGCCCACCGGCCGGCCCGTATCGTCGACGACCGGGAGCGATCCGATGCGCCGCTCCTCCATCATGCGCAGCGCGTCGCCGAGCGGCGTCGCCGGCACGACGGTCACCGGCTCGTTGCGGATCAGCGCGCCGAGCGACGTCGCGAGGCCGCGCTGCTCGGTGACCGCCGACGCGTACTCGGCCTGGAAGCGCGCGCGCGAAATGTCGAGGAGGTGCGCGAGCCTGCGCGTGCAGAAGTCCTGGAACGGCGCCGACGCCGCGATCAGCTGGTCGAACACCTCGACCGGGAACGCGAGCACGAAAGTGTCCTCGAGCGACCGGTAGACGCTGGTGACGCCGCGCCGCGCCACCAGCGCCCCCAGCGGGAACATGTCGCCGGCGTCGAGCTCCCACAGCGCCGTCGGATCGCCCGAAGCGCTCGGCCGCTCGCCGCGCACCACGCCCTGTCGGACGATGAAGCAGTGCGACGGTCGATCGGACGCCGGCGCGAGGACCACCTCTCCTGGTGCGAAGTAGCGGAGCTTCGAGGCGCGCGCGATGCGGTCGAGGTCCCCTGCGCTCATGCTGGAGAAAGGCTCGTGCGGCAGCAGCACGTGGCGGATCGCCGCCAATACCGTGGATGCGGGTGTGGGCTTGGCGCTCATCGGATGGCGCTCATCGTCGAAGGACCGGTGGAATCGGCATGGTCGAATGGGGACGCCATGCGGAACTCTTGCTCGGCGCCGGCGGTCACAGCATCGGACGGTGACGTCTCCCGCTTCCCTCCCTGAGCGGGTGCCCGCCCCGGCGCGATGCGTCGGGGCGGGTTCTTCGAGCCCCGCATCACTCCCCTTGATCGCGGGGCTTTTTTCTTGTGCCGCGGACCTGCTACGGCGCTGGCGCGCGGGCCGTGGCGCATGGCGTTCAGGTCCGCGCGGTGATGCCGAGCCAGTCGCAGAGCACCCGATCCGCCGCCATCACGCCGAGGCGGCGCGTTGCGGAGAACCCGACGACCGCGATCGCATGCGCCTGGGCCGGGTAGCGTGCCGCGAGCTGATCGCGGATGCCGGCCACGGCACGGCGCTGCTCGGACTGGTTCAGCTTGTCGCTCTTGGTCGCGAGCACGAGCACGGGCCGCGCCGAGGGCACGAACACGTCGAGGACCGTGAAGTCGAGCGGCTTCAGGCCATGACGCGCATCGGCGACCAGCACGAGGCCGACCAAGGTGTCGCGGGTGGTCAGGTATTCCCAGAGGAAGTCCTGCCACTCGCGCTTGACGTCGCGCGCGACAGCGGCATAGCCGTAGCCCGGCAGGTCGGCCGCGAGGCCGCCGCTCTTCAGCTGGAACAGGTTGATCTGCTGCGTGCGGCCGGGCGTCCGGCTGGTGAACGCGAGGCGGGTACGCGTGGCGAGCGCATTGATCGCACTCGACTTGCCCGCGTTGGATCGACCGGCGAACGCGATTTCCGGCGGTCCGGGCGGCGGCAACTGGGCACGCGCGGCGGCCCCGATGACGAACTCCGCCCCGACGAGCGCCAGCGGTTGCTCGGGCGCTTGCACAGCCGCACCTTTGGGCGCGACGGGCGGCTCCGGTACAATGTTGCGTTTGTTCACGACGGGAGCGGCCCCGGGGCGCGACGACTCTCCCCGCGACTGCCGAATCGAGGAGCCTTGCCGATGAGATCCCTGCTGCTGCTGGCCCTGATTGCCGGACCGGCGCTCGCCGCGGTGCCCACCCCGGCGACCGCGCAGAACGACATGGAGCGCGGCCGCAAGATCGCCACCGAGATCTGCGCCGCCTGTCACGGTGCCGACGGCAACAGCCCCACCGCGGTCAATCCCAACATCGCGGGGCAGCACGCCGACTATATCACCCTGCAGCTCGCGCACTTCAAGGCGGGCGTGCGCGCCAACGCCATCATGCTCGGCATGGCCACGCCGCTGTCCGCCGACGACATGCGCGCGGTCGCCCTCTACTACTCGCGCCAGAAGCCCAAGGGCCTCGCCGCGAAGGACCTCGAGCTGGTCAAGGCCGGGCAGGCGCTGTGGCGCGGCGGCGACGCCGCCACCGGCGTGCCGGCCTGCAGCGCGTGCCACAGCCCGACCGGCGCGGGCATTCCCAAGAGCTACCCGCGCATCGCCGGGCAGTACGCCGACTACACCTACGCTCAGCTGAAGGCGTTCAAGGCGGGCGAGCGCGGCATGGACAAGGACGGCAAGGACGCGAACGGCCGCGTGATGCACGGCGTGGTCAAGGGGATGACCGACGCGCAGATGAAGGCGGTTGCGGAGTACGCCGCGGGACTGCGCTGACCGCATCCAACCGGCATCGGGACGGGCGGCGCGGAGCTCCGGGCCGCCCGTTGCGTTTCCGCGCGCGCGAGGGGGGAGTGCCATGCAACGCGTGACGATCGCCGGCCTGTCGATCTACCCCGTGAAGAGCTGCCGGGGCGTCGACGCGCGGCAGCTGCAGGTGCTGCCCACCGGCCTCGCCCACGACGGCATCCGCGACCGCGAGTGGATGGTGATCGACCCGCGCGGCCGCTTCGTCACGCAGCGCGAGATCCCCGAGCTTGCCCTGGTCCGGGCGGTGGTGCGTGACGCCCGCCTCGAACTCCTCGTACCCGGTCACGCACCGGTCGCGCCCGGGACGGGCGCGGGGCGCGAAGTCCAGGTCTGGGGTGCGCACGTGCGCGCGATCGACGCCGGCGACGACTGCGCGAGCGCGCTCTCGTCGCATCTCGGCCGCGGGGTCCGCATGGTGCGCTTCGACGACCGCCTGCCCCGCCCGTGCAACCCCGACTACGTGGGCACGACCGGTGCGACGACGCTGTTCTCCGACGGGTATCCGATCCTGGTGATCGGCCGCGCCTCGCTCGACGACCTCAACGCACGGCTGGCGGCCCACGGCTTCCCGACGGTGCCCATGAACCGATTCCGGCCGAACCTCGTGCTCGACGGTCTCGACCCCTACGACGAGGACCACCTCGACACGATCACGGCGGGTGCCGTGACGCTGCGGCTGGTCAAGCCCTGCACACGCTGCGAGATCACGACCACCGACCAGGACACGGCGCGGCGCCACCTCGAGCCGCTGCGCACGCTCGCGTCCTACCGCCGCGACGACCGGCTTGCGGGCGTGACCTTCGGCATGAACGCGATCGTCGTCGCGGGCGCGGGCACGACGCTCGCCGTTGGCGACGAGGCCGACGTCGCGTTTCGGTTCTAGGCCGTCACGCCGCGCCCCCGCCCGCACCCGGCGGGGGCACGCTTCACTCCCCGGGCGTCAGTTGCTCTCGGGCGAGCACATGCCCCTGCCAGCGGCGCCTTCCGACGTCCAATTGCGATCACTGTTCATTTCGTCGCGGTACCACACCTCGGGCGTGTAGCGGTGATTGATCGCGACGTTGTTGTAGAAGCGCCAGACCGGACGTGTTCCTGTCGGGCAAGCACCGTTGGCCTGGTTCGGCAGGTAGATGTAGAACACTGCCGGGCTCTCGTAGGTCCAGTCCGGGTAATCCCGGATCACCCGCGCGCACTCCGCGGGATCGGCCGAATAGAAGTGCGTGTCGGGCTGCGGCGGCGCCCGGTAGAAGCGGCACACCGGATTCGTTCCCGGCTGCTGCGACGTGTAGGCAAGGAAGCGCACGCCGGTGCGCTCCCAGCCGCGCAGCACCCCGGTGTCGAGCAGGTTGATCTCGTTCGCGTCCGCCGTCATGAAGAAGTGATTGAGCGAGCGGTTGTAGTACTCGACCACCACGGTCTGGCCGGTCGGATTCGCGGCGTCCGGCGTCAGGTACTGGCGCGTCACCGGCAGCATGTTGTCGAGCCGCGAGTAGTAGTCGACGCCGGTACGATTGCTGCAGGAGGCGTCGCCGCCGAACAGGCCGCCGCGCAGCTCGTAGTAGCCGCCCGCCTGCAGGAACGTGAACAGGCCCGAGCCGGACGAACCCGTCTCGGTCGTGCCGTCGCTCCAGCGCATCTGCATGAAGCTCGAGCCGTCGTCGAACGTGTAGTAGCCGAACATCGAGCCCTGGCTCCACTTGAGGAGATCGCCGCCGGGGTGATGCAGCGCGGTGCCGATCGCATTGGTCGGCACCGGCTCGCCGCGCCAGGCCGAATAGCGGACACCCGCCGGCGGAGACGTGTACAGGCGCAGCATCGCCCAGTCATAGTCGGGACTCCGTGCGAGCAGCATCGCGCCGCCGGTCTGCAACGCGTAGGGCGGTACTGAGGTGCTGCCGCAGGACAGCGCGCGGAAGAACCAGTAGACGTTCACCGTCCCGGCGTTGAACGCGTCCTCGATGCAGTGGGCGGCGGTGAACAGGTACGGGGTGAACGACGTCACCGAGTCGTTCAGCATCGTGCCGCTGCACAGGAACGTCGAGCCCGAGCGGTCGTTGAACAACAGCTTGCCCACCGCGTCCGCCGCCTGCGTCAGCGCCGTCGATGGGTTGGTGCAGGCGACGTCGATATTGCAGCTGCCCGAGTCGCCGATGTCGGCCGCGCGCTTGGCGTCGATCTGGCGCAGGTCGTCGCCGGCGATGACGAGATGCGACAGCGGCCCGAGCGCCAGCACGAGCCCGTCGAACGATGCCCCGGCGCCCGCGTGCAGCTCGATCGTCGCCGTGTCGCCTTCCAGCACCGGCGACCAGTACGCACCGCGCTGCGCCGACGCCTCGGCGACCGCGTTCACCGGATAGGCGCCCTGCACCTCCGCGCGCGGCGCGTTGCCGACGAAGCGCAACGCGAGGTCGGGGTGTGACGCGGGCATCGACAGCGACAGCCGCAGCGCCGCCGCGCCCGGCGAGGCAATCTCGATGCGGGTGGCGCGGCCGCCGTCCGGCAGCGCCTTCCACGCGAGGTCGGAGAGCACGATCGTGCGCGACGCGGACGGCAGCTCGCGCGGATAGCCGATGGCGAGCGGACGACTCTTGATCGACGTGGGCCGTCCCACCCGACGCTGCTCGGCGCGCTTGGCGTTCTGCGCCTTGAGCGATTCGCGCTCGGCGTCGCTGGGCGCAGGCAGCGCCAGGCGGAACACCGGTGCATCCGGCGCGACCAGCGCGGCGGCAGCCTTGGGCACGACCGCGGTCGGCCGATACTCCGCAGGCGGGACCGCGACGATGTTGCCGGCGGCGGATGTGTCGCCGATCGACGACAGCGCGCCGAACGTGACGAAGACAATGGCGGGGACCGTGCGCATGCTTTCTCCCTTGCGACCTTCGGAATGCGAAGGGCGGATGTTACCTGCCCTGCGGGCGGATCGCCCGACGTTCAGATCAACGTTCGATCCGAAGGTTCAGACGACACATCCCGTGCCGGATCCGCCGGGCTCGCCACGCATGCGCCCAGGGCGTCGCGCCAATTCGGCAGCGCGAAGCCGAAGGTGCGTTCGAACTTCGCGGTCCCGAGCACGCCGTAGGTCGGCCGCCGGGCCGGCAACGGGTAGTCGGCGGTCGCGATCGGCACCACGCGCGGACGCGGCGCGTCGCCGACGATCGCGCGGGCGAACTCGTACCAGCTGGTCGCTCCGCCGGACGACAGGTGATAGAGCCCGGCGCGCTCGCGCATCGCCGGCAGGCCGCCCGCGACGATGCGCGCCGTGGCTTGCGCGAGCGCGCGGCACCAGTTCGGCACGCCGGTCTGATCGGCGACGATGCGCAACTCCTCGCGCTCGGCTGCGAGCTTACGGATCGTGAGCAGGAAGTTGCGCCCCCGCAGCCCGTAGACCCAGCTCGTGCGCAACACCAGCGCGTCGGCGCCGCTCGCGGCGACGCGCTGCTCGCCCTCGAGCTTGGTCGCGCCGTAGACCGAGAGCGGCGCGGTCGGCGCGTCCTCGGCATAGGGTGTGACGGCAGTGCCGTCGAACACGTAGTCGGTGGAGTAGTGGACCAGCACCGACCCCGCGCGCTTCGCCTCCTCGGCGAGCACGCCGGGAGCGACGGCGTTGATCGCAAATGCGGCGTCGCGGTCCTGCTCGGCCTGGTCGACCGCCGTGTAGGCCGCGGCGTTGACGACGAGCGCGGGCTGAACCTCGCGCATCGTCCGCGCGATCGCATCCGGGTCCGCAAGATCGAGGGTGTCGCTGTCGATCGCGACGACCCGCCCGTGCGGGCGGAGCCAGTGCGCGAGCTCGAAGCCCACCTGCCCGTTCGCGCCGGTGACGAGGATCGTGGCCACGCCGGCTAACCGTAGGTCTCGGCGTCGGCGAGACGCGCACCCGCCGCGTCCTTCGCCGCGAGCTGCGGCTGCGCGCCGTCGAGCGGCCACGTGATGCCGACCTCGGCGTCGTTCCACAGCAGCGTGCGCTCGTGCTCGGGGTGGTAGTAGTCGGTGGTCTTGTACAGGAAATCCGCCGACGGCGACAGCACGAGGAAGCCGTGCGCGAAGCCGGGGGGCACCCAGAGCATGCGCTTGTTCTCCTCCGACAGCGTGACGCCCACCCAGCGGCCGAACGTCGACGAGCTGGCGCGCAGGTCCACGGCGACGTCGAACACCTCGCCCGCGACCACGCGCACGAGCTTGCCCTGCGGGTTCACGATCTGGTAGTGCAGGCCGCGCAGCACGCCGCGCCGCGACCGCGAATGGTTGTCCTGCACGAACTCGACGTCGAGGCCCGCTTCGGCCAGCGCGCGGCGGTTCCAGCTTTCCATGAAGAAGCCGCGCGCGTCGCCGAACACGCGCGGCTCGACGATCAGGACCTCGGGGATCGCGGTCGGCTGAACCCGCATCAGCCGATCACCGGGTCGGAGAGCAGGCCGAGCAGGTACTGGCCATAGCCGCTCTTCGCGAGCGCGTGGCCCATGCGCTCGAGCGCGGCAGCGTCGATCCAGCCGAGCCGGTAGGCGATCTCCTCGGGGCAGGCGATCTTCAGCCCCTGCCGGCGCTCGATGGTCTGGATGTACTGCGAGGCCTCGAGCAGCGACTCGTGCGTGCCCGTGTCGAGCCAGGCCATGCCGCGCCCCATCACCTCGCACAGGAGCTCGCCCCAGGCGAGGTACTGCTTGTTGACGTCGGTGATCTCGAACTCGCCGCGCGCCGAGGGGCGGAGGTCGCGCGCCACGTCGAGCACGCGGTTGTCGTAGAAGTACAGGCCGGTGACGGCGTAGCGCGACTTCGGCACCTTCGGCTTCTCCTCGAGGCTCACCACGCGGCCCGAGGCGTCGAACGCGGCCACGCCGTAGCGCTCCGGGTCGGAGACCGGATAGGCGAACACCGTGGCGCCGGCCGCGCGCGCGTTCGCGTGCGCGAGCAGCACGTGCAGGTCGTGGCCGTAGAAGATGTTGTCGCCGAGCACCAGCGCCGCGGCGTCGCGGGCGACGAAGTCGCGGCCGATGACGAACGCCTGGGCGAGGCCCTCCGGCGCCGGCTGCACCGCGTACGAGAGGTTGAGTCCCCACTGCGCGCCGTCGCCGAGCAGCTGCGCGAAGCGCGGCGTGTCCTCCGGCGTGCTGATCAGCAGGATGTCGCGGATGCCGCCGAGCATCAGCGTCGACAGCGGGTAGTAGATCATCGGCTTGTCGTACACCGGCAGCAGCTGCTTGGAGACGACCTGCGTCACCGGGTAGAGCCGCGTGCCGGAACCGCCGGCGAGGATGATGCCCTTGCGTGCCATGTCAATCCCGATGGGCCGCCCCGAGGGATTGACCCGCCCCCCCGGGGGCAGCGAACGAAGTGAGCGTGGGGGTCGTATCACGATCAGTCTCCTGCGGGCGCGTACTGCGTCTCGACCCAGCGCTGGTACTCGCCGGATGTCACGGACGCGAGCCATCCGGGGTTGTCCAGGTACCACTGCACGGTACGGCGCATGCCGGACGCGAATGTCTCCGCAGGCGCCCAGCCGAGCTCGCTCGCGATCTTGCGCGGGTCGATCGCGTAGCGCCGGTCGTGTCCCGGACGGTCCTTCACGAACGTGACCAGCGCCTCGTAGTCGCGACCGGGACAGAGCTCGGCGAGGATCCGGCACACCGTGTGCACGACGTCGAGGTTCTTCATCTCGGCGTTGCCGCCGACGTTGTACGTCTCGCCGAGGCGTCCGCCGGCGAGCACCGCGCGGATCGCCGAGCAGTGGTCGCCGACGTAGAGCCAGTCGCGCACGTTCAGCCCGTCGCCGTACACCGGCAACGGCTTGCCCGCGAGCGCGTTGACGATCATCAGCGGGATCAGCTTCTCCGGAAACTGGCGCGGGCCGTAGTTGTTCGAGCAGTTGGTGGTGAGCGTCGGCACGCCGTAGGTGTGGTGATAGGCCCGCACGAGGTGGTCGGAGGCCGCCTTCGACGCCGAGTACGGGCTGTTCGGCGCGTAGGGGGTCGTCTCGCTGAACGCCGGATCGCCGGGTCCGAGCGATCCGAACACCTCGTCGGTCGAGACGTGCAGGAAGCGGAAACGCGCACGCTCGTCGGGGGGAAGCCCGGCGAGGTAGCTCCTCACCGATTCGAGCAGCCGGAACGTGCCGACCACGTTGGTCTCGATGAACGCCGCCGGCCCGTGGATCGAGCGGTCGACGTGCGACTCGGCGGCGAAGTTCACCACCGCGCGCGGGCGGTGCGTGGCGAAAAGCGCTTCCAGCAGCGCCGAGTCGCCGATGTCGCCGCGCACGAAGCGGTGACGCGCGTCGCCGCGCACCGGCTCGAGATTGCCGAGGTTGCCGGCGTAGGTGAGCTTGTCGAGGTTCACCACCGGCTCGCCGCCCGCGGCAAGCCAGTCGATGACGAAGTTGGCGCCGATGAAGCCGGCGCCGCCGGTGACGAGGATCATGGGTTCGAGTAGGCGATCGACGGTGCGACGCCTGCGCGTCGAAGGTGCGAAGATCTTACCATCGGGCCCCTCGCCACCTCACGCGCGGTAGAAGCCGCGGTACCACTGGACGAAGCGCGCAAGCCCCGTCGCGAGCGGCGTGCGTGGCGCGAAACCCGTCGCCGCGGCAAGGCGGTCGATCGACGCGTACGTCGCCTCGACGTCGCCGGGCTGCATCGGCAGGAATTCCTGCCGCGCGGTGCGGCCGAGCAGGCGCTCGAGCGTCGCGATGAACTCGGTCAGCTCGACTGCGTCGTGGTTGCCGATGTTGAACACGGCGTACGGTGCGCCGGAGGCGGCACACGGGCCGGGCGGGCGCGCCAGCACCCGCACCACGCCCTCGACGATGTCGTCGACGTACGTGAAGTCGCGGCGCATCCTGCCGTGGTTGAACACCCTGATCGGCTCGCCCGCGAGGATCGCCTTGGTGAACAGCATCGGCGCCATGTCGGGCCGGCCCCACGGACCGTAGACGGTGAAGAAGCGCAGGCCCGTGGTCGGGACCCGATACAGGTGGCTGTAGGTGTGGGCGACGAGCTCGTTCGCCTTCTTGGTCGCCGCGTACAGGCTCACCGGGTGGTCGACCGGCTGGTCCTCGCTCCACGGCAGCGTGTGGTTCGCGCCGTACACGGAGGAGGACGATGCGTAGACGAGGTGCGCGACCTGCGCGTGCCGGCAGCCCTCCAGCACGTGCCCGAACGCGACCAGGTTGTTGCGGTGGTAGGCGCCGGGGTTGACCAGCGAGTAGCGCACGCCCGGCTGCGCGGCGAGGTGCACGACGTGGGTGAACCCGCCGGAGGCGAACAGCCGGGCGGTGGCGTCCGCCTGGGCGAGATCGAGGCGCTCGAACGCGTAGCCCGGACGGGACGCAAGCGTGGCGGCCCGCGCCTCCTTGAGCGCGACGTCGTAGTAGGGATCGAAGCTGTCGACGCCGACGACCTCCGCACCGGCATCGAGCAGCCTGTGCGCGGCGTGCATGCCGATGAACCCGGCCGCGCCGGTGACGAGAACGCGCATCGCTTCGCTCATGGTCGTGGCGGACGGTCGCCTTGTGCGACGCTGCGGCGTGCCTCGAGGCCGCGCAGCTTCGTGTACTTGAGGAAGCTCGCGAACGCGCCGATCGCGACGTGCGCGAAGCCCGCGGCGCCGTCGAGAAAGCCCGCCTTGATCACATAGAAGCGCAGGAAGCGCGTGAGCGGGGACAGCGCCATGCGCGCGAAGCTCGCGTGCTCGCCCCGCGCGTGCAGCGCCCGGGCCTGCAGCGTCGTGTAGCGGTTCTGCTTCGCGACGTAGTCCTCGATCGACTCGGCCGACGCGTGCATCAGGTCGCCATCGAGGCGCGCCACCGGGCCCTCGGCGACGACGTGCTCGTGCACGACGTCCTCGGTCCAGCGGGCACGGCGCCGGTCGAACAGGCGCACGTTCCAGTCCGGATAGCCCTCGCCGTGGGCCAGCCAGCGACCGAGGAAGCGGTTGCGCCGCGCCACCGCGTACGCCGGCGCCTGCGGCGGGCCGCCGGCGAACAGCGCGCGGATCGCGCCGGCGAGCTCCGGCGAGACGCGCTCGTCGGCATCGAGGCACAGCACCCAGTCGTGCCGTGCTTCGCCGACGGCGTGGTTCTTCTGCGCACCGAAGCCGGTGAATTCGCGGTGCAGGACGCGCGCACCCGCGGCGCGCGCGACATCCACGGTATCATCGCGGCTCCCGGAATCGACGACCACCGCTTCCATGGCGAACGACGCCGAGGCGATGCACGCGGCGATGTCGGAGGCGGCGTCGCGCGTGATCACGACCAGCGAAAGGGGTATCCGCTCTGCCATGGTTGGGAAGCGCCGGCCGCGCGCACGCGGGCTCACTGGACTGCCCTCCGCACTGACGCGCGTCGGACATCGCCAGCGATTCTACGTGCTTTCCGCAAGGCGCTGCCGGTGACGGCGATCCTGGTGATCCGCCCGAGCTCGCTGGGCGACGTCGTGCACGCCCTTGCGCTCGTCACCGACGTGGTCGCCGCGCATCCGGGCGTCGCCGTCGACTGGGTCGCCGAGGAGGCGTTCGTCGACCTGCCCGCGCTCTCCCCGCACGTGCGCCGCGTGATCCCCCTCGCCCTGCGACGGTGGCGGCGCGCACCGCTCGCGGCGGCAACCTGGCGCGAGCTCGCCGCGTTCCGACGCGACGTCGCTCGCGATCCCTACGTGGCGATCCTCGACCTGCAGGAACAGGTGAAAGGCGGCGTCGTGGCCCGCATGGCGCGAGGGCAGCGTCACGGCTTCGACCGCGCGAGCATCCGCGAGCCGATCGCCACGCTGTTCGACGACGTCCACCACACCGTGCCGCGCGGACTGCACTTCGCGCAGCGCTGCCGCGCGCTCGCCGCCGCCGCCCTCGGGCACGCCTGCGCAGGCGCGCCGCGCTGGAACCTGGTTGCGCCGGCCGCCGCCGAAGCGCTGCCGGAGCGGCCGGCGATCGCCGTGCTGCACGCCACGTCGCGGGACAGCAAACTGTGGCCCGAGGAGCGCTGGCGGGCGCTCATCGGTGGCTTCGCCGAGGCGGGCTTCGCGACGGTGCTGCCGTGGGGCAGCGCCGCGGAGCGGGCGCGCAGCGAGCGTCTCGCCGCGGGCGTCGCGCATGCCGTCGTGCCACCGCGGCAATCGCTGGCAGCACTTGCCGCACTGCTGTCGCGCATCGAGCTCGCGGTGGGCGTCGACACCGGACTCACCCACCTCGCGGCAGCGCTCGGCACGCCGACCATCGCGCTCTTCACCGAGACCGACCCCGCGGGGGCCGGCGTCGCCATCGCCGGCGCGCACGCGCGCGACCTCGGCGGCAACGGCATCGTGCCCGCGCTCGCGGACGTGCAGGCGGCGGCGGGCACGCTGTTGCGCGCCGCGCCGTGCTGCTGACGATGCGCACGCTGTACACCCTGCTCTGGTACTTCGCGCTGCCGCTCTTGCCCGTGCGGCTCTGGTGGCGCGGCCGCCGCGAACCCGGCTACCGCGCGCGCATCGGCGAGCGCTTCGGGCGCTACGCCGCGGACCCGCCGCGCCCGCGCGGCGAGGTCGTCTGGATCCACGCAGTCTCGCTCGGCGAGACGCGGGCGGCGGAGCCGCTGGTCAGGCGCATCGCGCACGCGCGCCCGCAGGCGACGATCCTGCTCACCTCGATGACCGCCACGGGGCGCGAGGCCGGTCGCGCCTTCGACGGCGGGCGCGTGATCCAGGCGTGGCTCCCCTACGACGTGCCGTTCGCGGTCGACGCGTTCCTCGACCGCTTCGCGCCCCGCGCGGGCCTGCTGATGGAGACCGAGCTCTGGCCGAATCTCATCCACGCATGCCGTGCACGCGGCGTGCCGGTCCGCCTCGTCAATGCGCGCATGTCGGCGAAGTCCGCGGCCGGCTACCGCAAGTTCGCGGCGCTGACACGGCCCATGCTCGAGGCGCTGGCGGGGATCGCCGCGCAGACGCCGTCGGATGCGCAACGGCTCGAGGCACTGGGCGCGCGCGACGTGACCGTGACGGGCAGCCTGAAGTTCGACATGGCCGTGCCCGCCGCGATGATCGAGCGCGGCGCTGCGCTGCGCGCGCGCTTCGGCCGCAGGCGCCCGGTGTGGCTCGCCGCTTCCACGCGCGACGGCGAGGAAGCGCTGCTGCTCGACGCGATGGCGCACTGCGCGCTGCCCGCCGATGCGCTGCTGCTGCTCGTGCCGAGGCACCCGCAGCGCTTCGACGCGGTCTTCGCGCTGGTCGAAGCACGCGGCCTTTCCTGCGTGCGTCGCTCGAGCGACGCGCCGGTCGAGCCGGCGACCCGCGTCGTGCTCGGCGACTCGCTGGGCGAGATGCTCGCCTACTGCGCGGCCGCGGACGTGGCTTTCGTCGGCGGCAGCCTGCTGCCGCTCGGCGGGCAGAACCTGCTCGAGCCGATCGCGGTCGGCGTGCCGACGCTGGTCGGACCGCACACGTTCAATTTCGCCGAGACGACCGAGCGCGCGATCGAAGCGGGCGCCGCGCGTCGCGTCGCCGACGCGGAAGCACTGGTCCGCGACGTCGACCGGCTGCTGCGCAACCCCCAGGACCGGGCGGCGATGCGCGACGCGGCAACGGCCTTCATGGCCGCGCACCGCGGCGCTGCCGATCGACTCTGGGCCTGGCTCGAGCCGCGCCTGTAGTGGGAACGGTCAACCGCCCAGGCGGCGATTGATGTCTTCGAGATCCAGTTCGGAGAGCGTGCCCGAGGCTGCCTTGAGACGCAGCACGCTGATCAGGTAGTTGAAGTACGCCTGCGCGAGGTCGCGGCGGGTCTGGAACACCGTCTGCACGACGTTCAGCACGTCGAGGTTGGTGCGCACGCCGACCTCCTGCCCGAGCTTGTTCGACGCGAGCGCCGTCTCGGCCGAGCGCAGCGCCTGCTTCAGCGCGCCGACGGTGGCTGCCGTGCTGTTGACGCCGGTGAAGCCGACCTGCGCGTTCGAGAGCGCGTTGCGGCGCGCGACCTCGAGCGACTGGCGGGCGCTCTCCTGCAGCGCAAGGGCCTCGCGCACGCGCGACTCGACGAAGCCGCCCTGGTAGATGGGCACGTTCAGCTGCACGCCGATGTTCGCGTTGCGCTGGTTGTAGTTGAAGTCGTTGGCGAGCGAACCCGTGCCCCAGGTGAACCCGGCGCCGGCGACGAGGTCCACCGTCGGCAGGTGGCCGGCGCGGGCGCGCTCGATCTCCAGCGTCGCAACGTCGACGTTGTAGCCGGCGATGCGCACGTTGAGGTTCTCGGCGAGCGCGCGATCGAGCCACGCGTCGAGCACGTTCGGGTTGGGCAGCTCCGGCTCGAACGCGGGACCGAGCTTCTTCAGCGCCCCCGGCATCCGGCCGATGATCGTGCGCAGCACGGTGCGCTTGTTGTCGAGGTCGTTGCGCGCCACGATCTCCTGCGCGACGATGGTGTCGAAGCGCGCCTGCGCCTCGTTGGTGTCGGTGATCGTCGCCACCCCGACCTCGAAGTTGCGCTGCGCCTGCGCGAGCTGCTCGGACACCGCCGCCTTCTGCGCCTCGGCGAGCTCGATGTTGACCTCGGCGAGCAGCACGTCGAAGTACGCGACCGCGACGCGCAGGATCAGCTCCTGCTGGGCCACGGCGAGCGTGAAGTCGGCCTGCTCGACGATGCGCTTCGCCTGGTCGTAGGCGAGCGAGTTCTGCCTGCGGTAGAGCGGTTGCGACGCGGAGATCGTGACGCCCGCGTTGCTGTAGCTGTTCGCCGTGACCGGCACCGTGCCGCCCGAGAAGTCGGTGCGGCCGTCCTGCAGGAACGCCGTGCCGCCCGCCGCGACGTTCGGCAGCAGCGCGGAGCGCGCCTGCGGCACGCGCTCCTGCGTCGCCGCCCAGTTGGAGCGCGCCGCCGCCAGCGACGGGTCGTTCTGCTGGGCCTCGCGGTAGACCTGCATCAGGTCCTCGGCCGCGACCGGACCCGCGAGGGCGGCGAGAATCAGGGCGGTGCTGAGACGGAGCTTCATCGTGGGACCATCCGCTTCGTTCGTTGGCGTGTTTCAGTAGCGGCGCATCGCGGGATCGACCTGGTCGGCCCATCCCGCGACGCCGCCGCGCAGGTTGTAGACGCGGGTGAAGCCCTCGCGCGCGAGCCACACGGCCGCGTGCATGCTGCGTCGGCCGTGGTGGCAGACGACGACGATGTCGCGATCGCGCGGCAGCTCGTCGGCGGACCCCGGCAACGAGCGCAGTGGCACCAGCTTCGCATCGCCGATCCGGCACACCTCGTGCTCCCAGGGCTCGCGCACGTCGAGGAGCAGCGGCGGCTCCCGGCTCGCGTCGCGCAGCCAGTGGGCGAGTTCCTGCGGTTCGAGCTCCGGGATCAAAACGTGAACCTCGCGGGCTGTGCCGCATTGACCAGCGGCGGCACCACGGTCTCGAACAGGTTGGTCGCGACGGGCGCGCCCGCGGCGCTGTGGCGCACGAGGCGCGCGGCCATCACCGGCGCGTCGCCGACAACTGCGAACAGCCTGCCGCCGGGAGCGAGCTGCGCGACGAACGCGTCCGGCAGCACCGGCGTCGATCCGGTCAGCACGATCGCGTCGTAGGCGTCGCGGCCGAAGCCGCGCGCGCCGTCGCCCACCTCCACCCGCACGCGCTCGAAGCCGTGACGGACGAGGTTGGCACGCGCGGTCGCCGCGCGGCCCGCGTCGAGCTCCACGCTGGTCACCCGCGCACCACGCGCCGCGAGGAGCGCCGTGAAGTAGCCGCTGCCGGTGCCGATCTCGAGCACATGTTCGTCCGGCTTCACCGCGAGCACCTGCAGCACGCGCGCCTCCAGCTTGGGCGTCCACATCCGCTGCCCGTCGCCCAGCGGGATCTCGAGATCCGCGAAGGCGAGCGAGCGGTAGGCCGCGGGGACGAACTCCTCGCGCTTCACCGTGAACAGCAGCTCGAGGACCTCCGGATCGAGCACGTCCCAGGTACGGATCTGCTGCTCGACCATGTTGAAGCGGGCGCGCTCGACGTCGAAAGTGCTCATGGCGAGGCTTTTCGGCTTTCGGAAGGTCTGACAGGCTGCTAACTGACCGTGGGTCATGATAGCAAACGCCGCCGTCCGGCACGGTGACGCGGATCACGTTGGGACCGCATCACCTGTCCGGCGGGTCACGCCGGTCAGTCGTCCGCGCCGGCCGGCGCGACCCCGTCGCGGCGGGCGAGCGCCGCGCGTCGGGTCCGGCGTCGTTCTTCGCCGTTGGCGATGTACGTGTATAGCACCGGCACCACGACCAGCGTGAGCAGCGTCGACGTGATGACGCCGCCGATGATCGCACGGCCCATCGGCGCCTGCGTCTCGCCGCCCTCGCCCAGGCCGAGCGCGAGCGGCAGCATGCCGGCGATCATCGCCGCGGTGGTCATCACGATCGGCCGCAGGCGCACCTGGCCGGCCTGCGCCAGTGCGTCGCGGACGGCCGCACCGCCCGCGCGGGCGCGGTTCGCGAAATCGACCAGCAGGATTGCATTCTTGGTCACGAGCCCCATCAGCATGATCACGCCGATCACCGAGAAGATGTTGAGGGTCGTGCCGGTGACGAGCAGTGCGAGGAACACGCCGATCAGCGACAGCGGCAGGCTCGCCATGATCGCGATCGGCTGCAGGAAGCTGCCGAACTGCGAGGCGAGGATCAGGTAGATGAAGATCACCGCGAGCCCGAGCGCCGCGAGCGCCGCCTTGAACGACTCCTCCATGTCCTTCTGCTGGCCGCCGACGTCGAAGCGGTAGCCGGGCGGCAGCTCGGCCTTCATCTCCTCGATCACCTTGTTCACGTCGCGGCCGGCGTCGCCCGACGGCCGCCCGACCACGTTGGCGTAGAGCGCGACGCGGCGCTGCAGCTCCTGGCGCTTGATGATCTGCGGGCTGGTCGACTCCACCACTTCGGCGATCTGCCGCAACGGCACCATGCGCAGCTCGCCGTCGGGCCCGCGCTTGCCCGTCGAGATCGGCAGGTTGCCGAGGTCGGCGGCGAGCCGTCGCCGGTCCTTGGGCAACTGCACGTTGACCTCGTAGTTGTTGCCGTCGGGCGCCAGCCAGTAGCTCACCGTGTCGCCGGCAAGGAGCGGCCGCAGCGTGTTGCCGACCTGCTGCACGGTGATGCCGAGCTCCGCGGCGGCGGCGTTGTTGAGCCGTACGGACAGCGCGGGGTTGGCGGCCTTGTCGGAGGTCTCGAGGTCGGCGATGCCGGGGACCTTCGCGACCCGCGCCTGGAAGCCGCGCATGATCGACGACAGCGTGTCCGGGTCGGGCCCCGTCAGGTTCACCCAGATCGGCCGCATGAAGCCGAGCGTGAGCTCGATGCCGGCGATCGGCGCGAGCGTCTTGCGGATCTCGCGCTCCAGCGTCTTCTGCGAGCGGGCGCGCTGCTCGCGGTCGACGAGCCGCAGGTTGACGCGCGCGTAGTTGCGGCCCTCGTCGGTGCCGACGGTGGACATCGCCAGCCGGATCTCCGGGAACGCCCGCAGCGCCTCCTCGACCTGGCGCACCTTGCCGTCGGTGAACTCGAGGCTCGAGCCGACCGGCGTGTTGAGGCGCAGCGAGATGAACCCCTCGTCGGCCTCGGGGACAAACTCGGTGCCGACGAGCGGCGGCACCGCGAAGCTCGCGAGGAGCAGCGCGGTGGCGATGGCGAGCACCGACTTGCGATGCGCGAGCGACCAGTCGAGGATGCGCCCGTACAGACGGTGCATGCCCTCGATGCCGCGCTCGATCGTCTCCATCAGCCGTCCGAGCCAGGGCACGCGGCGGAAGCGGCCCTCGGGGGGATCGCGCCACACCGACGAGAGCATCGGGTCGAGCGTGAACGAGACGAACAGGCTCACCAGCACCGCGACCGTGACCGTGACGCCGAACTGGTAGAAGAAGCGCCCGATGATCCCCTGCATGAAGGCGATCGGCACGAACACCGCGACGATCGCGAACGTGGTCGCCATCACCGCCAGCCCGATCTCGTCGGTGGCCTCCTGCGCGGCCTGCTTGTGGCTCTTGCCCATCGCGAGGTGGCGGACGATGTTCTCGCGCACGACGATCGCGTCGTCGATCAGGAGGCCGATGCACAGCGACAGCGCCATCAGCGTGAGAAAGTTGAGCGTGAACCCGAACGCGTACAGCGCGATGAACGTGGCCACCACGGACAGCGGCAGCGTGAGGCCGGTGATCACCGTGCTGCGCCAGCTGTGCAGGAACAGGAACACGATCAGCACGGTGAGGAGCGCGCCCTCGACGATCGTCTGCTTGACGCGATTCACGCTCCGCTCGACCGCTTCGGCGGTCGAGTTGACGACCTCGATCTCGACGTCTGCGGGCAGGCGCGCCTTCAGCGTGGCGACCGCCTGCACGATCGCGCGGCCGGTGTCGACGATGTTGGCGTCCTGCGCCTTCAAGAGGTCGAGCGTGATCGCCGGGCGGCCGTTGATGCGGGCGTACGACGTCTCCTCCTTCTCGCCGTCGATGACGTCGGCGACCTGCGACAGGTAGACGGGGCCGGCGCCCTGCTGCGCGACGATCACGCGCTCGAACTGCGCAGGCTCGCGGAGCTTGCCCTCGACGCGCACCAGGGCGTCGCTCTGCCCGCGGGTGATCCGGCCCGCCGGGACGTCCTGGTTCGCGGCGCGCACCGCGGCGATCAGCTGGTCGACGCCGATGCCGAGCGCGTTGAGCGCCTCGGGCTTCACCCGGATCAGCACCTGGCGCGTCACCCGGCCGTTGACGTCGACGCGCGCGACGCCCGGCAGGTTCTCGAGCCCCTTGACGATCGTCTGGTCGGTGAGCGAGGTGAGCTCGCGCAGGCCCACGGTCTTCGACAGCACCGCGAGCGAGACCACCGGCTGCTGGTTCTCGGTGTCGGCGCGGATCACCAGCGGATCCTTGACGTCGCGCGGGAAGCCGGGCCGCACCAAGGCAATCTTGTCGCGCACGTCCTGGATCGCGCGGGCGACGTCGGTGTCCAGCCGGAACTCGGCGAACACCTGGCTCGTGCCCTCGAGCGAGTTGCTGCGGATCATCTTGACGCCCGAGATCTGGTTGATCGCGTACTCGAGCGGCTTGGTGACGTCGGTCTCCACCGCCTCGGGAGACGCGCCGGGATAGCTCGTCAGCACCAGCACGAACGGCAGCGACACCTCGGGCATCTGCTCGACCTTGAGCCGCTGGTACGAGAACAGCCCGAGCACCAGCAGGCCGACCATCACCATCGTGGCGAAGACCGGATTGCGGATCGAGACGCGCGTCATCCACATGGGTGTGGCTCCTGCCCGGCCGCGGCGTCAGCCGGCGGGCCTGGCCGCACCCGAGGGCGGCGGCGAGGTGGCGTTCGACGACGACGATGGCGCCTTGACCAGCGCCGGCGCACCTTCCTTCAGGTTGTCGAAGCGCGCGGCGAGCACCGGCGCACCTGCCGGCAAGGGGGTCCGGATCTCGACCCGGCCCGCCTCGTCGTCGCGCCGGCCGAGCGTCACCAGGCGGCGCGACAGCTTGCCGTCGTCGACGGTCCACACGTAGCTCTGCCCCGCCTCGGTGCGCACGGCCCCGAGCGGCAGCGTCGGCACCGGGGCGGAACTCGCGAGGCCGATGCGGCCGTTCGCGAACATGCCGCTCTTCAGCGCGGCGTCGGCGTTCGGGAGGCCCACGAACACCAGGATCGAGCGCGTGCCCGGCTCGGTCGTGGGGTTGATGCGCTCAATGCGCCCGCCGAAGCGCCGGTCGCCGAAGCCGTCGACGGCGAGCTCGACCGGCATGCCGACCTTGAGCTCCGGCACGTCGACCGCCGGGACGTTCGCGGCGAGCTCGAGGTCGCGCAGGTCGACGATCGTGAGCAGCGGCGCATCGAAGGCCACCTTTTCGCCGGGCTGCACGTGGCGCTTGGCGACGATGCCCGACAGGGGTGCGGCGACGGTCGCGTCCCTGCGGGCGTTCTGCGCGAGGCGCAGCTGGGCCTCCGCCGACTTCGCGCTGCCCTGCGCGACCGACAGGCTCGACTCGGTGCCGTCGAACGCGTTCTGCGAGATGAACTTCTCGTTCAGGAGCCGCACGTTCATCGCGCGCGTCTTCTCGGCGAGCGCGAGCTGCGCCTTGGCGCTCTCGTACGCGCCGAGGCGCTCGGCGACGCGGGCGTCCAGGTCGGCGGTGTCGAAGCGGGCCACCGCCTGCCCCTCCCGCACCGGCTCGCCCTCGCGGACCTCGACCTTGCGGACCTCGCCGGAGACCCGCGCCTTGACCACCGCCTGGCGCACCGGCTGTAGGGCGCCCGACACCGCGAGCCAACGGGACAGCGGCCGCATCTCGACGGCCGTCAGGTCCGCGGCGGCAAACTCGAGCGTCGGCGGCGCCTTGGCGCGCAGCCCGTCGGACTCGCCTTTCTTGGCCACGCGCAGCGCGACCGCACCGCCCAGCGCGCCGGCAACGGCGAGGATCGCCAGCGCAGCAAGGACGCGGCGTCGGGTGAAACGAATGGCCATGACATCCCCCTGAGTGCGGACGCGGCGCCGGTCGATGGCGCGCCCCGCGCGATGTCGCCGGCGTCCATCGGGGCTCGTGGCCCCGTGTGCGCCGCGACGTACGTTCGATGCGGCGAACCCGGTTGCCGGATTCGCGACGAGCCCGAAGCTTAGGGGCGGGGCCGGTCCGGGAGCAAGCCGGCCGTGACGAAGCGCCGCCCGGAGCGACGAGGTGCGGGAAGCGCTCGTGACCGGCGCCGTCGTCCGCGGGAAGCGCCTCCGGCGTCCCGGGCCGCCTTTCGTCACGGAATTGACACTTGTATTCGGCACGGAAGATAATCTCCTGTTTCGCCCCCTCCCCATCCCCGTCGTCCAGGAGACTCCGCACATGACCCTCAACAAGATTGGCCTGACGCTGGTCGCGTCCGCCGTCGTCGCGCTCTACGGCTGCGGCCAGGAGCAACCCAAGCAAGCCCAGGCGCCCGCCGCCCCGGCTGCACCGGCGGCGCCGGCCGAGGAAGTCCTCGTCGTCAAGATCGGCCACGCCGGTCCGCTGACCGGCGGCATCGCCCACCTCGGCAAGGACAACGAGAACGGCGCGCGCCTCGCCGTGGAGCAGGCCAACGACAAGAAGCTCAAGATCGGCGGCAAGACGGTCAAGTTCGAACTGATGGGCGAGGACGACCAGGCCGACCCGAAGCTCGGCCCGACGATCGCCCAGAAGTTCGCGGACGCGAAGGTCGCCGGCGTGGTCGGCCACCTCAACTCCGGCGTGACGATCCCCGCCTCGGCGGTCTACAACCAGGCCGGCCTGCCGATGATCTCCGGCTCGGCGACCAATCCCAAGCTCACCGAGCAGGGCTTCAAGAACATCTTCCGCCTGGTGGCCCGCGATGACCAGCAGGGCCCGGCGGTCGCCCAGTACCTGCAGTCGATGAAGATCAAGAAGGTCGCGGTCGTCGACGACGCCACGGCGTACGGCGAGGGCCTTGCCAACGAGGTCGAGAAGACGCTGAAGTCCGCCGGTGTGCAGGTGGTCGCGCGCGAGAAGACCAACGACAAGGCCACCGACTTCAAGGCGATCCTGACCAAGATGAAGGGCCGGGGACCCGACGCCGTCTTCTATGGTGGCATGGACGCGACCGGCGGCCCGATGCTGAAGCAGGCCCGCGAGCTCGGCATCAAGGCGGCGTTCGCGTTCGGCGACGGCGCGTGCACCGACACGATGAAGCAGCTCGCTGGCGACGCTTCGGCCGAGGGCCTGATCTGTTCGCAAGCCGGCCTGCCCGCGCTCGCGGCGTCGAAGGAATTCCTCGACGGCTACAAGGCCAAGTACAACGTCGACCCGATCATCTACGCGCCGTTCACCTACGACGCCGCCAATGCGCTGATCGCGGCGATGCAGAAGGCCGATTCGACCGATCCCGCCAAGTACCTGCCCGAGCTGCAGAAGATCAGCCACAAGGGCGCGACCGGACCGATCGAATTCGACGACAAGGGCGACCGCAAGAACGCCGAGGTGACGATCTTCACGATGAAGGCAGGCAAGCTCGAGCCGATCGCGGTCGTGCAGGGCGGCAAGAGCATCGCCTTCGCCGAGTTCATGAAGCCCGCGGCTGCTCCGGCCGCGGCTCCCGCTCCGGCAGCGGCGCCGGCGGCTGCCCCGGCGCCCGCCCCGGCTGCCCCCGCGCCGAAGAAGTAGGCGGCTTCGGGCCCACGAGAGACGGCGTCCTGCGGGACGCCGTTTTTTTGCCTTGCCGCGGGACGGGGATTGCCGCCACAATCGTTTGCCGCATGCGGGGGCAGCGCCGTTCTGACTCCTGTCGCCTGACTCCTGTCGCCTGACTCCTGTCACCTGACGTGGACACCTTCCTGCAGCAGATCATCAACGGCGTGACGCTCGGCAGCGTCTACGCCGTCGTGGCGCTCGGCTACACGATGGTCTACGGCATCATCCAGCTCATCAACTTCGCGCACGGCGAGGTGGTGATGATCGGCGCGATGGTCGCCTACAGCGTCATCGTCGCGCTGGTCGGCTCCGGCGCGCCGCTGCCGCCGCTGGCCATCCTGCTCACGGGCGCGCTGGTCGCGATCCCCGTGTGCATGGCGGTGGGCTTCACGCTCGAGCGGGTTGCCTACCGGCCGCTGCGCGGCGCGCCGCGGCTCGCGCCGCTCATCACCGCGATCGGCCTGTCGATCATCCTCCAGCACCTCGCGATGATCGTCTGGAGCCGCAACCCGCTGCCCTACCCGCAGATCGTGCAGACGGTGAGCTATCACGTCACCGCGAACCCGAACGGCGCCACGATCACCAACGTCCAGATCGCGATCATTGCCGTGTCGGTGGCGATGATGGCCGGGCTCACCGCGCTCGTCTACCGCACGAAGCTCGGCATCGCGATGCGCGCGACCGCGCAGAACCAGCCGGTCGCCGGACTGATGGGCATCGACATCAACCGCGTGATCGCGCTCACCTTCGTCATCGCCGGCGGCCTCGGGTCGGTCGCCGGTGTCATGGTCGGCACCTACTACGGCATCGCGCACTACCAGATGGGCTTCCTGCTCGGCCTCAAGGCGTTCTCGGCCGCGGTGCTGGGCGGCATCGGCAACCTCGCGGGCGCGATGCTCGGCGGCCTCCTGCTCGGCATCATCGAGGCGCTCGGCGCGGGCTACGTCGGCGACCTCACCAACCTGTGCCACTTCGCGGACTGGTCCGAGGCGCTCGCGAAGCGTTGCGAGACCGACCCCAACGTCGCGCTGTTCGGCAGCAACTACCAGGACGTGTTCGCGTTCGCGGTGCTGATCCTGGTGCTCGTGTTCCGGCCGTCGGGCCTCCTCGGCGAGCGCGTCTCCGACCGGGCCTAGATGACACGACCCCCACGCTCTGCTCGTTCGCTGCCCCCCGTGCACCCGACATGCGTCCGCTGATCGACACTTCGCGCCACCCGGCGTTCGTCTGGGCCGGCGTGGCGATCGTCGGCCTCGCGCTGCTCGTGCTGCCGTTCGCGCTCACCGGCGTCGGCACCGCCTGGGTGCGGATCACCAACCTCGCGATCCTGTTCGTGTTCCTGGCACTCGGCCTCAACATCGTCGTCGGCTTCGCGGGGCTGCTCGACCTCGGCTACATCGCGTTCTACGCGGTCGGCGCCTACGTCTACGCGCTGCTCGCCTCGCCGCACTTCGGCATCCACCTGCCGTTCTGGGTGATCCTGCCGATCGGCGCCGCGGTGGCGTGCCTGTTCGGGGCGATGCTCGGCGCCCCGACGCTGAAGCTGCGCGGCGACTACCTCGCGATCGTCACGCTGGGCTTCGGCGAGATCGTGCGCATCTTCATGAACAACCTGTCGCAGCCGGTCAACATCACCAACGGCCCGCAGGGCATCACGCTGATCGACCCGTTCCGGATCGGCGGCATGAGCTTCCGGGACGCCGACACCTTCCTCGGCCTCACGTTCACGGGCCCGATCAAGTACTACTACTTCCTGCTCGTGATCCTGCTGGTGGTCATCGTGATCAACCTCCGGCTGCAGGACTCGCGCATCGGCCGCGCCTGGGAGGCGATCCGCGAGGACGAGATCGCCGCACGCGCGATGGGCATCAACACGCGCAACATGAAGCTCCTCGCCTTCGCGATGGGCGCCTCGTTCGGCGGCATCGCCGGCGGCATGTTCTCGGCGATGCAGGGCTTCATCAGCCCGGAGAGCTTCATCCTGCTCGAGTCGATCATGGTGCTGTCGATGGTGGTGCTGGGCGGCATGGGCAACATCTGGGGCGTGATCGTCGGTGCGCTGCTGCTGTCGTTCGTGCCGGAGGTCCTGCGCTACACCGTCGAGCCGGTGCAGCGGGCGCTGTTCGGCAGGATGCTGGTCGAGCCCGAGGTGATCCGCATGCTGCTGTTCGGCTTCGCGCTCGTGCTCATGATGCTGTTCCGCCCGGCGGGCCTGCTGCCGTCGGCCACGCGCAGGCGCGAGCTCGAGGGCCGTCCGTGAGCGGACCCGCGGGGGGTGCGCTGCCCGGGCCGGGTCGCGAGGGCAGTGCGCTCCTCGTCGCGCACGGCATCGCCAAGCGCTTCGGCGGCGTGCAGGCGCTCGCCGACGTCAGCTTCGAGATCCGCACCGGCGAGATCTACGGCCTGATCGGTCCCAACGGCGCCGGCAAGACGACCCTCTTCAACGTGCTGACCGGCATCTACCCGCCCGACGGCGGCACGTTCACGTTCGCCGGGCAGACGCTCGGCGGCCTGAAGCCCAACGACGTTGCCGCGCGCGGCATCGCCCGGACGTTCCAGAACATCCGCCTGTTCGGCAACCTCTCCGCGCTCGAGAACGTGATGATCGGCCGGCACGTGCGCACCCGCGCCGGCGTGTTTGGCGCGATGCTGCGCGACGCCCGCACGCGTCGCGAGGAGCGGGCGATCGAACAGCGCGCCTTCGAGCTCCTCGAGTACGTCGGCGTCGCCAAGCGCGCCAACGACCTCGCGCGGCACCTGCCCTACGGCGACCAGCGCCGGCTCGAGATCGCCCGGGCGCTCGCCACCGATCCGCAGCTCCTCGCGCTCGATGAGCCCGCGGCCGGCATGAACGCCACCGAAACCGCCTCGCTGAAGGGCCTGCTCGACGCGATCCGGGGCGACGGCACGACGATCCTGCTGATTGAGCACGACATGAAGCTGGTGATGGCGGTGTGCGATCGCGTGCTGGTGCTCGACTACGGCAAGAAGATCGCCGAAGGCTCGTCCGCCGAGGTGCAGAACGACCCGCAGGTGATCGCGGCGTACCTGGGCGGCGACGTGTCGCTCAACCTGAAGGGGGCATGAGGTAAACGATGCCGGTCACGCCTCCCGCCGCGCCGCTCCTCGCCCTCGACAAGCTCGCCGTCTCCTACGGCGGCATCAAGGCGGTCAAGGGCATCGACCTCCACGTCGGCCGCGGCGAGCTCGTCTGCCTGATCGGCGCGAACGGCGCCGGCAAGACCACGACGCTCAAGGGCATCTGCGGGCTGCAGCCGGTGAGCGCGGGCGCGGTGCGCTACGGCGGCGAGGACGTCACCGGCCGGCCGGCCTTCGAGCTGGTGCGGCGGGGCCTCGCGATGGTGCCGGAGGGGCGCGGCGTGTTCGGCGCGCTCACCATCGAGGAGAACCTCGCGATGGGCGCCTACATCCGCACCGATCGCGCCGGCATCGCCGCCGACATCGAGCGCGTGTTCGCGCTCTTTCCGCGGCTCAAGGAGCGCCGTCGGCAGACCGCCGGCACGCTCTCGGGCGGCGAGCAGCAGATGCTCGCGATGGGGCGCTCGCTGATGTCGCGGCCGCGCCTGCTGCTCCTCGACGAGCCGTCGATGGGGCTCGCCCCGCTGATGGTGCAGAAGGTGTTCGAGACCGTGCACGCCGTGTCGAAGGAGGGCGTCACCATCCTGCTGATCGAGCAGAACGCGAAGCTGGCGCTCGAAGTCTCGCACCGCGGCTACGTGATGGAGTCCGGCGAAATCACGCTCTCCGGCGACGCGAAGCAGCTGCTCGTCGATCCTGCGGTGCGCGCCGCCTACCTCGGCGAGACCGCGTAGGCGGCCCGCCCCCTCCGGTCCCGTGGCCCCCGCATCCGATCCGTCGCCCCGCACACGGGCGCACCGCAGCGTGCCCGTGGCCCGGGCGTTCGAGTGGTACCGGGAGGCGCTGCAGTTGTTCAAGCGGCATCCGTTCGCGTTCGTCGCGCTTGCCGTCGCGGTGATCGCCGCGGAGCTGCTGCTCGGCGTGGTCCCGGTCGTGGGCCGGCCGCTCGCGAACATCGTCGTGCCGATCCTCGCCTGCGGACTCCTCTACGCGAGCCTTGCGGCCGACCGCGGCGAGCGGCCGCGCGCCGCGCACCTCGTCGCGGCGTTCGCCGCACCGGTCGCCTCGCTCGGCGCGGTGATCCTCGCGTCCCTGGTCGTGTTTCTCGCCGAGTGGGCGATCGGCTGGCAATTCGCCGGCGTCGATCTGCTCGCGACGGACGGCGACCAAGCGCTGTCCCCCGCAGACGTGCTGCTGATCTACGCCGCAGGCGTCGCGGTGTCGCTGCCGCTGACGTTCGTCCCGATGGTTGCGCTGTTCGAGGGGGCCGGCGTGGCCGACTCGTTCGCGGCGAGCGTCGCGGCTTTCCGCCGCAACGTCGGCGCATTCGTCCTCTACGGTGCGCTGTCGCTCGCGCTGCTCGGCCTCGCCCTCGTCACGATGGGGATCATCCTGCCGGTGGTACTGCCGCTGTGGGCGGCATCGTCGTACGTCGCGTGGAAGGACATCGTCGGCGCGACCGCGCACGCCGCCGGATCGGTCACGCCGTAGGCAGGCGCTCGAAACGCTCGAGCGACGCATCCGCTGCCGCCGTCGCAACGTCGACGCCGGTGACGCGCGCGAGCGGCGGCCCGCGCCGACACCACGCGACCAGCCGGTCGACCGCATCGGGCGGTCCCTGCACCAGCACCTCGACCGTACCGTCGGCGCGGTTGCGCACCCAACCTGCAACGCCCGCGGCACGGGCCGCATCGACCGCCGCCTCGCGGAAGCCGACGCCCTGCACGCGGCCCGAGATCACGAGCCGGCGCGCGACCGGGGGATTCACGCGGGGAATCGCCGCGACAGGTACCAGAGCGCGGCCACCGTCTTGACGTCGGTGATCTCTCCGCGCTCCGCCGCCGCGAGCACGTCGGGAAAGTGCATCGTGTCGACGTCGACGAATTCGCCGTGGTCGAGCTGCTGGTCGCCGACGTGCGTGAGGTCCTCGGCCAGGAAGATCTCGATCGCCTCGGTCGAGTACGAGACGACAGTGTGCACGACGCCGAGGCGCGTCCACGCCGAGGCGGCGTAGCCCGCCTCCTCGCGCAGCTCGCGCTGGGCGGTCGCCAGCGCCGTCTCGCCATGGTCGAGCTTGCCTGCCGGGAACTCGAGGAACACCGCGTTGTTCGCGTAGCGGAACTGGCGCACGACGATCACCCGCCCGTCGGGAAAGCGCGGCACGACCAGCACCGCGCCGGGATGCACGATGTACTCGCGCGTCGCGGTGTGGCCGTCGGGCAGCCGCACCGTGTCGCGGCGCACGTCGAGCAGGCGTCCGCGGTACACCTGCTCCGAGTCGATGCGCTCCTCGACCAGGTGCGCGTGCTCCGGCGCGACGCGCCGCGGCGGGCGCGAGTCGTCAGCCGCCATCGGCCCAGTTCCGCGGCACGAGAAAGTCGGTGTAGAGCCGCTCCTCGGGGGAGCCCGGATCGGGCTTCCAGTCGTAGCGCCATCTCACGAGCGGCGGCAGCGACATCAGGATCGCCTCGGTGCGGCCGTTCGACTGCAGGCCGAACAGCGTGCCGCGGTCCCAGACGAGGTTGAACTCGACGTAGCGGCCGCGACGGTAGCACTGGAAGTCGCGCTCGCGCTCGCCGAAGGGCAGGTCCTTGCGCCGCGACAGGATCGGGCCGTAGGCCGGCAGGAACTGCTCGCCGACCGCGCGCGTGAGCGCGAAGCAGCGCTCGAAGCCGCCCTCGGCCAGGTCGTCGTAGAAGATGCCGCCGACCCCGCGCGGCTCGCGGCGGTGCTTGAGGAAGAAGTAGTCGTCGCACCAGCGCTTGTACTTCGGGTGCAGGTCGGTGCCGAACGGCGCGAGCGCTGCGCGGCACGTGCGGTGGAAGTGCACCGCGTCCTCCTCGAAGCCGTAGTAGGGCGTCAGGTCCATGCCGCCGCCGAACCACCAGACCGGCTCCGCGCCCCGCTTCTGCGCGACGAACATGCGCACGTTGAGGTGCACCGTGGGCGCGTACGGATTGCGCGGGTGCAGCACGAGCGAGACGCCCATCGCCTCCCAGCTGCGACCGACCAGCTCGGGGCGCGAGGCGGTCGCCGACGGCGGCAGGCGGGTGCCGCGGACGTCGGAGAAGTTGACCCCGCCGCGCTCGAGCACGTCGCCCTCCTCGATCAGCCGCGAGATGCCGCCGCCGCCCTCGGGGCGGGTCCACGCGTCGCGCCGGAACGGCTTGCCGTCGATGGCCTCGAGGCCGGCGACGATCGAGTCCTGCAGCGCGATGAACCAGCGGCGGGCGGCTTCGGTGTCCATGCGGGAGACGACATCCATGCAAAACACGACACGGGCCCGTGACAGGCGGACCGGCCGGGCGGATGTTACACGACGACCTGCCCGCGTCAGCGCCGCGCGAGCGCGCGGTGGCCGATGTCGGTACGGTACTGCATGCCGTCGAAGCGGATCGTGCCGATCGCCGCGTAGGCGGCGCGCTGCGCCAGCCGCACCGAGTCGCCGAGCGCGGTAACGCCGAGCACGCGACCGCCGCTCGCCACGACGCGATTGCCCTCGAGCGTCGTGCCGGCGTGGAACACGACGACGTCCGGGTGCGTGGCCGCGGTGACGCGGTCGAGGCCCTCGATCGCGTCGCCGCGACGCGGCGCCTCCGGGTAGCCGTGCGCCGCCAGCACGACGCAGAGCGCGGTGCGGCGATCCCACTCCGCGTGCGCCTGGTCGAGCGTGCCGTCGACCGCGTGGTCGAGGAGCTCGACGAGGTCGCTCTTCAGCCGCGCCATGATCGGCTGCGTCTCGGGGTCGCCGAGGCGGCAGTTGAACTCCAGCACGCGGGGCACCCCCTTTGCGTCGATCATCACGCCCGCGTAGAGGAAGCCCGTGTAGGGGATGCCGTCGGCGGCCATGCCCTGCACCGTCGGCTGGATCACCTCGCGCATCAGGCGCGCGTGCAGCTCCGGCGTGACGACCGGCGCCGGCGAGTACGCGCCCATGCCGCCGGTGTTGGGGCCGGCGTCGCCGTCCTTGAGGCGCTTGTGGTCCTGCGACGAGGCGAGCGCCAGCACGTGGCGGCCGTCGACCATCACGATGAACGAGGCCTCCTCGCCGGCGAGGAACTCCTCGATCACGACGCGCGCCCCGGCGTCAGCGAACGCGTTGTCGACGAGCATCGCGTCGATCGCCGCGTGCGCCTCCGCGGCCGTCGTCGCGACGACGACGCCCTTGCCGGCGGCGAGTCCGTCGGCCTTGATCACGATCGGCGCCCCCTCGCGCTCGACGAACGCGTGCGCCTCGGCGGCGTCGGCGAACGTGCGGTGGCGCGCCGTCGGGATGCGATGGCGCGTCATGAACGACTTGGCGTAGTCCTTCGAGCTCTCGAGCTGCGCGGCGGCCCGGGTCGGACCGAAGATCGGCAGCCCGGCCGCGCGGAACGCGTCGACCACCCCCGCGGCGAGGGGCGCTTCGGGCCCGACGACGGTGAGCCCGATCTCGCGCTCGCGGGCGAAGCCCACGAGGTCGTCGATCGCGGTCGCCGGGACGTTGACGAGGGCCGGGTCGCGCGCCGTGCCCGCGTTGCCGGGCGCGACGAACACCTTCGACACGCGCGGGCTCTGCGCGAGCTTCCACGCCAGCGCGTGCTCGCGGCCGCCGCTGCCGATGACGAGGACGTTCATGGGAGGCGGACGTCCATGACTTCAGAACTGGTAGCGGCCGAAGATGTAGCCGACGTTGCCGTGGTTGATGCCCGCGTCCAGCTTCGGGATGAACGTGCCGAGGATCTCGGCATTCCACAGCTTGATCGAGGCGAGCGGCAGCGCCGCCGGGAACGGGATGCCGCTGTAGATGTCGGGGCGCTGCATGATGAACACGGTGTAGCCGAGCCCCACGGCAACGTCGGACTTCTCGGGCCAGTAGGTGACCGCCCCGAAGCCGATCATGTTGGTGAGGTTGCTGTTCGAGTCCTTGAACGAGAGCACGTACCAGGAGAAGTGGTCGCCCTTGTCCGGCTCGTAGAGACCGAGGCCGAAGCCGCCGCCCCAGGCACTCGAGTTGAACGCCTCGAGGTTGTCCTCCTCGTAGGTGTTCGGGTCGTGCCAGGCGTAGCCCGAGACCAGCACCATCGGGCGGCGTTCGTACCACGCACTCTTGAAGCCCCGGCACTGGCGCTTCAGCCAGCCCTCGTCCAGCGAGCCGCAGTCGTAGAACCACTTGCGCTCGGTCTCGGGCACCGGCTCGAAGAAACCGCGCTCGCTGCCGTTCGCGAAGCACGGCAGCGCGGCCGCGGCGACCAGCGCCACCGCGATCCGCCACGCGCGCCTTCCCCATTGCAAGTTCACCGATTGTCCTCCATGGAAAGCGGCGCCCGCGCGGATTCGCAGGCGTCAATGCCGGAAGTGCCGCACTCCCGTGAACACCATCGCGATGCCGCGCTCGTCGGCGGCGGCGATCACTTCCTCGTCGCGCACGCTGCCGCCGGGCTGGATCACCGCCACGGCGCCATTGTCCGCCACGACGTCGAGGCCGTCGCGGAACGGGAAGAACGCGTCGGAGGCCACCACCGACCCGGCGAGCGGCAGCTTGGCATTCTGCGCCTTGATCGCGGCGATGCGCGTCGAGTCGACGCGGCTCATCTGCCCGGCGCCGATGCCCAACGTGCGGCCGTCCCCGCAGTAGACGATCGCGTTCGACTTCACGTGCTTGGCGACGCGCCAGGCGAACAGCAGGTCCTCGATCTGCGCGGGCGTGGGCGCCTTGCGCGTCACCACCTTGAGATCGGACGCCGCGGTCGCGTGGGCGTCGGCCGTCTGCACCAGCAGGCCCCCGCCAATGCGCTTGAAGTCGAGCTGGAAAGTAGGGTCAGACTCGACTTTCCAGGGGAAAGTGGGGTCAGACTCGACTTTCCGGGTGCCGACGCTGCCTTTCGCACCGCGGGCGCAGGGAAAGTCGAGTCTGACCCCACTTTCCAGAAAGTCGAGTCTGACCCCACTTTCCGGCAGGGGGATTTCGAGCACCCGCACGTTGGCCTTGCGCACGATCGCGGCGATCGCATCCGCCGTGTAGGCGGGCGCGATCAGCACCTCGAGGAACTGCGCCGCCACCGCTTCGACCGTCGCGGCGTCGACCGGACGATTGAACGCGATGATGCCGCCGAATGCGGACGTGGGGTCGGTGGCGAACGCCTTGCGATAGGCGTCGAGCGTCGTCGCCGCGATCGCGACGCCGCAGGGATTCGCGTGCTTGACGATCACGCAGGCCGGTGCGTCGAACGCCTTCACGCACTCCCAGGCCGCGTCGCTGTCGGCGATGTTGTTGTAGGACAGCTCCTTGCCCTGCAGCTGGCGGAAGGTGGCCATCGATCCCGCGGGCGGGCGCTCGTCGCGGTAGAACGCGGCGCGCTGGTGCGGGTTCTCGCCGTAGCGCAGCGGTTGCGCGAGCTCGGCCGCGTAGCGGAACGACTGCGGAAAGCCCTGCTCGACCCCATCGGAACCGCGCGCCGTCAGCCAGTTGGCGATCGCGCCGTCGTAGGCCGCCGTGTGCGCGAACGCCTTCTGCGCGAGACGAAAGCGCGTCGCCTCGCCGAGCGCGCCACCCTGTATGTCGAGCTCGGCCAGCAACGCCGGATAGTCGGCGGGATCGACGACGATGCCGACGTGCGCCCAGTTCTTCGCCGCGGAGCGGACCATCGCCGGGCCGCCGATGTCGATGTTCTCGATCGCGTCCTCGAGCGTGCAGCCGTCGCGGGCGACCGTCTCGCGAAACGGGTACAGGTTGACGACGACGAGGTCGATCGTGGGGATGCCCGCGCGCTCGATCGCCGCGCGGTGCGCGGGCAGGTCGCGCCGGGCGAGAATGCCGCCGTGCACCTTCGGGTGCAGCGTCTTCACCCTGCCGTCCAGCATCTCCGGAAATCCGGTGTACGCACCGACGTCCGTCACCGCGAGCCCCGCGGCGGCGCAGCGCCTTCGCGGTGCCACCGGTGGACAGCAGCGCCACCCCGCGCGCGGCGAGGCCCCGCGCGAAATCCTCGAGCCCCGTCTTGTCCGAGACGGACAAGAGCGCCTGCGCGACCTTCGCCGACATCGCGGGCCGCGTCAGATGAGGTCGTACTTCGCGAGCTTGGCGCGAAGCGTGTTGCGGTTGACGCCGAGCAGCTCGGCGGCCTGCGTCTGGTTGCCGTTGGCTCGGCCCATGACGCTGCGGAGCATCGCCCGCTCGACGTGGCCGATCACCATGTCGTAGACGCCGGACGGATTCTCGCCGTCCAGCCTGCGGAAGTACTCGTCGAGCGAGCGCTCGACGCTGCGCCCGATCTCGTTGCTGCCGTTCAGCTTCACGTTCTTCTTCACGCGGCGAGGGCCTCCCCTGCCCACGGCGTTGCCGCCTGTCGTTGCGCGCGCGCCCTTGCGGGCGCCGCTTGCCGTTGTGCCCCGCCGTTGCCGGGGTCCGTGGTCGCGTCGGCGGTCGTGCCGCCGCCGTGCGCGTACTGCAGCCGCTCGCCGCATTGCGCGAGCCGGTCGAAGAAGCGCTGCGCCGCGGCGACCTGTGCGCTGGTCGAGTCCGCCGCGTTGAACTCGGCACGCGCCACCTCGCCCCCCGCGAGGTCGCGCACGTACCAGCCGAGGTGCTTCCGCGCAATGCGCACGCCCGAGGCCTCGCCGTGGAACGCGTAGTGGTCGGCGAGATGGGCGAGGATCACCTCGCGCGCCTCGGCGACCGTCGGCGGCGGCAGGTGCCGCCCGGTGGCGAGGAAGTGCGCGATCTCGCGGAAGATCCACGGCCGGCCCTGCGCGGCACGGCCGATCATGATCGCGTCGGCGCCCGTGTGCGCGAGCACGTCGCGCGCGCGCTGCGGCGAGTCGATGTCCCCGTTGGCGATCACCGGGATCGCCACGCTCGCCTTGACCGCGGCGATCGTGTCGTACTCGACCGTGCCCGTGAACAGGCACGCGCGCGTGCGCCCGTGTACCGTCAGCGCCGCGATGCCGGCGCGCTCGGCGATGCGCGCGATCGCGAGCGCATTGCGGTGCGCGGGATCGGGGCCGGTGCGGATCTTCAGCGTGACCGGCACGTCGACGGCGGCGACGACCGCGTCGAGGATGCGTGCGACCAGCGCCTCGTCGGAGAGCAGCGCGGAGCCCGCCGCGGCGTGGCAGACCTTCTTCGCCGGGCAGCCCATGTTGATGTCGATGATCTGCGCGCCGCGCGCGACGTTGTGGCGCGCGGCGTCAGCGAGCAGCGCCGGCGCGGCCCCCGCGATCTGCACCGCGATCGGCGCCGGCTCACCCGCGTGATCGGTGCGGCGGCGCGTCTTCGGCGTGTCGACGAGGCGCGGATCGGAACCCACCATCTCCGACACCGCGTAGCCCGCGCCCAGCCGACGGCACAGCTGCCGGAACGGCCTGTCGGTGACGCCCGCCATCGGTGCGACGACGAGCCCGTTGGGCAATGCGTGGGATCCGATGCGCACGAGAGTAAAGCGAAGCCGGCCTACTGCGAGGGGAGCGGATTATACCCACAGTTTCACGCGCGCGTCGTCGCGCCGGATCAACGTCGCGACCCATGCACGAGCGCACGCGCCGCGGGCGCGAAGTGAGCGCTCGTGTGCCCGTGCCGGGCACGATCAATGCATGCCGTGGAGCATCGCGCGCGTGAACGCGCGCTTCGCCGGCGGCACGACGTCGAGCAGCGCCAGTGCGAACCCGCGGGTCCAACGCGCCACCGGGACATCGTTGCCGAAGATGCGCACCAGTCCGTGCGTGAATGCGATGCCCGCGCCACGGTCGAGACGTCGCCGTGCGGCGTAGTCCGCAAGCATCGTGCCGCCGCCGATCGCATCGCGCCGCGCGTCGAGGATCGCTTGCGCGAGTTCCCATGCGTCGCGAAGTCCCAGGTTGAAGCCCTGTCCGGCGACGGGATGCAGTTGCTGCGCGGCGTTGCCGATCACCGCGGCACGCGCGGTCACGACGGGTCGCGCGCGCTCGAGCACCAGCGGGAATGCGCGTCGCCCGACCGCGCGCACGAAGCCGGTGACGCGCGTGCCGAAGTGGCGCGCGAGTCCGTCGAGGAACGCTCGTTCGGGCAGCGCGAGCATCGCCTCCGCGATTTCGGGCGTCATCGTCCAGACGAGCCCGTGATGGTCCCGCTCGGGCAGCAGCGCGACCGGGCCGTCGGGCGTGAAGCGCTCGTACGCCACGCCGCGTCGCGGCGGATCGAGGTACACCTCGCCGACGAGCGCGACCTGCCCGTAGTCGTGCCGCTCGCGCACGATGCCGTCCACCGCCGTGCCGGTGCCGTCGGCCACGACCGCAAGGCGCGCGCGCAGCGGCTCGCCGTCGCCGGCAAGGATCACCTCCGCGTGCGCCGGGGTGCCGTGCACGCGGGAGGCGGTCGTGCCGAAGCGCACCGGCACGTCCGCACGCGCGAGCGCCGCGTCGAGTGCGCGCTGCAGCGCGACGTACGAGACCACGTAGCCCAACGCCGGCAACGACTGCATCGCCGCCGTGAGCGTGGCCGCACCGAAGCCGCCGGCCTGCGAGACGTCGATCTCGACGATCGGCGTCACCGCGCCCGCGACGGACTCGAGCTCCGTCCACACGCCGAGACGCTCGAGCGTCAGGCGCGAGCCCCACGAGAGCGCGAGCGAGCGGTCCTGCCGCAGCGTGACGCCGGGCGGCCGCCCGTCGATCGCCACGACGTCGAGATCGTTGCCGGCGAGCGCCAGCGCGAGCGTCGCGCCAACAGGCCCCGCACCGACGATCGCCACGTCGTGCATCGCTGCGCTCGATCCGCGGCCCGCGTCCGTCCTACCGGATGCAGGCCGACTCGACCTCGGCAACGGTCTTCGGCGCCGCCGCGGTCAGGTTCTCGTGCCCGAGCGCGGTCACGACCACGTCGTCCTCGATGCGCACGCCGATGTCGTGGAACGCCGCGGGAATGTCGTCGGCGGCGCGGATGTACAGGCCCGGCTCGACGGTGAGCACCATGCCCGGCGCGAGCGTGACCGACTCGCCCTTCACCTGGTAGAGGCCGGCGTCGTGCACGTCCATGCCGAGCCAGTGCCCCGCGCGGTGCATGTAGAAGCGCTTGTAGCTGCCGCTCTCGAGCGCGGCATCGAGTGGGCCCTCGATCAGTTTGAGGTCGATCAGCCCCTGCGCGAGCACGCGCTCGGCCGTGCGGTGGTAGTCGTGGAACGGCACGCCGGGCTTGACGGCCTCGAGGCACGCGAGCTGCGCCGCCAGCACCAGCTCGTAGACGTCCTTCTGCGCGGCGGTGAACCTGCCGTTCACCGGGAACGTGCGCGTGATGTCGGAGGCGTAACCCCGATACTCGCAGCCGGCGTCGATCAGCAGCAGCTCGCCGTCGGCCATGCGCCGGTCGTTGTCGCGGTAGTGCAGCACGCAGGCGTTGGGGCCGGAGGCGACGATCGACGGATAGGCGACCGACTGCGCGCCGTGCCGCAGGAACTCGTGCACGAGCTCGGCCTCGACCTGGTACTCGTGCCATCCCGGGCGCGTGCGCTCCATCGCACGGCGATGCGCGCCGCTCGAGATCGCGGCGGCGCGGCGCATCACCGCGACCTCGTGCTCGTCCTTGACGAGCCGCATGTGGTCGAGCGCGGCGCGAATGTCGACCAGCTGGTCGGGAGCGGCCACGCCGGTGCGCACGCGCGCGCGCACCTCGTTCAGCACGTTGCTCACCTTGCGGTCCCAGGGCTCGAACAGGCCGAGCGGCGTGAACAGCGCCGGGCGGTCGCTCGCGAGGTCGGGCAGCCGGCCGTCGAGCTCGTCGATCGCGTAGGCCTCGTCGAAGCCGAACATCTGCTGCGCCGCCTCGGGACCGTGGCGAAAGCCGTCCCAGATCTCGCGCTCCTCGTCCTTGTTGCGGCAGAACAGCACGTGCCGGTCGCCGTCGTCCGCGGCGATCAGCGCGACCACCGCCTCCGGCTCCATGAAGCCCGTGAGGTAGTAGAAGTAGCTGTCGTGGCGGTACGGGAAATGCGAGTCGCGATTCCTCGCCACCTCCGGCGCCGTGGGCACGAGCGCGAGCCCGCCTCCCGCCTGCTCGCGCATCTTGCGCAGGATCGCGGCGCGGCGGTCGCGGTGGATCTGGTGGGCGTGTTTCATGCGGTCGGGACGGTGGGTGGCCGGAACGGCGCCTCGGCGGAAGCGCGGGGGTCGGCCCGGGACCGCGAGTATAGGGCCTGGCACCGGACACGACCGCGCGCGCAGGCCGTACGGCGCGGCGCGACGCCTGCGCTACCATCGCCGCATGCGCGAAGGGTCCGCCAAGCCGCACGCCGCCGCGCCCTTGCCGGCGACCAAGAAGGCGCTGCGCGCACGCATCCTCGCCGCGCGCGACGCGCTCGACCCCGTGCAGCGCGGCGCCGGCGCGCAGGCGATCGCCTCGCGCATCGCCGTGCTGCCCTCGTTCGACGGGGCGACCACGGTGCTGGCGACGCTGCCCTTCGGCAGCGAGTGGGACGTGCGGCCGCTGGCGCAGGCCGCGCTGGACCGGGGCAAGTCGATCGTGCTGCCGCGCGTCGACGCGGCCACGCGCCGGCTCGTGCTCCACCGCGTCGACGACCTCGACGCGGACGTCTCTCCCGGGTTCCGCGGCATACCGGAGCCCTTGCCGCGCACCGCGATCGTGCGGCCGGCCGACGTCGACTGCGTGCTGGTCCCGGGCGTCGCCTTCGATCCGGCCGGGCGCCGCCTGGGCTATGGCGGCGGCTATTACGATCGCCTGCTGCCGCACCTGCGGCCCGGTATAGCCCGCATCGCGGGCGCCTTCGACGTGCAGGTGGTCGACGAGGTGCCGGTGGATGCGCACGACCTCGCGGTCGACATCGTCGTCACCCCGACGCGGACGTTCGCCACGCGGCGCTGAACGGCCGATTCCACATTGTGGAATGCGTTTCCATGATGTGGTAATCTGCCCCCGGCCCCTCGGGTACGCCGCAGGTGCGGCATCGCAGCAATACAGCGGGCACCCCGCTCACTACAATCGAACCCTGATCGCCCGGGAGACCCCTCGGGCGTGTTTTTTCGAAGGAGTCGCGAACATGGCCCCGCTCGACGCCACGCCGGACCACGACCCGATCGAGACCAACGAGTGGGTCGACGCGCTGAAGGGCGTGCTCGCCGCCTCGGGACCCGACCGTGCCCACTACCTGATCGAGCGGCTGATCGACGTCGCGCGCGAGGAGGGCGCGTACCTCCCCTTCTCGGCGAACACCGACTACGTCAACACGATCCCGGTCGACCTGCAGCCGAAGATGCCGGGCGACTTCACGATCGAGGAGAAGATCCGCAACTACGCGCGCTGGAACGCGATGGCGATGGTGGTGCGCGCGAACCGGCACACCAACGTCGGCGGCCACATCGCGAGCTACGCGTCGGCGGCGGTGCTCTACGACGTCGGCTTCAACCACTTCTGGCGCGTGCCCTCGGGCGAGCACGGCGGCGACCTGGTGTTCATCCAGGGCCACTCGGCACCGGGCATCTACGCCCGCGCGTTCATGCTGGGGCGGTTCACCGCCGAGCAGCTCGACAACTACCGCCAGGAAGTCGACGGCAAGGGCATCTCGTCCTACCCGCACCCGTGGCTGATGCCGGACTTCTGGCAGTTCCCGACGGTGTCGATGGGCCTCGGCCCGCTGATGGCGATCTACCAGGCGCGCTTCATGAAGTACCTGCAGGACCGCGGGCTCGTCAACACCGAGGGCCGCAAGGTGTGGGCGTTCATGGGCGACGGCGAGATGGACGAGCCCGAGTCGATGGGCGCGATCGGCATGGCCGGGCGCGAGCGGCTCGACAACCTGGTCTACGTGATCAACTGCAACCTGCAGCGGCTCGACGGTCCCGTGCGCGGCAACGGCAAGATCATCCAGGAGCTCGAGAGCACGTTCCGCGGCGCCGGCTGGAACGTGATCAAGGTGATCTGGGGCACGCGCTGGGACACGCTGCTCGCCCGCGACAAGACCGGCGTGCTGCGCAAGCGGATGATGGAGTGCGTCGACGGCGAGTACCAGACGTTCAAGGCCAAGGACGGCGCCTACGTCCGCAAGCACTTCTTCGGCAAGTCGCAGGAGCTGCTCGACCTCGTCGCCGACTGGACCGACGACGACATCTGGGCGCTGAACCGCGGCGGCCTCGACCCGTTCAAGGTCTACGCCGCCTACCACGCCGCGGCGAACTCGGGCGGCCAGCCCACGGTGATCCTCGCCAAGACGATCAAGGGCTTCGGCATGGGCGCGGCCGGCGAGGCGCAGAACATCACCCACCAGCAGAAGAAGATGGACGTCGAGGCGATGCGGCACTACCGCGACCGCTTTGCGCTGCCGGTGCCGGACGACCAGCTGCCCGAAATCCCCTACCTCACGTTCCCCGAGGGCAGCAGGGAGCTCGAGTACATGCGCGAGCGGCGCAATGCGCTCGGCGGCTACCTGCCGCAGCGCCGCCAGCGCGTGGAGCCGATGCCCGTGCCGCCGCTCGCGACCTTCGAGCGGCTCTTGAAGAGCACCGAGGAACGCGAGATCTCCACGACGATGGCGTTCGTGCAGATGCTGCAGATCCTGCTCCGCGACAAGGCGCTGGGCAAGCGCGTCGTCCCGATCGTCCCCGACGAGTCGCGCACGTTCGGCATGGAGGGCATGTTCCGCCAGCTCGGCATCTGGAACCAGCTCGGCCAGCTCTACACGCCCGAGGACGCCGACCAGCTCATGTTCTACAAGGAGAGCAAGGACGGCCAGATCCTGCAGGAGGGCATCAACGAGGCCGGCGGCATGTGCGACTGGATCGCCGCGGCGACGTCGTACTCGACGCACGGCGTGCAGATGATCCCCTTCTACATCTTCTACTCGATGTTCGGCTTCCAGCGCGTCGGCGACCTCGCGTGGGCGGCCGGCGACATGCGCTCGCGCGGCTTCCTGCTCGGCGGCACCGCGGGGCGCACGACGCTGAACGGCGAAGGGCTGCAGCACGAGGACGGCCACTCGCAGATCATCGCCGCGACGATTCCCAACTGCGTGTCGTGGGATCCGACCTTCGCCTACGAGGTGGTGACGATCGTCCAGGACGGCCTGCGCCGCATGGTCGCGGAGCAGGAGGACGTCTTCTACTACCTCACGCTGATGAACGAGAACTACCCGCACCCGGCGATGCCCGAGGGCAGCGCGGCGGGCATCCTCAAGGGGATGTACCGGTTCCGCGAGGGGGCGAAGTCGAAGAAGGGGGCCTCTCGTGTGCAGCTGCTCGGCTCCGGCACGATCTTCCGCGAGGTGATCGCCGCCGCCGACCTGCTGAAGAGCGACTGGGGCGTGGACGCCGACCTGTGGAGCTGTCCGAGCTTCATCGAGCTCGCGCGCGACTGCCGCGACACGACGCGCTGGAACCTGCTGCACCCGACCGAGAAGCCGCACCGCTCGCACGTCGACGCCTGCCTCGCCGACACCGAGGGCCCGGTGATTGCCGCGACCGACTACATGCGCATGTACGCGGACAAGATCCGCGGCTGCGTGCCGCGGCGCTACCACGTGCTCGGCACCGACGGCTTCGGCCGCTCGGACACCCGCGAGAAGCTGCGCCACTTCTTCGAGGTCGACCGGCGCTTCGTCACCGTGGCCGCGCTGAAGGCGCTCGCCGACGAGGGCGCGGTGAAGCCCGCGCTCGTCGCGCAGGCGATCGCGAAGTACGGCATCGACCCGGCGAAGCCGGCGCCGTGGACCGTTTGAGGATGCCGCGATGAGCACGATCGAGGTCAAGGTTCCCGACATCGGCGACTTCCAGGACGTGCCGGTGATCGAGGTGTTCGTGAAGCCCGGCGACGTCGTGAAGCCGGAGGATCCGCTCGCCACGCTGGAGTCGGACAAGGCGACGATGGACGTCCCCGCGCCCACCGGGCGGCACGGTGCGCGAGGTGCGCATCAAGGTCGGCGACCGCGTCAGCGAGGGCTCGGTGATGCTCGTGCTGGACGCAGCCGCTGCGGCGGCAGGGGCGGCCGTTGACGCGGGCCAGCCGCCGCGTGCCGCGCCGGGTTACGCCGCGCCGGCCGAGGCCGGCGAGCCGCGCGTGGAGAAGGGCCACGCAGACGCGCCGGGCGAGGGGGCAACCGCCACGCCGCCGGCCGGCGCGACCGTGGAGGTGCGCGTGCCCGACATCGGCGGCTTCAAGGACGTGCCGGTGATCGAGGTGTTCGTGAAGCCCGGCGACGTGGTCAAGCTCGACGACCCGCTGATGACGCTCGAGTCCGACAAGGCGACGATGGACGTGCCGAGCCCGCTCGCCGGCACGGTCGAGGGTGTGCGCGTCGCCGTCGGCGAGAAGGTGAGCGAAGGCACGGTGATCGCGACGCTGATCCCGGCGGCCGCGGTCGGCGCAGCGCCGCAGGCACCACTCGCGGTTGCCGCACCGGCTCGCACCGCCGCACCGCCGTCCGCGGCAGCGCCGGCGCCCCTCATGGCCACGCCGGCCGCGGCGGCACCGGCTGCGCAGGCTGCACCGGCCGCCGCCACGTCGTCGGTCGCCGCGCACGCCTCGCCCTCGGTGCGCAAGTTCGCGCGCGAGCTGGGCGTCGATCTCGGCAAGGTCAAGGGCACCGGGCCGAAGGGCCGCATCCTGCACCAGGACGTGCAGGCGTTCGTCAAGGGCGCGCTCGCCGCGCCCTCGGCGTCCGCTGCGGCGGCCTCGGGTGGCATTGCGGGAGGCGGCACGCTCAACCTGCTGCCGTGGCCGCAGGTCGACTTCGCCAAGTACGGGCCGGTCGAGGCGAAGCCGCTGTCGCGCATCAAGAAGATCTCCGGCGCGAACCTCGCCCGCAACTGGGTGATGATCCCGCACGTCACGCAGTTCGACGAGGCGGACATCACCGATCTCGAGGCGCTGCGCGTCACGCTCAACAAGGAGAACGAGAAGGCGGGCGTCAAGCTGACGATGCTCGCGTTCCTGATCAAGGCGTCGGTGGCGGCGCTGCGCAAGTTCCCCGACTTCAACGCCTCCCTGGTGTCTACGCCCGACGGCGACAGCCTGGTCTACAAGCAGTACTTCAACATCGGCTTCGCGGCGGACACGCCGAACGGCCTGGTCGTGCCGGTGATCAAGAATGCCGACCAGAAGGGCGTGCTGCAGATTGCGAAGGAGATGGGCGAGCTCTCGGCGAAGGCGCGCGAGGGCAAGCTCGGGCCGGCCGACATGCAGGGCGGCTGCTTCTCGATCAGCTCGCTCGGCGGCATCGGCGGCACCGCGTTCACGCCGATCATCAATGCGCCCGAAGTCGCGATCCTCGGCGTGTCGAAGAGCGCGACCAAACCCGTGTGGGACGGCAAGGCGTTCGTGCCGAGGCTCATGGTGCCGCTGTCGCTCTCCTACGACCACCGCGTGATCGACGGCGCTGCCGCCGCGCGGTTCACCGCCCATCTCGGCGCGCTGCTCGCGGACATGCGCCGCGTGCTGCTCTGACGACAAGGGGAGCAGCCATGGCAACGATCGAGGTGCAGGTCCCCGACATCGGCGACTTCAAGGACGTGCCGGTGATCGAGGTGCTGGTGAAGCCCGGCGACACGGTGGGCGTCGAGGATCCGCTCGTCACGCTGGAGTCGGACAAGGCCACGATGGACGTGCCTTCGCCTGCTGCCGGCAAGGTGGTCGAGGTGCACGTCAAGGTCGGCGACCGGGTCAGCCAGGGCGCGCGCGTGATCGTGCTGGAGGCTGCCTCCGCCGCGAAACCGGCGGCCCCTGCCGCGGCGCCGACGCCACCCGCGCCCGCCAAGCCGGCGGTACCCGCGGCGCCTGCCCCCGCCGCCGCGGCGACGTTCGCGGGCAAGGCCGACGTCGAGTGCGAGATGCTGGTGCTGGGTGCGGGCCCCGGCGGCTACAGCGCCGCGTTCCGCGCCGCGGACCTCGGCATGAAGACCGTGATCGTCGAGCGCTATGCGACGCTCGGCGGCGTGTGCCTCAACGTCGGCTGCATTCCCGTCGAAGGCGCTGCTGCACGTCGCCGCGGTGATGGACGAGACGAAGGCGATGGCCGAGCACGGCATCGCGTTCGGCGCGCCGGCGGTGGATCTCGACAAGCTGCGCGCGTGGAAGTCGAAGGTCGTGGGCAAGCTGACCGGCGGGCTCGGCGGCATGGCGAAGGCGCGCAAGGTCGAGGTGGTGCGCGGCATCGGCCAGTTCCTCGATCCGCATCACCTCGAAGTCGAGCTGACCGAGGGAACGGGCCAGGCGAAGACCGGCACGAAGAAGGTCGTGAAGTTCGCCCAGGCGATCATCGCCGCCGGCTCCCAGGTGGTGCGCCTGCCGTTCATCCCCGAGGACCCGCGCGTCATCGACTCGACGCGCGCGCTCGAGCTCGACGCGGTGCCCAAGCGCATGCTGGTGATCGGCGGCGGCATCATCGGCCTCGAGATGGGCACGGTGTACTCGACGCTCGGCGCGCGCCTCGACGTCGTCGAGATGCTCGACGGGCTGATGCCCGGCGCCGACCGCGACCTGGTGCGCGTCTGGGAGAAGATGAACAAGCACCGCTTCGACCGCATCATGACGTCGACGCGCACGACCAAGGTCGAGGCGAAGCCCGACGCGCTGTGGGTGACGTTCGAGGGTGCGAGCGCACCGAAGGAGCCGCAGCCCTACGACGCCGTGCTGATGAGCGTCGGCCGTGCGCCGAACGGGAAGAAGATCGCCGCCGAACGCGCCGGCGTCACCGTGGGCGAGCGCGGCTTCATCCCGGTCGACCGGCAGATGCGCACCAACGTGCCGCACATCTTCGCGATCGGCGACGTCGTCGGCCAGCCGATGCTCGCGCACAAGGCCGTGCACGAGGGCCACGTCGCCGCCGAAGCCGCGGCCGGCCACAAGAGCTTCTTCGACGCGACGGTGATCCCGTCGGTCGCCTACACCGATCCCGAGATCGCGTGGGTGGGACTCACCGAGGACGAGGCGAAGGCGCAGGGCGTCAAGGTCGAGAAGGGGCTGTTCCCCTGGGCCGCGTCGGGCCGCGCGATCGCCAACGGCCGCGACGAGGGCCACACCAAGCTGCTGTTCGACGCCACGACGCACCGGATCGTCGGCGGCGGCATCGTCGGCACGCACGCCGGCGACCTGATCGGCGAGATCGCGCTGGCGATCGAGATGGGCGCCGACGCCGTGGACATCGGACGCACGATCCATCCGCACCCGACGCTCGGCGAGTCGATCGGGCTCGCCGCCGAGACCGCCGAGGGCGTCTGCACCGACCTGCCGCCGGTGCGGAAGAAGTGACGTGAAGGGTGCGGGGCGACGCCGCTGCACGGCCAGGTGTACAGATTCGTCGTCCCCGCGCAAGCGGGGACCCAGCGACTTCCAGCCTTACGCTCCGCTCTTAGATACCGACGACGCTGGGTTCCCGCGTTCGCGGGAACGACGACAGTGATAACCGGGGTCTGACCCCAATTTCTCACATGCCTGGTGCAGATTCGTCGTCCCCGCGCAAGCGGGGACCCAGCGACTTTCAGCCTTGCGCTCCGCTCTCAGGTACCGACGACGCTGGGTTCCCGCGTTCGCGGGAACGACGACAGTGATAACCGGGGTCAGACCCGAATTTCTCACATGCCTGGTGCAGATTCGTCGTCCCCGCGCAAGCGGGGACCCAGCGACTTCCAGCCTTGCGCTCTGCGCTCAGGTACCGGCGACGCTGGGTTCCCGCGTTCGCGGGAACGACGACAGCGATGACTGGGGTCTGACCCCAATTTCTCGGTTACGGCGCCGAGCGCCAGCGCAGGCCGGGCGGTTCGGTGAACCACGGCGCATCCGCCTGCGCGCTCTGGCGCCCCAGCTCGAACAGTCTGCCCATCGTCACCGGATCGAACAGCTCGTTGCCCGACAACTCGACGTCCTCGGGAATTGTGATCCAGTTGTAGCCCGCCTGCTCCCGCCGCGTGACGGCGTAGATGCGGAACAGGTCGCCGACGACCGCTGACTTGCTCGCCGACTCGAACGTGCGCATGCCGATGCCGCGCAGCGACCGCGGCGTCTCCGCCGGCGAAGGCAGCAGCTGGCCGTTGTGGATGATGTAGAGCTCCTCGCGGCCCGTACCGCGGCCGACGCCGACACGCGCGGCGGCGACGCTGAACACGCCGCCGGTGAAGAACACGCGGGCCCCGACGCCGCCGTCGACGTGCATCTCGTCGTAGCGCCGCCCGCCGGCCTCGACGTCGAAGAACACCGGCGGAAACGCGATCGGCACCGACGCCGACGCCAGCATGACCTGCCTGAAGAGGCGCGCCGACTCCGGCCGGCCGCTGGCGGCGATCAGTCCCATGTTCCAGACCCAGAGGCGCTGCGCGTCGAGGTCTGCGGTGGCGATGTACAGCCGTCGCCCACTGTTGTGCGCAGCCGCGATCCGACGCAGCAACTCGGCGTCGACCTGCCGCTCGAGTTTCAGTTGCAGAGGCCCGATGTCCGCCAGTGACTCCCCGCCGAGGAGCTGCGGGACGATCGACAGCATGCGGAAGATGTTGCGCGACGACGTGGTCGTGTAGAACTCGGTCAACGCGGCGTCGTAGTCGGGGCCGGCGAACACGAACGGCGCCATCAGCGCGCCGGTCGAGACGCCGGTGACGATCTTGAACGGCGGCCGCTTTCCCGTCTGCGACCAGCCGACGAGGAATCCCGCCCCGAACGCGCCGTTCGCGCCGCCGCCCGACAGCGCGAGGTGCGCGTAATGAACGACGCCGTCCGGCCCGATCGGAAACTCGGTCGCGGACTCCTGCTCGAACGAGCGGGCCAGGTCCTGCTGGATCGCCGCGTCGGGCGCCCCTGCCTGTGCGCGGGCTCCGGGCAGATCCGGGATGAGCGTCGCCGTGCCCATCAGCTCGACGGGCACGGCGTTGCGCGGCAGCGCACTGCAGCCGGCGAGGCCGAGCGCCGCCGCGACGAGCGCCGCGTGGATCAGCGCGGCGACGGCCCGATCAGGCGAGCGCCTTGGCCTTGAGGCGGGCGAACTCGTCGGCATTGATCGTCCCGGCGTCGAGCAGCGCCTTGGCGGTGGCGATCTGGTCTGCCGGAGACCTGCCCGCGACGTCGCGGATGTAGGCCTCGGCATCCGCCCGCGCGCGTCCCACCGCGGCGCTCTGGCGACCGGCCATGCCGCGACCGCGGGCGAGGATGTAGATCAGCGAGGTCAGCACCGGCAGGAAGATGAGCCCGACGATCCACAGCACCTTGCTGCCGCCGCCCATTTCGGTATCGCGGAACAGATCGACGACGATCTGGAACAGGACGATGAGGTAGGCGACGAAGATGAACGTCGATGCGATGAGCAGGATGAAATCCCAGAAGTTGCTGGAGACGATGGTCATTGGAAGGTTCTGCGGTCGATTGAAGGAGCGATGGCGCGGCCGGGTACGACCGCGCGGTGGAGCGGGTCAGCGTCGACCGCGCGCGCCCCCGATCCAGCTGCGCAGCACGGCGAGCACGAAGCCGCCCGTGAACATGCCCAGCAGGTAGATGCCCACGATCAGCACCGACACCGGCAGGCTCAGGCTCGCCCCGAACAGCGAGACCGTCACGGTCTCGAGGTTCTGCACCTTGAACAGCAGCACGAGTGCCGTGAAGGCGACGATCAGCCCGATGTAGACGTACCTCACGATGCTCCCTCCCCGATCGGTGTGCGCGGCCGCGGCCGCGCGTCACCATTATCCATCATGCGCTTTGCGCCGCGTCGTCCTGGCGCATTGCCGGGCAGGGACGCACCCCTGCGTCGCACCCTAAACCCGTGTCAGCCAAGCGTTTCCTGCGCCAATCCAGCGTCCCAACCGGACAGTGTTGGGTTGGACCCCTTGTTGGGCAAATGCGGATACCAAGGTCACGGCAACAACAAGATCTGATCGACGACGACAGCACCTGATTCCGCGCCGTCGGCAAAGTCCATCTGGATCTGCAGTTCACTCACGACCTCGGTGCCAATACTGCCGTCGGGCCAGTCGATATCAACATCAATCCGCTTCGTGCCGGCCAATCTCGGTACCGTTCGCCTTCCCAGGAGAACCCGCCCCCCGGAACCTGGCGGGTGTGCGTACACCGACACTTGCGATACCCGCTCTGCATCCAATAACTGGATCTGCAATTGTCGGTACGCGTTCACCCGGATGAACGAGTCCGGCGGCGCCTTGAGGTGCAGCGATCTTTCGGTCGGTGCGACCTCCATCGACCCAAGACGAAGTGTCTTCCGGCCGCCTGCTACGTCCCAGCCGTCGTCACTGCCAAGCGCGCTGGTTCCGAAGGTCCAGAGCCGTGTCCCCCTGGGGACTCCCCCGTAGGAAATGGCAAAGTCCTTCATTGCCGCTTCAGCGACTGTCTCGCGCCATGCTGTATGCGGTCGATATCCCGAGGTGCCAGCTTCGGACCCCTTGGACCCGTTCCATGCCATTACCGTGACAAACCGTGCGTCGAAGTTGAAGGCATCTCGAAACACGCGATATGCGTCCTCGTACGATGGAACCACCTCGGGCCGGTTCAGTGTTGCAGTGTTCATCTCGACAATCCCCCATCCGGAATCGACGCTTGCGAAATTCCAGAAGAGGCTACGACCATTTTCGGTGGGGATATCGTTACGCGCGGACTTCCCATAGACAATGGCGCCCAAATGACCCACCCGGGGCTTTGCCCCCTCCAAGGACATGCCCGCAGAGTCGTAATTTTGGCCCGTGCTCTGGATGCGCAAAGCGAAAGGCCGATTGCGCCCGAACGGCTCGGCGAATCCCTGTGCAGTGAATATGCGGTCTGCCGGCACACCTGCCGCGCTCGTCCATTGGGCAAGTTCGTCGTAGTGCAGCGCGACGAGATGACGCCTGAATACATCCCACTCCGCATACCACGGGTCCTCCCAATAGGGAATGTCCGCTGGTCCTAGAGCATCGCGCGGCGACCCCGGGAACCTGCGCGGCGGATCCACCTGCTCCCAAGTAGTCCATTGCTGTCTGGCCAAGCGATTCACATCGTCGAGAGTCAGTGGATTGTGACGGCGGCTGACACCAACATCAGTGACAAGACTGGACACCGGTGAGGCATAGACACCACTTCCTTGAAGCCACTCGCGGAATTGCCTGATGGTCCCGGGGTTGTAGTCGAACCACTGTTCACCATTGAAGAACGGGTTCATGTATGTGTCGGCATCGAGTGTCACGCCGACGAAGAGGTCCGGGTACTCCGCCGCAAACGCAGCGATGATTCGAGCCGCGGCCGAAAGATTGCGACGCTTGTAATGACGCACATCTGATGCAAACACGTTGTACGTCAGGGATCGTGCGAGCTCGGGGGATTCGATCGAGCCACTTAAGCCGCTGAGGTAGTTGTCCGGGAAGACTTGGTTGCTTTGCGTCCACTGACAATTCTGTGTCGACTGCTCCAGGTAGTCGTTCACGTCCCACTCTGGCACGTCGCAGCCGGAGTCAGCCCATATGCCGCCGTTTAGCACGAACATCGTTGGCAAGTGTCTTGCGATCGCATTCGCGATGATGTCGGATAGGGAATCATCGGCAAGGCGCCTGTTCCCGCATTGAACGGTCGCATCAAAGTTCGGATCAAAGAGCCAATCGCTCTGATGGCCCTTCGTCGTACGCATGTAGAGCACGGGAACCGTCACGCCGAAGCGAAATGTTGAGGACTCCAGATGACGATACTCGGACTCGACTCCGCGCGAGCCGCCGAACCGGGTACCAGAGTAAGCAAGCAGGATGTAGAACGGCTGTTGCGCGCTCGTGGTCTGGGCACTTTGTTCCTTCCCCAAGTCCCAACGCAGCACGACAAGGGCCGATGCGGAGGCGAGTGCGATGCAGGTGGCACCGACCAACCCAACGAATCGCCAGTCCAAAGCAAGCTCCTCTAGTCTGGCTCAACGAAGGCTGGCGCCGGCCGCCTTCTCACCGAGTGCGCCCCGGTGCTGATCGTTGGGCCCTGCTGTGACTGATCGGGGCAAACGCAAGCTCGCATCGCTGGCTCGCATCCCGCACTTTGTCAGGATATCTAGACAAAACCGGCCAATTCAGGCCCGGTCGTCAAAACGGTCCGATGGCGGCGGCCCTATCGATCAGCCGCAACTTGCTCTCATCAGAAAGTTCAGTGAACCACCTCACGATCAGATTCGGGTATCGCGTACGGGTATAACCAACGCGCAAATTGACACGCATTGCCTTTTGGTCGCCACAATAGCCAAACCACGCGGCGCAATCGTGAAGCTGCGACGCCGCCGCCTCCATCATGAGCTGTGCAACACCCCCGGCGTCAGCACACTCGCGAAAATGAACTTTGCATAGTCTGTGATAGAAACTCGATCGAACACACATCCCTCCCTGCAGATAGATGTCCGGGAGATGAATCCAATTGCAGAACCCAACTACTTCGATCAATTGGCTAGGCCAGCGATAGAGTGCCACGTACTGATGCCAACGTTCGCGCTCATGATCGGGCGGTTCAGGGAAAGCCGCTCGGAAGCTGTCCCAGAACAAGTCGGCAGCAAAGAACGCTGCATTGTTGGTCTGCGTGACCAGCAGGCATTTCGCAAAGCTCCCGTTTTGCGACGTCTCCGTCGGACACACGTGCTTGCCGCTGTTCATTTTAACTCTGTTGCAGAATACGGCGCAGCTCTTCGGGAGACTTCCAATGCGCCCCGCATACGTATCTAGGAAGGAGCCAACGATTGGCGCCGCGAGCGACGTGGGAAGGTGTGGTGTTGAAGGCCGCTCGTACGCCTGTTCTCGTCGGGCCCAATGGAAAGTACTCTTCGATTAGAAAGGGATTAGATTCGCCGTAGGGGTATGCAAACAGGTCCGCAGACTCATTCGACGCTATTGAGTCGATGTATTGCCGTGCACTACGAATCTCCATATCCGCCAGGGCAAGGCTGTCTATGCACAGAAAGTTGCCTGTCGATGAACGCTGGGGATTGGTGGAAATCACATGATGATTGTGATCCCAACTGTGATTCGCGATGCCCAACAGTCCGGAGGATACTGCCGGCGCCCACCAGTCATCGCCGTACCAACCCTCGCCGAGCATGCACTTCTTGTCCAACTGGTCGCGGGCATCCGGGGAGACAATGACGAATGCCGTAGCGTGCAGAAAAGGCTGGCGAGCGACGCGTTCAGCGGCCCGAAAATCGCGAAGTATATTGAGCATGCCGCGTTGAACCCCCTGCTTGGGGTGCACGCGATCACGGTAATCCAAGTCCGTGCCATCATCGAAAGAAACCGCAACCGCTCTGTCTGGAAGGGCTGAATCAACCAGGAGCGCGTTAACGACATCCGATAGGGAAACGACTCTAAAGCCAAGAGCATCGATTAGTTGCAAATCGCTGGCGAACGCAACGTGGTCGTTTGACCCGTAGTCGTTGCTATCTACATTCGCTGCGTGATAGGTCAAAACCGGAATGGGTTGCACGACGCGATAGTCCTATGGAGTGGTGCTTCGGTAGGTGACTGCAAGACGTCTTACGAAGTCCGTCGGCGCAAGAAATGCGTGCCGAGTGCACCCCACTCATTTCGCCGTACAGCCGAGCTACTTGGCACACAGTCGCAATCTCAACAGGGCCACATTGTCCATCACGCGGCTGGCACTGCCCGCGGCCGTAGTCCCGGACGGCATTGCGCGACCCCGCCCCACAATCCCGCACTGTGTGCAGTGGACGGCGCGAACCGCCCGCGATTATGATGCCAAAATGTGACTTTGCGACCGCCCCGCGTTCGTTGCGGGGGATGCCGGCCGCGCCGCCTTGGCGCACTGGCGGGCCCGGGGCGCCACCCCGGCATCGCGCCAAGGAGACCGAAATGAAGACCCGTGCGCTCGCCGCGCTCGTTGCCGTGGCCCTCGCCGGCTGCACCGTCGGACCCGACTACGCGCGACCCGTCGTCGACACGCCGGCGTCCTGGCGCATCGACTACCCGAAGGCGGCCGACGTCGCCAACGCGAAGTGGTGGGAGCAGTTCGGCGACCCGGTGCTCGACGAACTGGTCGAAACGGCGTTGCGCGAGAACCGCGACATCCGCGTCGCCGCAGCGCGCGTCGACCAGTTCCTCGGCACGCTCGACTCGACGCGCGCCCAGATGTTTCCGCAGTTCGGCTACGGCGCGGACGTCTCACGTGCCCGCGCCAGCCATGTCGGCCAGCCCCCTTTGCCGCCCAACGCCGACCCCTACTTCACGCTGTACCAGGGTTCGCTCGGAGCATCCTGGCAGCTCGACCTGTTCGGACGGGTGCGCCGGCTGAGCGAGGCAGCGCAGGCGCAGGTCTACGCGAGCGAGCAGGCGCAGCGGGGAGTCGTGCTGTCGGTGGTCAGCGCGGTCGCGTCGAGCTACATCGGGTTGCGCGCGCTCGACCGGCAGCTGGAGATCGCGCAGGCGACGGCGGCGAATTTCGGCGAGACGGCGCGCATCTTCGAGCTGCGCTTCAAGGCCGGCGCCGTGTCGATGACCGAAGTGGTGCAGATCCGCTCGCAGTACCTGCAGGCGCTCGCCGCGATTCCCGCGTTCCAGCAGCAGATCGCCGCGCAGGAGAACCTGATCTCGATCCTGCTCGGCCGCAATCCCGGGCCTATCGCGCGCGGGAAGACCATCGACCAGCTGGTCGCGCCGCTGATTCCCGCGGACCTTCCGTCCGCGCTGCTGCAGCGCCGGCCGGACATCCTGCAGGCCGAGCAGAATCTCGTCGCCGCCAACGCCAACATCGGCGCGACGCGCGCGCTCTACTACCCGACGATCTCCATCACGGGGACGCTCGGCAGCGTCAGCACGGCGTTCGGCAACTTCCTGTCCGGCCCCGCGAGCGCGGCGCTGGTGGGCGCGAGCCTGGTCGGCCCGATCTTCACCTTCGGCGCCATCGAAGGGCAGGTGCGCTCCGCGGAGGCGCAGCAGCAGCAGGCGGTGTTCTTCTACCAGCGCACCGTGCTGGGCGCATTCCGCGAAACCAACGACGCGCTGACCGCCTCGCAGCGCAGGATCGAGGAAGTCGAGCGGCAGGCCGAGCGCGTCGCGGCGCTGCGCGAGTTCGCCCGGCTGTCGAAGCTCAAGTTCGACAAGGGCGTGGCGGGCTACCTCGACGTGCTGGTCGCCGAGAACGAGCTCTTCGCCGCGGAGCTTTCGTCGGTGCGCCTGCTCGCCGACCGCTACATCCAGGTCGTCAACGTCTACCAGGCGATGGGCGGCGGTTGGGTGACGCTCGCCGATTCGATCGCGGTGCCGCCGCGCGGCGTGGCGGCCGCGAAGCCCGCCGCGCAGTGACGGCGCGGCCCGCGCGCAGCTCAATCGGCCGCGCGGACGCCGGCCGGGGCGCCGGGCAGCGGCATGCCCTGGCGCGAACCGTACTTGTGCGAGTACACCCAGGTGAACTCCGCGCCGAACAGGAAGATCTGCGCCGAGTAGTACACCCACAGCAGCACGACGACGAGCGACGCTGCCGCGCCGAACACGGACGAGATGCCCGTCCGCCCGATGTAGGCGCCGATCAGGAACTTGCCGGCGACGAACAGCGCCGCCGTGAACGCGGCGCCGATCCAGACGTCCTTCCAGTCGATCCGCACGCGCGGCATCGTCTTGTAGATCATCGCGAACACGAAAGTCGACAGCAGCACGCTGATGCCGACGTCGATCGCGTGCGCCACACGGGTCCACCCGTCGAACAGCGGATCCCACCAGCGGTTCAGCGCCGCGAGGCCCGCGCTGAACGCCAGCGACACCATCAGCAGGAAGCCGATGCCGAGGATCATCCCGAACGACAGCAGCCGGGCCCGCAGCAGCCGCCACAGGCCCCCGCCCGCCGGCCGTGCCGGCGCCCGCCAGATGCGATCGAGCGCGTCCTGCAGCTCCGCGAACACCGTCGTCGCGCCGACGAACAGCACGACCAGGCCGATGACCCCCGGCAACAGCTGCCCGGCCGGTCGGCGGGCGGCCTCGAGCAGGCCCTGCACCGCCAGCGCCCCCTCCGAGCCAAGCATGCCGTCGAGCTGGCTGTAGATCTCGCCGCGCGCCGCGTCCTCGCCGACGACCAGCCCGGCGACCGACACGACGATCAGCAGCAGCGGGGCGATCGAGAACATCGTGTAGAACGCCAGTGCGGCGCCCATGCTCTGCGCGTAGTCGCGCACCCAGTTGACCGCAGCGGCCCTGAGCAGATCCGCGAATTCCCTGTAGCCCATGCTGGCCTGCCCCGGCGATGCCCCGCGCCATTCTACGCGCGGGGTGGGGGTGTAAATCCGGTGGCATAATGCACCGCAACATACGCGCCTCGCCGGTGGCTGCACCCCAACGCCGGACGGCGAGCGTCGACCCCCTGTTCTCCATTCGGGAGCCCGCAGTGCCCAAGCCCGCAGCCGCCCCCGCTCGCCGCGCACGCCGCGGCGCAGCAAAACCCGCCCCCGCGACCCGCGGCAACGCATCGTCGGCGCGCAGGAATGCCCGCGTCGACCTTGCCCTGCAGGGCGGCGGCGCCCACGGCGCGTTCACCTGGGGGGTCCTCGACCGTCTGCTGGAGGAGCCGTGGCTCTCCTTCGACGGAATTTCCGGAACGTCCGCCGGCGCGATGAACGCGGTGGTGATGGCCGACGGGCTCACCCACGGCGGCCCCGAGGGGGCGCGGGCGGCGCTCGAGGCGTTCTGGCGACGCGTGTCGGATGCGGCGCGCCTGAGCCCGCTGCGGCGCGGGCCGCTCGAGATCATCACCGGCAGCTGGACGCTCGACTACTCGCCGGTGTTCGCCGTGCTGGATCTCGCGGCGCGCGTGATGTCGCCGTACGACACGAACCCGATGGGCTCGAATCCGCTGCGCCAGATCCTGCTCGACAGCGTCGACTTCGAGCGGCTCGTGTCGGCGCCGATCAAGCTGTTCGTCACCGCCACCAACGTGCGCACCGGCAAGGGCCACATCTTCCGCAACGCCGACCTCACCCCCGACGTGCTGCTGGCGTCGGCCTGCCTGCCGACGATGTTCCAGGCGGTGGAAATCGACGGCGAGCCGTACTGGGACGGCGGCTACTCCGGCAATCCGTCGATGGCGCCGCTGATCCGCGAGTGCTCGGCGTCCGACACCATCCTGATCCAGATCAACCCGATCGAGCGGCCGGGAACGCCGCGCTCGGCGCGCGAGATCCACAACCGGCTGAACGAGATCGCCTTCAACTCGGTGCTGCTGAAGGAGCTGCAGGCCGGGGCGCTGCTGCGCAAGGCCGCCGATCCCGGCAAGGGCGAGAACGCGGTGTGGGCCAACATGCGCCTGCACCGGATCGCCAGCGACGTCATGCTCGACCTCGGCTACTCGTCCAAGCTCATCGCCGAGTGGTCGTTCTTCTGCATGCTGCGCGACGAGGGCCGCAAGGCGGCCGCGGCGTTCCTCGAGGCGCACGGCGCGGACCTCGGCGTGCGCTCGACCCTCGACATCGACGCGCTGCTGTCGGAGGGCTGACGCCATGTCCCTCGGACTCGTCGGCATTCTGCTGGGCCTCGGCCTCCTCGTCTGGCTCTCGTTCCGCGGCTGGAGCGTGCTCGTGCTCGCGCCCGTGGCGGCGATGATCGCCGCGGCTGCGGCAGCAGAGCCGCTGCTCGCCAACTGGACCATCACCTTCATGGGCGCGGCGGCGGGGTTCATCCTGCAGTTCTTCCCGCTGTTCCTGCTCGGCGCGGTGTTCGGCAAGCTGATGGAGGACAGCGGCTCCGTCGCGGCAATTGCCAAGTGGATGACCGAGCGGCTCGGCGCGAAACGCGCGGTGCTGGCGGTCGTGCTCGCGGGCACGGCCGTCACCTACGGCGGCGTCAGCCTGTTCGTCGCGTTCTTCGTGCTGGTGCCGATGGGGCAGGCGCTGTTTCGCGCGGCAGACATCCCGAACCGCCTGATGCCGGCGGCGATCGCGCTCGGCACGATGACGTTCACGATGTCCTCGCTGCCCGGCACGCCGGCGATCCAGAACGCGATTCCGATGCCGTTCTTCGGCACCACGCCGTTCGCCGCACCGGGGCTCGGCATCGTCGCGTCCGCGGTCATGCTGGCCTTCGGCCTGTGGTGGCTTGCGCGCGCGGAGCACGCCGCGAGGCGCGCGGGCGAAGGCTTCGGCGTCGCGCTGCCGGCACCGGAAACCGCGGCCGGCGATCCGCCGTATCGCGAGCGGGCCACGACGGCCAGCGCGTTCGACCCCGCGGAAATCCACGCGTGGCCACAAGAGCGCCGAAGCACCGGGGGCGTTCGTCGCGGCGCTGCCGTTGATCGTGGTGGTCGCGGTCAACCTGGTCGCGTCGCTGCTGGTGCTGCCGCGCCTCGATCTCGACTTCCTGTGGGGCGAGCGCTGGGGTGGCGCGGGAGCCGCGGCGGTGACCGGCGTGTGGTCGGTGCTGCTCGCGTTGGTGATCGCGATCGTCACGCTGGTGGCGCTCAACCGCCGGCGCCTGCCGGCGCTGCGCGACACCGTCGACGCCGGTGCCACGGCGTCGGTGCTGCCGGTGCTGAGCGTCGCGAGCCTCGTCGGCTTCGGCGCCGTGGTGGCGGCAATGCCCGCCTTCGCGGTTGTCCGCGACTGGGTGCTGAACATCGGCGGCGGGCCGCTGGTTTCGCTGGCGCTGGCGACCAACATCCTCGCGGCGCTGACCGGCTCGGCGTCGGGCGGCCTGACGATCGCGTTGGAGGCGCTCGGCGGCCCGTTCATGCAGATGGCGGCCGACCTCGCGATCGATCCGGCGCTGATGCACCGCGTCGCGGTGATCGGTGCCGGCACGCTCGACAGCCTGCCGCACAACGGCGCCGTGGTGACGCTGCTCGCCGTGTGCGGCACGACCCACAAGCAAAGCTACCTCGACATCGTGATGGTCGCCATCGTCAGCGCGATCCTCGGCCTGATCGCGGTGATCGTGCTGGGCACGATGTTCGGGTCGTTCTGAGCCGGGGCGACGCGCGCGGCGGCTTCTGCGGCCGCGGCGTGCCGGCAAACGTCACTTGGCGTCGCGGCTCGCCTGCCGGCGCTGGTTGCGCGCGCGCACGTGCGCTTTCACGGCGTGTCGCGGTACCGGCCCGCGCCTGGCCGGTGCCGGCGGAGTCGCTGCGCGCGGCTCCCTCGACTTGACCGCCCGTGGCCGCGAAGCGGCGCCGGGAGCGGCCGCTGCGCGGGCAAACAGCTTCTGCAACTTGCGCTTGCCCGCTTCCCGCTCCTGCGCCGCGCGCTCCGCCGCATTGAGCCGCGCGAGCTTGGCCGTGTAGCGCGCAAGCGTTTCGTCGAACAGCTTCACTCGCTGCACCGCGAGCATCTGGGTCTTCGGCTGCGCGCCGTAGCGCCCGCCGCTCGCGACGCGTCCCGCCGCGCGCGTGCGGCGGACGAGTTCGCGATACTTGTCGCGCAGCTTCCGGGTGCGCTGGATCTTGTTCTGGAGGCGAGCGCTGGTCCAGGCGGTCTTGTCGCTCGCGAAGCTCGCCGCAACGAGCTCGAGCTCGGCCGCGCTGCACAACCGTCGAGCGGTGATCATCGTGTACGCCAAGGTGTTGCTCCTTTGGTGGAAAGAACCGGTCGTCAGCGCTTCGGGAAGTGGTTGCGGCGCATAGCCACGGCGTCCATTGAGCCTCGCCTAAATCGTCGACAGCGGTAACACACCGTCGTCGCTCCCGCGAAGGCGGGAGCCCAGTGGCGTTTGCTCGGAAGTCACTGGGTCCCCGCTTGCGCGGGGACGACGAGAGGATGTCATGCGCTCATAGGAGCGTCGTCAGTTCGACATCGCGCCGGCGGCGAGCGCCCAGCCGAACAGCGCGGTCACCGCCAGCATCGCGACGCTCGCGGAGGGCCAGCGCCGGACCAGCACGTCGGCGTTCGCGACGGCGGCACCCAGCGCGACCATGCCGCGCCGCACGGGCCCGGCGTCGGCGTCCGCGCGCCCGGGCGCGAGCAGCGACCGGCGCGCGAGGCCCAGCGCCAGCAGCGCGCCGCCGGCGAACGTCAGCAGCGTCGACCCCAGCTCCGCAGGCGCCAGCGGATTCGAGACGAGCTCGCCCGGCACGGGCCCGAGCGCGGCCAACGCGAGCAGCAGCGAGCACACGGCGAGCGCCAGCGCGGCGAATTCGGAGCGTCGCGACACGCGCACGACCAACGTGATCGGCTCACCCACGCGGCGCAGCGCATTGACGAGCACCAGCACGACGTAGCCCGCCGTGAACACGGCGCCACCCTGCAGCACGATCGTCCACCACCACTGGCCCGAGTCGTCGGCGGCGTAGAGCAGCAGCTTCTTCGCGAGATAGGCGCCGCTCGGCACGACGCCCATCAGCGCCAGGCCTGCCACCGCGAACGTGAGCACCGTGACGGGCATGGCCCGCGCGACGCCGGCAAGGTCGGCGATGCGGTCGTGGCCGAGCGCCGCATAGATCAGGCCGGCCGCCATGAACATGCCGGCCTTGGCGGTCGCGTGCGAGATCGCCTGCAGCAGCCCACCGGTCAGCGCCCCACCGTGCACCAGCGCGGTGCCGCCGGCGTCGAAGGCCAGCGGGAACATCAGGAACAGGTAGCCGATCTGCGCCAGCGTCGAATAGGCGACCAGCAGCTTCAAGCGCTCCTGCCGCACGGCGACGATGCTGCCGAACACGATCGCCGCCGCGCCCATGCCCGCCAGCAGCTGCGCCGCGGACAGCGTGATCACGCCCGGCATCGCGTCGAACCACAGGCGGACGACGAGGAACCACGAGCCCTTGACCACCAGCGCGGACAGCACCGCGCTCGCCGCCGCCGGTGCGCCGGCGTGCGCGGGCGGCAGCCAGATGTGCAGCGGGAACAGCGCGGTCTTCGCGAGCAGGCCGGTGGTCATCAGTGCCGCCGCCGCGAGCGTGGCGGGATCGGGACGGATGCGCGCCGCGACGAGCGCGATGTCCAGCGTGCCGTAGGCGCCGTACAGCAGCACCGCGCCCAGCAGGTACAGCACCGAGCCCAGCAACGCGAACAGCAGGTAGCGCAGCGCGGCGCGCAGCGTCTCGCCACGGCCTTCGAGGGACACGAGCGGCACGCCGGCGAACGTCAGCAGTTCCAGCGCGACGTACAGCGTGAAGAGGTCGCCGCTGACGAACACCAGGTTGAGCGAGCCCCACACCGCCATCAGCAGCAGCCAGTAGGTGAACGGCGCGCGTGCCTCGCGCTCGCCGGGCGGCGTGCCGAAGTCGGCGCAGGCGTACACGCCGATGCCGAAGATCACGACGGCGACGACGAGCAGCATGACCACCGCCAGCGCGTCGGCGCGCAGCGCGACGCCGAGCGGCGGCGCCCAGCCGCCCAGCAGGTAGACCACCGGGGCGCCCGAGCGCAGGTAGTGATCGGCGACGGCGACCGCAACGCCGAACCCGACGGCCATGGTCAGGAACGCGACGCGCTGCGCGTTGCGGCCGCCCAGCACCAGGCCCGCGAGGACGCCGATGAACGGCACGAGCACGGCAAGCGCGAGCAGGATGCCGCCGGGGGTCGTCATGTCGGCGTCGGGCATTGCGTGCGCGGGCTAGGCGAGTCGACCAAACCGCACAGACTTTGACCGGTCGTCCCCGCGCAAGCGGGGACCCAGCGTCTCTGTCCGAACGCCGCTGGGTCCCCGCTTGCGCGTGGACGACGCCATTCCGTCGGCACGGTCGCTCATCGCGGAGTTCCCGGCGGCGCTGCCGCAGTATCTGACTCGGGCTTCGCAGGCGTCTCGGCGGAGAGCGTGACCGAGCCCGTCACGTCGAACAGCCGCAGCAGCACGGCGACCGCCAGCGCCGTGGCGGAGAACGCGACGACAATCCCGGTGATCAGTAGCGCCTGCGGCACCGGGTCGCCACCGAGGCCCGCGGCCGCGCCGCGGCGAGCGATGGCGCCGAGCAGCAGGAACACGCCGCTGCCGACGATGTTGAACGCGAGGATCTTGCGCAGCGGGTGCGCGTTGGCGACCATGCCGTACAGGCCGACGCCCACCAGCAGCGCCGCGCAGAGGCCGAACAGCGTCCCGCCGCTCACGGCTGCACCGGCCGTCGCGGCGCGCCGGCGATCAGGAGCGCGAGGATCAGCGCGAGCGTCGGCATCAGCGCCAGTTCGATGACGACGATCAGCGGCTTCGCGTAGCCGTCCGGATAGGCGAGGAACGCGCCGGCCGTCGCCGCGCCCATCAGCCCGATCGCGATGAACACCAGCGGGCCCGCCGCCAGTCCGACCCGCACCCAGGTCCGGCTGACCGGTGGCGTGTCGGCGAGGCCGGCCATGATCGCCAGCAGCCACATCGCCGCGACGATCGTCGCGCCCTGGAACTTGCCGCCGGGGTGGTCGGCGCCGACCCAGAAGATGTACGTGCCGACGATGATGCCGATCGGCGGCAGCACGCGCGCGAGGTAGGCGAGGATGCCGTTGGGATCGGCGCGGTGCCGCAGCCCCGGGCGCCCGCCCCACGCGTCGTCCGGCCCGAGCGACCACACGCCGATCAGCGCGAATACCAGCACGATCGCCTCGAGCAGCGTGTCCATCGCGCGGAATGCGAGCAGCACCGCGGTGATCGGATTGCCCACGCCCGTCGACCCGATGTTGGCCATGGTCTGCGGCGCGAGCGTCGGTGCAGGATCGGGCAGCATCAGCACGCCGATCGCGAGCGCGGCCGTCACCGCCGCGGCGAGGGCGGCGGCGGCGATGCGCACCAGTGCGCGCGGCCGCTCCGCGCGCGCCGCGGCCTCGGTGCCGCGCAAGCGTGAGGCCGCGCCGATCAGCAGCGCGCCGGTCAGGCCACCGCCGATGGCGGCTTCCGTCAGCGCCACGTCGACGCCCTGCAGCTGCACCCAGACCAGCGTGAGCAGCAGTCCGTAAGCGATGAAGCCGACGACCGCCGCGAACGCGTCGCGCGCGAACACCGCCCACATCGCCAGCCCGACGATCAGCGCGGCGAGACCGGCGTTGAGCACGTCAGTCACGGCGCTCCCCGCGGCGCGCCGTGCGCGCGACCATCTGCGACGCGCACGCGCCGGCCAGCATCACCAGCAGCCACACGACCACGAGCTTCAGGCCGGACGCCACGCCGTTCACCTGCGGCAGCAGGCCCAGCACCACCAGCCCCAGGCCGAGATTGTCGGCCTTGGTCAGCGCGTGCAGCCGCGTGTAGGTGTCCGGAAAGCGCAGCAGGCCGAGCGTCCCGGCGAGGAAGAAGATCGCGCCGGCGACGATGGCGACGATGGACACGACATCCAGCAGGCCGGTCATCCGCGCTCCTCCTCGCGATCGTCGGACGCGCCCGGCGTCGACGCCTTCACGAACGCGATGGTCGCGAATGCCGCCAGCAGCGCGAGCGTCAGCGCCACGTCGACGATCGCGTCCACGCCGGACGCTGCGCCCAGCAGCAGCAGCGCGGCGATGCCCCCGGTGCCGAGCAGCTGCGCCGCCATCATGCGATCGGCGTCGTGCGGACCGCGCAGGATGCGCGCGAGCCCGAGCGCGACCATCGCGAGCACGAAGACGGACGCGCCCAGCAGGAACTCAGCCATGACGCCGCCCCGCCTCGAGCGCGCGCGCCAGCAGCTTCTCCTCCTGCCACAGCTGCTCGACGACCGGCAGCGAGGTGTCGAGACAGTGGTACTCCAGCGCCTTCTCGTCGCCGTCGATCGGCACCGCGCCCGGCATCAGGCTGGTGATCGTCGCGAACGTGTTGCGGGCGAACCCCGGCGGGAAGTCCAGCGGGCAGTCGACGAACCCGGGGGAGATCGGCAGGCGCGGATCGAACACGCGGCGGGCCACGTCGAACCCGGCCACCACGGATTCCCGGACGAAGTGCGGCAGCAGCCTGAGCAATGCGACGAAGTGCAACTCTCCCGTGACCGGCGGGAACAGGCGCAGGCTCGCCCAGGTCGCGCAGCCCGTGGCGAACGCGCCCATCGCGAGGTCGGCGGGCTTCACGCTCTGCATGAGCACGATCCAGAGCAGGAAGAACGCGCCGGCGCGCGCCGCGGCTTCGCGCCGCCCCGAGTCGGGCGCGGCAGGGGGCGACGCGTCGGTGTTTGCGTTCACGGTGCCGCTCCGCGCGCCGCGGCCGGCGCCGCGTCGAGCACGCGCACGTCCATCTCGCCCAGGCGATCGAACAGCTTCGCCTCGGCGCGGATCGGCCACCAGTCGTACAGGAAGATCTCGAGCGGACGCCACAGCGCGACCCAGCCGCCGATCACGAAGGTCTCCTCGATGATCCCGCCGTAGGACGTCTTGCCGACGAGCCCCGCGACGAACTCGCCGATCACGATCGCGCCGGCGAGGAACGCGAGGCCGATCACCAGGCTGACGCGGCCGACCCGGAACAGCTGGCGCAGCTTGCGCCGGGTCGCCTCGGCGCGCTGGCGGAAATAGCAGTGGACCGCGTCGAACAGCAGCGCGGCGTTCTCCGGCGTCGCGGGCTCCCGGGACAGGCGCACGACGAGACCGAGCGGCTCGCCGGCGCGCGTTTCCCGTCCCCAGTCGACGATGTACTCCTCGGCATTGGGATCGAGATCGCGCTCGCGGAACGGCGCCGGATCCATCGCGTTGAACAGCTGGCGCATCTCACCGACGTGCAGCTCCAACTCCGCGCGCCCGGCGTCCGCCGGGGCAGTCCGGGGTGCGGCGGGCGCGTGCTCCGGCTCGGCCATGCGTCGCGCCCCTGTTCAGGCCGGCTCGCTCGCGGCGGCGACCGGCGGCGCTTTCTCGTTGCCGAAGACGGCGACGTACAGCACGGGCAGCAGGATCAGCGTCAGCAACGTGGCGACCAGCAGCCCGCCCATGATCGCGAAGGCCATCGGCCCCCAGAACACCGTCGGCGCGATCGGAATCAGCCCGAGCACGGTCGAGATTGCCGTCAGGATCATCGGCCGCAGCCGTCCAGTCGCCGATGCCATCACCGCGTCGCGCACGCCCCGGCCTTCGGCGCGGTCGGTCTCGATCTGCACGACCAGGATCACCGCGTTCTTGGCGATCATGCCGATCAGCGCCAGGATGCCGAGGATCGCGACGAAGCCGAGCGGCCGGTTGAACACGAGCAGCGTGACGACGACGCCGATCAGGCCCAGCGGAAGGAGGGCGACCACCATGGCGAGCCGGCGGAAGCTGACGAGCAGCAGCATCATCGTCGCCAGCATCAGCAGGATCATCACCGGCACGACGGCGAACACCGACGCGCTGGAAATCGCGCTTTCCTCGTACAGGCCGCCGGTCGCGACCTGGTACGGCTTCGGCAGTTTCGCGGCGAACTCCGCGACCCGCGGCGCCAGCGCACCGACGACCGCGTCCGGCAGCACGCCGTGGGTGACGTCCGCGCGCACGGTGAGGGTGGGCACGCGGTCGCGCCGCCAGACCAGCGGGAACTCCTGCTCGTCGGTGAACGTCGCGAACTGCTGCAATGACACCATGCGTCCGCTCGGCGTGGGCACCTGCAGCGAGCTCAACGCTTCGAACGACACCCGCTGCTCGTCCGTGGCGCGCGCGACGACGTTGACGAGGTAGATGTCGTCGCGCAGCTGCGTCACGGTCGTGCCGGTGACGGACGCATTGAGAACGGCCGCGAGCGTGCGCGAGTTGACGCCCAGCCGGCGCGCCTCGTCCTGGTCGACGTTGACGCGGACCTGCCGCGCCGGCTCCATCCAGTCGAAGTGCACGTGCCGCGTCCGCGGGTCCGACGCCAGCACCTCGGCGAATCGCTGCGCGATGCGCCGCACCTCGTCCTTGTCCGGGCCGGAGACCCGGTACTGCAGCGGCCAGCCGACCGGCGGGCCCAGCTCGAGCGGCGACACGCGGGCGACGACTTCGGGGAACTGCTCGGCGAGCGCCTGCTCCAGCTTCTGCTGCAGCCGCTCACGTGCCTCCAGGTCCTTGGCGACGATCACGAACTGCGCGAAGAACGGATTGGCGAGCTGGACGTTGAACGTGAGGATGAAGCGGATCGCGCCGCGGCCGACGTAGGTGCTGAAGTGGTCGACGTCCGGATCGTCCTTCAGGATCGTCTCGAAGCGCTTCGCCTGCGCCTCGGTCGCGTAGATCGACGCGTTCTGCCGCAGCGTCATGTCGACCGTCAGCTCGGGGCGGTCGGACGCCGGGAAGAACTGCCGCGGCACGTGCTGCGACATGTAGATCGCCGCCGCGAACGCGGCGAGCGTCAAGCCGATGGTCACCCACTTCGCGTTGATGGCCGCGGAGAGGAACGCGCCGTACGCGTTCAGCAGCTTGCTCGGCTTGGCCTCGGCGCCCGCCTTCGGCGCCTTCAGGAGCGCTTTGCCGATGATCGGCGCGAAGATGACGGCGACGAGCCACGACACGATCAGCGAAATGCCGACCACCGAGAAGATCGAGAACGTGTACTCGCCGGCGGAGCTCTGCGCGAAGCCGATCGGCACGAAGCTCGAGATGGTGACGAACGTGCCGATCAGCATCGGCGCCGCGAGCGTGCGGTAGGCGAACGTCGCCGCTTCGTCCTTGGTGTCGCCGGCGCCGAGCCGCCGAATCATCGCGTCGACCGTCGTCATCGCATCGTCGACCAGCAGCGTCAGCGCGATGATCAGCGCGCCGAGCGAAATGCGGTGCAGGTCGATCTGTGCTGCGTCCATGATGGCGAAGACGATCGCCAGCGTCAGCGGGATCGCCAGCGCGACCACGGCGCCGGGCCGCACGCCGAGGCTCACGAAGCTGCAGGCGAGGATGATCAGGATCGCCTGCCACAGCGACGTCATGAAGTCGTTGATCGCGACGTCGACGGACACTGCCTGGTCGGCGACCAACACCGGCTCGATGCCGACGGGCAGGTTCGCGCGGATCTCGTCCATCTCGGTGCGGACGTTGGCGCCGAGCGCCAGGATGTCGCCGGCGTCGCGCATCGCGATGGCGAGGCCGATCGCCGGCTTGCCGTTGACGCGGAACATCGGCTGCGGCGGGTCGACGAAGCCGCGCCGCACCGTGGCGATGTCGCCCAACCGGAAGTTGCGGTCGCCGGTGACGAAGTTGACGTTCTCGATGTCGCGCTCGTTGTCGAACGCGCCGGTGACGCGCAGGAACACGCGTTCCTGCTCCGTCTGGATGACGCCCGCCGGCCGCACCAGGTTCTGCGCCTGCAGCGTCGCCAGGATCGTCGGATAGTCGAGACGCAGCCCTGCGAGCTTCTCGGTCGAGAACTCGATGAACACCTGCTCGTCCTGCGCGCCCAGCACGTCGATCTTCGAGACGTCCTTGACCTGCAGCAGCCGGGAGCGGGCGGCCTCGACGTGGTCGCGCAATTCCCGAAACGTGAAGCCGTCGGCGGTGAACGCGTAGATGATGCCGAACGTGTCGCCGAAGTCGTCGTTGAAGAACGGTCCGACCACACCCTGCGGCAACGTGCCGCGCATGTCGCCGATGTTCTTGCGCACGTTGTACCAGACGTCCGCGATGTCGGCGGGCGGCGCGGACTGCTTCAGGTCGACGAAGATCGTCGTCTGCCCGGCCGTCGTGTAGCTGCGCACCCGGTCAAGGTGGCGCGTCTCCTGCAGCGTGCGCTCGAGCCGCTCGGTGACCTGTTTCAGCGTCTCCTCGACCGTCGCGCCCGGCCACGCGGCAGCGACGATCATGGTGCGGATGGTGATCGCCGGATCCTCGCCGCGCCCAAGGCGCATGAACGAGAGCACCCCCGCGACCACCGCGACGATCATCATGAACACCACCAGCGAGGGCCGCTTCAGCCCCCACTCCGACAGATTGGGACCGATCACTGCCTGGCCTCGAGCAGGCGGACCTTCTGGCCGGATCGCAGTGCGTGCACGCCGGCGGTCACGACGACGTCGCCCGGGGCGAGGCCGTACGAGACCTCGACCCGCGTCGGGTCGGATGCGCGGATCTCGATCGCCCGCGACGCCACAATCCCGGTCTTCGGATCAACGACCCACACGGATGCCTGCCGGTCGGAGCGGGTGACCGCGGACGGCGGGATCTCGATGGCGGCGGTGGCAGAAGCCGGAAGGCTGATGCGTCCGGTGACCGTCGTACCGAGGCGCATCGCGGCCGGCGGGTCGATCAGCCGGATCTTGACCCGGAACGTGCCGGTGATCGGGTCGGCGCGCGGTGCGACCTCGCGTACGACGCCCTTCGCGGTGACCTTGGGGTCCGCGGTGAGCGAGACGACGATGTCGGGATTCAAGGTCACGGCGTCCTTGACCCGCGCGGGCACGTCGAGGACCGCGTCGCGCGCGCCCTCACGGGCGACCTGGACGATCATGCGCCCGGCGCCGACCACCTCCCCCGGCTCCGCGCCCTGCACCGTCACCACGCCGGCCACGCTGGACATCAGCCGGGTGTAGCCCAGCCGATTGGTGGCGAGCGTGACCTGCGACTGGGCCGATTCGACCTGCGCCTGCGCGGTCTTGAGGCTCGCTTCGGCCTGATCGAACGACGCGCGCGACACCGCGTTCTCGACTACCAGGTCGCGCATCCGCGTGAAGTTGTTCTGCGCCTCGACGAGCCGGGCCTGCGCTCCGGTGAGCTGCGCCCGCGCGGACAAGAGCCCGCTCTCCTCGTTCTGCGGGTCGAGCCGCGCGATCAGCTGGCCCGGCCGCACGGCGTCGCCGACGCCGACCAGCCGTTCCAACAGGCGGCCGTCGATGCGGAACGACTGGTTGACTTCGGACTGCGCCTGCACCGTGCCGGTGAGGGTGAACGCGCCGCCGCCTGCGCCCTTGGCGACCGTCATCGCGCGTACCGGGCGGACTTCCGGTGCGACCTGCTCTTCGGTCCGCTGGCACGACGACAGCAGCGTGGCCGCGGCGATGGCGAGCACGACGACCGCGCCAGGCCGGGGACGACGGCTCGGGAAACGGCTTCGCCCAGCGGCGAGATTCGGAAACACGAGGCTACTCCCAGTGGGCAATCCCACTATTTTCTTGGATCTCGCGTCGGGTAGCAATGGCAAACAGCGGACAGCGGGGGGCGCCGGCTTGCACGCATTTTCATGCCGGTATAACTTGAAATCGGTATAACCTACAGCGCGACGAGTCGACAGGGAGGTTGCGATGCAGCTGACGCCGCGGGAGTTCGACAAGCTGATCATCCACATGCTGGCCGAGGTCGCGCAGAAGCGCAAAGCCAAGGGGATCAAGCTCAACTATCCGGAAGCCGTCGCCATCATCTCGGCGACCGCGCTCGACGGTGCCCGCGCCGGCAAGACCATCGACGAGGTGTCGAAGGAGGCGCGCACCGCGCTCACCAAGAACGACGTGATGGACGGCGTGGCCGACCTCATTCCGATGGTGCAGGTCGAGGCCGTGTTCACCGACGGCAGCCGCCTGGTGACGGTGCACACGCCGATCCAGTAACCCCAGACCAAGGAGCAGCCCATGGCCGGAGTCAAGGCAGGACCCGCGATCGCCGCCGACGTCGACCCGGCGACGGCCAAGGTCGCCATAGGCGGTTACGTCTGCCATGCCGCGCCGATCAGCTACCACGAGCGGCTCGAGGTGACGACGCTCAAGGTGCGCAACACCGGGGACCGCCCGATCCAGGTCGGCTCGCACTTCCACTTCTTCGAGGTCAACCGGGCGCTGGAATTCGACCGGGCCGCGGCCTTCGGCCAGCATCTGCACATTCCCGCGTCCACCGCGCTGCGCTTCGAGCCCGGGGACGAGCGCGAGGTGCGGCTGGTGCCCTTTGGCGGCAAGCGCGCCGTCTACGGCTTCAACAACCTCGTCGACGGACCCACCTCGGGCAAGGCCGGCGATGCCGGCAAGGCGAAGGCCGTGGCGCTCGCGGCGAAGCGGGGCTTCCGCTCCCGCCCATGACCGGTCGGCGCCAGCGCGGCCCCGACGCCGCAACCGCCCCGTAGCCCTGACTCGCAGCACCGACGCCAACCCCTTCGGATCGGAACCATGGCCACCCTATCCCGCAACGAGTACGTCGGCCTGTACGGCCCCACGACGGGCGATCGCATCCGGCTCGGCGACACCGGGCTGTTCGTCGAGATCGAGCGCGACCTGCGCGGCGCGCCCGGCGACGAGATCGTCTTCGGCGGCGGCAAGAGCCTGCGCGAGGGCATGGGGATGGACAACCGGCGCACGCACGCCGGGACACCCGATCTCGTCATCACCAACGTGACGATCATCGACGCGGTGCTGGGTGTGGTGAAGGCCGACGTCGGCATCAAGGACGGCCGGATCTGCGCGATCGGCAAGGCCGGCAATCCGCAGACCATGGACCACGTCACGCCGGGCCTCGAGTGCGGCCTCGCCACCGACGCCATCTCCGGCAACCATCTGATCCTGACGGCCGCCGGCATCGACACGCACATCCACTTCATCTCGCCGCAGCAGGCGTACGCGGCGCTGTCCAACGGCACGACGACGCTCATCGGCGGCGGCACCGGGCCTTCGGACGGATCGAACGCGACGACGGTCACGCCGGGTCCGCGCAACATCACGAACATGCTGCGCGCGTTCGAGGGCTGGCCCGTCAACGTCGGCATCCTCGCGAAGGGCCACGGGCACGGCAAGGCGGCGCTGGTCGAGCAGATCGAGGCCGGCGCGGTGGGCTTCAAGTGCCACGAGGACTGGGGCACGACGCCCGCGGTGCTGCGTTCCGCGCTCACGGTCGCCGACGAGATGGACGTGCAGGTGTGCATGCACACCGACACGCTGAACGAATCGGGCTTCGTCGAGGACACGATCGCCGCGTTCGAGGGCCGCACGATCCACTCGTTCCACACCGAAGGCTCCGGCGGCGGGCACGCGCCGGACATCATCAAGGTGTCGGGCCTGCCGAACGTGCTGCCCGCGTCGACCAATCCCACGCTCCCCTACGGCATCAACTCTCAGGCGGAGCTGTACGACATGATCATGGTGTGCCACCACCTCTCGCCCGACATCCCGTCGGACGTGGCGTTCACCGAGAGCCGCATCCGCGCCGAGACCATCGCGGCGGAGAACGTGCTGCACGACCTCGGCGTGATCTCGATCTTCTCCAGCGACTCGCAGGCGATGGGCCGGATCGGCGAGTGCTGGCTGCGCACGATCCAGACCGCCGACGCGATGAAGACCGGCCGCGGCAAGCTGCCGCAGGACGCGCCGGGCAACGACAACTTCCGCGTGCTGCGCTACGTCGCCAAGATCACGATCAACCCGGCGATCGCGCACGGCATCTCGCACGTGCTCGGCTCGGTCGAGGTCGGCAAGATCGCCGACCTCGTGCTGTGGGAGCCCGGCTTCTTCGGCGCGAAGCCCCGGCTCGTCATCAAGGGCGGCGTCATCAACTGGGCGGTGATGGGCGATCCCAATGCGTCGCTGCCGACGCCGCAGCCGGTCTACTACCGGCCGATGTTCGGCAGCTTCGGCCGCCTCGCCGCCGACACCTGCGTGACGTTCGTGTCGCAGGCGGCGGACGCCGCGGGCGTCGGCGAGAAGCTCGATCTGTGTCGCCAGGTGATCCCGGTGAAGAACACGCGCAGGATCGGCAAGCAGGACATGGTCCGCAATTCCGGCACGCCGAAGATCGAAGTCTCGCCGGAGACGTTCGCCGTCACCGTCGACGGCGTGCACGCGACCGTCCCGCCGCTGAAGACGACGTCCCTCAACCAGCGGTATTTTTTCAGCTGAGCGGCGCGCCTTGATCATCATCGAGCGAGTGCTGGGCAACGCCAGCGATCCGGAGTGGGCGGCACGCCTCGCCGCGGCCAACGTCGAGCCGCTGGCGCTCGACCACTGGGAGGCGCAGAAGAACCGCTTCCGCAAGAAGACGGCCAGCGGGCACGAAATCGCCGTGTCGCTCGATCGCGGCGCGTTCCTGCGCGACGGCGACGTGCTGGTGTGGGATGCCGCGGCCGCCCGCGCCGTGGTCGCGCGCATCAGCCTGCGCGACGTGATGATCGTGCACCTCGACGAGTTGGCCGCGCAGGACCCCGCGTACGCGATGCGCACCTGCGTCGAGCTCGGGCACGCGCTCGGCAACCAGCACTGGCCGGCGCTGGTCAAGGGCACGCGCGTGTTCGTGCCGCTGACCGTCGATCACAAGGTGATGGCGTCGGTGATGAAGACGCACCGCTTCGAGGGCATCCGCTACGAGTTCGTGCCGGGCGAGGACATCGTCCCGTATCTCGCGCCGCACGAGTCGCGCCGCCTGTTCGGCGGCGCGGAAGGCCCGCTGCACACGCACACGCAGGATCGCTACGTCGCGGTCGACCCGGCGACCGGACACGTGCACGGGCGCTCGCCGGTGCGCGCGCATGCCCACCCGCATGCGCATCCGCACGCCCATCCGCACGCCGACGCCGCGGAATGAAGCCCAGCGCTGACGGCGCCGCGCCGCCCGTCACCGCGACGCACCTCGCGCGCCTGCTGCAGTTCGGCGACTCGATGTTGCCGATCGGCGGCTTCTCGTTCTCGGGCGGGCTCGAGTCGGCGATCCAGGAGCGCGTGGTCACCGACACGGCCACGCTGCTCGCCTTCACGCGGACCGCGGTCGAGCAGGCCGGCCGCGGCGACGGCATCGGGCTCGTCTGCGCGCACCGCGCCGCGCTCGCGGGCGACGTCGCCGAACTGGTGCTCATCGACGCCCGCCTCTTCGCGCGCAAGCTCTCCGACGAGACGCGCTCGATGTCGGTGCGGACGGGCCGCAAGTTCGCCGAGCTCTCCGCGCAGGTGACCGGCATGCCCGCGCTGCTGGACTGGCGCGACCGCGTGCTGGCCGGTACCACGCCCGGCTGCTACCCGGTGGCGCTCGCCGTCAACTTCGCCGCGCAGGGCCTGTCGGCGCGCGACGCCTTCGTCGTGCACCAGTACGGCGTGGCGGCGACGATCCTGGGCGCGGCGCTGCGGCTGATGCGCGTCAGCCACGTCGACACGCAGCGGATGCTCCACGCGCTCAACGCCGACGCGGACGCGGCGTACGCCACCGCGGCGGCGGCCGGCCTCGACGACATGGCGGGGTTCGCGCCGCTCGCCGAGATCCTCGGCGCCGTCCACGTCAGGGCGCACGTGCGCCTGTTCATGAACTGAAGCGTGTCCCGCGAAGAGAGAACCCCGTGAAGAAGATCACGCGAATCGGCATCGGCGGCCCCGTCGGCTCGGGCAAGACGGCGATCGTCGAGGCCATCACGCCGCCGCTGCTCGAGATGGGCATCAAGATCCTCATCATCACCAACGACGTGGTGACGACCGAGGACGCCAAGCACGTGCAGCGCACGCTCAAGGGGATCCTGCTCGAGGAACGCATCCTCGGCGTCGAGACCGGCGCGTGCCCGCACACGGCGGTGCGCGAGGATCCGAGCATGAACCTGGCGGCGGTCGAGGACATGGAGGCGCGCTTTCCCGACGGCGACGTCGTGCTGATCGAGAGCGGCGGCGACAACCTCACGCTGACCTTTTCGCCGGCGCTGGTCGATTTCTTCATCTACGTGATCGACGTCGCCGCCGGCGACAAGATCCCGCGCAAGAACGGGCCCGGCATCACCCAGTCGGACATCCTCGTCATCAACAAGACCGATCTCGCGCCCTACGTCGGCGCGAGCCTCGAGGTGATGGCGCGCGACTCGAAGCTGATGCGCGGCGACAAGCCGTTCCTGTTCACCAACTGCCGCACGGGCGAGGGCATCGCCGAGCTCGTCGCGCTGATCCGCAACGACCTGCTGTTCGACCTCAAGCTGCCGGCGGGGCAGGCGGCGTAATGGGCGCGGCCGGGCCGGCACCGGCCCTCGCCCGCGCGGCCGTGATGGCGGGAGGCGTGGCGCCCGCCGTGCCGGGCGGGTTCGCGCGCTACCTGGACGAGCCGCCGCAGATGGGCAGCGGCGCCGTCGGCAAGTCCGGCCGCCTGCGCTTGGGCTTCGAGCGCCGCGACGGACGCACGATCCTGGCCGAGCTCGAGTCGCGCGCGCCCTGCCTCGCGCAGCGCGCGCTGCATTGCGACGACGCGCTCCCGGACATGGCGTGGCTGTTCATGATCACCACCGCGGGTTGCGTGCTGCAGGGCGATCGGCTGGCGCTCGACGTGTCGCTCGGGCCGGGCGCGCGGGCGCACGTCACCACGCAGTCGGCGACCAAGATCCACTCGATGGACGCCAACTACGCGCAGCAGACGCAAGTGTTCACGCTGGACGAGGGCGCCTATCTCGAGTACCTCCCCGACCCGCTGATCCCGCACCGTGAAGCGCGGTTCGCGAGCGACACGCGGATCACCATCCACCCGTCGGCATCGATGCTCTGCTCCGAGATCGTCCAGCCGGGCCGCCGGCACCATCACCCGGACGAGTGCTTCGGCGCCACGCTGCTGTCGCTGGCGACGGTCGCCGCGCGGCCCGACGGGACGCCGCTGTTCAGCGAGAAGCTGGTGATCGAGCCGCTACGGAACCCGATGCGGCAGACGGGAGTGATGGACGGCTTCGAGGTGTTCGGCAACGTCGTCCTGTGCACGCCCCCGGACCACGCCGAGCACGTTCACGCGCGCATCGGCGCCGCGGTCGACCTGGAACAGGGCGTGGCGTTCGGCGCGTGCCGGCTGCCCAACGACGCCGGACTGGTGTTCAAGGTGCTCGGTCGCGAGACCGCGCAGGTGCGGGCCAAGGTGCGCGAGTTCTGGGCAGTCGCGCGCCACGAAATCACCGGCGCCGCCATCCCGGCCCCTTTCTTCTGGCGCTAGTACGGTGACGAGCAATTGAATTGACGAAACGTACCGGCATGGACACAACACATCGTCGTCCCCGCGAAAGCGGGGACCCAGCGACTCTCGACGACGCTGGATTCCCGCGTTCGCGGGAATGACGCCGAGATTGAGCGCATTTCTCGAGTTTCATTTACCCGTCAACCAGAGTCCGCCCGCGCCGTGTTCGATGGAGGTGATCGATGAAAGGCGTCCTGTCCCGCTGGGAATCGCTCTGCGCATCGTCGCGCGTCCTGCGCTTCGTCGACATCAACCTGCGTGGCATCGGACAGGTGATGTTCCAGGACCATCCGCTGAGCGGCGCGCTGTTCCTTGCCGCGGTCGCCTGGGGATCGTTTGCCGCCGGCGTGCCGCAGGTCCTGTTCGGTGGCCTGGTGGCCGTCGTCGCGGCGACCGGCACCGCGTGCTGGCTGCGCGTCGACCCCGCGTCGCTGCGGGCCGGGCTCTACGGTTTCAACGGCTTTCTCGTCGGACTGGCGCTCGCCACGTTCATCGCGCCGGGTCTGCTGCTCTGGGCCTACGTGATCCTCGGCGGCGCGGCGTCGGTCGTCGCGATGTCCGCCACCGTCCGCGTGGCCCGGACCTGGGACGTGCCGGCGCTGACGTTCCCGTTCGTGCTCGTCACCTGGCTGCTGCTGCTCGCGACCTACGGGTTCGCGGGTCTCGCCGGCTCCGCGCTGCCCACCGCCGGGGTCGTCGTGCCGTTCGAGTCGGTCGCGGCGACGCGGCTCGACGCCGGCCTGTTCGTGCAGGCGACGCTGCTCAGCATTTCGCAGGTGTTCCTGAAGGGCAGCGTCATCGCGGCGCTGCTGTTCCTGGCCGGGCTTGCGGTCAACTCGCGTGCGGCGGCGATCGCGGCGCTCGCCGGCGCGATCGTGGCCGTCGTCACCGCGCACCTGCTCGGCGCCGAAAGCGACCTCGTCACCGGCGGCCTGCTGGGGTTCAGCCCGGTGCTCACGGCGGTCGCGCTGGCCACGGTGTTCAACCGCCCGGGCCTGCGCGTCGCGGCCTACGCGGCGCTGGGCACGGTGTTCACCGTGGTCGCGCAGGCGGCCGTGAACGTGGCATTGACCCCGCTCGCCATTCCGGCGCTCACCGCGCCGTTCGTGCTGGTGACGTGGATGTTCCTGCTGGCGCGGCCGGTCCTCGCGGGTGCCGACGGCGATCGGGCGGGAGGTTGACTCAGTGCCCGCCCGGCCGCCCGAAGGGCACTGAGCACCCCCTCGGGGGGCAGCGAACGCAGTGAGCGTGGGGGTCGTTCTCAGTCGGGGGACGCGCGCGGCGGCGCCACCGGGGTGCGGACTTCTTCACGCTCGCCCCTGACGGCGACGATCACCGGCACCAGCACCGCCGCGACGAGCCCGGCCGCGAAGCCGTTGTTGTAGAGATTGAGCCCCGCGTGCAGCGACCCGACGCTCAATGCCGCCGACGAATGCACGAGGCCCGCCACGACGCCCCAGTGCCAGCCGAAGCGTCCGGCGATGGGCGCCAGCGTCGTGCCGAACAGCGCCGCCAGCAGGATCGACGGGTCGGCCGCGTTCCAGGGCTTGAACAGCGAACCGAGGAACACGCCGAGCATGATCGGCACGATGTTCCGCGGATGCTTGCCGAACGCCGCGAAGCCGACGACGGTCAGTATCGCGCCGATGACGGGCCCGTTGAGCTCGCCGCCGACCAGCAGCACGTACAGCGTGCCGATGGCGCCGGTCAGCCCCATGTTGGCGAGCGTCGGCCCGAAGCCGGCCAGCGCGATGAAATCGGTCGGCGATTGGCCGGTCGCCGCGACGATCTGCTTCAGTCGCGTCGGCAGCGCGCGCTCGAGAAAGTAGCCGACCGCGACCATCGACGCGAACAGCGCCGCGAGAAAGCCGCCGAGGAGCCGGTTGTTGCCGGTGGTCCAGATCATCACCGGATCCGGAACGAACCCGTACGACTTGTACATGGCGACGACCAGCGTGCCCACGATGCCGGCGGTGAACCCCATGTTGTACAGGCTGAAGCCCATGTGCGCCTTGAACAGCTGTGCCGCGGCCGGTGCCAGGACGAAGCCGATGACGAGACTGGTGGCCACCGCCAGCGGCACCCGGACCTCGACGGTCAGCGCGGTGCTGAACAGGATCTCGGAAAACACCGGCGCCAGCGCCGCGCCAAAGAACGCGGTGTTGACGTGCGCCGAGAACGCCTCGCCCCGGAACCGCGCGTACAGGAAGACGCCGAGGACGATCGACCAGATGTTGAGCAGGTTCTTGCCGAACAGGCCGAACCCCAGCACCAGGAACAGGCAGGCGACCGACGCGCCCGTGACCCGGACGGCGGCGACGTGGTAGACGAGGCAGGCGGCCAGCGTGAGCAGGCCCGCGTTGGCGCAGGCGGCACCGATGCCGCCGACGCCGAAATAGTCGGTCAGCAGCGCGTCGCGCGTCAGCACGATGTCGGCGAGGCCGCGCAGCACACGGTCGGGCCCGTCGACCAGCAGACCGAACACGACAAAGGCGGCCGCGTACGCGGCCACGGTGGCCAGGATCACGCGATCCCGCGGCGGCTCTGCGTCGGCTGCCTGCACGGCTGCAACGGTCATGTGGTCTCCCTGCCTGGCTCGCGCGAGCACGCGATCCGCTTGCAGCGCGGCCGCGTCAGGCGCCCGGTTCTCGTTGCGCCTGCTCGGGCTCGACCGGCGGGGCCGGGGTGCAGGCAGGCACGCGCAGCATGCGGATGCCGGCGAACGCGATGGCGACCGTCAGCAGCGGGCTCACGATGCTGAACACCGCGTATGGGGCGTAGCTCCAGGTCGACACGCCCAGCGTCGCGGCCATGTAGGCGCCGCAGCTGTTCCAGGGGATCAGTGCCGACGTGGGCGTCGCCGTGTCGCCCACCGTGCGCGACAGCACCGTCGGCGCGAGGCCCCGCTGCTCGAATGCGCGCTTGAACATCCGCCCGGGCAGCACGATGGCGATGTACTGGTCGGCGGTGATGATGTTGGTCGCGACGATCGAGGACGCGAGCGAGGCGACCAGCTTGCCGTCCGACTTCGCCCGCTCGATGATCGGCGTGATCAGCCGTTCCAGCACGCCAGCCTTTTCCACGACCCCACCGAACGCGAGCGCGGTGACGATCAGCCAGATCGTGTTGAGCATGCTGTCCATGCCGCCGCGCGTCGCCAGCATGTCCATCGGCGCGAACCCCGTGGTCGAGGTGTACCCGCTCGCCAGCGCGAGCCAGACGCCCTTGAGCAGCGCGAGCCACGACGGCAGGCCGCCGGCGTCGGCAAAGGTGATCACGCGCTCCGGCGCCACGACCACGGCAAGCACGCCGCCGGCGACCGCGCCGAGGAAGATGGTGGTGAACGGCGGGAACCTGAACAGCGCCAGCGCAACCACCACCGCGAGCGGCAGGAACAGCACCGGCGAGATATGGAAGGCGCTCTGGATCGCCGCCATCTTCGCGGAAGCGTCGTAGTCGCCGGGCTGGCCCAGCACGAAGAACACGCCCAGGGCAATCGTCAGGGCTACCGCCGAGGTGAGCACGGTCTCCCGGAGGTGCTGGTAGAGGCCGACACCGGCGGCCGCAGCGGCGAGATTTGCGGAATCGGAGAGCGGCGACGACTTGTCGCCGAAGTAGGCGCCCGAGATCACGGCGCCGGCGGCGATGGCCGGATTGAGCCCCATGTTGACGGCGATGCCCATGAAGCCGACGCCGATCGTGCCGACGACCGTCCACGAGCTGCCGATGCTCGCGGATACGATGCCGCAGATCGCGCAGGCGGTGACGTAGAAGTAGTTCGGGCTGAGCAGCTGCAGCCCGTAGTAGACCATCGCCACCAGCGTGCCGCTCATCGCCCAGGTGCCGATCAGCGCGCCGACGGCGAACAGGATGAACACCGCGCCGATGCCCGTGGAGACGCTGTCCGCGGCGGCCTTGCCGAGGGATTCGAGCGAATGGCCGCGGCGCCAGCCGATGAACACCGCGAGCATCGTGGCCATCACGAGCGCCACCTGGTTCGGCCCCACCGCGCCGGCGTCGCCGAACAGGAAATACGACAGCCCCACCAGTGCAATGAGGCTTGCGACCGGAACGATCGCCTCGGTCAGCGTCAGCGGCTGCGGCGCCGCGGGTCGCTTCATGCGCAATATCGCCTGTTCGGTGAGACGCCCGGGGCCGGAGCGCCGCGGCGGCGAAGGATCGCGATAGACTCCGCGCTGGCGCACAGTGCCGGCAGCGCCCCATCGGAGAGCGCATGGAATCCTACGCCGTCCCGTTCATCAAGATGCTGCTGCTCGTGCCGGTGACGCTGCTGCCGATCATCAACCCGCTCAGCACCGCTCCGGTGTTCGCCGGAACCGTCGGCGGCAACCGCGCGCTGGCAGCACCACTCGCGCGACAGGTCGCCATCAACTGCTGGTTCGTGCTGGTGGTGTCGATGCTGTTCGGCACCTACGTGCTGGAGCTCTTCGGCATCTCGCTGCCGGTGATCCAGCTGGGCGGCGGGCTGCTGGTCGCGGCCACGGGCTGGCGGATGCTGAACCACACCGAGGACGACGACGTTCACGCAGCGGCCCTGCAGGAGGCCTCGATGCTGTCCGAGGTCGAGATCGCCCGCAAGAGTTTCTTCCCCATCACCTTCCCGCTCACCACGGGCCCGGGCACCATCGCGGCGTCGATCGCGCTGGGCTCGCAGATTCCCTCCACCAAGCCCGTGCTGTTCCTGGCGGGCGCGTTGATTGCCGCCGGCGGCGCCGCACTGGTCTCGCTGGTGCTGTACCTGCTCTTCCGGCACTCCGTCGCCGTGCTGAAGTGGCTGGGCGAGATCGGCACGATGGTGATGATACGCCTGATGGCGTTCATCCTGCTCTGCATCGGCATTCAGATCATGTGGAACGGCTGGGCCGAGCTGAACGGCATCCAGCCGTGACGCCTCGGGTCAGTAGTCGACCGGATCGCGGATGATCGGGCAGGTCATGCAGTGGCCGCCGCCGCGGCCGCGGCCGAGCTCGGCGCCGACGATGGTGATCACCTCGATGCCTTCCTTGCGCAGCAGCGTGTTCGTGTACGTGTTCCGGTCGTACGCGTAGACCACGCCCGGCGACGCGCAGACCAGGTTGGCGCCGCTGTCCCACTGCGTGCGCTCCCGCTGGTAGTCCGTGCCGCCGGCCTCGACCACGCGCAGCTTCTTCAGCCCCAGCGCCTCCTCCACGACCTTCACGAACGGCTTCTTCTCGGCGTGGAATTCGACCCCGCTCGGATGATCGCTCGGACGATACGAGAACGTCGTGGTCTTGGCGAGGAAGTCCGGCGCGAGCAGCACGCAGTCGCGGTCGGCGAACGTGAACACGGTGTCGAGGTGCATCGCCGCGCGGATCTTCGGCATCGCGGCCACGATGACGCGCTCGGCCGCGCCCTTCCTGAACAGCGTGGCGGCGAGCTGGCTGATCGCCTGCCGCGAGGTGCGCTCGCTCATGCCGATGAGCACGTTGCCCTTGCCGATCGGCATCACGTCGCCGCCTTCCAGCGTGGCGAGTCCGTGGTCCTGCGTCGGGTCGCCCCACCAGACGTTCACCTTGCCGGCGAAGTCCGGGTGGAACTTGTAGATCGCCGTGGTGAGAATCGTCTCCTCGTGGCGCGCCGGCCAGTACAGCGGGTTCAACGTGACCCCGCCGTAGATCCAGCACGTCGTGTCGCGCGTGTAGAGCGTGTTCGGCAGCGGCGGCAGCAGGTACTCGGTGACGCCGGCGGCTTCCTTGACCACCTGCAGCGCCTTGCCGCCGACCGACTCGGGAAACTCGAGCGTCGACAGGCCGCCGATCAGCGTCTCGGCGAGCGTGCGGTGGTCGAGCCCCTCGAGGTAGCTGCGCAGCTCGTCGATGAAGCCGAGGCCGACCTGGTTCGGCACCACCTGGTTGTCCAGGATCCACTGCTTGCCTTCGGGCACCGCGACGGTCTCGGCCAGCAGGTTGTGCATCTCGACCACGTCGATGCCGCGGTCGCGCATCTTCATCATGAAGTCGAAGTGGTCGCGCTTGGCGTTCTCGACCCACAGCACGTCGTCGAACAGCAGCTGGTCGCAGTTCGACGGCGTGAGCCGCTGGTGCGCGCGGCCCGGCGCGCACACCATCACCTTGCGCAGCTGGCCGACTTCCGAGTGGACGCCGAACTTGACTTCGCTTGCATTTGCCATGTTGGACTCCGAGGTGTGTTTCTAGCTAGATGGAGATGGAACCGGTGGCGAGGCCGTAGACGCCGTAGACCGCAGCGGCGACGATGACGCCGAACACGACCCAGTCCGAGGTCTTGTCGAAGACGGGCTTGCCCTGCTCGCGCCGCGCGATGTAGTACAGCACCGTGCCCGGCGCGAACAGGATGGCCGACAGCAGGATGAACTTCAGGCCTCCGGCGTAGATCATGAACAGCGTGTAGGCGACGGCCAGCACCGACAGGATCAGGTCGCGCCGGCGTTCCTCCGGACGCACCTCGTAGGTTTCGCCGCGCTGCGCGATCATCAGGCCGTAGGCGGCGACGAACAGGTACGGGATCAGCGTGGTCGCGCTGGTGAGGTTGAGCATCAGCGCGAAGGCGTCGTTCGACCAGTAGGTCGAGATCACGATCAGCTGGATGATGATGCTCGTCGTCCACAGCGCCACGGACGGCACGTTGTTCCTGTTGACCCGCGCGAAGGCCTTGGGCATGTCCTTCGACTTGCCGGCGGCGAACATCACCTCGGCACAGATCAGCGCCCACGCCAGGTAGGCGCCAAGCACCGACACCAAGAGCCCGACGCTGACGAACACCGCACCCCAGGGGCCGACCACGGATTCGAGCACCGCGGCCATCGACGGCTGGCGCATGCCCGCGATGTCGGCGCGCTGCAGCACGGCATACGGCAGCAGGGTCACCAGCACCATCAGCGTGGTGACGATGATGAAGCCCAGGATCGTCGCCTTGCCGACGTCGGAGCGCTCCTTGGCAAAGCGTGAATAGACGCTGGCGCCTTCGATGCCGATGAACACGAACACCGTGACCAGCATCGTCGCCTTGACCTGCTCGAACAGGCCGTTGGTCAGGTCGCCGCCGTACAGGTTGAAGCTGAACAGGTCGATCTTGAAGGCGAAGATCAGGATCACGATGAACACCATGATCGGGATGACCTTGGCGATGGTCACGATCTTGTTGATGGCCGCGGCCTGCTGCACGCCGCGCAGGATCAGGAAGTGGAACAGCCAGATGCCGATCGAGGCCACCGCGATCGCGATCACCGTGTTGCCGTCGCCGAAGACCGGGAAGAACGCGCCCAGCGTCGACTTGATCAGCACCCAGTACGAGACGTTGCCGATGCAGCTGCCGATCCAGTAGCCGAAGGCGGACAGGAAACCGGGGTAGTCGCCGAAGCCTTCCCGCGCATAGGCATAGACGCCGGCGTCGATGTCGGGCCGGCGTTCGGCCAGCGCCTGGAACACGCGCGCCAGCATGTACATGCCGCTGCCGGCGATGATCCACGCGATGACCGCGCCCATCGGACCGGTGGCGTTGGCAAAGGTGCGCGGCAGGGAAAATATGCCGGCGCCGACCATGCCGCCGACCACCATCGCGGTCAGCGCCATCCGCGTCATCTTCTGTTCACCGGCCATCGTGTCTCCTGGTGTCGTCGAAAGCTCTGTGGCGCCCGGTACGGACCCGGGCAGGCGCGCGACAAATTAGCACCGTCCGCGGCCACTCCGACGCCCGATGCCGCCACTCGTTGCTTATCGGGTGATAAATTCCGGTGTGACACCCCGCCGGCACCCGGGGCCAACTTCACCTCCGGCGCGTTCGCAGTGACCCTTCCCGCCAACGACCTGATCCAGCGCCTGCCCAGGCACCTGAAGATGGGCGAACTGCGCGTCTTCGTCACCGTGCTGGAGCACCGCAGCTTCCGCAAGGCCGCGGCGGTGCTGCACCTGTCGCAGCCGGCCGTGACCAAGGCCATCGCCAGCCTCGAGGAGACGCTCGGCTGCAAGCTCTTCCATCGCGTGGCCAACGGCGTCGAGGCGACCGTGCACGGCGTCGCCTTCGCCCCGCGCGCCGTGGCCGTCTTCGACGAGATGCGGCGCGCCGCCCAGGATCTGACGCTGATTTCCAGCGGCGCCGTCGGCACCCTGCGCGTGGGCATCGTGCCGATGCCGGCGATCCCGATGCTGCCGGTGGCGATCAACCGCCTCGCGAACAGCCATCCCGGCATCTTCGTGTCGGTGGTCGAGGCCCGCGAGGCCGAACTGCTCGATCGGCTGCGCCGGCGCGACCTCGAGGTGGCAATCCTGCGGCTCGCGGTGCTCGACCCGGCCGAGGACCTGCAGGTGGTCCCGCTGTTCGAAGAAACGCTCTGCGTCGTCGCGGCCAGGGAGCACCCGCTCGCCGGACGCAGCCACCTGACGTGGCCGGATCTGCTGGGGGCGCGCTGGGTGATGCCGCCGCCCGACTGCATCTTCTACGAGCACGTGCAGGCGACGCTGCGGCAGTCCGGCCTGCCCATGCCGCACCACGTGGTCGAGGCGTTCTCCATCCACATCCAGTTCGCCATGGTGCTGCACGCGGGCGTGCTGTGTTTCGGCATGCGGTCGCAGACCGTCTTCGCACCGGGCAAGGAATTCCTGGTGCGCCTCCCCTTCGACCTGGAGGCGCCCCCCGCGGCCGTGGCGGCCGTGTCGCTCAAGTCGCACGAGCCCAGCCCGCTGTCGCGACTCCTGGTCGAGAACATCCGCGCCATCGCCAGCACGACTTAGGTCGGCGCACCGGCGTCGACACGACGATGGATGCACGCGCGCGCAGCGCATCGGCAACGATGCCTGCGTGGACGTCTGCTACGATCCGACGCGGGCGTCCCCGCCCCGATCGTCGATCCGGAATGCACGATGCCCAATGCAGGACTGCAGGCGCTCGTCTACGGTGCGGTGCTTGCGCTGATCATCGGCTGGGTGCTGTACATCGGCCGGGGTGTCTTCGTTCCCGTCGTGCTCGGCGTGCTCGTGGTCTACGTGATCGTCGGGCTCACGCGGCTGCTGTCGCGGCTGCCGCTGCTCGGACGCATGCTGCCGGGGAAACTTGCGTACGCGCTGTCCATGCTCCTCATCGGCGCCGGTTTCGCCTTCGCCGCGTACCTGGCGGTCGCCAATGTCGACGGCGTCATCGCCCGCGGGCCGCTGTACCAGGAGCCGCTGCTCGCGTCGATCCAGCAGCTCGCCATCCGGCTGGGCGTCGAGACGGAACCCACCTGGATCTCGCTGCGGCAGGACCTGCTGGCCCGGATCAACGTGCAGCGGGTGATCGGCTCGACGGTCGCCTCGGTGACGTCGCTGCTGGTCGGCCTGGTCGTCGTGTTCCTCTACGCGAGCTTCCTGCTGCTCGAGCTGCGCCACTTTCCCGCCAAGCTGGCGGGCCTGTCGAGCGACCCGCAGCGCGTCGACCGCGTGCGGAAGGTGACCCACGACATCAATGCACGGATCGGCTCGTACCTGGCGCTGAAGACCGTGTTGAGCCTGCTGCTCGGCGCGGTCTGCTGGGTGATCATGACGCTGATGGGCCTCGAGTTCGCGCTGTTCTGGGCGGTGCTGATCACGCTGCTCAACTACGTTCCGTACATCGGCTCGTTCCTCGGCGTGGCGTTGCCGGCGGCGATGGCGATCGTCCAGTTTGCCGACGTCGGCACCGTCGCGATGCTGCTCGTCTACCTGTCCGTCGCCCAGTTCGCGATCGGCAACTTCCTCGAGCCGTACGTGATGGGCAACAGCCTCAACCTGAGCCCGTTCGCGATCCTGGTCAGCCTGACGGTCTGGTCGGGCCTGTGGGGCATCGCCGGCGCGTTCCTGGCGGTGCCGATCACCTCGATACTGACGATCGTGCTCGCCGGATTCGCCGGGACGCGTCCGATCGCGGTGCTGCTGTCGCGCGACGGCCGCGTGTAGCGAAGAGCAGAATAAGTAGGGTCAGACTCGACTTTCGGAAATAAGTAGGGTCAGACTCGACTTTCATGATTCTCGAAAGTCGAGTCTGACCCTACTTATTCTCACCCCACTTGTTCACCGCTACTTCCGCAGCGCCGCGTCGACCATCCCGCGCAGCTCCTCGAGGCCGAACGTCGGCAGCGGCTTGCCGTTGACGAAGTACTCGGGCGTCTTCACCACCTTGAGGGCCTTCGCGTCGGCGAAGTCCTGCGCGGCGCGTTGGCGGACCTCGGGCCGCTGCACGTCGGCCTGCAGCCGCGTCATGTCGAGCCCCGGCACCGTGCCGAGCACGGCCGTTGCGGCGTCCGGCTGCACGCGGTGGTTGTGCACCCAGCGGTCCTGCGCGCGCAGCAATGCCTCCAGCGCCTCCCAGTATTTGCCTTGCAGCTGCGCCGCCTCGAGCATCGCGACCACCGCCTCCGAGCCGGGGTGGAAGGGCACGTGCCGCGTCACCAGTCGCAGGCGACCAGGGTTCGCGGCCAGCATGCGCTTGACCTCGGGATAGAACAGCGCGCACGTCTCGCACGCCGGGTCGAGGAACTCGACGATCGTCACCCTAGCGTCGGTCGGACCCAGCGACGGCGCGCCGGGCCGCACGAGCAGCGCGGGATCGGCGGTGGCAACCGGCCGATCCGCGGGCGCGCTGCCGCCGCGCTCGACGACGACCGCGATGACGAGTACCGCGCCCAGCAACAGCGCGGTGATGGCGAACAGCAGCTTGGTGCTCATGCCGGAGACTCCTGTCGGGCTGCAGCGTCGCGAGGCTACCAGAATCCCGCGCGGAGGCCGCGTCGCGTGATCATCGTCACAGACCCGCTCGACTCGGGCACGGATACTCGCTGTTCCTGCACCGACGCGACGACCAGGCCATGACCAAACGCTACCGCGACGTCACCCGCTCGATCTCGGGCTCCCTCGCCAAGCTCCGCCCGGCGATCCCCGACGTCACCACCGCCTTCTCCCAGATGGCCCGCGCCGCCCTCAAGGACGGTGCGCTCGACAAGAAGACCAAGGAACTGATCGCGCTCGCGATTGGTGTCGCCGTGCGCTGCGACGGCTGCATCGGCTTCCACGTCGACGCGCTGGTCAAGCTCGGCGCCACGCGCGCGGAGCTCGAGGAGACGCTCGGCATGGCGATCTACATGGGCGGCGGGCCGTCGCTGATGACCGCCGCCGACGTGATCGCGGCGTGGGAGGAGTTCACCGCGCCGGCCGAGACCAAACCCGCGGGCTGACGCCGCCCCGGGGGCTAGAATCCCTCCATCCGTCCACGGAGGGCACGACGATGGGTCAGGACGAACGGAAAAGGGCCGTTGCCCGCGAGGCGCTTCGCTACGTCGTCGACGACGCGTACATCGGCGTCGGCACGGGCTCGACTGCGAACCTCTTCATCGACGAGCTCGCGAAGTACCGGGGCCGCATCCGCGGCGCGGTGGCGAGCTCGGTGGCGACCGCCGAGCGGCTGAAGTCGCTCGGCATCCCGGTCGAGGAGCTCAACAACACCGGGGACCTGCCCGTCTACGTCGACGGCGCCGACGAGGTCACCGAGCACGGCGCGATGATCAAGGGCGGCGGCGGCGCGCTGACGCGCGAGAAGATCGTCGCCGGCGCGTCGCGCCAGTTCGTCTGCATCGTCGACGGCTCGAAGGTCGTCCCCGTGCTGGGCACGTTCCCGCTGCCGGTCGAGGTGATCCCGATGGCGCGGAGCTACGTCGCGCGGCAGCTCGCGAAGCTCGGCGGCCAGCCCGAGTGGCGCATGGGCTTCACCACCGACAACGGCAACCTGGTCCTCGACGTCCGGGGCCTGTCGATGGTCGACCCGGTGACGCTCGAGTCGGCGATCAACCAGATCCCCGGGGTCGTCACCGTCGGACTGTTCGCGCGACGGGGCGCCGATGTGATCCTGATCGGCGACGACGCCGGCGTGAAGACGCTGAAGCCGACGCGCGCGTAGGTACGGGCGGGGCGATCGCCCCGCCCGGGTATGTCGACCGCTATTTCTTCGGTGCGGCTGCGGGAGCGGCCACCGGCGCGACCGCGATCGCCATCGCTTCGGTGTACGTGGCCTGGATCTGATCGCCCTTCTTGATCAGCTTGAACTGCTCGGGATCGCGCGCCTTGACTTCGATCGTGCGCTGCGGTCCCTTGAGGGTGACCATCTGCGTCTCCGCGTTGACGTCGATCACGTCGGCGACGACCGTCACCTGCCGGCCCATGATGCCCGCCGGACGCTCGCCCGGCTTCGCACCGGCCGCACCTTCCTTGACGGTCGCGGCCACCGGGGCGCCGCCACCCTTCTTCAGCTCGAGCGCCAGCGACTCGATGTACTCGATGTTGACCTGGTCGCCGACCTTCAGCTGCGCGAAGTTCTTCACCTCGGGACCGGCGGTGACCACCATCTCGTTGCCCTTCGGGCCCTTCAGCGTGACGGCGCGGGTCGCGGCGTCGATCGCGGTGATCGTCACGGTCGCCTTGACGGTCTGGGCCATGGCCACCTTGCCGGGGGCCTTGCCGATGACGACCGCGCCGGTCTGGGCGAAGACGGGGGACGCGGCGAGCGCAGCCGCGACGAGGGTGGATGCGAACATCGTGCGAAGCATGGAACGACTCCTGGAATGAGGGCCATCGCGGGAGCCGGCCCCTGCCGGGCGCCACGGTGCGGCCAATGGTAAACGGCGGATTATCGCACTTCGGGGCATGCCGGCAGGGGACGCTAGAATGCGCCGATGACCAACCTCGCCATTCCCGGTCTCGGCACCTTCGCCGACGTCGCTGCCTACATGCTGGGCGTGGGCGAAGCCGCGCGTGCCGCCGCGCGGGCACTGGCGCGCGCGGACTCGGCCGCCAAGGATCGCGCGCTGACAGCGATCGCCGCCGCGATCCGCCGCGACGCGGCGAAGTTGCTCGCGGCGAACGCCGAGGACGTCGCCGCCGCCAAGTCGCGCGGCGCGGACGCCGCATTCGTCGATCGGCTGACGCTGACACCCCAATCCGTCGAGGCAATGGCCAAGGGCGTGGAGGAGATCGTCGCGCTGCCCGATCCAATCGGCGAGATCACCGACCTCAGGTTCCGCCCGACCGGCATCCAGGTCGGCAGGATGCGCGTGCCGTTGGGCGTGGTCGGCATCATCTACGAGTCGCGGCCCAACGTGACCGTCGACGCCGCGACGCTGTGCCTCAAGGCCGGCAATGCGACGATTCTGCGCGGCGGTTCCGAGGCGCAGCGGAGCAATGCCGCCATCGCCGCGTGCGTGCAGGAAGGCCTGCGCGCCGCGGGGCTTCCCGAGACTGCGGTGCAGGTCGTCGCCACCACCGACCGCGCGGCGGTCGGGCACCTGATCGCCGACGAGAAGCACGTCGACGTGATCGTGCCGCGCGGCGGCAAGAGCCTGATCGAGCGCATCTCGCGCGAGGCGAAGGTGCCGGTGATCAAGCACCTCGACGGCGTCTGCCACGTGTACGTCGACGCGGCCGCCGACCTCGACAAGGCGATCGCGATCGCCGACAACGCGAAGACGCAGCGCTACGCGCCCTGCAACACGATGGAGACGCTGCTCGTGCACGCGGGCATCGCCGCGCGCGTGCTGCCACCGCTCGCCGCGATCTACGCCGCAAAGGGCGTGGAGCTGCGCGGCTGCGAGCGCTCGCGCGCGATCGTCGCGGCGATGCGGCCCGCCACCGAGGACGACTGGTACACCGAGTACCTGGCGCCCATCCTCGCGGTGCGCGTCGTCGACACGCTCGACGACGCGATCGGGCACATTGCGAAGTACGGCTCGCAGCACACCGACGCCATCGTCACCGAGGACTACACCGCGGCGATGCGCTTCCTGCGCGAGGTCGACTCGAGCTCCGTGATGGTGAACGCGTCGACGCGCTTCGCCGACGGGTTCGAGTACGGGCTCGGCGCCGAGATCGGCATTTCGACCAACAAGCTGCACGCCCGTGGTCCGGTCGGCCTCGAGGGCCTCACCAGCCAGAAGTGGGTGGTGCTGGGCTCCGGGCAGATCCGGACCTGATCCGGGCGATCGGCCCGTTCCGCCAGGAAGCGTCCATGCCCGCCGGCAGCCTGCTCGCGCTCCTCGACGACGTCGCCAGTGTGCTGGACGACGTCGCGCTCCTCACCAAGGCAGCCACCAGGAAGACCGCCGGCGTGCTGGGCGACGACCTGGCGCTCAATGCGCAGCAGGTGGCGGGCGTGCGTGCGAGCCGCGAATTGCCTGTCGTGTGGGCGGTCGCCAAGGGCTCGATGGTCAACAAGGCGATCCTCGTGCCCGCGGCGCTCGCGATCAGTGCGTTCGTGCCGTGGCTGGTGACGCCGCTGCTGATGATCGGTGGCGCATTCCTCTGCTACGAGGGCTTCGAGAAAGTCGCCCACAAGTTCCTCGACCGCGGCGGAGACGCCGCGCACAAGGCCGAGCTCAGGCACGCGGTCGAGGACCCGTCCGTGGACATGGTGGCGCTCGAGCAGGGCAAGATCAAGGGCGCGATCCGCACCGACTTCATCCTCTCCGCCGAGATCATCGTCATCGCGCTGGGCACGGTGGCGGCGCAGCGGTTCGGCATCCAGGTCGCGGTGCTCGTCGGCATCGCGCTGCTGATGACCGTCGGCGTCTACGGCCTCGTCGCCGGCATCGTCAAGCTGGACGACGTGGGACTGCACCTCGCCGGGCGCACGGGGGACGGTGCGATCGACGGCATGCTGCGCGCGCTCGGCCGGGGCGTGGTCGCGGCGTCGCCGTGGATCATGAAGTTCCTGTCGGTCGCGGGAACGATTGCGATGTTCCTGGTCGGCGGCGGCATTCTGCTGCACGGCTTCGCGTTCCTGCAGCACGGCGCCGAGCACTGGGCAGAGGTGGTCGGCGCGCTGCCGGGCGTCGGGGTCGTGCTGGGGCCGATCACGATGATGCTGCTCAACCTGGTCACCGGTCTCGTCGCCGGTGCGGTCGTCGTCGGGATCGTGTCGGTCGTCCGTCGCTTCGTGCCGTCGCGCAGCGGGGCACCGAAAAGCTAGGTCACGCCGCGTGCGGCACCCCGCGGCGCAGCCACGCGAGCCAGCCGACGGCCGCGGCGACCAGCATCAACACCGGCACCGCGCCGAGGTTCATCCGCTCCCACCCGGCCGACGAGACCAGCGCGCCGGACGAGAGCGACGAGACGCCCATGGTCGCGAACACGATGAAGTCGTTCAGCCCCTGCACCTTCGCCTTCTCCGCCGGCTCGTAGGCTTCGGTGAGCAGCGTCGTGGCGCCGGTGTACATGAAGTTCCAGCCGACGCCGAGCAGCACGAGCGCGAACGTGAAGTGGGCGATGGTGTTGCCGGCGAGGGCGGCCGCGACGCATCCGCCGACGAGCAGCACCCCGAGCAGGATCACCGGCAGCACGCCGAAGCGCTTGATCAGGTCGCCGGTGACGAAGCCGGGAGCGTACATCCCCACGACGTGCCACTGGATCACGAACGCCGCCGCCGCGAACGGGTGCTGGCAGAAGCTCATCGCGAGCGGGGTCGCGACCATGAGCAGGTTCATCACCCCGTAGCCCAGCGCACCGGCCAGCGCGGCGACCACGAACACCGGCTGGCGCGCGATCGCCGCGAGCGAGCGTCGCACCATGCTGCTCGTGCGCGTGCGGCCGCGGCACGTGCAGCAGCGACTGCACGCCGAGTGCGACAAACGCCACCGCGGCGAGCAGCAGGAACGACCCGAGGAACGGCGTGGCGAACCAGTCCTTGGCGAGGCTCACCAGGCCGGGGCCGAGGAAGCCGCCCGCCACGCCGCCGGCGAGCACCAGCGAGATCGCCCGCGCACGGTCGGCGGGTGCTGCGACTTCCGCGGCGGCGAAGCGGTACTGCAGCCCGATCGCGTTGTAGACGCCGATCACCGCGGTCGCCACGCAGAACAGCACGAAGCTCTTCGTGAACAGCGCGGCGACCGCGACCGCGCAGCCGACGACGTTGACCAGCGCGCCGGCCATGAACCCGCGCCGGCGCCCGACCTTCGCCATCCACAGCGACGCCGGCATCGTCGCGAGCGCCGAGCCGATCACGTAGGTCGTCGCCGGAAGGCTCGCCAGCGTCTTCGTCTCGACGAGGCCATAGCCCACCAGCGCGCTCATCGAGATCAGCCCCGCGCCGTTGGTGAGCAGCAGCGCCTGGCAGCACGCGAGGAGCAGGATGTTGCGATAGGATGTCTGCATGTCGGAAAGTCGAGTCTGACCCTACTTTAGCGGATCGGCATGAGCACGACGGCAGAGGCGCGCGCTGTTCTCGATTTCTGGTTCGGTCCGGCGCCGCACGCGACGCGCGCGGAGTGGTTCCGCAAGGACCCGGCGTTCGACGCCGCGATCCGCGAGCGCTTCGCCGCGGCGATCGCCGAGGGGCTGGCCGGCGGGCTCGGCGACTGGTGCGCCGACGCGCACGGCGCGCTCGCGCGCGTCATCGTGCTCGACCAGTTCACGCGCAACGTCTACCGCGACACGCCGCGCGCGTTCGCGGGCGACGCCCGTGCACTCGCCACCGCCGAGTACGCGATCGAGCGCGGCTTCGAGCGCGACCTCGACGGCTTCGAGCGCTGGTTCCTCTACCTGCCGTTCGAGCACTCGGAGGACGCCGCGATGCAGGAGCGCTCGCTCGCGCTGTTCGGGAAGCTTGCCGCGGACACCGGCGAACGCAGTCCGCTCGATTGGGCCGAGAAGCACGCTGCGGTGATCCGCCGCTTCGGCCGCTATCCCCACCGCAACGAGATCCTCGGCCGGCAATCCACGCCCGAGGAGATCGCGTTCCTGGAGGAACCGGGCGCGCGGTTCTGACGCTGCTTGCGAACGGCGGCAGCGCTACGCGTCCACCGCGGGAAACCGCACGGTGACGCTGAGCCCCCGTCCACCCGGGGACGCGTCGAAGGTCACCGTTGCACCGTAGATCTCCGCGATGCGCCGGACGATCGACAGTCCGAGCCCGCTTCCGGTCTCGGCGGTGCCTTCCGGCCGGTGAAAGCGCTCGCCCAGCCGTGCGCGTTCCTGCGGCGCGACTCCGGGACCGTCGTCGATCACACGCAGGAGCGGGGCCGCGCCATCCTCGACGACGATGCGCACCTCGCGTCCCCGTCCTGCCGAGTACCGCACGGCGTTGTCGACCAGGTTGCGCAGCAGGATCTCGGTGAGCGCCGGCTCGGCGGCGACGATCACCGACGCGGGGGCGTCCACCGAGAGCTCGAGGCCGCGGTCAATCGCGGCCTGGACGTGCGTCGACGCCACCTCCCGTGCGATCCCGGCGACGTCGGCGCTGCCCGTGCGACGGGCGTCCTGGGCGGGATCGAGGCGGGCGAGCGTCAGCAGCTGGTCGACGAGGTGCGCGGCGCGGTCGCAGCCGGCGATCACCCCCTCGAGGGCGCGCCGCCGCTCCGCGGCGTCGCCGGCACCGAGCGCGACCTCGGCCTGCGCCCGCAGAGCGGCGATCGGCGTACGCAGCTCGTGCGCGGCGTCGGCGGTAAAGCGACGCTCGTGGGCAAGCGAGGCACGAACGCGCGCGAACAATGCGTTCAGGCCCGACACCAGGGGCTCGACCTCCCGCGGCGGAGACGCAATCGCGAGCGCCTTCACGTCCGCCGGATCGCGGCGCGACACGGCGCGCCCGATGGCGCCGAGCGGCGCAAGCCCGAACGTCACCGCGACCCAGACCAGGACGCCGAGGACGGGCAACGCGACGACGAGCGGAACCGCGAGACCGCGCGCTACCGCGAGGGCGACCTCGTCCCGCGCCCTGCGGACCTCACCCACCTGAACCAGGATGCCGTGCTGCGCGTCGCCGCTCGAGAACACCCGCCAGCGTGCACCGGCGATCTCCACGTCGTCGAAGCCTTCGTCCTTGGGCGAAAGCCGCCGGTCGGGCGCGTTCGCCGAGTGCAGACGCAGGACCTGGCCCCGCTCCCAGACCTGGAACGCGACGCGGCGCGCGTAGCGATGGAGCTGCGGTGCATGCTCGAGGTCGAGCTCGCCCAGGCCCTCGCCCGTCTGTGCAACGAGCAGCGCGGCAGACTGGGCGAGATAGCCGTCGAGTAGCTCGTCGACCTCGTGACGCGCGTCGCGGAACGCGAACGCCGCCGCGCCGATCCATGCGACGGCGACGCCCGCGAGCACCACGGCCAGCAGGCGATTGCGCAGCGACGGCATCCGCGGCCGCTCAGCAGCGTTCATCCCTGGCGACCAGGTAGCCGACGCCACGCACCGTCCGGACGGCGTCCGGGCCGAGCTTGCGGCGCAGGTGATGCACGTGCACTTCGACCGCGTTGCTGCCCACCTCCTCGCCCCAGGCATAGAGGCGCTCCTCCAGCTGCTGCCGGGACAGCGCCCGCCCCGAGTTCGACATCAGCTCGTGCAGCAGCGCGAACTCGCGCGGCTGCAGCGCAACGGGAACGCCGTGCAGCGTCACCTCGCGGGTCGCCGGATCGAGCTCGATCGCACCGGCACGAAGCTTCGGCGCCGCCTCGCCGGACGCGCGGCGGACGAGGGCCCGCAGTCGCGCGGCCAGTTCACGCACGTCGGCCGGCTTGACCAGGTAGTCGTCGGCGCCCGCGTCGAGCCCGCGGACACGATCGCCGACGCCGTCGCGCGCGGTCAGGATCAGGACGGGGAGACGGCCACCCTTCGAACGCAGGCGGGCAAGCAGTTCCTCGCCGGAGCGGCGCGGCAACCCCAGATCGAGCACGAGTGCCGCGTACGAGCCTCCCGCCAACGCGTGCTCGGCGGCAACCCCGTCGCGCACCCAATCGACCTGAAAGCCGGCCTGCCGCAATCCAGCCTGCAGGCCATCGCCGAGCAGCGCATCGTCTTCGGCGAGCAGGAGGCGCATCTGCCGCTTTCAGTCGTCGTCGGTGTGCCGGTCCGATCGCGCCGGGGCGGCGTTGCCACCGGGCCCGGTCCCGAGATCGAGCCCGGGTGTGGGCAGCAGCCCCGTCCACTGACCCAGCACGCCGGCGAGCAGCGCCGCGGCGACGAGAGGACGTGCACGGTCGATGGCGGTCTCGGGCGCACCGCGCTTGCGGCCGCTGAGCATCGCCAGCGCGAGGTTCTCGCGATGGGCGAGGCTGCCCACGACCACGCCGGCAACGTGCACGACCACCACGGCGAGCATCGCGTTGGCGAGCGCCTCGTGAACCTCTTCCACCCACTTGCCGCCGAACTCGGCATACGCGGCCAGCCCCGAGAGCCCCGTCGCCAGCGCGAGCCCGAGCAGCAGGTAGATCGCGACGGCGCCTGCCGGATTGTGTCCAGCGTAGTGGGCGGGTCTACCCGCGAGCAGCGAACGCACGTAGGCGAGCGCCGCCGCGGGCGCGAGCGGGAACGCGCTGAATCGCGCATGGCGCGTCCCGAACACCCCCCACGCGACGCGGAACACCACCAGCGCGATGATCGTGTAGCCGAGCTGGGCGTGGACATCGCGCCAGCGGTCGGCGTCGCCGGTGGCGAACGCGGCGGCGAACGAGCCGGCGAGGAGCCAATGGAACACGCGCAGCGGCAGGTCCCACACGAGGATCGTCCTGCTGGCCGTTGCGTCGTTCACGGCTCCGGCCTCGGCGCCTGTGATCACGGGGCGACGACGTGGGGCGTGCGCCAAGAGATGCCGCGCGTGGCCGCGTCGACCCGCAGTTGCGCCACCGCGCGATCGGGCAGGCGCACGTCGATTTCGTAGTGAGGCGCGATCCCGGGAGCCGCGTCGACCGCGGCGACGATGATTTCACCGGGAACGTGCGCCGCCACGAGCGCCACCGCGTCGGCGAGGGAAGCCCCACCCGACGATGCGTGCGGGAGCTCCCGCGTGTCGAGTTCGAGCGTGCGGGCGTCTACGCCGAGCCGGGCCGTGCCGGCTGCGCCGAAGCTCATGTCCACGTGGTAGTGCGGACGTTCGTCAGCCGACGCGTCCCGGGTGATGGCGACGACCTCGCCGGGATAGCGTGCCTCGAGGCGCTTGACTACCTTCCGCAACTCCCGCGGCCCGTCGTCGGCGGACGACGCCCAGGTGAGCGCCGGCATGGCGAACAGGGCGACGATGGTCGTTGCAAGCGTGCGCAGTTTCATGGCATTCCCTCCGGTTGGCAGCGCGCCGCACTCGGAGGCCACGCCTCCGCGCTCGCGCATCGCCGCCAAGTTAGCGACGCCTGCTTAACTGGCGCTTAACATCCACCGGAAAACACCGCATCCGTTCACCGGTCCGTCGACGCGCCGCGCCGGACGGACCCCTTGCTACCGCGACTTCAGCTTGGTGATGCCCATCATGCTCATCACCGACTTCTCGTAGAACGGCTCGGAGGTGCCCTTCTTCATCTTGCGGATGAAGTACTTCTCGAAGCCGATCTTGGCCAAGTGCACCCACTTGCCCTCCGCGAACCAGTTGACGTTGCGCGGCGGGATCTGCGGCAGCGCGACGAAGGCGATGCCCGTGTCACCCATGTCGGCCAGGCACACGGCATTCCACGTCGCCCGGTGCGTCGGCTGGCGGCCGTCGATTGCGTCGCGGATGTTGTGCGCGGTCGCGGTGACCATCGACTCGATCATGTAGCCGGTCTTCGGCGCGCCCGTCGGCACGGGCGTGGCCTCGACCGGCGGGATCGCCACGCACACGCCGACGCCGAACACGTTGGGGTACTTCGGGTTGCGCTGGAACTCATCGATCAGGAGCATGCCGCGCGGATTGGCGAGCCCCTCGATGCCGAAGACCACGTCGGTGCCCTTGAACGCGGGCAGCATCATCGAGAACTTGAACGGCAGCACGTGCTCCTTCTTCGGCTTGCCCTCGTCGTCGTGCTCGGTGACGTGCATCTTGCCCGCCTCGACCTTGGTCACCTTGGCATTGGTGATCCACTTGACGTGCTTGTCGCGCATCGCGGACTCGAGCAGCGTCTTCGAGTCGCCGACGCCGCCGAGACCGAGGTGGCCGATGTAGGGCTCCGACGTGACGAACGTCATCGGCACCTTGTCGCGGATCTTGCGCCGGCGCAAGTCGGTTTCCATGATGAACGCGAACTCGTACGCGGGACCGAAGCACGATGCCCCCTGCACCGCACCGACGACGATCGGGCCGGGGTCGGCGACGAACGCGTTCCAGCGACCGGCCGCGGCTTCCGCGTGATCGACGTGACACACCGACTGCGTGTGGCCCGCCGGGCCTAGGCCTTCGATCTCGTCGAACGCGAGCTTGGGGCCGGTCGCGATGACGATGTAGTCGTAGCCGAGCCGGGTCCCGTCCGAGAGTTCGAGCTGGTTCTCGGCCGGATGGAGCCGCTTCGCCCCGCGAGGATCGAAGGCGATGCCCTTCTTCGCAAGGTAGGGCGCGACCGGGAACTCGATGTCGGCGCGCTTGCGCCAACTGACCGCGACCCACGGGTTGGACGGCACGAAGTGGAAGTTCGGCCCGCTGCCGACGACGGTCACCGTGTCGCCCGGCCGCAGCTGCTCCTTCATCTCGTAGGCCATCGGCATGCCGCCGAGCCCCGCCCCCACGATGACGACGTGCGCCATGGTTCCCTCCTCGATGGTCTGCGCGGGCACGCGCGCCCGAAGGCGCTGCGCACCGGTCGGCCGGGCTGGCCGTCGCAGCGAAACGGAAAGCATCGCGCGTGCGCCGTGGCGCACCTTGACCGGGGTCAACCAACGGGCGACTTGCGGTCGCGCGCATGTCGGACGCGGGGTCCCGGCCCCCTCCGCCCGCATCACGCGACCGCATTGCATTCCGCCGCGTCCTCGTTCAACCTTGCGGCGCCATGACCCCCCGCGCGACCGCACCCATCGGCCTGATGGGCGGCACGTTCGACCCGGTGCACTACGGCCATCTGCGCGCGGCGGACGAGGTGCGCGCGGCACTCGGCCTTGCGGAGGTGCGTCTCGTGCCGGCGGGCGACCCGCCGCACCGCGCGGCCCCGGCCGCGAGCGCCGAGCAGCGCCTCGCGATGCTCGACCTCGCGGTTACCGAGTTTCCGGGGCTGATCGTCGACCCGCGCGAGATCGCGCGCGAGGGCAAGAGCTACACGGTGCTCACCCTCGAGGAGCTGCGCGCCGAGGCGCCGGCACGGCCGCTCGTGCTGATCGTCGGGATGGACGCCTTCGCGGGGTTCCCCACCTGGCATCGCTGGCACGAGGTGTTCACCCTCGCGCACGTCGTCGTGGTCACGCGGCCAGGTGCGATGACCTACGACGCGATCGGCGGGGCCCTCCGCGACGAGTGGGACGCGCGCGCGAGCACCGATGCATCGAAGCTTGAAAGCACGCCGGCCGGCACCATATTCGTGCAGTCGATCCGACCGCAGCCGATCTCCTCGACCGTGATCCGACGGACGCTCGCGCACGGACACGCCGGCGTGTCCGAGGTGCGCGGTTTGCTGCCCCCGGCCGTTTTGGCCTATATTGACCGCAACCAGCTCTACCGCCCCCGAACGGATGCGACTTAACAAGCTCCAGAAGACCGCCGTCACCGCCCTCGAAGACATCAAGGCCCGCGACATCAAGGTACTCGATGTCCGCAAGCTCACGAGCCTCTACGACACGCTGGTCATCGCCACCGCGGATTCGAACCGACAGGTGAACGCGCTGGCGCGCAACGTCCGCGACAAGCTGAAGCAAGCCGGCGCCGACATCATCGGCGTCGAGGGCGAGGCTGCCGGCGAGTGGGTGCTGGTCGACGCCGGCGACATCGTGGTCCACGTCATGCAGCCGGCCGTGCGCGCGCACTACAACCTCGAGGAGCTCTGGACGCCGCCCACGCCGAAGCGTCGAGCGGCAGCGCCTTCCGGCGGGGACAAGGCCGCCACGGCCTGAGTTTCCGGGTCCCCGCCCTGCCGATGCGTCTTCGGATCGTCGCGCTGGGCCAGCGGATGCCGTCCTGGGTCACCGACGCGGTGGCCGATTATGCGAAACGCCTGCCGCGCGAGACGCCGTTCGAGATTGTCGAGCTCAAACCCGCGGCCCGCGACCGCGGCCGGACGGTCGCGCAGATGCTCGCCGAGGAGTCGCGGGCGATCGCTGCGGCGTGTACCGGCGCCACGGTGGTGGCCCTGGACGAGCGCGGCGCCGCCTGGACCACCCGGGAGCTCGCCGACCGCCTGGCCCGCTGGCGGGAGGACGGCCGCGACGTCGCCTTCGTGATTGGCAGCGCCGACGGCCTCGACGCCTCGGTCAAGGCGGGGGCGTCCGCCGTCGTGGCCCTCTCGGCGATGACGCTGCCCCACGGGCTGGTGCGGGTCGTCCTCGCCGAGCAGCTGTACCGTGCGGCAAGCCTTCTCGCCGGGCACCCTTATCATCGAGAATGACGCCAACGACCGGAGGACGCCCGTGATCTACCTCGCATCGAAGAGCCCCCGACGGCGCGACCTGCTGAAGCAGCTCGGCGTCGCGTTCGAGGAGCTGCGGCTGCGCGAGGCGCCGGGCCGGATCCGCGACGTGGTCGAGGAGAGCCTCGACGACGAGCCCGCCGCGCACTACGTCGAGCGCATTGCGCGCACCAAGGCGAGCGTCGGGTGGAAGCGCATGGAGCAGCGCGGGCTGATCCCCTACCCCGTACTCGGCGCCGACACCGAGGTCGTGCAGGGCAACGAGATCTTCGGCAAGCCGCGCGATGCCGCGCACGCGGCCGAGATGCTGCGCCGGCTGTCCGGACGCCAGCACGACGTCCTATCCGGGGTCGCGCTGAAGCGCGACGACGAGATCCTGTTCGCGCTGTCGGTCACGCACGTGACCTTCCGCACGCTCTCCGACGCGGAGATCGAGCACTACGTCGCCACCGGCGAGCCGCTGGACAAGGCCGGTGCCTACGCGATCCAGGGGCGTGCCGGTGCCTTTGCGACACGTCTCGACGGAAGCTACTCCGGCGTCATGGGATTGCCGCTGTTCGAGACCGCCGACCTGCTCGCGAAGGCCGGCATTCCCGTGCTATAAAACCTTCCATCCGCGGTTTCGACACCCCTGAAGTCCGGGGTCAGACCCTCATTTCGGAAAAGTGGGGTCAGACTCGACTTTCCAGCGCAGGGCGAACCGGCTCCGCATCCGGCCGGAAAGTCGAGTCTGACCCCAGTTTTCGACGGCTTCCCATGCATCGCATCCAACCTCCTCGATGGCCCATGAGATCCTCATCAACGTAACCCCCCAGGAAACGCGCGTCGCGATGCTCGAGCAGGGCGTGGTGCAAGAGCTCCACGTCGAACGGGCGAGCGCGCGCGGGCTGGTCGGCAACGTCTACCTCGGCCGGGTCGCCCGTGTGTTGCCGGGCATGCAGAGCGCCTTCCTCGAGATCGGCCTCGAGCGCGCGGCGTTCCTGCACATCGCCGACATCTGGGAGCACCGGCAGAACGGCCACGGCGGCGAGCGGCCGATCGAGCGCATCCTCCACGAGGGCCAGTCGCTGCTCGTGCAGGTGATCAAGGATCCGATCGGCACCAAGGGGGCGCGCCTGTCGACCCAGGTGAGCCTCGCCGGGCGCCTGCTCGTCTACCTGCCGCAGGACTCGCACATCGGCATCTCGCAGCGCATCGAGGACGAGGCCGAGCGCGAGCTCCTGCGCGGCAAGCTGCAGACGCTGCTGCCGGAGGGGCTCTCCGGCGGCTTCATCATCCGCACGATGGCCGAGACCGCCTCGGACCGCGAGATGGCCGCGGACATCGAGTACCTGACCAAGCTGTGGCGCGACCTCACGGTCCGCGCGCGCGAAGTGCCGGCGCCGGCGCTGCTCTACCAGGACCTGAGCCTGGCGCAGCGCGTGCTGCGCGACATGACGGTCGACGAGACCTCACGCGTGGTCGTCGACTCGCGCGAGACGTTCACGCGCATGCACGAATTCGCACAGCAGTACACGCCGGCCGTCGTCGACCGGCTCGAGCACTACCAGGGCGACCGGCCGCTGTTCGACACCGGCAACGTCGAGGAGGAAATCGAGAAGGCACTGGCGCGGCGCGTCGATCTGAAGAGCGGCGGCTACCTGATCATCGACCAGACCGAGGCGCTCACCACGATCGACGTCAACACCGGCGGCTTCGTCGGCGGCCGCAGCTTCGACGACACGATCTTCAAGACCAACCTCGAGGCGGCACAGGTGATCGCGCGGCAGCTGCGGCTGCGCAACCTCGGCGGCATCATCATCATCGACTTCATCGACATGGAGAACGGCGACCACCGCACGGCGGTGCTGGCGGAGCTGAACCGCGCGCTGGAGAAGGACCGCACGCGACTCACGGTCAACGGCTTCACGCAGCTGGGCCTCGTCGAGATGACGCGCAAGCGCACGCGCGAGTCGCTCGCGCACATCCTCTGCGAGGCCTGCCCGACCTGCGAGGGACGCGGCGCACTGAAGACCGCGCAGACGGTCTGCTACGAGGTCCTGCGCGAGATCGTGCGCGAGTCAAAGCAGTTCAACGCGCGCGAGTTCCGCATCCTCGCGTCGCAGTCGGTGATCGACATGTTCCTCGACGAGGAGTCGCAGAGCCTCGCGCAGCTCGGCGACTTCATCGGCAAGCCGATCTCGCTGCAGGTCGAGACGCTCTACACGCAGGAGCAGTACGACATCATCCTCATCTGAAAGTAGGGTCAGACTCGACTTTCCCGAAAAAGTCGAGTCTGACCCTACTGTTGCCACCTTCGGGGTCTGACCCCACTTTCGCCCCCCTTCGGGATGACGGCAGAACGGCCCTCGCTGTGGTCGCGCATCAAGGCCCGCGTCGCCGGGTGGTTCGGCCGGCCCGCGCCGTTCGGTCGGTGGGTGAGGGGCGGCGCGTTCTCGATCCACGGCCTGGTCGGGACGCAGCCGCTCTTGATCCCCCGCCGTCGCTTCCGCCTCTACGTGCCGCGCGGCTGGGCGCGCGGTACGCCGGCGCCGCTCCTCGCGCTGATCCACGGCTGCCGGCAGACCGCCGAGGAGTTCGCGCAGGGCACGCGCGTCGAGGCGCTGGCCGACCGTGTCGGTGCGCTGGTGCTGATGCCGCACCAGAAGCGCATGGCCAATCCGTACCGCTGCTGGAACTGGTTCGACCGGCGCACCGCCGACGGCAAGGGCGAGGCCGCCATCGTCGCCGCGATGATCCGCAAGGTGCTGCGCCGCTATCGGGCCGATCCCGCGCGCGTGGTTGCGGCCGGCATGTCGTCCGGCGCGGGGCTGGCGGCGGTCCTCGGCGTACGCTTTCCGGGGTTGGTGCACGGCGTGGTCGCGCACTCGGGCATCGCCTGCGGCGCCGCGGCGTCGGCGTTCACCGCACTTTCCGTGATGCGGCTCGGGCCCGAAACGGACGTCGCGGCGATCGCCGCGGAAGCACGCCGTGCGTCGGGCACCGACGCGCCGGTGCGGCTCCTCGTCGTGCAGGGCCGCGACGATGCCGTCGTCGCGTCACGCCACGCGGAGGCGCTCGCACGGCAGTACCTCGCGCTGAACGGCGTCGACGTCCCCGGCGGCGCGGCGACGACGCTGCCGCCGCCCGACCGCGACGAACGCGACGCGACCGACCTCATGCGCGTCGTCCGCACGCGCGAGTGGTTGCGCGACGGCCTCCCGCTGGTACGCCTGGTCGACGTCGACGGCCTCGGCCACGCCTGGAGCGGCGGCGACGCCGCGCTGCCGTACAACGATGCCGCCGCGCCCGACGCCACCGCAATGCTCGGCGAGTGGCTCGCGCCCGCCTGATGCCTTCGGAGAATGCCCAATGACACCGCTCGCCGCACCCGACCACCTGGTCCTGGCCGCCGCCACGCTCGCGCAGGGCATCGAGTACGTGAGCGTGCTCACCGGCGTTGCACCCCGACTCGGCGGCAAGCACGTCGCGATGGGCACGCACAACGCGCTCCTCAAGCTCGGCGAGCGCTTCTACCTCGAAATCATCGCCGTCGACCCCGACGGCGCCCGGCCCGCGCGACCGCGGTGGTTCGACCTCGACAGCGGCGACCTGCAGGTCGACCTGCTGGAGCGGCCGCGGCTCGTGCACTGGGTCGCGCGCACCCACGACCTCGAGCGCGCGGTGGCGCAGTGCGGCTACGAAACCGGGCCGATCCTGCCTTTCGAGCGCGGCGCCTACCGTTGGCGCATCACGGTCCCCGACGACGGCCGCCCGCCCGGACGCGGCGTGCTGCCGACGCTGATCGGGTGGGACGTGCCGGAGCACCCGGCCGACGCCCTGCCGGCGAGCGGAGTGACCCTCGCCCAGCTGGCCGCATCGCACCCGGACCCGACGCCGGTGCGCCGCTCGCTCGCGCAACTCGGCCTGCAGGAGGCGATCGCGGTGACCTTCGACCGCGAAGCGCGCCTCGCCGCGATGCTGCGCACCCCGCGCGGGCTGGTCGCGCTGTGACGGGAGCTCATCGTGGGTTGACTCTCGCCGACGCGGCGCGCGCGACGGCGAGCCGACGCTCGTAGACCGCAATCACCTGCGCGCCGAGCAGCAGCACGACCGCGGCGATCTCGAGCGAGAGCAGGATCGCGATCGTGGTGGCGAACGCCCCGTAGACCATGCTCACCTGCGACAGCGTGCCGAAGTACCAGACCAGCGCGTGACGCATCGCCTCCCAGAGGAGGCCCGCGACGACGCCGCCGAGCAGCGCGTGCCGCCACGACAGCCGTCCTACCGGCATCACGAGGTAGATCGCGGTGAGCAGCAGGATTTCGCCGGCGACGCCGATCCCGTAGAGCAGCCCCGACGACACTCCGCCCAGCTTGTGCGGCGCGCCGAACAGCAGCACCTCGTGCGCGGCGAGCGCCTGCAGCGCGCCCGAGACGAGCGTCACCACGAGCAGCCCGATGCCGAGGACGAGGATGAAGCTGTAGGGAATCACCGCGGACACCAGCCAGTGGCGCTTGGTGGTGCGCACGCGGTGGTGGAAGATCACCGCCATCGCGCTCTCCAGCGCGCCGAACGCGAGCGAGCTGAACACCAGCAGCGAAACGAGCAGGATGCCGCTGATCGCCACGCCGTCGGCGAGGAACGCCGAGAGGGCCGACACCACGGCGTTGCCGGTCGCCGGCGCGATCAATTCGATGTAGCGGTCCAGCGTCAAGAGGAGCTCGTCGCGGCTGACGACGAAGGACAGCGCGAAAACCAGCAGGATCAGCAGCGGGACGATCGACAGCAGCGTGTTGTAGGCGACCGCGCCGGCGAGCAGCAGCCCCTGGTTGCGGCGGAACTCGCGCAGCACCTCGCGCGCGAAGCCCACGGGGTGCCGCGCGATCGACAATCCGGCATGCGCACGCATGTGCCGAATCTTATGCCTCGGCGGACATTGGAGCGAGCCGCCGAATTTCACTGCGCGACCGGACCGCAGTCGGGAGGCGCGTCCGCCGCGCCCCCTTGACCGTCGGCCGCAAACCTCGGACTGCGCGAGGCTTGATCGGCCTCAACAAGGCCGCTCCTGGCCGGTGGATGATGAAATCAGGACCCGTCCCGCCGGACGTATGGGCGAGCAGGCCTTCCCGCAACGGAGGCGATCGCGATGACGGACACCCCCACCCACGCCCCCACGGCGCCGGTCGAACGCGGCCGCCGCGAGTTCCTGCGCAAGGCCGCGGCAACAGGTGCGGTCGCGAGCCTCGTGCCGTTCGTGCACCCGCGCCCAGCGCGCGCGGCGCGCACGCTGCGCATCATGCAGTGGCACCACTTCGTGCTGAGCTACGACAACTGGTTCCACGACACCTACGTGAAGGAGTGGGGCCAGGCCAACGACGTCGAGGTGATCCTCGACCGGGTGGCGTTCCAGTCGCTGCCCTTGCGTGCCGAGGCCGAGGCGGCCGCGCAGAAGGGCCACGACCTGTTCATGTTCACGAGTCCCCCGGCCGTCTTCGAGGACGACGTCATCGACCACGCCGAGATCTACCAGGAGTGCGAGCGCAAGTTCGGCAAGCCGATCGACCTCGCGATCCGGAGCACCTACAACCCGAAGACGAAGAAGTACTTCGCCTTCGCGGACAGCTACGTGCCCGATCCGATCAATTACCGCAAGGACCTCTGGGACGGCGTCGGCGTCGCCCCGACGTCCTGGGACGACATCCTCCGCGGCGGGCGGCTGATCAAGCAGAAGCTCGGCGTCCCCGTCGGCATCGGGCTCTCGCCGGAGATCGACTCGGGCATGGCACTGCGCGCGATCCTCTACTCGTTCGGCGGGTCCGAGCAGGACGCGAACGGCAACCTCGCGCTGAAGTCGAAGCAGACGCTGCAGGCGCTGCGCTACGTCAAGGCGCTCTACCAGGACGCGATGACGCCCGAGGTGCTGACCTGGGACTCGGCGTCGAACAACAACGCGATGCTGGCCGGCAGCGCGTCGCTCGCACTCAACGCGATATCGCTGACCCGTACCGGCGAGAACCAGCAACTGCCGGTGACCGATCGCATCCTGCTCGCCCACGCCGCCCGCGGACCGGCGCGCGCCGTGGGGCTCCCCCACATGATGAACGTCTACGTGATCTGGAAGTTCGCGAGCAACGTCGCCGACGCGAAGAAGTTCCTCGTCGACTACGTCGGCAACTTCCGCCATGGTTTCGCTGCCGGGAGCTACTACAACTTCCCGAGCTTCCCCGGGACCGTGCCCGACCTGAAGAAGCTCATCGCCAGCGACGCGAAGGCGAGCCCGCCGAACAAGTACGCGGTGCTGGACGACGTCCTCGATTGGACTGCCAACGTCGGGTATCCCGGCCACACGAACGCGGCCATCGACGAGATCTTCTACGGCTGGGTGCTGAACGAGATGTTCGCCAGGGCCGCCACCGGCGCCGAGACGCCCGAGCGGGCGCTCGACATCGCGCACGCGCAGTGCGAGAAGGTGTGGGCCAAGTGGCGCGCACGCGGGAAAATCTGAGACGATGGATCAGTTCGGCATCGACAGCGCGAACAGCCCGCGGTCGTTGACCCACAGGTAGTCGGCGCTCCTCTCGGCGCTGCCGACGGTGGTGCGGTACACGTAGCCGCAGGACTCGCGGTTGCCGAGCGAGCGCATGCGCTCGCACACCTGGTCGCCGACGGTCCGGCTCGTGCCAACGTCCGATCCGAACGGGCCGCGCAGCGTGATGTTGCCATCCGCCGCGCGGTCGACCAGATAGCGCTGGTAGGTCCGGGTGTCGGTCGCGGTCAGCGTGCGACCGAACAGCACCGCGCGGATCTCGTCGCCGCCGAGGCGGTTCGCGTCCGCGGCCTGGAAGCCATAGGGAAGTTCGGGAATGCCCGCGCGTCGGAAGCCCTCGACGTGGTGCTCGACGTCGCGCTGCAGCGCATAGAGGCCGATGCGGCGCAGACGCAGCAGGTTCTCGCCGGGGACGATGCCGAGGATGCCGAGGGCCTCGTTCCGCGCGTCCTCGACGCGGCCGGCGTACGCGTACGCCGGCACCAGGTACCAGAGGAACAGCGACGCCCGGGGCTGCCGCTTCAAGCCTTGCTCCAGGCTTGCCACCGCCTCGGCGTAGCGCCGGTTGTCGAACAGGATCTTGCCGTGGAAGAGGTCGTAGTGCGGCGGCGGCTTGGGATTCAGCCGGTACGCCTTGGCCATGATCTTCAGCGCTTCCTCGTGGCGCCCGATCTTGGTCAGGATGTAGGCGTGCGCGACGTGGCCGTCGGCGTTGTTCGGGTCGAGGTCGACGGCGTTGGCAGCGGCAGCGACAGCGGCGTCGACCTTGTCGTCGGCGTGCAGGATCAGCGCGAGCACCGTGTAGGCCGAGGGCAGCTTGGGCTCCAGCGCAAGCGCCTTCAGGATCGAGTCGAGCGCCTGCTCGCGGGCCGCGATCACCGAGCGGTTGGGCACGACGTACGCGACGCGCCAGGCGTAGTAGCTGGCGAGCGCGTGGCCGATGTAGGCGCGGGCGAAGCCGGCGTCGCGCCTGATCGCCTCCTCGTACATCAGCAGGGCGGTGTTGAGCTCCTCCGGGTAGCTGATCGAGAAGCTGTGCAGCGTCTGCTGGCCGCGCAGGTAGAACTCGTGCGCCGTCAGGTCGTCGGTGTAGCGGGTCTTGAGCCGCGACTTCTCGCCTTCCGAGAGCTGGACCGACAGCGCCTCGACGATCTGCTGCGTGACCAGGTCCTGCAGCTTGAAGATGTCCTTGTAGTCGCGGTCGTAGCGGTCGGCCCAGACGTGCCGGCCGGTCGTCGCGTCGGTGAGCTGCGCGTTGATGCGGATCCGCCCCTCGGCGCGGCGCACGCTGCCCTCCAGCACGTAGCGGACGCCGAGCTCCTCGGCGACCTGCTGCACCTTGACCGGCTTCTTCTTGTAGGTGAACACCGAGTTGCGGGCGATCACGAACAGTCCCGAGACCTTCGACAGGTCGGTGATGAGATCGTCGGTGATGCCGTCGGCGAAGTAGTCCTCGGCGGCGTCGCCGGAGAGGTTGTCGAACGGCAGCACGGCGATCGACGGCTTCTCGGGAAGCGGGAAGGCCATGCGGCCGGGCGCGGCCCGTTCGACCGGCGGCGCCGCCACCGGTCCGGGTACCGCGGCAGGCGCGGCCACCGGCGGGGCCCACGGGTGCCACCACGCGAGTCCCGCGCCGATGGCAAGCACCAGCACGGCCGCCGCCGTCGCGAGCTGCAGCGCCCGCGGCGAGAGGCGCCGGTGCCGCGCCGGCTTCCCCGCCGTCGGCGCCGCCGCATCGACGAGCCGGTAGACGCGGACGGCGTGCGGGATGTTCTTGAGCCGCTTCTCGCCCAGGTCCTCGAAGCCCAGCTCGACCTTGCCTTCGATCTGGCCGTAGACGTAGCCGGAGACGTTGACGGTGCCGGGCTCGGCAATCTCCTGCAATCGTGCCGCAACGTTGACGCCATCGCCGTAGATGTCGTCGCCGTCGACGATGATGTCGCCGACGTTGATGCCGATGCGGTAGGTGACCCAGCGATCCTCGGGGACGGTGGCGTTGCGCGCTGCGCTGTCGCGCTGGAAGTCGGCCGCGAACCGGACTGCGTCGACGACGCTGTCGAACTCCATCAGCACGCCGTCGCCGAGCAGCTTGACCACGCGCCCGCGATACACCGTCGCCTTCGGCTCGAACAGCTCCTTGACGTCGGCCCGCACGCGCGCGTAGGTCCCGGCCTCGTCGACCGCCATCAGCCCGCTGTAGCCGGCGACGTCGGCGACGAGGATCGTGGTCAGGTGCCGCTTTTCGTGTTCCGGCATCACGGCAGCTTCCCCGGGGACCGCCAGCCTCCAGGCGTGGCAGCCTGGCTGCGGCCCAAGTCCTATCCTGACCGCCCGGCAGCGGGCGGATCTTTCATCTAGGTCAACAAGCTGCGATGTTGGTGCCGCGGCCCGCTCAACCGACTGCGCCGCGCGCCTCGACCGGCCAGACGGACTCGACGCGACCGTCGCGCACGGCAACCACCCAGTCGTACAGGTTGAACGTCGGGTCGACGTGACCTGGAACCAGGTGCAGCCGCTCGCCGAGCTCCGGCGCGAGCGCGCCGGCTGCCACCGTCAGCACGCCGTGCTCGTCCGAGGCCTTCGTGTACGCGAGCCCCGGGCGTCCGTGCACCCGCGGCGGACCGGAATCGAACGCAAAGGACTTGAGGCCGGCATCGCAGACGGCGCGCTCCGGCACCGGAATGCTCATCACGCAGGCCTGCACGAACAGGCTCTGCTCGAACACGATGTCCCGCGGCCCGGCTGCATTGCGTGCGTAATCGGCATCCATGAACGGATACGAGCCGGGCTGCAGCTCGTTCCACACGCCCGAGTCCCGTTCGAGCAACCACGTGCCGGTGCCCGCGCCCGTGACGATGCCGGCGTCGAGACCCACGCGCGCGACGGACGCTTGCGCGGCACGCACCGCAACGGTTGCGGAGGCGATGGCCGCCGCCCGCTCGGCAGGCGCGCGCAGGTGTTGCGCCGCGCCGTGGTAGCAATGCAGACCGGCGCAGCGCACGCCGGGAAGCGAGGCGATGCACGCGGCGAGCGGCCCGGCGTCGGCCGGCGCCACGCCGCAGCGATGCGCACCGACGTCGACCTCGACGTAGAGGTCGAACGTCACGCCGGCCCGCGACGCTGCCGCGCTCGCGGCCCGCGCGCCCGCCTCGCCGTCGACGAGCAGCCCGATGCGCGCACGGCGCGCGGCTTGCGCGAGACGCGCGAGCTTCGCGGGTACGACGACCTCGTTGGTGACGAGCACGTCGGCGATGCCCGCATCGACGAACGCGAGCGCCTCGTCGGTCTTCTGGCAGCAGATGCCGACCGCGCCGCGCGCGATCTGCGCCCGGGCGATCGCGCCGCACTTGTGCGACTTGGCGTGCGGGCGCAGCCGCAGTCCCGACGCCCCGACAGCCGTTGCCATCGCATCGAGGTTGCGCTCGAAGGCGGGGAGATCGAGCACCAGGGCCGGAGTCTCGATCGCGTCGAGCGGGTCGCCGGGTCGAGCGGGCAGTCGTTGCGCCATCGCCCGAAAGTAGGGTCAGACTCGACTTTCCGTCAAGCGCGCAACGTGCGGCGAGAGGGGCGCGACATCGGCGTCTGGGAAATTGGGGTCAGACCCCGATTTCCCGAAAGTCGAGTCTGACCCTACTTTCGGGGGCTCGAGGTCAGCGGGGCGGCGCGGCTTCGGCGGCGGCGAGTTGCCCGTAGACTACGCGAGCGACCGCGAGCAGCTGCGTGCGGTCGAGGTTGCCCGACAGCGCGTAGGCGCAGTCGTGGTCGATCCAGTAGAACAGCGATACGCCGTCCTCGATCGCGTAGCGAAAGGCGGTTTCGCCCGCGCCGGGCTCCTGCTTGCGCCACTGCAGCGTGAGCCGCTGCTTGTCGGCGTTCTCGTACATGAGGAGCGCCGTGGGCTTCTCGTGACCCGCGAGCAGCCGGCCGCCGACCAGCGCGAAGCCGACGCTGTTCAAGTCGGGGGCGTGCGCCTGCACGCCCATGCGCCGCGTGAGCCACGTGACCAGACCCTTTTCCTCGTTCGCCCACACCTCGACCGGCCGGCGCTGGTCGGCGGTGTAGAGCGCGTGCGCGAACGCGGCCTGGCGCGCGAACGTCGTCGGCGTGCCCTGCCGGTCGAGCAGCGCCTCGCGCCCGAACCAGCCGACCGCGAGCCCCAGCACGAGCGTGGCCGCCATCGCCAGCGCGGGCTTCCACCACGGCAGAGCACCCGCACGGGCCGGCGGCACTGCCGCGGCGAGCAAACGCTCGGGGATCGGCTCGACGAGCCACGCGTCGAGTCCCTCGCGCAGCAGGCGGTTCTGCTCGCGGATCTCGGCAAGCCGCGCGGCAGCCTGCGCGTCGCGGGCAAGCCATCCCTCGACGGCCGCCGCGCGGTCGGGCGCGAGCTGGCCGTCGGCGTAGGCCATCAGGTCGAGGTCGGTCTCTGCGTTCATCGAAGTCATGTCACTTCACTGCTTTCAGCGCCGGCGCGTTGCCGTCGGCGGCACGCCGCAGCTTCTCGCGCGCCCGCGACAGCCGCGACATCACCGTGCCCACCGGAATGTCGAGCACCGCGGCGATCTCCTCGTACTTCATTTCCTCCACCGCGGCGAGCAGCAGCACCTCGCGCTGTTCGGCGGGCAGTCGGCCGACGTGCCCGAGCAGCTCGACGAGCTCGACGCGCGCGTGTTGGCCCGGCCGCACCGCGATCTGCCACACCTCGCCGCCCTCGCCGTCGTCGTCGAGCGAGACGTTGCGCGCGTCGCGACGCGCGAGCGCGCGCTGGTTGAGGAAGACGTTGTGCATCACGGTGAAGAGCCAAGCGCGGAGGTCGGTGCCGGCCTGCCACAGGCGGCGCTTCTCCCAGGCGCGCGCCAGCGTGTCCTGCACGAGATCGTCGGCGCGGCTCGCCTCGCCGGTCAGCGAGCGGGCGTAGCGGCGCAGCCGCGGGATCGCCGCGACAAGATCGGGATGCGGCAGCGCCCCGTCGCTCATGCACTCCCCCGGGGCACGGGCCTCCGGCTAGGGCTTCGCGACGCGCCAGGCGTTGTTGAAGCCGTCGCCGGTCCTGTCGCCCGGCTTCGCGTCCTTCGCCCACGTGTACAGCGGCTTGCCCTTGTAGGCCCACTGCTTGGAGCCGTCGTCGCGCGTGATCACCGCCCAGTCGCCGAGACCCACGTCGATCGCGGTGGCGGCAACCGGCGGCCAGTTGGTCGCACAGGGCCCATTGCAGACGCTCTTGCCCGAGCCCGCGACGTCCTTGTCGAACGTGTACAGCGTCATGCCGGACGGGCTGGTGAGGATGCCCTCCTTCGCCTGCACCGCGTGGATCGGCTGCCACATCGACGCGCAGCCGGCCAGCGCCGCCATGAGCATCGCGGCGCCGCAAACGTGCATCAACCTGTTCATCGGGAAGTCCTTTCTCCGCATCGGGTCACGGGCTCGACATCCCCGCTAACAGCCGGGACACGCCGTTATTCCCGGATCGTTCCCGGCCAGCCCATGCTACGCCTGCCAGCCGTAGCGGATCAGGTGGTAGTACACCGGGGCGGCGAAGATCACCGAGTCCAGCCGTTCGAGCATGCCGCGCCGCCCCTCGAAGCTCGTGCCCCACTCCATCACCCCGCGATCGCGCTTGATCGCCGACATCACCAGGCTGCCGAAGAGCCCCATCAGGTTGACGACGAGCGCCATCCCGGCGGCCTGCACCAGCGAGAACGGCGTGAGCCAAGCCAGCGCGGTGCCGACGATCGTCGCGCCGAAGATGCCGCCGACGACGCCCTCGGCGGTCTTGGTCGACGACAGCGCCGGCGCGAGGACCGTCCTGCCGTAGAGTTCGCCCCAGAGGTACTGCAGCACGTCCGACGACTGCACGGTGAGCACCAGCCAGGCGATCAGCAGCAGGTTGCCGCCTTCGAAGCCGGCGATGCGCAGCGTCATCAGCGCCGGCACGCACGAGACGCAGTACACGCAGATCATCAGCGCCGAGTAGAGCTTCGCGGTGCGCTCGAAGAAGCGCGTCGTGTCCGCCGACATCGCGGCGAAGATCGGCAGCGTGAGGAACGCGTACACCGGGATGAACACCGCCCAGAGGCCGTACCATCCGCGCGCGACCAGAAAGTACTGCGCCGGCAGGAAGAAGAAGAACACCGCGGCGAGCGCCCAGTGGTCGCCGCGGCGGGTGTAGGTGAGCGACACGAACTCGCGCAGCGCGAGAAACGAGACGAACCAGAACAGCACGACCACGCCGACCTTGCCCAGCGTGAAGGCGAGTCCGAGCAGGACCACCATCACCCACCACCAGCCGATGCGCTCGCGGAAGTTGTCGATCGCGCGGTGCGGTTGGCCGTGCGCCACGTAGTGGCGCAGCAGGAACCCGGCGATGCTGGCAACGAGCAGCACCCCGAAGGTGCCCGCGAAGAGCGTCAGGAGTTCGGGCCGTGATGTCATCGCTAGCCGGGCGGCGGGGCAAGGGCGACGAGGCCGTCGCGCAACCGGGCGAGGAAGACCTCCTTGTCCTCGCCGGGGGCGACCTTCAGCGGCGTGCCGAAGGTGAGCGTGCACAAGAGCGGGATCGGCAGCACCTGGCCCTTCGGCATCACCCGGTTCAGGTTCTCGATCCAGACCGGCACGCACTCGACGTCCGGGCGAGCCTCGACTGCGCGGAAGACGCCGCTCTTGAACGGCAGCAGCGGCTCGTCGGTGGTGTTGCGCGTGCCCTCCGGGAACAGGATCAGCGAGTCGCCGTGATCGAGCGCTTCGACCATCTGCTCGATCGGGTTGGGACCCCCCTCGCGCTTCTGGCGCTCGACCATCACCGCGCGCAGCACGTCGTTCGCAATCCAGCGCTTCAGCCGCGTGGCGTTCCAGTAGTCGGCGCCGGCCACCGGCCGCGTGTGCACGCGCAGGTCGGCAGGCAGCGACGCGTAGATCAGCACGAAGTCGCCGTGGCTCGTGTGGTTGCCGTAGTAGATCCGCTGCACGGCCGCGGGCGCGCAGCCCTTCCACACCGCCCGCGCGCCGGTGAGGAGGCGCGCGAAGCCGCAGATTGCGCTCGCGACCAGCGACTCCTTCGTGAACCGGATCGTGTCCAAGGAATGCCCGGGATCCCCGCGCGTGCGGCGTCAGCGGCCCATGAGGAACAGCGTCGCGAGGCCGAGGAAGATCAGGAAGCCGCCGGAATCGGTGACCGCGGTGATCAGCACCGAAGCGCCGACCGCAGGATCGCGCTTCATCCGCATCATCGTCATCGGGATCATCACGCCGGCGAACGCCGCGAGCAGCAGGTTGAGCGTCATCGCGAACACCATGACCAGCCCGAGGCCGACGTCGCGGTAGAGCAGCATCGCGACGAGCCCCATTGCGCCGCCCCACACCAGCCCGTTCACCAGCGCGACTGCGAGCTCCTTGCGCAGCAGCTTCTCGCCGTGATTGCGAGAGATCTGGCCGAGCGCCACCGAGCGCACGATCATCGTGATCGTCTGGTTGCCCGAGTTGCCGCCGATGCCGGCGACGATCGGCATCAGCGCCGCGAGCGCGACCAGCTTCTCGATCGTGCCCTCGAAGGCGCCGATGACCCGCGACGCGATGAACGCCGTCACCAGGTTGATCGCAAGCCACGCCCAGCGGTTCTTGAACGAGTCCCACACCGAGGCGAAGATGTCCTCCTCCTCGCGCAGGCCGGCCTGCGCCCGCATCGTCTCCTCGCCGGACGCGCGCACGAAGTCGAGCACCTCGTCGACGGTGACGCGGCCGACCAGACGGTCGTTGGTGTCGACGACCGGCGCCGAGACGAGGTCGTAGCGCTCGAAGGCGCTCGCCGCCTCGTCGGCCTTGTCGTGCTGCAGCAGCTTCACCGCCGGCGGCCGCGTCACCTGCTCGACGACGACGTCCGGGTCGTTGACGATCAGGGCGTTCACGGGCAGCACGCCGAGGAGCTTCTCGTCGCGGTCGACGACGAACAGCTGGTCGGTCTGCGAGGGCAGCTCGTCGAAGCGGCGCAGGTAGCGCAGCACGACCTCGAGCGTGACGTCGGCGCGGATCTGGATGTCGTCGAAGTCCATCAGCGCGCCGACCATGTCCTCCTCGAACGACATCGCCTGGCGCAGCTGCTCGCGCTCGTCGACCGGCAGCTTCTGGAAGACGTCGTCGATGACCTCCTGCGGGAGGTCGTCGGCGATCGCGGCCAGCTCGTCCGCATCGAGCGTCTCGGCGGCCGCGACGAGCTCGTGCGTGTCCATCGAGTCGATGAGCGACTCGCGGACCGAGTCGGACACCTCGACCAGGATCTCGCCGTCCCGCTCCGCCGACTTGACCAGGTCCCAGACGTACATCCGCTCGTCGAGCGGCAGTGCCTCCAGGATGTAGGCGATGTCGGCCGGGTGCAGCCGATCCAGCCGGTTCTGCAGGATCGCCCGGTTCTGCTTGGTGACGAGCGACTCGACGAGCTCCGCGCGCTCGTCGTCGGCCGCATGCGCGGCCTGCTCGTGGACCAGGCCCTCTACGAGCCGGTTCTTGCGCAGCAGCGCCGCGATTTCGGCGAGCGCGTCCTCCACGCGCTTGTGCGCCTCGGGCCGGTCGACCGGCTTTTCGTCGAGGATCTCGGACATGGCGCGCGTGTGCTCAAGGGGAGGTGCGTTGGCGAAGGACGCGCGCGAATTCTACGCGCAATGCCCCGCCGGCAGCACCCTGCGGTCGCCTCGCGCACGGTTTCGAGCGGCACCCGCTGCGGCCGGCGCAACGTCAGCGCCGCAGGCGTCCTACGGCAGCTCGGCCGAGGCCATGCGCCCGAGGATGATTCCGGTCTTCCGCGCCAGTCCGGGCGCACCGGGGTTGCGTTCGTAGAAGCGGGGATTGGGCGCCATCGCGGCGAGGCGCGCGGCCTGCTCGGCCGAGAGCCGCGCGGCGCTGGTGCCGAAGTGGCGCCGTGCCGCGGCCTCGGCACCGAACACGCCGTTGCCCCACTCGATCACGTTGAGGTAGATCTCGAAGATGCGACGCTTGGGCAGCAGCGCCTCGAGCATCAGCGTGATCACCGCCTCCTGCCCCTTGCGCAACCAGCTCCGCTCCGGCGTGAGGAACAGGTTCTTGGCGAGCTGCTGGGTGATCGTCGAGCCGCCGGCAACGATGCGGCCCCTGCGCTCGTTCTTCTCGATCGCGCGCTGGATGCCCTCCCAGTCGAAGCCCTCGTGGTCGACGAACCGCGCGTCCTCGGCGGCGATCATCGCGCGCTTCAGGTTGGGCGAAATGCGCTCGTAGGGCACCCACTGGTAGGCGAGCTTCGCCTTCGGGTTCCTGCGCTCGAGCTCGGCCATGCGGTAGGCCATGAACGAGGTCTCGCCCACCGGCTGCGTGCGCCACCACAGGATCTGCACCGCGTACCAGCCGTGGACGAGGATCGCCGCGGCGACCAGCGTGACGAGCGCATACGCGACCCAGCGACCGAGCCGGCGCAGCGTGCCCGCGACGCCCATCAGCGCGGACGCAGCAGGGCGAACACCGGCGCGGTGTGCGGCCGCACGCCGCGCCAAAGGAAGAAGCTCTCCGCGGCCTGCTCGATCAGCATGCCGAGGCCGTCGGCGGTGCGGGCCGCGCCGTGCTGCGCGGCCCAGCGCACGAACTGCGTGGGCTGGTCGGCGTAGACCAGGTCGTAGGCGAACGCGCCGGGCGCGAACACCGACGTCGGCCAATCGTGGGTGTCGGAGGCCACGCCGACGCTGGTCGAGTTGATCACGAGGTCGAAGCGGTGCCCGCGCAGCACCTCGGGGGCGATCGCCTCGATCGGGCCGAGCGGCGCGAACTGCGCGGCGAGCGCCTCGGCCTTCGCGTGCGTCCGGTTGGACACGCGAGCGTGCGCGGCAGGCAGTCGAGCAGCGGGCCGAGGATGCCGCGGGCCGCGCCCCCGGCCCCCAGCACCAGGATGCTGCGGTCGCGCAGCTCGAGGCCGAGGTTTTCGGTGAGGTCGCGCACCAGGCCCGCACCGTCGGTGTTGTCGCCGTACCAGCGGCCGTCGGGCTCCTGCATCAGCGTGTTCACCGCCCCGGCGAGCTGCGCGCGACTGGAGTGCAGCGACGCGAGCGCGAACGCCTCGACCTTGAACGGCACCGTCACGTTGAGGCCGCGGCCGCCGTCGTGCCGGAACGCCTCGACCGTCGCAACGAACCCGTCGAGGGGCGCAAGCAGGCGCTCGTAGGTCATGTCCGCGCCGATCGAGCGCGCGAACGCGGCCTGGATCTGCGGCGACTTGGAGTGCGCCACCGGGTTGCCGATGACGGCGTAGCGGTCAGGCATCAGGGGTCAGGACACAGAGGTCAGAAGCGGCGGCGACACCGGTGGTGGCGCAGGTGCGCCGGAGGCGCGTTGTGAGCACGCGCGGCAAGCATACAACGCCGACCGCATCGGAGGTCGGAGGGTCGCGCGTCGAAGGAGGGCGTGACGCGTCCGACCTCTGTTACCTGTTGCCTGTTACCTGACTACTGGGAGACGAGCTCGTCGCCCTTGGTGAACGTCCAGGTGCGGGTGATGTGCAGGATGTCGGTGTCGCGGCGCACGTCCGGCGGGAACGCCGCGTAGGGAGCGGACATCTCGACGATGCGCACCGCCGCGGCGTCGAGGATGCGGTGGCCGGACGACCGGTTCACCTCGACGGTCTCGACGCTGCCGTCAGCGCGGATCGAAACCGTGAGGAGCAGGCTCCCGTAGAGCTTGCGCGCCCGCGCCGCCTCGGGGTAGTTCATGTTGCCGACGCGCTCGACCTTGAGCCGCCAGTCCTCGACGTAGCGGGCGAAGCGGTACTCCTCGGCGCGCGCGCCGACGAAGCGGCGCTTGGGCCGCTTCTGGTACGCATCCATGTCCTTGGCGATCTGCGCCTCGAGGCGCATCGCCTCGAGCGTGCGCTGCATCATCTCGCTGGACGACGGCAGGTCCGGTTTCTCCTGCGCGTCCGTCGCCTTGGGCGCGACCGGCACCGCGGGCATGGCCTTGATCGCGGTCAGCAGCTCGCTCGCCTGGCGCTGGAGCTCGTCGACCTTCTGCGTCGCGACGGTAATCTCGTTCTGCGCGCTGTCCTTCGGCAGTACCGGCAGCGGCGACTTCGCCCGGCGGTCCTTGTCGGTGTTGCCGCCGCCGTCGAGATTCGCCTGCGCGAGCACGTCCGCCTTGGTCGGCTTCTCCTTGGTCTTCGCGTTGACCAGCGCGACCTCGATCGGCTGCGCGCGGCCGAGGTCCTTGATCACGATCGGCGCGAAGCGGATCGTGAGCACGACGGCGTGGATCGCGATCGAGATGCCGAGCGCCCACATCACCAGGCGGTCGTTGCGTCCCCCGGCGAGCGCCTCGGGCGGGATGCGCGCCGGCGGCAGCGCCCCGGCGGGGCTGATCTTCGCGGTGCGCGTGCCGCGCGCGGCGGGCGCCGGTTCGAGATCCAGCTCGGGCTGGGGTGCGGCGGCGAGCTTCGCGCGCGCGGCGGTGACGCGCGCAGCCGACGCGGTCCGGGCCCCGGCGACCGGCCGTGCGGACGATGCGGGCTCGACCGGCCGCACCGGCGACGCAGCCGCGGCCTTCGCAGTGGTTCGGCGCGACGCGGAGGGTTGCGCGGGAGCGGATGACGGCGGGCTCGGCGCTTGCGCGGCTGGCGGCGGCACCCGAGCGGCGGCTTCTCCCGGTGCTGTCGCGGCCTTGCGGGCGCGCTTCACCGGCACGACATTGTCCATTCCGGGCGGAGGCGCCGCGGGCGGCTTCGGCGAGTCGGGTCGGCGCGGCAAGTCGGACGCTTGTCGAGGTGCGGGATCTGCCCGCATTGTACTGCGGGACATGTCGTCGTCATACCCGCGCAGACCCTCCCGGCGACCGCCCGGTCGTCCGGAAGTGCGGCGGCGCAGGTGCTTCGACTACGCCGGCTGCGGCGTGGCTGCAGCCGCGCCCGCCCCGGCGACGCGGCACTCGAGCGTCGCGGCGAGGAGGTCGATGCGGCCGATCGCCACGCGCACGGACGCGCCCGGTGCGCTTTCGGCAAGGTCGGCCAGGCGCACGATCAGCGGCAGGCGATCGAAACGCACCAGGTTGTCGCGGATCACCGTTGCGCCGGTTTCCTGCACGCCTTCCTGCACCAGCCAGCGCAGGCACCAGTAGTGCTCCATCCGGTCCTGGAACTCGGCGTACTGCGCGTACGTCGCCTCGAAGTCGGCCACGACGGCGAAGAGTTCCGCGTCGCTGTCGCCGTAGGGCGGACGCTCCCCCGCCGCGAGCGCCAGCACCTGGCGCTGGTTGACGAGGTCGCTGTAGCGGCGCAGCGGCGAGCTCGCCCACAGGTAGTGCGAAAGCCCCAGTCCCTGGTGCTCGCCGGGCCGCGTCGACATCTTCACCTTGCCCATCGACTGGGTGCGATACAGCCCCGCCGCGCCGTGGTCGGCGAGGTAGCGGCCCCAGGTGTTGTTGGCGAAGATCATCAGCTCGGCCACCAGCTTGTCGATCGGCGAACCGCGCGGCCGCGGCACGATCGCGATGCGCCCCGGCTCGGGATGCGCGGTGGCGTCGTCCCAGTCGACGTAGAAGCTGTAGTCGACGCGCGTGATGTCGGGCTTGCCGCGCGATTGCGCGAGGTTCGAGGCGAGCTTCCACAGCGCGCGCAGCTCGCCGGTCCACGGCGGGTCGCCAGGCGAAGGCAGGTCGTTGGCGAACGCCTCTCCCGGCTCGTCGAGGCGCAGGTTGGCCGCCACCGGCACCCTGTCAACGCGCGTCTCGTGCCGCACCGGCACGCCCGCGTGGGTGGTCTCGACGTAGAGCGAGAGCGCAGGCCGCGCGCCGCCGGCCGCGAGGGTGAACGCGTCGATCGCCGCGTCGGGCAGCATCGTGATCTTGCGTCCGGGCATGTAGACGGTGGACAGCCGCCCGCGCGCGATGCGGTCGAGCGCGCTGTCCCGTGCGATTGCGAGCGCCGGCGCCGCGATGTGAATGCCGATCTCGAGGTGGCCGTTCGCAAGCTCCCGCACCGAGAACGCGTCGTCGATCTCGGTGGTCGTGTGGTCGTCGATCGAGAAGGCGCGCACGGGCGCCACGGGCAGGTCGGGAAATGCCGGCAGCGCGCCGGCGTCGGCAAAGCCCGTGCCCTTGGGGAAGGCATCGAAGACGAAGCGGCCGAAGTGGTAGTCGTGCGTCGAGGGAATCGCGCCGGCGGCCGCGAGCAGCTCGACGGGGCCGGCCTTGCGCGCCTCGCACGCCGCCGCCAGCGCCTTCCACTCCAGCGCATTCTTCTCCGGCTTGTAGAGCAGCATGGGCAGCTTCGCGCGGAGCGCCTCGGGCAGCCGCCCGTCGGCCAGCTCGACCGCCCACGCCTCGACCTCGCGCGCCTCGCGCGCCTTGCGCTCGACGCTCGCGAGCGCGGCCCGGAGCGCGTCGGGAGGCGCCTTGCGGTAGCGTCCCTTGCCGCGCTTGTAGAAGTGCATCGGCGAGGCGTGCAGCACCAGCGCGACCGCGGTCTGCTGCTCCGCGGTCGCCGACGCGCCGTAGTACTCGCGTGCGAGCGCGTCGAACCCGAAGTCGTCCTCGCCGGAGACTTCCCACAGGAAGGTCGGGTCGAGCTCGGCCGCGAGCTGCTGCGCCATGGCGAGCGCCTCCGCGGCCGCGGGCCGGGCGAAGCGCAGCAGCACGTGCGCGGCCTTGATCTTCGAGCGCTTGCCCGAGGCGGCCTCGACCTGCAGCGAGGTGTCCTGGTCGGCGAGGACCGTCGCGGCCTTGAGCTGGCCGTCGTCCTCGTAGATGACGTGCATGGGGGGTGCGCGACGGATCGCGGCGCCGGAGGGAGCCGGGATTATACGGAACCGGGGTCGGACCGGCCGTCCGCCGCCTCGAATGCACGCGGTGATCCGTGGCGCGCGATGGTCTCAGCGCGGCGCCGAATGCACGGTGCGCCAGTCGTTCTTCATGCTGACCACCAGCCAGCCACGCTTGCCGGCCTCGTCGAGCCCGCGCGCGAGCCGGCCGATGTGCGACTCACGGTCGTAGGCGAACTCGCGTGCCGCGTCGTCGTGGTGCACGATCACGCCGAGCCGCCGCCCCGGCCCCGACGTCACATACTCCAGCATCTCGAAGTCGCCGTCGGAGTTGCCGAAGGCGGCGATCGGCTTGCGCCCGATGTACTTGTGGATGCCGACCGGCTTGCCGGCCTTGTCGTCGACGAAGTCGAGCTCGGGCAGGCGCACGATCACGGGCCGGCCGTCGCGAACCTCGTACTTCGTCTTCACCGACGAGCCGATCACCTGCTCGGGCGGGATGCCGTAGAGCTCCAGCGACAGCGCCCGCAGGAACTCGACACCGCCCCCGGAGACGATGTACGTCTTGAATCCGTTCGCGCGCAGGTAGTCGAGCAGCTCGCGCATCGGCTCGTACGTGAGGTCCACGTAGCGGCGCATTGCCGTCGGGTGCGTCGCGCGCCTTCGCCCATTCGCGCACGATCTGCGCGAACTCGTCGCTGGTGGTACCGGCGTGCGAGGCCATCACCAGCTCGAGGAGGCCCTTCTCCCCGGCGGCGGCCAGCGCCTTCACGTCGCCCTCCAGCGCCGCCTTGAACGGCTGCTTGTCGCGCCATTGCGGATGCGACGGCGCCAGCGCCCTTACCCGGTCGATCGCGAAGGCGAGCTGGAAGTACGCCGGCTGCTCGCCCCACAACGTGCCATCGTTGTCGAACACGGAAATGCGATCGGCGGGCGCGACGTAGTCCTTGCTCGCCTTGTCGGTCACCGCCTTCACGAAGTCGACGATGCGCGACTTCGCGGGCCCGTCCCGCCACGACACGAGCGGATCGGCTGCGTGCACGACGCCGGAGCAGACCACCAGCAACCACGCGGCGATGGCGAATGCCATGCCGGGAGCGATGCGGAGCTTCATGGCCTCGGTTCCGTCGTCATCAATATCAAAGGGCCGCCCCCGTCATGCGATTGCGGCCCCATCGGCGTCGATCGAGCCGATCAGTTGTTCTGCGGCCTGCTCACCGCTTCCATCACGCGCTCGAGGTTGAAGCTGCCGGGCTTCTGGCGCGGCGGGAACTCCCTGAAGCTCTGCAGCCACTGCCCGACGTACGCGCCGGCGGGCGCGATCAGGAACATGCGGTCCATGTACCAGCGCTGGTAGCCCATCGCGTGCTCGTACTCGGCGCGCTCGAACGGGTCCATGCGCAGGTTGGTGAGCAGGGGCGCGCGCAGCACCGTGAAAGGCTCCTGCCACACGCGCAGGCCGTGCGCCTTCTGCTCCATGAACGTGATCTTCCAGTGGTCGTAGCGCAGCGCCGCCACCTGCCCGTCGTCCGTCCAGTAGATGAACTCGCGGCGCGGCCACTGCTTCGTCTCGCCCCGGAGCACGGGGCCGAGGTCGTAGCCGTCGAGGTGCACCTTGTACGTCGTGCCGCCGACGGCACGGCCCTTCAGCAGGTCCTGTTTGGCGGTCCGGTCGCCGGCCGCGGCCACCAGCGTGGGCAGCATGTCCTCGTGCGCAGCCATCTCGTTGATCACCGTGCCGGGTTTGATCACCCCGGGCCATCTGATCATCGTCGGTACGCGGTAGCCGCCCTCCCAGTTGGTGTTCTTCTCGCCGCGGAACATCGTCGTGCCGCCGTCGGGCCAGGTGAACGTCTCGGCACCGTTGTCGGTCGAGTACATGACGATCGTGTTCTGGTCGAGGCCGAGCTCCTTCGAGCTTCGCCAGCACCTGCCCGACGTGGCCGTCGTGCTCGACCATGCCGTCCGCGTAGATGCCCAGCCCGGTCTTGCCCTCCGACTCCTGCTTGAGGTGCGTGAAGACGTGCATCCGGGTGGAGTTCCACCACAGGAAGAACGGCTTGTTCGCCACCTTGGCGCGCTGCATGAAGTCGAGCGCCTTGACGGTGACCTCTTCGTCGATCGTCTCCATCCGCTTGCGCGTCAGCGGACCGGTGTCGGTGATCCTGCCGTCGGCGAAGCTGTGGATCACGCCGCGCGGGCCGAACTTCTTCTTGAACTCGGGATCCTTCGGATAGTCGGGGTTCTCCGGCTCCTCCTCCGCGTTCAGGTGGTAGAGGTTGCCGAAGAACTCGTCGAAGCCGTGCGCCGTCGGCAGCATGTCGTCGCGGTCGCCCAGGTGGTTCTTGCCGAACTGCCCGGTCACGTAGCCCTGCGCGCTGCAACAGCGTCGCGATCGTCGGGTCCTCCTTCTTCATGCCTTCCGGCGTGCCGGGCAGGCCGACCTTGGTAAGCCCGGTGCGGATCGGCGACTGCCCGGTGACGAAGGCCGCGCGGCCGGCGGTGCAGCTCTGCTGGCCGTACCAGTCGGTGAACAGCGCGCCCTCGCTGGCGATGCTGTCGATGTTCGGCGTCCGGTAGCCCATCATGCCGCGGTTGTACGCGCTGATGTTGAACTGGCCGATGTCGTCGCCCCAGATGACGAGGATGTTGGGCTTGGTGGACGTCTGGGCGTGGGCGGCCACGGCGGCGAGGCCGATGGCGAGACCGGCACACCAGGACAGCATCGACTTGGCGCTGCGTGGAATCATCGGTAGAAGCTCCTGTCGTGGGCGGATCGAGGGCTCGATAACGTCGGCACTCGACAAATCGGTCGCGGAGTGTTCCACGCGCGGCATGATGTGTCCAATGCCTAGAAAGCAGCAAAATGATACGATTTCGGCATGATTGAGAACCGTCTCTTCCGCTACGCGCTGGCGCTCGGCGAGCGGCGCAATTTCGCGCGTGCCGCCGAGGCGCTGGGCCTCACGCAGCCGACGCTGTCGCGCAGCATCGCCGCGCTGGAGCGTGACCTCGGCGTCAGGCTGTTCGATCGCTCGCACAAGGGCGTGACGCCCACCGTGTTCGGTCGCGTGCTGCTCGAGCGCGGCGCCATGGTGCTCGAGCGCGAGGCCGACGTGCGCCGCGAGATCCAACTGCTGGCCGGGCTCGAAGAGGGCGCGCTGACGGTCAGTGCCGGCCCCTACTTCGCCGAGGGCGTGGTGGCGGCAGCGATCGCCCGCGTGGCCGTCGCGCATCCGGGGCTGCGGATCAAGTGCCACTCCTCGGACCCGACCGAAGTCGTCCGCAACGTGCTGGCGACCAAGGCCGACGTCGGCGTCGCCACGGCTCCCTCGCCGGCCGAGGAACCCCTGCTGCAGATCGAGCGCCTGCCAGTGCAGCGCGCCTACCTCGCGTGCCGGCCGGGACACCCGCTGACGCGGGAGGACAAGCCGTCGATACGGAGAATCTTCGAGTTTCCCCTCGTCACCACGCGCCTGCGTGGCATGAGCGCGGCGCTGGCGGCAACCGGGGGTACGGGGACGTCCTGGAACTCATCGGAAGGCGGCGACTACGAGCCTCCCATTTCCGTGAACACGGTCGCCCTCGCGCGCCGCATCGCACTCGAAAGCGACGCCATCGTCCCGGGAACGGCCTCGACGCTCGCCGAGGACATTGCCGCGGGGCGCCTCGTCGCCTACGACTTCGACCTGCCGGGCATGCGCATCGACGGGGCCGCGTTCTACCTGCGCGGTCGCACGCTCGCGCCCGCGGCGCGAGCGTTCGTCGAGGTCCTGCACGCCGTCGCCAAGGCGAGGATCACCGAGGCCGAGGCGACGCTGGCCGCCGCGGTCCGGCCGGCGACGAAGACAGGACGGCGCGCGGGCACGCGTCGATAGCGCTCTGGCTCGGGGCTCGCCTGGTAGCGACCCCTTGCCGTTGTTTAGCGCGGCGTCGTCAACGTCAGCAGTGCAGCGGTTGCTGCCGGTCGTCGCCGCGGCCTCGACGCTCGGTGTCTGCCACGTAGCAGTCATCGGCCCGGCGCCGATCTCGCCTGCTCAATGACCGTTCATGGATGTGCAGCTGACCTCGCGAGCGTCAAGGCCCACTGACGAAGCTCGAACGACCGCTTCCTCCATCGGCGAACTGGTACTCCCGACCCAGAGCAGCCATTGCGACATGCCGCTCCGACGTCCGTAATGCGGCCCAGAAGCGCCCCGGAGCGATTCGGCAACCGCCGGCCGATTACGCAGCAGCAGCAATCAGAACGGCGTTCAAGACATGAACCTCTTCATCATCGCCTGCGCGCCTTCGGTCCACCAGCCACCCTTCGCTCCAGCGGGTATCGTTTAGCCCGGGGGCATGCCTATTTGCAGTTGTTGTGCAGTTTCCACATCGCTTCGTGGCCGAGCGCCTTGGCGAAATCGGGCACCCTGCAGCGCTCGGCTTCCGCAGCGTCGACCTCGGGTAATGACGCCGAAGCGGATGCTGCCTTGGGTGGCTGCGTGTGATTGACCCACTGCGCGACACCGACCAGCAGCGCGGCAAACACCACCAGGATCGCGACCTCCATCTTGCTCAAACCCGAGCCTCGGACGGCGGGCACCTCACAGGCGCCACCCGGACACAGTGCCTGCCTGGGATGGAACACGTTGTAGATCTTGCAGCCAAGGCAGATCCCGAACGCGGTTTCGAAGAACAGCAGCAGCATGCAGAGGCCGCAGACAAGCAGGTTGACGGGGCCGATCACGTTGTTGACGATGATCAGGTAGAACATTGTTGCGGCCAGCGCCAGGCCGATGGCCCAGGCAAAGCGTTTCTGCGGCGCACCTACGTACTCCGGCAGTTGGTGCCGGACGATCCATCGTCCGATGATCAGGCTGGGCGCGAAACGCGGATTGACGAAGATCCGGATCGTGAAGTCGACGAGGAAAGCCACCACGAACAACCGCGTCGCCTGGAAATTCCCCTGCTGCCAGGCGTTCATGAACGACACGATGGCGAAGAGGAACAGCATACCTGCGCTGGCGCGCACGGCGCGCTCGTTGAGGACCGGCACGTCATAGCCAGGAACGCTTTCGCCAAATTGCACGAATACGGTAGACACGGAGGTCAATCCCTCGCACTCAAGATGAAGTCGACTATTGCTTCAGCGTCCGAAATTCGGACTCACCGCCTCAACCCCAGCACGACCACGCCGGCACCCACCAGGAAGATGCCGAACCAGTCGCGGGCGGCCGGGCGCTCGCCGAGGAAGATGACGGCGAAGAGCGCCACCAAGACCACGCTCAACTTGTCGATCGGCGCCACCTTGGATGCCTCGCCGATCTTCAGCGCCCGGAAGTAGCAGACCCACGAGGCCCCGGTCGCGAGGCCGGACAGTACCAGAAACAGCACTGTCTTCGGCCGCAGGTCCATCGGGTTGCTCCACTTACCCGCGTACGCCACGAAGGCGGCAAGCACGAACAAGATAACCACGGTGCGTACCAGCGTCGCGAAGTCGGAGTCGATGCCTTCAAGGCCAATCTTGGCAAAGATCGCGGTAAGGGCGGCGAAACAGGCCGAGAGGATGGCCCAGATGAACCACGACGGCGTGTTGGAGAGCGACATGAGGGTCGGCTTCGACGGATGGGCGCGATTTGTGGATTCATCGCGGTTGGGGCAATAATACGCGGTGGAGATGGCATTCTTCCCCTAACCGCCGAAGTTCGGCTGATGATGCCTACGCTCGAACCGGGGACGGGTCGCGTAGGCTTGTTGCAGCGCCTGTCCAAGCAGCGACGCAACGGGACAGGACCGCGTTGAAAACCGTCATTGCCATTTGCCTCGGCGCCTCGACCGGTGCCGTGTTGCGCTGGCTGCTCGGCCTCAAGCTCAACAGTCTGCTGCCCGCGCTGCCGCCGGGCACATTGGCCGCGAATCTCATCGGCGGCTACGTCATTGGTGTCGCCGCGGCGTACTTCGCGACCGCCCCGTCGATTCCCACCGAATGGCGATTGTTGATCGTCACCGGATTCTGCGGGGGGTTGACCACGTTTTCCACCTTCTCAGCCGAGGTCGTCGCACTGCTGCAACAAGGTCGGCTCGCGCTGGCAGGAGGCACCGTTGCCGTCCATGTGATCGGCTCGGTCACCATGACATTGCTCGGTATGGGCAGCTACGCGTGGGTTGCCGGAACATGATGGAAGAGGAGAAGCACATGCAAGGCTATCAACTGACGTTCTTCACCCAGCAGGATCACCGGCATCACGGCAAATCGCTGGCCCATTGGCTGGTCGAGGAAGCGCGGGCGATGGGCATCGGCGGGGCCACGCTGTTCGCGGCGAGTGAAGGCTATGGCCATCACCGCCGCATACATTCAGTGCACTTCATTGAACTCACCGACCAGCCACTCGAGGTGATGATGGCGGTGAGTCCGCAGGATGCCGACCGGATCTTTGCGATGCTGGAGAAAGAGAAGGTCAAGCTCTTCTACTGCAAGACCGCGGTGGAGTTTGGCACCACCGGCACGGAGGATTGAACCGTGCGCCCACGGCCGCCGAATCGGCGGGAGACTGGGCCGGCAAATGACCTCGCCGCAGCGGGCGGCCCGCGAGCGCACACACCGGCCTCTGCCAGGTTCCTGCTGGAACGGCCATGACCGAGATCTGGGGGCAGGCGGCGTTGTGGCTGGGGCTCGCCCTGGTGGCGACGCTGGTGTCGATCTGGTTGCGCGTCGCCACGGCGCTCTCGGAAATTGTCGTCGGCACCATCGCGCAGCTGATCATTGGAGCGGCGCTCGGTGGCGCGTTGCTGGCCGGAGATGCCACCTGGATCAAGTTCCTTTCCGGCGCAGGCGCCATCCTGCTGACCTTTCTCGCCGGCGCCGAACTGGATCCGGTGGTGTTTCGCCGCCAGTGGAAGCAGGCGGGCGCTATCGGGTTGGTGAGCTTCGCGGCGCCATTTCTCGGCTGCGCGGCGCTGGCACATTGGGTGCTGGGTTGGAGTCCCGACGCGAGCTGGCTGGCCGGTATCGCCATGTCCACCACGTCGGTCGCGGTGGTCTACGCAGTGATGCTGGAATTCGGACTCAACGGCACCGACTATGGCAAGGGGGTACTCGCAGCCTGCTTCATCACCGACCTAGCCACGGTCGTCGCGCTGGGCGTGATCTTTGCGCCATTCACGGTCCGCACCCTGGTGTTCCTCGGTGTCGGTGCCGTGGCTTTCTACATCCTGCCATGGCTCACCCCGCGGTTCTTTCGGCGCTTCGGCAACCGGCCGTCGGAGCTGGAAGCGAAGTTTCTGATGGCCTGCCTGTTCGGTCTCGGCGCGCTGGCGACCTGGGCCGACAGCGAGGCGGTGCTGCCGGCCTACCTCCTGGGCATGGTGCTCGCCGGCACGGTGGGCAAGGATCATGCGCTGATCCGGCGCTTGCGGACGCTGACGTTCGGTTTCCTGACGCCGTTTTACTTTATCCGCGCCGGCTCGCTGGTGTCGCTGCCCGCGCTGGCTGCCGCACCGCTCGCCTTTGTCGTGATGCTGCTGGGCAAGATGGCGACGAAGGTGATTGGCGTCTATCCCGTCGCGCGGGCATCCGGCTCGCCGCGAAAGGAAGGCATCTATACAACGCTGCTGATGTCGACCGGATTGACCTTCGGCACCATTTCGGCCCTGTTCGGGCTGTCGCATGGCATCGTCGACCAAGCTCAATATTCGGCGCTGGTGGCCGCCGTGATCGGCAGCGCGGTCGTGCCGACACTGATCGCCAACGCGTTCTTCCTGCCGCGGCACTTGCTGCGTACGGGTGACGATTCGCTCGTACCTGCTCCCAATCCAGCACCTGACCCCGTACGGAGGACCCCATGATTTCGCGCGTGTTGTTGGGCTATGACGGCTCGCCCGCCGCCAAACGGGCTTGCGACTTTGCCGTCGATCTCGCCGGGCGCTACGCTGCCGAGCTGCACATCCTGGCGGTGGCTCGCCCGCCCGAGTTCGGCACCGAGGTCGAAACCGAGGAGATGATCGACCAGGGGCGGCGGCATTGCACCCACTTGTTGTCACCGCTCAAGACCCGACTCGGCGGTAGTGCGGTCAAGACCAAATTCGAGGTTGCCGTCGGCCATCCGGCAGAACAGATCCTGCTCTACGCCGAGCGTCACCGGGTCGACCACATCGTCGTCGGGCACCGCGGGCATACCGTCTTCAATCGGTTGCTGCTGGGCTCGGTTGCCCGCCAGGTGATCGTCCACGCCGAATGCGCAGTCACCGTCGTACGTGACTGACATCCAGCCGGCTCGAATCCAAACCGAATTCGAACCTGATGCTGCGAACCGGTCGCCGGCAGTACGCGAGTTGCTTCTAACCGCGGACGAACGCGTGATGCCCGGCGTAGACCGCTGACGCTCCCAGGCTCTCCTCGATGCGCAGCAGCTGGTTGTATTTCTCGACCCGCTCCCCGCGACAGGGCGCGCCGGTCTTGAGGTGGCCGGTGCCGAGCGCCACGGTGAGATCGGCGATGAAGCTGTCGACCGTCTCGCCGCTGCGGTGCGACACCATGGCGCCCCAGTTCGCCTGGTAGGCAAGCTTCACCGCGGCATTGGTCTCGGTCAGGCTGCCGATCTGGTTGAGCTTGATGAGCACGGCGTTGGCAACTTTCTCTTTGATGCCGCGCGCGATGCGCTCGACGTTGGTCACGAAGAGGTCGTCGCCGACGAGTTCGATCTTGTCGCCCAACTCACGATGGAGCAGCTTCCAGCCATCCCAATCGTCCTCGGCCAAACCATCCTCAAGCACGGCAATCGGGTACTTCTTCACCCAATCGGCGTACAGCGCCACCATCTCATCGGCGCCGACCTTGCGCCCCTCGGTGCGCAGGTTGTAGAGCCCGTCCTCGTAGAACCCGCTCGACGCCGGGTCCAGTGCCAGCACGATGTCCTGGCCCGGTCGGTAGCCCGCGCCTTCTATCGCCTTGACGATCAGTTCCACCGCATCGGCATTGCGCTTCAGTGCCGGGGCGAATCCGCCCTCGTCGCCGACGCCGGTGGAGTAGCCACCGTCTTTGAGCACCTTCTTCAACTGCTGGTACGTCTCTGCCGCCCAACGCAGTGCCTCGGCGAAATTGGGCGCACCGACCGGGGCGATCATGAACTCCTGCAGGTCGGTCCCTTGCCAGTTGGCGTGCACGCCGCCGTTAAGGATGTTGAACATCGGCACCGGCAGGCGATTCGCCGCGGAACCCCCGAGGTATCGGAAGAGCGACAGGTTGCAGTCATTCGCCGCCGCCCGCGCCACCGCGAGGCTGACGCCAAGAATCGCGTTGGCACCGAGCTTGCCCTTGTTGGGCGTGCCGTCGAGTGCCAGCATCGCACGGTCCACCGCCCCCTGATCCAGGGCGTCCATGCCCTGGACGGCCTGGGCGATGTCGACATTTACGTTCTTGACCGCCGCGCGGACCCCTTTGCCGCCGTAGCGCACGGCGTCGCCATCGCGCAACTCGACCGCTTCATGTGCTCCGGTCGAGGCACCCGAGGGCACCGCGGCGCGACCGGTCGCACCGCTGTCGAGCACGACATCGACTTCAACAGTCGGATTACCGCGGGAATCGAGGATCTCCCGTGCGTGAAGGGAGTGGATACCAGTCATCATTTCTTGCTCCTGTGAGCGCCACGGCCAAGGCAGAATTGTGGCGCCGGACGTCCGCTGCCAGCTATGACACAGAGCAACAGGCTGGCAATGAGTCAATTCCACCCCCCTACGAGAGTGTGCCGGAGACGAATCATGCCCTCGCGCGCAATGGCAGCAACGCTCTTGTTGTCATATACCGGCGCAAGGTGCGCCAAATCGTCCGACACGCGAGGTGACCCGACGGTGAGGCGAGCATTCGCTCCCGACCGATGTGCGGTTCAAGTTGAAGCATTTCGCGAGCCACGCGCGAGGACGTCCGCGTGGCGCGACAGCGCGCAAGAGATTCGCAACATTCGATCGCCAGCGCTTCGGGATACGCTTGACGCGACGAACGCGCGCGAAACGAGCCCCGCACAAACTATTGCCGCCCGACGCTGACATCGAAAAAAGAGATCCAGCACGGCGTTTTTCAACGGAATAGGCCAAGAGCAGCCGCTCGCTTTATTCCCCCGGTTTGCCCCCAAGCAGCCGTTGGGCGTGCGGCCTGCGCTCGATCGCGCCGGTTTGATCCACCGGGTTGTGCCCGGCCGACTCGGATTCACGGGGCCTTTGCGCCGAAGCGCCGGGCGCCCGGCCGAATCTTCGGCCCGTGCCCACGAGGAATCGGGAGCATACTGCCCCGACGCGACGGAAAAGCGTTCTGCATGCACGTCGCCCTGGCGAGGTGCATCGATGACTAGGCGGCGGGCATTCATTGCAGTATTCGGAGGCGCCCTGGTCGGGTTGTCCGCCAATCTGCGGGCCCAAGGGCAGGTGACGCCACGCCGTATCGGTACTCTTTCCCCGTTTCCACTCGCCGCGGTCGAGGCCTTCCTCAGTCAGTTGCGACCCGAGCTGGAAAAGCTCGGGTGGACCGACGGTCGGAACATCGTGTTGCTCGAGCCGCGAACGACGGCTGGCGACTACACACGCCTCCCGTCCGTGGCCGCTGAACTTGTCGCCCAGGGTCCCGACCTCATTCTCGTCCAGTCCATCCCGGCCACTCGTGCCGTCATGCAGGCAACGAAGTCGATACCCATCGTGATGGTTGGCGTGGCAACCCCCGTTGAGCTGGGGATCGTCGCGGACTACAAGAAGCCGGGTGGCAACGTCACTGGCGCGAGCTACCTGGCCGACGAATACGCGCGCAAGCTGCTGCAGTTCCTCAAGGAGGCGGCTCCTCGCTTGCGGAGCGTCGCCTTGTTCATCAATCCGAGCAACGAAGCTGCCACTGTGCTCATCAAGCAGATGCGGGCGGACGTCGTCGCTCTCGGGATGCAGGCGCAGGTAGTCGAGGTTTCGGGCAAAAGCGATTTTGGGGCGGCGTTCGCGACCATCCTCCGCGCGAACACGGAATCGATACTGCTTCCCCCGGAACCGCTGATCCAATCCAACCGTGGCGCAATCGCGGAATTCGCGCAGACGCACGGGTTGCTGCTGGCCGTAGTGGGTGGTCGCGGCACGCTTCCGGCGAACGGGCTGATCGGCTACGGACCAGCGGACGGCCAGTACACACACATGGCCGCCGGGTACGTCGATCGGATCTTGAAAGGTGCCAAACCAGGTGATCTTCCCGTCAAGCAACCGACACGGTTCAATCTCGTGATGAATCTCAAGGCGGCCAAGACGCTCGGCCTTACCATCCCGCAAACCCTGCTACAGCGCGCGGACGAGGTGATTCAGTGATGGATCGTTCCGGGTGATCCGCGATCGTCGCGCTGCTTGCCACGATCGCGCGCAGAACCTGTTTCCCCGGAGAGGAGCCACCTATGCGCGTGCCGGCCGTCGCGATACAAGTCGACCGTCACCGGTCTGCGGGGAATCGGATGCGCTCGGTTCCGCTCGCCTTGGCATTCGTTTTCGTCACCATCGCGACACCAGCGAGTGCCCAGGCGCTGCCGACGCCGGCTGCAGAGATCGCGCCGACAGGAAGCCTGCGCGTCGGGTTCCAGATCGGAAGCCCGATCCTCGCCAAGCGTGCGCAGGACGGCAGCGTGAGCGGCGTTGTCGTTGACCTCGGCAAGTACATCGCGGCGAAGCTGGGGGTGAAGTTCGATCCCGTAATCTACGCGAACCAGGAAGCCTATGCGCAGAGTTTCGGGAACGGCGAGTGGGACGTGGTCATCGGGGTCCGCAGCGCGCTGACCGATGAGAAGGCGGACCGGACGCCCGATTTCATGGTCGCCGACGCGATGTACATTGCGGGTCCCGGGCGCGAGTTCATTCATGCGAGCACGGTCGACCGGCCCGGCGTGAAAGTTGGCGTGTCGAAGGGCGGCGGGTCAGATCAACACCTGAGCCGATCGCTCAGGGCGGCACATGTGGTGCGCATTCCGGGTGGGGTACCGAACGCCATCGAGGCACTGCGCGCCGGCACGGTCGACGTTTGGGCCGCGAACCCAGTCACGCTCCAGGAGATCGAAGACGGTCTACCCGGGTCGAAGGTGGTGCCCGGCGCCTGGACTACCGGTCGGTATGCGGCGTTCCTTCCGAGGCGACGATCGGTGGCCGCACGGGACAGGCTCGTGGAAATCATCGACGAGGCGAGGCGGACAGGTGTCGTGCAAGGCGCCATCGACCGAGCGGGTTTCAAGGCCGTCCACGTAGCGCCCGATTGATCGCTCGGGGGTTGCACCGAGAGCCTGACGACGAGCGCCCGTTCGAACTGACACCTGCGGCCCACGGTTCCTGATTCATCACACCGAGCCGCGAAGCGCCATCCGGTGTTCCGGGATCGTAGTTGACGAAGCCCTGGAAATTGCCGGCCAGACGGAGGTCTAGCTTCCGGGCGCCAACGGCCGGTCGGCATCCCGTGCGGAGGGTCGCTGATCGGCCAAATCACGTCCCACTCGTTTGTCCGCGTACGGCCCGCAACCGGACACTCCCCGGCGCGGATGAAATCCGCTGTAAGGCGTAGTGTGACCAGACTTCCATTCGCAAACGACACGAATGGACGGGAAACCAAATGGGACCGCCAACATGAGTGTCAACATGAAATTCGTCGCCTTGATCCTGACGAGCGCTCTGTTGCTGGATGCACCACCTGCGGCCCTCGCGCAATCACCGGAAAAAACGGCACATATCGGCATCCTGGTCGGCGGTAGCACGTTGCAGCGCGGTCATCTGGAACAGGCGCTCTTGCAGGGCCTGCGCGAGCAGGGCTATGTCGAGGGCAAGAACCTCGTCGTCGAGCGCCGCTACGCCGACGGCCGGACCGAACGGACGCCGGAGTTTGCGCGCGAGCTGGCGGCGATGAAGCTCGATGCCGTGGTCACCACCTGCACGCCTTCGACTCGCGCCGCGCAACAGGCGTTCGGCTCGACGCCGATCGTCATGGCGGCCGTCGCCGATCCTGTCGGGCAGCATCTAATCGCGAGCCTCGCCAGGCCGGGCGCCAACATCACCGGCCTCTCCAGCCAGGCCGAGGACATCATGCCCAAGATGCTGGAGCTGTTCGCGAGCGTCCTGCCCAGGCCAACGACGGTCGCAGTTCTCACCGAGGCGAGAAGCGACGTGCACCCGCGCATGTGGCAAGCGCTCGGCCCGGTCGCGCAAGCGCTGAACATCAAACTGGTGAAGATCGACGTCGTAAGGCCCAGCGACGTGCACCTGCCCGCCGCATTCGAGACGGCGGTGCGCGAGAAGGCGGGCGCGATCTTCGTCCTGCCCGACGAACCGCTGTTCCTCACCAGGCGCGCGGAAATTGTGGCACTTGCGGCCAGACACAACCTGCCGGCCTTCTACGGTGCGCGAGAATACGTCGATGACGGCGGCCTGATGAGCTATGGGGAAAGCCTACGGGCCGCCTACCACAATGCGGCCTCCTATATCAGCAAAGTGGCCCATGGCGCGGACCCCGGCGATATACCCGTCAGCCAGCCGACCAAATTCGAGCTGGTGATCAACCTCAAGACCGCGAAGGCGCTCGGGCTCACGATCCCGCAGTCACTTCTGCGGCGCGCGGACGAGGTGATTCAGTAGCCCAACCCCGCGAGTCTATCCTGGCTGAATGTCCGGTTCTTGCACGGCGCAACGGCTGGTCTGGGACGGGAGTGTTAGTTCGCTTGGGGCGGGAGCGGTCACTGGCCTGCGTCGGCGCCGAACGGCGATGAAGGTCAGGTTTCTGAGCGCAGCGGACAGTCGCATCCCGAGAACATCAACGTCAGGTTTCGGCAGCAGCTGACGTACATCGTGCAAACGTGACCGGCGGCAGACAGTCTCAAGCCGACGCCCAGTCGGCGTCGGCCAACGTCAACTGATGGCCGCAAGGAGCCGGATGAATCTGCGCGCCCTCACGTTCGACCCCGCTCGAGGGCCCAGCGGCGCTCTGCCGCCTTGCGGATCGCCGGCAGCATCAGCAGGCGGATGGCGACGATACCGAAGCGTGCCCATCGCCAGTAACGGCGAAATTTGATTCGTGCCTGCAGGTCGGTGGCCACCGCGCGCGTTTCCTGGCCGAAGCGCGTCAGGCCGGGACCGATCTCCGCTGCCTCCAGGGTCCACGCGATCTTCACCTGGTCGGGCTGCGCGTACGCCACGAACTCGTCCGGGGCGACCGCCGAGAACACGACATTGGCGAGCCAGGGTTGGCAAGTCGCACCGCAGACGACGAACCTGCCCGGTTGCTCGGCCAGAAGGCCCCAGCCCAACGACCGGGTTTCCTCCAGGATGCCTTGCGGCTTGCGCGGCACGGTGCGGGCCGCCCGCGTGAGCCGTTCACGCAGCGTGAAGATGAGCTTCACCGCGGACAGCGACTGCATGTCGAACTCACCGGCAACGTCCATGACCAGAGTTGAGGGAGCCCGGATCGTCGTTTCGAACCGCTCCCGCACGTCAGGGTGCGGAATGAACCGCTGCAGCGGAGCCGTGTCGATGGTCATCGACGCGATTATAGGAATTCGGCGCTTGCGCCAGGCACATCGACTAGGATGGCGGGACGCGATGA
>CAVXVH010000012.1:0-67256 GCA_963765065.1 uncultured beta proteobacterium | reverse complement strand
CCGGGCGACACGACCAGCGCGACGCCCTCGGCAGGAACCACGATGTCGTCGCCGCGCGCCTCGTCGAAGCCCATCGCGTAGTGGAGCGCGCCCTGCTCGTCGCGCCGCACGGCGATGCGCAGCCCGAGCTCGTCGGCGCCGGACTGGGTGGCTGCGACGCGGATCTGCCGCGCGGCGTCGGTGGTGACCGTGATCATCGTCGTATCCTTCAGTGCTCGCCCTTCGTGCGCAGCAGGCCGGCAAGACGGTTGCCCTGCTTCTGCGGACCACCGCGCGGGAACATGTCGTGCAGCGCGTGGTTCGAGCCGCGCTCGGGTCCCCAACGCTCGGTGAAGTGCCGGATCATCACGCGCACCTGCGCCTGGACGCCGTGCTCGAACTCGTAGTCGCGAAGGTACCGGATCACTTCCCAGTGCGCGGGCGTGAGTTCTAGCCCTTCGTGCTGCGCGAGCGCGCGGACGAAGTCTTCCGACCACTGGCCCCGGTCCAGCAGATAGCCCTCGCTGTCGGTCTCGATGCGCCGCCCGGCGACGTCGAGCCAATGCTGTGCGATGCGTTGCGTATTCGCGACCATGTCGATCCGCATGGGCAGCTAGTAGACCATCGCCTCGCGGGTGCGGGGCGGCGCCAGATACACGATGTTGCCCTCCCGCCGGCGCCGGTAGTCGCTGCGGCGGATGAACTCGACGAAGCGCGCCGCCCAGTCGCAGCCGCGGGTCGAACGCAGGTGCGCGAACGACGCCAGCACGTTGCCGACGACGATGCCGTCGCGCGCGCCGTCGATGCCGTGGCCGCGGCGGACTTCGTAGGCGTAGCGGGTCTCGGCGGGCAGGTTCTCGATCGCCGCGTGGTGGAACTCGTGCGCGCGGATCGTGCGCGGCGCGTCCGGTGCGGCGGGCCAAGGGAAGGACCCGGTTTCCTCGAGGTGCACGTAGCCGCGCCCGACGGGGCGCTCGCGCATGACGACGTCGCCGGGAATGGCCCCGACCATCCGGTACGTGTGCCCCCCGACGCTGATCGAGCGTGCGAGATACATGAGGCCGCCGCACTCTGCGTAGACCGGCAGTCCGGCGTCGATCAGGTTGCGGATGCGCGTGCGCAGCGCCGCATTGGCCTCGAGCTCGCGCGCGTGCACCTCGGGAAAGCCGCCGCCGATGAACAGCGCGTCGACGTTGGGGACCTGCGCGTCGGCCAGCGCGTCGAAGCGCACCAGCGCGGCTCCGGCCGCGCGCAGCGCGTCGAGGTCGTCCGCGTAGTAGAAGCCGAACGCGCGGTCCTGCGGGATGCCGATGCGGATGTCCGATTCCTGCGGGGGCGGCGGCACGGGGGCCATCGCTGCCGGCGCGCGCACCGCGGTCACATCGGCCGCGATCCGCAGCAGCCGGTCGACGTCGACCTGGCGCTCGATCGTGCCGGCGATGTCGGCGACGAGGCGCGCTGCATCCGCCGCTTCGTTGCTCGGCATCAGGCCGAGGTGTCGCTCGACGATGCCGATGCGGGGATCGTGGTGGACTGCGCCCAGCACCGGCACGTCGGTGTACTGCTCGAGGACCATGCGCAGCTTCGCCTCGTGCCGCGCGCCACCGACCTGGTTGAGGACCACGCCGGCGATGCGCAGCTCGCGGTCGAATGCCTGGTAGCCCAGCACGAGCGGCGCGACGCCGCGGGTCATGCCGCGGGCGTCGATGACGAGCACGACGGGCAGCGCCAGCACCTTGGCCAGCGCGGCATTGCTGTTGCTGCCGTCGAGGGCGACGCCGTCGTAGAGCCCCTTGTTGCCCTCGACCAGCGCGACGTCGGTACCCGCGGTATGGTGGAGGAACGCCGCGCGGATCTCGTCGTCGTCGGAGACGTACGGGTCGAGGTTGCGGCAGCGGCGGCCGGCCGCGGCGGAGAGCCACAACGGATCGATGAAGTCCGGGCCCTTCTTGAACGGCTGCACCACGAGACCGCGGCGCGACAGCGCTGCGGCAAGACCGAGGGCGATCGTGGTCTTCCCGGACGACTTGTGCGCGGCCGAGATTAGGAAGCGGCGCGGCGCCGCGTCGCTCATGGCTCGCCGGCCTCGGCGGCCGGGCGCAGGTCGTCCTGGGGCAGGAAATGCAGCACGCGCACGCCGACGACGGTGACCAGGAATGCGACGCCGAGCCCGCCCACGCCGAGCAGCACCTCGGGAACGCTCGGCGCATACGCGGCGATGCGCCCGTCGCCGAACGTGCTTTCGACGCGGTAGCCCGGAAAGATCTCGAGCGGCCACGCCTGCCCGCCGATGATGAAGACGTAGAGGAGCGCGAACGCGCCGGCGACGACCAGCAGCGATGCCGCCAGCATCGACCGCGCGCTGCCGAAGCGCGGGTGGTAGATCAGGACGAGCGGCAGCAGGCTGCCGGCGAGCACGTACCCACCCCAGAAGAGCAGGGGGTAGACACCCCCGTCGACGAGGATGAAGCGCACGAAGGCCGCCTGCTTCGCGAAGTACAGGTTGGTCAGGTGGTAGACGGCCACGAGGTACAGCACGCTGACGATGAAGAGGCCGAGCAGGTTGCGCATCCGCCGGGCAATCGGCGGCGGCAGCGCGCGATCGTTCCAGACGTACATCGCCGACTGCACGATGAGGAACACCGCGAGGCCCCAGGCGAACGACATCACGATGAACAGCGGCGCCAGCAGCGCCGAGCCGTAGGCCTGGCGGGCGACGAGGAATGCGAAGATCGAACCCGTGCCGGTGGTGAGCACGATGCGCCACGCGAAGGCCGCGAGGCCGGCCGGCTTCGACCACTTGCCGAGCCGGGGCTCCATCAGCGTCCACAGGTAGATGCCGACGATCGCGAACATGCCGGAGTACAGGAACACGTTCCACGCGAATACCGACTTGAAGTTGTAGTGCGTCGCCGCGACGATCATCCGTTCCGGCCGGCCAAGGTCGAGCATCAGCACGAACAGGCCGCCGACGAGGAGCGCGAGGCACAGCAGGCCCGACAGCGGTGCCCGCGCCTTGTATGCGACCTGGCCGAACACCGAGCCGATCGACGCGACGTTGAGCACACCCGACGCAGCGACGATCATGAAGATCGCGAACACGTGCGGCATGCCCCAGACGACCTGGTTGTCCATGCCGGTGACGACGTGCCCGTGCACCTCCATGGTGTGCGCGGCGAGAAGCCCCGTGAGCACGACGGCGCCGCCGAGGAAGGCGAGTGCCCAGTACCAGCGGCTCTCCGAACGGGCGAAGGCAGCGCGGTTCATGGCCCTATAGTCCCTGGTAGCGCACGCCGGTGTCGAGGTTCAGATCGGCGCGCACCTGCCTGGTCGCGACCGCGGCGATCCGCTTCGAGATCTCGCTGCCCGGGTCATTGAGGTCGCCGAACAGGATGGCGTGGTGGCCGCTCGCCGCGCAGGCCTCGACGCACGCCGGCAGCTGGTCGCGGTCGATGCGGTGCACGCACAGCGTGCACGATTCCACGCACCCCTTGCCGCGCGGCACGTCGGGCTTCTGGTCGGTCACCGGCTCGTGGACGAACGAGCGCGCCTTGTACGGGCACGCCATCATGCAGTAGCGGCAGCCGATGCACGTGTGGCGATCGACCAGCACGATGCCGTCGGCGCGCTTGAACGAGGCCCCGGTCGGGCAGACGTCGACGCAGGGCGGTTCGGCGCAGTGCTGGCACATCATCGGCAGCGACTTCGTCGCCCCGCGCGCGTCCTTCAGCTCGACCTTGCGGATCCACTGCGCGGAAGTTGCCGTCTTCGCGATCGGCAGCCCGTTCTCCTTGTCGCACGCGACGACGCACGCGTTGCAGTCGGCGGCGCAGCGGCTGACGTCGACCAGCATGCCCCAGCGCTTCGCGCGCGACGCCGGCTCGGAAGGCGGGCGACCGTGCGCGAGGTCGAACAGCGTGATGCCGGGAGCGATCGCGACGCCGGCCATGGCCGCGCCCCAGGCGAGGATCTGCCGCCGCGCGTGGTCGACGCCCTTCGGACGATGAGCCCCCACGCTTGCGGCTGACGCCGCTGCGCTGCCCCCCGAGGGGGCGCCCTTCGCGCCCTGGGACGGCCCGGCGGCGCTCACTTCGCCTTCTCCACTGACGCGGTCGATGCGGTCTTCGCCCGGTCGGCGTGGCACTCGAAGCAGTCGAGCTTCACCGCCGCATAGCTGTGGCACCCTTCGCAGAACGCGTCCTTGCTGCCGGTGACGCGGCCGGTCTTCGGGTCGGCGTGGCAGCTCACGCAGTTGGCAAGGCTGTGCTTCGTCGTGCGGATGCCCTCGTGCACGGTGAGGTCGCGCTGGTGCCGGATGAGCTCCATGTGGTTGCGCCGCATGAACGCGGTGTCCTCGACACAGCTGCCGGCAGCGGCCGTGGCGACGGTGGGCTGCGGCACGCGCGAGGTGCGCACGCCTGCCGGGGCATCGGCCGCCGCCTGTGCCGCGAATGCGACGAGCGCGACCAGCACCGCCCATCGCCTGCGCACAAAGCCTGCCGTGGCACGTTCGCGGGACATGCCGCTACTCGCCGAGCCCCATCTGGATGTAGCCGGTCGGGCACACGTCCTTGCAGATGTGGCAGCCGATGCACTTGTCGTAGTCGGTGTAGACGTACCGGCCGGTCGTCGCCTCCTTCTTCGGCACGCGCGCCACCGCCGTCTGCGGGCAGTACACGACGCAGTTGTCGCACTCGAAGCACTGGCCGCAGCTCATGCAGCGCTTCGCCTCGGCGATCGCCTCGGCCTCCGACAGCGGCTCGAGCCGCTCCTCGAAGTTGCCGAGCGCGGACTCCCTGGTCAGCGTGATGAACTTGCGCTTCACCCGCGGCGTGAAGCCGAAGTGGCCGAGGAACAGCTCCTCGTGGGGGATCACGTAGCGATCGGAGCGGTTGTCGTAGTTGTGGATGCCCGCGCTCGAGCGGTCGGTGCCGTGCATCGGCCCGTGGGCCTCGGTGAACGTGCGGCCGGCCTCGACCATCTTGCGCATCAGGTCGAACGCGTGGACGTCGACCTTGGGCCGCTTCTCCTGGTCCTCGCCGCGCAGGAAGCGGTCGATGCCCTCGGCGGCGATCGCACCGTGGCCGATCGCGGTGGTGAGCAGGTGGGGCCGCAGCACGTCGCCGCCCGCGAACGTGCCGGGCTTGCCGGGCACCTGGTAGTTCCTGTCGGCGACGACCGCGCCCTTGCCGCTGTCGAATTCCTCGAGCCCGGTGAAGTCCACGGCCTGCCCGATCGCGGAGACGATGAGGTCGGCCGGGATTTCCTCCTCGGTGCCTTCGATCATCTTGATCTCGAGCTTCGGGCCGACGAACTTCGCCTCGCAGCGCGCGACCTTGAGCGCAATGGCACGCCCGGCGGCGTCCTTGACGACGCCCACCGGCGCCAGCCCGCCGCGGATCGTGATGCCCTCGGCCTGCGCCTGCTCGATCTCGTGCTTGTTCGCCTGCATCTTGTCGACACCGAACACCGACGTCAGCACCACCTCGGCGCCGTGCTTCACGGACACCTCGGCGACGTCGTGCGCGACGTGGCCGGCGATCGCGAGCTCGGGAAAGTCGGTCGGCTTGGCGTGGCCGATGTGGCCGAGGCGGCGCGCGACGGTCGCGACGTCGATCGACGTGTCGCCCCCGCCGATGACCACGACCTGCTTGCCGACGTAGCGCAGCCGCCCGTCGTTGAACGCCTTGAGGAAGGACGTCGCCGTGACGACGTTTGGCGCGTCGCCGCCCGGGGCCGGCAGCGGCCGCCCCGACTGCGCGCCCATGCCGAGGAACACCGCATCGAACTCCTTGCGCAGCGCGTCCAGGGTGACGTCGGTGCCGATGCGGGTCTTCATCCGCGTCTCGACGCCCATGTCGAGGATGCGCCGGATCTCGGCGTCGAGCACTTCGCGCGGCGTGCGGAACCCCGGGATGCCGTAGCGCATCATCCCGCCGAGGTGCTCGTGCTCGTCGAAGACCGTGACGTCGTGCCCCATCTTGCGCAGCTGGTAGGCGCAGGACAGGCCGGCCGGCCCGCCGCCGATCACCGCGATCTTCTTGCCGGTCGAGGTCTCGGGCGCCTTGAACGCGAGCTTGTTCGCGATCGCGTACTCGCCGAGGAAGTGCTCGACCGAGTTGATGCCGACGTGGTCCTCGACCTCGTTGCGGTTGCAGCCCGTCTCGCACGGCGCCGGGCAGACCCGGCCCATCACCGATGGGAAGGGGTTCGCCTCGGTGAGCCGCCGCCAGGCGTATTCCTGCCACGCCACGCCCGCCGGCGGCTTCTCGATGCCGCGCACGATGTTGAGGTAGCCGCGGATGTCCTCGCCCGACGGGCAGCTGCCCTGGCACGGCGGGGTCGACTGGATGTAGGTCGGGCACTTGTGCGTCCAGCTCGCCTGGAAGATCTGGTCGTGCCACGACTCCCACTTCGCGTCGCCGTCGCGATAGCGGCGGAACGTGAGCTTCGCTTCCTGCGGTCCGGGTGTCGTTGCCATTGCCAGATCTCCGATAAGCCGTGTGTGTAGCTACTGCTTTGCGCCGAGACGGATCGCCGTGCTGACCAGCTGGTGCACGCCGCCGACCATGCCCATCTTGAAGCCGTAGAACGGCAGGACCTTGGTGAACTGCGCCTTGCAGATCGCGCAGATCGTCGCCATGAAGTTGACGCCCTGGCCGTCCGCGACCTGCCGCAGCGCTTCCATGCGCGGCAGCGCGCCCTTCACGCGGAGGTCGAGCAGCTCGTCGGTGAGGAGACCGCCGCCGCCGCCGCAGCAGAACGTCGCGTCGTGCGTGGTCCCGGGCGCCATCTCGACGTACCGGTTGGCCACGGCGCGGATGATCGCGCGCGGGATCTCGAACTGGCCGCCCGGCGTGTCCCCCATGCGCGAGGCGCGCGCGACGTTGCACGAGTCGTGGAACGTGACGACGCGGTGGTCGTTCGCCTCGCGGTCGAGGGTCAGCGCGCCGCGCCCGATCAGGTCGTGCGTGAGCTCGCAGATGTGCATCGGCTGCTTGTAGCGCGAGTCGAGCTGCTGCTGCAGGATCCTGGCGAAGCGGTCGTCGCCGCCGGCGCCGATGCCGGCGAGCGTGTTCCACATGCTGTACGCGACGCGCCACGCGTGGCCGCACTCGCCGACGACGATGCGCTTCACGCCGAGCTCGAGTGCCGCCTCGCGGATGCGCAGCGCGATCGTGCGCAGCTGGTCGTAGTTGCCGATGAAGAGCCCGAAATTGCCGGCCTCGGACGCGTGCGACGACAGCGTCCAGGAAATGCCGGCGGCGTGGAACACCTTGGCGTAGCCGATCAGGCTGTCCACGTGCGGCTCGGCGAAGAAGTCCGCCGAAGGGGTGACGAGCAGCACCTCGGCGCCCTTCTGGTCGAGCGGGAAGCGCACGTCGGCGCCGGTCTCCTCCTTGACGTCTTCCTCGAGGCCCTCCAGCGTGTCGGCGAGCGCCGGACCGGGCAGGCCGAGGTTGTTGCCGATCCGGTGCACCTTGCCGATGATCTCGTTGCTGTACTTCTGCCCGAGGCCGGCGGCGTCCATGATCTCCTTGCCGGCCATCGTGATCTCGGCGGTGTCGATGCCGTACGGGCAGAACACCGAGCAGCGGCGGCACTCGGAGCACTGGTTGTAGTACGAGTACCACTGGTCCAGCACCTCGCGCGTCAGGTCGCGCGCGCCGACGAGCTTCGGGAACAGCTTGCCCGGCAGCGTGAAGTGGCGGCGGTAGACGCTGCGCATCAGGTCCTGGCGGGCGACCGGCATGTTCAGCGGATCGCCGGTGCCGAGGAAGTAGTGGCACTTGTCGGTGCACGCGCCGCAGTGCACGCACGCGTCGAGATACACCTTGAGCGAGCGGTACTTGCCGAGCAGCTCGCCCATCTTGTCGAGCGCGCGTTGCTGCCAGTCGTCGTCGAGCTCGCCGGGGAAGCCCAGCGCCTGCTGCATCTTCTCCGTGGCGACGTACGGCTTCGACGCCGCCATCGCATCCGGCGCGAGCGGCGGCGGCGTGCCCGGGAATTCGCGCAGCGGCGGAGCCTTGACGTCGGCGGCCATGACGTTCTTCAGGACTCGGGGTCGAGTCGGGCCGCCCACGCGGCGACGTGACGATGCTCGCGGGGATCGTCCACCTGGTTGCGCGTCGGCGAGAAGAACACGCCGGGAGCGTGCAGCAGCTTGCTGAACGGGAAGATCAGCATCAGCAGCGCCACCAGAGCCAGGTGCACGTAGACGAGCGGGTCGGCGGGCAGCGGCTGCCAGTCGAAGTACAGGAGGCCGAGCGTGAAGGCCTTCAGCGCGACGATGTCGGTGTGCGCGACGTACTTCATCGCGAGCCCGGTACCGGCGATCGCGAGCAGGAGCGCGATCATCAGGTGGTCCGACGGCGTCGAGATGTAGCGGACGCGCGCGACCAGGAAACGACGCGCCCACAGGCCGGCGAGCCCGGCGGTCATCAGGAAGCCGCCGTAGACGCCGAACGGCTGCACGAACGCGAGCCACGACCACACCGGCTCGACGAAATAGCGCAGATGGCGCACGAGGACGAGGGCCAGGCCGACGTGGAACATCCAGCCGAACGCCCACGTCCACAGGTTGCTGCGGAACAGGCTCTCGAACAGCGCGACTTCGCGCAGCAGCCGCAGCGCGACTCCGCCGCGGGTGACCGGTGCGGGGGTGGTCGGGATCTTGAGCGGCGCGGGCGTGCGCGCGTAGTCCCGGATCCGGTACGCGAGCCCGCCCACGAGCACCGCGGTGGCGACGTACAGCAGCGCGGCGAACAAGACGGTCATCGGCGCGGCGGAGCCAAAGACACTGGGTCCCCGCTTTCGCGGGGACGACCGGGAGCTACACGCACCCCGTCGGCTTCGGCAGGCCGGCGATCTTGCACGCCTGCTTCGCGGGACCGTAGGGGAACAGCTCGTAGAGGTATTGGCTGTTGCCCTTGTCAGGACCCAGCTGCTTGCCGATCGCCTTGGTCAGCACGCGCACCGCCGGCGCGATCTGGTACTCGTCGTAGTACTTGCGCAGGAAGTTGACGACCTCCCAGTGGCTGTCCGACATCTCGACGTTCTCGGTCACGGCGATGTGCTTCGCGACGTCCTCGTTCCAGTCGGCCAGGTTGACGAGATAGCCTTCCTCGTCGGTCTCGTAGGGCTTGCCGTTCACTTCGATGGTGGGCATGTTTGCTCCTGTGGTGCGCCCCGGGGCGCGTGGCGGATCAGAGCCAGGACTGGCAGTTCCGGTGGTTGGCGACGAGGTCGACGAAGCCGTCGTATCCGACGGTCGTCACGCCTTCGATCAGTCGGTCGGCGATGGCCCGCGCCTCGGCGTCGGGCAGCAGGACGTAGACCTTGAAGCGATCCTTCGCCGCGTCGAGTCGCGCCGCGGCGGCGCTGCCGCGCGCGGCCGCGTAGACGGCGTCCTCGATCAGCAGGATGCTCCCCGGCTCGGCGATGCGCAGGCACGCGTCGAGCGACGGGCGTTCGAGCGGGGACTTGTTGACGATGTGCAGCATTCGCGCTCCGTGAGTGTCGTGCCGGTCAGAACGAGAGGACGACGTCCTGCTCTTCCATCAGCTTGCCGAGCTCGGCGGAGCGAGAGCACCGTCACGTCGACGATCAGGTCCTCCTCGGTAAGCCCCCGCGCGGCGAGCGACTCGCGCTCGACGTAGAGCTTCTCGACGTCGTAGCCCTCGAGCGCGCGGTAGGTCGGCGAGAAGTTCTTGGTCTCGATGCCCTTGGTCTGCTGGCCCTTGTTCGAGCTGGTAGACGCCGTCGTCGAGGAAGGCGAGCGACACGTCCTGGTCGAACGCGGCGCTGATCAGCACGACCTCCAGCGACTCGAGCGCGTAGACGCGTGCCGTAGGGCGCCTTGCGGTTGACGAACAGGAACTTCTTGACGGTGCCTTCCGACATGCTGTCCCCGATTGCCCCAGGTTGCCCTTCGCGTCGCCCGATCGAGCCCGCTTCAGTCGCCGAACACGACCAGGCGGTCGGACTGGATGCCGGACTCGACCAGCTGGCCGAGGCCGGAGATGCGGAAGCCCGGCGCCAGATTCTCGTCCTTGATGCCGCGGCGCAGCGCCGCGGCGACGCAGACCACGAGATCGACGCCGTGGTCCTCGGCGAGCTTCGACCAGCGCGCGACGACGTTGCGGTCGTCCTGCGGCGGCTCGGTGAGGCGCGTCGCGTTGTTGACGCCGTCGTGGTAGAAGAACACGCGCTCGACCTCGTGCCCCTTGGCGAGCGCCGCCTTGCAGAACAGGTAGGCGCGGTCGCTCGCCTGGTGCTGGTACGGGCCCTCGTTGACCAGGATGCCGAACTTCATCGGCGTCGCTCCCGCGCTCAGAAGCGGATGTGCGTGGACGCGTTCAGGTTCGACGCGCGAGCCGCGCCAGTCGTCGATGAGGTACTTGGTGAAGGGCAGGCCGGTCTTCTCGAAGAAGCGCGGCCAGCCGATGCGCTCGACCCAGTCGGACAGGCGCTCCCACGGGCGCGCGTCGGCCTTGTAGGTGTAGAGGATGCTTGCTTCACGATCTCCGCGACCTCCGGCCAGCGCGGCGGGTTGTTGGGGATGCCGGCGGCGACCATCTTCATGAACGTGGGCTTGCCGCGCGCGTTGGAGTTCTTGCCGCCGACCCAGATGGCGAACTTGGAGAACTCCGGGTCGTTGATCTGCATCGGCGGGCACGGGCGGGTAGCAGGCGCCGCAGCAGATGCACTTCTTCTCGTCGACCTCGAGCGAGGGCTTGCCGTTGACCAGCGCCGGGCGGATCGCCGCCACCGGGCAGCGCGCGACCACCGCGGGCCGCTCGCAGACGTTGGCCACGAGGTCGTGGTTGATCTTCGGCGGCTTGGTGTGCTGGATGATGATCGCGATGTCGGCCTGGCCGCCGCAGTTGATCTCGCAGCAGGACGTCGACAGGTGCACGCGGTTGGGCATCTCCTCCTTGCTGAACTCGTCGTAGCAGCTCGTCCATCAGCGCCTTCACCGCGCCCGAGGCGTCGGTGCCCGGGATGTCGCAGTGCAGCCAGCCCTGCGTGTGCGCGATCATCGACACCGAGTTGCCGGTGCCGCCGACCGGGAAGCCGTTCTTCTCGAGCTCCGTCGATCAGCGGGGCGACCTTCGTCTCGTCGACACCATGAACTCGATGTTCGAGCGGATCGTGAAGCGGACGTGGCCCTCGGCGTACTGGTCGGCGATGTCGCACAGCTTGCGGATCGTGTAGCACGTCCATCTGGCGCTGCGTGCCGGCGCGCACCGTCCACACCTCGTCGCCGCCGTGGGCGACGTGGTGCAGCACGCCGGGACGCGGCCGGTCGTGGTACTTCCAGTTGCCGTAGTTCTTGAGCAGCAGCGGGTGCATGTACTGCTTGTTGTCGGGCACGCCGGACTCGAGTCGGCGCCGGCGGCAGTGCCTGCGGTCTGTGGTCTCATTGCGTTCGGTCTCCGTCAGGCGACCTGCTTCGCGGCGTTGATCTTCGCCACTTCGTCGTCCCAGCCGTCGGTGCGGACGTAGGGATTGGTGCGCGGCGTGGACACCATGTTGGCGTCGATCGAATCTCGAGCGCCCTCGAGGAAGTTGACCAGGCCGATGCGCTCGATCATCTCGCCGATGCGCTCGTGCTCGAGCGCGTTCTCGGCGAAGAAGTCGACGATCCGCTTGCCGAGGTCGACCAGCTTCTCGCGGTCCTCGTCGGTCTCGAGCTTCATGAACGGCACGACCACCGTGCCCATCAGGTCGCCGATCTTGAGCGTGCGCTTGCCGCCGCACCAGGATCGTCGCGCCCTTGTCCTTGCCCGGGGCGAGGCGCGCCGGTCATCACGTTGATGCAGTGCATGCAGCGCACGCAGTCGCGGTTCTCGATGTCGAGGGCCTGCGTGTCGCTGACACCTTGACCGCGGAGATCGTCGGCGCGCCTTCAGCGACCTGTCGACGTCCTCGAGCTGGATCGCCTTGGTCGGGCAGCGGCGCGACCACGTCGTTCACGAGCTCGTTCATGCCGTGCTTGGCGAACCACTTCCGCGCGAGCGTCTCGTCGGTGCGGATGTTGTCGCGCCAGGTGCCGATCACCGCCATGTCCGAGCGCTGGATCGAGTTCATGCAGTCGTTCGGGCAGCCCGAGAACTTGAACTTGAACTTGTACGGCAGCGACGGGCGGTGGATGTCGTCGAGGAAGTTGTTGAGCACGGTGCGGTGCGCGCGCCCCTCGTCGTAGCACGACTGCTCGCAGCGCGCCGCGCCGACGCAGGACATCGAGGTGCGCACCGCCGGGCCGGCGCCGCCCAGGTCGAAGCCGAGCTCGTTGATCTCGTCGAAGGCCTCCTGCACGTTCTCGCGGGTGCACGCCCTGGAACATGATGTCGCCGCTCTGGCCGTGGAAGGCGATCAGGCCGGAGCCGTGGCGCTCCCAGATGTCGGCACAGCTTGCGCAGGATGTCGGTGTTGTAGTGCATGCCGGCGGGCGGCATGACGCGCAGCGTGTGGAACTCGGCCGCGTCGGGGAACTCGGGCTTGCCGGACTCGTCCTTGAGCTCGGTGAAGCGCGGGATGATGCCGCCGCCGTAGCCGAACACGCTGACGGTGCCGCCCTTCCAGTAGCCCTTGCTGCGTCTGGTAGGAGTGCTCGAGCTGGCCGAGCAGGTCGACCATCATGTCGTTGTCCTTGGCCAGGCGCTTGAGGCCGGTGACGAAGCTCGGCCACGGGCCGCTCTCCAGCTCGTCGAGCATCGGCGTCGGGTGCATTTTCTTTGCCATTGCCTGGCCTCCTCGCTTGATCTGGTACTCGGTGCAACCGCTTCGGGCGGCGTGCAATCCTAAGGCGGGGCGCGGTACGACCGCCATCCCCCTCGCTAGTAGACTTGAATAAGCCCTATGGCGAAGCGTGAGAACTACCCAGATGGCGTAGGGTGCATTACTCGCATTGGCTATGGACGTGCGCGAGGGGAAAATCGCCCAATACCGGGCCCGCGCTGCGCGCTCCCCGCCGCCCCGGGAGCGCCGTCCGTGCGTCGCGCGCTCCGCCCTGCGGCGGTGCCGGCACCGGGGCGTCGCCAGGAAGGCCGTTCCATGCCCGAACTCACCACTGTCGAGCGGTTCACCGTGCCTCTGGGAGGCCAGGAGATCATCCTCGACGAATTCGTCCACGACGCCGGCGGGATGAAGCTGCTGCGCGTCCGGATCCGGGAGCGGGCGCGGTTCACGATCTTCGACATCGACCCGCTGACCGCGAAGGCCTGGGGCGAGGCGATGGTTCGCTGGAGCGAGCAGCAGTCGCTCGACACCGACGGCCGGGAGGCGTGATGATCGCAGACGTGCCGGGGTCGGCGATGCGCGCTGGCGGCAACGCGCCGGAGCAAGGGGTGTCGGAGGCGGGCATGGACGAGCCGGTGGTCGACGTACTGTTCGAGCTTTCCGGCACGCGGGTGCCGGCCGACTGCGCGGCGGCGCTCGCCCTCGCCGTGTCGGCGGCGCTGCCGTGGTTCGAGGCCGAGCCCCGCGCCGGCATCCATCCGTTGCGCGCGGCGCCGTCGACGCACGGGACACTGGTGCTTGCCCGGCGCGCGCGGCTGATGCTCCGCGTCCCCGAGGCCCGCGCGGCGGCCACCCTGGCATTGGCCGGACATGGGCTCGACCTCGGGGGTGAGCCGGTCACGGTCGGCGCGGGCCATCGGCGGGCACTCGCGCCCAGCGCGACGCTGTTCGCGCAGCGGGTGGCGAGCGGCACGCACGACGAGCGCGCATTCCACGACAGCGTCGTGCGCTGGCTCGCGGAGCTTGGCGTGCGCTGCGAATTCATCTCGGGCCGGGCGCGGTCGGTCGGGGCCGGGGGCAGGGAGGTCGCGGGCTACAGCCTGGCGCTGCACGGCCTCGGCCCCGCGGACTCGCTGCGCGTGCAGGCCGCGGGACTCGGCGGCGAGCGGCGTCTCGGGTTCGGCATCTTCGTTCCACACAAGGCGATCGCGACGTCCGCATAGCGCACGCACGCGGTCGCGCGACTTTCATCGCAGGAGAAGGCATGAGCTACACGGTACAAGGGGAAACGCTGGCGTGCGACGACCTGGGCTATCTGCTCGAGGCCGACTATCGCGACGAGACGGCCGAGGCCATCGCGGCGGCGGACGGCATCGCGCTGACCGAAGCGCACTGGGAGGTGATCCGGTTCCTGCGCGACGACTACCAGGCGAACGGACACTCGCCGAATTTCCGCAACATGCTCAAGGGCTTCCAGGCCATCCGCCCGGAGGCCGACAGCAAGTACCTGTACGACCTCTTCCCCATGGGACCGGCGAAGCAGGGTGCGAAAATCGCCGGATTGCCGCAGCCCTACGGCAAGGGCGGATACTGATGTCGGCGGCCGGTGGGCCGCAGCAGGAGGTGCGATGACGACGGAGACCAAGGTACCCCAACCTACGGCGACGCTCGACATGCGGGGCACGAGCTGCCCGGCGCCGCTGCTCGGCGCGAAGAAGCTCGTCGACGACCTGAAGCAGGGCCAGGTGCTGAAGCTGCTCTCGGATTGTCCCGGCACGCACGACGACCTGATCGCCTGGGCGAAGTACACCGACAACCACATCGCGCGCACCGAGCGCTGCGCCGACGGCGGCCACGCCTACTACATCGAGCGCGGCCGCGCACGCCACCCGCCTGCGCACGCCGTGCTGGACCTTCGCGGCGTGTCGTGCCCCGGGCCGATCGTCGAGGCGAAGAAGCTCCTGAACGGCATGCGCGCCGGCGAGACGCTGAAGCTGGTCAGCAACTGCCCGGGCATCCCCGGCGACGTCGAGGACTGGGTCAAGGCGACCGGCCTCACGCTGCGGGGCGTCGAGGAAGTGGGCGCCGGCGAGTACGAGTTCTACATCGCGAAGTGAACCGCGGGTCGCGCGCGCATGCGCATCAAGAGCCACTGGTTCAAGCCGGGAACGGAGAAGGGTGCCGCGGAAATCGCCGGCGCCGCGGGTTTCATCGTCTTCCGCATCGCGCAGAACGCGCTCAAGCGCATGCGTGGCGCGGGCTACGAATTGCCCCCGGGCGCGCCGTACTTCGCGTTCCTGGCCGAGTTCCTGGCGTTCCTCACGCTCTGCGCCGACCGGATCGCGCACGCGCGCGGCGACGAGGCCTGGCGCGTCCTGTTCACGACGACGATGGCCAACAAGGTCGGCGGGTACCTCGCGGACAACCAGGCCGATCTGCTGGGCGGCGACTCGCCGGAAGGCTACAAGAAGCGGTTCATCGTGCTGGTCAACGAGCGCTCGGCCGACTACGCCGGGTTCCGCTGGACCGACGATGGCCCCGAATACGGCTTCGTGCGCTGTTTCGGCCACTGCGTTGCCGAGACCATGCAGGCGCACGACCAGACGTGGGCGATCTCGCAGGTCATCGAATGCGAGGCTCCGGAAGCGGTGGACCTGATGCGCGGGGCCTTGGCGGGACTGCTGGATCCTGCGCCGCGCCGGCGCTCGCGGGGCCAGGCCGGAGCGCGAGGCGAATAGCACCATGACCGCATTGCACGCGCCTCCCTTGCCGGTGACCGGACCGTTCGACCTCGACGACGCTCGCGCCTACCGTGCGTGGCGCGAGCGCAAGCTCGCCGAGTATCCGGAGGGATTGGCGGGACTCACCGTCGAGGTCGGCGATCCGCGCGCGCTCTCGCCCGCCGAGCGCGACGCGATGCTCGACCGCTGCCGCACGGCGAACATGGTCGTCTACGCGAGCGGCATCCGGGGCGCGGACCACGAGATTCCGCGCCGGCTCGGCGCCCAGTTCGGACTCGCGAGCCTCGATCGCAACTGGCTGGCCGACGACGACGGCGTGAGCCAGGTCAAGGTCGCCGGCGAGTCGGGGCGCGGTGACTTCATTCCCTACACCAACCGCCCGATCCGCTGGCACACCGACGGCTACTACAATCCACCGCGACGCCGCATCCGGGCAATGGTCCTCCACTGTGTCGAGAATGCGGCGCAGGGCGGCGAGAATGCGCTGCTGGACCCCGAGATCGCCTATCTGCTGCTGCGCGACACGGACCCGGCGCACGTCAGGGCGCTGATGCGCGACGACGCGATGACGATCCCCGAACGTACCGACGACGACGGCGTCGCGAGGCCGGCGCAGCGTGGTCCCGTCTTCTCGGTCGATCCGTCGAGCGGCCACCTGCACCTGCGCTACACGGCGCGCACGCGCAGCATCGAGTGGCACCCCGACGCGGGCGTGCGCGCGGCGGTGGCGGCGCTCGAGCGCGTGCTCGCCACGCCGTCGCCGTGGATCCACCGGCTGACGCTCGCTCCCGGCATGGGAATTCTGTGCAACAACGTGCTGCACGACCGTTCCGGATTCACCGACGATCCGGCGCGGCCGCGGCTCATCCTGCGCGCCCGCTATCACGAACGCATCGCGGACCGGACGGTCGCGGCCGGCCCGGCGCGGAACAGGGATGAACCCGTGGGATGACCCAATGGCTGACGCTGTCGCGGGCGGCACGGCTCATCGGCGTGCCGCGCGGCGCGCTGCAGCGCCACGTGCGCGAGGGCCGTCTGCCGTCGAACGACGGGCTGGTGTCGACCGACGGTCTCGCCCGGCTCTATCCAGAATGGACCGCCGAAGACTCCGGCGCGTTCGAACGCGTCTCCCGGCTGAAGGAGGAGGCATTCGGCCGCCGGGTGCAGGAGCGCGTGCTGCCGTCGCAGGACGTGCTCGCGCAGCGGCTGTTCGAGCAGAGCCGGGAACTCGCCGATGCCCGCCGGCACCTCGCGCGCTACCACGCGCTCGTCGTCGCCCTGCAGGAGCGCCTCGGCGCGCTGGCGGCGGCGGCGCCTGCACCCGCGCTCGATGACCTGCGCGCAACCCTCGAGCGCGGCCTCGCCGAAGTCCTCGCCACCGAATCGGCCGATCCCCTGACGGTCATGAACGATGTGCTGAAGGTGATGTCCGCGCAGGTCACGGTACGCCCCAGCGGCCGGGTGTTCTTCGTGGACGGACGCGACACGCTGCTGCAGGCCGGGTTGAAGGCGGGCCTGAAGCTCGCCTACGGCTGCGGCAACGGCACCTGCGGGCTCTGCAAGGCGCGGGTGATCGAGGGCCAGGTCGTCAGGACGATGCCGTTCGACTATCCGCTGTCGGAAGCCGAGCGTCTGCAGGGCCACACGCTGCTCTGCGCGCATTCAGCCGCCTCGGGCGAGATCGTCATCGAGACGCTCGAGGCGCGCGGGCCCGAGGAGATTCCCGAGCAGGAGATCGCGGTGCGCGTGCGCGCCGTCCAGCCGCTCGCCGCGGACACGCTGCTCCTGCACCTGCAGACGCCGAGGACGTCGCGGCTGCGCTTTCTCGCCGGCCAGAGCGTCACGCTGTACGGGGGCGCCGGTGGCGCCGATGCGCACGCCACGTATCCGATCGCGAGCTGCCCCTGCGACGATCGCAATCTGCACTTCCACGTCGGCCGCGACAGTGGCGACGCGTTCGCGTCCATGCTCCACACCGGGGCGATCCGCGCCGGCGACACGCTGCAATTGTGGGGGCCGACGGGCCACTTCGTGCTCGCGGAGTCCGAGCGCCCCTTGGCGTTCGTCGCCTGCGACACCGGATTCGCGCCGATCAAGAGTCTCATCGAGCACGCGATGGCCATCGAGGCCACCGAGTCGATCTCCCTCGACTGGCTCGCGGTGCGCGCGGACGGACATTACCTTGCGAACCAGTGCCGTGCCTGGGCCGAAGCGCTGGACGGGTTCCGCTACGCCCCGCACCGGGCGGTCGACCCGGGTGCCGGCGCCCGCGAGGTGGCGACGGCGATGGCGCGGTCGATCGCGCTGCCCCAGCACGACGTCTACGTCGCCGGTCCCGAGGCGTTCGTCGAGGCCACGGGCGCCGCACTGGCGGAAGCCGGCGCGGAGCCGACGCGGCTCTTCACCGCGGTCGTGTGATGGCGATCGAGGGGCGCCGCACCGTTCCGATCGTGCCGGCGGCGAGCGCAGCGGAGGGCGACTGCGCCGGTGCCGAACCCTTTGCGCTGATGGTGCTCGGCGACAGCATGGCGCCCGAGTTCTCCGACGGCGACGTGATCGTGGTCGAGCCCGAGGGCCTTGCGGGCGACGGCGCATACGTCGTCGCCAAGGTGGACGACGGCTGGACGCTCCGGCAACTGGTCAAGGCCGGCGACGGCTGGCAGTTGCGCGCACTCGATGCCTCTTATCCGGTGACGACGATCGCCGATCTCGCCACCATTCGCGGCGTCGTGATCCAGAAGAGCCGGCCGGGGCGGCGCAGCACGCTGAAGCGTTACGTCGACTAGCGACGAAGAGGAGTCGAAGCTTGCCTTACTACGTCTACCGGATGTTCAGCTTTCCGATCCGGCGTCTCGAGAAGGTCGAGGAGGCGCCCACGTTCGGCGCCGCATCGTCGCGCGCCAAGGCGCTGCGCGTCGGTCCGGACCTCCCCGAGGGCTGCGCGATCAAGGTGATCTTTGCCGCGAATGAACTCGAGGCCGAGGACCTCCTGTCGCAGGTCCGCGCGCCCAAGCCCGGCCTCGTCGGCGACGAGTAGCGACGGCCCGGCGCAGGACGCGAGACGTGGACGAGACGGCCTACCGGGCGGCGCGCGGTGCGGCCGTGCCGCTCGCGTGCGTGTTCGAGAAGGCAGTCGCCGCCGGTTGCGCGACGTGCGCAACCTCCGTGCGGCGTGCGCTGGCCGAGCGCGAGGCGATCGGCTGCACCTCGCCGACGGCACGGACCAACTGCGCGACGCTCGCCGCGTTCCTGCAGGAGCGTGCGACGTTCGCCCTGAAGCTCGCACCGGGCGTACCGCTGCCGCACGCGGTGACGATGCGCCTCGCGTGCGGCGGGCTCGCGGGCGTGCGCGGCTGCGTCGCGCCCGGTGAAACCGACGTGCATCGACTGGTCACCGCCGCGCACGTGCGGTTCGGCAGCCTGGCCGCGCTGCCCTGGCACGACGTGGTCGCGTCGATCGTCGCGTGGCGGATCCGCAGGCGCTCGGGAGGCGGGCCATGAGCCAGGCCGCGAATCGGGCGGTCGAGCGGCTGCGTGCCGCGGTACAGGCCAACTGCAACGTCACCGATGCGCGGCACGCACGCAACATGACGCTGTGCACGTACCTGCTCGAGATGCGCGAGCTCTACCGATGGGAGCGCGGCATTGCGCTGGCGACGCCGTTGTCGCGCGCCGAGATCGGCGCGTGGATCGCGCATCGCGAGGCACTGTGGGAAGCGCTCGAAGATGCCGACTACCTGCCGCTGCCGTTCGCAGGGCGAGTCGCTCGATCCCTGGGACGCAGACACGGTCAACCGGGCGATCGCTCCGCTCGGACTCGTCTACGGCGCGGGCGTCGGCCGCTTCGGCAAGCCCCAGTTCTTCCTCGGCCGGCTCGAGCGGCAGGAGCACCGCAACGGCATGCGCATCCTGGTCGCGGGTCGCGAACTGGCGCGCGATCTCTCGGCGGCGCCGGCGGCGATGCGCGGCGGGACGGTCTCGATCCGGCTCGAGTCGCTGGCGCGTGTGCTGGCGGAGCGGGCCGAGGCCTGGGCGCAGAAGCGTCAGGACGGCGCGCTCAGGTCCGCGCTCGATGCGTACGGCTGCGTCGGCGGCGATGCCGCCGCGCTCGAGCGCATGGCGGCGATCGAGGCGGAGACGCTGATCCTGCACGAGCTCGGCGAGCGCGAGGCGGGACGCGTGCTCGGCACGGGTTGGGAGGACATGCTGTCGCGTCTGGTGCGCCGCCGCGCGGAGGTCTTCGCGCGCGCGGCGCGCGATCACCTCGCCGATTGCCTGGTGACGTTGCCGGCGCTGCTCGGGCGCGGCGCGCCGGCACCGATCCACTCCTGGTTCGCCGGTCTCGACGGCATGCGTCGCGAGCTCTGGCCACGCATCGCCGACGCCTATCCCGCGTGGCGGGAGGGTGGCGGCGCGGGCGCACTGTCCGACGCCGTGGCCACCAGCGCGACGCACTGGCGCGACGTGTGCGTGCGCACGCTGGCGGAGTTCGAGCGCGGGGGCGAGGAGGGCGAGGCCGCTGTCGAAGCGTTGGCAGCGGACCCGGCAATGCGTCTTTAGCGTGCTGCGCGCGGGACGGCTCCGCGCCTCGCTCAGTTCGCCGGGCAGGCCCTGGTGTCGGACGGGACCTTGCCGACAAGAAGCAGAAAGTTCTCGAACGGCGCCATGTTGCCCATCGCTTCCACCATCGGTCCGGTGAAGCCCAGGCGGCCGAGCATCATGGCCCGCATCGGACCGTACTCGCCCTTGCCCATTTCGACCCACCGGCCGGTCTCGGCCTTCATCAGGTAGTCGGCGCCACTGTCGAGCTTCGCCGCCTCGGCGGCGCCGCCGAAGACGCACATCGCCTTGCCGTCCTTCAGCGCCACGCGCAGCTCGGCGGTTGCCTTGTCGCCGCAGTCGGAGCGGAACACCTGCATCACCTTGAAGCCGCGGGCCTTGTCGTTCTTGATCCACCCGGTCTCGACCAGCTTGTCGGTGAGCACGGGGTCGCGGTTCCAGGCCTCGCACGCTTCCTTCGCCCAGTCGGCGGACATCATCACGGGTGCGGCAAGGACGGGCGCAGCGAGGCCCAGCGCGAACAGCGAAACGGCGAGCACGGCAGAACGCATCGATCTTCTCCTGTCTGGGTACGAAGGCACGGCCAGCACGCGGTGCCGGGCGAGCGCAGGCGGCGGAACGCGGCAGGCCCGATCGCCCGCCGCGCCCGCGCTGGCAGCGAAGGTCAGAACGGCCGCGAGTAGGCGACGCCGAGCGACCACTCCTTCATGCGGATCGTCTCGGCCGTGGTCGGCGGCGCACCGAACCCGACCAGCAGGCTCGTCCCGCTCACGCTCACCTCCGGCGCGTACATGTAGAACGCCGAGATGTCGCCGTCCCTGCCCATCGAGTAGGTCACGCCGGCCGTGTAGTGGTCCTCCATCACCCCGGGCGCCAGGATGTTGAACGTCACGTCCTCCGGCCGGATCGGGTTCTCGGAACGGTTGTACCCCGCCCGCACCGTCCACCGCGGGTCGATCTGGTACTGCACCCCGAACTTCCACACGTCGATGTCCTGCCAGCCGAACCCCGCACCGTTGCTGCCGCCCAGGCACGCATCACGGTCGCCCTGCGCGCAGTAGCCCATCAGCACGCTCGGATTGTTGACCGACCGCGCGTCCGAGTAATAGACCTTCTGGTACTCGAGCGCCAGCAGCAGCCCCGGCAGCGCCCGCCACGCCGCGCCCACCGTGAAATTCGACGGAATGTCGAAGTCCCCGGCCTCGGCGAACAGCCCGCGGTAGTCGTCGAACTCGCCCATGCTGGTCTTCGTCGCGTAGGCCGCTCCCACCGACACCGGACCGAAGTTGCCCATGTAGCCGATGCGCGCACCAAACCCCCACGAGTCGTCGTAGCCGTTGTTGGTCACGCTCCCCGGCGCCGTCGACAGGAACGGGTTGTCGAACGCCTGCAGCCCGTACGCCTTGAAGCGCTGATACGCGATCGTCGGCGCGATGCCCACCGCATGGTCCGGATGGAACTTCCACGCCACGTACGGCGCGATCATCAGCTGCGTCAGGTTGACCCCGAGCTGGCCGTTGCCGCACAGCAGGTTGTAGTCGGGATCGACCCCCGCCTGCGGCGGATTGAACTGCGCGCACGCGCTCATCGGCGCAATCTGCCCGCCCGGATAGTCGGTGTTCATGCCGCCGTTGCCGTACACCGTCAGGCCCACCGCCACCGTCGGGTTCACCACCCAGTTCACGCCGAACTCCGGAATCGCGAAGCCCCGGCTGTCGCTGCGCACCGAGCCGTCGAGACCCGCCGGACCCGAGCCGACGCGCTCCGAGGTGCGGTCCGGACTGAAATAGGTCAGCCCCACCTGCCACACGTTGCCCAGGAACCCCGCCGTCGCCGGATTGATCGCACCGGAAAACGGCTCCAGCGCCACCGCCACCCCCACCCCGCCCATGCCGCTCGCCCGCACCCCGTAACCGTGCGAAAAATAGCCATCCGTCGCCTGCGCGGCGAGCGGCGCGGCGGCGATCATTGCTGCAATCAGTCGCTTCTTCATGTGCTCTCCCCGTTTGTCGTAGTCGTTGTTTCGGCACTGCCGGATGCACCGGCCTCAGATGAACAGGCTGACGTCCGCGTCCCTTGCCAGCGGCAGGAAGCTCGCGGCGCCCACGTACTCCTTGACCTCGGGAATGAACTGGCTGTTCTTGTAGCCGAAGAGGTCGACCGTCATCTGGCAGGCGATCAGGTTCACGCCGGCCTCGATGCACATGGCGCGCAGGTCGGCAATCGGTGCCACGCCCTGGTTCTTGATCGTCTTCTTCATCATCTTCGTGGCGAAGTGCTCGTACGCCGGGATGATCGACTGCACGGCGTTCGGGATGTTCCACTGGATGGACTTGAACCACTGCGGGCCCATCGGCATCTTCATCGGCATCGCCGGGTTGCCGAGCGGACTCACCTTGAGCTTGCGCAGGTCCTTCTTGAGCAGCTCCAGCCCGTAGAAGGTGAAGAAGATCGACACGTCCCAGCCGAGCGCCGCACCGGTCGAAGCGAGGATGAACGGCGGGTAGGCCCAGTCGAGCGTGCCCTTGGTGGCGATGATGGTCATCGACGCCGGCTTGGCTGCCTTGATCTCGGCGAGCTTCGCCTCGAGCCGCTGCTCGAACAGCGCGTCGATGCGCTCGGTGATGGCGCGGTCGAGCGCGTCGCCGGACAGGACCGATTGCTTCTCTTCGGTGGAAAGTGCCATGGGGTTCCTCTGGGGACGAGCGCGACGGCCGCGTTCCGGCTACTTCTTGCGCAGATAGAACACGAAGTCCTTGTTCTCCTCGCCGGCGGACAGCAGGGGGTTGCCGGTCTGGCTGGCGAACGCCTCCATGTCCTTGACCGAGCCCGGGTCGGTGGAGACCACCTTCAGCACCTGGCCCGATGCGAGGTCGTTCAATGCCTTCTTCGTCTTCAGGATCGGCAGCGGGCACGACAGCCCGCGTGCGTCCAGTTCCTTGTCGAATTGCACGTTGATGCCTCCTGCGTTCGTTGACCGGAATCCCCGGCATTCCTGCTCGCGCCAGCGTCGCGAGTTGTGCGCGCACGCACGCGACAGGCCCCCGGCCTCACGTGGCGGCGTGGCGACAACCCTTGGCTGCGAATTGCAGAGCTGCCAAACCCACCCATTAGGCGAACTTTGGCCGAGCGGTGTCTATAGCCGAGACGGGTAATCCCCTGCTACCCAAATGGGGGAGCCTCGTGTTCGGCGCAGACCGGGCGCCGTCCTGGTCGGCGTGACGATCGCAGCACCCGGCGTGGTGCCTCGTGCGAACGGTTTCCGGCATCGCGCCCGCGGCGCGGGCACGCACGTGCCGTCAGTCGGACCGCAGCACCCGCCAGGTCTGGTACTTGATGGCAAGGACGCTGCCGGCGCAGATCGCGAAGAACGACAGGAACGAGCCCACGGCGAGCGTCGACAGCCCGGTGATGCCCTGTCCGATCGTGCAGCCCAGCGCCGTCACGCCGCCGAACCCCATCAGGATCCCGCCCGCAACGTGATTGACCAGGTCCTCCGTGCTCGCGAAACCTTCCCAGCGGAACGTGCGCGTGCCGAGGGCCATGGCGGCGGCGCCCGCGATCATGCCGAGCGCGCTCGCGATCCCGAACGTCACCACGCGCGTGGCGTCGGTCCACAGGATCAGCAACTCCAGCAGGAACGCGATCGGGGCCACGAGCGAGAACGACTCCATGCGGCCGGTGTTGGTACGCACGAACTTCTCCTCGAGCGTGGCCGGGTCCTCGGCGAGAAAGCCGATGTGACCCGAGACGTACCAGCCGCCGACGATCACGGCGCCGATCACGACCCCCGTGAAGACCATCTCCCGCGCATTGCGGAAATCGCGGTTGGCGAACACGAAGATCCCGATCGCGAGCGCGACCAGGAACGGCAACCAGCGCTTCGCCGCGGCACCGAGCCCCAGACTGCCGACGAGGGCGCCGAGGTCGGAGGTCGCCGCACCCGTGCGTCCGAGGTCGATCAGGACCGGGTCGAGGCCGAACGCCCGCAGCGGCGCGAAAGCGCCACGCAGCGTCATGTACGCGGCAATGCCGAGGAAGACCATGACGACGAACGACTTGAGGTTGCCGCCGCCGACGCGGATCAGCGTCTTGCTGCCGCAGCCGGAACCCAGCGTCATGCCGAACCCGAACAGCAGGCCGCCGACGAGATGGGACAGCCAGGGAACCTTCGCCGTCGTGTAGATCGTCTTCGACAGGTCGATCAGCCCCGACATCGCGAGCAGGGTCGTGCCCACGATGGCGACCGCGATCGCGAGCAGCCACATGCGCATCCGGCGCCAGTCGCCGAAGTTCACGACGTCGCTGACCGCACCCATGGTGCAGAAGTTGTACCGCTGCGCGACCGCGCCGAAGACGGCGGCGAGCAGGAACGCGAGCAGCGGCACCAGCCAGTTGAGTCGGGCAACTTCGTCCATCGGTCGTCCTCCCAGGTCGCGGCAGGGTTGGCCGACAGCCGACGCCGCGCTCGACGGCAACGACGCTCGACCCCGCTCGTGGCGCGGGATTATTGCATGGGTCGCTGGGCGCGCGCGCGGCCGGCGGTGCGAGAAGCCGCGTCGCGCGAGCGGGCGGAACCCGGCACGCTTATGCGTGCACGCTCATGTCCCGATGGCGGCGGCGCACGACGGCAAGTCGTCGACGAAGCGCTGCGACAGCGCGCGCACGTCGACGCGAGCGCCGAGCCTCGCGGCGAGCAGATAGAGGCCGCCGGCTTTGCGATGCAGGAACATCGCGTCGACAGGCGGCGTGTGCCACGCGTCCTCTGCGGTGCCGAGCGCGAGCGCCGCATCGCGCAGGCGCGCGGCAACATCGGAGCGGCCGAAGTCGAAGGGCCCTTCGTGCCGGAGCGGCAGGCACGCGCACGCGAAGATGTCGAGCACGTTGTCGCGTTGGCGCTCCGCGATGCCGGCCTTGAAGTAGCCGATGGCCTGCGCGGCCGCGCTCATCGCCGCACGATTCCCCGCGACCGCGGCGGCGATCAGCCGACGGTAGGCGTCGACCACGGGCACGCGGTACGCGCGCGTCGCGCCGAAGTCCAGCAGGACGAGCCGGCCCTGCACGGCGTCGTAGCGGTAGTTCGCGAAGTTGGGATCGGTCTGGACGAGCCGGAACTCGAAGATCTCGCGGAACAACAGCACGAACAGCTGCGTCGCGATGCGGTCGCGCAGCGCCTGGGATGCGTCGACGAGCGACTCCACGGGCTCGCCGTCCAGCCACGACATCGCCAGCACGCTCGGCGTCGTCAGCGCGCCGTAGACCGCGGGCACGGCGAGATCGCGCTCGCCCGCGAGAAGCGCGCCGAAGCGGCCGAGGTTCGCAGCCTCGTGCAGGTAGTCGGCCTCGGCGTGGAGCTGCCGCTTCGCCTCGTCGAGCAGCGGCGCGACGTCGAGGCCGCGCGGCAGCAGGCCCGAGACGCGAAGCAGCGTGGCGACGTTGTCGACGTCACTGTCGATGCTGCGCCGTACGCCGGGATACTGGATCTTGACCGCCAGCCGCTGACCGTCCCTCGTTTCGCCGACGTGAACCTGACCGATCGACGCGGCCGCTACCGGCGCGAACGAGAAGCGGGCGAAGTGACGATCCCAGCCGCCGCCCCAGTTCGCGTCGAGCACGCCGACCACCTGGCTCATCGGCATGGGCCGCGCGTCCGCACGGAGCCGCGCCAGGATCTCGGCGAGTTGCGGCGGCAGGAGGTCGCCGGCGTCCATCGACAGGATCTGGCCGACTTTCATCGCGGCGCCGCGCAACTCGGCAAGCCGATCGGCGACGCGGCGGGCATTCGCGGGCGTGAGCAGCAGGTCGCCGATCTGCGGGCGGCGTCCCGACGCGAGTTGTCGCGCACCCTCCGCGAGCATGCCGCCGGCGACGCCGGTGGCGAGCGAACCCAGCCGCGCGAGCCGCGACCAGCGGCCATCGGGGATCGGCGTGGACTTCGCGTCGGACTTCGGTGTACGGTCGGGCGACGGCGCGTCGCCGCGTCCTGCACCGAACTCTGCGCGATCCTGCGCGAGGACCGCCGCCTGGGGACGGGCCGGCGGCCTCGTCATCGGCATTCCGGATGATCCGGCGCGTCGGCGTCGGGGAGGGGATACGGGTCCGCCACATAGGCCGGACCCTTCATCACGAGCACCGTGACGGCGGCGATCGCGACGGTGAGCCCCGCAGTCCAGTGCAGCATCACCGCGCCGGTTGCGTAGATGTCGAGCAGCGCGATCGACGCGGCGACGTCGTCCGCCGGGCCCGTCCATGCCCACATGCGGGACGCCACCGACGGCAGCGCGAGCAGGGCGGTGCCGATCCACAGGACCCGCGGCAGAAGGCGCAGGACGTGCCGCTCCCGGCCCGGGGCGGAGCGCGTGAAGCCCGGCAACTGATTGAACAGGTTCATGGACGGCGATCTCCGCGCGGTCCGACCGGTCGGGTCGGACCGCATCCGCGGAGTATCTCCGTTTTCGACGACCTTTTGTCATGGACAAAAGGTCGAAAGCCCAGACTACGCGCCCACGCCATGGTGGGACGCGGGGTGCCCGAGCAGAACGGCTTACGCCGGCGGATGCCAGCCCGCGTCGGCCCAGAGCTCGCCGCTCACCGCCGAGTTGGCGAGCATGAAGCAGATCGCATCGGCGATCTCCTCGGGGCGGATCAGACGACCCAATTGCGTGTACGGCAGGATGTTCTTGCCGATGAACTCCTCGCCGAGCGCGCGCACCATCGGCGTGTCCGTGTAGCCGGGGTGGATCAGCCCGCAGCGCACCCCGTGGAACACCGCCTCGTTCATGATCGTCGCCGCCGCCCCCTCGAGTCCCGCCTTCGTGCTGGCGTAGGAGATCTGGCCCTTGTTGCCCTGCGACGATACCGAGCCGATGAACACGATCGCGCCCTGCATGCCCTCCGTGGGCATCCAGCGCTTCAGACCGCGCGCGGCGCGATCCTCGGCAATGCGCCCGATCATCTCCAGCGCCCAGTACACCGGCGCGATCATGTTCACCTCGACCACGAGCCGGAACTTCTCGATGGGGTAGACGCGCGCCTTGCCGGTCTCGCGGTCGATGCGCACCGCGAGCTCGTCCCGGGTGATGCCGGCCGCCGGCACGCACATCGAGACCAGCCCGAAGCGCTCGCTGATCTGGTCGAACACCGAAGTGCGGAAGTCGGCGTCCGTGGTGTCACCACGGAACGGGTAGGCCACCTGGCGCTTCGAGTCCGCATTCACGCTGGCCGCGACGTCCTCGATCGCCTCGCCCATGTCGACCATTGCGATGGCGCGTACGCCCCGATGGGCCAGCGCGGTGGCGACCGCGCGGCCGATGCCGCTCGCGGCGCCGGTGATGACGGCAACCTTGCCTCCGAATTCCATGATCTCTCCCGGGAAACCCTTGTGTGCAGTGCACCATTGTAGCCGTTCCCGAGCGCGCCGCAATTGACCTGACTGAAGGAGCGCGCAGCCCTGCCACGCTTACGCTGCACCGCAGCGTCGACGGTCGGGCGCGCTTCGCTCCGGGACCCGGGGCGTTCCGGACGTTCAATCGAGCGGATTCGGGTCGGGCGGTCGGCCCTCGACGATCTCCACCGCACGGCGGGCGAACGCGGGGCCGAGTCGCCCGGCCGACGCGGCGTCGGCGGCGGCAGCGTTGCCGCCTGCCGCCCGGGCGGCGATACCCTCGAAAATCACCGCGAACCGGAACAGCGCGAATGCGAAGTGGAACGGCATCGCGCGGTCCACCCGTCCGGCTGCGGCGTAGTAGCGCTCGAGATAGGTGGCCTCGTCCGGTATTCCCTGCGCCGCGTGGTCGAGTCCGAGCACGCCGCCGTATTCGGACGGCAGGGTCCGCCACGCCATCGCGTTGTAGGCCACGTCGGCGAGCGGGTGCCCGAGTGTCGACAGCTCCCAGTCCAGCACCGCGACCACCCGCGGCTCGATGGGATGGAACATGAGGTTGCCCATCCGGAAATCGCCGTGGCAGATCGCGACCTCCTCGCCTTCGGGAAGATGGGCCGGCAGCCACGCGATCAGCCGCTCGAGCCAGGGGTTGGGGCGGGTCCGGCTCATCTCCCACTGTCGCGTCCACCGCGCGACCTGGCGGGCGAAGTAGTTGCCCGGCCGGCCGAAGTCCTCGAGCCCGACCGCCGCGGGGTCCACACGGTGCAGGCGCGCCAGGGCGTCCGCCATCGACTCGTACATTGCCCGGCGCTCGACGGGGTCGCAGCCGGGCAGCGCGTATTCGCCGAAGACCCGGCCCTGCACCCGTTCCATCACGAAGAATGGCGTGCCGACGACATCGCGTTCCGGATGAAACAGCACCATGCGCGGGACGGGAACACCGGTCGCGGCGAGCGCTGCCATGACGCGGTACTCGCGGTCCACCGCATGCGCGGAGGGCAACAGCTCGCCCCGCGGCTGCTTGCGCAGCACCAGCGAGCGATCGTCGTAGTCGACGAAGTACGTCGGATTCGACTGGCCGCCGGTGATCGGTGTGAATCTCGGCGCACCCGCGAGTCCGGGAATGCGCGAGCGCAGGAAGCCGTCGACGCGCGATTCGTCGAGGCCCGACGGGGACGGCGGCGCGGAGCGAACGGTCATCGATGATCGCCTGGCTTGGCGCGGCGCGAACCGTGCGGCGGAAGCAACGGTCCTGCAGCGAACACGCGGCAGCGTGGATTATCTGCCACGCGCCAACCGGGATGCCACTGTCGCCGCATTTCTGCAGCACCGTTGACCCCCGGCAACACCTCGCGGTCCCCCGCGGCATAAACTGCACAGGAGGCCAGCGGCGAGCGCCGGGCCGGGCGGCTCGGCCGAAGCTGGTCTTCCGGGGACGGGAGGCATCATGAGGACCCTGACTCGTTGGCATCCGCTGCGCGAAGTGGCGCGCTTCGATCCGTTCGCGGACGCGGGCTTCTGGAAGGACTTCCCGATGACGACGGGGACGATGCCGGAACCCGAGCCGATGATGCGGGTGGACGTGACCCAGAACGAACGCGGCTATGTCGTGAAGGCCGAGCTGCCGGGCGTCGCGAAGGAGGACATCGCGGTGTCGGTGGAAGGCAGTGAGGTCTCGATCAGCGCCGAAGTGAAGCGCGAGAAGGAGACGAAGGAAGGCGAGAAGGTGCTCCGCACCGAGCGCTACTACGGCTCGGTGGCGCGTGCCTTCACGCTGCCGACCGACGTCGACTCGGCGCAGGCCGAGGCGAAGTTCGACAATGGCGTGCTGACGCTCACGCTGCCCAAGGCGGAGGGTGCCAGGAGCAAGACGCTGCCCGTGCAATGACGCGCAGCGCGTGACGCCCGAGGCCCGCGGTTCCTGCCGCGGGCCTCTTTCGGTCTGGTGCGCTTCAGCGACGCTCGCCGGTCGAACGGATCGAATCGAGCGTCGCGTTCATCGTCAGCGCCTGCGGATCCAGCAACACGTGGAGCAGCGCGGGGCGCGCGGCGTCGAGCGCACGCTCGAACGCCGGCGCGAACTCGCCGGTGCGCCGTACCGTCTCACCGTGAGCGCCGAACGCCCGTGCGAGCGCGGCGAAGTCGGGATTGGTGAGGCCACTGCCGACGACGCGCCCCGGATAGCGTCGCTCCTGATGCATCCGGATCGTGCCGTACATGCCGTTGTCGATCACCACGAACACCACGCCGGCGCCGTACTGCACGGCCGTGGCGAGTTCCTGTCCGTTCATCAGGTAGCACCCGTCGCCGTTCCACGAGACGACGATGCGCTCCGGGTGCACGAGCTTCGCGGCAATCGCGGCGGGAACGCCGTAGCCCATCGAGCCGGAGTACGGCGCGAGTTGCGTCCCCGGCCGGCGGTAGCGGTAGACGCGGTGCAGCCACGTCGTGTAGTTGCCGGCACCGTTGGCGAGGATGGCGTCGTCGGGAAGCCGCTCGTCCAGCCAGCGCACGACCTGCCAGAGGTCCACGGCGCCGGGCACCGGTCTCGGTGCGCGCCACGCGTCGTAGTCCGCGCGCGCGGCGGCGGTCGACGCGCGCCAGCGATCCGCAGGAAGCGCGGGGAGCTTCGCGAGTGCCGCCAGGAACGCCGCCGGCGTGGCGGCGATCGCGACCGCGGGCCGGTACACGCGGCCCAGTTCCTCGACGCCGGGGTGAACGTGGATCAGCGTCTGCGCCGGCAGCGGCGCCGAGAGCAGCGTGTAGCCGGCCGTGGTCATCTCGCCGAGGCGCTCACCGATCACCAGCAGGACGTCGGCTTCGCGGATGCGCGTGGCCAGCGCCGGATTGATCGCGATACCGACGTCGCCGACGTAGCTTGCGTGGCGGTTGTCGAGCAGGTCCTGGCGGCGGAAGGCGCAGGCGACCGGGAGCGCGTGGCGCGCCGCGAACTCGGTCAGTGCGGCACTGGCGTCGCCGTCCCACCGGCTGCCGCCGGCCAGCACCAGCGGGCGGGACGCGTTTGCGAGAAGCGCATGGGCCGCGCGCACGTCGGCGTCGGTGGGGGCGGCGTCCACCGGCGATGCGCGCGGCAGGTCCGCCGCGGCCGTGCGCGTCGCGAGCACGTCCTCCGGCAGCGCCAGCACCACGGGACCGGGGCGACCGGACATCGCGGTCACGAACGCGCGCGACAGGTACTCGGGAATCCGTTCCGCACGGTCGACCTGCGCGACCCACTTGGCGACGCTGCCGAACATGCGCCGGTAGTCGATTTCCTGGAATGCCTCGCGGTCCACCGTTTCGGTGTCGACCTGGCCGACCAGCACGACCATCGGCGTCGAGTCCTGGGCCGCGGTGTGGATGCCGATCGCCGCGTTGCAGGCGCCGGGGCCGCGCGTGACGAGCGCGATGCCCGGCCGACCGGCGAGCTTGCCGTGCGCCTCGGCCATGTAGGCGGCACCGCCCTCCTGCCGGCAGGTGACGAAGGTCAGGCGCTCGCCGACGTCGTGGAGCGCGTCGAGGATCGGCAGGAAGCTCTCCCCGGGCACACCAAAGACGTGCGTCGCGCCGTGCGCGAGCAGGCTGTCGACGACGAGTTCACCGCCGGTGCGTGATGCCATGACCGTCCGCCTCGAGGGGTAACGCGGATATTCTAGGGCGTCCGCCTATAATCGCCGCTGCCGCACGCCTCGGCGCCCCGCGATGAGATACCCATGCTGCTCGTGACCGCCGAAACGCTCCGCGACGCCGCCCTCTACGCCGGCATCGCGGTGCTCGTCGCCACGCTGAGCTTCGCCGGCCCGCGCGAGCGTCGCCGCGGCGCCGTCGTCCTCGCTGCGATTGCGCTCGTGCTGCTCGGTGCGCTGTGGGTGCTCCAGCAGTGGGGCAGGACGCTGCCGAACCAGACGCTCTACGACATCGCCCGCGAGGGCGTGCTCGCGCTGCTCGCCGTCGTCGTGATCCGCGCGGTGCTGCAGTTCGTGGCCGGCGTGCTGCTCGCGCGGTTTCACGTGCCTGCGCTGTTCATCGACGTGCTGCTCGGGCTCGCGCTGATCGTCTACGCGCTGGTTCGGCTCGACGTCGTCGGCGTCAACCTCGCCGGCATCGTCACCACGTCGGCCGTCATCACGGGTGCCATCGCCTTCTCGGCACAGGAGGTGCTGGGTGCGCTGTGGGCGGGCTTGTCGCTGCAGGCCGAGCGCACCGTGCGCATCGGCGACTGGATTCGCTTCGACGGCTCGCTCGGCCGGGTTGAGGCGATCCGATGGCGCACGACGGCCATCCGCACGCACACGAAGGAACTGGTCATCATCCCCAACGCCAAGCTGATCAAGGAAAAGGTGCAGCTCGTGTCGCGCGCGAACGCCAGGGAGTCGCCGAAGCGCGAGGTCGCGTTCACCGCCGATTACGACCACGCGCCGGGATGGGTGACGCGCCTGATCACGCAGGCACTCGCGCAGGCCGAGATCCCCAACGTGCTCGCCAGTCCGTCCCCGACCTGCTACTGCGTCGACTTCGACGACAGCGGCATCGGCTACGTCGTCTACTACCACATTGCAGACTACGAGGATGCCAAGGAGGCCGACTCCGAGATCCGGGCCCACGTCTTCGCGGCGCTGCAGCGGGCCGGCGTCAGGATCCCGTTCCCGCAGCGGGACGTCCACGTCGACCGGCTTGCGCCGGACGCGTCGATGCGCCGGGACGGCGAGGCGCGACTGGCGGCGCTGTCGCGGATCGAGCTCTTCGCCTCGCTCACCGACACCGAGCGCGGTGCGCTCGCGGCGTCGCTCCAGCGCTACCCGTTTGCCGATGGCGACATCCTGTTCCGGCAGGGCGACGCCGCCGACTCGCTCTACATCCTCGCCAAGGGACGGCTTGCCGTGTACAGCGAGTCGGGCGGGGCCCGCACGCGGCTGGCGAGCCTGGAGGCGCCCGATTACGTCGGAGAGATGGGACTCCTCACCGGACAGGCGCGCGGGGCGACCGTCGTCGCCGACCACGACGCGGTCTGCTACCGGATCGACAAGGCCGGCTTCGACGCCGTGCTCAAGCAACGCCCGGAGATCGTGGACGCGCTGTCGCACGTGCTCGCGCGCCGGCAGGCGGACAACGACGCGACGCTTGCCGCGATGTCGGCGGAGGACCGCGGCAGGCGGGCCAGCGGTCGAGCGGGCGAGCTCGTGCGGCGCATTCGGCAGTTCTTCAAGCTGCACGCCTGATCACGCGCGCGCTCGGGCCGCGGCAGCGACGCTCAATCGGGCAGCGTGGCGTCCCGGCTCCCACCGTCGCCCTCGACCTGCGCGCGGTTCATCTGACCGCGCTGCGCGGCGAGATCGGCGATCTGCACGCGAATCTCCGGGTAGCGCCGCAGGATCTCGCGGAAATCTCCCGTCGTGAGCTTGAGCAGGCTGCAGTAGTCGAGCGCGGTCACGTGCGCGGAGCGGGGTTGGCCGCTGATCAGCGCCATCTCGCCGAAACAGTCGCCCGGGCCGAGACGGATGCGTCGTCCGCCGACGTCGACCTCGACCTCGCCCGACGAGATGAAGTAGGCCGCGTCGGCCTTGTCGCCCTTGCGGATGATGCGCTCGCCGGGTCCCGCGGCCTGGGGGCGGAAGTGCAGGATGACCACCTCGCGCTGCTCGGGCGTGAGCCGCGCGAACAGCGGGAAGCGCTCGGCGAGCTCCCCGGGATCGAGCGTGCGGTGGCGGGCCGCCTTCTCCTGCGCGCGCCGCTCAGCCTCGGCGAGCTCGTGCTCGAGTGCAGCGACCTTGCCGCTGCGCTGTTCCTCGTAGCGGAGCCGCAAATCCGGCCGTGCGCGCAGGCGTCGCGTGAGGCGATCGGCGAACGCGAATGCCAGGGGATTCAGCGTGATCGACATCAGCGCGCCGGCGACGATCAGGGACAGTCCCTCCCTGGGCAGGAGTCCGTAGGCGATGCCGAGCGTGGCGAGGATGAACGAGAACTCTCCGACCTGGGCGAGCGCCGCGGAAATCGTGAGCCCGGTGCTCATCGGATAGCCGAGGGCGACCACCAGCGCGAGCGCAATCACCGACTTGCCGATCAGGATCAGCCCGAGGACGCCCAGTACCGTCAGCGGCTCGCGCACGATGATCGAGGGGTCGAACAGCATCCCTACGGAAACGAAGAACAGCACGGCGAAAGCGTCCTGCAGGGGCAGCGAGTTGGCGGCAGCCTTGTGGGAGAGCTCCGACTCGTTCAGCACCATGCCCGCGAAGAACGCGCCGAGCGCGAACGACACGTCGAAGAGCGCCGTGGCACCGAACGCAATGCCGACCGACAGCGTGAGGACCGCGAGGGTGAACAGCTCGCGCGAGCCCGTGCGCGCGACCTGCCGCAGGATCCACGGCATCACGCGCGGGCCGAGGATCAGTGCGATCGCGGCGAACGCGCCGACCTTGAGGATGGTGATTCCGAGCGTCGCCAGCAGGCCGCGGCTCTCGCCGCCGTGGGCGCCCGCCGCTGCGCTGCCGCCGAGGACCTCGGCGAGCGCGGGTAGGATCACGAGCACGATGACCATCGCCAGGTCTTCGACGATCAGCCAGCCCACCGCGATGCGCCCGTTGGTGGTCGAGAGGGCGTTGCGCTCCTCGAGCGCCTTCACCAGCACCACGGTGCTCGCCACCGACAGCGCGAGGCCGAGGATCAGGCCGGCACCGAACGACCAGCCCCACAGCATTGACATGCCGGCGCCGATCAGCGTGGCGAGCAGGATCTGGACGACCGCGCCGGGGATCGCGATGTTGCGCACCGCCAGGAGCGCCCCGAGGGAAAAGTGCAGCCCGACGCCGAACATGAGCAGGATCACCCCGATCTCCGCCAGCTGGCCCGCGATGCCGGTGTCGGCGGTGTAGCCCGGGATGGACGTCGCCATGACCGCACCGGCGACGAGATAGCCGACCAGCGGCGGGAGGCGCAGCCGGCTCGCGATGTAGCCGAAGATCGAGGCGAGCACGAAGGCCACCGCGAACGTGGCGATCAGTGTGACGTCGTGCGGCATGCGTGGTCCCGGTGCGTGTCGGTGGCGGTGGCCGGACCGCCGTCAGCGCGTCGCATCCGCGGTCAGGTCCTCGCGACGGAGCAGGAACACACCGTCGTCGGCGCCCTCCGTCGCGAGCCAGACGAAGGGCAGGCGCGGGAAGGCGATCTCGGCGAACGGCCGATTGTGCCCGATCTCGACGACCAGCACGCCGTTCGGGGCGAGGAAGCGCGGCGCCTCCGCGACGATCACCCGCACGGCGTCCATGCCGTCGTCGCCCCCCGCCAGCGACAGCGGCGGCTCGTGCCGGTACTCGGGAGGCAGGCGATCCATGGCGGCCGTGGTCACGTAAGGCGGATTGCAGACGACCAGGTCGTAGCGCTTCTCGGGAAGGTTGCCGAACAGGTCGGAGCGGACCAGGTTGATCCGCCCGTCGAGCTCGTAGTCGCTGACATTGCGCTGCGCGACGGCGAGCGCGTCCGGGGAGATGTCCGCCGCATCGACCTCGGCATTGGGATACGCGTGCGCGAGCAGTATCGCGAGGCAGCCCGATCCGGTGCAGAGGTCGAGGACCGCGGTGACGCGCTCGGGGTCCCCGACGAACGGCTGCAGCACGTCGGGGATCAACTCGGCGACGAAGGAGCGTGGCACGATCACGCGCGGATCGACGTAGAAGCGGAACTCGCCGAGCCACGCCTCGTGCGTGAGGTACGCGGCGGGAATGCGCTCGTCGACGCGTCGCGCCAGCACCTGCGCGAGCTTCGTGCGCTCGTCGGGCAGCAGCCTGGCGTCCAGGAAGGGCTCCAGCCGGTCCTGCGGCAGGTGCAGCGTATGCAGCACGAGGTAGCAGGCCTCGTCGTAGGCGTCGGTGCTGCCGTGGCCGAAGGCAAGGCCGGCGGCGTTGAAGTGCGACACCGCGTGGCGGATCCAGTCGCGCACCGTGACGAGCTCGTGGGCGGCGCTCAACCGTCTACCCTCCCTGTTGACGTGCTGCGCGCCCGACCTGGCCTGCGGGCGGCACGTGCACCAGCAGCGCCTCGAGCACCCGCCGGTGCAGCGCGGCGAGACGGTCGACGTCGGCAACGGCGACGCGCTCGTTGATCTTGTGGATCGTCGCGTTGACGGGGCCGAGCTCGACCACCTCGCCACAGATGCCTGCGATGAAGCGCCCGTCGGAAGTGCCGCCGGTGCAGGAGAGCATGGGCTCCAACCCGCATTCCGCCGCGATGGCGGAGGAAACCACGTCCACCAGCTGCCCGCGTGGCGTCAGGTACGGCACGCCGGAGGAGGGGAACTCGAGCTCGTACTCGAGTCCGTGCCGCCGCAGCACGGCCTCGAGGCGGCCGACCAGGCTCTCGCGCGTGCTCGCGGTCGAGTAGCGCCAGTTGAACGAGAGCTCCAGCGTTCCCGGAACGACGTTGGTCGCGCCGGTGCCGGCGTGCACGTTCGAGCACTGGAAGGACGTCGGCGGGAAGTACTCGTTGCCGTCATCCCAACGCGTCGCAGCCAACTCCGCGATGGCAGGCGCGGCGAGGTGGATCGGATTGCGCACGTGCTCCGGATACGCGACGTGTCCCTGCACGCCCCGCACCCGGAGCACGCCCGACAGCGTGCCGCGACGCCCGTTCTTGATCATGTCGCCGAGACGGTCGACGGACGACGGCTCGCCGACGATGCAGAAGTCAATGCGCTCGCCACGCGCGGCGAGGCGCTCGACCACCTTGACGGTGCCGTCTGTGGCCGGGCCCTCCTCGTCGGAGGTGAGCAGCACCGCGATCGAGCCGTGGTGACGCGGGTGCGCGGCCACGAAGTCCTCGGCGGCCGTGACGAAGGCGGCGATCGACGCCTTCATGTCGGCGGCGCCGCGGCCGTAGAGCCAGCCGTCGCGGATCGAGGGCTCGAACGGATCGCTGTGCCAGGCGTCCAGCGGACCGGGCGGCACGACGTCGGTGTGTCCGGCAAAGCAGAGCACCGGGGCTGCGGTGCCCCGGCGCAGCCACACGTTGGTGACGCCGCCGGAGGCGAGCGTCTCGGCCACGAATCCCGCCCGCGCGAGCCGATCGGCGAGGAGCACCTGGCAGCCGCCGTCGTCCGGCGTGACGGAACGCCGCGCGATCAGCTCGCAGGCGAGCGCGAGCGCGGGAGACGGGCCACGATCCATGCGCCCGATGGTATCAAACGGGACGCCGTGCTCGGCGTCGGCGTCGGCGTCGGCGGCCGCCGTTGCGCGATGCCGAGCCCGGCAACGCGACTCAGTGCCGCTCGAGCATGCCCGCGTCGATCGACAGCGACGCGAAGTCCGCCTGCGGCCGCCGCGCCTTCTCGCCCTTCGCGGACGACTCCATCGCGTCGACGCGCGAGTCCGGGTTGCTCTGGTTGATGAGCCAGGCCAGGTTCGTCGGCGAGTCGGAGGCGATCATCGCCTCGTCGTAGGTGATCCTGCCGTCGAGGTACATGCGGCACAGCGACTGCTCGAAGGTCTGCGAGCCCGGGTAGAGCGACTGCTCCATCGCTTCCTTGATCTGCGCGAACTCGCCGTTCTTGACCAGCTCGGCGATGAGCGCGGTGTTGAGCAGGATCTCGACCGCCGGCTGCTGGCTGCCGTCGACGTTCTTCACCAGGCGTTGGCAGATGATGGCGCGCAGGCCGATCGACAGGTCGGACAGCACCGCGGAACGCGCCTCGTAGGGGAACAGGTTGATGATCCGCGACAGCGCGTGGTAGCTGTTGTTGGCGTGGATCGTCGACAGGCACAGGTGGCCGGTCAGCGTGTGCAGCAGCGCGGACTGCATGGTCTCCTTGTCGCGGATCTCGCCGATCATGATGAGGTCCGGCGCCTCGCGCAGCGCGTTCTGCAGCGCGAACTGGTAGTTCTGGGTGTCGACGTGGATCTCGCGCTGGTTGACGAGGCTCTGCTTGTGCTCGAACAGGTACTCGATCGGGTCCTCGATCGTCAGGATGTGGCCGGACCGCGTGTTGTTGCGGTGGTCGATCATCGCGGCGAGCGAGGTCGACTTGCCGGAGCCGGTCGCGCCCGCGATCAGGATCAGGCCGCGCTTCTCCATCACCAGGTCGAGCAGCACCGAGGGCAGCTTCAGCTGCTCGAACGGCGGGACCTTGTTGCGCACGAAGCGGATCACGAGCGAGATCGTGCCGCGCTGGCGGAAGATGTTGATGCGGAAGTTGCCGACGGCGCGGTCGAGGTGCGAGAGGTTCATCTCCATCTCGTTCTCGAACTCGCGGGCCTGTTCCTTCGACATCAGCTCGTAGGCGATGCGCTGCACGGTCTCGACGTCCATCGACTGCGTGGACACCGGCTGCACGACGCCGTTGACCTTGATGTTGATCGGCGCGCCGCAGGAGATGAACAGGTCGGAGGCCTGCTTCTCCGCCATCAGCTTGAAGAGTCGGTCGAGGTACATGGAGATCCCGCGGCTACAATCCGCTCGTTGGCCGGACGGGGCCGGCGCCCGCTATGAGAATGTCATAATTTCCGGGGATTTCCCATCGGCCGTCCGCCCGTTCGGCAGGTTCCCGGGCGCCATCCGACGGGCGATGCCGGTTCGCGATCTCCCCAAACCCCCTCTCCAAAAGCAATTTCCATGCTCGCAATCATCGGCGGCAGTGGCCTGACCAAGCTTTCGACCCTGGCCATCGCCCGGCGCGAAGTCGTGCGGACCCCGTACGGCGAACCGTCGTCCGCACTGGTGTTCGGGCAGGTGGCGGGGCGCGACGCCGTGTTCCTCGCGCGGCACGGGCACGGACACACGATTCCGCCGCACCGCGTGAACTACCGTGCGAACCTGCGTGCGCTCAAGGACGCCGGCGCCACCGCGGTGGTCGCCGTGGCATCCGTCGGCGGCATTCGCGGCCACGCCCCGGGCGAGCTGGTGCTGCCGCACCAGCTGATCGACTACACGTCCGGACGTGCGCAGACGTACTTCGACGGCGGCGGACTGCCGGTCGTGCACGTCGACTTCACCCATCCCTACACCCCGGAGCTGCGCGCGGCCTGCCTCGATGCCGCGTCGGAGGCGGGCATCGCGCTCACCAACGGTGGGGTGTACGGCGCGGTCAACGGCCCCCGGTTGGAGACGGCGGCCGAGATCGAGCGACTGGATCGCGACGGCGCGACGATGGTCGGCATGACCGGCATGCCCGAGGCCGCGCTCGCCCGGGAGCTCGACTTGCCCTACGTCGCGATCTGCGTCGTCGTGAACCACGCCGCAGGCCGTGGCGACAGCACGCTCGCCATCTCGATGGAGGCGCTGGTGCAGACGCTCGAGGGCGGCATGGAGAAGGTGCGCGCGCTCCTCGAGCTGGTCGCGCCACGCCTCGGGCCCAAGCCGCGGCCATGATTCGCGAGATCCTGCGCATGGGCGACCCGCGGCTGCTCGCGCCTTCCGCCCGCGTCGCGAGCGTGCCGTCTGCCGAGCTCGACGCGCTCCTCGTCGACCTGCGCGACACGATGCGGGCCGCCAACGGCGCCGGACTCGCCGCGCCGCAGATCGGCGTGCCGCTGCGGGTGGTGATCTTCGGCATCGAGGCCAACCCGCGCTATCCGGACGCCCCGCCGGTGCCGTACACGGAGCTCGTCAACCCGGTGCTGACGCCGCTGGACGACGAGACCGAGGAAGGCTGGGAGGGCTGCCTGTCGGTGCCGGGACTGCGGGGCATCGTGTCCCGCTACCGGCGTCTTCGCTACGAGGGTCTCGACCCGTCCGGCGTGCCGATCCGGCGCGAGGTCGAGGGCTTCCACGCCCGCGTCGTCCAGCACGAGTGCGATCACCTCGACGGCATCCTCTACCCGATGCGCATGCAGGACTTCACGCGCTTCGGCTTCACCGACGTCCTGTTCCCGGAGCTGTCGACGCCGGAGGAGTGAACCCTCGACGCGATGCGGGCGCGCCTACTGCACCCGCAGCCGATCGTAGAGCGCGGTTTCCAGCCGCAACAGCGCCTGCTCGTCGTGCAGGCGGGCCCCGTCGATCAGGAACACGTCCTCCGCCCGCTCGCCCAGCGTATTGATCTTCGCGCTGGCGACGTTGACGCCCGCCTTTGCGAGCACATAGGCAATCCCCGCCAGCAGTCCCGGACGATCCCCCGCGACCACCTCGAGGATGTAGTGCGTGCCCTTGTCGTCGGGGAACACCTGGACCTGGGGCGTCAGCGGGAAGTGGCGCAGGCGGCGGCTGACGCGCCCCGGACCCGGCGGCTCGAGCGGCGGCTGCAGCACGAGGACGCGGACGAGCTCGTGCTCGATGAACTGGATCGCCTCCCGGTACGAGGCGTTCGGATTCGTCGGGTCGTGCACCAGGAACGTGTCGAGCGCAAAGCCGTGGCGCGTCGTGTGCACCTTCGCCTCGAGAATCGACAGGCCGCTCTTGCCGAGGAAGCCGCAGATGCGGGCGAACAGCTCCTTCTGGTCGGGCAGGTAGACCAGCAGCTGCAGCCCCGCGCCCGTCGGCGCGAGGCGGGCCTTGACGACCGGCTCCGGCCGATCGACACGCCAGCACAGATGCCGCGCATGCCACGCGATCTCGTCGGCGGAGTGGCGCTGGAAGTAGGGCGTGTCGAGGTGCTTCCACAGCTTGTCCTCGGCGCCCTCGGGGACGGCGTAGAGCCGGAGCAGCCGGCGCGCGTCGGCCTCCCGGGCGGTGAGACCGTCCTGCAGCGAGCGCGGTGCGTCCACGCCGGCCAGCACGCGGCGCGTGGCGTGGAAGAGGTCCTCGAGCAGCTGCGCCTTCCAGGCATTCCACACCTTGGGGCTCGTGCCGCGAATGTCGGCGACCGTGAGGAGGTAGAGCGCGACGAGGCGCCGCTCCGAGACCACGCGCGCGGCGAACGCGCCCACCACCTCGGGGCTCGAGATGTCCTGCTTCTGGGCCACCGCCGACATCGTCAGGTGGTGCTCCACCAGCCACGCGACGAGGTCGGCGTCCTCCGCCGGCAGCGCGTGGTCGCGGCAGAAGCGGCGCGCATCGCGCGCGCCGAGCTGCGAATGGTCGCCGCCCCGGCCCTTGGCGAGATCGTGAAACAGCCCGGCCAGGAACAGGACCTCGCGCCGCTCGAAGTCCGCCATCAGGCGCGAGCACAACGGGTACTCGTGCGCGTGCTGCGGCTCGGCGAACCGGCGCAGGTTGCGGATCACCATCAGGATGTGCTCGTCGACCGTGTACACGTGGAACAGGTCGTGCTGCATCTGCCCGACGATGCGGCCGAACGGCGGCAGGTAGTGCCCGAGGATGTCGTAGAGGTTCATGCGCCGCAGCTCGTGGACGATGCCGCGGGGCGCGCGGAAGAACTCGACGAAACGCCGCCGGTTCTCGGGCTCCCTGCGGAACGCCGCGTCGATGCGATGGCGGTTGCGCCATAGCGCGCGCAGCGTCCGCGCCGACATGCCGGTCAGCTCCCGGTGGCGCTGCATGTGCAGGAAGGCATCCAGCATCGCCCCGGGCCGCCGCTCGAACAGGCGCTCGTCGCGGACGTGCAGGAGCTCGTCGATGGCCTCGAACTCGTGGTCGATCGGGATCGGCTGCGTGGCGATCGGGAACAGCCGCGCGTGCAGGTTCTGCAGCAGCATCGTGCTCACCTGACGGACCAGCCGTGCCGCGCGGTAGTAGCGCTGCATCAGCTGCTCGGAGGCGCGCTTGGCCGCCGTGTCCGCGAACCCCAGCTCCAGGGCGAGGGTCGTCTGCAGGTCGAAGATCAGCCGATCCTCGCGCCGGCCGGCGAGCAGGTGGAGCCGCACGCGAAGTCCGCCGACGAAGCGCTCGGCGGCGGCGACGGCGAGCGCCTCGCTCGGCGTGAAGAGCCCGTGCGCCGCGAGTTCCTGCCACGTGCGGCCGAGACCGGCCGCGCGGGCGATCCATATCACCGTGTGCAGATCGCGCAGCCCGCCGGGACTCTCCTTGACGTTGGGCTCGAGGTTGTAGGCCGCGTCGTGGTACTTGAGGTGCCGCTGCTGCTGCTCGAGCACCTTGGCCTCGTGGAACGCCCGCGGGTCGAGCGCGGCGGCGAAGCGTTCGCGGAATGCTGCGTGGAGCTTGCGGCTGCCGGCGAGCAGCCGGTTCTCGAGGAGGCTCGTGCGCACCGTCACGTCGCCGGACATCTCGCGTTCGCAGTCGTCGACGGAGCGGACCGCGTGACCGACCTCGAGCCCGATGTCCCACAGCGCGGCGAGGAAGCGCTCGATCTGCGCGGACGGCGCCGGGTCGACGCCGGCAGGCAGCAGGATCAGGACGTCGACGTCGGAGTGCGGGAAGAGCTGGCCCCGCCCGTAGCCGCCGACCGCCACCAGCGCGACGCCGCGCGGCATCGCGTGCTCCACCCAGAGGCCGCGCAGCACGCGATCGACGAGGCGGGCATGCTCGCGCAGCAGTCGCGGCGTGTTTGGCTTGGCGAGGAAGGCCTCCCGCAACGCATCGCGACCCGCCCGGACCTCCCGGCGCCAACGCGCGAGAGACGAGGGCGCCGCGTCCGGCGCGGCGTCGATGCTCTGCGGCCGCGACGCCATGTTGTCGGCTCAGCCGGGCGGCGCCGGCGTGCCCGCAGACACGGTCAGTACCTCGAAGCCGTCGTCGGTCACGAGGATCGTGTGCTCCCACTGGGCCGACAGCGAGTGGTCGGCGGTGACGATCGTCCAGCCGTCGGCCAGCGCGCGGATCGCCGCGCGGCCGGCGTTCACCATGGGCTCGACGGTGAAGATCATCCCGGCCTGCAGCTTGAGGCCGGTGCCGGGGCGACCGTAGTGCAGCACCTGCGGCTCCTCGTGGAACTGGCGGCCGATGCCGTGCCCGCAGAATTCGCGCACGATCGAGAAGCCGTTCGACTCGGCGTGCCGCTGGACCGCGTGCCCGATGTCGCCGAGGTGCGCGCCGGGCCGGACTTCCCGGATGCCGCGCCACATCGCCTCGTAGGTGACGTCGACGAGGCGGCGCGCCTGGATCGACGGCGCGCCCACGTAGAACATGCGGCTCGTGTCGCCGTGGTAGCCGTCCTTGATCACCGTGACGTCGATGTTGACGATGTCGCCCTGCTTCAGCTTGCGCTCGCCGGGTATGCCGTGGCAGACGACGTGATTCACCGACGTGCACAGCGACGCGGGGTAGGGGGTGTGGCCGGGGGGCGCGTATTCGAGCGTGGCCGGGACGGTCTGCTGCACGCCGACCATGTAGTCGTGGGCCAGCTGGTCGATTTCGCCGGTGGCGACGCCGGGCTTGACGAACGGCGTGAGGTAGTCGAGGACCTCGGCGGCGAGCCGACCCGCAACGCGCATCTTCGCGACGTCGTCGGCAGTCTTGATGGCGACCGGCATGGGCGTCGGGGCTCTCACGGATTGCGCAGCAGGTCGTTGATGCTGGTCTTCGCGCGGGTCTTCGCGTCCACCTGCTTGACGATGACGGCGCAGTAGAGGTGGCAGTCGCCCGTGGCGGAGGCAAGGCTGCCGGCGACGACCACCGATCCGGCGGGCACCCGGCCGTAGCTCACCGCGCCGGTCGCGCGGTCGTAGATCTTCGTGCTCTGGCCGATGAAGACGCCCATGCCGAGCACGCTGTTCTCCTCGACGATCACGCCTTCGACGACCTCCGAGCGGGCGCCGATGAAGCAGTTGTCCTCGATGATCGTCGGGTTGGCCTGCAGCGGCTCGAGGACCCCGCCGATGCCGACGCCGCCGGAGAGGTGGACGTTCCTGCCGATCTGCGCACAGGACCCGACGGTCGCCCAGGTGTCGACCATCGTGCCCTCGTCGACGTAGGCGCCGATGTTCACGTACGACGGCATCAGCACGACGTTCCTGGCGATGAACGCGCCGCGGCGCGCCATCGCCGGCGGCACCACGCGCACGCCGGCGGCCGCGAACGCGGCGTCGTCGAAGCGCGCGAACTTGGTGGGCACCTTGTCGTAGAAACGGAACGGTGCCCGATCGGGAGCGGGGCCCATCGCCACGTTGTCGGCGAGGCGGAACGAGAGCAGGACGGCCTTCTTGATCCACTGGTGCGTCGTCCACGCGCCCTCGATCTTCTCGGCCACGCGCAGCCGGCCGGCGTCGAGCTCGCCGATCACGTGCGCGACGGCTTCGCGGACGTCGGCGGGGGCGGACCGGGGGTCGAGCTCCGCGCGGCGTTCCCACGCGGCGTCGATCGTATTCTGGAGTGACATCGGCGGCACCGGAAAAACGCTGATTTTACTATGACTTCCCCGCACCTCCGGGAGCGCCGGCCAGCAGTCGACGATAGCCGGGTGCGAGGAGTGCAGGCAGCGTGTACATCGGGATCTGGGCGAGCGCGAAGAACACGGTCACTTCGAAGCTCGCGCGACCCTGCAGCGCGACCAGCACCAGGCCCATGTTGCAATTGCCGGAGAGCAGCGCGACGGTCAGCGCCTCGCGGCGACCCAGCCGTCGGAACGCGAGGTAGCCAGTCGCCTGCAGCAGCAGGTTGAACGCGAACGCAGCGGCGAGCGCCATCGCCACGTAGGCCGGCGACTGCAGGCGAAAGCGGTCACGCCATCCATGATCGCGACCGCGAACACGACGAGATTGACCACCGCGAGGCCGTCGATGTGATCGCGGCGCGCCGCCAGCGTCGCCGCGGGCACGACCCGTCGCATGAGCCACGCGGCGGCGAACGCGGAGCCGACCAGGCCGACGAGCCGCAGCACGAAGTCCGCCATGTCGATCTCGATGGCGACGCCGGCAAGCAGCGCGGCCAGGGGTGGCAGCGTGATCGGCACCAGCGCCGTGGCGAGCAGCACCGCGACGACGGCGAGCGACGCGTCGAGGCCGACGAACAATGCGATCGCCACCGACGACACGATGGGCGACGCCGCGGCCATCAGGATCAGCGCGTCGCCCAACGGCGCGGGCAGGCCGACCGTGCGCAGCACCGCGACCAGCGCCGCCACCGCGAGCGGCGAGACGACGAGCAGCCAGACGACCAACCGTGCGAGCAATCCGGGACGCGCACGCCAGGCCGACGCGGCACCCCAATCGAGGCAGACCAGTGCCAGCGCGAGCGGGATCACCAGGGCCGGAACGAGCAGCGGCTTGGCCATTGCGGCGAGCGGCGGCGCGGCAAGGCCGAGCAGCACGCCTGCGGCCATCATCAGCGTCGCGTGGCGGCCGATCCAGCGCAGCGGGTCGGGAAGTGATCGGGAGGAAGATCGCACGCGACGACGGCAGTCTTTACGGTCGGGCTATGCGCGATCCCGGCGCCACGCCGCCAACCTATTGAATTGCCGAATTTTATGCAAGATGGTTCGGATCTTGCGACCTACAGCGTGAAGCCGACCAATCCGGCCGAACTGTAACCCCGCTCGACAACCCGCCTCAGAGGTGCCCACATGACGCGCAATCTCAAGCTTACGTTGCTGGCCACGGCAGCCGCAGCCGTTTTCGCCGCGGGCAGCGCCAATGCCTACAGCGTTTTCTTCGGCGAGGATCTTGGCCTGGGTGAGGGTACCCCGCTTCCCGTTGCCAGCCGGGTGAACTCGACGGCCGCGCAGAACTCGTTTTTGTCGAGTCTCATCGGGGTGGGCACGGAGAACTTCGAGGGCTTCGCGACGGGCACGGGAGCGCCACTCGCCCTGACGTTCCCGGGTGCCGGCACCGCCACGCTGGGCGGCACCGGGTCCATCTCGACGGTGACACCAGGTACCACGAACGGTGTCGGGCGCTACGCGATCTCCGGCTCGAACTTCTGGGAAGTCAGCAGCGGCAACTTCACGATCGATTTCAGCGCCCCGATCGCGGCCTTCGGCTTCTGGGGCGTCGACATCGGCGACTTCAACGGCCAGATCACGTTGGAACTGCAAAGCGGCGCAGTCGTGAACTTCGTCGTGCCCAACTCGACCAACATTGCCGGCGGCTCGGTGTTGTACTACGGCCTGATCGCCTCAGGCGCGGGTGAATTGTTCACCAGCATCACGTTCGGCAACACGAATCCCGGCGTCGACTTCTTCGCCTTCGACGACATGACGATCGGCAGCCTGCAGCAGGTCCGCCCGACGCCCGAGCCGGGGTCGCTCGCACTGTTCGGACTCGCAGCAGCGCTCGCCGGCGCGGTCGTACGAATCCGTCGCCGCGCCTGATCGTCCGCGGCATGCGACATCGGAAGGCGGCCCCGGCCGCCTTTCGCGTTTCTACATCGCCTTGAAGCGGTGCGCGAAGGTGCGGGAGACGACGAGCTTCTCGTCGCGACCCTTGAGCGAGATCACCGGCTGGTCGCGCCAGTCCCGCTCGACGCGGGCGATCGCGCGCAGGTTGACGATCGTGCCGCGGTGCACCTGCCAGAACACCTCGGGATCGAGCTCGTCGAAGAGCTCCTTGATCGGCTTCTTGATCAGCGCGTCGCCGTCGGCCGCCACCACCTTCGTATATTTGTCCTCGGCCTGGAAATAGAGCACGTCGTCGACGGCGATCATGCGCATCGCGTTGCCGAGCGAGGCCCGGATCCATTTCAGGCGCCCGCCATCGCGCGACGCAAGCCTCGCGATCAGCGCCGCGAGGTCCCGGGGCGGATCGGCCAGCCGCGACTTGAGCCGCGCCACCACCTTGTCGATGCGCTCGGGGGAGACCGGCTTCAGCAGGTAGTCGACGGCACCCTCGTCGAACGCGGCGATCGCGTACTCGTCGTACGCGGTGACGAAGACCACGTGGGTGCGCCCGGCAATCTCGCGCGCGACGTCGAGCCCGCTCATCACCGGCATGCGGATGTCGAGGAAGGCGACGTCGGTGGGGTGCGCCTCGAACGCGGCGAGGGCGTCGGCGCCGGTGCCCACCGCCGCGACGACCTCCAGTTCGGGCCAGGCGTCGCGCAGGCGGTGCTTCAGCTGCTCGCGCAGCAGGGGCTCGTCTTCGGCGATCAGGGCCGTGGGCATCGGCGTTCCGGGCGCGGTCAGGATCTGCAGGGCACCTCGATGATCGCACGCGTGCCCCGCGGCTCGGTGGACTGTAGCGCAAATCGTCCCCGCGGACCGTACAACGCGGCGAGCCGATCGCGGACGTTGGCCAGTCCCACGCCCTCGCCGGAGGTGGCGGATCCGGTGCCGGCGACGATGCCCCGTCCCGTGTCCTCGACCGACACCACCAGCCGGTCGCCGTCGCGCCGTGCCTCGATCGCGACCGTGCCGCCGTCGGCGCTCGGCTCCAGGCCATGCTTGATCGCGTTCTCGACCAGCGAGATCAGCATGTTCGGCGGGAACGGCAGGTCGGCGAGCGCGTCCGGCAATGTGGCGCGCCACGCGAGCCGCGCGTCCCATGCGCATCGCGAGGATCTCGAGATAGGCGCGCGCGAGTGCGAACTCGCGGCGCAGCGTGCTCGACTCCGCGCGCAGGTCCGGAAGCACCGCGCGCAGGTAGTCGATCAGGTGGCCGAGCAGCTTCGAGGCCTGCGGCGGGTCGGTCTCGGTCAGGTACTGCACCGACGCGAGCGTGTTGTACAGGAAGTGCGGCTCGACCTGGGCCTGCATCAGCTTGAGTTCGTGCTTCGACCGCCTGCTTCGCGAGCAGGTTGCGCTCGGCTTCCGACCGGTGCAACGCAGCCTGCGCGCGGGCGTCGCGCTCACGCACGAAGAAGAACAGGCTGACGAACAGGCCGATGAAGAACGCGGAGAAGAAGTTGCCGACGAACGAGCGCCACTTGGTCGTGATGTGCACGAGGTCGTACTGCTTGACGATGACGATCAGCACCAGCGCGAGCAGCGAGCCGACCGCAACGGCCAGCGCGAGCCGCGGAATCGGATGGCGCTTGTTCCACGGCGCGGCGACGTTGACGCAGTACGCGACCGCGAAGCCCGACAGCTGCACCGAGACGAACGGATGCCAGAACGGTCGCGGATCCTCGACCCAGACGAGCAGCGCGATCGCGGTGTTCATCGCCGCGATCAGGAACAGGATCGTCGGGCGGACGCGGAAGCCGCGTACCAGCGCCTCGGTCCAGGTTTCGGTAAGGGGGGCGGGTGGCATGGGACGGATTCTACGAATCGCCTCGCGGGCGTCGGTTTCCGCGCGACGGGATGCCGAGGATGCCGACAGAATGCCCGGGGCGCCGGTGGGCCGCCCGGGCAGCGCCCGGAGTGGCGCAGCGAGGCGGTTGCGGTGCTACAACCGCGCGGCGAAAGCGACGATGCGCTCGATCGCCTCGGCGCACTCCGCGTGCTCGGCCACCAGCGCGATGCGTACGCGACCGGCCCCCGGATTGACCCCACCCGATTCCCGGGCCAGGAAGCTGCCGGGCAGGACGACGACGTTCTCCTCGGCGTACAGTCGCCGGGCGAACTCGGTGTCGTCGATCGGGGTCCGCGCCCAAAGGTAGAACGCTGCGTCGGGCATCGTGCACGGCAGCGCGGACGCGAGGCGCGGCGCGAGCGTGGCGAACTTCTGGGCGTACTTGCGACGGTTCTCGACGACGTGCACCTCGTCGTTCCACGCGGCGATGCTGGCGGCCGCGACGGCGGCGGACATCGCCGAGCCGTGGTACGTGCGATAGAGCAGGAACGCCCTGACCAACGCGGGGTCGCCGGCGACGTAGCCCGAGCGCAGCCCCGGCGCGTTCGAGCGCTTCGACAGGCTGCCGAAGACGAGCAGGCCGCGGTAGTCGTCCCGTCCGTCGGCGCGGGCCGCGGCGAGCGCCGACATCGGCGGGTGGTCCTCGTCGCAGTACACCTCGGCGTAGCACTCGTCCGCCGCAATCACGAAGCCGTGGCGGTCGGCCAGCGCGAACAGCCGCCGCCACTCGTCGCCGGTGACGACGCGCCCGGTCGGGTTGTCCGGCGAGCAGACGTAGAGGAGCTGCGTGCGCGCCCAGACCGCCTCGGGCACGCCGTCCCAGTCGTGCGCGAAATTGCACGCCGGGTCGCCGTTCACATACCAGGGCCGGGCGCCGGCGAGCAGCGCCGCACCTTCGTAGATTTGGTAGAACGGATTGGGGACGACGACCGTCGCACCGGGACGGCTCGCGTCGACCACCGTCTGGGCGAAGGCAAAGAGTGCCTCCCTGCTGCCGAGCGTCGGCAGGATCTGCGTCGCGGGATCGAGCGGCGGCAGCCGGTTGCGCCGGCCGAGCCACGCGGCGATCGCCTCGCGGAGGGCGGGGGCGCCGGCGGTCATGGGATAATTTGCGAGCCCCGCGCCCGCGCCCGCCAAGGCGTCCAGCACGAGCTGCGGGGTAGGGTGCCGCGGCTCGCCGATCGACAGCGCGATCGGGTGCTTCGATGGCGCGGGCGAGACGCCCGCGAACAGCTTGCGCAGCCGTTCGAATGGATACGGCTGCAGCAGATCGAGACGGGGGTTCAAGGTCGCATGCCGGAGAGAAGCGCGATTATAGCGATGCGTCCGGCGGGGCTTGCCGCGCCCGGTGTCTCGACATTGCACTGCGCGACCGTCCCCCCCGCTGTGCGCTGACGATGCGACGAGCCCTCGAACTGGCCGTCACGCTGCTCGCCGCCTCGCTGGTTGCGGTCGTCGTGGCGTGGTGGGGATGGCGCTGGTTCGGGCCAGCCGCGATCGACGTTCCGGCCCGAACGGCGAACGAGCCCGTGCCGTCGGTAGTTTTCGCGGTGTCGCCGCCGTTCGGCACGTCACGGGAGGCGCCGGCCACGGCGGCACCTGGAGCGGCGGCTCCTGCCGCGTGGTCGGGTGACGTCCGCCTGCTCGGCGTGATCGCCGAGCGCGACGGTGGCGGACACGCGCTGTTCCGCTTCGCGGATGGCACCGCGCGACTCGTGGCCGCCGGCACGCATCTCTCGGACAGCGCGACGCTGGTCGCCGTCAAGCCCGACGGGGTCACGGTGCGCGACGCCGGCGGGGAACGCGACATCCCGTTGCGCGCGAGCACTGCGGCGGCACCGGCGCCGCGATCGTCCGCCGCGGCGCGGTCCGTCGCCTGCGCGATTCCGCGCGACTTTCGCGGCGCGGTGGTGCGCCTCAATGCCGAACTCCTGCAGGGCCTGATCGGCGAGCCGCAGGCGCTGCGTGCGGTCGTCGACGCACACGACGGTGCGCTCGTCGTGCGCGACGAGACGGGGCTCGCCGTGATGCTCGGCCTCAAGAAGGGCGACCGGGTGACCCAGGCCAACGGCATCGCGCTGCGCGCGCCGGAAGACGTGATCGTGTCCATCCTGCGACCGCTCGCCGCGAACCAGGCGGTACGAGTGCAGGGCGCGCGCGGCGCGGAAACCCGCGAGCTGCTGATCCTCAACGCCGGCGCGTGTCCGGGGTAGCGGCGCGAGCGACCGTCAGGGAAGGAAGTCGAGCAACCCCAACGGGTGGTCGGCACCGCCGGCCGCGGGCCAGCGGTCGTGCGGTTCGCCGGTGCCGAGATAGCCCCAGCGCGCCACCAGCGTCGACATGCCGGCCGCGTTCCCGGCGGTGATGTCGCGCAGGTCGTCGCCGACGTAGGCGCAGCGACTTGCCGGGACGCCAAGTTCACGGGCGGCGTGGAAGAGCGGTTCGGGATGGGGTTTCGGATGCGGTGTCGTGTCGCCGGAAACGACAGTCGCCGCGCGGTCGGCGAGCTGCAGCGCCGCGACCACCGGCACCGTGAAGCGGGCCGCCTTGTTGGTGACGATGCCCCAGCGCATGCCGCGCGCGTCGAGCGCGTCGAGCAGCTCGGCCACGCCGGCGAACAGCCGCGTCGTCTCCGCGAGGCACGCCTCGTAGTGTGCGAGGAAGGCGTCGCGCAGGGCCGGGTACTCGGGGGCGTCCGGCAGCACGCCGAGCCCCGCGCCGATCAGCCCGCGCGCGCCGGCGGACGCATGAGGACGCAGCGACGGCACGGGCACCGGCGCGAGGCCCCGGTCGCGTCGCAGTCGATTGAGCGCCGCGGCCAGGTCGCCGGCCGTGTCGGCCAACGTGCCGTCGAGGTCGAACAGGACGGCGTCGACGGGGAGTGTGCGCATCCTGCGGCTCAGGCTGCCTTGCGGAACGCGGCGATGTAGTTGACGTCGACGTCGCGCGGGTCGAGCCGGAACACCTTCGTCAACGGGTTGTAGACGAGCCCGGTGGACGCGGCGAGATCGAGGCCCGCGCGCCGGGCGTGCCCGGCGAGTTCGGAGGGGCGGATGAAGCGCGCCCAGTCGTGGGTGCCCCGCGGCAGGAGTTGCAGCACGTACTCGGCACCCACGATGGCGAACAGGTACGACTTCGGGTTGCGGTTGATCGTCGACACGATCACCGTGCCGCCGGGCTTCGCCAGCGCCGCACAGGCCGCGACGGTCGAGCCCGGGTCGGGCACGTGCTCGACCAACTCCATGCACGTCACGATGTCGAATGCGCCGGGCATCTCGACCGCGAGCGCTTCGGCGGCGACGAGTCGATAGTCGACGGAGGCGCCGGACTCGAGCTTGTGCAGCTTCGCGACGCCGAGCGCCTTCTCGGAGAGGTCGATGCCGAGCACGCTCGCGCCCTGCGTTGCCATCGACTCCGCGAGGATGCCCCCGCCGCAGCCGACGTCGACGACGCGCTTGCCATCGAGTCCCGCGGCGACGCGCTCGATCCAGCCGAGTCGCAGCGGGTTGATGCTGTGCAGCGGACCGAACATCTCGCTTTCCGGATCCCACCAGCGGTGGGCGAGCGCACCGAACTTGGCGAGCTCGGCGGGATCGGCGTTCCGGTTTTCGGCCAGGGTGGTCATCGGTTCCCTACGCGAGTTTCTGCTGCCAGAGCCTGACGCGGCCGGCAAGTGCGGCGACGTCGACCGTCGTGAGACGCCGTTCGCACACGATTCGTTCGCCGCCGATCCACACGTCGGTCACGCGCTCGCGGCTCGTGACGTGCACCAGGTGCGAGATCGGATCATAAACCGGGGCGTCGGCGAGCTCGCCCATGTCGACGGCAATCAGGTCGGCTTCCTTGCCTGCGACGATGCTGCCGATGCGATCGTCGAGCGACAGTGCGCGTGCGCCGCCGAGCGTCGCCATGCGCAGTGCCTCCGCGGCTGGCAGTGCGGCCGCGTCACCCGTCGCGACCTTGGCGAGCAGCGAGGCGAGGCGCATCTCGGCGAAGAGGTCGAGACGGTTGTTGGAGGCCGCTCCGTCCGTTCCGAGCGCGACGTTGACGCCGGCCGCGACGAGTCCGGTCACCGGCGCGATGCCGCTCGCGAGCTTCATGTTGGAGGCGGGGCAGTGCACCACGCTGCAACCCTGCGCGGCAAGCTTGTCCGTGTCGCCCGGACCGAGGTGCACCGCATGGATCGCGACGAACCCGGGGCCGGTCGCACCCAGCCGGTCGAGGCGGGCGAGCGGGGTTTCGCCGGTGGCGGCGAGCGCTGCCTCGAGCTCGCCACGCGTCTCCTGCAGGTGGGTCTGGATCGGCAGGTCGAGCTGGCGCGCGAACGTGACGATCTTCTCGAACATGGCGTCGCCGACGGTGTACGGCGCGTGCGGCGCCATCATCCACGCGAGCCGCGGTGCGTACTTGAAGGCGTCGCGTGCCGCGAGCCCTGCCTGCAGGTAGGCGTCGCCGTCGCTCGCGTAGGGCGTGGGGAAATCCAGCACCGGCAGGCCGAGCACCGCGCGCAGCCCCGCCGCCTGATAGGCCCGGGCCGCCGCATCCGGATAGAAGTACATGTCGTTGCAGCAGGTGATGCCGCCGGTCAGCATTTCGTGCGCGGCGAGCAGTACGCCGTCGTACACGAACTCCGGCGTCACGAACCGCGCCTCGCGCGGCCAGATGTGCCCGCGCAGCCAGTCGTCGAGGTGGAGGTCGTCGGCAACGCCGCGCAGCAGCGACATCGCCGAGTGCGTGTGCGCGTTGACGAGTCCCGGCAGCAGCGCGTGCCGTGGCAGGTCCATCCGCGCGCGCGGCAGGAAGTCGCGTCCGGCAACTTCCGGCGGGACGATCGCGACGATCCTGCCGGCGTCGACGAGCACCGTGTGCCCGTGGAGCACGCCGGCGGGCTCCACCGGAATCACGAACTTGGCGGTGATCGCGAGGTCGACGTGTCGCATCGGCAACGTGGGCAGGAAGGATTCGCGCGGTGAGTCGTCAAAAAAAAAGCCCCGCGCGAACGCGGGGCTTTCTCGACTGCTGTCGTGCGTTACTTCTTGACGGCCTCGCCCTTCACCTCGACTTCGACGCGGCGATTGGGCTGCAGGCAGGCGATCAGTTCCTTGCGGTTCTTCTGGTTGCAGGTCACGCCCGGGACCGGCTGGGTCTTGCCCATGCCGAGGGTTTCGATCTTGTCCTTGGCGACACCCTTGCTCACCAGGTAGTCGCGCACGGCGTCGGCGCGGCGCTCGGAGAGCTTCTGGTTGTACTGCTGCGAGCCGATGCGGTCGGTGTGACCCGTGACGAGCACCAGTTCGAGCTTCTGCACCTGCGGCAGCTTGGCGATGATCTCGCTGTCGATCGCGGCGCGGCCTTCGGGCCGCAGCACGGCCTTGTCGAAGTCGAACAGCGCCTTCGAGGCCAGCGTGATCTTCTGCACCATCGGGGCCGGGGCCGGAGCGGGCTTGGGCGCCGGAGCAGGCGCCGGGGCAGGAGCAGGAGCAGGCGCCGGGGCAGGAGCCGGAGCCGGCGCCGGAGCGGGCTTGGGCACGAGGTCCGGATCGCATTGCGCAATGGCCATCGACGGCGACCAGTAACCGGTACGCCAGCACAGGTTGCCGGCGAGGCCCTTCGCGCCGTTGTAGGTGGCGCTCTTCAGGACATTGTTGTCCACCGGGCCGCTGGTCGTGAGCCAGTAGCCGCAGTTCTTGAGGTCGCAGCCGGCGACTCCCGGTACGTACCCCGTGGTATAGACGGGCTGCTGGGCGGCGACGCTGCCGGCGAACGCGGCGAAAAGCGCGCCAACGATGAGACCGGACATGGGACGTCGAGTCATTGTTTCACCCCTTTGGCTTTGGTTTTCAACAGGTTTTATGGAACTCAGCTATAGGGATGCGCAGGCGTAACTACCTGACGCACCGAATTCTTGCTCCTGCAAGGAATATAGCACGGGAACAGTCGTTCGGGCCCGGACGGACCCGCGCCGCGGGCAATCCGGCCCGCGACTGTCGCGGCGTTACAACGGCGTGGTAAAATCTTTCAATTTCAAGGCTCTCCGGACACCTCTTGGTGTTCCGGACGCTTCGGTGACCCCACTCCGGCGGGCGTCGCGCGCGGTCGAAAACGGCCGGCGCGTGCCGATTCCCGGATGGCAGCGCCAACGAGCTCCCAGTCAACGCATTTATCCCGAAGGACGCCGCCCTCCCCATGGAGCAGTTCGCCAAGGAAACCCTGCCGGTCAGCCTCGAGGCCGAGATGCGCCACAGCTACCTCGATTACGCGATGAGCGTGATCGTGGGCCGGGCGCTCCCGGACGTCCGCGACGGCCTCAAGCCCGTCCATCGCCGGGTGCTGTTCGCGATGCACGAGGCCAATATCGCGTGGAACCGGCCGTACGTGAAGTGCGCGCGGGTCGTGGGCGACGTGCTCGGCAAGTTCCATCCGCACGGCGACAGCGCGACCTACGAGGCGCTGGTGCGGATGGTCCAGGAATTTTCGCTGCGCTACCCGCTGATCGACGGGCAGGGCAACTTCGGGTCGGTGGACGGCGACTCGGCGGCGGCCTACCGCTACACCGAGTGCCGGTTGGAGAAGATCGCCGGCGAGCTCCTCGCCGACATCGACAAGGAGACGGTCGACTTCGTACCGAACTACGACGGCAAGGAAATGGAGCCGTCGGTACTGCCGTCGCGCCTGCCGAACCTGCTGGTCAACGGCAGCTCGGGGATTGCCGTCGGCATGGCGACCAACATCCCGCCGCACAACCTGACCGAGACGGCGAACGCCTGCCTCGCGCTGCTCGACAACCCGCAGCTGTCGGTGGACGAGCTGATGGAGCTCGTCCCGGCGCCGGACTTCCCCACCGCGGGGATCATCTACGGCCTCGAGGGTGTGCGCGAGGGCTACCGCACCGGCCGCGGCCGCGTCGTGATCCGCGCGCGCACCCACGTCGAGGACATGGAGAAGGGCAACCGCCAGGCGATCGTCGTCGACGAGATTCCCTACCAGGTCAACAAGGCGAACCTGCTCACCCGCATCGGCGACCTGGTGCGCGAGAAGAAGCTCGAGGGCATCTCCGACCTGCGCGACGAGTCGGACAAGTCCGGCATGCGCGTCGTGATCGAGCTGAAGCGCGGCGAAGTGCCCGAGATCGTCCTCAACAACCTCTACAAGCTGACGCAGCTCGAGGACAGCTTCGGCATGAACATGGTCGCGCTGGTGGACAACCAGCCGCGGCTCCTCAACCTGAAGCAGCTGCTCGAGCACTTCGTCACGCACCGCCGCGAAGTGGTGGTGCGCCGCACGCGCTTCGAGCTGCGCAAGGCGCGCGAGCGGGGCCACATCCTGGAGGGCCTCGCCGTCGCGCTGTCGAACGTCGACGAGATCATCGCACTGATCAAGGCGTCCGCGACGCCGCCCGAGGCCAAGGTCGCGCTGATGTCGCGCGTCTGGCGCTCCGCGCTGGTCGAGGAGATGCTCGAGCGCGCGGCCGCCGACGCCGCGCGTCCCGACGGGCTCCTGCCCGAGTTCGGGTGGCAGCAGGACGCGAACCCGGCCGGCTACCGGCTCTCCGACGCCCAGGCGCAGGCGATCCTCGAACTCCGGCTGCAGCGCCTGACCGGCCTCGAGCAGGACAAGATCCAAGGGGAGTACCGCGAGGTGATGGCGCTGATCGTCGACTTGCTCGACATCCTCGCCCGACCCGAGCGCGTGACGGTGATCGTCCGCGACGAGCTCACCGCGGTGCGCGACGAGTTCGGCGACAAGCGCCGTTCGGAGATCGTCGCCCAGGGCGAGAACCTGTCGATCGAGGACCTGATCACGCCGCAGGACATGGTGGTCACGATGTCGCACGGCGGCTACCTGAAGGCGCAGCCGCTCGACGAGTACCGGGCGCAGAAGCGCGGTGGGCGCGGCAAGCAGGCGACGGCGACCAAGGAGGACGACTTCGTCGAGCGGATGTTCATCGCCAACACGCACGACTACATCCTCTGCTTCTCCGATCGTGGCCGCGTCTACTGGCTCAAGGTCTACAACGTGCCGCAGGGCAGCCGGTCCTCGCGCGGCAAGCCGGTCGTCAACCTCGTGCCCCTGGTCGAGAACGAGAAGATCTCCGTGATCCTGCCGGTGCGCGAGTTCGCGGAAGGCAAGTACGTGTTCATGGCCACCGCGACGGGTACCGTGAAGAAGACGCCGCTCGCCGACTTCTCGCGGCCGCGGCCGTCGGGGATCATCGCCGTGGACCTGTCCGAGGGCGACCAGCTGATCGGCGTCGCGCTGACGGACGGCCAGCACGACGTGATGCTGTTCAGCTCGGGCGGCAAGGCGGTGCGCTTCGACGAGAACGACGTCCGCCCGATGGGCCGCAACGCGCACGGCGTGCGCGGCATGGCGCTCGACCCGGGCCAGACGGTGATCTCGATGCTGGTCGCCGAGGACGAGGAGCAGTCGGTGCTGACCGCCACCGAGAACGGCTACGGCAAGCGCACGCCGATCGTCGAGTACACGCGCCACGGTCGCGGCACGAAGGGCATGATCGCGATCCAGCAGTCCAGCCGCAACGGCCAGGTCGTGGCCGCGGCGCTGGTGCGCCCGGACGACGAGGTGATGCTGATCTCCACCGGCGGCGTGCTGATCCGCACCCAGGTGAAGTCGATCCGCGAGATGAGCCGCAGCACGCAGGGCGTCACGCTGATCAACCTCGGCGAAGGCGAGACGCTGGCCGGGTTGGAGCGTGTCGCCGAGCGGGAAGGAGAGGATGTTGAGGAATAGCAGGTGACAGATCGCGACGCCGAACTCGCCCACCATCGCGAGGCGATCGATCGCCTCGACCGGGAGGTGCTCGCGCGGTTGAACGAACGGGCCCGCCACGCGCAGTCGATCGGCGAGCTCAAGGCCGGTGCCGGCGGGCCGGCGTGGCGGCCCGAGCGGGAGGCGCAGGTGCTCGGCCGGCTCGTCGCCGAGAACACGGGCCCGCTCACCGGCGAGCACGTGACGGGCGTGTTCCGGCAGGTGATGTCGGCCTGCCTTGCGCTGGAGCAGAAGCTCCGTGTCGCCTACCTCGGGCCGGCCGGCACGTTCAGCCACGCGGCCGTGGCGAAGCAGTTCGGCACGTTCGTCGACGCGATCGCGCTGCCGACGATCGACGAGGTGATCCGCGCGGCGGAAGCCGGACGCACCGACTACGCCGTCGTGCCCGTGGAAAATTCCACCGAAGGGGCCGTGGGTCGCACCCTCGACCTCATGTGCACGACCGAGCTCTCGATCTGCGGCGAGATCAAGCTGCGCATCCAGCAGAACCTGCTGTCGAACGCGGCGACGCTCGCCGAGGTGCGCAAGGTGTATTCGCACGCCCAATCGCTCGCGCAGTGCGTGCAGTGGCTGGCGCGCAGCCTGCCTGCGGCGGCGCGCGTGGCCGTGGCGAGCAACGCCGAGGCCGCCCGTCTCGCCGCTGCGGAACCCGGTGCGGCGGCGATCGCCGGCGAGAACGCGGCGGCGATCTACGGCCTCGCGGTGCTCTGCCCGCACATCGAGGACGAGTCCAACAACACGACACGGTTCTGGGTGCTGGGCCGCCAGCAGGTGCCGGCGTCCGGCCGCGACGAGACCTCGCTGGTGATGAGCGCGCCCAACCGGCCCGGCGCCGTGCACGACCTGCTCGAGCCGCTCGCGCGTCACGGCGTGTCGATGACCCGTTTCGAGTCGCGGCCGGCCCGCACCGGCCTGTGGGAATACCTGTTCTTCGTCGACGTCGCCGGGCACCGCAGCGACCCGCCCGTCGCGGCCGCGCTCGCCGAGCTCGCCCAGCGTGCGCCCTTCCTGAAGCTCCTCGGCTCCTATCCGGCCGCCTCCTGACCGCCATGACCGATCCCGCCCTCGCCGCGCTCGCACCCGATTACGTACGACGCATCGCGCCCTACGTCCCCGGCAAGCCGGTCGAGGAGCTCGCCCGCGAGCTCGGCCTCGACCCCGCGACCATCGTCAAGCTGGCGTCGAACGAAAATCCCCGCGGCCCCGGCGCGAAGGTGCGCGCCGCCATTGCCACGGCCACCGAGGAACTCACGCGCTACCCCGACGGCAACGGCTTCGCGCTGAAGGCGGCGCTGGCCGCGCGTCTCGGCGTGCCGGCTGGCGGGATCGTGCTCGGCAACGGCAGCAACGACATCCTGGAGCTCGTCTCGCTCGCGTTCCTCGAGCCGGGCGACGAGGCCGTGTACTCGCAGCACGCGTTCGCCGTCTACCCGCTGGCCACGCAGGCGCGCGGCGCCCACGGCATCGAAGTGCCGGCGCGCGACCACGGCCACGACCTCGCCGCGATGCGGGCGGCGATCAGCGCGCGCACCCGGGTCGTGTTCGTCGCCAATCCGAACAACCCGACGGGCACCTGGCTGGCGCCGGACGACGTGCGCGCGTTCGTCGCCTCGGTGCCGCGCGACGTCGTCGTCGTGCTCGACGAGGCCTACAACGAGTATCTCGAGCCGTCGCAGCGCGCCGACAGCGTGGCGTGGATTGCGGCGTACCCGAACCTGATCGTCTCGCGCACCTTCTCCAAGGCCCACGGCCTCGCGGCCCTGCGCGTCGGCTACGGCGTGATGGACGCGACCGTCGCCGACCTGCTGAACCGCGTGCGGCAGCCGTTCAACGTCAACGCGCTCGCCCAGGCCGCGGCGATCGCCGCGCTGGCCGACGACGCCTACGTCGAGGAGAGCCGCGCGCTGAATCGCAAGGGCCTCGCGCAGCTCTACGCCGGGCTCGACGCCCTCGGCATACCCTACGTACGCTCGCACGGCAACTTCGTGCTGGCGCAGGTCGGCGCCGCGGGCCGCGTCAACGTCTCGCTGCTGAAGCAGGGCGTGATCGTGCGCCCGGTGGCGAACTACGGGCTGCCCGAGTGGCTGCGCATCACCGTCGGGTTGCCCGCGGAGAACGAGCGCTTTCTCGCCGCGCTCGGGCGCGCGCTGGCGGAGTGATGTCGTCGCGACTCCCCAAGCTGGTCGTCCTCGGCGTCGGCCTGATCGGCGGCTCGTTCGCGCTGGCGCTGAAGGCGCGCGGCGTGGTCGGCGAGGTGGTCGGCGTCGGCCGTTCCCGGGGCAACCTGGACGAGGCGGTCGCCACCGGCGTGATCGACCGGGCCGTGCTGCGGGACGGACCCTGGGTGCGCGAGCTCGGCGACGCGGACATCGTGCTGCTCGCCACGCCGGTCGGCGAGTTTCCGGCGCTGCTCGCGGCGCTGCCCGGAACGCTCGCCGAGGGCGCGGTCGTGACGGACGGCGGCAGCACGAAGCAGGACGTCGTCGCCGCGGCGCGTGCGCATCTCGGCGCCGCGTTGCCGCGCTTCGTGCCGGCGCATCCGATCGCCGGCACCGAGCAGTCCGGTGCAGGGGCGGCCTTCGCGACGTTGTTCGAGGGACGGCACGCGGTGCTGACGCCGCTGCCGGAGACCGACGCGACGGCGCTCGCACGGGTTCGCACGCTGTGGGAGGCGTGCGGTGCGGACGTCGTCACGCTCGATGCGCCGACCCACGACCGGATCCTCGGAGCGGTGTCGCACCTGCCGCACTTCCTTGCGGCAGCCTACGTCGCCGAACTCGCGGTGCGTCCGGAGTCCGGTGAGTTGTTCGGGTTGGCGGGGTCGGGCTTCCGCGACTTCACGCGCATCGCGGCGGCGTCGCCCGCCATGTGGCACGACATCGGGATCGCCAACCGTGACGCGCTGCGCCGCGAGATTGCCGCGTTTCGCGGCGCGCTGGACGTGCTCGACGCGGCGCTGCGCGATGGCGACGGTGGCACGCTCTCGGCGATGCTCGAGTCCGCGGCGCAGGCGCGCCGCGCGTGGGGCACACGCCGCACCGGCGATTGAGGCCCACGCCGCATGGATCCGGGGCGATCGTACCTGCCACGACCGCACGACACCGCATGACCGACGACACGCGACCGCACGACGCACTCGCGATACCCGCGCTCGCACACGCCGCGGGCACCGTCGACCTGCCGGGGTCGAAGAGCATCAGCAATCGCGTGCTCCTGCTCGCGGCGCTTGCCGACGGCACGACCGAACTGCGGAGCCTGCTCGACGCCGATGACGTCGCCCGCATGCGCGACGCGCTGACGACGCTCGGCGTCGTCCTGCGCCCGGGGAGCGCACCGCGCGAGCTGCGCGTCGAAGGCACGCGCGGGCGCTTTCCGGTCGGCCGGGCCGAACTGTTCCTCGGCAATGCGGGGACGGCCGTGCGCCCGCTGACCGCCGCGCTCGCGATGCTGGGCGGCGACTACACGATCCGCGGCGTGCCGCGCATGTACGAGCGGCCGATCGCCGACCTGGTGGCGCCCCTGCGCCGCATCGGCTGCGACGTACGCTACCTCGGCAACGCGGGGTTCCCGCCGCTCGCGATCGGCCCTAGCGGTGCGCGTGCCGGCGAAACCATCGAGATCCGCGGCGACGTGTCGAGCCAGTTCCTCTCGGCGCTGCTGATGGCGCTGCCGCTGGCCGGCGGGGCGCGCGCGTCCGCGAGCACGGTCCGCGTCACCACGCCGCTCATCTCGCGGCCGTACGTGGCGATCACGACCAACCTGATGCGCCGCTACGGCGTGACGGTGGCGACGCCGGACGATGCGACCTTCGTCGTCCCCGCCGGCGACGGCTACCGCAGTCCGGGACGGTTGCGCGTCGAGGGTGATGCCTCGGCGGCGTCGTACTTCCTGGCCGCCGGCGTGCTCGGCGGGGGACCGGTGCGGGTGACCGGCGTCGGGCGCGATTCGATCCAGGGCGACGTCGCGTTCGCCGACGTGCTCGCGCGGCTGGGCGCGGACGTCCGCTTCGGACCGGACTGGATCGAGGCCCGCCGAGGCCGCCCGCTTCGCGGCGGCACGATCGACTGCACCGAGATTCCCGACGCGGCGATGACGCTCGCGGTGACCGCGCTCTTCGCCGAGGAGGCGACCACGCTCACCGGCATCGGCAGCTGGCGGGTCAAGGAGACCGACCGCATCGCCGCGATGGCGGCCGAACTGGGCAAGCTCGGGGCCAACGTCGACGCCGGGCCTGCGCACCTGCGCGTGGTCCCGCCCCACGGCCTCCGTCCGGCCACGATCGACACCTACGACGACCACCGCATGGCGATGTGCTTCTCGCTCGCCGCGCTGGGCGGCGTCCCGGTGACGATCCGCGACCCGGGATGCGTGGCGAAGACGTTCCCGGAGTACTTCGCGGTCTTCGCGTCGATCGCCGGCTTTGAGCCGGTCTACGTCCATGCCTGAGGCCGTGCCCGTGGTTGCGGTCGACGGGCCCGCCGCCTCGGGCAAGGGCACGATCGCCGAGCGCGTGGCGACCGTGCTCGGCTACCGCTACCTCGACAGCGGGGCCCTGTATCGGCTGGTGGCGCTGAAGGCCCTGCGCAGCGGCGCCGACGTCGACGACCCGGTCGCGCTTGCCGCACTCGCTCGCGGTCTCGATGCCACGTTCGCCGGCGGGCGCCTCGGCCTCGACGGCGACGACGTGACGGAGGCCGTGCGCGACGAGGCGGTGTCCGCGGCCGCCTCGCGGGTGGCCGTGCACTCGCCGGTGCGGACGGCTCTGCTGGAGCGGCAGCGGGCGTTTCGCCTGCCGCCGGGGCTGGTGGCCGACGGACGCGACATGGGCACGGTGGTATTCCCCGACGCGGCAGTGAAGGTATTCGTCACCGCGTCGGCCGACGAGCGGGCCCGGCGCCGTCACAGGCAGTTGGCGCAAAGGGGAATTGATGTTAATATTCAAAGTCTTTTGCACGATATCCACGAGCGCGACGCGCGCGACGGGTCCCGGGCGGTCGCACCGCTCGTTCCCGCTGCCGACGCCGCTGTCGTGGACACGACCGGACTGACGATCGACGCCGCGGTGGAAGCCGTGCTGGCCCGTGCAAGGGCCGCAGGACTCGCCGCGTAATCGGTCGCCGCAGGTTGGTTGCGCGGGCGCCGGCCCGGGGTGGACAACGCCTCGAGGACCCGGCGGCGCCCGCGTTCGCGCAATGGGGTCCCGCTGCGGCGCTTTCCAAGCCGGCGCCATGCATGCGGGGAATCGACAACTGCCCGCCCGCCCGAGAAACAGGGTTCTCGAGGCGACGCGGCCGACGAACCGATCAAGGAACGAACCCGATGGCTCTTGCCACCCAGACCACCCAGCCCCAGGCTGCCGAGAACTTCGCCGCGCTGTTCGAGGAATCGCTCGCGCGCCAGGAGATGCGCCAGGGCGAACTCATCACCGCGGAAGTGACGCGCGTCGACTACAACGTCGTCGTCGTCAACGCGGGCCTCAAGTCCGAGTCGTTCATCCCGATCGAGGAATTCAAGAACGACCAGGGCGAAGTCGAGGTCAAGGAAGGCGACTTCGTCGTCGTCGCGATCGAGTCGATCGAGGACGGCTACGGCACCACGCGCCTGTCCCGCGACAAGGCCAAGCGCCTCAAGGCCTGGCAGGACCTCGAGCTGTCGATGGAGCAGGGCACCGTCGTGCAGGGCCACGTCACCAGCAAGGTGAAGGGCGGCCTCACCGTGATGATCAACGGCATCCGCGCGTTCCTGCCCGGCTCGCTGGTCGACATCCGCCCGGTCAAGGACACCTCGCCGTTCGAGGGCAAGTCGCTCGACTTCAAGGTCATCAAGCTCGACCGCAAGCGCAACAACGTGGTCGTGTCGCGCCGCGCCGTGCTCGAGGAGAGCCTGGGCGAGGAGCGCGAGAAGCTGCTCTCGACGCTGTCGGAAGGCGCGACGGTGAAGGGCATCGTCAAGAACATCACCGACTACGGCGCGTTCGTCGACCTCGGCGGCATCGACGGCCTGCTGCACATCACCGACCTCGCGTGGCGCCGCGTCAAGCACCCGTCCGAGGTGCTCGCCGTCGGCGACGAGGTCACCGCCAAGGTGCTCAAGTTCGACCAGGAGAAGAACCGCGTCTCGCTGGGGCTGAAGCAGCTGGGCGAGGACCCGTGGGTCGGACTGTCGCGCCGCTATCCGCCGAGCACGCGCCTGTTCGGCAAGGTCACCAACATCACCGACTACGGCGCGTTCGTCGAGATCGAGTCGGGCATCGAGGGCCTGGTGCACGTCTCCGAGATGGACTGGACCAACAAGAACATCCATCCGACCAAGGTCGTGCAGCTGGGCGACGAGGTCGAGGTGATGATCCTCGAGATCGACGAGGAGCGCCGCCGCATCTCGCTGGGGATGAAGCAGTGCATGGCCAACCCCTGGGACGAGTTCGCGATGAACCACAAGAAGGGCGACCGCGTGAAGGGCACGATCAAGTCGATCACCGACTTCGGCGTGTTCGTCGGCCTCCCGGGCGGCATCGACGGCCTCGTGCACCTGTCCGACCTGTCGTGGTCGGCGACGGGCGAGACGGCGGTGCGCGACTACAAGAAGGGCCAGGACGTCGACGCGGTGGTGCTCGCGATCGACGTCGAGCGCGAGCGCATCTCGCTCGGCGTCAAGCAGCTCGAGGGCGACCCGTTCACCAACTTCGTCGCCACGCACGACAAGGGCAACGTGGTCAGCGGGACGGTGAAGAGCCTCGATGCCAAGGGCGCGGTGATCGACCTCGTCGCGGGCGAGGTCGAAGGCTACCTCCGCGCCTCCGAAGTCGCGCGCGACCGCGTCGAGGACATTCGCCAGCACCTCAAGGAAGGCGACAAGGTGACGGCGATGATCATCAACATCGACCGCAAGAACCGCTCGATCAACCTGTCGATCAAGGCGAAGGACCACGCCGACGAGAGCGAGGCGATGCAGTCGATCAAGGCCGACACCGCCGGCGCGACGACCGGCACCACCAACCTGGGCGCGCTGCTCAAGGCGAAGCTCGGCGACAAGAGCAACGGCTGACAACGTGCCTGCCGCGATGACCAAATCGGAGCTGATCGACCGCCTGGCCGCCCAGTTCCCGCAGCTGGTCGCCAAGGACGCCGAGCTCGCGGTCAAGATGATCCTCGACGCGATGGCCGAGAGCCTCGCGAAGGGGGAGCGCATCGAGATCCGCGGGTTCGGCAGCTTCGGTCTCAACTATCGCCCCCCGCGCACCGGCCGCAATCCGAAGTCCGGCGAGAAGGTGCAGGTGCCGGAGAAGCACGTCCCGCACTTCAAGGCGGGAAAGGAACTGCGCGAACGGGTCGACTTCAAGAAGCCCGACGCCTGACGTGTGCGGCGGCATCGGGCGTGTCCCGCTGCCGCCGTCTTCCTCTTCCCCGGACCGCAGAGACATGAGCCCGAAGCGCGCAGCGCGAAGGGTAGTCGAGTGAGCACCGTGCTGCGCATGGCCGTTGCCGTGGCGGTGTTCGTCGCCCTGCTGTTCCTCGCGCTGTCCAATACCGACGCGGTCACGATCCGGCTGTTCGGCGCCACCGTGGTCGAGAGCCCGCTCGCGTTCGTGGTGTTTACGGCGTTCGCGGCCGGCGTGGCCGCCGGGCTCGCCGCCGGCGCGATGCGCGTGGCGCGCCTGAAGCGCAGCCTCGACCGGCTGCGACGGCGGGAGCGGCCCGTTGCGCCAGCGCCGCACGGTGCTGCACCGGATCCGTCGCTGGCCGTCGGCCGCGGCCTGCCGCCCGACGTCGCCTGATACGGCCAGACGCCATGGACTTCGAGCTCTGGTGGCTGCTGCCGATCCCGGTGCTGTTCTTCGCGCTGGGCTGGATCGCCGCCCGCATCGACATCAAGCACCTGCTCACCGAGTCGCGCGCGCTGCCGCTGTCCTACTTCCGCGGACTCAATTTCCTGCTGAACGAACAGCCCGACAAGGCGATCGAGTCGTTCATCGAGGTGGTCAAGGTCGACCCGCAGACGATCGACCTGCACTTCGCGCTCGGCAGCCTGTTCCGTCGGCAGGGCGAGGTCGACCGTGCGATCCGCATGCACCAGAACCTGCTCGACCGGCCCGACCTGCCGAAGGACCGGCGCGAGACGGCGACGTTCGAGCTCGCGCAGGACTTCCACCGCGCCGGGCTCCTCGACCGTGCCGAGGACCTGTTCGTCAAGCTCGACGGTACCCCCTACGAGCACGCGGCGCAGGGCTTCCTGCTGTCCATCTACGAGACCGAGAAGGACTGGCCGAAGGCGATCTCGATCACGCGGCGCATGGAAGCCGTCTCCAAGACGCCGCAGTTCAAGGAGATCGCGCACTACCACTGCGAGATGGCACAGGCGGCGCTCGCCCGCTCCGATTTCGCGACCGCTGCCGCCGAGATCGACCTCGCACACGCGGAGTATCGCGCCTGCACCCGCGCGACGATGATCGCCGGCGACCTGCAGGCGCAGCAGCAGCAGCTCGCACCGGCGATCGAGACCTGGTCGCGCATCGAATCGCAGAACCCGGCGTTCCTTGCGCTGGTGGCCGAGCGTGTGGCAACCGCCTACACCAGGCTCGGCGACGTGCGGTCCGGCATCCGGCGGCTGTCGAGCTGGCAGGCGCAGTATCCGTCGCTCGACATACTCAACGCACTGTTCACGTTGGTCCTTGCGCACGACGGTCCGCAGGCCGCGGCCGACCTGATCCGCGCCGAGCTCGCCAAGGCGCCGACGCTGATCGGGCTCGACCGGCTGCTGGAGGCGCAGCTCGAAGCCGCACCGCCCGACCGGCGCCACGACCTCGAGCTGGTCAAGGCGCTCGTGGGACAGCACATCAAGCGGCTGGGCATGTACCGGTGCGAGCACTGCGCGTTCCGCGCGCGGCAGTACTACTGGCGCTGCCCCGGCTGCCAGCGGTGGGAAACCTATTCGCCGAAGCGCACCGAAGCCGCGGAGCCGCAAGGCTAGCGGAATGACACCCGACGCAGCCGCGTACCCATGAACACCACGCCGATCATCGTCGCCCTCGACTTTCCCGACGCCGCGGGCGCACTCGCCGTGGCGCAGCGCCTCACCCCCGACGCCTGCGCGCTCAAGGTCGGCAAGGAGCTCTTCACCGCCGAGGGGCCGGCATTGGTGCGCGAGCTCGTCGACCGCGGCTTCCGCGTGTTCCTCGACCTCAAGTTCCACGACATCCCGAGCACCGTTGCGCAGGCGTGCGCGGCGACAACCCGCCTCGGCGTGTGGATGCTGAACGTGCACGCCTCGGGAGGTGCGGCGATGCTCGCCGCCGCGCGCGATGCCGTCGACCGCGCGGCAGCCGGGACCGGCCGGGCGAAGCCGCATTTGCTCGCGGTGACGGTGCTCACCAGCCTGCGCGCCGCCGACCTGTCGGCGACGGGCGTCGCTGACGCACCCGAAGCGCAGGTGCTGCGTCTCGCGAAGCTCGCCCAGGCGAACGGCCTCGACGGCGTCGTGTGCTCGTCGCGCGAAGCGGCGACGTTGCGTGCCGCATGCGGACCGCGGTTCCTGCTGGTGACGCCGGGGATCCGTCCCGCCGGTGCCGACGCGCACGACCAGGCTCGCACCGCTACGCCTGCCGAGGCCATCGCCGCAGGCGCGGACTATCTTGTTATCGGGCGTCCGATCACGCAGGCGCCGGACCCGCAGGCCGCGCTCGAATCGATCCACCGCACGCTGGGGAGAACCGCTTGAAGATCACGATGATCGGGACCGGCTACGTCGGTCTCGTCACGGGCAGCTGCTTCGCCGAAGTCGGCAACGACGTGCTGTGCCTCGACGTCGATCCGCGCAAGATCGAGACCCTGAACCAGGGGGGCGTGCCGATCCACGAACCCGGGCTCGACGCGATGATCCGGCGCAACGTCGAGGCCGGGCGCCTCGCGTTCACGACCGACGTCGACCGGGCGGTCGCGCACGGCACGCTGCAGTTCATCGCCGTGGGGACGCCGCCCGACGAGGACGGCTCGGCGGACATGCAGTACGTGCTGCAGGCGGCGCGCAACATCGGCCAGCGCATGACCGACTGGAAAATCGTCGTCGACAAGTCGACGGTGCCCGTGGGAACCGCCGACCGCGTGCGCGCCGCGATCGCCGGGGAGCTCGCCGCGCGCGGCACCGCGATTCCCTACGCAGTCGCGAGCAACCCGGAGTTCCTCAAGGAGGGCGCGGCGATCGAGGACTTCATGCGGCCCGACCGGGTGGTGATCGGCGCCGAGGACGAGCGCGCCATCGCCGTGCTGCGGGCGCTCTACGCGCCGTTCCAGCGCAGCCACGAGCGGCTGCTGGTCATGGACGTCCGCTCGGCCGAGCTCACCAAGTACGCGGCCAATGCGATGCTCGCGACGCGCATCTCGTTCATGAACGAGCTCGCGAACCTCGCCGACCGGCTCGGCGCGGACATCGAGATGGTCCGGCAGGGCATCGGCAGCGACCCGCGCATCGGCTGGCACTTCCTCTATCCCGGCGTGGGTTACGGCGGCAGCTGTTTCCCGAAGGACGTGAAGGCGCTGCAGCACACGGGCAAGCAGTCGGGACTGCCGCTCAGGGTGCTGGCCGCGGTCGAGGCGGCCAACGAGGCGCAGAAGTCGGTGCTGGTGGGCAAGATCACCGGCCGGCTGGGCGAGGACCTCTCCGGGCGCACGTTCGCCGTGCTGGGGACTTGCCTTCAAGCCCGACACCGACGACATGCGCGAGGCGCCGTCGCGGGTGATCCTGGCCGAGCTCGCGCGCCGCGGCGCCAAGGTCGTCACCTACGACCCGGTGGCGATGCCCGAGGCGCAGCGCGCTTTCGGCGACGTGCCGTGGCTCTCCTATGCGAGCTCGCCGATGGAGGCGGTCGTCGGCGCCGATGCGCTGGTGATCGTCACCGAGTGGAAGGAATTCCGCAGCCCGGACTTCGACACGATGCGCGCGAGCCTCAAGGCGCCGCTGATCTTCGACGGCCGCAACATGTACGACCCGTCGTTCGTCAAGGACGCGGGTTTCGAGTACTTCGCGATCGGGCGTCGCTAGGTGTGCCCGTGACCCGTC
>CAVXVH010000011.1:0-152984 GCA_963765065.1 uncultured beta proteobacterium | reverse complement strand
GAATCGGGAAGCCAGAAATCGCTGGCCATTGTGCTGTTCGCGCTGCTCGCAGGCTGCGCGACGATCGAAGACGCCGGCCCCCCTCGTCCGGCTACCGGCCGATCACCGCCGCGGAGGGGCGCTGCTTTGATCAGCCGCTTGCTGCCCGAAAGCGTCAAGGACCGGGCAGGCTGGGCCACGGACATCTACGCGGCCTTCGCGGCGCTCGACATTCCGGCGACGCCGGAAAACCTCTGTGCGGCCATCGCGGTGACGGGACAGGAGTCGGGGTTCCAGGTCGACCCGGCCGTGCCTGGCCTCGCCGGCATCGCGCGCAAGGAGATCGACAAGCGGCGGGAGAGCGCGGGCATTCCGAAGTTCGCGCTGGACGCCGCGTTGGCGCTGCCGTCGACCAACGGCAAGAGCTACGGCGAGCGCCTGGACGCGGTGAAGACCGAACAGCAGTTGAGCGGCATCTACGAGGACTTCATCGGCCGCGTGCCGTTCGGCAAGACGTTTCTCGCCGATCGCAATCCGGTGCGCACCGGGGGCCCGATGCAGGTCAGCATCGCGTTCGCGGAGTCGTTCGCCGTGGCCAAGCCGTATCCGTATCCGCTGAAGGGAACGATTCGCCACGAGGTGTTCACCCGCCGCGGCGGCCTCTACTTCGGCGTCGCGCATCTGCTCGACTACCCGGCGGATTACACGCGGCCGCTCTACCGCTTTGCCGACTTCAACGCGGGCAATACGCGAGCCGCAACGCGGCGTTCCAGAACGCCGTCACGCAGGCCTCCGGCATTCCGCTCGACCTCGATGGCGACCTGCTGCGTTACGACAACGACCAGCCCCTGCGCGAACCGGGCAGCACGGAGACGGCGACGCGGGTGCTGGCGCCGGAGAATCGACATGAGCAACGACGCGATCCGCCGCGATCTCGAACGCGGCAAGGGCGAAGGTTTCGAGCAAACGCGAATCTACGTCCGCGTCTTCGAGCTTGCCGACCGGGCGGCCGGCAAGCCGGCGCCCCGCGCCGTGGTGCCACAGATTCCGCTGCACAGTCCGAAGATCACGCGCAGCCTCACCACCGACTGGTTCGCGCAGCGCGTCGAAGCGCGCTATCGGTCGTGCCTGCAACGTCGTCCTGCCTGACCCCAAGATCGCGTCAAGGCGGCATTGGCCCGAACCGTCCGCTCCGGTGGCCGCCACGGTTTCGCTGCCCTTCCAGCCTACGTTGCGCCCCGCGGCGACGGCAAGTCCTGGCGGACATGCGACGCAGTCCTACATGCGGGCGCGGCGGCGGCCGACTACGCCGCTGCGCTGGCGCGGCAATGATGTGCCGCATGGACGCTCTGCGCACCTCCTTCCCGGAATCCGAGTCGGTCACGTGGCTGGAGACCACGATCCGGCGCCGTTGCCGCATACGCAAGCCCTTGCTCCCGAGCGACGCCGACATCCAGACGTTGCTCACGCTGCGCATGCACCAGGACTTGGACGAGCTCGACGGCAGCCTGGAGCGATTGCAGGCGCTCGGCTGCATCGCCTGGGACGACGACGAGTATCCGGCGTTGACGCCCCGCGGGCTGGACGTGCTGCGCCGCTGGCTGAGCTGACGCCTGCTGCGCGCTGACGCGCCCGGGTTGATCGCTTCGCTGTGGAGGGCTTGCGGCTTCTGGCCTCGATCAGGACTCGTGGCGCGCGGCGGCGAGCGCCGAGGGTAGTGGCCGCTGCGACAGGCGACCCCGTCACGTATCATTGCCACCACGCGGCGGCGAAACACCCGTCCATCCCGGTTGGCATCGATCGCAGGACTCGACGGAGTAGCCCCGATGCGGTTCGGCATTCGCAGTCTCCTGGGCGCGCTGGCCATTGCCGCCGCCCTTGGCGCACCCGCTGCGGCGGGGCCGCTCGAGGACGGCGACGACGCGTACCACGAGAAGGCATACGCCAAGGCGGCCGAACTGTGGCAGCCGCTCGCGGAAAAGGGCGACGCCGACGCCCAATACTCGGTCGGTACGCTGTATGCCGAAGGCAAGGGTGTCGAACAGAACGACGCGACCGCTTCCTGTGGTTCCAGCGCGCCGCGAATCAGGGCATCGCGACCGCGCAGTACAACGTCGGGGCGAGCTATGCGGCCGGCGCCGGCGTCGAGAAGAGTGATGTCGACGCGGCCAAGTGGTTTCAGCGCGCTGCCAACCAGGGCATGGCGTTCGCGCAACTGAACCTCGGGCTTCTCTACGCGAGCGGCAATGGGGTGCCCCAGGACAACGTCGAAGCGTTCAAGTGGCTCGAGCTCGCATTTTCCGGATTGCCACCGGGCGGGCCGCGCATGGACGTCGCCCGCGCAATGACCGATGTATCGGCGAAGATGACCCGGGACCAGCTGATCGAGGCGAAGCAGCGCCAGCGTGCGTGGCAGGCGAAGCCGGAAGTGAAATGACGCTCCGGACGCCCGCGTTCTACGTGCCCATGACGTCCGGTGACGACGCCGACCAGGCCGCGCTGGCGAAGTGATGATGCGTCACCGGCGAACCGTCTGATCATCAGGGCGACGAAGCCCGGATGGCGTCGTGCAGGAAGGACTGCGCCCGCGCGGCCGGCGCCAAGCCTGACGTCGCAGTCCAGACTCAGCGGCATCTGCGACCCGGATGCTGCCGGGCGGCGTTCTCCTCGGGTGTCGCCTTGTCGAGACGCTCTGCTCGATGTCGTCGACGGCCATCCCTACGCTGAGACCCGGTGTCTCGACTGGCTCACCGGCGACGTCGACGCGCGCGCTGCCGAGCTCGCCGAGGCGATGATCGCAAGGGCGGCGCGGTCGTCTCGCGGTCTGTGGAGCGGAACTACTTGTCTCGGTGGCCGTGAGGAAGGTCCGGGTTCGGCGAATTGCGGACTCTCGCCGGTTGGCCAATCACCGGTCGTGCGCTCACACGCCCCTTCGAATGGCCATGCCACGGTGGCCCAACGGCGGGGTCAGAGGTCGAGGGCCAGATCCGGGGTGCTGGCGCGCGACACGCAGATGCACATCAGTCCGGCGAGGTCGCGCTCGGAATCGGACAGCGCGGTATCGCGGTGCTCGGGCATGCCGTCGAGCACCTTGGTTGCGCAGGTGCCGCAGGTGCCGTTCCGACAGGAGAACGGCGCGTCGACGCCCGCGGCTTCGACCGCTTCGAGGATCGTCTGCTCGGGCTGCACCTTCACCCGTCGACCCGAGCGGCGCAGCTCGACCGCGATCGGCGCCTCGCCGCCGCGACGCTCGGGCGCGAAGCGTTCGCTCCGCACGCGATCGGCGGCGCCATGTCGTTCCGCCGCGGCGCGTACCGCGTCGATCAGCCGGGCCGGGCCGCAGACGTAGAACAGCGAATCGGCCGGCGCGTCGCGCAACAGCGCGTCGACGTCGAGCCGTGGCCCGGTCTCCGAGAAGTATCGCGACAGGTACGGGGCAAACTCCCGCGCGAGGTCGTCGCCCCAGGCCATCTCGCGGTGGCTGCGCGCGGCGTAGTGCAGCCGGAAGTCGCGGCCCGACGACCGCAGCGCATAGGCCATCGCGCGGATCGGCGTGATGCCGATGCCGCCGGCGATCAGCACCGCCGGCCGGGCGTCGTCGTGCAACGTGAAGTCGTTCCGGGCAAGGCGGTGTTCAGCCGCAGGCCGACGCCGAAGAGCGCGTGCACGGCCGCCGAGCCACCGCTGCCGTCGTCCTCGCGCAGCACCGCGATCTCCCAGACGTCGCGCCGCGCGGGGTCCGACGCGATCGAGTAGCGTCGCGTCGCGACGCGCCCGTCGGCAAACGGCACCGGCACGTCGAGGTGTGCGCCGGCGGCGATCGCGGGCAGCTCGCTCCCGTCGGCAGCGCGCAACGTGTAGGCCGCGTATGCGCGGCGTCAGTTGGCGCACGCCGTCGATCACCAGCGCCAGCGGCCCGTCGCCGAGTGCGCTCGGGGCCGCGCCGTGTCCGCGCAGCCGCCCGAGCTCCGCGCGCAGGCGCGCCGACTCGCCGCGCAGGTCTGGCGGTGGCCGCCTCGACCTCGGCCTCGGTGAAGCGCGGCGTGATGTGCTGCGGGCAGTTCCAGTCGAAGGCCTCGACGGTGATGATGACCGCGCGCTCGATCCGGGCGCGGTACGAGGGCACCTCGAGTCGCTCGACCAGCGCGGCGTCGTCGCGCGCGTCGACCAGCCGCGCGCGGCCCCAGATCTTCAGTCGCCGCCGCTGCGCGTAGTCCATCAGGATCAGCGCGATCCGGCCGTCGTGCGCCAGGTTGCCGGCACTGATGTACTGCACGTTGCCGCGGAAGTCGGCGTAGCCGATCGTGCTCGCGTCGAGCACCTTCAGGAAGCCCGCCGGCCCGCCGCGGAACTGCACGTACGGCCAGCCGGTCTCGCCGACCGTGGCCTGGTAGAAGCCGTCGCGCTCGGCGATGAAGTCGGCCTCGCGGTCGGTGAGCCGCGTGCCGCGGCCCTCGATCTCGTCGAGCGCGGCGTAGTTGCCCCGGCTGCCCATGCGCGTCTGGAACTCGCGCACCGCGGGCGTGAAGGCGATCTCGGCGAAGCTGCGGGCCATGGTGGTCTCGTCAGGAGGTGGGCGGTGGTCCGGCCCGGCAGCGATCGCCGGGCCGGTGCTCCAGGGTCGCTCGCGCTTACGCGGCGGCCTTCAGTCGGTGCTTCCATCAGATCGACCTTCGGGAAGTCGATCTCCACGCGCGTGGCCTTGCCGAGCACGTTGGTGAAGATGTTCAGCGCCACGACCGCGATGATCTCGACGATCTCGCCATCCGTCAGTCCGGCACCGCGTGCGGCGTCGAACTCCGCGGTGGTGACTTCGCCGAGGTTGTCGTTCAGCGCCTTGGCGAAGGCGACCGCGGCGGCAGCCTTCGCGTCCGACGAGGTGCCGCGGCGGTTCAGCTGCATCTCGTCGTTCGACAGGCCGGCATGCCGTCCGATTGCGGTGTGCGCGGAGACGCAGTACTGACAGCCGTTGCCTTCGGCCACCGCGAGCGCGATGCGCTCCTGCGTGGCCTTGTCGACGGCAAAGCCGCCAGCCGCGCCGTACAGGCCGAGGAAGCCTTCGAGCGCCTTCGGCGAATTGGCCAGCACGCGGATGAAGTTCGGGGTGACGCCGAGCTGCGCCTGCACCGCATTGAGCAGCGTGGCGGCTTCGCCGGTGGCGGTGTTCGGATCGATGACGGAAACGCGGGCCATGGTGGATCTCCTGTGGGGTTCGGGTGGACTCGCCTGCGGCGGATGCGCCGCGGACAGGACGCATCCTGGGCGCCGACCGCGCCGGGATCGATGGGGCGGTGCATATTTCATTGCTGCGGAAAACGCAGCAGTCGATAATGCGCGGATGGACAAGCTCAAGGCGATGGCCGCGTTCGTCGCGCATCGTCGATGCCGGCAGCCTCACCGCCGCCGCCGACACGCTCGACGTCTCGCAGCCGTCGATGGTGCGGCTGCTCGCGGCGCTGGAGGCGGCGGTCGGCGTGCGGCTGATCAACCGCACGACGCGCCGGATGGCGCTGACCGACGAGGGCCGCGAGTACTACGAGCGCTGCAAGCTGGTGCTGGCCGCGGTCGACGATGCCGAGTCGAGCCTGAGCGCGCGCCGCGCCGAGCCGCGCGGGCCGGCTGCGGATCACCTCGTCGGTGACGTTCGGCCGCGCGCTCCTGGCGCCGCTGGTGGTCGACTTCATGGTGGCGCACCCGCAGCTGCGCGTGGAAGCGGTGCTGCTCGACCGCGTCATCGACCTGATCGAGGAAGGCATCGACGTCGGCGTGCGGCTCGCGCACCTGCCGGACTCGTCGCTGGTGGCGGTGCCCGTGGGCGAGACGCGCCGCATCGTCGTGGGCAGCGCAGCGCTGATCCGCCGCCACCGGCTCGCCGATCCTGCGCGGCCTGAAGACGCGCCCTGCGTCAGCTTCATGGGGCTCGTGTCGGCGCAGGACTGGCCGATGGTCGTCGGCGGCCAGGCGGTGCGGGTGCCCGTGAACACGGTGTTCGCCACCAACCAGATCGACGCGGCGATCGTCGCCTGCCAGCGCGGGCTGGGCTACGGGCAGTTCTTCGACTACCAGGTGCAGGAGCCGCTGCGCGGCGGCAAGCTCAAGCCGGTGCTCGAGCCGCACTGGCCGACGCCGACGCCCATCCACGTCGTCTATCCGCAGGCGCGGCTGCTGTCGGGCAACGTGCGCAGCTTCGTCGACTTCGTGGTGCCCCGACTGCGCAGCCGCATCGCAGCGCTGCGCGGGTGAGAGCGGTGGCGGCCGTGCCGCGACGGCTGCCGCTGTCGCGTCGGACCCGGGCGCGTCTGCGCGCGCGGTGGCTGCGGAGTCAGTCGTCGCGGTGACCTGCCTGTCTTGTTGCCGCGCCTTCGCGACAGTCGTGGAGTGCGTCGTTCAAGATTCAAGACGAAGCGTTTGCACGTCCGGCTTCCGCTGCATCTTGAACGGCCGGTTCCTCAAGACCTGGAAGTCCGCAACGGGTCGACTGCGATCGTCGACGATGAAACCCGTCGCGGCCAGCCGCGAAGCTCGCGGAGCGGACACATGCGGGTACTCGCGGCCGTTGGGCTGAAGCGTCCGACTTTGCGCCTCGCAGTTGCGGCAAGGCCATGAGCAAGACCTCGACACCCTGAGGTTGGCGCGGCTCCGGGTCGACCGGAACCGCCGCCGTAGGAGTCGGACTACGGCGTCGCGGGAAAGCCTCCGAGCGCTAAACGACATGATGGACGATCGCGAGGCCATGTCTCCTCGCATACGCTTGCATTGCCTGCGCCGCGATGGGCCACCCGCAATGGTGGCCCCGCAATTCACGCAGCCAACCAAGGAGAAATTCATGAACGAACTGAAGAGCAGGACGACGAAGGACATTGACAGGATCGACGAGACGAGTCGCCCGGTTGCCACCGGCGTGGGTGCCGTGGTGGGCGGTGCCGCCGGCGGTATCGCAGGAGGTGCCGCGGCCGGTGCTGCCGTGGGTGGCATCAGTGGTCCTGTGGGCGCCGCGGTAGGTGCGGTCGTCGGCGCCGTGGCCGGTGCGATGGCAGGCAAGGGCATTGCGAATGCAGTCGACCCTGTCGCCGAAGACGCCTACTGGCGCGACCACTACTCCGAGCGTCCGTACGCTAGCGGGTCCGATTTCGAGGACTACCGTCCCGCCTATGGCTACGGGGTAGACGCCTACACGCGATATCCGGGCCGTACGTTCGATGAAGTCGAGCAGGAACTCGAACGTGACTGGATTAGCAGGCGTGGCAGTTCCAGCCTCGAGTGGGAACGCGCCAAGCACGCCACTCGAGACGCTTGGCAGCGCGTGAGTGACGCCGTCGAGCGTGCCACTCCGGGGGACTCGGACCGAGACGGGAAGTAAGGCGGATCAAGGGGCATGCACCCCGTGGTGCATGCCCCTTTCCTGCGCTGTCGCGTGCCGAACTTGTAGGAATCGTCCGATTGCGCAATCAGCGTCTTGCCGATGGGGTGCCGATCGTCCTTGCTTCAGTATTGAGCCGTCGTCAGCGCTTTTCGAAGTCATGGCTTCTACCGCAGTTCTCTGCGGCGCTATCAGCCCAAGGGCAAAGGCGACCGAGCTTGACCTCGACCGAAGTGATCTCACTTCACACCTGAACGACACCTGCAGCCGCCTCAGGGCGGCTGCACCCATTTCGGGACTCCGCCCTTCCCGGCAACCTGTCCTGATGGAGGAGTGACATGGTGGAACCAGCAAAGAACACCATCTGCCTTTGGTACGATCGCGACGCCGAGGACGCGGCGCGGTTCTACGCCGAGACCTTTCCCGACTCGTCTGTCGGCGCCGTGTATCTCGCACCGGGAGACTTTCCGTCGGGGAAGCAAGGGGACGTGTTGACCGTCGAGTTTACGGTGATGGGCATCCCGTGCCTCGGGCTCAACGGCGGACCTGCATTTCAGCACAACGAAGCGTTCTCGTTTCAGGTCGCAACCGCGGACCAGGCCGAAACGGATCGCTATTGGAATGCGATCGTCGGCAACGGCGGCCAGGAGAGCGCCTGCGGCTGGTGCAAGGACAAGTGGGGATTGTCCTGGCAGATTACGCCGATCGCTCTGACGAAGGCGATCACCGATCCCGATCCCGCTGCCGCAAGACGTGCGTTCGATGCGATGATGCAGATGAAGAAGATCGACATCGCCGCGATCGAGGCGGCGCGGCGCGGTTAAACCACCATGGCCAAATACCTGATCTCCTTTCCAAGTGCTGCCATGGTCGTGCCCGCCGGCGAGTGGGAGACGGTGGGTCGCGACGCGCACGCTGTGATCGACGAGGCAAAGGCCGCTCGGCGTCTACGTCTTTGGCGGCGGCATCGACGAAAGCGTTCCGCCGGCGCTTGTCTCGGCCGACGGCACAGTTGCCCAGGGCGGATATTCGTGGGCGCCGCCGCTCAATGGCGGCTTCACCGTGCTCGAACTTGCCTCGCGCGAGGAGGCCGTCGCGTGGGCCGCGCGCATCGCCAAATCCTGCCGATGCAGTCAAGAGCTGCGCGTCTTCCAGTTCGACCCGCAGTCCTGATTCCTGTTCGTCATCGTGCGGTGCTGGCGCAGGCGAGCTCGCGCCAAGCCGCGTAACTCGCCGTACAGGCGGCTGAAGGCCTCGTCAGCCGCCTGCGCGTCGCCGCCGCGCGCGGCGCGTAGCAACTGCGTGAGTTCGGACACGCGGACTCCCTCCCGCAGCGATTTTGGAGCCGCTTCCGGGCGGGACGCAAGGGGGGCGGACAGGTCCCGCCGTGACAGGCCATGATCGAGGGCGCTCCGAGGTCGTGGCGGCTTGCGCGAGGACGGAGACCGCACCGCGAGTCGTCACGTTCGGCGAGCGCATGCCGCTGCGGCCGTGGCGCGAATGTCGGCTACCCTCAGGTTCACAGGCAGTTTTCAGGAATGTGGACGGTCGGCTCAGGGCCGTACTGCGACTTTCGACGATCCAACTGCTCGCGTTCAGACGTGAAGGTCAGATCGTGATCAGGCCGACAAGGCCGCCACGGCCTCGTCGACCAACTTCAATTCATGCTCCTTGAGCGGCGGAACCGGCATGCGGCAGGGCCCCACCTTGCGCCCGGTCCTGTCGCTGCCTGCCTTGGCAACGGGATTGAACGGCAGGGTCCACAGCAGGCGGCTGATCGGCTGCAGTTTCTTCCAGACGATCTCCGCTTTGCCGTACTCGCTCGACTTCACCAGATCATAGAGCTGGCGAATCAGCGCAGGGGCGACGTTGCCGGAACCGGTGAACAGACCCGTAGCGCCATTCACAAGTGCAAAGAAATTCAGGAAGTCGCAACCACAGAACACCTTTGAGCCTTGGCCGACCAGTTTTTCGATGCGACTCGGGTCGGCGGTGGAATCCTTGATGTAGTCGACGCCGTCGATCTCCGAAAAACGGGCGAAGATCTCGGGTGTGATGTCGAACTGGGTATAGACCGGAATGTTGTAGGCCATGATGGGCGTCTTGATGGCAGCGGCAATCTGCTCATAATGCCAGCGCACACCCTCTTCACCGGGACCCTCGAAATAGGGCGGCAGAACCAGAACCGCGTCGGCGCCCACGCCCTCCGCGTGCTTGGAATTCTCGATTGCATCCTCGGTGCGGATGGCCGAGGTCTGGACGATGACTTTGACGCGGCCATTGGCATGCTTGCAGGCTACTTCAGCCAGCTCACGCTTTTCCGGTTCCGACAGGAACGGGAACTCGCCCGTGCCGCCGTTGGCGGCAATGATATGCACGCCATTCTCGATCAGCGAGTCGATGTTGTTCCTGTATGCCTTGGTGTCGATGGACGCACCGTTGTCCTTGAATGGCGTGCAGATCGGCACGCAGACGCCTTCGAGTCTGCTCATGGTTCTCCTCCGTAGTGGCGGCACATGATGGCGCCTTGATCTGGGATTGTCGTGCACGCGAAGGTCGCTCACCGGCCACCTGAGACATTCGGCGGCGACGCGAGAACATCCCGAAAGCGGCCCTAGGTCGACGGGCGCGAACCCGGGCTGCAAAGCGTACTACGAATGGACTTTGGTGACGCTTTTTCGTACATCACAGACACAGGGAACTGGAAGGCGTTCTTGCCGAACCTCGTTCGGCTTCACGATCCCACCCAAGCCAAGTGGGATACGCCTGTCGATAAAGTGACTGTGGTCATTCAATGGCCAAGTCGCGACGTGCAAGTCCGGACTTCGACCGGCGTCGCCGGCCACGGGCGCTCCGGTGGCACGACATCCCCCAGTGGGCGATATGCGACGGTTCCGGGCTCCCAACTGCCCGCAAGCCCCGGTCCGATCAGCGCGGAACTTGTCCCCGTGAAGTGGGTCAACCTGACCAGTACCCATCTGTGCGAGGTGCTGAGTGGGGTTGCACGCGCGCGATTGCCAGCGCCAACGGATGGTGCAGCGCAGCGGCTGCGTTCGGCGCAGCCGGGCAGGGGCGGTTCCGCACAGTTGAACAGCACTATTGAATGCAGACCTGGCATTTCGTCATACCCAATCCGCGCGGACTGCACGCCGAGACGTGCGCCCGAATCGTTCGAATCGCGGAGCGTTGCCGGTGCAAGATCTCCCTCGTTGCGAGGGGCCGGCGCATCAACGCGAGGAACATCATCGCCGTGATGGTGCTGACCGCGTCGATGGGCGTCACCGTCCGCATCGAGGCCAGCGGTCCGGATGAAGCGGTCGCGATTCGGGAGATCGCTACGCTGTTCCGCGACGGCAGCGGCGAGCGGCGATAGCCGCGGTCGCGAACCACGCGGCCGTACACCCGACGTGCAGGGCTGCGGTCCACGCTCCGCTTCCTTTGCGGCGATCAGGCCCGCCGGCTTGGGTCGTGTGCCTGCATGTCTCCGGATTTGAGCAACAGAACCCCGGGTTTCGCCTCGAGCATGGCCGCGAGCAGTGCTGCCGCCACGGTGCTCGCCGCGATCGGCCGAATGCCGTTGGGCAGCAAGCGGCCGAGCGGCCCGAGCAGCCGCGCCGCCCACACTTCGCCAGTACGGGATGGTTGACCCAACGCGGCTCGGTCCCCCAGCAGCAACGACGGCTGTGCGATCACCACCAACGTGTAGCCGAGCTGCGTGACGGCAGCCTGCATTTCACCCTTGACGCGGTTGTAGAAGACGCGCGACGCCGGATCGGCGCCCAACGCCGACACGACGGCCAATCGTGTCGCCCCTGCGGCGCGGGCGGCCCGCGCGGTATTCAGCACGGCCTCGAGATCCACCTGGCGAAAGGCTGCTTCCGACCCCGCAGTCTTGATCGTGGTGCCGAGCGCGATGTACACGTCGTCCACCGCCGGGAACGCGGTGGGCAGTCGTGCGAAGTCGACTCGATGAAGCTGCAGCCGGGCGTCGGCCTTCATGTCCGGCGCTGCGCGTCGTACCAGGACGTGCACCTGCTGGTAATGCTCGCCGGCGAGCAGCATGGGCAACAGCGCGCCGCCGACGAGGCCGGTGGCGCCGGCGAGCAGCGCAGTACGCGGCGTTACGGCAATTGTCTTCACCAGCGCAGCAGCCACGGCCCGAGGAGGGCCCCGACGACCGCAGGGCCGGCGATGCCGAGCAGGTACCAGGTGCGCGAGGAAGGGCGGCGCCATCTCGGGGCAGTGCAGCGAGTAGGCGGCAGCGCCCCGCGGTGCCGGCGAGCAGCCCCGAGAACGCGCCGGCGAGCACCGGCCGCGTCGGCGCCAGCCCCTTCATCGTCCAGAACGCGGCAGCGAAGGTGGGCACCGACAGGAATCGCGATGTTGAACGGGCACGAGGCCGAGCTGCTCGCCGAGGACGAGCGGCAGGCGCGCGCCGGACGGTGGCGCGGACACGAGCGCGAGCGGCGGCCAGCAGCCAGATCGCGCCGACCGGCAACGAGCAGGGCCTCCGCGCGGCCACCCCAGGCGCACGCCCGGGCGGGCCAGGCGCGTGCCGCCACCGCGCGGCCGCGAAGAGCGCCAGCGGGAACGCCCAGCTTCACCCAGAACATCGGGTCGCCCGCCGCCTGCCGAGATCGGGGCGCACGCCATAGAAGACGACAGCATGAGCAGCAGGGCCCCGAAGCCGCCGCCCGCGACGGCAGCGCCGTAACGCCGCCGCACCGCTCCCGGCGCCACGGGTTCGGCGTTACTCGCCAGCATGGCGACGAGCTTGTCCGTTTCCATCGCCTATCCCCGGATGAACGCCGCGAGCGCCTTGAGGCCGCGATGGATGCCGACCTTGACGGCGGATTCCGACATGCCCGGTGCTTCGCCGCCTCGGCCACCGACAGCCCCTCGATCTTCACGAGCTGGATCGGCAGCCGGTGCCGGTCCGGCAGCCGCGCGAGCAGCACGGCCATGTCGCGCTTCGCCTCGCGCGCCTCCTCGTCGGAGGCGCCAAGGAAGTCGCTGTCGTCCTCCAGCGGCTCGTTCATCGCCTCACGGCCCGCGCGCCGGCGCAGGAAGTCGATCATCTTGTAGCGCGCGATGGCGTGCACCCACGCCGTGAGCGGCTGGGCGGAGTCGTAGGTATGGCGCTGGTTGTGGACCGCCAGCAAGGTCTCCTGCACGAGGTCCTCCACTTCGTCGGGCACGCGCGCGAGCCGCCCCCGGAGGAAGGCGCGCAGGAACGCGCTCAGTTCCTTCAGGAACGCGGCATAGGCCGCGGCCTCGCCGGCAAGCCCGCGCACGAGGAGCTCCTTCAGATGCGTGTTCCCGCGCGCTCAAGCGTTTCCGGCTCCCTGTTATTCGTTCGCGGACGGCCCTTCCGGTTACAGGCGGCGCGAAATCCCGTGCGAAGCCGGAGATTCTGCCCGAGCGCGTAACCGGGCGCCAATCGGCGACGAACTAGCTCCCGGACCGATCGTTCGGCATGCCTCAGGCACCGGGCGCGGATCCTCCCTCGACCATCACCAGGAGCCTCAAGATGAAATCCTCGCAATCTCGCCATCGCCGCCATCGCCCTCGCCACCCTCGCCTCCGGCGCCGCCTGCTCGCCCAGGACAAGGGCAAGAAGGAAGCGGAGAAGTGCTACGGCGTCTCGATGGCCGGCAAGAACGACTGCGCCGCGGGCCCCGGCACCAGCTGCGCCGGCACCTCCAAGGTGGACTACCAGGGCAACGCCTGGAAGCACGTGCCGAAGGGCACGTGCACGTCCATCAAGACGCCGAAGGGCATGGGTTCGCTCGCGCCGGTCAAGGGCTGAGCGCGCGACGGAACGCTGCCGACATGGCCCCACTCCTCACCGCCGGGCTGGGACTCAAGCCCCAGCACTACGACGAGGCGCGAGACTGCCCGGCGGCGGGGCTCTGGTTCGAGGTGCATCCCGAGAACTACCTGGTCGACGGCGGGCCGCGGCTGCGCTGGCTCGACGCGATCCGGGAACGCCACCCGGTGAGCCTGCACGGCGTGGCGCTGTCGCTCGCCGCGGACGCGACGCCGGACGCGGCGCACCTTCGCAGACTCCGCGGGCTCGCGGACCGCGATCGAGCCCGCGCTCGTCTCCGAGCACCTCGCGTGGTCGACGTGGCGCGGCGCGTACCACCCCGACCTCCTGCCGTTTCCGCGCACGAACGAGGCGCTCGCGCGCATCGTCGTCAACGTCGTACGCCGCCCAGAGGCGCTGGGGCGGCGCATCGCGATCGAGAACCCGTCGCACTACCTGCGCATCGATGGCCACGAGTGGGACGAGATCGACTTCCTCGAGGAGCTCGCGCGCCGGACCGGCTGCGGGCTGCTCCTCGACGTGAACAACGTGTTCGTGAGCGCGGACGAATCTCGGCTTCGACGCCGACGCGATACATCGACGCCTTTCCGGCCGCTGCCGTCACGGAGATCCACCTCGCGGGACACTCGCGCGATCCCGGCGCTGGGCGACGCGCTGCTCGTCGACTCCCACGACGCCCCGGTGAGCGAGGCCGTGTGGTCGCTCTACGAGCGCCTGGTCGTCCGCATCGGTCCGCGGCCGACGCTGATCGAGCGCGACGACGACGTGCCGGAATTCGCCGCAACTGCTCGCCGAGCGCGACCGGGCGCACGCGCGCTGGCTCCGGCGATGGCGAAGGCCGCCTGATGCGCGGCGGAGCCGGCCTGTCCCTCGCGCAGTTCCAGGACGCGTTCGCGCACGCGCTCTTCGGCGCGCCCGCGCAGGCCGACGATGCGGTCGCGGACGCTCGTCGCGCAGCCGGCCTTCGCCGTCTACCGGAACACCGTCGCGAAGTGCTGCATCGACGCGCTGCAGGCGAACTTCCCCGCCGTCGCGCGATTGGTGGGCGAGGAGTGGTTCCGCGCGGCCGCGGCCGTGTACGTCGCCCGGACGAGCGTCCGACCTCCCTCGCTGCTGGCCTACGGTGAGACGTTCGCCGCGTTTCTTCGCCGCACTTCGCGCCGGCGGCCGAACTTCCCTACCTGCCGGGCGTGGCGCGACTCGACCGGTTCTGGACCGAAGCGCATGTCGCCGTCGACGCGCCTCCGCGGTCGAGCATCGGACCTCGTCGGCGTCTGACCCGGCGTGCTCGGGGACGCGGTCCTGCACCCGCATCCGGCCGCGCGCTGGGCGTGGTTCGACGAGGCTCCGGTGTACTCGATCTGGCGCGACAACCGTGCGCGCGAGACGACGGCGGCGAGCTGGCGTGGCGCGGCGAGGGAGCGCTGCTGACGCGGCCGGGCGATGTCGTGAGCTGGACGGGAATCGACCACGCGGCCTGCCGCTTCCTCGACGCGTGCGCGGAGGGCCGAGCGTCGCGCTGGCGCTCGACGCGGCCCTCGACGCGGATGCGGACGCGGATCCCGCTCGCATGATCGCAACGTTGCTGCATGCAGGAGCGTACTCGCAGCTCATCGTTGCAGCCGATCAACCTGCCTGAAGGACGCCGACATGGACAAGGCCGCCGCGGCACCTGCCGTTCCCGTTCCCGGACCCCGAGCTGCATGGAACCACGTCGCCGACTGGCTTTCGCGATGGGTGAGCGATTCATCCGTCGCGCTGTGCGCCCGGCTCGCGCTCGGAGCGATCTTCTTCCTCTCCGGCCGCACCAAGGTCGAGGGACTGCTCACCGTCTCCGACGGCACCTATGCGCTGTTTCGCGACGAGTACAAGGTACCGCTGCTCGCGCCGGAGGTCGCCGCCCACCTCGCCACCTACGCCGAGCACCTGCTGCCGGTGCTGCTCGTCGCTCGGCGTCTTCACCCGCCTCTCGGCGCTGGGGCTGCTCGCGATGACGGCGGTGATCCAGTTCTTCGTCTACCCCGACGCCTGGCCGACGCATCTATCGTGGGCCACGCTCGCGCTCTACCTCGTCGGACGCGGCGGGGGGGCGCTGTCGCTGGACCGCTCGCTGGGAATTCGCTAGCAGAGCGGAGGTACGCGCGCCGGGCTTACCGGTGCATCTTCTCCCTGACCCGCTCCAACGCATCAATCAAGCCGTTGAGGCCTGATTTGTCGAAGCCCTTGGCATCGACCTTGAACTCGATGTGCAGCCGCTTCCGATCGGCGGACAGGCGAAGGGTCGCCTCGCCGCAGGGTCCCAGGTCGACCTGCTTTTCCTTGATCTCCCGGGATCCCTTGGCATCGGCGTCCTTGGCTTGCTTCGTCTCATCCGACTTCTTCATGGCACCTCCCCATCGCCACGGTCAACCGACCATCTCGGACAGCGACTTCTCGACCATCGCGCTTCGCCGACACCTTCACCGCGTGTGAGCCGGCTGCAGGCGGGTGGCTGCGCGCAAGGCGGCGTGCTGGGCGCGCACGTCGGGTGGGGGGCGACCGCGATTGGAGGCGGGGATCGCCGCTTGAACCTGCTCGAGATCCCGATGCAGGCGCGCGGCCGCGGCGAACTCCGACGCGTCGTGCAAAGGATCCAACTGCACCAGGATGGCGTCGAGATCGTCGAGGATCTCGCCGGCGAGAAACACCAGCTCGTCGAGACGCGCATCGAACTTGCCGATGCGAATTCGCGACCTCGCTTCGACCAGGATGACGTCGCACAGCGCCACGCTGCTGCTCGCGGGGGCAACTTCGCTATCCGGCGCCGGCTTGCACCACGACATTTTGCGTTTCGCGCTCCACGTTGAGGTGTGCAATGTGCTCGAGGGCTGGCAGCACCGTTCCCGGTGGCCGCAACACGTGGCAACCGAGGCGGCGGCCGAAACCCGACGGGCGGGCAACAGCGTCCAAGTGTGATCCCGATCTGTGTCAGTTCGATGACACACTTTCCCGGCGCTTCGCCCGTTGGGCTACCGCGTGCACCATAATGGGAGAGCACTCACGTCCAGACCGACGTGGGTGCTCGTCACTTCCAACTCCTCGTCGAGGCAATGCCATGGCTGCGAAGAAGATCCTGATGCTCACCGGCGACTTCACCGAAGACTACGAAACGATGGTGCCGTTCCAGGCGCTTTCGATGGTCGGACACACGGTGCACGCGGTGTGCCCGGGCAAGAAGGCGGGGCAATCGGTGCGCACCGCTGTGCATGATTTCGAGGGTGACCAGACCTACAGCGAGAAGCCCGGCCACAACTTCACGCTCAACGCCGACTTCGACGCGGTGAAGGCCGACGATTACGATGCACTGGTCATTCCCGGCGGTCGTGCGCCGGAGTATCTGCGGCTCGACCCGAAGGTCATCGCGGTCGTGCAGCACTTCGCGAAGGCGAACAAGCCGATTGCCGCGATCTGCCACGGCGCGCAGCTGCTGGCAGCCGCAGGTGTGCTTTCCGGCCGTGGCTGCAGCGCCTATCCCGCCTGCGCGCCCGAGGTGAGGGCGGCGGGGGGCAAATTCGCCGACATCACCGTGGACAAGGCGCACGTCGACGGCAACCTCGTGACCGCGCCGGCCTGGCCCGCGCACCCGGCGTGGTTGGCGCAGTTCCTGCAGGTGCTCGGTACACGCATTACGCTTTGATCGACCGCGCACGGCGTCGCCCCGAAGTCGCGTGACCGCCGCCCGACGATCAGTTCGCCGCGAAAGCGAGGTCAGTCCGGCGGCGGGACGTGCCCCTGCTGCAGGCCCAGACGCTGGGCCATCCGCACGAGGTCGGCGAGCGAGGCAGCCCCCATCTTCTCCATGACGCGGCCGCGATGGATCTTGATCGTCGCCTCGGCGGCGCCCAGGCGATCGCCGATGAGCTTGTTGAGCAGCCCGGCGGCGACGAGTGTGAATACCTCGCGTTCGCGGGCCGTCAGCGATTCGTAACGTGACTGTAAATTGGCGCCCTGCAGCCGAACGTCATCGAGCGCTCGGCTCCGCGCGATCGCCTCCGCGACTGCCCCGAGGAGTTCATCCTTGGTGAATGGTTTCGCCAGGAAGCTGATTGCGCCGGCCCTCATTGCGTGCACAGTGGTCGGCACATCCAGGTGGCCGCTGACGAACACGATCGGCAGATCGCGCTTCCCGCGTGGGAGCAATGCCTGCAGATCGAGTCCGCTCAATCCGGGCATGCGGATGTCGCTCACGATGCAGGCCGCCCCAACGGGTGCGGCCTGTTCGAGAAAGTCCTGCGCGGACGCGAACGTCTCGACACGATATCCGGCGCCCCCGAGCTGACGGCGGAGCGCCCGTCGCATCGATGGGTCGTCGTCGACCACGAAAATCGTGCCGGACGCATTGGCTGGGATCGCCTCGATCCGCGCCGCCGGGACCGCGTCCGGCGCTCGTGAAGGAAGTTCGATGGTGAACACCGTTCCGTGGCCCGCGTCCGATCGTGCAGTCAACGTGCCACCGTGCGCCGCCATGATGGACTGGCTGATCGAAAGCCCGAGTCCCATGCCGCCCGGCTTGGTGGTGAAGAACGGCTGGAAAATCCGCGCCAGCGTCTCCTCGTCCATGCCGCAGCCCTGGTCTGTCACTACGACGGCGACCCCCGCTTGTGATGGGCCGGCGGACACGGTCACGCGGCGGGAGCCGGGCTCGTTGGCCGCGACGGCATCGAATGCGTTCAGCAGCAGATTCATCAGGACCTGCTGGATCTGCACGCGGTCGCCCACGACCGGCGTCAGCCCATGGGCGACTTCGAATGCGATCTCGACACCCTTGCTAGACGCCTCGCTGTCGAGGATTTGAAGGGCCTCCCCGATAAGGGCGGGAAGATCCAGTTCGACGCGCTGCGCCGCGTCGCGCCGCAGGAAGCGGCGCAGCTGCCGAATGAGGTCGCCGACACGCCGGTCGTCGGCCACGATGTCGGCCACCGTCGCGCGCAGCTCGACCATGTCAGGGACCGGCACCGCGAGGAGCTCGGCGGCGGTCTCCGCGTTGGCGAGGCTGGCGGCGAGCGGCTGCGTCAGTTCGTGCACGAGCGAAGCGGCCACCGACCCCATCATGCCGACGCGGGCGGCGTGTGCCGCTTGTTCCCGCGCATCCTGTTCGCGCCGCTCCGCGGCACCGCGCTCGAGCACGCCGGCGAAGACTTCGCCGAGAAGCTTCACGCGTCCGACCGGCGCGGGGGGCCAATCGCGATGCTCCCGCGACGTGGCGAGCGAGAGTGCCCCGGCCACCGAGCCCGCCACCACCAGCGGGACGATCACGGCGGCACCAACGTCGAGTGCGCGCAGTGCCGGCAGATCCGAGCGCGCCTCCGGAGGCAACTCCGCATGCCGGCCGAAGGTCACGATCGATCCGGCGACGAGTTGCGCGGCAATCCAGGGCAGGTCGAACCTGACCGTCGAATCAGGCAGATCCGACAATCCGCCGGTCCGCCACCGGTGCGTCTTCGTGAACTCACTGCCGTCGCCTGCGCGCTGCCAGAGCGTGGCCCGCTCGACACCGAAGAGGTGAGCGATGTCGCGCAATCCTGTTTCGATGACGAAATCCTGCTCCGAGCGATCAGCCCCGAGCAATGCGGCCAATGTGTCGGACACCACCCGCTCGAAGCGCATGGCCGCGGCCAGGTCTTCTTCCGCCCGCTTGTGCGCCATCGCACTCGCGAATACCTCGACAAGCACGCGGATGCGGGAGACGAGGTCGTCGGGCCACGCCCGCTCGCGGCGCACGCAGCCCAGGGCAAGAATGCCTTCGACTCGTCCTGCCACGGTCATCGGCATCGACAGGTGCGAACGTACCCCGATGCGCAGCCAAGATGCCTTGTCGACCGCAGCCTCCGCGGGGAGGTCTTCGAGCCGCGGCACGACGACGGCTCGGCCGGCGCGAATGCGGCCAATGGCCCACGGAAACTCGCTTGCTATCGATCTGCGGGGGGCGACGGCGACGCCCGCCACGGCCCACGCTTGCGTTATATTGGCTTCGTCGCCGTCGAGGGACAGACGAATCAGTTGGCAGCGGTCGACCGCGAGGAGCTCGACGATCCTGTGCAGCGCGTCGGTCAACGCGCCGTCGAGCGCGGTCGCGGGCAGGTTGATGAAGCCTGCCGACAGGTCGGCGAGCAGGCGCTCGAAATCCACCAGCTCCTGGTAGGACGCCGACGCGTCTCGGGGCGCCAATGGGGGCATCGAATGAGGCAGTACGGATGATCTGTGGGGCGCGATCGGGAAACGGACGGATGAGCGTGTACTCGGCGTCGGTATTATGCCTCCTGCTTTCGGCCGGCGTGGCCGCCATCCCGGCCAGCGACGCGCGTGCCGAGGATCGCGCGCAGCAGCCGGTCCGGATACTCGTCCCGCTACCCGCCGGCAGTACATCCGACGTGGTCGCGCGTCTCATCGCGGATCGGCTCCGGACCCATGTCGCCGGTCCGGTCGTCGTGGAGGACAAGCCGGGCGCGAGCGGGCGCATTGCCATGGAAGCGCTCAGCCACGCCGCCGCGGACGGCAAAACGCTCCTGCTCGCGCCAATGGCGGTGTCGGTGATCCTGCCGCTGGTCTCGAAGGACCTGTCCTATGTTCCGGGGTGGGACTTCGCTCCGGTTGCGCACATCGCGAGTTATGAATTCGCCTTTGCGGTAGGGGCCGAGCATCCGGCGCGGACCCTGGCCGAGTTCGTCGCGTGGGCACGGTCGAACCCGACACAGGCCAGTTTCGGCACGCCAGCCGCCGCAAGTGTTCCGCATCTGATGGGTGTGATGCTCCGGCAGGCGGCCGGGATCGACTTCCTGCACGTCGCCTACAACGGCTTCCCGGCGCTCCAGGCGATGCTGGTGGGTGGGCACGTCGCCTCCGGGATCAGTGCCGTTTCGGACCTCATTGCACTGCACCGCGCCGGCAAGGTTCGCATCCTCGCGACATCGGGGGCTGTGCGCTCGCCCTTGTTGCGCGAGGTGCCCACGTTTCGCGAGCAGGGCTATCCGTCGATCGAAGCGACGGCCTGGCATGCGGTGTACGCGCCCGCGCGAACGCCGCAGCCGGTCGTCGAGAAGCTGTCTGCCGCGATCGTCGCAGCGGTGAGCTCGCCGAGCTTCGGGAGAAGCTCATCGCGATGGGCCTCCTGCCCACCGGCACCACGCCGCAGGCGCTGGCGTCGATCATCGCCGCCGACACGGCGCGCTGGCGACCGATCGTCAAGGCCGCGGGCTTCACCGGCGAGTGAACCGCCTGCCGCTGCGTGGCGGTGCCGGCCCGTGTAACACCAAGGTCGTATTCCGCGCCCGACGGGACTGGCGAATACTCGCGCCGTGGTGGCAAGAAGGCTCCCGGATCTGCAGGTGCTGGTCGTGGACGATGACGACTCGCTGCGGCGCGCGCTCGTCCGGACGATCCGACTGGCGGGTTGCTCGGTGGAGGCGTTCGCGTCGGCCGAGGAGTTGCTTGCGCAACGATTTGCACCGCCGGGCGCGTGCCTGGTGCTCGACCTCGACCTGCCCGGGATGAGCGGCATCGAGCTGAAGCGCGCGCTCGTCGATGCCGGGCGTGACATGCCCACGATCTTCATCACGGCGCTCGCGGCCGACGAGGTGCGTGACGTGGTTGCCCCGCTTCTTCCCGCGGTGGTGCTTTACAAGCCCTTCGACAAGGACGACCTGCTCGACGCGATCGGCCTGGTGTGCGGGAAGCCCGAAACGAAACTCGCAGTAGCAGCGAACAAGGAGCACCGTGCATGACGACGGTTAATGCATCGACGCCAGGGCGCACGACGACCCTCCGGTGGGTCGCCGTGGCGGCCGCGTCACTGTTTCTGGTGACGGGTTGCGGCAAGCAGGACGACCCGATTGCCCAAGCCGAGAAGAAGGACGTGGCCAGGGGCGTGCCGGCGCCCGGCATCGCCGAGACCAAGGCGATCGCCGAGGAGGGCTTCATCTACGGCCTTCCCATCGTGATGAACTACGCCGTCATGCACGAGTTCGCGGTCGACAGGAACTCGGGCCAGTACAAGGCGCCATTCAACACGATCAAGAGCGAATCCCGCGTGTTCACCTACAAGGACACCGCGGTCGTCACCCCTAACAGCGACACGCCGTATTCGATGCTCTGGCTGGACCTGCGCGCGGAGCCGATGGTGATTTCGGTGCCGGCCGTGGCGAAGCAGCGCTACTACTCGGTGCAGCTGATCGATGGCAACGCCTACAACTACGGCTACATCGGTAGCCGCGCCACGGGTATCGAGGCCGGCAGCTACCTCGTGGTCGGCCCCGGCTGGAAGGGCGACACGCCAACCGGAATCCGCAAGGTCTTTCAGTCCACGACGCCCTTCGCGCTCACCATCTTCCGCACGCAGCTCTTCAACCCCGAAGACATGCCGAACGTGGAGAAGGTGCAGGCCGGTTACAAGGTGGAGTCGCTCTCCACCTTCGCAAAGCGTGCCGCACCGCCGGCTGCGCCGGCGATCGACTTCCTCCCCGCCACGACGGCGGGAATCAAGGCGAACTTCTACGAGTATCTGGGCGCTGCCCTGCAATACGTGCCGGAAACACCGGAAGACAAGGCGATCCGTGCCAGGCTAGCCACGATCGGCATCGGCCCGGGCAAGGCTTTCGAGTTCAAGGACCTCTCGCTGGAACACAAGGCTGCCGTTCTGCTGGGGATGAAGGAGGGCGACGACAAGGTGGAGAAGTACCTCGCTTCCGGCATGGGCGATGTCAATGGCTGGAAGGTCGGCTCGCTGTTCGGCGACCGCGCCTTCTACAACGGCGATTGGCTGAAGCGTGCCGCCGCCGCCAAGGGCGGGATCTATGGCCACGATGCCGTCGAGGCGACGTATCCGATGACCCGGGTCGATGTGGCCGGCCAGACGCTCGATTCCAGCAAGCACAACTACACGCTCACATTCCACGCCGGGCAGCTCCCGCCGGTGAACTCGTTCTGGTCGGTGACGATGTACGACGGCAAGACGCAGTTGCTGATCAGGAATCCGATCGACCGCTACCTGATCAACTCGCCGATGCTGCCCGCGCTGAAGCGGAATCCGAACGGTTCGCTGACCCTTTACATCCAGAAGGATTCTCCGGGCAAGGCCAGGGAAGCGAACTGGCTTCCTGCGCCGGATGGCCCGATCTACCTGGTGATGCGCCTCTATTGGCCAAAGGAAACGCCACCTTCGGTCCTGCCGGCGGGCCAAGGCACATGGAAGCCACCCGGCATTCAGGAAGCCAAGTGATACGCCACTGCGGCCGCCGGATACTGCACCGTAGCGCACCGGCGTCAGCGGTGCGCGTTCTCCCGGCGCCATTCATCGCCAGTCTCGTCGAAGGAGCCGCTTCATGAACCCGACGTCAAGTGCCGCAAGCTTCTCGCGCGTGTTGCGTGCCCGATGCACAGCTATCCTGTTCGGTGTCGCGCCACTCGCGCTGCTGCCGACGCATGCCGCTGCGCAGCAGATCACCGGCACGCTGGGCTCGCCCGGCGCTACCACGAGCATCAGCGGCAAGCAGCTGCCGGCGCCCGATCCGAAGTTCGGCGGCGTGATCAGGGCGGATGCACTGCAGTCCAAGCCATGGTGGGCGCCGCGCGTCGTGCCGCCCAAGGGGGCGCCCAATGTACTGCTGATCATCACCGACGACTCGGGCTTTGGCGTGCCGAGCACCTTCGGCGGCGTCATCCCGACGCCGGCGATGGACCGCATCGCGAACGAAGGCCTGCGCTACAACCGCGTCTTCTCCACCGCGCTGTGCTCGCCGACGCGCGCCGCGCTGATCACCGGCCGCAACCACCACTCGGCCGGCTTCGGCGTCATCGCGGAGCAGTCGACCGGCTTCCCCGGTTACAACAGCATCATCGCCAGGGACAAGGCGACGGTCGGGCGCATCCTGAAGGACAACGGCTACGCGACGTCGTGGTTCGGCAAGGACCACAACGTACCGTCCTTCGCGGCGAGCCAGGCCGGACCCTTCGACCAGTGGCCGACGGGGATGGGCTTCGAATACTTCTACGGCTTCGTCAGTGGTGACGCCAACCAGTGGCAGCCGAACCTCTTTCGCAACACGACGCAGATCTATCCGTTCGAGGGCAAGCCGGGCTGGAATCTGGTGACGGGAATGGCGGACGATGCGCTCGACTACATGACCCGGATGCACCAGATCGACCCTTCCAAGCCCATCTTCATCAAGTACGCGCCGGGCGCCACGCACGCGCCACACCACCCGACCAAGGAGTGGGCCGCGAAGATCAGCCAGATGAAGCTCTTCGACGAGGGTTGGAACAAAGTACGCGAGCGCATCTTCGAGAACCAGAAGCGGCTTGGCGTGATCCCGAAGGACGCGAAGCTGCCGCCGTGGCCGAAGGACGTGTTGAAGGAGTGGGACGCTCTCTCCGCCGAGGAGAAGAAGCTGTTCATCAGGCAGGCGGAGGTTTTCGCCGCCTACGTCGCCTACAGCGACCACGAGATCGGCCGCGTGATTCAGGGTTTCCAGGACTTGGGCAAGCTCGACAACACGCTGGTCATCTACATCAACGGCGACAACGGCACCAGTGCCGAGGGCGGCCCGATGGGCACGCCGAACGAGGTTGCCTTCTTCAACGGCGTCAACGAGCTGCCCATCGAAGTGCAGATGAAGTTCTATGACGCCTGGGGCACCGAGGCGACCTACAACCACATGTCGGCCGGCTGGTCGTGGGCGTTCGACACGCCGTTTCCCTGGTTCAAGCAGAACGCCTCGCAGCTCGGCGGCATCAACCAGAACATGGTGGTGTCGTGGCCGGCGCGGATCAAGGACAAGGGGACCTTGCGCGAGCAGTTCGTGCACGTGATCGACGTCGTGCCGACGATCCTCGAGGCGGCCGGCGTCCGCGCGCCGGAAATGGTGGATGGGATCAGGCAGGCGCCGATCGAGGGCACGAGCTTCGCCTACACCTTTGACGCGAAGAACGCGAAGGCGGCGTCGCGCCACAGGACCCAGTACTTCGAGATGATGGGCCAGTGGGCGCTGTACCACGACGGCTGGTTCCTGAGCACCAAGGTCAATCGCGCGCCGTGGGAAGCCTTCGGCGCGGCGAATCCCGACCCGCTCAACAACCAGGTGCTCGAGCTCTTCGACCTGAAGAACGACTTCAACCAGACCACCAACGTCGCGGCCGACAACCCGCAGAAGGTCAAGGAGCTGAAGCGGATGTTCGTCGCTGAGGCGACGAAGCACCAGGTATTCCCGATGGACGCGTCGGTGGCCGCGCGCATCGTCGCACCGCGCCCGAACATCACCGCCGGGCGCTCGGAGTTCGTCTACACGCGTCCGATGACCGGGCTGCCGCAGGGCGACTCGCCGCTCCTGCTGAATACCTCGTACACGATTACCGCGGACGTCGAGGTGCCCCAGGGTGGCGCGGAAGGAATGATCCTGACCTCGGGCGGACGCTTTGCCGGCTACGGTTTCTACCTGCTGAAGGGCAAGCCGGTGTTCCTGTGGAACATGGTCGATCTCGAGCGCCTGAAGTGGGAGGCGCCCGACGCATTGCCGCCTGGCCGCCACACGGTCGAGTTCGACTTCATGTACGAAGGTCTCGGCGCCGGCACGCTCGCGTTCAACAACATGAGCGGTGTCGGCCGACCCGGTACCGGCACGCTGAAGGTGAATGGCAAGGAAGTCGCGACCAGGCGGATGGAGAGGACGCTGCCGATGATCCTGCAGTGGGACGAGGCCTTCGACGTCGGCTCCGACACGCTGACCGGCGTCAACGACGCCGACTACAAGCCGCCGTTCGCGCTCACCGCCAAGCTCAACAGGCTGACGATCAAGGTGGATCGCCCGCAACTGTCGCCCGCGGACATGAAGAAGTTGCAGACGGCGATGCAGGAGAAAGCGAAACGCGATTGAACAGATCCCGGGCGCAATGCCCGAGTTCCTGACATTCCACAGTATCCGAGGAGAGCATCGTGCTCATGGTTTCCCCAGTTTTCAGGCGTGTAGTCGCAGGCCTGCTCGCGGTGTCGATCGCGGTACCGTCGGTGGTATTGGCGCAGGCGCAGGCGGCGGCCGCCGCGCCGGCGGCCTCGGCGCAGAAGGTCCAGTTGCTGTTCGTGCAGAACTCGGCCGGCGTGTCGATCGACGCGGCGAAGGGCCAGTTGCGGCTCAAGAACGTCAGCCCGTCGACGCTGTTCTTCACCGATCGCCCGGTGCGCATCGCGGGCCACTACCACACCCGGGAAGAATTCCTGAAGCTGTGGAACGAGGGTCCGGACAGCTTCGCCAGGAACCCACCGAACGCCACGCTCTCGATGGTCGAGCCCGGGCAGGCGGACTTGCAAAATGTCGTCGTCAACATTCGCAACCCGCGTATGCAGGGTAACGACCTGGTCTATGACTTCAAGCTGATCGAGGGTACGCCGCCGAAGGTCGGTGGCGCCTCGGTGCTGTTCATCGACGTGCTCGGGTTCTGGCGCCGCAACATCCGGCGCGTCGCGGTGATCGGGACGGCGGCGGCCGTGACCACCGCGACGGTCGCGACGGTAGGAGCCGCAGAGGCCAGTGCTGCCGCCAGCGCCGCCGCCGCGGGAGCGGCCGCCTCAGCCGCTCCGCCACCGCCGAGGCCGGCCGCGGCACCTCACCCCAGCACCACGCAGAAGCTCGAGCAGCTGAAGGGCCTTCTCAACGAGGGCCTGATCACCCAGGCGCAGTACCAGAAGGCATCGCAGCAGGTGCTGAACGAGATCATCCAGTAGGCCTCGCGGCTGCAGACATTTGCCGACGCCACTCGGTACCTTCATACCATGCCGGAAAGGCCCGCCATGACGTTCTCGACCTACCTCAGGACTGGTGCCGCCATGCTCGCGGTCGGTGCCGCGACGGCCTTTCCAGCGGCCGCGCTGGCGCAGTCGTCGTCGGCTTGGGACGCCGGCAAGTGGCGGTTCAGCGCCATCCTGTATGCGTATCTGCCGTCGATCGGGGGTACGCTCAACGTCCCGTTCGCTTCCTCGGGCCCGAGCATCGACGTCGACGCCGATACGTTGCTCGACAGTCTCGAGTTTGCGTTCATGGGCACGCTCGATGCCCACAACGGGCGGTGGGGCGCGTTCACCGATGTGCTCTATCTCAACGTCAGTGGCAGCGAATCGGCGACGCGCGACTTCTCCATCGGCAACATCGGTCTCCCCGCCAACGTCACGGGAGATCTCTCGCTCGACCTGAAGGGCGTGGTCTGGACGCTGGCCGGCGAGTACCGGTTCGTGGCGGACAGGAACTGGACCGTCGACGCCGTCGGTGGCGCCCGGCTGTTCGGCCTCAAGCCGAAGATCAGCTAAGCCCTCTCGGGCGACATCGGATCGCTTCCCGTGCCGGGCCGCAGCGGCAGCAAGGAGGCCAAGACGGACAACTGGGACGCGATCGTCGGCGTGAAGGGCACTTATCGCTTCGGTACCGGCAACGAGTGGAGCGTCCCGTTCTATGCCGACGTCGGCACGGGCGAATCCGACATCACCTGGCAGGCCGCCATCGGCATCGGCTACTCGTTCAAGTCGGTCGATCTGCTCGCCATGTGGCGCTACATCGACTATAAGTTCGATTCGGGCGGCCCGATCGACGACATGAGCTTCAACGGACCGATGCTGGGCGTCCGCTTCCACTGGTAGGCCGGATGCGGCAAGGACGTCGATCGGTCTTTCGCGATCGATCGACGCATCCGGATTCAATGGCCTGGAGGACGGGCGGTCCACCTCCAGGTCGCCACGCCGGACCCGCGACCGCCACCTGAGCATCCGTTCACCGAGGAGATATCCATGCCGACATTCATCAGCCTGGTCAGTTTCACGGACCAGGGCATCCGCGCCGTCAAGGATTCGCCGGATCGCTTCAACGCGTTCAAGGCCATGGCCGAGAAGATGGGCGTCACGGTCAAGGCGATCTACTACACGATCGGCACCTGCGACATGGTGACGATCGTCGAAGGGCCCGAGGACGCGACGACCGCCGTGCTGCTGAAGGTGGGCTCACTCGGCAACGTGCGCTCGCAGACCATGCGCGCCTTCTCCATCGACGAGATGAGGGGCATGCTGGGCAAGATGCCCTAACTGCGAGCGGGGCTGAACGCGCCTGGTGACGCGGCGGGATGCTGCCGATCCAGGCGCGGTGGCCGCCGCGACGAACGCTATCGCGACGCCTTCGCCGCAGCCTTGGCGTCGAGCGCCGCCCAGCGCTCGAACTTCTCCGCGAGGGCGTGCTCGATCGACTCGGCGTGCTGGCGATCGGCCCGGAGCGTTTCCGGCGCCTGCTGGTGGTACCCCGGCGTGCACATGGTCTGCGTCAGTGCGTGCTGCTCCGCTTCGAGCGTCTCGATCTCGTGGGGGAGCGCGTCGAGCTCGCGCTGCTCCTTGAAGGTGAGTCCCGGCTTGGCGGTGCGCTCGCGGCGGCTGTCCGTCCGCGTGGCCTGGGTGGCGGCCTTCGGCGGTGCCGTTTCGATCGCCGCCGGACGCTGGACCAGCCAGTCGCTGTAGCCGCCGGCGTACTCGCGCCACACGCCGTCGCCTTCCGCCACCAGCGACTGCGTCGCGATGTTGTCGAGGAACGCGCGGTCGTGGCTCACCAGCAGCAGCGTGCCCGGGTAGGCCTGCAGCGTCTCCTCGAGCAGCTCCAGCGACTCGATGTCGAGGTCGTTGGTGGGTTCGTCGAGCACCAGCAGGTTCGTGGGCTTCGCGAACAGGCGCGCGAGCAGCAGGCGGTTGCGCTCGCCTCCCGAGAGCGTCGACACCGGCGCCTGCGCACGCTGCGGCGGGAACAGGAAATCGCCGAGATAGGACAGCACGTGCCGGCGCTGTCCGGCCGACTCGATCCACTCCGAGCCGGGACTGATCGTCTCGACGAGCGTCTGCGTCTCGTCGAGCACCGCGCGCATCTGGTCGAAGTAGGCAACCTCCAGGTTGGTGCCGAGTCGTACGGTGCCCATGTCGGGCGCCATCTGCCCGAGGATCAGCCTGAGCAGCGTGGTCTTTCCGGCACCGTTGGGACCGATCAACGCGAGCCGGTCGCCGCGCAACACGTTGAGGGTCAGGTCGCGCACGATCGTCCGGCCGCCGAAGCGTTTCGTGACGCCTTCCAGCTCGGCGACGCGCTTGCCCGAGCGTTCGCCGGCATCCAGCGCGAGCCGGACGTTGCCGAGCCGCTCGCGTCGTGCCGTACGCTCCGCGCGCAAGGCCTCGAGGCGCCGCACCCGGCCCTCGTTGCGCGTGCGGCGCGCCTCCACACCCTTGCGGATCCAGGCTTCCTCCTGCGCCCAGAACTTGTCGAACTTGCGGTTGGCCACGGCCTCGGCGGCGAGTTCGTCGGTCCTGCGCAACCTGTACGCGGCGAAGTTGCCCGGGTAGGAACGCAGCAAGCCCCGGTCGAGCTCGACGATGCGCGTGGCGACGGCATCGAGAAACGTCCGGTCGTGGGTGATGACGATGCATGCCGGCAGGCGCCGCACGTGCTCCTCGAGGTCGGCGATGGCGGCAATGTCGAGGTGGTTCGTCGGCTCGTCGAGCAGCAGCAGGTCGGGTTGCTGCGCGAACGCGAGTGCCAGTGCCGCGCGCTTGCGCTCGCCGCCCGAGCACGTCGCCGATGGCATCGCATCGTCGAGGCCGAAACGATGCAGGTACTCGACCAGCCGGGCCTCGACGCGCCAGCGCTCGCGCTCGTCGGCGATGCCCGCAAGATGGCCGCGCTGCGAGAGGCTCTCGCGCAGCGTGGGCGCCTCGGGCAGCAGGGGCTCCTGCTCGACGTGCACGACGCGCGCGCCATCGCGCTTGCGCACCTCGCCGTCGTCGAGCGGCACCGTCCCGGCAATGACGCCGAGCAGCGACGACTTGCCGGTGCCGTTACGACCGATCAGCCCGATGCGCTCGCCGTCGGCGACGACGAGCTCCGCACGATCGAGCAGCGGATGTAGGCCGAACGCGAGTTCCGCGTCCCGAAGCGTGACGAGCGACATGGGCGAAGCATAACCGCTTCGCGCAGGCGGGTTCGCGAGCGAGCGACTGCGATCGCCACGGGTGGCTCTCCCCGGAGCCGGACCTAGTGTGCTGAGTCAGAAATTCGCTCGATAGTTCGCGGCGAAATCGGGCGCCATGCGGCGTTGCTCGCCCTCGCCGTACCACGGGGTACGACTCGGTCTCGCGCCTTGCCTGGCATCCGATTTCATCCGCTCCTTTATCGTCGGAACTTCTGACTCAGCACACTAGATCGGAACTTCGAAACGGGATACGGCACTCTCGTCCCATTCCAGACCAACACCCGGTACGTCCGGGATCCGCAGGCGGCCGTCGACGACGGCGAATGGCTGCGTCAGCAGCGGGTTGATCCAGTCCTGCCACTCGAGCCAGTGGGCAGACTCCGTCACCCGCATGACGTGAGCGGCAACTTCCGGGTACAGATGAGTGGACATCGGTATGGCCGCAGTTCCGGCAATCGCTGCTGCGCGCATCCAGCCCGTGACGCCGCCTATGCGCATGAAGTCGGGCATGACGTAGTCGCACGCTCTCTTTTGCAGTGCGAGCTGGAGGTCCCGAGGGCCGTAGAAGTTTTCGCCGATCTGGATCGGCGTGTTGAGCTCGGCGGCGAGCTGGGCGTGCCCGTCGAGGTCGTCGTAAGCCAGCGGTTCCTCGATCCACGCGAGGCCCAGGTCGTCGAGCATGTGGCAGCGTTGCAGGGCTTCTCCCCGATGCAGGCCCTGATTGAAGTCGACCATGATCTGGATGTCGTCGCCGACCATCCTGCGCACCGCCTCGACCGTGGCAACGTCGTCGCCTGGTCGCTCCCGTCCCAACCTCAGCTTGAGCCCGCGAAACCCTCCCTCGTCGCGCAGCTCGAGAGCTTCCTCCGCCACCGCGGCCGGCGCCTCGAGCCAGAGGCCGTTGCTGTTGTAGGCAGGTACGGAGCCGACGGAGCCGCCCAGCAGGACGCACAGCGGAAGTTCGACGGACTTGGCGAGGGCATCCCACGCCGCCATGTCCACGCCGGAGACGGCGATCATCGACAGCCCCTGGTAGCCAACGAAGTGGAGCGACTTGCGGGAGACTTCGAACAACTCCTTGGGCACGAGCGGGCGACCCTGCAACAGGTCGCCCAGATCCTGAAGGGCGGCCAGGAGATACCGCATGGCCTTCGGCAGGTAGGGCTCGAGATAGCTGCGCCCGACAAACCCCTCCTCGGTGGCAAGGTCGATCAGAACGACCGGCCACTGCGTGATTGTGGCGATGCGGGCGACAATCGGGCGCTGCAGTTCCAGCACGACCGGGCGCGCCCGAATGCCGCTGATCGTCAGTGGTGGTGGAGTCGCTCCCGCTTGGACGGTTTGCATCGCTTTGCTCCGAAGAGAATCCGGGATAGACTATATAGACCGGTCTACTTGGAACGTCAATGGTCGAACCACGGCAGGAGCCGAGGGGCACGCGGCAGAAACTTCTCACGGCAGCGGTGACGCTGATGCGCAGGACGGGACTCACGGGGGCGGGCATCAACGAGATCGTGCGCGAGAGCGGCGCGCCCAAGGGCTCCGTCTACCACTTCTTTCCCGCCGGCAAGCAGCAGATCGCGTCGGAGGCCCTTCGAGACTACGCCGGAACGGTTGCGGACTTCATCGACGCAAGCCTGCGCGGGAAGCGATCGCCGGCAGCCAAGGTCAAGGCGCTGTTCGACGCGTTTGCGGATCGCGTGGAACAGGGCAACTACGAGTCCAGCTGCGCTGCCGGTACCGTCTGCCTCGACCTTGATGCAGTCTCCGAGCCGTTGCGCGAGGCGGTCGCGGCGGCCCTGGATCGCTATGTCGAGGCGATCGCCGCGCACTTCGATTGCGGTGATGTCCGGAAGCGCCGGTCCTTTGCGGGCCTCCTGCTCAGTGCGATCGAGGGTGCCTACATCCGCAGCCGGGCTCAGCGCAGCAGCAAACCCTTCCGCGAAGCAGGTGCCTGGCTCGCCGCACTGGCGCAGCGCGAGTTCGCCGAGTGACTCGGCAGCGACGTGGCAACAGCCATCCACCACGCCGACCTTGACCGCCGCGGCGCCGATTCCCTACCCTTGGGATTCCAGGAGGGCTTCACATGCCGCTGCATCCACGACCGCCGGTCTGGCGCCCCGAGTATGTCTCGGGCAATGAAGAGATGGACCGCGAGCATCAGGAACTTTTCGGAGAACTGTCGGGTTTCCTGACGCTGTTTTGGCAGGACGGGCCGCAGACTCACCTGACCATGGCATTCGATGCACTGGTCGACAAGTGCGCCGCACATTTCAGCAGCGAGGAAGCGTTGCTCCGTGCGGTCGGCTATCCGGATGCGGATCGCCACGCGGCAATCCACGCGCAGTTGCTATCCAAGTGCGAACAGTTGCGCAGCTCTTTCGCTACATCGCCAAAGGAGCTTCTGGAACTGATGACGGGGAGATTGTTCGAGACGATCGTGGCACACATCGTGTCGGCAGACCTCCCGTTCTACCCATGGTTGAACGCTGCGCATCAACCCTGATGGGGTCCGACGGCAAGCCGCGCAACGCAGCACTTCCGCCTGGCAGCGCTCAGCGGACCGTGGCGGGCCGCTGGCCGCCTCGGCTCAACTGCTTACCGTGCGCCCTTCCACATCCACCTGGACACCGGTTCGGTCGAGCGCGCTGCTCACGGCCTGCGCGTACAACTTGCCCCATTCCGAATCGCGCTGGAAGTGCTTCGCCCCGGCGGCGTCGGCGATACAAAGGATCTTGTCCAACAAGAGCACCTTGCCGGTCGGTCGAATTGGCTCGCAGCCAAACTCCTCGTAAGCGCGGTCAAGCCATTCGCGTGCCCCTTCCTGAGCTGTCGCGTCGGAGGTGAAAGGAACGCTGAATTCGATCGTCAGATCGGGGCCGAAGCGAATGCTGACTTGCGCGTTCATGGGTGACCTCGGGTGGCGCCAAGACTGCATCTTACGCCGCTGCGGGTCGACAATCGCGCCCACGATTTGCCGCATCGGAACCGCTGCGCATGCTTGATGGCGATCTGCGGCTCCGCGGGCAAGCACCGAGTGAAATGGCCTATGCGAACGTCACACATCGAACTGCGACGGCCTGCGACATTCGGCGATCGAAGCATGCGGCCGCAATGGACGGCGTCCCGGGCCGCGCCTAGACTGCACGCTCCTCGCAATTCGTGAGCGAAGGCGGTTTGTATGGGCACGGAGCGCGTTCCCAGGCGGCTGGCGGCTATCCTGGTGGCCGACGTTGTCGGTTACGCGCGGCTCATCCGCGCCGACGAGGAGGCCACGCTCGCGCCGCTTAACAGCCTGCGCACCGAGATCATCGACCCGACGATCGCCGTCCACGACGGACGCATCTTCAAGCTCATGGGGGATGGCATGCTGGCCGAGTTCCGGAGCGTCGTCGAACCCGTCCGCACCGCCGTGGAGATCCAGCGGGCGCTGGCCGCGCGCCTGCGAAACTGCAGGAGCGCTACCTCTTTGCGTACGGCCTCGGCTTCGACCGCGTCGTCGCCGATCTGCGCGTCGCCGGATTGCCGGAGTGACGGATCGCAAGTCCAACGCCACGACGCGCCGACCGGAGCACCTGGCGCGTGATTGCTGCGTGTTCGGCATGGGACGTCAGTGCGCGCCCCCGTCCAGCAGGCCCAGGCTGCGCGCCTCCTCGTGCCAGCGCGCCAGGTCATCGCGGTCGGCGCCCCCTCGTTCGGCGCGCGCAAGCACTCGCTGCACCAAGGCTCGCGCTGCCACGCCGAAGCTTGGTGGGGCATTCTTGCACAGCGCGTCCAGGTGACGCAGCAGCTGCATCATCACCGCGGGCTGGCCGGCCGCGCAGCGCGCGATGGGCTCCAGCGCCAGGGCCACCAGCGCCTCGGGCTGGGCGGCCGCGGTGCTGACTCGGTCGAACCTCGGCGCGGCCCGGTCGGGCGCTTCCGCCAACCCCGCGATCATCAGCCGCACCTGGCTGCCGATGACGGCGATCGCCGTGCCCGGATCGTTGACCGCGGGCGACAGCGCACGCTCGGCTATCTCGGCCAGCACGATCAGTCCATAGGCCGGGTCGTTCTCGATGCTGCGCTCGGGCCCGATCACGAAGGCCTGGCGCAGATCCGCCAGACCGGCTTCGTCAACCGAGGCTTCCGACGCCAGCAGCAAGGCCAGAGGCGCGCTCGGATGCACCAGATCACCTATGTGCGCAGTCACGTGTATTCGCGCGTCCAGCCGCTGCGCCAACTGCTGCAGGGCTTCGATATCGACGAACTGCACATGGCCGGTCCCTTGCGACAGCACCGGTCGAGCGCCAGTGCCCGCCGATGCCGCCACCACCGCACCCGCCAGCGGCCGCCGCATGGCCTGTTGCAAGGCCACGAGGGTAGCCCGCTCCACCGTGGCGATGGTGTGCGACACGCGCCCGATGCGCGACAGCACGTCGATGTAGCGCATGAAGGCCACCACCACCCAGGCCAGCACGACCACGGCGCAGACGAACAGCGCCATGCGCCCCGCCGGCCCATAACGGCCCGTGCCCAGTGCCACCACGCCAACGATGGAGAAGATGAACGACGCCAGGAACACCGCCACCGCTTTCTGCGACTGCGGATCGGCCACCACCAGCCGCGTGGCGCGCGGCGTGCCCGCACTGGCTGCCGAGGCATAGGCGCTGGCCAGCACCGACAGGGCAAACGTGCTGACCGCCAGCATGCTGGTGGCCATGATGCGCAGCAGGTCGGACACCAGGTCGTCCTGCAGCGATGGCAGCCAGTCGGTCGGCACCCAGGCGTCGGCCAGGGCCGACGCCAGCGCGGCCAGCACGGCCGCCACGCTCCAGACTGCCGGCCGCCACCACAGCTGTTGGCGCAGGCGCTGCCACAGGAAGCGCAGACGGTCCATGTCAGGTGTGGGGGCCGACGGCGGGAAAGGTGTATGGGCGCATCCGCGTAGCCTAACCTGCCTGACGGCAATCAGTTCACCACCAGTGGCGCCGCCCGACGACCTGCTGAGTCGGGACCGCCGGTGCGAAAGGACCCCGGGGGCACCTCCACCGGCAGCGTCTTGACGAGCCTGGCGTACGCGCGTCGTGGATCGCGAGCCGCATCGAACCCCATCGCCGTCAGCACACCGCTCACGGCATCGGCTCGGAGGGACAGGCCGGCTCGACCGAAGCCGCGACCACGTCGGCCGGCACGTTCTGGGTTCCGGGCCTGAGGCCGCGCCCCTGCCCGGCCCCAGGAAGCACCGACCGCATCGGCGTGCCGCTGCGCGCGTACAGGGCGCCCACGCCCTTGGGCGCGTGGAACTTGGGTCCGGCAAGTGGATCAACCGGACAAAGGTGTCGGCGGCAGTCCGTTTCGTCTCGCCCCACTTGCCTTGGTTCGTACGATCGTTAGAATGTACATAATGAACAATCGGAACCTCAAGGACCTTCTGTACGAACAGGTCGCCCGCGTGGGCAAGGCCCTGGCGAGCCCAAAGCGGCTGGAAATGCTCGAGATGCTTGCGCAGGGCGAAAAGTCGGTCGAAGCGCTGGCCGGAGCGGTTGGGGCCGACATCAAGCTCGCCAGTGCGCACCTGAAGGCCTTGAAGGAAGCGCGCCTGGTGCAGAGCCGCCGCGACGGCAAGCGGATGCTCTATCGCTTAAGCGGCCAGGACGTGGCGCAGCTTGGCGTCACGTTGCGCCAAGTGGCCGAAGAGCACCTGCTCGAGTTGCGCATGGCGCTGCAGCAGATGATGGCCGAGCCCGACCGGCTGGCTCAGGTCGGTCGCAAGGAACTACTCACCCAGGCCAAGCGGGGCGACGTGGTGGTGATCGACGTACGACCGCAGGACGAGTACGACACCGCGCACCTGCCGTATGCGCGCTCGATGCCGCTGACGGAACTGGCACATCGACTGGCCGAACTGCCGCGCAACGCGGAGATCGTCGCCTACTGCCGCGGCCCGTTCTGCCTGATGTCGGACGAGGCCGTGGCGCTGCTGAAGAAGCGCGGCTTCCGGGCACGCAAGACCATCGACGGCGTCAGCGAATGGCAGGCGGCAGGACTGCCGGTGACGCGGCCGTAGCTGCGAAGAAGGAGCGCACTGTGACTTCCATTTTGTTCATCGTCAACGACGCCCCGTACGGCAGCGAGCGCGCCTACAACGCGCTGCGGCTGGCCGGGACGCTGGCCGCCAGGGAGGGCCAGTCGGTGCGCCTGTTCCTGATGGCCGACGCCGTGGGCTGTGCCAAGAACGGGCAGAAGGTGCCAGAAGGCTACTACAACGTGCAGCTCATGCTCGGCAAGGTACTGCGCAAGGGCGAGGTCGGACTGTGCGGAACCTGCATGGATGCGCGCGGCCTGCGTGACGAGGAGCTGATCGACGGGACCCGGCGCGGCACGATGGCGCAGCTCGCGGACTGGACGGCCGAAGCCGACAAAGTCTTGGTCTTCTAGACGGCAGCGGCCGGCCGCATGGTTCCCGAACTGGGTGTCATCGAGGGGTACTTCGGCAAGCCGTGGGCGCACGAGGACCGCAAGCAGGTGCTGGCGCGTCTGCGCGATCTCGGTTTCTCCTGGTTCCACTACGCGCCGAAAGCCGATGCGTTCCTGCGCCGCCGCTGGCGCGAGCCACACCCGAGTGCGGCGTTCGCCGAGCTGGCCGATCTGTCGGCGCATTGCCGACGCCTTGGCGTGCGGTTCGGCGTGGGCCTCAGTCCGTACGAGCTGTACCGCGACTTCTCCGACAGCGCGAAGGCGGACTTCGTCGCGAAGATCCGGGCCCTCGACGAGATCGGGCTCGACGACCTCGCGATTCTCTTCGACGACACGCGAGGCGATGTTCCGGATCTGGCCGCACGGATGTCGCACTTTCTTCACCTGCGCGGGTTCACGGGGCGGCCGAGCGTGATCGGTACGCACGTCGCAGCGCACGCGATCAACCCGGCGCTGCAGCCACACCTGAGCCTAATTCCCGCCGCCACGTTGGCCGCCAGCTACCGTGAGGGCAACGCCTACTGCTACATGAGCGCCTTCCGGGCGGCGGTACGTGCCCTGGCGGGTGCCGACCTCGCCGACATGCTGGAGCGCGACCTGCATGCCTTGCAGGATCGCGGCCTTGGTCTGCTCGGCGACGACCGCGACCCGCTGCGCCAGCGGTATGCGGCCGTGGACGACCCGATGGCCGCCGAGGTCGTGCGCTGGCTCGACGGCGCCGACACGACCGACCACTGGGTCGAGGATGCGTGAGCCGGTTTCGATCCGGCATGCCCTGCAGCATGCGGACCCGAATTTGACCGACCCGTGGGGACAAACGTGACTCGACTTCGTGGACGCGAAGGGCGGCACGTTCATGACAGAGCAGATGCCCGCGGTGGACTCGTCAATCGCGCTCTCTGCGGCAATCGCGGGCAACGACGTGGCAAGGAACAGGTCGAACAGGATCGTCTTCACGGCGAATTCCTCGAACGAATGCCATCGAACCGCGAGACCAGGACGCAAGACGTGCCATACGACGGCCGTTCCCGGCAGCTCGCCGACAGTCACTTGAGTCGCGTCGAGCGAGAATCTGGGCGGTAGCGACAGCTTGACCACGGTTGACGCCGAAGTGACAATCCCCGAAGTACAGAGGGTGCGTTTGGAATTCCCTTCGTTCCGAAGCCACCGTCGTGTCGACACGTCGCTCGCAACATGTGACATGGAATGCGCGCCATGGACCAGCCCGTCCTGCTTGCCGTCGACGACGATGAAAGCCTGCTAGGCGACATCGAACGCGAACTGCGCGATCGGTACGCGCGGCACTATCAGGTTGTCTGCGTGCGATCGCCCGCGGACGCGCGTGCGCACCTCGTGGACTTTGCCGCCTCGGGCGTCGAAGTCGCCCTGGTGCTGGCCGGACGGTCCGGCGCGCAGGTGCCGACCAGCGAGCTGCTCGCCGAAGTCCGGCACCTCCACCCCCGCGCCAAGCGAGCGCTGGTGGTGGCGTTCGGCGACTGGGGCCAGAAGGCGGTCGGCGACGAAATCTTCGAGGGGGTGGCCGACGGTCGATTCGATCACTATGTACTCCGGCCGTTGGAGTCGCCCGACGAGCTGTTCCACCAGACGATCTCGAGCATGCTGCTCGAGTGGTGGGATGCCAACCGAGCCGCGCCGTACACGGTGCACATCGTGGGCGCGTCGTGGACGGGCCGGGCCTACGAGATTCGCGAGGCACTCAAGCAGTGCGCGATGGTGCACAGCTTCTGCCTGGCCGACTCGGACGAGGGGCGGGCGCTGGTCGCCGCCGCCCCCGCAGGGGCCGAGCTCCCGCTCGTCGTGTTCCCCAACGGCATGGTCCTCCAGAACCCGAGCAACGCCGAGGTGGCCATGGCCGCCGGCGGTGCGGTCAACCCCGAGCGGGCGGACTTCGACGTGATCATCGTGGGGGGCGGACCCGCGGGCCTGTCGGCCGCGGTGTATGGCGCCTCGGAAGGTTTTCGCACTTTGGTGGTCGACAAAGGCGGCATCGGTGGCCAGGCCACGTCGAGCTCGCTCATCAGGAACTACCTCGGCTTCCCACGCGGCATCAGCGGCCGGCAGCTGGCCCAGAGCGCGTACAACCAGGCGTGGGTATTCGGGGCCGAGTTCGTGTTCATGCAGCCGGTCACGGGGCTCGCCCGTGACGGTGACCAGTTCGTGGTCACGCTGTCCGACAGCGGCCCGGTGCGCTGCTACGCGGTGATCCTGGCGATGGGCGCCAGGTATCGCCGGCTCGACGTGCCATCGCTGGAAGCATTGATCGGGAACGGTGTGTTCTACGGGGGGCCGACATCCGAGGCCTCGGCATTTGCCGGTCGCGATGTCTTCATCGTCGGAGGCGCCAACTCGGCGGGGCAAGCCGCGCTGCACCTCGCTCGGTACGCCCGCGCCGTCACGCTGGTGGTGCGGGCCGATTCGCTCCGCGCCGGGATGTCCGAATACCTCGTGCGACAGATCGAGGCGACCGACAATATCGCGGCGCGGCTCGGCTGCCAGGTGGTGGGCGGTGGCGGCGAAGGACGTCTCGAACACCTGGTGCTGCGCGACATCGGGTCGCAGACAGAAACCTCGGTCGAGGCGAGCGCACTTTTCCTCCTGATCGGAGCCGAGCCAAACACCGATTGGCTTCCGCCGGACATCGAACGGGACAAGCAGGGATTCATCCTCACGGGAGCAGAAGTCTCGCAGCCTCGTCCATCGCTTCTCGATCGCAGTCGGTTTCTCCTCGAGACGAGCATGCCAGGCGTGTTCGCCGCCGGCGACGTCCGCCACGGCGGGGTGAAGCGTGTCGCCTCAGCGGTCGGTGAAGGCTCCATCGCAATTCAGTTTCTTCATCAACTCTTTGCCGCGGAGCATCGCCAGCCGCGCGGCCGATCCGAGGAACATCGCGGCACTCCCGGGAGGGTCGGGGTCGGGACTTCCTGATCGCGCACTTGTGCAACAGCCTGTTGACCAGCGCGACCTTCTTCGCGTCGACCGCGATATTGATCCTGCGCGGTCTCGTCGCCATTCCTTCAGGGAGCTGCGCGTGAACGCCCGCGCGGCCTGACGGGCCGTTTTCTCCTGCGAGCGTGCTGTCGACCCGTGCTCGGCTAGCGTAGTATGGGTCGGACCCGCATTCGGGGACGAGGTGGCCCGATGATGGATTGGCAGCCGGTCATCGTGGCCGCTGGTGCGCGCGACGTGGATCGGTGATGGGTCGACGGTCCTTCATCCGTGCGCTTGGACGGGGCGCTGGCGCGCTTGCGGTTCCGGGACTCGTGGCCACAGCGTCCGCATGGGCGCAGCAGGTATCCCGCCTGCCCAGGGTCGGGATCCTGTCGCCGCTCAAGGTGGCGAACGTGGTCTGCGATGCGAACAGTCACGGTACCTCCGTGGGCTGTTTCGTGGACGAGTTGCGCAAACTCGGCTACATCGATGGCCGCAACATCTCGCTCGAATTCCGATTCGCGGAAGGCGACTCCAATCGACTTCCCGCCCTCGCAGCCGCGCTGGCAGGAATGCCACCGGACGTCATTTACACGCATACGAATCAGGGGGCCGATGCCGCTGCGAGTGCGACGCACACGATCCCGATCGTGGTCGGACCGGCGAGCGAAGAGGTGCTGACGCGGTTGGCGGGCAATCTGGCGCGACCGTCGGGCAACGTGACCGGCGTCACGCTGACCAGCGTGGAGCAGGACCAGAAGTGCCTGCAGCTGCTGAAGCAGGTGGCGCCGCGCACGTCACGGGTGGCGGTGTTGCTCAACCCGGACAACGCCGGCCTTCGTCGGTATCCGGGCGTGCTGGAGCCGGTGGCGGCAGGTCTCGACTTGACACTGACGAGGATTGACGCCCGGAGTGTCCTGGACCTTCCCAACGTGTTTGCGGCCATCGAGAAGAGTGGTGCCAACGCGATCTTTGTGGCCGACGACGCATTGCTCGCCGGCACACGCGACTTTCGCGTGCAACTCGTCCAATGGGCGCGTCGTCGGGGACTGCCGGTCGTCTCCCCCAGTTCGCGGGTAACGGCCGACGGTGGTCTGGCGTCGTTCGGCACGGACGTTCCGGCGCTGGGCCGACGCGCCGCGTTCTACGTCCACCGGATTCTCGGTGGAGCCAAGCCATCCGATCTTCCCGTCGAGCGGCCGACGATCTACAAACTGTCGGTCAACCTCGAGACCGCGAAGGTCCTCGGCCTCGCGGTTCCGCAGGCAGTGCTGGCGCGTGCCGACGAGGTCATTCGTTGATGGACGATCCGCGCACACGTGCCGTTGGCGCCGGTCGTTGCAGCGGTGCGTTGGCTGATCTGCTGACCGGACGCTTTCCACGATTGGGACCGTCGGGTCGGGTCGAGGGAAGACTGCGAGGGTTCGGTGGCACAGGGAAGTCCATGGTAGCCTGCGCCGCTCGGCGAACGAGGCACGCAGGCGTAGCAGGCGCTCGCCCGGCGTGCCCATCGCTCAGCAGTGCAGCCCAATCTGCGCTCGATCGCCATTTCGCGCCTGCATCTCGGCAGTGACTCTTCAGTCTGCTGTCCTCAGCGGGCTGCCATACTGACGCCCTTTCGAGGAACGGCAATGAACAATCGCCGCAGACTGGTCATCGCGCTTGGCGCCGCCGCCTTCGCCGCGCCGTCATCGTCGCGGGCGCAGGTGCCGGCCGCGAAGCGTGCACGTGTCGGGCTGCTGGGACCGGGCTCCATTGCCAGCGGTACGAGCTGGGCCCACGCGCTGGTGGCGAACCTGCGGGAACATGGTTATGTCGAAGGCACGAACCTCAGCGTGGAGTCGCGCTGGGCCGAAGGAAGCAACGATCGGCTGGCCGAGCTGGCCGCCGAGCTGGTGCGCCTGAACGTCGACGTCATCGTCACCTTTCAGACGCCGGCCGCCGTGGCCGCCAAACAAGCCACGACGACGATTCCGATCGTCATGGCGGCGGCAGCCGATCCGGTGGGAACGGGTCTCGTCGCCAGCCTCGCCCGGCCCGGCGGCAACGTCACGGGAATATCCAGTGCAACCGCGGAGCTCGCGGCCAAGAACCTCGAACTCATCCGGCAGATAGTGCCCTTCACCAAGCACGTCGCCGTGCTCGTGAATGCAGCGGACACCTTTGCGAAAACGTTCCTGGAACAGAACCAGCTCGCCGCCCGGTCCCTGGGCATCGAACTGCGTACCTTCATGGTCCGCAGCGGCGAGCCGCTCGACGCCGCCTTCGAGGAACTAGTCAAGGCGCGGGTGAGCGCCCTCATCGTCCAGCCGAGCCTCCCGCACAAACGTGCTGTCGAGTTGGCGGTGCAGCATCGGCTTGCGGCATCCTCCCCCGGTCAGGGCTTTGCGGACGCGGGCGGCCTGTTGGCATACACCCAGAGCATCGCCGACCGGGATCGTCAGGCCGCCCACTACGTGGCCAGGATACTCAAAGGCGCGAAGCCTGCCGATCTCCCGGTCCTTCAGCCGGTGAAGTTCGAGTTGGTCATCAATCTGATGACTGCGAAGCGGATTGGTCTGACGATTCCGCCCGGCGTCCTCGCGCGCGCAGACAGGATCATCGAGTAGGGCCGCGCACGTCTGGACTGGCGAAACTCCAACGACTGGAACGCGTCGGCTGCGGGCCCCGACCGGAGTCGGCCAACTGGCGCCGGTCGGTGTCGCCGCGCAATCCTGCGGTAAGCGCAGACGCGTCAGCGCGCGGCGCGATTGCGCAGGCGCGGCAGGTAGCGCTCGCGCAGCTCGGTCTGCCGTGAGCGCATTTCGATCGCGCGGCCGGCGATGATGACCTCCTCCGCGACCGTCGTCACTTCCAGTGGATCCCCGCTCCAGAGCACGATGTCGGCAACCTGGCCGACGGCGATGCGCCCGCGCTCCGCGGCGATGCCGAAGATCTCCGCCGGATTCGCCGTCAAAGCGGCGAGCGCGGCATCCCAGGGCAGGCCGTGTGCGACGGCATTGCCGGCGACCTGCCGGATGGTGCGCGCGTTGTGACTCTCGCCTTCGCTCTGCGTGAACGCGATGCGCACGCCGGCGCGATGCAGCAGCGCGGCGTTGTCGAGCCGCGCGCCGATCGTGTCGAAGCTCCCCGGCAGGTTCTGCAGCGGATCGAGCAGCACCGGGACGCCCGCCTGCGCGAGCTCGCGGGCCACACGCCAGCCCTCGGCGGCGCCGGCGATCACCGGCTTCATGCCGGCGCGCTGCGCGAACGCCACGATGCGCCGGATGTCGGCGGCGCGCTCGACGCGGAAGACGACGCGGCCGCCGTCGAGATAGCGGGCGAGCGCTTCACGCCCGGCCGGCTGCAGCAATGCCTGATGGCTCGCCGGCAGGCGAGTCGTCGCCTCGCGCATCGCCTGCTCGAGCAGCATGAACTGGGCAGCGCGGCTTCCTCCCGAGTAGGCCGAGGCGTCGCTGCCGACGTTGACGAACAGCGTCCGGCTGCCGGCGAGAATAGCGTCCTCGCGCCCGTCGAGGACCACGGCGCCGCCCTGCCCGGCGACGAAGCTGCCGCCGGCGACGCTCACCGGCGCCAGCACGGTCCACGTCAGGCCTTCGACGCGCGCGACCGGGATCAGCACCGAATCCGGGTTGTACGCGAGCGCGACGTCGAACTCCGGACGCCATTGCGCATCCTTCAACGCCGTGGCGCCGACGCTGAGCGAGGAATCGACGGTCGCGCGCTCGAGCGTCACTTCCTCGAGCCCGATCGCCGTGAGCCCGCCGAACAGGCCCGGCGTCACCGGACGTCCGCGCGCTTCGATGACGGTCGTGCCCGGCGGCACGCCGAGCGCCGGCCCCAGCGCGGCGATGCGGCCGCCGCGGATCAGCACGTCGGCGTCGGGGAGCGTCCCCTGCGCCGACAGCGTGTGGACGCGGGCGCCGCGGATCAGCAGGTCTTGCGCCCGCGAATCAGGCATCGCGACGAGCCACGCCACGGCCATCAGGGCGGCGGCGGCGGGACGCGCTCGGCGCGGACGCTGAGGGACGCTCACCTGAGGCCCTCACGTGCCGGCTGGCCGAGGAGGAAGTCCGACCGCGGCCCAGCCGGCGGCGCCGACCGGTCGAAGGCGAGCGCGCCGTCGACGAACACCTGATCGGCGAGCGCGTAGACGCTGAACGGATCGCGGCTCCAGACGACGACGTCGGCCATCTTGCCCGGCTCCAGCGTGCCGGTGAGCTGCGCGATGCCGAGCGCCTTCGCCGGATTGGCGGTCACCCATGCGATGGCGGCTTCGGGCGCGACCGGCAGCCCGGCACGCGCGCCGCGCGTCATCGCCTTTGCCGCCTCCTGATTCAGTCGCTGGACGCTAGTGGGGGAGTCCGAGTGGACGATCGCGCAGCCGTTGGCCGGATGCGTGACGAACGCGACGTTCTCCTGGATGCCGTCGAAGAGCTCCATCTTCACGCCCCAGAAGTCCGCCCACATCGCCGCGCACACGCCACGCTCGGCGAGGAGGTCGGCGATCTTGTAGGCCTCGACGGCGTGGTGGAACGCCGTCACCTTGTAGCCGAACTCGTCGGCGAGATCGAGGACCAGCGCCATCTCGTCGGCGCGGTAGCAGTGCATCTGCACGAGCAGCTCGCCCTTCAGCGCGGCGACCAGCGTCTCGAGGCGCAGGTCGCGCGGCGGCGGCTTGGCGTCCTTGTTGCCGGCGGCGGTCTTCTTCTCGTAATCGGCCGCGTCGCGCAGGTACTGCTGCGCCTCGAGCCACTGTGCGCGATAGCCGGCGACGTTGGCCATGCGCGTGGCTGGCGCCTGCTTGCGCTCGCCATAGGTCCGCTTCGGGTTCTCACCGCAGGCCATCTTCAAGCCTTGCGGCGCGCCCGGGAACTTCATCGCCTGATAGGTCGTCGCCGGCACGTTCTTCAGCACGACGCTGCGGCCGCCGACGAGATTGGCCGAGCCGGGGAGCACGTGCAACGTCGTGACGCCGCCTTCGAGCGCGGCGGCGAACGCCGGATCCTGCGGCCAGATCGAGTGCTCGACCCAGACATTGGCCGTCACTGGGTTGGTGGCCTCGTTGCCGTCCTCGTGGGCCTGCACGTAGGGCGACGGGTAGACGCCGATGTGCGAGTGCGTGTCGATGAGCCCGGGCGTCACCCACCTGCCCACGGCATCGATGACGCGCGCGTCGGGCGGGGCGGCGATGCCGCGGCCGACCGCGGCGATCCGGCCATCGGCGAGCAGCACGTCGGTGCCGTCGAGGCGCGCTCCGCTGCCGGTGAGGACGGTGCCGCCCCGGATCAGCGTGGGCGGCGAAACGGCGGCCTTGTACGTCGACGGATACGCTGCCCTCACCGGCTCGCGAGGCACGGCCGGCGCCTTCTGCGCGGGCGCGCCCACGCACGCGGCGAGTAGGGCGCCCGGCAACAGTGCAAGGCCGCGGAGATTCATCGGGCGAGCGATATGCGGAGCGTTCGTACGATACCCGATTCGCGGCTTCGCGCCTGCTACTTCTTCTCCTGCATCTTGCGCAGCTGCTCCATCCACGTGGTCCAGTCGTAGGGGCCGTCGACAAAACTCCGCTGCAGGTTCTTCAGCACGTTCGGCCACGCCTTGGTGAAGTACGCGTAGGCCTGGTCCCATTCCGCTCCGGTGCCCCAGCCGCCGTGGTGCAGGCTCACCAGGGTTTCGGCTTCGCCCTGCGGAGCCAGCCGCACGGTGACGTAGGTCCGCTGCTTGCGCACCTCGGCAAGGTGCGGCGGCGCGTTCCACGTGAACGACAGCATTGTCGGCGGCTGCAGGGCGAGGATCACCATGTCGTCGGCGCCCTTTGCGCCGGGCGCAGCGAGCGGGTTCATGTAGACCTCAAAAGGTCCGTCGACGCGCGCCTCGATCCTGGCATCGGGCGCGAAGAAGGTCTTGATGCCGGCGGAGGTTGTCCACGCTTCCCAGACTTTCGCGATCGGCGCCTTGACCACGATCGACTCGTCGATCGCGCGCTCTGCGGCAATCGCGGGCACCGACGTGGCAAGGAACAGGACGAACAGGATCTTCTTCACGGCGGACTCCTCGAACGGATGCCATCGAACCGCGAGACCAGTACGCAAGACGTGCCATACGACGGCCGTTCCCGGCAACTCGCAGACAGTCATTTGCGTCGCTTCGAGCGAGAGTCTGGGCAAGTCGCTGGGGCGGGTCAAGCGTCGCTCGTGGGAGCCCGTTGCCGGGACCCGAACAAGCGCCTCCATCGGTGTCGACGCCCGCTCACGGCTCGGCGCGATGTCGGCAGCCGGTTGTTCGGGAGCACAATCCGCAGCGCGGCGCCACGGTAACAATCCGCTGTTCCTGGGAAGTCGCTAAAGTTTCGAATGCGGCCGGAACCGGTCTTGGCCGAAGGTCGCGATGCGCACATGGCAGCCCTGTGGGTCGTCGGCGAGGGGCGGCTCCCATCACTCCACTTCCAGTACGCCATGCGAAATCTCATTCGGAAATTCCAGTCCTACTGGCTGGCTGACGCCAGCTTCGTCACCTTGCTGATCATCCTCATTGCCGCGGTTTTCGTGCTCCCGGTAATCATGGAAACCAGCGGTCACGGCGTGCTGCTGTTCAACGTGCTCCTGCTCAGCGTGTTCTTGTCGGGGATCTTCTCGACGCGCAGCGTGGTGCTCATCTCCGTCTCCGCCATTCTGTTCGGCATTCACCTGACGCTTCGACTCATTCGTTTCGGAGACAACCCCTATTCGTTCTTTGTCCTGGAGAACGTCATCGGCATCGCCAATGCGTTGGTGTTCATCTTCATCAACCTCCGGCTGCTGTTTCGCGACCAGATCGTGAACACCTACCGGATCATCGGAGCGGTCAATGTCTACCTCCTGTTGGCGCTGATGGGAGCGCTGACCCTGGAAGTCATTCATGCCGCGACCGGCGTTTCCCTGGGCGGCAATGTCGTGCTGGATGGGACGGACAGCGACTACGTTCACTTCATCTATTTCAGCCTGGCTTCGCTGACTACCGTGGGCTTCGGAGACATTTTTGCCGTGAGCACGTCCGCCAGGATGCTGGCGACCTTCCTGTCCACCTTGGGCGTTCTGTTTCCCGCCATCGTCATCGCCCGCCTGGTCGGACTGGCTTCCAGCCGGAGTTGAGCCTCGCCCCACTGCGGCCGGGCTCCCACCTCACTTCGGCGCCGGGGCCGTGAACGACGATATCGCGCTGCGATAGCGCCCCGGAGCCACGCCCATCGCCCGCTTGAACGCGCGCGTGAACGTGGCCTCGGATTCATAGCCGAGTTCCGCGGCGATCTGGCCGATCGAGCGCGGCGTGTCGCGCAACCGGGCCGCGGCAAGTTGCATCCGCCACTCGGTCAGGTAGCTGATCGGCGGCGCGCCCACGAGTTGCGTGAAGCGCTCGGCAAACGCCGAGCGCGAGAGGTGCACTTCGGCGGCGAGTTCCTCGGTCGTCCAGGGGTGCGCCGTACGCCCGTGCATGAGTGCGAGCGAGCGGCCCACGGCCGGATCGCGCAAGCCGGCGAACCAGCCCTTCCGATCGGGCGGTAGCGTCTCGGCGTAGTGCCGGACCGCCTCGACGAACAGCAGTTCCGAGAGCTTGGCAAGCACCGTCTCCGAGCCCGCGCGGCCGGAAGCAACCTCCTGCGCCGCAAATCGGAACGACGCCGCAACCCACTCGGCGCAGGGCTTGTCCTTGATGTCGAGCGTGAGCGTCATCGGCAGGGCATCGAGCAACGGATGACGCCGCACCGGGCTGCCGACGAAGCCGCACACGAGGCGCGTGGGCGTGCCGCCGCCGCCGTACACCATGCGCAGCAGTCCGTCCTCGTCCCGCTGCACCGGTGGATCCGGGGCCGCCGGCGAGAGGCCCGTCTGGCTTGCCAGCAGGTGCGGATTGTTTCGCGGCAGCAGCACGATCTCGCCGGCGCGCACCGTCACCGGCGACGCGCCCTCGACCTCGACCACCATCTGGCCGTCGATCACGTAGTGGAACGCGACCACGCTCGGCGGCAGTTCATCGTCGTTGCGGAAGTCCTCGGGGCCGACGCGCGAGGCCACGCACCAGGGTGCGGTGAACGCGGCGTCGAGGAAGATGCCACCGGAGATGCGCAGCGCCTTCAGCACGTCGGACAGGGCATCCATCGACACCTCCCACGTTCGGGGGCGGGTTATCGCCAGGCGGCGGATCGGCAAAACGCGGCGGCGCCCCGGCCATGGGCGTTGCGCGCTCCGGTGCCTAAGGTACTGCATCCGATGCGTCACCGGCCACTGAGTGACGACCCATACCCACTTCGAGGAGCGTTCCCATGAACCTGCGCGATTCCGCCGGCCTGCCAATGACCGGCGCCACGGCCGAAGGCCTGGCCCACTTCGAGACCGCCACGCATCAGTTCCGCTGCTACATCGGCGACCCGGTCGCCAGCGTCGACGCGGCGCTGGCCGCGGCGCCGCAGATGGTGCTGGGCCACGCGCTGAAGGCTTACCTGCATCTGCTCGGCACCGAGCCGCTGGCCCTGCCGGTGGCACGCGATTGCCTCCGGACGGCGGCGGGCCTCGTCGCCACGGAACGCGAACGCGGCCACGTCGAAACGGTACGCCTGCTCACCGAAGGCCGCTGGAGCGCGGCGGGCCGCGTGCTCGAGGATGTGAGCATCGCGTATCCGTGGGACGCGCTGGCGCTGCAGGTCGGGCACCAGATCGACTTCTTCCGTGGCGACTCGCGCATGCTGAGGGATCGCATCGCGCGCGTGCTGCCCGCGTGGAGCAAGTCGATCCCGGGCTACCACGCGCTGCTCGGCATGCATGCGTTCGGGCTGGAGGAAACCGGCGACTACGCGCACGCCGAGAAGCAGGGCCGCAAGGCGGTCGAACTGGAACGGCGCGACACCTGGGCCTGGCACGCGGTCGCGCACGTGTACGAGATGCGCAACCAGCCCGACGAGGGCTTGGCCTGGATGAGCCACGACACCGACGCCTGGGCCAAGGACAGCTTCTTCGCCGTCCACAACTGGTGGCATCAGGCGGTGTACCACCTGGAACTGGGCGCGACCGACGACGCGTTGCGCCTGTTCGACGGACCGGTCTTCGGCGCCCGCTCGAGCGTCGTCCTCGAGTTGATCGACGCTTCGGCCCTGCTGTGGCGGCTGATGCTGCGCGGCGTGGACGTGGGAAGCCGCTTCGCGGCGGTGGCCGACAACTGGGCACCGATCGCCGCTGCCGGCAACTACGCGTTCAACGACATGCACGCGATGATCGCCTTCGTCGGCGCCGGCCGCGCGAAGGAACAGCAGGCGGTGCTCGGGGCCCAGCGTGCGGTGTTGGAGGGCGGACCCGCCGTCGCCGCCGACAATCTCGAGTTCACGCGCGAAGTCGGCCACCCGGCCACACGCGCGATCCAGGCCTTCGGCCAGGGACGCTACGCCGAGTGCGTCGAGTTGCTGCGGCCGATCCGGCACAGCGCGCACCGCTTCGGCGGCAGCCACGCGCAACGCGACCTGCTCGACCAAACGCTGATCGAGGCGAGCCGCCGCGCCGGGTTCGATGCTTTGACCACCGCCCTGGTTCGCGAGCGCGTCGCGCTGCGTCCGCGCACGCCGCTGGCCGCGCTGCTGGACCGGCGCGCGCAGCCGCTCGCGAGGGCGGCCTGAGCCAGTGGCCTGGGCGGCTAGCGCCGTCCGGCTCGAAGGGCGCGCCATGTCCAGATGGCTGCTGCCGCATCGACGAGTCCGAACAGGAGCAATACTGGCGGGGCGGAGAGCAGCGCGACGAACGCCGCGAAGAATGCGAGGACCGACAGGCGCACCGGCACGGTCCAGCCGAAGAATGCCGAGAGACCAGCGGCCGCCGCACGCACGTAGTAGACGCCGAGGAAGGCGACCAGCATGCCCACGACATGAATCCAGATCTCCACCGTCGGGGGCATGCCGAATTGGCTGAGCAGCACATTGGGTGCGACGATCAGGATCGCGCCGAGACCGAGCAAGTAGACGCCGAATGCCTGGATCGTGAACGCCGGGGTAGCCATCGCTTCCTGTCTCCATCGCGCCGATCGGCTCGAAGTAGGTGTTCTGTGTATTTACCGCCATGAATGCTCCCCGCAGCATCGGTCCTGTTGCGGAGGCGGCGTATCGGACGTGGACGCTGAACGTTCAGAGAACGTCGCGTTGGCAGCAGTCGTCGTGCCTGTGCATGAGGGCCGGCGTCACTCGAGTCACCTCCACGGAAAACTCCAATGACATCCAGAGTCGGTAGAACGATTGAGCTCGCATCGCCCGCCATGACGACAACCTCGAAATCGCTCTCGCGATGGGGCATCGCGCGAGCGTTGGCCGTCACTGCGCTGATGGCTGTTGCAACCGCCACCCCAGCAGTCACGGTCGATGTCGTCGCGACGGGGCTCGACAGTCCGCGTGGCATTGCCATCGGTCCTGCAGGGCGGATTCTCGTCATCGAAGCGGGTAGGGGGGGCAGCACTCCGACGATGACCGGCCATGTCACCGAGCTCTTCAAGGGCAAGGTACGCCGGCTGCTCACCTTGCCCTCGGTGTTTGTTTCCAATGGCGAGATATCGGGACCGACCAGCATCGCGGTGCCGACCGGACTGGGCGAGATGTTTGTGACGATGGGCGGCGGGCCCAATCCGCCCTTCGGCGACCTGCTGCGGGCGAACCCCGCGGTGACATCATTCATCGCGGATATCGAGGAGCACGAATTGACGTTCAATCCGGACGGCGCGGCTTTCGACTCCAATCCCTATGGGGTGGCAGTGGTCGGCGATGGCAGCAAGCTGGTCGCCGACGCGGCCGCGAACACGCTCCTCCAGGTCGATCGCGACGGTACGGTGCATACGGTCGCGGTCTTCCCCACGGCTCCCAATCCCTTGTTCGCGCCGCCGCCCGGCATTTCCATAGGCGGTCCAACGGTGCAGGCTGTCCCGACAAGCATCGCCATCGGCCCCGACGGCGCGTGGTACGTCGGCGAGTTGCGCGGGTTTCCGTTCGTCGTGCCGTCGCATATCTGGCGCGTCGAGCCGGGTTCGCGCGACGTGCATTGCGTGATCGGGGCGACGACCGGCGCGTGTGTCGATTGGGCAGGAGGTCTGCGCCACGTCGTATCGATTGCATTCGGGCCCGATGGCGACCTGTACGTGTCGCAGTTTGGTCCCGGCCCGGGACCGCCGTTCCTGCCAGGGTGGGCAACGCCGGGTGCGGTCGTGCGGGTTGACGCGGGTACCAAGGCGATCTCGCCGGTATACAGCGGGCTTTCCGCGCCTGGCGGAATCACGGTCGATGACCACGGAACCATCTTCGTGACCAACAACAGCACCTCGATCGGGACCGGGCAGATCGTTCGCCTCAGGCCATGATCCGGATGCGGTTCGGGGATTGCCAACAACGCGATCCCCGACCTGCTTCAGCGCGGCGGCGGCGTTCACCGCTTGCATGCAGCCAAGGCAAGTATCGCCCATCTCAGTCGCCGGATGTCTACTGCACGCGGTTCATCCGCTCGAGCTTCGCCGCATAGATCTCGCGGTCGCGGCGGGTCGTGCTGTTCTCCATCGCGAGGGACAGGTACCTGCGCGCCATCTCGACCTCCCCGGTCCGCAGGTACGCGACCCCCAGCCAGAACTGGGACTCGTGATAGTTCGGGTCGCGGGCCACTTCGCGCGCGAACTCATCTCTCGCGGTCAGGGCATCGCCGGACCGCAGCGCGGTAATGCCACGTTGCAGGTGAGCGAAGGGCGGCTCGGCCTCCAACCGGTCGCGACGTTCAGCCAGGCGCTGCGCCTCGTCGAACCTGCCCAGTGCGTTGAGTACCGGGATCAGGTTGGACATGGCCAACGCGTTCCTCGGCTCCACGGCGAGGACGTGGTCGAAGGTGCGCGCGGCTTCGTGCAACAGGCTGCGACGGACGTAGATCGCTCCCAGCGTGTTGTAGGCCAGGCCGAGCTCCGGCGACTGGACGAGGGCCTCGCGGGCCCACCAGTAGGCGTCGTCGATGCGGCCGGCGGCCAATGCCTCGACGGCCCGGTTGTTCATGTACATGCCGACGACTGTGGCCTCGCGGATCGGTCGCGTCTTCAGGCTTCGGGCCTCGCTGGGCGGCAGGAAGTCGATCGTCGTGGCGCCGTCGTTGCGCACGCCGGAGCCCGGTCCGAGCGTGAGGTTGACGTGACCAATCAGCAGCGCCATGTCGCTCGTACGCGCCCAGGTCTCGTCGACGACGGCTTTGCCGTACTCGATCGGCAACTCGAGCGCCTTCGCGAAGGCCGCGGTCATGATCACGAGCGACAGGCAATTCCCTTCGCGAGCCGCGAACGCTTCCGCGGCATTGCGGGTACGCTCCGCGTCGTACTCCAGCTTGAGTTCGCCTTTGCTGAAGAGCGCATCGACCAGCGCCTGCCGGCGGCCCTTGACGCGTGCCTGCTCCGCGATCTCCGCGCGCAGGTAGCGGTGCATCTCGTCGCTGAGCGCGAAGACGTCTCGCGCGCCGACGCGCTCGCTCGGCGCGTCGAACAGGTGATCGTTGAAGTAGCGCTGGTCGGGTTGCGTGATCGGGGCCACCGACGGGGCCGCGCAGGCCGCGAGCCACAACGAAAGCAGTGCCACTGCGAGTCGTCTCATCGTGCGCCTCCCGACCTAACCCTTCACCTTTTCGATCATGTGATCGATGACATGACTGTGCTCGCGCTGGGGGCTGAACATGATGATGTCCGCGTCGGCGTCGACCCTGACGTTGTGTCCCGGCGGCCAGTAGAACAGATCGTTCGCATTGACTGTCTCCTGTGCGCCGCCTGCGTCGGTCGTGGTGAGTTGGCCGCGCAGGACAAAGCCCCAGTGGGGGCACTGGCACGCATCGCCTTCCAGTCCCTTGAACAGCGGGGTGGTGTCGACGCCTGCGTTGAGGCTGAAATACTCGCCGCTCATCTTCCCATATCCGGTTGCGTCGCCGAAGTCCATGCGCTGGCGGAGCACCGCACCCGGAATCTCCATCTTGACGTCCACATCTTCTTTGGCGATCCGCATGTTCATTTCTCCCGTGTGTCGATGGGTGTTCGTGCATGACCCGAATAGCCAGTCCTGCGCGTCAGCGGGTCGTTCGGCCTGCGCCTTGCCAGCTTGGCGGCGGGTGTCGGAGCCGCGCGCCTTCCGGTGTTGACGGACATCAATGTGGGTAGAGTTCACAGGGCGCGTAATCGTGGGGCAGGATGCCCAGCGGGCAGGGCGAGCCAGCGTTTCGGCTGTCGACCCGGCCGTAGACGGGGCTGCTTGTCCAATTCCAGGCGCAATTCGTCATGACGACCTTGTTCGATCCCATTCGCATCGGCGACCTCGATCTCGCCAACCGTGTCGTCATGGCGCCACTGACGCGCAATCGCGCGGCACCGGGGCAGGTGCCGTCGGACCTCGCGGTCGAGTACTACCGGCAGCGCGCGAGCGCCGGGCTCATCATCACCGAGGCGTCGCAGATCAGCCCGGAGGGCCAGGGCTACATCGACACGCCAGGCATCCACAACGCAGAACAGGTTGCGGGTTGGCGGCGGGTCACGGACGCGGTGCACGCCGAGCGCGGTCGCATCGTCATCCAGCTGTGGCACGTCGGACGCGTCTCGCACGCGTCCCTGCAGCCGAACGGCCAAACGCCGGTGTCGTCGACGGCGCGGCGAGCGGATGCCAAGACGTACCTCGGTACCGGCTTCGTCCCGGTGTCGACGCCGCGCGCGCTGCGGACCGACGAGATCCCGGCGATCGTCGCGAGCTATCGCGACGCGGCGTGCCGCGCAATGGAAGCCGGGTTCGACGGCGTCGAGGTGCACGGCGCGAACGGCTACCTGATCGACCAGTTCCTGCGCGACAGCATCAACGACCGTACCGACCGCTACGGCGGCTCGATCGACAACCGGGCGCGCCTGCTCCTCGAAGTGATGCAGGCAGTTGCCGGCGCCATCGGCAGCGGCCGGACCGGGCTGCGCCTGTCGCCGGTGACCCCCTCCAACGATGCCGGGCAGGACAGCGATCCCCAGGCGTTGTTCGAACGAGCGGTGAGCGCGCTCGCGCCGCTGCGGCTCGCGTTCGTCGAGGTGGTCGAGGGCCAGACCGCCGGCGCACGCGACTTCGCGCCCTTCGACTACGCCGCGCTGCGTGCCCGGTTCAATGGCGCGTGGATGGTCAACAACGGCTACCAGCGGCAGACGGCCCTGGACGTCGTGGCGTCCGGCGCGGCCGATCTCGTCTCGTTCGGGCGGCCGTTCATCGGCAACCCGGATCTCGTGCGCCGCCTGCGGGAGAACGCGCCGCTGAATGCGCTCGACACGAGCACCTTCTACGGTGGCGGCGCCAAGGGCTACACCGATTACCCGCTCCTGGACCAGCATGCGACCGTCTGATCGGCGCTATTCGAACTGCGCGGTGATCCCCGCGCGCCCGTAGCCGCGCGCGCGACCGACGATCACCGCTTCGAGCTCGGCGGCAAGGCGTGGGTCGAGCTTCTGCAGCCGCTCGTGATCGGCGCGGGCCCGGGCCGTGTCGCCCATCTGGGTGAACAGCACGCCCCGGTACATGTACGCCTGCGCGAGGTCGGGCTTGAGCTGCAGTGCCCGGTTGTAGTGCGCGAGCGCGCGGTCGAAGTTCCGGGAACCCTGCATGCGCAGGCTGAAGGCGAGATTGTTGTGCGCTTCGGCGAGCTTCTCGTCCTGCGCCAGCGTCGCCTCGAACTTCGCCTGCGCCGCGGCGTAGTTCCCGTCGAGCAGCAGCGCGACCCCCTCGTTGTACGACTTCACCGCGTGTTCCCGCGGCGTGCCGGTGGGCACCGGCAGCGGGTCGCTCTCGACCGCTCGCGCGGGCAGGCACGCCAGCGCGAGCGCACCGGCCAGGAGGGCCGACGCGCCGGCCCGGCGGAGCGACTTCACTCAGAGGCCCGCGATGCGCTTCGCCTGCGCGATGTCGGGGCGCACGGTGTCGGCCGTCGCCGTGAGCGCGACCACGCGCTTGGCGTGGTACGCGGCCTTCGTCGCGTCGCCTGCCTTCTCGGCCGCTCGAGCCGCGCCTGCCGTGGGCCCGCAGGCGGTTCGGCTCCTTGGCGATGCACCGCTTCGTACTCGCGCAGCGCGTCGGCGGGCTTCGCGCTCTGCATCAGCAGGTCGCCGAGGATTTCGCGTGCCGGCTTGAGCGGCCCCGGCGTCACCGCATGCTTCTCGCTCGCGTCTTCGCGCACCGCGGCGGCCCGGACGATCTCGATGCCCTCGGGGCGCATGCCTTCGGCGAATGTCGCGGCCCCGCGCACCAGCTCGGCCTGGATGTCGATCTGCTCGACCCAGTAGCCGAGCTTCATCGCCGCGGCCGAGTCGCGGAGCTGCTGCAGGCGCTGCGCCTCGACGCGCGCAGCCGACGGATCCTCGGCGTAGGCCGCCCCGATGCCGCGGGCGAACGCATTGATCGCCTCGGCCTGCGGATACTTCTTCCAGGGGTAGACGTCGGCCGCGGGCCAGAGCGGGACGCTCGCAGCCTCCTTCCACGCGTGCCGTTCGAGCGCATAGCGCGCCGGCATCGCGGCGAAGCCGTAGGCCGAGGGGAAGGCGTCGCCCGTCTGCCGGATCTTCTGCGCTTCGGCGAGCACCTCGGCCGCGGCGCGGTCCTGGCCGAGCTGCAGGTGCGCGTAGACGAGGTAGTCGTAGGCGTGCACCCGGTTCGGGATGCTCGACTTGGCCGCCTCGGCGGACGCACGATTGGCGTCGATCGATTCGTGCCAATGGCCGACGCGAGAGAAGATGTGCGAAGGCATGTGCAGGGCATGGGACGCGTCGGGGGCGATCTTCGAGTAGCGCTTCGCCGCCTCGAGTCCCTGCTTGGCGATCGGCGGGTAATCGTAGCTGTGGATCAGGTAGTGCGCGACGCCCGGATGCTGGGGCTGCTGCAGCATGATCGGCTCGAGGATCGCGGCCGCCTTGAGCTGGTTCGTGTACTTCTTGTCGCTCGGGTCGAAGTTCACCGACAGCACCAGCGCATAGAGGATCGTCGCCTCCTTGTCTTCCGGGTAGCGGCGCGCGACCTCCGCCATCGCGTCCTCGAAGCGCCTTGGCGCGGGTGCGGTGGTTGATCTTGTCGTGATCCTTGTAGAACGCCGCCAGCGCGTCCACGTAGTCGCGCTCGCGCTGCGACTTGAGGCCCGTGGCACGCGCGGCGTCGAGCGCCGCCTGACCCTCTGCCATCACCTTCGGTGATAGCGGAATCGGCCAGGTGAACGGGTTGTCGAGCACGCCGAGCGCGCGCAGCCAGTGCGCCATGCCGCAGCTGGGATCGGCCTGCAGCGCGCGGTCGAGCGGTGCCTTGTAGAGCTCCCAGGCGAACGAGTGGTAGTAGGCCATCGCCAGGTCGAATTCCTTCTGGGCGTTGGCGTTGCACTCGACCGCGAAGTGCACCTTGCCGAGCTTGGCTGGTGTGCCGCCTGCGTTGTCGGCGCAGGCCGGCTGCGTCATGCCGAGCCCGGCGAACAGCATGGCAACGGCGACGACGGTGCGCGAACGCGCAGTTCTCGAGAACGTGCTCATGACGGACTCCTCCTGACGGTCGATCGCGCGGGCTGCCGCTGCAATCGGGAACGACTCGAGCAATCGGCTCGAAACGGGGCGCAGGGGCACGCCCGCGTAGGGATCGGCGTGCCTGGGTGTCGCGTATGCGATTCGCGAATGAGATGCATTCTATGCTTGCCGGGTCGCCGTGACCATGGGGTGAAGTACTCCAACCGATCCCTGTGCACCGCACCATCCGGCGAGGCTGCAAGGCGGGTGGGGAAACACCTCCGCCACGCTTGAGGGGAATTGCTGACGGCATTTGCGCAGTCCCCGTATCGAAATTCGGCCGCGATTCGCATAGCGTTGACATTCCCTCGCGATCCGGCGGGGGATACGCGATGATCGAATCGGAACGGCACGTCGAAACTTCGTCGGGCGCCGAGGCGCGCGGGCCACCGGGCGACGCCGGCGCGCAGGGTCGCGTCGCGGCGACGGTCGCGGCCCGCCCGACCCGATCGCCGAGCGAAACGGCGGCACAGGGCGCCGAGCGACGCCAGCTCACCGTCCTCTTCTGCGACCTGGTGGGTTCCACCGAGCTGTCGACGAAGCTCGACCCGGAAGACTTCCGCGAGGTCATCGGCAGGTACCATCAGTGCGTCGCCGATACCGTGCGGGACTTCGATGGCTACGTCGCGCTGCTGCTCGGCGACGGTGCCGTGGTCTATTTCGGCTACCCCAACGGGCACGAGGACAACGCCGTGCGCGCCATTCGCGCCGGGCTCGCGCTCGTCGCCAAGGTCGGTGAACTCGATGGGGTCGGCGGGCCGCTGCGCGTGCGCATCGGCGTGGCGACCGGCCTCGTGGTCGTCGGCGACCTGGCCCAGGCGGGTGCGGTACGCGAGCGGATCGCGCTCGGCGAGACACCGAATCTCGCCGCACGCCTGCAGTCCCTGGCCGCGCCGGACGGGGTCGTGATCGGGGACGGCACGAGGCGCCTGGCCGGCGATCGCTTCACGTACCAGAACCTCGGGATGTTCCCGATCAAGGGCTTCCTGGCGCCGGTGCAGGTCTGGCAGGTCACGGGCGCGACAGCGGTGGCAGACGCGTTCGCCACGCTTCGCCCGGACCCGTCGACACGCCGTCCCCCACCTGCGAGCGTCGGACCCACGCCGCTGGTCGGTCGCGACCAGGAGCTCGGGCTCCTGCACGACAGCTGGGACCAGGTGATCGAGGGGCAGGGACGCGTGGTACTGATCATGGGGGATCCCGGGATCGGCAAGACGCGCCTCGTGCAGACGATGGTGGCGGACGTCGCGGACCGGCCGCACGTGCTGCTCGAGCTGCGCTGCTCGGAAGACCGCGCCAACAGCCCGCTGTATCCGGTGATCTCGCTGCTCTGGAGCGTGCTCGGCTGGAGTCGCAGCGATTCCGACGCGACGCGCCTCGACAAGCTGGTCGAGTTCTGCAAGCGCTACCGCATCTCGACCGGCGAGGGCCTGCCGCTGTTGGCTTCGCTGCTGTCGTTGCCGCCGTCCCCGCGCTATCCGGGGCCGCCGATGAGCCCGGAACGCCAGAAGCAGCGGACGCTGCAGACGTTGCTCGAAGCGGTGCTCGCGGTGGCGGCGGAGCACCCGGTGCTGGCCGTCGTCGAAGACCTGCATTGGATCGACCCGACGACGGAGGAACTGCTCACGCTCATCGTCGCCCAGGTGGCCACGGTGCGCCTGTTGGCGCTGCTCACCGCGCGTTTCCACTTCCGCGCTCCGTGGCAGCCCCATTCCCACCTCACGCCGATCGTGCTGACGCGGCTGACGCGGCGCCAGGCCGGCGAGCTGGTGTCCCACGTTGCCGGTACGCGAGCGCTTGCCGCGGAGGTCGTGGGCCAGATCGTCGCCAGGGCGGACGGCGTGCCTCTCTACGTCGAGGAACTCACCAAGATGGTGGTCGAAACGGGCCTCGCCGCGGCGATCCAGGGAGCTCCGGAATCCGCGGGTACGCCGCGTTCACCGGCCATCCCCATGACGCTGCAGGACTCGCTGATGGCTCGCCTCGATCGTCTGGACGGCGGCAAGGCGCTCGCACAGCTCTGCGCGACGCTGGGTCGCGAGTTTTCCTATGCGCTGCTGCGTGCGGTATCGGATCTGGACGAGGCCGCGCTCGATCGCGAGCTCGATCACTTGGTCGAGGCCGAGTTTCTCTACCAGCGCGGCACGCCGCCCGACGCGACCTACGTGTTCAAGCACGCGCTGATCCGCGAGGCGGCGCACGAAAGCCTGCTGCGCAGCGCCCGCAAGCAATACCACCGGCGCAATGCGATGGCGATGGTGAGCCAATTTGCATCCGAATCGGCGGCACAGCCGGAGTACGTCGCGATGCAGTTCACCGAGGCCGGCGAGCTCGGCGACGCCGTTCGATGGTGGCAGAGCGCCGGACGCCGCGCCTTCAGCCGGGCCGCCTACGCGGAGGCCACGGCGCACTTCGCGAAGGGGCTGGCGCTCCTCACGTCGATGCCCGGGTCGGGCGAGCGCGACCAGCGGGAACTCGAGCTGCAGGTGGAGCTCGGTTACGCGCTGATCCCGTTGCGCGGCTGGGCGGCGTCCGAGACGGCAACGGCATTCACGCGCGCGGGCGAGCTGTCCCGCTCGATCGGCGAGACGCCCGTCCGCTTCCGGGCGCTGTGGGGTCTCGGCGCCTTCCACTTCGTGCGTGGCGACCAGCGCCGGGCACGCGAGGTTGCGGACCAGTGCCTCACGGTAGCGCGCGGGTACAACGACGTCGACGCGCGCATCGAAGCGCACTACCTGAGCGGCATCGTGTTGTGCACGATGGGCGATTTCGTTCCCGGACAGCGCGAACTGGAAGCCAGCGTGAGGATCTACGGCACCGGACGGCGCGATGTGCACCGCGTGCTCTATGGACAGGACGCCAAGGCGTCGTCACTGGGATGGCTCGCGATGGCGCGGTGGGTGTGCGGTCGACCCGACGAGGCCCTGGCCGCGGCCGAGGAAGGGCTGGCGTTCATCCGGGATGGCGCACCGCCGTTCCTGCTCGCGCGCGCGCTTGCCGCCGTGGGCTTCGTGCGGGTGTTCCGCGGCGAACCGCAGGGGCCGGAGTCGCCGCTCGAGGCCGCGATCGCGCTCTGCGCCGAGCAGGGCTTCAAGTACTTCCACGCCGTCGTCTCGGCGTTTCACGGCGCGAGCCTGGCGCAGTCCGGACGAGCGCCGGAAGGCATTGCCGTGATGCAGGCGAACCTGGTCGGGCTGCGCAACGTCGGCTCGGAGCTCCTGTTCACGCTGATCTTCGCCAATCTGGCGTCGGCGCTCCTGGCCGAGGGGCGGATCCAGGAGGGGCTCACAGCGATCGACGAAGGACTCGCCTGCGTCGAGCGCAACGGCGAGCGCTGGGCCGAGGCCGAACTGCACCGCCTCCGCGGACAGCTCCTGCTCGCGCACGGCATGCCGGACGCCGTGGGCGCCGAGGCGTGCTTCCAGCGAGCATGGAAGACCGCACGCGGGCAGGGGGCCAGGACCTACGAGCTCCGGGCGGCCACCGATCTCGCGCAACACTGGTCGCAGCACGGCAAGGGTCGGCAGGCAATGTCGCTGCTCGCGGAGGTTCTCGGTGCCTGGACCGATGGGATGCGGACACGCGATCTCGATGTCGCCCGGGACCTGCACGATTCGCTGCAGCGCTAGCGGCAACACGTCATGGAGGCCGAATGGACGAACGCCCCCTCTTGACGCCGCGCGAGGCGGAGAACGTCGTCGAGGAGCGCATCGAGCAGTTTGGCCTGGGCGCGCTACCCCGCGTCAGCGTCTCCGCGACGGCGGACGCCACGTGGCGCGTGCGGTGGGACCACGTGGAGCGCACGGTCACACCCATGACCCTGGGCGAGTGGCACGCGTGGCTCGAGGAGAACGTCGGCTCGCTGGACGCCGGGGACCTGGAAACGTCGGAGAGTTGAGCCCATGGGAAACCCCGCGCAAGCACCGGACCGCAGCCACGCGGCACCTGCCGGTGCGGGGCCTGATCGAACTTGACGAAGGCAGTCAGCCGAGGAGGACTGGAGATGGCCACCCAATTGCGCCCCGATCCCACTTTCTATCCGTCGCCAAAGCTGGCGATGGAGGCTCCCAAGGAGAAGTTCGCGTTCGTCGCGCTGCTGCGGCCGGATCACGCGCGGCCGGATGCCATTGCCGTGGTCGACGCGAGACCGGAGTCGACGACCTATGGTCGTGCTGTGCACACGGTCGAGCTCTCGGCGTTCGGCGACGAGTTGCACCACTTCGGATGGAACGCGTGCAGCTCGATGCTGTGCCCGACCAACGGCCACCCGTTCACCGAACGGCGCTACCTGATCGTGCCCGGCATGCGCTCGTCGCGCCTGTACATCGTCGACACCAAGCCCGATCCCACGCAGGCCCGGGTGGTCAAGGTGATCGAGCCGGAGGAGATGATGCGCAAGACCGGCTACTCGCGCCCGCACACCGTGCACTGCGGCCCGGAGGGCGTCTACATCAGCACGCTGGGCGGCAAGGGCAAGGACGGCACCGATGGGCCGGCGGGCATCTTCCTGCTCGACTGCGACGACTTCGAGATCCTCGGGCCGTGGGAGATCGACCGCGGCGACCAGCGTCTTTCCTACGACTTCTGGTGGAACATCCCGCACGACTACGTGGTGTCGAGCGAGTGGGCGTTGCCGCCGCAGTTCGAGAACGGCCTGGTGGCCGAGGACCTGCTGGCCAATCGCTACGGCCACCGGCTGCACTTCTGGGACCTGCGCAATCACCGCCACCTGCAGACGGTCGATCTCGGCGCGAATCACCAGATGGCCCTCGAGGTGCGACCGGCCCACGATCCGGCGCGTGACTACGGCTTCCTCGGCGTCGTCGTCGACACGACCAATCTGGAAGGCTCGATCTGGACCTGGTACCGGGAAAACGGCCAGTTCAAGGCGCGCAAGACGGCGGTCGTGCCACCCCAAGCCGCAGATCCGGACCGGCTGCCGGCGCCGCTGAAGCCGTTCAGTGCGGTGCCCCCGCTGATCAGCGACATCGACCTGTCGATGGACGATCGGTACCTCTATGTCTCGTGCTGGGGAACCGGGGAGCTCCGGCAGTACGACGTCACCGATCCGATGCAGCCGCGGCTGACGGGCTCGGTGAGCGTCGGCGGCATCGTGAACCACGCCCCGCATCCGAGCGGGAAGGCCATCGGCGGCGGCCCGCAGATGGTGGAGATCAGCCGCGACGGGAAGCGCGTGTACTTCACCAACTCGCTCTACAGCACCTGGGACGACCAGTTCTATCCGGACGGCGTTCCCGGAGCGATGCTGATGGCGAGGCCGAAGATCGGCGGCGGCATCGAGCTCGATCGGGACTTCTGCGTCGACTTCGAGGACGGCTACCGCGCCCACCAGGTGCGGCTCGAAGGCGGGGACTGCTCGACCGATTCGTTCTGCTACCCGTCGCACTGAAGGCAGGCGGTGGAAGGGCTGGTGGAGAGCCTGGCCCGGCACCCACTGGCGTGGGTGGCCGTGGTGGGCCTGGGGGCCTATCACGGCCTGAATCCGGGGATGGGCTGGCTCCTCGCCGTATCGAACGGCCTGCAGGCACGGCAGACGCGCGGCGTGCTCCTCGCGCTGCCGCCCATCGCGCTCGGTCATCTGCTCGCGATGAGTGCCGCACTGCTGCCCTTCGTGCTGCTCGGCCTCTACCTCGAGAGGGTGCGCGATATCCGCGTGGCTGCCGGGGTCGTGCTCGTGGCGTTCGGTGTCTACAAGCTGGCCGCAAAGCGGCATCCACGCTTCCTGTCCCGCGTCCGCCCGACCCACCTGACACTGTGGTCATTCCTGATGGCCACCGCGCACGGCGCTGGACTGATGCTGGTCCCCGTCGTGCTCGATCTTTGCGGAAGCGCGGCCGGCGCGCACGCGCAACACGAGGCACTGGCCCGGATCGCTGCCGGCAACCTGGGCGTTGCGCTGAACGCCGCCACCGTGCACACGGTGGCGATGGTGCTGACCGGTGGTGCAATCGCGTGGTTCGTGTACCGATTCCTCGGCCTGCGACTGCTGCGCCGCGCCTGGCTCAATCTCGACGTGCTGTGGGCGGCGCTGCTCGTCGCCGTCGGTGTCCTTTCCGTGGTCGTGGCTTTGGCGTGATTGAATTGCCCCTCCCTCGCGGCATAATGCGCGAGGCGCCGAGGGCCTGTGCGCCCGAACCGGGACCCTTCAAGGACAGCGATGGGGCGTGTAGACGACTACCGTTTGCGTTTCGGCAGGCAGGAACTGGTCCCCATTGTCTGCGGCGGCATGGGCGTGGACATCTCGACCGCGGAGCTGGCGCTCGAGATCGCCCGGCTGGGGGGCATCGGCCATATCTCCGACGCCATGGTGCAGACCGTGTCCGACCGGCGCTTCCGCACGCACTTCGTCAAGGAAAAGGCCAAGCTCTACAAGTACAACGTCGCCAGCTCCGACAAGTCCGCGGTGCAGTTCGATCTCGGTCGCCTCGCCGAGGCGACGCACAAGCACGTCGGCCGGACCATGCAGGCCAAGCGCGGTGACCGGCATGATCTTCGTCAACTGCATGGAAAAGCTCACCATGAACGCGCCGCGCGAGACGCTGCGCGTGCGCCTCGCCGCCGCGCTCGACGCCGGCATCGACGGCATCACGCTGAGCGCGGGCTTGCACCTGGGCTCGTTCGCGCAGATCGCGGACCATCCGCGCTTTCGCGATGCCAAGCTCGGCATCATCGTCTCGTCGCTGCGCGCGCTGCAGCTGTTCCTGCGCAAGAATGCGCGCCTCGACCGGCTGCCCGACTACATCGTCGTCGAGGGGCCGCTCGCCGGCGGGCACCTGGGCTTCGGCGTCGACGACTGGGACAAGTACGACCTGCGCACGATCGTCGCCGAGATCGCGCGATACCTGCAGGCCGAACAACTCGACATCCCGCTCATTCCGGCGGGCGGGATCTTCACCGGCAGCGATGCGGTGTCCTATCTCGAGAACGGCGCCGCCGCGGTCCAGGTGGCGACGCGATTCACCGTGACGCACGAGTGCGGGCTGCCGGACGAGATCAAGCAGGAGTACTTCCGGGCGAGCGAAGAAGACGTCGTGGTCAACACGATCTCGCCGACCGGGTATCCGATGCGGATGCTGACGGGCAGCCCGGCGATCGGCGCCGGCATCCGGCCGAACTGCGAGGCCTACGGCTACCTGCTCGACAGCTCGGGCAATTGCGCGTACATCACCGCCTACAACCGCGAGGTCGCGAGCCATCCCGCGGCGAAGAAGGTCTCGGTGAAGGACAAGACCTGCCTGTGCACGCACATGCGCAACTTCGACTGCTGGACCTGCGGGCACTACATCTACCGGCTCAAGGACACCTCGCGCCTGCTCCCCGACGGCAGTTACCAGGTGCTGAGCGCGGAGCACGTCTTCCGCGACTACCAGTTCAGCGTCGATCACGCGGTCGCGCCACCGCCTGTGGACGCAATCGCGGACGGTGTCCGTAGTTGAGTAGTGGCACGTTGGTGCCCGGAGCCACGCGATCTTCGCCAACCTGGTCTTTCGTCAGCTGTTCGACGCCGCGTCGTCGACGTACACCTATCTGCTCGGCGATGCGCACACTCGCCACGCAGTGATCATCGACACGGTGTTCGAGCAGCACCTGCGCGACCACGCGCTGGTGCGCGAGCTGGACGTCGAGCTGGTCGCCGTGATCGACACGCATTGCCACGCCGATCACGTCACCGGCGCATGGATGATGCAACGGGCCACCGGCTGCCGCATCGGCAGCTCGCGGCGCTACCAGCCACCCATCCAGGGGGTGGACCTGCCGCTCGATCACGGCGATCGCATTGCCTTCGGCGGTCGTCACCTGGAGGTGCGCGCGACGCCCGGGCACACCGACGGCTGCCTGACGCTGGTGATGGACGACAGGAGCATCGCCTTCACCGGGGACGCGCTGCTGATCCGGGGGGCGGGCCGCTGCGACTTCCAGCAAGGCAGTGCCCGCACCTTGTATCGCTCGATCACGCGGGAGATCCTGTCGCTGCCCGACACGTGCCTGCTGTTTCCGGCTCATGACTACAGTGGCCGCACCGTGTCGTCGGTAGCGGAGGAACGGGCCCACAACCCGCGCATCGGCGGCGCCGCCGACGAGCGCGACTTCGTCGAATACATGGAGAACCTGAACCTCCCGCACCCGAAGCAGATCGACGTCGCCGTGCCTGCGAACCTGCGCTCGGGGGAGCCCGCCGACGGCGCGATGCCGCGCCCGGCCGACTGGGGGCCGGTGCGGCAGACCTACGCGGGCCTGCTGGAAATCGAGCCGGAGTGGGTGGCCGAGCATCTTTCGCTAGTGCACGTGCTCGACGTGCGCCTGCCCGAGGAAATGCACGAGTCGCTCGGTCACATCGCCAATGCCCAGTTCATTCCGCTGAACCAACTCAAGGCGCGGCTCGCCGAAATCCCGCAGGACAAGCCGGTGGTGGCGGTCTGCCACGTGGGCGTGCGGTCGGCGCAGGCGACCGTCATCCTGCGCAGCGGTGGACTGGCACGCTGCGCCAACCTGCGCGGCGGCATGCTGCTGTGGTCGCAGCTTGGGCTGCCTACGGAGCAGACCCAAGAAGGCTCGTAGGAGATCGATCGACAGGGGAGGGTCCCATGAGAGAGGCGGTTTGTCGGGTTGCCTTCGCCTTGGTCTTGCTACTGCCTGGCGCTACTCAGGCGATCGAGGTGCATCTGCGCGACGACAGCCTGCTCGGGCCTGAATCGGCGCCGCCGCTCGGTCGCGTGCCCGTGCTGTTCGTGCACGGCCACGCGATCGAATTCGGGAGCGGTGCGGACAGCGCGACGGACGATCCCTCCGATCCGAACTACCGGAAGAACTGGTGGAACGCACTCGGCGACCTGCCGTCGTTCAAGCTGGCGCTGGATCACCCCGGTAACGCCGGCCTCGACGTCGAGCCCTACTACATTCGCCTGGTGGATCAGGCCCGGTCGATCACCGAGGACGCTCGCGAGATCGGAGAGGCCGTCGACATGATCGTGCAGCGGCACAACCCTGGATTCGCGGTGACGGCACCAGCCGCGCCGCCGCCGGTCCAGGTGGTGATGGTCGGGTACAGCAAGGGCGCGATCAGTACGCGCCAGTACCTGAAGAGCCTCACGACCCCGGTCGGCGACTCCGGACAGCCGCCACTGCCCGCGCCGCGGCCCGACTACCGCCCGGTGTCGGACTTCATCGCCATCTCGCCGCCCAACCACGGGCTCGCGACGTCGCTCTTCGTTTCGACGACGCGGACCTCGGTGCAGCAACTCTACGACGGCGTGAAGCCAGACAGCCCGTTCGGCCCGAACTGCGGTGATTCCTACGGCAACCCGCTGGCGGACAACTTCATCGCGACGCTCAATGGGCACGCGATCACCGACACGCTGGACACCGTGTCCGACGCGTTCCCGTCCGAAGCCCCGGGTTTTCGCCGCGACGGCCAGGGACCGCATGCGGGAACGCTCTACGTTTCGCTCTATGCCACCGGCAACGCCGACATGGTCGGCGGCGACGGCACGTCGGGCGATTGCCGCGGCCGCGGCGTCGCGCGCAACCTCGCCGGAAATGCCGAGGGCCCGATCGCGGTCAACGTGCCGATCGCCGGCATCGGGGACGATGGCCAGCTGACACCGAACCTGCGGCGGCTCGCCGTGCATCAGAACACGGTCCACACGCACGACGTCATCTGCAAGGCGCTGTTCACGGCCGTGCATCACCGCTCGCCCGCGGGACAGACCTGCACGATCGTCGACAACGTGCCGATCGTGCCGACGCCCGCGCGCGCCGCGGTGATGCTGGCGCTCGACATGTCGGGCAGCATGCTCGCGCCGGCGTGCCCGGGTTGCGGCAGCCGGCTCGACGTGCTGAAGGACTCGGTGGAGATCTTCGCGAGCCTGTGGTCGATGCTCGGGCGCGCCGACGACCGGCTCGGCGCGACGTACTTCCGTACCACGGTCGACCGGTTTCAGCTGTCGGGTGATCCCCTGCCTGTGCTGGGCGCGCCGCCGCCGGCGAATGTCGGCGCACTCGTCGCCGATGTACACGCGCAGTCGACGGTGTCGGGCAGCCGGACCGCGATGGGCGGCGGGCTGCAGCGCGCTATCGAGGCTCTGGCCGCGCTGCCGCCGGATGCCGCGAGCCGCCGCCACGTCGTGCTGTTCACCGACGGCATGCAGAACACCAATCCGATGGTGCGCGAGGTCACGGCCGCACCGCCGCGTCACGAGATCGCGGACGAACCGGGACGACTGTCCTCGGGGGTGGCCCCCAGCGTGCCACCCGTTCGTCTCGATGCGCTGTCCGGGATCACCGTCGACACGATCGGCGTAGGTACAGGTCAGGCCTTCGTCGATCTGCTCGGCGCCATCGCCGCCCAGACGGGAGGGCTTGCCCGTGCCACGACCGACGCCGCGGACCTGCGTCAGTTCTTCGTCGAGGAGTTGGTGGAATCACTGCGGGGCTTCAGCCCGCAGCTCGTCGCGTATCGCCGCGGTGTGCTCGGCACGCACGGAGCGCGCGAGCGTTTCGTGGTCGAGAAGGGCACGTCCAAGCTTCTCTTGAAGGTGAGCGGGCCGCGTGGACGCAAGCTCGACGCACGCGTGTTCAAGGACGGCATCGATGTGACCGCCGCGGCGCGCGTCGCCGAAGGCAGCTTCTTCCGCATCTACGCCTTTGATTTCCCGTTGCCGCAGGCTCAGGCCGACGGCATGTGGGAGCTGCGCGTCACGGGTGGGCGCGGCACGAAGTTCGAGGTGGCCGGCCTGGTGGACACGCATCGGCTTCGCTACCGGGCGCGGCTGGGATCACCGAGTGACCGCGTGGGCGGCAAGCTGGCGCTGCGCGTGGCACTGGGCGTGGACCAGCGTCCGGTCGACGGCCCGGTCAAGGTAACGGCGGTGCTGCAGAGTCCCGCGATCGCCGTCGACAAATTGCTCCGTGAGCTGCCGCCGGGTGTGAGCCCACGGGTCGTTCGGGAGCCCGGCATGTCGCTGGCCGAGCAGCGACTTGCTTACCTCGAAGGCGATCCGCGATTGCGGAAAGCGCTGGTGCCGATCACCCAGCGCCTGCGGCTCGACGGCGATGGCAAGGGCGGTTTACACGCTGAAATTGCCGACGCACTTGTCCCCGGCATCTACCGCGCTACCGTGACAATCGAAGGCGCGGATCGCGCGCTTGGTCGCTTCGTGCGCACCGAGACCGTCACCACCGTGGTGCACAGCGGCGAGGCGGAGCGTGGGCGCTGATCCTTACACCCATTCGGCCCAACGAACCTTTACGAAGCCTCCCGGCGAGCGCAACGGTCGCGCCGGGAGGCTCGCGCGTTTTGCGTCAGGGCGCGACTCTGAGAACTTCGCCGGCGCCGGCCGTGACGCCGTTGTTGGTTACGTAGATCGCGCCGTCGGCGCCCACCGCGACCGCGGTCGGACGATTGAGCCCTTCCAGCACGGGGGTCACGGTGCAGTCCGGGGCGACACGCGACAGCCGGCCCGAGTTGGGGGCGAAGGGAGGCGGCGGCGGGAATGGGCCGGTCGCATTCTCGACGACGTAGAGGCTGCCGTCCGGTCCGAACACAAGGTCCATGATCGCCTTGAACCCGGTGCAATGGACCACCGGGGCCTGTCCCGGGTTCACCCGGTAGATGCTCGCCAAGCCCTGCACGAACGGGAAGCCCGTCAGCTGGCCGACGTAGAGGGTACCGTCAGAACCGCGGGCGACGGCGGTCGGGACGGACTCGACCATCGGTGGTCCGAACGGAAAGATGGGATTCGGGATCGGCGGAAAGACGGCCACCGTCTCCACCGTGCCGTTGGCCGCGACGCGCAGCAATGCATTCGCACCAGCGTCGGCGACCAGGCGGCCACCGGGCTCGGCGAGAACGCCGAACGGGTTCGAGTCGACGGGACCGCCGGCCGGGTTCTCGTCGATTTCATGCAGCAGGATGTCGGCCACGACCTTCCACTTGCCGCTGGCGGCCATGTGAATCAGCGTGCCCTGGTACTCGCCGCCGAGTGCCTCCAGGAATGCGGTGTCGCCGCCGAGCCCCATGGTGATGTACGCGCCACCGGTGCCCTGGAACGAGATGTCGTTCGGTCCGCTCGCCGACGACCCGTCCGGCATCGCGTGGGACTCCAAGCCCTCCGCCACGCGCGATTGCTTTCCCTTCCACAGTCGCGTGATCGCACCGGACTTGCCGTAGCAGCGAGTCTCGCCCGTACCCGGATTGACCACGCACGGGCCGCTGCCGCCTCTGCCTGCTTCGGTGACGTACAGCGCACCGTTCGGCGCAAAGGCGAGGCCCCGCGGATTGTCGAGCCCGCTCATCACAACGGTCTGCGCGACGGCACTGCCTGCAACGGCGAGCCAACCCATGCTGCCCAAGGCAACGGACGCAACACGAAGAAGCTTCATGGTTCCTCCCTCGATGCCCTAGTAGGAGGGCCCCTGCGTCGGGGCCCGGCGGTGCCACTGCCGTCATCGCCGCGTGTCTGCGGAGAAACGGCAAATGGGGTGCCAGTGTACGCGATGTAGCGGGGCGCGGGAACGGTGTGTTCGGGCCGCCGCCCTTGCCGGCGGGAGGCCGGCGGTCAGCGAATCACCTTGTCCGCACGCAGCAGCAGCGAAGGTGGGATGGTGAGGCCGAGCGCATTCGCGGTCTTGAGGTTGACGACCAGTTCGAACTTGGTCGGTTGCTCGATCGGCAGGTCGCTCACCTTGGCGCCCTTCAGGATCTTGTCGACATACCCTGCCGCCCGGCGGGCGCTGTCGCCGAGGTCGACCCCGTACGCCATGAGGCCACCGGCCTCGACGTACTCCTTTACTCCATAGATCACCGGCATGCGGCTCTCGGCCGCCAACTCAGCGAGCCGCGCGCGATTCGCGAAGTACACCGATCCGCCGTGGGGAAGGAGGGCTCCGGCGCGCTTCTTCCGGGCCTCCGCGAAGGCCGCCGCGAACTCGCTCGCGGAACGCGCTGCGACGACTTGCAGCTGCAGGTTCAGCGACCGCGCGGCGACGTCCAGCTCGTTCAACTCGAGCGCCGGGCCGGTCGGATTCCACAGGACAGCCACGGTGGTGAGTCCGGGCACGACGTCCTTGAGCAGCTGCAGCTGCTTGCCGCGCAGCGCGGCAGTCGCCAGGGACATTCCCGTGACGTTTCCCGTCGGCCTCGCGAGACTCACCGCGAGGCCGCTGCCTACCGGGTCGTTGTGGTTGATCATGACAATGGGAATCGCCGACGTGGCTCGCCTTGCTGCCTCGGGCGCGGGCGGGGCGCCGGCCACGATGACGTCGACCGGAAGGCGCGCGAGCTCGGCAGCCAGTGTTTGCAGCCGCTCGACGTCGTCGCCGTAGTAGCGACCCTCGATGACGAAGTGTCGACCCTCGACGTAGCCGAGCTCGCGGAGCCCACCGAGGAACCCACCCCAGATGTGCGCGGCCTCCGGGCTGGCGGGCGAAGATCCGCCGAGCATGCCGATGCGGAATGCACGGGCCGGCGGCTGCGCCTGCGCGAGCCACGGCGCGGCGACGAGCCCAAGCGCAAGAGCGCCGATGAGAGTCCGCCGATCCATCACGGGACCACCTCGTCCGCGAACGACGACCCGGCAATCGTAGCGCAGCCCGGATCGACTCGTGAAGCGTCGCTCGTGAACGTTCGCGGACGTGCCGCCGCCTCCTCGCGTTGCTACTACGCGCGTTCCCTGGCGAGCCTGTAGAACAACGTGCCGTCGAAGAACGACTTGATTCTGGCCACGCTCAGGGCAGGAACCGGCTTGTCGCCGTCGACCGCCTCGGTGTCGGCGGCGAGCAGGAGCAGCACTTGCCATTCCGCCAACGACACCAGGGCCCCGAGGAGCGTCTCGCGGTTCGCGTTGACCATCCTGGTGATCTCTGCTGCGGTGAATACCTTGTCGCCGTTGCGATCGACCGCGGAGTTCGCGCCGAACAGCTTCTCGAAGCGCCTGGCGTTGAACCGGCCCCGCTTGTCCAGGATGCCGGTGTCGCTGTCGTGCTTGCCCTTCTGGATGTTCTCGACATCGATGCTCATCGCCAGCAGCGAGCCCCGCGTCATGAAACTCAGGGGCGCGACGATGACCAGCGCGGCGACCTCGGCGACGCCGAGCGGCAACCCGAGGGCCTTGAGTCCGCGCGTGCACTCGGCGACGTCGATGCTGCGATCGCCGTTGTCGTCGAAGAAGGACACGTGCCGCTGCAGCGCGGTGTCGCCGGGTCGGCTGCGTGCCTGCAACGTGCGCGGCAGCACATCGGATTCACGGCCTGCCGCATCGCGTGGGGTCCGGGAAGACTTGCGGGACTTCGAGGCGGCTTTGGGAACGCTCAACATAGGTCGATCCATGGTGACAAACGATGTTGACCGGACGAGCTGGTGTCCCACTCGCAGGCTGATAGGGATACTACGCCGGGATGCTGCCGGTGTCCGTGCGATAGAGCACAGAGCGCTGCCGAGGCTGCCGGGTCCAAAACGAGCGCAACGCAGTGTGCGGTGGCGAACAGTCGCGATCGCTCATTTCCCATATCTTGTAGTGGTCGCGCGTCGCCCCACCATGACGGAAAGTACCGCAAACTGATGTCCGAACTCATGCCCCCGGTCGGCAATCATGGCGGCGTTCAGGCGGACAGCGAGCCGGCGGTGCCCGTCGTCCGCCTGCCGCTAGACGTTCGCAGCCTGTCGCTTTCGATCCTCGCCGCGATCGCGGTCGTGTTCGCGCTGGAATGGGCGCAGGCGTTCCTCATCTCGCTGTTGCTCGGCGTCCTCGTTGCGTACACGTTGAATCCTCCGGTCACGTGGCTGGAGCGGCTCAGGATTCCGCGGATCGCGGCGTCGCTCATCGTGATGGTCACCGCAATGGGCGCATTCGCGCTCGGCGCCTACTCGCTGCGTGGGCAGGTGCAGGCGGTCGTCACGCAACTTCCCGAGGCCACGAGCAAATTCGCCGCGGGGCTCTCCCGATTGCGGACCAGCCAATTGGGTCCACTGCAGAAGATGCAAAGCGTCTCGACGGCGGTCGAAAAGGCGACCTCCCAACTGACCGACCCGTCGCCTGTCGCCGGGCAGCGCCCAACGCGGGTCGTGATCGATCAGTCCGGCTTCAAGTATGGCGACTTCCTGTGGGCAGGCTCCAAGGGTGCTGTGGGTGGGGCGGGTCAGGCGCTGATGGTGCTGTTCCTGGCGTTCTTCCTGCTGGCGGCCGGCGACACGTTCAAGCGCAAACTGGTGCGGTTGGCGGGACCGTCGCTGGCGAGCAAGAAGATCACCGTCAGGATCCTGGACGACATCAATCACTCGATCCAGAAGTACCTGTCGATGATGCTCCTGACGAACGTGATGGTCGGTGTGCTCGCGTGGGCCGCCTTCGCCGCGATGGATCTCGACAATGCCGGGGCGTGGGCGGTCGCAGCCGGCCTGCTTCACGTCGTACCGTACGTCGGTCCGGCGGTGACCGCCGTGGCCGCGGGCATGGCCGCATTCGTGCAATTCGACTCGTTCCCGATGGCGCTGCTGGTTTGCGGGGTATCCCTGACGATCGCGACGCTGATCGGCACCTTTGTCACAACGTGGCTCACCGGCAGGATCGCGCGCCTCAATCCTGCGGCGGTATTCATCTCACTGCTGTTCTGGGGCTGGCTCTGGGGCATCTGGGGCATGCTGCTCGGCATTCCGATTCTCGTCATAGTGAAGGTCGTTGCGCAGCACCTGGAGCAGCTTCAGCCGGTGGCGGAGCTGCTTGGGGAGTGACGGCGGCACCACAACGCCGCCGCGTCGGGCCGCAAACTCCGGCTGCAAGCCACTCGTGGCATTGCGGGCGGCGATCGTTCCGGAACCCCCTTGCTGACAGCCCGCGCCGCGTGGTGAATAATCGATACTGGCTGACGCTCCACCACGCTCCACGCGGTCCGTGACGGCCGTTGAAAGGGGACTTGCCGTGACGAAAGCGCTGCACATCGTGCCCGACAGGTGCACCGGCTGCATGCAATGCGAGCTGGCTTGCTCGTGGGTGCAGACGGGCACGTTCGCCCCGTCGAAGAGCCTGATCCGCGTCAGCGTCTTCGACGAGGAGGCGAGCTACGCCCCCTTCACCTGCCTGCAGTGCGACGAGGCGTGGTGCATGAACGCCTGTCCGGTGAACGCGATTGCGATCGACGCTGCGACGGGCGCCAAGGTGGTGGTCGACGCGCTGTGCATCGGCTGCCACCTGTGCACGATCGCCTGTCCCTTCGGCACCGTGTTCACGCTGCCGCAGTCCGGCAAGGCCGCGAAATGCGACCTGTGCACCGGGCAGCCGGCGTGCGCCAAGGCCTGCCCGACGCAGGCGATCGTCTTCGGCGAGTCGACGCAGGTGGGGCAGTGGCTGGAGCCGTGGGGCACGAAGGTCCATCGCAATCACGTCGCAGCCTTCGGCGACTGAGGGCACATCACGCGGAAGCAGGTTCGCGCCACGCCACACGGAAGGAACGAGCGATGCAGGAACCCACGGGCAAGCTGCTGCGAGTCGACCTGACGGCGGGTCGGATCACCGTGGAGGAGATTCGCGCCGACTGGCGCCGCGACTACCTTGGTGGCCGCGGACTGGCAGCCCGCTACCTCCTCGAGGAGCTCGACCCGCACGTCGATCCGCTGTCGCCGGAGAACAAGCTGATCTTCGCGACCGGACCGCTGACGGGTACCCCCGTGCCGTGCGGCGCCCGCTACATGGTCGTGACCAAGGGTGCGCTGACCGACGCGATCACCACGTCGAACTCGGGCGGCCACTGGGGCCCCGAGCTCAGGTTCGCGGGCTACGACATGGTCATCCTCGAAGGGCGCGCGCCCAAGCCAACTTATCTGCTGATCTGCGACGACCGCGTCGAGCTGCGCGATGCCGCGCATTTCTGGGGCCGGCCGGTCGGCGCGACCGAGGACGGGCTGCGACGCGAGCTTGGGATTCCGGGACTTCGCGTCGCGTGCATCGGGCCCGCCGGCGAGAAGCTGGTGCGCTTCGCCTGCATCATGAACGACAAGCACCGTGCGGCAGGGCGCAGCGGCGTCGGTGCGGTGATGGGGTCGAAGAACCTCAAGGCCATCGCCGTTCGCGGCACGGGAGGCGTTTCCCTGGCAGATCCTGCCGCGTTCATGAAGGCGGTGTGGACGATGCGCAGCCGCATGCAGGACAACCCCGGCCGCATCTCGTTCACCGAGCTGGGTACCGCGGCGACGATCGACATGACGCAGGCGTTCGGCGGCCTGCCGACCCGCAACTTCCTCGAGGGCCAGTTCGAGCACTACGAGAACCTGAACGGCACGACCATCAGGGAAACGCGCATGGTCGCGAACAAGGCGTGCTTCGCCTGCACGATCGCGTGCGGCCGGGTGACGCGCCTCGGCGAACACGCGGGCAAGTTCCTCGTCAACACGCATCCGCGCAACTGGAAGGCGGCGGGCGAGGGTCCGGAATACGAGAACGCGTGGGCGCTCGGTGCCGACGTCGGCGTCGGCGACCTGGACGCCGTGCTCAAGGCCAACTGGCTGTGCAACGACCTCGGCATGGACCCGATCTCCATGGGCGCGTCGCTCGCCGCCGCGATGGAGCTCTACGAGCGCGGTGTGATCACGGACGCGCAGGTCGAGCGGCCGCTCCGCTTTGGTTCGGCCGACGCGCTCGTGCGCATGGTCGAGGCCACCGCCTACCGCGAAGGATTCGGCAACGAGCTCGCCGAAGGCTCGAAGCGCATGGGTACCAAGTTCCTGCACCCGGAAGTGTTCATGGGCGTGAAGGGGCAGGAGTTCCCGGCGTACGACCCGCGCGGCTTCCAGGGCATGGGCATCGCGTTTGCCACCTGCAATCGCGGCGCCTGTCACCTGCGCGCGTGGACCCCCGGCTTCGAGACGTCGGGCGACCGGGACCCGCACGCGACGGCGGGGAAGAGCGAGTGGGTGGTCCACGAGCAGGACCGGACCACGGCGCACGACAACACGGGCACGTGCCTCTTCACCGGCGCGTCGGGCGGGGCGCTCGAGACGCTGGTGCCGTGCACGGCCGCCGCCCGGGGCGTTGCCTATTCGATCGACGACTTCGTGAAGATCGGCGAGCGCACCTGGAACGTCGAGCGCCTGTTCAATCTCGCGGCCGGACTCACGAAGGCCGACGACACCCTGCCGCGGCGGCTGCTCGAGGAGCCCCACAAGAGCGGCCCGTCGGCGGGCGTCGTCGTGGACCTCGACGCCATGCTGCCGGTCTACTACCGCGAGCGGGGCTGGTCGGAAGAGGGCGTGCCCCGGCGCGAGAAGCTGGCCGAGTTGGGCCTCGCGTCGGCCTGATCCGGCACGGCGCACGAGCAGGCGCGCACAACCACCTGACGAAAGCCGACATATGCACCACGTCATCATCGGCGCCGGACCGGCCGCGATCAACGCGATGGAGACGATCCGCGAGCAGGACGGCGGCCGCTCGACCGTCACGCTCGTCTGCGACGAGCCCGCCCATGCCCGCATGGCCCTGCCGTACTGGCTGGCGGGGAGCATTCCGGAAGCGCAGACGCACACCGGCGACGCGGCGTACTTCGCGCGCCTCGGCGTCGCGACGCGGTTCGGCGTCCGTGTCGTCGCCATCGACCCGCCCGGTCGGACGGTCACGTTGAGCGACGGCAGCAGCCTCGCATTCGACGACCTGCTGATCGCCACCGGCTCGTCGCCGGTGCGTCCGGCGATCGAAGGTGCCGACCTGCCGGGCGTGGAGCCGCTGTGGACGCTCGCGGACACCGGTCGGGTGCTGCACGTGCCGAAGCACTGCAGGCGGCCGGACGCACGCCGCGCGTGGTGCTCGTCGGTGCGGGCTTCGTCGGCTTCATCGTGCTGAACGCCATGCACAAGCGGCAGTGGCATCTGGCGGTGGTCGAGCGCGAAGCTCACGTCCTGCCGAGGATGCTCGACGCGACGGCCGCGCAACACGCGCAGCGCTGGCTCGCCACGCGCGACATCCCGATCCACTGCGGCACGACGGTGCGCCGCATTCGCCAGCAGGATGACGGGGCGAAGTCGGTGGAGCTGTCCGACGGTCGATCGCTCGTTGCGGACATCGTGATCCTGGCAACCGGCGTCCGCGCGAACCTCGATCTGCTGCAGGGATCGGGCATCGCCACGGATCACGGGATCCTGGTCAACGACCGGATGCAGACCAACTTCCCGCACATCTACGCAGGCGGCGACGTGGCCCAGGGGCCGGTGCTGTTCGGTACCGAGCGCGCGGTGCATCCGATCCAGCCGACGGCGGTTGACCACGGCCGCGTGGCCGGGGCCAACATGGCGGGGCTTGAGGTGCGGTATCCGGGCAGCCTGTCGATGAACGTGATCGACATCTGCGGCCTGCAGGGGGCGAGCTTCGGGCGCTGGAACGACGCCGCGGGCGAGGCGACGACCATCGACAATCCGGCCGGATTCATCCACCGCAAGCTCGTGTTCACCGACGACCGCATCGCCGGCGCCATCTTCATGGGTCGCGCCGACGACGTGGGGATGCTCACCGACATCGGCATGGTCAAGGGCATGATGCAGACCGGGACATCGCTTGGCCCGTGGAAGAAGCACCTGCAAGTCCATCCCTTCGACGTGCGCCGCGCGTACGTCGGTTCCGGCGCGGCGGCGAAGCTCGTCGGCGCGACGTTGCTGCACCGGCCCGCCAAGGCGCGTCAGTTTCGCTTCGGGTCCGCCGAGCCGTCGTCGACGGCCGGCCCGGCGCACGCGGTGTTCGTTGCCGGGCGCTGACGCGCCTGCCGGTACGAGAGCCACGCGCGCCGAACGGACGCCATGCGAATCCGCCTCAAGCTGATGGGCGTGCTCAAGGCGCGGACACCCGAGGGCGGTGTGCTCGAGGTTGCCGACGGCGCCACGATCGAGGACGTGCTGCACGCACTGGGATTGGCGCCGCAGGCGACGCACGCCGTCACGGTCAACGGTCAGGTCGAACGCGACCGCCGTCGCGCGCTCGCGCCCGACGACGAGCTGACGATCATTCCCCCGGTCGGCGGCGGCTGACGGCGCCGGCGCCCTCGTGCCCGCCCCGTTTCGACCGGGCGGACGCGACGGACCCGTTCAGGGCGCGATGTAGGCGGTCTTCACGGTCGTGTAGAACTCGGCGGCATAGCGTCCCTGCTCGCGCGGACCGTAGCTCGAGCCCTTGCGGCCGCCGAAGGGCACGTGGTAGTCGACGCCCGCGGTGGGCAGGTTCACCATCACCATGCCGGCCTGCGCGTGGCGACGGAAGTGCGAGGCGTACTTGAGCGACGTCGTCACGACGCCGGAGCAGAGGCCGAACTCGGTGTCGTTCGCGAGCGCGAGCGCCTCGTCGTAGTCCTTCGCGCGGATCACCGCGGCAACCGGGCCGAAGATCTCCTCGCGCGCGATGCGCATGTCGTTCGTCGTGTCGGTGAACAGCGCGGGCGCGAAGTAGTAGCCGTCCTTCGCGCGCGACAGCCGCTCGCCGCCGGCGACGAGCTTCGCGCCTTCGGCCTTGCCGATGCCGACGTACTCCAGATCCTGCGCGAGCTGGCTTTCGTCGACGACGGGACCGATGTCGGTGCCCGCTGCGAGTGCATCGTCGACCTTCAGCGCCGCCAGGCGCTCGGACAACGCGCGGACGAAACGGTCGTGGATGCCCTGCGTGACGATCAGCCGCGACGAGGCCGTGCAGCGCTGGCCGGTCGAGTAGTAGGCACCCTGTATCGCCGCGTTGACGGCGACGTTCAGGTCCGCGTCGTCGAGCACGACCAGCGGATTCTTGCCGCCCATCTCGAGCTGTACCTTCGCCATGCGGCCGACGAGCTTCGCCGCGATCGCCCGGCCGGTCGCCACCGAACCCGTGAAGCTCACGCCGGCGACGTCGGGACTCGCGATCATCGCCTCGCCGACTACGGAGCCGCGCCCCATCACGAGGTTGAACACGCCGGCGGGCAGGCCGGCGCGCGCGAGGATGTCGGCGATCGCCCACGAGCACCCCGGCACCAGGTCCGCCGGCTTCATGACGACGGTGTTGCCGTAGGCGAGGGCGGGAGCGATCTTCCAGGCGGGGATGGCGATCGGGAAATTCCAGGGCGCGATCAGCCCGACGACGCCGATCGGCTCGCGGGAGATTTCGACGTCCACGCCGGGCCGCACCGACGGCACGCGCTCACCCGCCAGGCGGAGCGTCTCCCCGGCGAAGAACTTGAAGATGTAGCCGGCACGCGCGGCCTCGCCCACGCCTTCGGGCAGCGTCTTGCCTTCCTCGCGCGACAGCAGCGCGCCGAGCTCGTCCTTGCGCGCGAGGATCTCGGTTCCCGCCCGGTCCAGGATGTCGAAGCGCTGCTGGATCGGGCCCGTCGACCACGCCGGGAAGGCCCGGCGCGCCGCGGCGATCGCTGCGAGCGTCTGCGCGGCGTCTGCCTGCGCGTACTCGCCGATGACGTCGGTCACATCCGACGGATTGCGATTGGGCTTGGACGAGGCGCCCTCGATCCATTCGCCGCCGATGAGATTGCGGAAGATTCCGGCCATGTCGATTTCCTGAGCAGAACGTGAGACAGCAAGCCTTCAACGATACGCGCGGTCAGGGCGCGTGGGAGAACAACGGCAGACCGGGCACCGGCATCGCGGCCTTCAGCAGCGTGCCGGTTTCCGATTCGGTGATGAACAGCGTCGTTCCGTCGCTGCCGCCGTACGCCATGTTTGTCGTGTGATCGCCCGCGCACGACTGGATGCGGGCCATCGGCTCGCCGCGGCGACTGAACAGCCAGACGCAGCCGAGGCCGATGTGGGCGACGGCAAGGTTGCCCTCGCGGTCGACTGCCAGACCGTCCGGGCCGCCGCCACCCGACAGCTGGATGAAATTGCCGACCTTGGCGACGCCGCCGTCGCGCATGAGCGGAACCCGCCAGACGGCGTTGGCGCGCGTCACGGCGACGTACAGCATCGATTCGTCGGGGGCGAGCGCAATGCCGTTGGGGCTCGGCACATTGCCGAGCAGCAGGTCCACCTGGCCCCCGGCGCGCACCCGGAACACGCGACCGGTCGCATCGTGCAAACCCGTGAGGCCCTGGTCGGTGAAGTACAGATCGCCGTTGCTGGCGAAGACCAGGTCGTTCACGGCCTTCAGGCGCTCGAGGCGCACGCGGGTGACGAACGGCTCCACCTTGCGCGTGGCGGGGTCGAGCACCATGATGCCGTGCGCGTAGTCGGCGACGAAGATCCGTCCGTCGCGGTGGATCGCGAGGCCGTTCGGCTCGCCGTCGTACTCGGCGGCCAGCTCGAACTCGCCCTGCGGCGAGACGCGGAAGATGCGCCCGTAGGGAATGTCCACGCACCACAGCGTGCCGTCGCGGTCGAATGCGGGACCCTCGAGCAGCGAGTGCTCGGGGTGATTGCCGGGCTGGCCGCGGTGCCACTCGGTGTCGCGGCCGGACCGGCGGAACGCATCCGGGAGGCGGGCAAAGGGCGTCGTGGCGACGACGGGCGGCGGTGCGAAGAGCATGTTCAGCTCGCCTTCATCATGGAGGGCAGCCAAAGGGCGATCTGCGGCACGGCGTACATCAGGAACGCGAACGCGCTGATCATGATGGTATAGGGCATCGACGCCCTCGCGACATCCGCCAGCGTGCGGTCGCTGGCGATCGACTGGACCGCGAACAGGTTGAGCCCCATCGGCGGGGTCACCGCGCCCAGCTCGATGAACACGACGATGATCACGCCGACCCAGACGGGGTCGAAACCCAGGGCCAGGAACGACGGGTAGAGCAGGGGGACCGTCAGCAGCATGATCGACAGGCCGTCGATGAACATGCCGACCACGAGGTAGACCAGGAACAGCAGGCAGAAGAACAGCAGCTTCGGCAGCCCGAGTGCGGCAAGGCCCTGGGCCAGCCCTTCGCCGATGCCCGAGGTGACGACGGCGAAGTTCAGGATCTGCGCGTTGAGCGTGATGAACATCACCACGCCGCTGGTGATGGCCGCGTTGCGCAGCGCCTGCATCACCCGGGCCCGGGTCAGTTCCCGGTAAGCCAGCGCGAGCACGAACGCGATCAGGCAGCCCAGGGCCGCCGCTTCCGTCGGCGTGACGATGCCGAAGTACATGCTGCCTATCACGGCCGCGATCAGCAGGATCACGGGTATCGAATCGATCGCTCCGCGAAGCAACTCGGCACCGGACGCGCGGGCCTCGTGCGGCGGGGCGAGCTTGGGGTCGGCCCAGACGCGCCATGCGACATAGATCATGAAGATCGCGGCAAGCGCGAGACCGGGAACGACGCCGGCCATGAACAGGTCGATGACCGACACCTGGGTCATCGAGGCGTACACGATCATCGGAATCGACGGCGGGATCAGAATGCCGAGGCACCCGCCGCCGGTCAGCGTGCCGAGCGTCAGCCGGTCCGAGTAGCCGCGCTTGCGCATCTCGGGGATGGCGACGGTGCCGACCGTCATCGCCGTCGCCACCGAGGAGCCGGCGATCGCGGAGAAGATCGCACATCCGACGATGTTCGTGTGCGCGAGTGCGCCGGGCAAGCCGCGCAGCATCACGCCGATGCCGTTGTAGAAGCGCGTCGAGATGCCGCTGCGGAGGATGATTTCGCCCATCAGCACGAACAGCGGAATCGAGACCAGCGTGAACGTGTTCGTCGTGTTCCAGACGATGTCGCCCAGCGACAGCCACAGCTGCGTCCCCGACGCGATCGTGATGCCGATCACGCCGACGAGCCCGATCGCCACGCCGATGCCGGCGCCGCCGAGGAGGAAGGCGGCCAGCAGGACCGCGTAGATCGACAGCGCGATCTGCCAGGTCATGCGGTCACGAGCTTCCGCCGGGCGCAGGAGCGGTGCAGGGCAGGCGACCGAGCGCCTGGAGCAGCGAGATCAGGGACGAGTGCAGGAAGGCCAGCAGCAGCAATGCGAAGCCGACCGGCATCACCACCTGCGGGATCCAGAGCAGCGTCTGGGATGGCTGGATCGATCTGGAGTCGAACATCAGGCTGGTGCGAAAGGTGGCCCACGTCGCGTACAGCAGCACGGCGACGAGGAGCGCCGCGAGCAGCGAGGTCGCCGCATCCGCGCCGGCGCGCCCGCGGGGCGAGAGTCGATGGCGCAGCGAGTCGACGCGCAGGAAGCGGTCGCTGCGCTGCGCGTAGAAGAACCCCGCCATCGTCATCCACGTGAACAGGTAGCCGGCGTACTCGTCGGCGATCTGCGTCGACTTGTGCAGCAGCGCACGCGTGGCGATCTCCACCCCCATGAGCGCGACCATGAGCAGCAGCATGATCGCGGAGGCAGCGATGAAGATCCCGCCCAGTCGGTCCAGCAGCGCGGACACCCGCGACCAGGCGGACGTCCGCGCGGTCGCGGCGTTCATCAGCGGCAGGACTCGAGTGCCGTATTCAGCATCTTCTCGGCGATCGGGCCGTTCTTGTCGGTCCACTCCTTCCACATCGGGCGGGTCACCGCGCGGAACTTCTCCATTTCCTCCGGCGGCGGCTCGCGCAGCGTGACGCCCTTCTCGGCCAGCGTCTTGCGCGCGTTCCGGTCCGCCTCGATCAGCGCCTGGCGGTACTTCGGCGCCCATTCGGCGGCCTTGTCGAGCAGGAGCTTGCGCAGGTCGGCGGGCAGCTTGTTCAGTTCCTGCTCGTTGACGGCAAACACCTGGTGGGCGAGGGTGAGGTTGATCATGTACCCCATCTTCGTCACTTCGTTGAACTTCCAGTCGAGTGCCGGAACGGCGGCGGTGAACGCGCCGTCGACCACGCCGCGCTGCAGCGCCGGGATGACTTCCGCGGGGGTGATCGTCACGCCGGCGCCGCCGAGCAGCTTCATCATCTCCGCCTGCTCGCGGTTCCAGGAGCGCACCTTCAGGTTCTTCAGGCCGTCGATCCCGCTGACCGGCTTGACCAGCCACAGCTGCTGGGGCGGCATCACCCACTGCATGATCGACCGTGTCTTGAACTTGCGCGTCAGCACGCCGTCGACGTCGGCGGCAACCGCAGGTGCCGCCTTGTCGTAGAACTTCTCCATCGACGTGCACGAGAACGGCATGGCGAACGCATTGAGCTCGGGGACGTCGCCCGCGACGAAGCCCAGGGCGACGTCGCCCATCTGCACCTGGTTGGTCGCCACGGCGCGCAGCACGTCCGGGGCCTTGTAAGGCAGTTCGCCCGACGCGAACACGCGGATGTGGAAGCGCTGGTTGCTTGCCTTCAGCACGTCGTCGGCGAAGGCCCTGTGCAGTTCCGTCGGCTTGTCGTTGGCCGCGAAGTACGTGTAGAACTTCCACTCGACTTCGGCCGCCATCGCGGCACTTCCCGCCGCAAAGGCTGCTGCTGCAATACAGACACGGGCCAGCGGCCGCACGATCCACTTCATGGAAATTCTCCTCATGCCCGGTCTGGTTGGAATGCCGTTGCGTCCGACCGGGGACGAACACCGGCATGCGGCGAAGCGCAGGCGAGACTTTGTCACCCGCGGGTTCCAATGTCAATCAAAGCGTGAAATAATTTGGAAAGGTATGAAACGTTCAGCCAAGACTCCGACGCGCGCACCGGCGCCACGCAGCGCCCGGGTGGAGCTCATTCCCGCGGAGCGGCACGCCCGCCTGCTGGAAATCCTGAGAGTGCGGCGCGCCGCGTCGATCCGCGAGCTCGCGGAGCTCCTGGGCGGATCGGCGAGCACCGTGCGTCGCGACCTCGACGACCTCGCGGGGCGCGGGGCGATCGTGCGCACGTTCGGCGGCGCGGAAGTGAAGGATGGCGCGCTGTCGACGTTCGAGCCCGACGTCGCGGTCGCCGAGCACCTCGAGCACGAGGAGAAGCAGCGCATCGGCCGCCACGCAGCGCTGTTGATCAAGCCGGGGCAATCGGTCATCTTCGACAGCGGCACGACCGTGCTCGAGGCGGCGCGGGCCTTCGCGCACCGCGGGGTGGGTGGCACCGTGGTGACCAACGACGTCGGCATTGCGCGTCTCATGGCCGACGTGGCCGCGACCCGACTGGTGGTGCTCGGCGGCACGTTGCGGCCGCGCTCGTCCACGCTGTTCGGCGAAGCAACCGAGCGCTTCGTGAGCGAGCTGCACGTCGATCTCGCACTGATCGGCGCGCACTCGATCACCGGGAACCTGATCACCGAGACGTCGCTCGAGATCGCACGCATCAAGCGGGCGATCGTTCGTGCCGCCCGCCGCACCTACGTGCTGGTCGACCACACCAAGTTCCGCGAACCGGCGTTTGCGGATGTCTGTCGCGCCCGCGAGGTTGCGGGCCTGGTCACGTCGCGTGGCGCGGAGGCGAAGACGCTTGCGCTGTGGCGAGACGCCGGGCTCGAGATCCAGCTCGTCTAGCGCATGACCACGGATTCCAGCGCTGCCGACCGCCCCGCCGTGCGCATTCTCGCCGACGACCTGTCCGGCGCGCTCGACGCTGCCGGACCGTTTGCGTCGCGCGACGGTGCCATGTGCGTCTACTGGGACGTGGGCCGGGCGGGCACGCACGCCGGGGACCGGATCGCGCTCGATTCGGCGAGCCGGGAAGTCGACGTTGGCGACGCGATCGCGCGAACGCGTGCCGGAACGCGTGCGCTGTGGACCGGGCGTCACGGGCTCGCCTTCCTCAAGGTCGACAGCGTGTGGCGCGGCAGCCCGGCAGCGTCCATCGCCACGGCCGGCATCGAAGGCCGCTTCAATCGCGTCGTGGTCGCCCCGGCCTTTCCGGAGCAGGGACGCGTGACGCGCGACGGGGGCCAATGGGTAGTGGACGGCGCACAGCTGCGCTGTGCCGTGGCGGACATCGCGGCGGAACTCCGGCGCTATGGACTGGACGCGGCCATGGCAGCGAACGCCTCGCCTTCCACGAGCGCGGTCGTGTGCGACGCGAGCACGTCGGACGACCTCGCGGCCATCGTGGAGCGCTACTGGCTGACCGGCGTGCGGACGCTGTGGTGCGGGACCCGCGGGCTGGCGCGTGCGCTTGCGGACCGCGCGGTAGGCACCGGAAGTGCGACGCCCACCACTGTTCAGGAGCGGCCAGCGTTGCGTGGACCGGTGCTGGTCGTGGTCGGCACCGACCACCCGGTGTCGGTGGCGCAGGCAGGCATGCTCGAACGACAACCCGGCGTCGCCTGTCGCACCCTCGATGGCAAGACGCTGCGCGCCGCTGCCTCGCAATCCGACCTCGAGAAGGCGCCGGCCGTGTTGTTGCGCTTTTCCGTCCCGGCAGGCGCGACGCGCGAGGCGGCACGGCGCACGATCGCGCAGGCGCTGCACGATGAGGTGAATCGTCTGCCGCGGCCGGGATTGGTCGTGGCGACGGGCGGCGAGACAATTCGTGCGCTGAGCGAAGCGCTCGGCGCCACGCGCCTCGATGTGCTCGCAGAGCACAAGCCCGGCATCCCGATCGCGATCTGGCGCGACGGCGGCTGGGCGGGAACGCCGATCCTGTCCAAGTCCGGAGGATTCGGTTCTCAGGATCTGTTCGCCCGAGTGGTCGCATCGACCACCGAGGGCTCGCGCCTTACAAGGAACTCCCGATGACCCGACTTGCCGTGACCGTGGGCGATCCCGCGGGGATTGGCCCGGAAATCATTCTCAAGGCCGCGCCGAAGTTTGCGGGACGGCGCGATCTCGAGCTCGTGGTCGTCGCCCCGCGCACGAGCATCGACTGCGCGGCGAAGCGGCTCGGCGGCGACTGCTGGACGCGCTGGCAGGCGGGCAGCCACTCGTGCGGCTTCGTCCTGGAGGACATTCCGCTGCCCGGCGGAGAGATCAGGATCGGCGAGGTGTCCGCGGCGGCGGGCGAGGTTGCGTACGCGGCCATCGCGCGCGCGGTCGAACTGGCGATGTCGGGCCGCGTGAGCGCCATCGTGACGGCGCCGATCAGCAAGGAGGCGCTGAACCTTGCCGGGCACCCGTTCTCGGGTCACACCGAGTTGCTCGCGCACCTTTCCGGCGGGCAAGGGCCCGTCATGATGCTCGCCCACGGGCCGATGCGCGTCAGTCACATCTCGACGCACATCCCACTCGCAGAGGTGCCGGCGCGACTCACGCCGCAGCGCCTGCGCCGCGTGCTCGACGTGACCCGCGACGCGTTGCTGCGCATCGGCGTCGAGCGGCCGCGAATCGCGGTGGCGGCGCTCAACCCGCACGCCGGCGAAGGGGGCATGCTGGGTCGCGAGGATCTCGACGTCACCGTACCGATCATCGCCGAGCTCAACAGCCAAGGCTGGACGATCGACGGCCCGGTGCCCGGCGACACCGTCTTCGTCAAGCTCCGCGCAGGTCAGTACGACGCGGTCGTCGCGATGTACCACGACCAGGGACACATCCCGGTGAAGCTGCTCGGGTTCCAGGTCGACCCGGCGACCGGCCGCTGGAACGCGTTGAGCGGCGTGAACATCACGCTGGGCCTGCCGATCATCCGCACGTCGGTCGACCACGGCACCGCCTTCGACATCGCCGGCCGCGGCATCGCATCGGAGCAGAGTCTCGTCGAGGCAATCGAGTACGCGGAGGCGCTGTCGCGGCAGCCGTATGCGCCGAACGTGTGAACGTGCCCGCGAAAGTCTGTCGAACCCGATCTGCAACATCAGGCTTCCGCGGGCCAAGAACGCTCTTCTCGCCGACCGACCCGGTCACGGCGACACGCAGAACACCGGCCCCTCCACCGAGTAGCCGTCGGCCACCGTCTGCGCCGCGACGCTCTCGCGGACCGCGAAGCGGTGCCTCGATGCATTCGTCGTCGCGCCCGGGCGCCAGAGACGGATCGCCGGAACGTCCGCGGCTCCGCAGGTCATGCGCGCACGAAACGCAGTGCCCTCGTCGACCCAGACGGAGCTGGCCGCAAGCGACGCGCACTCCGCCGCGTTGCCGGAGTAGAAGTGCGACGCCGGACCGACGCCCGGCTGGCCGTCGAGCCGACACACGGGGGATGCGTCCGCTGGATAGGTGCTCCCCGTCGGCCAGGCGAAGAAGCTCTCCCCGGTGCGGAACCAGCCGCCACCGGCGCCGCCCTGGAAGTCGAGGTTGGCCCGCTCGTCGGCACTCGCCGTCCAGAAGTAACGCCGGTGGGCAGGGTGGAAGAATTCGACGACGCGCACGCTGGTGTCGAAACGAGGCACGGCGAGCACGTCGCTGGCATTGGCTTCCGCGACGAGCGCATCCGCATCCTCGGGCAGGAGGAAACCCTCGGCGACGCTGGCGTCGGCCGCCGCACGCACCTTTGCGACATAGTCCTCGTGGCTCGAATAGAGGCTGCGTAGCCGAGCCTCGTCGAAGGGAATGAAGGTACCGGCCTGTTGACATGTGCCAGCAGCGGTGGGGGGCTTCCCGCCGGCGTTCCAGCCCGTGTTCGTCGCGGCCGGCACAGTCACATCGGGCAGGCGAATGCCACCCGAGGCGAGCCCGAACGCGTCACGCCGCAACTTGTCGCCGGTGGCGCTCGGTGTGGTCGCGAGCTCCAATGCCGAGGGCATCGGCGGCGGTTGCTCGCCGTTCAGCCACCGCACCATCCAGTCGTACGCAGCGTGGAAGACGAAGTTCGAATGAACGCGGCTGCGCGTCGGGTCGACGCATTGCGCGGGACCGGGCAGCAGGCCCGTCACGCCGACGTCGCGGAACCGGACCTCGGCATTTGCCGTGAACGTGTGGTACGGGCTGTGCGACATGCCGGCGACCTCCCAGGACACGAGGTTCGCCGAGTCTGGTTGCCGGATCGCCGACTCGAAGGCGATCACGTCCCACTCGCTCGGGACCTTGAGGATCTTGGTGGTCACGTCCGGCCTGGTTGGGATGCCCAGCGGGCCGGCCAGCACCGCGCCCGGATAGATCGGTTCGAGCCGGTGGACCGTATTGAGATAGGTGGCGATGTTCGAAGACGACTGCGAGTCGCCCGTCGCGATCAGGGTTCTCGGCATCGGCAATCCCTTGAGCGGGTCGACGCCGGTTGGGTTGGCGATCGCTTGCCCCGCCTGGCTGAAGATGTCCCACTTGAGAGAGTCGTCGGTGAACGTGCCGCCGGCGGTCACGTCGAGGGTTCCGTACCGGGCTGGGTTCCAGGCGCGAAGTCCATTCGGCGAGGCGTGGACGCCGACGCGCTGCGGCCCGACCCCGACGTAGGCGAACCCGTTGCGGATGTAGTACTCGGACGCCCGGTACCACTGGACGTCGAGCTCGAACTGACCCGAGACGTTCTGCCACTCGACGATCACGTAGCCGTTGAACTTCGCCGGATCCGAAGGGCGACGGACCACCAGCCGTATCTTGTACGGATGGCCGGTGCTCAACACGGTCACGGGCGCGAGGGACGCGGCGGGCTGGCAAATGCCGGTGCAGGTCGTCGAGTAGCGATTCGCGGTTCCCTCCATGAAGAACTCCTGCTCGACGTAGCCGCTGCCGACGGGGAACAGGTTCGTCGCGAGGAACGGATAGTTGCGCGACGTGTCGCCCGGCGCTGCAGTGGCCGCAATCGGGCCGACGATCGTCGGACTGGGCACTGCGTGCGCCCAGCCGCCGAAAACAGCCGTCGCCAACGCCGCCATCATCGGAGCGGCAGTGTCCCGCAGGCGCCGGAAGCACCAGCCTGCGATTGCGTGCGAGTCAATCGACATGTTCGCCCTCCTCGTCATTGGTCGAGGGCGCGCGCACTGCACTACCGCGCGCCCCGCGTGTGGAGCGCTTCGGAAGGAATCCGGTCTCGGGGTCGTGCAACGCCGGGGCCGGCGTTAGGGGACGCGGCAGGCTCGGTTCACGCCCCTGCAAAACTCTAGCAAGCGTCTCCGCGCGGCGTCAATGTACCTGCGCGGCCGGTTCCGCACGAGAAAGCAGCTACTGCGACGGCCGTCTTCCGGAGCGCATCGACGCCCGATGGAATCTGCCAGCGGGCGGGCAGGGGGACGGATATCTAGGGGCCGACGGGTCGCCGCCGCGAGGTTCGGCCACTCGATGGAATCGAGCGATCACGGCCGTTGCCGGTCGTGCCGGGCGCCGTGAGCATGTCGAGCAGCGCTTGTGCGGCAAGAGACAGCCGCTCCGGGCGCCAGAGCGCAAAGAGGCGGATCAACCGGACGGGCTCGAAGGGCCTGACGACCAGACCGCGGCGCAGGTTGCCGGCGACAAGATCGTCGACGACGGCGATCCCCGCACCCGCATTGACCAGCGCGCAGGCGAGAAACGTCTGCCCCACCTCGACGCCGATCCGGCGCGTCGCGCCGGCTTCGGCGAACGCACTCTCCAGCGCAGCACCGATCGCCAGCGTGCCGCTGAACGAAACCAGCGGCAACTCGTGGAGGTCGCGCGCATGGATCGCAGCCGACGCGGCGAGGCGGTGCCCCTTCGGCAGCACGCAGACGAGTCGAGTCTGGCCGATCGGCGCCGCCGTGACGGACGGATTGCTCGGCACGTCGTAGGCGAAGCCGAGCTCCGCCGTACCCGCGCGCACGCTCTCCACGACCTCGAAGTTGAGCGCGGTCCGCAGGGTGATCCGCAGGTCGGGCCCGGTCTTCGCGAGGCGGCCGATCGCGTCCGCGAGGATCGTGGTTGCGATCGAGGGAATCGCCACCAGGGAGAGACGACCTCCGCGTACTCGGCGCAAGTCGGTGGCGGCGCGCTGAATGGCGTCGATGTCGGCATAGATCTTCTCTATCTCGGGGTACAACGCCAACACTTCGGGGGTGGGGTGAAGACGCCCGCCACGCCGCTCGAACAGCGCGAGTCCGAGCCGACTTTCGGCATTGCGCAATACCCTGCTGATGCCGGGTTGCGACACGCCGAGCTGCCGCGCGGCACTCGTTAGCGTTCCCGCCCGCAAGACGGCGCGGATGATCTCGATCTGGCGGAGACTCAAGGCCATAACGTCAATGCATGGAATACGACAATAATCGTATTGGACAATACATGAAAGCGGGGCCTAGACTGGACGATCAAGCGCCTGTGCACGCTTTGTGCGCCGGAACCGTCGGAGGAGTCGTACCCATGTCACCCAGGATCCTGCTTTCGCTCGCTGTCTCCCTGATCGTCGCGACCGGCGCTGCCCACGCCCAGACGACGCTGCGGCTCGCCCATCAGTTCGCTCCCGACAGCCTGCCTGGAAAGAGCGCGCAGCGATTTGCAGACACCGTCGCCGCCAAGACAAGCAACGCCGTGAAGGTGACCGTCATGCCGGGCGGGGCGCTTGGCGACGAGCGCGCCAACCTTCAGCAGCTTGGCGCGGGGACGATCGATCTCGCGCTCACCGGCGACCTCGTCATCAGCTACATGGCGCGGCCGTACATGATCGTCTCGATGCCGTTCATCTACGCGACCCCCGAGCACAGCCTGGCGGTGTTCAACGGCGAGATCGGCAAGGAGATCAACGCGCTCCTGGTCAAGGATCACAAGGTGCGTGTGCTCGGCTGGCAATACGTGGGGACCCGCGTGCTGACCGCCAACACGCCGGTGCGTACGCTGGCCGACCTCAAGGGTCTCAAGTTCCGGCTCGCGCCCGCGGAAATGTGGGTGAAGACCTGGGAGAAGACCGGCACCAACATTGCCAGCGTGGCCTTCACCGAGCTCTATTTGGCGCTGCAGACGGGCACGGTCGCAGCCCAGGAGAACCCGCCCAACTTCATCCGTGCGCAGAAGTTCCACGAGGTGCAGAAGTACGTGATGAAGACGAACCACGTGCCGCAGATGCAGGCCTTCTTCGTCAGCGAGCAGCGCTACAACGGCATGGACGCGAAGGTGCGCAGTGCGATCGCCGAGGCCGCGGCGGAAACGACCGCCTGGACGACGGCACAGGCGAGCGCGGCGCAGGAGGCGGATCTCGCGTGGCTCACGAGCACCGGCAAGATGCAGCTGGTGGACATCAACTTGACCGGCATCGATGGCCTGATCTCCAAGGTTCCGGAAGAGGTCCTTGGCGCCGACGGCCGCAAGCTCTACGAGCGCATCAAGGCGACGAAGCCGTAGCGACGGTTCGGCGGCGGGGACGCAGATGCGGACGCGGCTCGGACTGCCCGAGGTCGTTGCCATCGGCCTCGTGGCAGTGCTCTTCGCCGTACTGCTCGCGCAGGTCCTGCTGCGTCCGTTCGGACTCGGCTTCGTCTGGGCCGAAGAGTTTGCCGCCTTCGCTTTCATCGTACTGGTGTTCTTCAGCATGGCGGCGGCGCATCGCCGTCGCGAACACATGACGGTCGAGGCGTTTCAGGAGTGGGCGGCGCCCAGGCTTTCGGCGTCGAAACGCCGGGCCTGGCGAGCCGGACTCCTCGTCGTCGAACTCCTCTTCCTGGTCCTGCTGTCGATCGGGCTCGCACAGATGGCCGTGCAGACCTGGGGCTCGTTCGCGGGATCCTTGTCCGGCTTTCGCTACGGTTGGCTGTACCTGGGAGTGCTCGCTGCCGCATTGATGAGCGTCGTGGCGCTTGCAATGCAGCTTGTCGCCGAATTCCGACGCGCCCCGGAAGGGAGCGACGCTTGACTCTTGCCCTCGGCCTCGTCGGCCTGCTCGTGCTGCTCGCGTTGCGAGTGCCGGTAGCCGCGGCCCTTGGCGTGGTCGCGCTTGCCGCGGTCGTCGTCGAGGATGGCATTGCCAATGCACCGGTGATCGCCGCGCAATCGATGGTGAACGGCGTCAACAGCTTCGTGCTCATCGCCGCACCGTTCTTCATGCTTGCCGGCGAGATCATGAACCAGGGCGGGCTCACGCAGAGAATCTTCCGGCTGGCGCGTGCGCTGGTCGGCTGGATTCCCGGCGGTCTCGGCCAGGTGAACGTCGCGGCCAGCATGTTCTTCTCCGGCATGACGGGATCGGCGATTTCCGACGCGGTGGGGCTCGGGACGATGGAGATCAAGGCAATGCGAGAGGGCGGCTACGAGCCCAAGTTCTCTGCCGCCATCACCGGCGCATCCGCGCTGATCGGTCCGATCATCCCGCCGAGCGTGCCGATGGTGATCTACGGTGCCGTCGCCGGGGCCTCGATCGGCTCGCTGTTTCTCGCCGGCCTGGTTCCGGGCCTGCTGATGGGAATCTCGCTGATGATCACCGTGGGCATCTATGCGCGCCTCGGCTACTGCCCCCGCGAGCCCAAGCCGACGTCGACCGAATTGCGCGAGGCCTTCCTCGGCGCGCTGCCGAGCCTGCTGATTCCACTGTTCGTCGTCGGGGGCATCTACGCCGGCCTGTTCACGCCCACGGAGGCGGCCGTCGCCGCGTGCGCGTACGCGATTGCCCTGGCAACCTTCTATCGCGAGCTGACTTGGGCCGAGCTCGGTCGCGTCGTCGTGCGCATCGTCACTGCCACGGGGGCGCTGTTCTACATCGTCGCGGCGACCGCACTGCTCGGGTTCGTCGTGACCCGCTCAGGCGTCATGATCGACGTTGCACTCTGGCTCGGCAGCGAGGTCGCGAGCCCGACGCTGCTGCTATTGATCATCGTTGCGCTGTACCTTGCGGTCGGCCTGTTCATGGAGCCGATCGCCGCGATGCTGCTGCTGGTGCCGATACTCCTTCCCGGCGTCAAGCTGCTCGGCATCGACCTCGTCCACTTCGGCGTCGTCACGGTGCTGGCGCTGTGCATCGGGCTGCTGACGCCCCCCGTCGGCCTCGTGCTCTACACGGTCGCCCGCATCGCGGACATTCGCGCCGATGTGCTCGCCGTGGCGATCCTGCCGTTCCTGCTGCCGCTGGTAACGGTGCTGCTTGCGATCGTATTTTTTCCCGACCTGGCCCTGGGCTTGCCGAAGCTTCTGGCCGCGCTGGCCGCCTCGTAGACGGAGGATCGCGTGCGAATCGCCGAGGTCGCTGCCGGAACCTATCGCATCCCGCTTGCGGAGCCCTGGGTGTCGGCGAAGTACCGGATTACCCACCACGAGTACGTCGTCACCGAAATCCGCACCGAATGCGGCCGGATCGGGACGGGATGGTGCCAGACGATCGGACTCGGCGGCCTTGCCGTCGAGCAGCTGCTGTCCGCCTATCTTGCGCCGACACTCGTGGGTGAGGATCCGTGCAACACGGAGAGGATCTGGTCGCGTCTCTGGGACGAATGCCACTTCCTCGGTCCGGCCGGCATCACCACGCTAGCGCTCGCGACGGTGGACATCGCGTTGTGGGACATCAAGGCAAAGGCCGCGCGCTTGCCGCTCCATCAGCTCCTCGGCGGCATGAGCGACTCGGTCGGGGTCTACGCGAGTGCCGTCAACCTGCACCTCACGCAGGACCAACTTCTCGCGCAGGTGGACGACCAGCTCGCCCAGGGCTACGAGACGTTCAAGCTGAAGATCGGCCGCAACGACCCGGTCGAGGACCTCGATCGGATGCGCGCGGTGCGCAAGCTGATCGGGCCTTCGCGCACGCTGCTGCTCGACGTGAACCAGCGGTGGACATCCGGGGAGGCGTTGGTCAAGCTCAGGGCGGCTCGCCGACGTGAATCCCGGCTGGATCGAGGAACCGCTGCTGTCCGACGACGTGGCCGGCCACGCGCACCTGCGGCGCACCTGTGGCGTCCCCGTCGCCGTCGGCGAGCAGCTCGGCAATCGCTACGACTTCTGGGCCTACATCCGCGCGGAGGCGGCGGATGTGCTGCAGCCGAACGTGTGGAAGGTCGGCGGGGTAGGCGAGTGGATGAAGATTGCCCATGCGGCACAGCTCGCGAACCTCGTGATCGCCCCGCACGATAGCCTGGAGCTCTCCTGCCACCTCGTGGCGGCGATCCGCAACGGTTTTCTGGTCGAGAACATCTTCGGCGGCAACCTGAGCGACCTCGGTGTGGTCGAGGAGCCCGTGACCGTGACGCGCGGACGCATCGCGCTGTCGCAGCAGCCGGGACATGGCGTGGTTTTCCAGGACGACAAGCTCAAGTCCTTCCGCCTCGAGCCCGGCAAGCCGGTATTGCGCGAGGCGTCGGTGCATACCGGTCTCTGACCATCTGTTGCCCGCCGCGCCTGGGACGGGACCTGCTGGTCCCGCATCCCACGTCCAGCCACCGACAACCGGCAGTCCTGGGCGACAATGCGCATCATGCCGATCCCCCTCAAACTCTCCGTCCTCGACCAATCCCCCGCAGCGCAGGACAAGACCCAGGATCAGGCCATCCGCGAGTCCCTCGCGCTCGCAGGGCACTGCGATGCGCTCGGGTATCACCGCTACTGGGTCTCGGAGCACCACAACAGCGCGAGCATCGTCGGCACCGCCCCGGAGGTGTTGATGGCGGCCATTGCGGCGACCACGCCACGCATTCGCGTCGGCAGCGCCGGCGTCATGCTCCCGCACTACTCGACGCTCAAGGTCGCCGAGCAGTTCCGCGTGCTGGAAGCCATCGCACCCGGGCGCATCGACGTCGGAGTGGGGCGCGCGCCCGGCTCCGACCGCACCACGGCGATGGCGCTCAATCCTGACCTCCATGCCGCCGAGAACTTTCCGATCCAGGTGCAGGAGCTCGGCTTGTGGCTGCGCGGTGAGCCGTTTCCCACCGGGCACCCCTTCCGCGACATTCGTGCGCATCCCCAGGGCCCCACGACCCCTCAGATCTGGATTCTCGGCAGCTCCGATTACGGCGCGCAGCTCGCGGCACACTTCGGGCTCCCTTATGCGTACGCGTATTTCTTTACCGACGGGCGCGGTACCGAGGAGGCGCTCGCCCTCTACCGGCGCAACTTCCGCCCCAGCGCCCATCACGCGCAGCCGTTGGCTACCATCTGCGTGTGGGCGCTTGCGGCCGATACCGAGGCCGAGGCGAGACACCTGCTGATGACGCGCGAACACTGGCGGGTGGGCTTCGAAAAGGGACTGCGGACGCCGCTCGTGTCGCCCGAAGCCGCGGCGATGCACCCCTACACCGATGCGGAGCGGGCGATCATCCAGCGTCTCCGGGAGCGGGCCATCGTCGGGACCGCCGGCCAGGTGGCATCGAAGCTCGAGGCGCTCGCGGCATCGTTCGGCCTCGACGAAATCGTCATCAACACCTGGACCCACGACCCGGGTGCACGACAGCGCTCATACGAACTGATCGCGCAGGCCATGTTGAAAGAGTGACGGGCGGGACCGTACGTGCTCAGGGAAGCGGCCTTGCTGTCGATGTTCTTGGCCTCGTCGGCGCTGGCCGAGGACGACTACCGCGGCGCCTTCGTGCGGGTGGTCTCCGCGCCGGATTGCGTCGACGCCACGAATTTCGTCACGGAGTTCGATCCGGCGCCGGTCAATGTCACCTACATGCGCGTTCAGCACATCGGCGATGTCGGCACGCCCGAGCTCGTGGGAGAGGTGGCGAACCCCGTGACGTGGGACGTCGGCCGGTTCACGGGCCTTTCGCTGCCGCCGGCGGTGTTTGCGCAGACGCAGCGTGGCTACCGCGACAACGGGCCGCCTCATGCGGCGAGCGCATTTCAACTCGGCTGCAACGGCGCCGGCTTCTACATCGATTCACGCCGCTTTTCGCATGCCCTGCCGCTGTTGCTCGAGGGGCCGAGTGCGAGCGTTGCGCGCGATCTCGTGCCGCCTGCCGCCATCTTCCGCAACGCCACGTCGGCGCTGACGATCGAGGCCACGATCCGCGTGCCGACGGTACAGTTCGGCGCGCCGCCGATCATCGATGGCACGGCGCAGGTGAGCTTCATGTATTACGCGCAGGACGTGACGACCGGCACGCTGTTCGCGCACGTCGTGCAGTTGTACGACAACCGCGCTCCAGGTACCAACGGCGCGGGCACCGAGGCGGTGAGTGCGGATGCCTACACGGCGTTCGTGGTGAGTCCGCTTGCGGCGCAGACCGCGGATGGCGAGCCGACGCAGTTCGTGGCTGTCGCACCAGGATCGTCATCCGCGCAGTTCATCGTGCCGTGGGCGGAATCGCGCCTGTTTCGCGTTCACATCTCGTATGCGCGATTCCAGGCGATGCTCGCGCGTCTCGTCCGCGATGCGCTGCCGAACATCTCGCCGCGCCCCGAGGACTACCGGATCTCACTGTTCGGTGTGCTTGGGGAGATCTTTCCCGGCATCGGAACGGCGCATGAGGTGGCCCTGGGTGCAAGCGTGACGGACCTCAAGCTCGCGGAAACCTATCGCTCGATTGCGCCCGTTCCGGTCGTCGAGTTCCATCACGCGGCGCTCGATCACTACTTCATCAGCGCGCGCGAGGCAGACATCGCGGCGCTCGATTCGGGCCGGCACGCGGGATGGCGGCGTACCGGGGCGACGTTCCTCGCCTGGCCGGCGTTTGTCGATGGGGCCGTGCGGGTGTGCCGCTACTACCTGCCGCCAGAGGCGGGCGACTCGCATTTCTTCTCGGCATCGGACGAGGAGTGTCGGGACGTCGCCGAGCGCTTTCCATCGTTCGTGCTGGAAGATGGCGCGGTGATGTTCATGTCGCTGCCCGATGCAATGAGCGGCGCATGTCCAAGCGGAACCGTTCCCGTGTTCCGCCTGTGGAACGCGCGCGCAGCCACCAATCATCGCTACACGAGTGACGTCGAGACCAGGCTGGCGATGCTGGCTGCCGGTTGGAAGAGCGAGGGCTATGGGCCGCAGGGCGTGGCGATGTGCTCGCCCGACGCGCGCAGCAGCACGGCAGCGACGAGTTGAATGGTCGCCTTCGCCAGGTTCGCTGGCTGACGCGCCAGGCGAATGAAAAACGCCAACCATTCAAGAGGTTGGCCTAGTTGTCCTGGCGGAGAGGGCGGGATTCGAACCCGCGTTAGGGGATTACCCTAAACACGCTTTCCAGGCGTGCGACTTAAACCGCTCATCCACCTCTCCGGAACCGCCCATTTTACCGCAAGGGACTCGCGGCGTTCCGTGCCGGGCCGGAGCGGCCGCCCGCGACCACGCACGCTTTTCGGCGGCGATGCGCATCGCCTGTCCATGTGCCGGCGCGAACCTTCATCCACCCGGTCGGCCCAAAGCAGTGTTCCACAGAACCACGAAAGATCCGTGATGCATGCAGTCGTTACCGGCGCCACCGGCCTGATCGGCCGGGCGCTGATTCGCCAGATCGGCTCCCCGGTCGCGGTCCTGAGCCGTGACGAGCGCCGCGCGCAGCGTCTGCTGGGTGGGGTTGCGGCCCACCGCTGGACACCCGAAGGCGGTCCGGCGCCGGTCGAGGCGCTGCGCGGCGCCGACGTGGTGTTCAACCTCGCCGGCGAGCCGGCCGCAGACGGCCGCTGGACTGCCGAGAAGAAGCGCCGCATCCGCGACAGCCGCGTCGTCGGCACGCGCCACCTGGTCGAGGGCCTCGCGGCGCTCGACGTGCGTCCGCGGGTGCTGGTTTCGGCGTCGGCGGTCGGCTACTACGGCGACCGTGGCGACGAGCTGCTGGACGAGCGCTCCTCGTCGGGGCAGGGCTTTCTCGCGGACGTCTGCATCGACTGGGAGCGCGAAGCGATGGCCGCCGAGCGACTGGGCATCCGCGTCGTGTGCGTCCGCATCGGCCTCGTGATGTCGACGGCGGGCGGCGCGCTCGCGAAGATGCTCCCGCCGTTCCGTCTCGGCGCCGGTGGGCGTCTCGGCACTGGCCGGCAGTGGATGCCGTGGATCCACATCGACGATCTCGTCGGCATCCTGGTCCATGCGAGTCGCTCGGACGCCTTGCAGGGCCCGATCAACGGCGTCGCGCCCGCACCGGTGACCAATGCGGCGTTCACGCTGGCGCTCGCCCGCGCGGTGCACCGACCCGCCGTATTGCCGATGCCCGGCTTCGCGCTCAACGTCGCATTCGGCGAGATGGGCGGCATGCTGATGGCCTCGCAACGCGTGATGCCGGCCCTCGCGCTGCGCAGTGGCTACGCGTTCTCGCATCCGGACCTCGACGGCGCGCTCGCGCCGTTGCTGCGGCCGGAAGCGCGGCGGGTTGCCGCATGACGCGCGCGTTGCACCGCCTCGAGCGGAGCCAGTGGCTCGATCGTCCGGTCGAGGAGGTGTTCGCGTTCTACTCGGACGCGGCCAACCTCGAGGCGATCACGCCGCCGTTCCTGCGCTTTCGCATCCTCACTCCGACGCCGATCCAGATGCGCGCCGGAACGCGCATCGAATACGCGCTGTCGCTCCACGGCGTGCCGGTCCGCTGGCGCACGCTGATCACCCGCTGGGAGCCGGGCGTGTGCTTCGTCGACGAGCAGGAGTCGGGCCCCTACGCCGTCTGGCGGCACACGCACACGTTCGAGCCGCGGGGTCGCTCGACGCTGATGCGCGACGTCGTCGAGTACCGCGAACCGTTCGGCGCGCTCGGCCGGCTTGCGCACGTGCTCGTGGTGCGCCGCATGCTCGACCGCATCTTCGATTATCGGCGGGACGCCACCGGCCACCTGCTTGGGCACACGGCCAGCCCGGGGTCCACGGCGACCGACGCATCGACGCGCACCCTGGTGAACGAGGTGCGCGCGTGAGCCCGCAGGGCCGCCCCGAGGGCGAATCCGCCCCGAAGTGCGATGGCACGGAGGGTAGTCGCTCGAGTGCGTTCGACATCGAGGTCTTTTACGACGGCGCCTGTCCGATGTGCGCGCGCGAGATTGCGATGCTGCGGCGTCTCGACCGCGCGGGACGGGTCCGCTTCGTCGACATCGCGGCGCCCGGCTTCGATGCGGGGACGGTCGGCGCGAGTCACGAGGCGCTGATGGCGCGCATCCACGGCCGCCTGCCGGATGGCACGCTGATCGACGGCGTCGAGGTGTTTCGCCGCCTCTACACGGCGGTCGGCTTCGGACCGGTCGTGGCGTTGACGCGGCTGCCCGGCGTGACGCAGCTGCTCGACGCGGCCTACGCGGGCTTCGCGCGGCGGCGCCTGCGTCTCGGCGGACGGTGCGACGCGCAGACGTGCACGCCCTCGCATGCTCCCGCAAACACGCGGGGCGACGCCTGAAGTCGAGTCACGCGCCGCGGCGTTGCCGGAGTGCCGCGGCAATCGCAAGCACGGCCACTGCCGGCAGCAGCCACCACACGGACGAGCCCATCGTCCACAGCGTCGCACCGGTGAGCGCGCACCAGGCGAGCGGGATCGGCAGCAGCGCCACGCGCGCAGCGGGCGCCGCGAGCACAAGGATGCCCAGCGTCGCGAGCACGGTCGGGTCCGGCGCGATGCCGAACACCTCCGCCGCGGCGATGCCGCGGCCGAGCGCGACGCTCACCAGCGGATAGGCGAGGACGCCGGCGGCGGCAACTGCGAGGCCCGTGGGCACGAGTGCCGCCGGGCCGGATGCAAGCGCGAGCCCGCGGCGCCGCATCGCGAAGAGCCCGAACAGCAACGCCTGGACGGCGAACGCCGCCGCCAGCCACGACGCTGCCCAGTTGATCGTCGCGTAGCGCTGCCAGAGAAAGGCCCACGCCACCCACGCCCACGCGAGGGCGAGCAGTGCTGCGACCGTACGGCTCGCGACGGCACCGCCCCGATGCGCGAGGACGACGATCGCCACGCCTCCCGCGACCGTGACGACGTGCACCGGCCACAGCGCGGCGTTGTGGAGCTCGAACAGGCGGTAATAGGTGCGCGGCGAGAACAGCAGGAAGTCCGACAGCGTGTAGGTCCACCAGTCGGACATCGCGGGCGAGAGGCAACTGCGCTCAGAGCTTCTCGACGTGGGCGACCATGCGCTTGCGCATCGCCTCGTCGGGCAGTCGACCGCGCGCCGCGCCGAGGTTCTCGCGCACGTGCACGGCGCTCGTCGTCGCCGGGATCACACAGGTCACGGCCGGGTGCGTGACGATGAACTTGAGCACGGCCTGCGCCCACGTCGTCGCATCGATCTCGGCTGCCCAGGCGGGGAGCGGGTGGCGCTGCAGCGCGCGCACCAGCGCGCCCTCGCGGAACGGCCGGTTGGCGATCACCGCGATGCCGCGATCGCGCGCGAGCGGCAGCAGCCGCTCCTCGGCCTCGCGGTCGAGGATGTTGTAGGACAACTGCACGAAGTCGAGCGGATGCTTCCGCATCACTTCCTCGATGTCGCGGTGGCGCCGGCCCTCGGACGTGGTGATGCCGACGTAGCGGATGCGGCCCGCCGCCTTCATCTCGAACAGGATCGGCAGGTGCTCCTGCCACGCGAGCAGGTTGTGCACCTGCATGAGATCGAAGCGCGGCACGTCCCAGTGGCGGCGCGATTCCTCCATCTGCGCGCGACCGCGCGTGCCCGAGCCCGACCCACACCTTCTCCGCCGAGAACAGCTGCGCCGGCCTGCCGAGCTTGCGCAGGCCGTGGCCGATCACGGGCTGCGACGAGCCGTACATCGGCGAGGAATCGATCATCCGCCCGCCGGCCGCGAAGAAGGCGCGCATCACCTCGGTACAGGCGTCGCGGGCGACGGGGTCGTCGCCGACGTTGAAGGTGATCCACGTGCCCAACCCGACGACGGGCATCGCCTCGCCAGTGGCGGGAATCGGCCGCGTGAGCACGGCCGCAGCCTGCTGGCCCGAGGCGAGACGAGGCAGCGCGAGCGTGGCGGCCCCGGCCCCCGCGGCGAGCAGCGCCCGCCGGCGCTCGGGATCGAACGGGACGTGATCGACCGGCATGCGGCAAGCGTACCCCGTGGGGGCCGTTTCGGCACGTCGCCCGGATGGACACCGGCGCCAGACGGGTCGGCGGCGCTCCCGGCGTAGCCTTCGACAACGGCGCGCATTTGATGCAGCATGCCGAGCAGGGCGGCGGCGACCGGGTGCTTGCGGCAGGGCAGGCAACGATGAGCCCGAGGAGGGCAACGTGAGGACAGGATCGGCAGGACTGCGGCTCGGCCTGGCGGTGGCGCTGATGGCGGGGTGGCTCCCCGCGGCGCTCGCGGCCGACATCGGGCAGGTCAAGACCGCGAAGGGGCCCGTGACGATCGAGCGCGGCGGGCAGTCACTGCCGGTCACGGTCGGCATGCGCGTGCAGACGGCGGACGTCGTGAAGACGGGCGCCGACGCCTCGGTAGGCATCACGATGGTCGACGACACCCTGCTCTCGGCGGGACCGAACAGCATCCTGTCGCTCGACCGCTGCGAGTACGACCCGACCACGAGCAAGGGCCGGTTCGACACGTCGCTCAAGTCGGGCTCGCTCGCGGTGGTGTCCGGCCGCATCGCCAAGCAGTCGCCCGAGGCCATGACCGTCCGCACGCCGTTCGCCGTGCTCGGCGTGCGCGGCACGGAGTTCGCGGTGAGCACTCATGAACCGGTGCTGGCGACACGTTGAGCGCGGGCTCGCCGCCCTCCTGCTGGCGGTGTTTCTCGGGGCCTGCGCGACGCAATCGGGCACGGTGGTGCTGCTGCCGGAGAAGGACGGCCGCGACGCCGCGGTGACCGTGCAACAGGGCGAGCGCTCGCTCCTGCTCGACCGGCCCTACGCCGCGGCCGAACTCACTTCGTCGGGACCGCAGCCGATCACGTCGAGTGCCGCGGACGTCGAGAAGCGCTACGGCGCCGCGCTCGCCGCGCAGCCGATGCGCCCCACGTCGTTCACGCTCTTCTTCGTCGAGAATACCGATACGCTGACCGAGGCATCGCAGCGCACGCTCGACGGTGTGATCGCCGAGATCGCGCGCTATCCGGTTCCCGACATCGTCGTCGTCGGGCACACCGATCGCGTCGGCACGGACGACGTCAACGACGCGCTCGCGCGCAAGCGCGCCGACACCGTCCGATCGGTGCTGATCGCGCGCGGCGTCGCGCCCGGCAACGTCGTCGCGGTCGGTCGCGGCAAGCGCGAGCCGGCGGTGCCGACCGCCGACGGCGTCGCCGAACCGCGCAACCGGCGCGTCGAGATCCTCGTCCGCTGAACGGGCTGCGCCGCCGGCGTCACGCCGCGTCCGCGTCGCGCCCACGCCAGCGCAGCACGAGCACCGTGATGTCGTCGGAGGCCTCGGCGCCCGCCACGAAGGTCGCCACGCCGTCGCACACGGCGTCGACGATCGCGCGGGCGGAGCGCTCGCCACCACGCAGGCCGAGCAGCAGGCGCTCGAGCCGCGCGTTGCCGAACAGTTCCCCCGACGGGGCATGCGCCTCGGTCACGCCATCGGTGACCAGGCACAGCGCCTCGCCCGGGCGCAACTTCGCGTTCGCGCCGCGGTAGGCGAATCCGTCCGCCACGCACAGCGCCGGGCCGTCGCCGTCGACGATGCGCCGGACCGCGGCGTCGGTCGCGTGGATCCGGCAGGGATTCTCGTGGCCCGCGTTGCAGTAGGCGAGGTCGCCCGTGTCGAGGTCGAGCAGGCCGGCGAACACGCTGACAAACAGCATCTGCGGGTTGTCGCGCGAGACTTCGGCGTTGGCCGCGATCATCAGTGCGCCCATGTCCGGCGCGGCGGTGCGCAGCGTCGTGCTCTTGTAGAGCGCCTTGCTGACCGCCATGAAGATGCTCGCCGACAGGCCCTTGCCAGCGACGTCGCCGACGAGAAAGAACAGCCTCCGCGCGTCGAGCATGAAGAAGTCGTAGAGGTCGCCGCCGACCTCCCGCGCGGGCAGCATCGTCGCGGCGAGGTCGACGCGGGGCTCGTCGGCCAGCAGCTGCGCTTGCGGCAGCATCGCCATCTGGATGCGGCGCGCGGCGTCGAGCTCGCCGGCGATGCGGGCCGCGTGCTCGCGCTGGCGCTGCACCACGCGTTCCAGCGCGTGCCGGTGCCGGGTCGTCTCGGCCAGCGTGAGCAGCAGCATCGCGCCGAAGGCCAACGCCAGTCCCGCCACGGGCGTCGCCGCATCGAACAGCAGATGGTGGGCGCGGAACGCGGCGTAGCCGGCCGCCGACGGCGACGAGGCAGCACGCCAACGCCAACCCGGCCGAGTTGCGCGGCTTCCACAATGGGGTCGTCCAGACGAGCAGGGCGCCGAGCACCGCGAATCCCGCCGCTTCGACGAAGGCTGCCCAGGCGGGCCGCGCGAGCAGCGTGCCATCGTTGAGATTCTCGATCAGCTGCGCGTGGATCTCGCTGCCCGGCATGCGCTCGCCGACCGGTGTGGCGTAGTAGTCGCCCAGGCCCACGCCGGTGACCGCGATCAGCACGAACTGCTGCTTGAGTTGCGTCGGATCGGTACGGCCCTGCAGCACGTCGACGGCCGACACGAACCGGTCCGGACGGCGCGGCGAGAAGTACGGGCGCGCGTGCCCGTCGGTCTCGGTCGCGACGCAACGCGTTGCCGATCGCGATGCCGCGGATCGCCGGGCCGGAGGCGAGGAGACGCAGCGAGGGTTCGCGGGCCGCGACGCGGAACATCTCGATCGCCAGTGCGCCGATCAGCGTGCCGCCGATGTCCGCGACCAGCGGGACACGACGGATCACGCCGCCCACGGGTTCGGCCGAGACGAGCCCCCAGCCGGTCGCGGCGGCGTTGATCGCCTCGAGGCTGCCGAGCGCGCCGGCGAAGTGCTGGACGTCCATCGCGCCCGCACGTGCGGCCCCGGCCGCATCCTGCACGACGAATGGCGGGGCCCGCAGCGGCATGCCGGTCGGCTCGGGCATGCCGGCGACAGCGAGCACGATCGGCGCCGCGGCCATCGCGCGCGCGAGCAACGCGTCGTGGGTGGGGAGCGCGGCGAGTTCGCCGGCCCGCGCGGGCGGCTCGCGCGCCCGCGTCGCGCAGCAGGCGCTCCGGCGACAGCGGATCGGGCTCGGGCATCAGGATGTCGATGCCCACGACGGCCGGCTGCATCGCCGCCACGCGCGCCACGAGCTCGGCGAGCGTCGAGCGCGGCCACGGCCAGCGCCCGATCGCTGCCAGGCTCTTCGCGTCGATCTCGACGATGGTGGCGGGCATCGCGCCAACGACCCGCGGTGCAACCCGCTGGTAGCCGTCGAACCAGGCCTCGCGCAGCGGCTCGGTCCAGCGCGGCGCCAGGGCGATCACGCAGCGCCAGCGCGACGACGAGCGCGGCGCCCGCGAGGCGGATGCGGCGGGTGCGAGGCGCGGGCGCTGCCGGGGCCGCGTCCGGCGTCAAAGCGCGATGTCCAGCCCGTCGTAGGCCGCGGAATGCGCAGCGGCGGGCCTTCGCGTGTGATTGCCTCGAGCCGCCGCGTGTCCTCGAGCAGCCTGGCGATCGCCGCGTCGTCCGATGCCGGCTCGTGATGGAACAGGCACAGGTGCGCGGCGCCCGCGAGCTGGCAGAGCTCGACGCCGACGATGTTGCTCGAGTGCCCCCAGTCCGCCTTGACCGAGATCGCGTCGGCGAGCGAGTACATCGCGTCGAACACGACCAGGTCGGCGCCGCGGAAGAACTCGACGAACGGCTGCGTCTCGGCGGGCCCCGCCAGCGTGTGCTCGGAGTCGGTCGTGTAGACGACCGTGCGGCCGTCCTTCTCGAAGCGATAGCCGTACGAGTCGCCGGTGTGCCGCTGCAGCAGCGTCGTCACGGTCATGCCGGCCACCTCGTGGCGCACGCCGGGCGCCAGGTGCACGAACTCGAAGCGGGCCCTGAGCGCATCGAAGGGCACCGGGAACGACGGCGGCTCCATCTGCCGCCGCAGCGCGAACTCCAGTTCCGCGTGCCCGCCGTAGACGACGATGCGGTTGCCGGGCAGGTAGGCCGGCACGAAGAACGGCAGGCCCATGATGTGGTCCCAGTGCACGTGGGACATGAAGACGTGATAGGTCTGCGGCGTCGCCGGTCCGTGCTTCGCGAGCGCGGCCTGGCCGAACGGACGCACGCCGCTGCCGAGATCGCACAGCACGTAGTCCGGTCCGCCGGTCTCGATCTCGACGCAGGACGTATGTCCGCCGAACGTCCCCGCGACGGCGAAGCCGAGGCCATCGACATAGGCTTCGACCGCGGCGTCCGAGGCAAGGTCGCGCCCGCGCGCGCCCTGCACCGCGGCGACGAGGCGCGCACGCACGTCGGCGGCGGTGAGCGAGACGGGCAGCGAGCCGCGCGTACCCCAGAAGCGGACGCGCTTCACGGCCCCGTCGCCTTCGCCGCTGTCTCGTACGCGGCAGCGGCGGCAGACGAGATCGCCGCGAGGGCCACCGCGACCGTCGGGAATATCTCGACGACGCCGTTGAAGCGGCTGATCGCGAAGATCTCCTGGACGACGGGGCGCAGCCCGGCCACCGCGATGCGCGCGCCGCGCGCCCGCGCGGCCTTGCCGCCGATCATCAGCACGCGCAGGCCCACGCTGCTGATGTAGTCGACGCGCGAGAAATCGAGCACGATCCCGGCACCCCCCCCTGCAGCGGGGTCGAGGAGCGGCATCAGCGACTGCTCGAAAGCCTCGGCGACGGTGTGGTCGAGGCGACCCGCAGGGGCGACCACGACGACGTCGGCATACGCGCGGTGCGTGATCTCCACGGCGGAGCACTCCCAGGGGTCCTGCACGTCGCGACCGCATTCGCTGTCGCTGCGCGACGTGCCGGATGATTGTAGCGCCACGAACTCTGTCCAGGCGAGGGACCTCGCGCGGCCGCGCCCGGGGGCGCGCCGCGGCGTAGACTGCTGGTTGCGGGCGGTAGCGGGCGCATTTGAGGCGGCTCAATGCCTGCGCCGCGGAATTCCTGCACTGTCGCGTGCAGCCTGCACCGACGCACTCCGGCATGCCCACGCCACGCAAGCTCTCCGCCAAACTGGTCGGCATCCAGGTCGCCTTCCTGGCGGTGGCGCTCGTCTCGATCGGGCTGACGCTGGTCGTGTCCTGGCGGCTCGAGGGCAGCGCCGCGGCGATCAACGACGCCGGCAGCCTGCGCATGCGCACCTACCGGCTCGCCTATCTCGCCGAGGAGGCGCGCCGCGCGCCCGACCCCGCGACGGGGGTGCTGATCCGCGAGGACATCTCGACGTTCGAGAAGGTCGTGGCGACGCTGCGGACCGGCGACCCGACCCGGCCGCTGTTCGTCCCCCGCACACCCGAGATCGACGCCGAATTCGCCTCGCTGGCGGCCGAGTGGACGGTGCTGAAGCCGGTGCTGCTCGCCGCGGCCGAGCGCGGCACCGGTGGCGGCGAGCGCCGCCGCATCGAGCAGTTCGTCGCCACCGTCAACCGGCTGGTCGCCACGCTGGAGCGCAACATCGCCGAGACCACCAGCCTGCTCCGTGCCATCCAGCTCGCGCTGGTGGCGCTGGCGGTCATCGGCGCGACCGCGCTCATCTACCTGTCCTTCCTGTTCATCATCCGTCCCGTGCACCAGCTCGAGGTCGGGCTGAAGCGCATGGGACAGGGCGACCTCGCGGCGCGCCTGCCGGTGCAGTCGACCGACGAGTTCGGGCAGCTCGCGCTGGGCTTCAACCAGATGGCGACGCAGCTCGAGCAGAGCTACCGCACGCTCGAGTCGCGGGTCGAGGAGAAGACCCGTTCGCTCGCGCAGCAGAACACGCGGCTGTCGACGCTCTACGACATGACGTCGTTCCTCAACGCGCCGAGTTCGCAGGAAGAGCTCTGCCGTGGCTTCCTGCGGCGCGTGATCGAAGTCACCGGCGCCGTCGCCGGCGCGGTGCGGCTCGGCGCGCGCGACGGCGGCACGCTGCACCTGTTCGTCGAGGAGTCGCTGCCGGCGTCGTTCTCCGAGAAGGAGCACTGCCTGCAGCGCGGCGAGTGCGCGTGCGGCGAGGCGGCGGTCCGCGCGAGCGCCGTCGTCCACGTACTCGGGCAGAAGCGCGTACCGATCACCATCACGCTGCCGCACTGCCGCGAGGCGGGCTTCGGCACCGTCGCGGCCTTCCCCATCGCGGCGCAGCATCAGACGCTCGGCCTGTACAACCTGTTCTTTCGCGAAGCGCGCGAGATGGCCGCCGCGGAACGGCACATGCTGGAGAGCCTGGGACAGCACCTCGGCGTCGCGATCGAGAACCTGCGGCTCGTGTCGAAGGAGCGCGAGCTCGCCGCCTCCGAGGAGCGCAGCCTCATCGCGCAGGAGCTGCACGACTCGATCGCGCAGTCGCTCGCGTTCCTCAACCTGCAGGTGCAGATGCTGCGGCGGGCGCTCGCGTCCTCCGACGCCGCCGAGTCGGCCCGCGTCGCCGACGAGATCCAGGCCGGCGTGCAGGAGTCCTACGCCGACGTGCGGGAACTGCTCGTGCACTTCCGCACCCGCGCGGCGGAAGGCGATCTCGAGCACGGCGTGCGCACGCTGGCCACCCGCTTCGAGCGCCAGACCGGGGTGCCGGTGGCGCTGAAGCTCGACGGCCAGACCGTGCCGCTCGAGCCGGATGCGCAGCTGCAGGTGATGCACATCCTGCAGGAGGCGCTGTCCAACGTCCGCAAGCACGCCAGGGCGAATCACGTGCAGGTCGAGGTGCGGCGCGGTCCCGGGCATCACTTCGTCGTCCGCGACGACGGCCGCGGCTTCGAGCCGGAGGCGCGGGCGGCCGATGCCGCGGACCACGTTGGGTTGCGCATCATGCGCGAGCGTGCGCAGCGCATCGGCGCGACCCTCGAGGTGCGCTCGCAACCCGACCGCGGCACCGAGATATCGCTGTCGCTGCCGGTGGCGCAGCGCGAGGCCGCGTGAGCCGATGAGCCCGAAGGGCCGCCCCGAGGGCGAGTCAGCCCGAAGCGCGTCAGCGCGGAGGGTAGTCCAGTGACCGGTTCGGACATGCCGGGCGACGACGGCCCGATTCGCCTGGTCGTGGTCGACGACCACACGCTGTTCCGGCGCGGCATCATTTCGCTGCTCGCTCACGAACCCGGCTTCGCCATCGTCGGCGAGGCCGCCGACGGCTTCGAGGGCATCCGCACGGTGCTCGCGCAGAAGCCCGACGTCGTGCTGCTCGACCTCAACATGCCGGGCATCTCGGGCCTCGACGCGCTTTCTGCCATCCTCACGGACGCGCCGGGAACGCAGGTGGTGATGCTCACCGTGTCGGAGGACGCCGAGGACCTCGTCACGGCGCTGCGCAACGGTGCGCAGGGCTACCTGCTCAAGAACATCGACGGCGAGTTCCTCGTGCAGTCGATCCGCCGTGCCGCGCTGGGCGAGTCGGTGATCTCGCCGGAGATGGCCGGCAAGCTGATGCGCCAGGTGCGCACCGGGGCGCCGAGCGCCCAGCCGGCGGACGTGCTCTCGCCGCGCGAACGCGAGATCCTGCAGCGACTCGCGAAGGGCGGCAGCAACAAGGAAATCGCCCGCGACCTCGACCTGGCCGAGAGCACCGTCAAGATCCACGTGCAGCACATCCTGCGCAAGCTCGGGCTCAACTCCCGCGTCCAGGCGGCGGTCTGGGCGATCGAGAACGGGATCGCGGCGAAGCAGTGACGGGCAGGGCCGGCGGTCCGTCCAACCGGAGACACGACATGGCAATCGAACGAGGTGCGAAGACCCGCGGTCGCGTAGCGCGCGCCATGGCCGGCGCGGACGCGATCGAGATCAAGGCGACGATTCACGATCACCAGATTGAAGAGGCGCTCAATCGCTACAAGCTCACGCCGCGCAATGACGAGGAACGCTACATCTACTTCTTCGACACGCCGAAGCTCGACCTGCTCGAGGCCGGGATCATCATGCGCGCACGCCGCATCGTGGGCGACGCGCACGACAGCACCGTCAAGTTCCGTCCGGTGGAGCCGTCGTCCGTCGGCGAGGAATGGCGCAAGTTCCCGGACTTCAAGGTCGAGGCGGACGCGAGCGAGAAGGGCCTCGTCAAATCGGCGTCGTTCTCGATGCCGGCCGAGAAGGGGCTCATCAAGCGCGTCGCGGTCGGCAAGCGACCGATCCGGGAGCTGTTGACCGCGGAGCAGAGGGCGTTCATCGAGAAGACCGCCGGCCGCAAGATCGACTTCGACGCCCTGGTGGTGCTCGGGCCCCTGCGCGCGAATCGCTGGCGCTTCGAGGATCCGGGCTGTCCCTGGCCGATCACCGCGGAGCTGTGGACCCGCGAGGACCGCCAGCGGATGATGGAGATGTCGATCAAGGCACCCGGGGTGCAGGCGGCGGCCGCGGTCGGCGGCTTCATGGCCTTCCTCGCCGAGGTCGGTGCCGAGCGCGACAAGGAACAGCAGACCAAGACCCGTTGGGCGCTCTCGTATTACGCCGGCAAGCACGCGAAGGCGCCAGCCGCCCCGACGCGCAAGCCGGCCGGCGCAGCCACCAAGGCCCGGCAAGCTGCGACGGGGACGGCGGCCAAGCGCGCCCGCAAGGGCCGCTGAGTCCGCAGCCCGCGGGTCGTCGCGGGCCTTTTTCCTTGATGCGCATCAAGCGCCGGCGGACGCCGGCGCCTGGTAGTCCTTTCGGAGGATGCCCGATCGGCTTTGCGGCCTAGCCGTGCCTCCCCACTTCGCGCCGCGCCCGCACGCAACCGGCGAATGGGCGCGCGCGCGCTTCCAAGGAACAATGCGTGTGCCGAAAGACACGCGAAACGAGGGAGCGCGCATGGCCGGGACCGCACACCATCCGAAGCGCCACGACGGCGCGAAAGCGCACGGCGCGGGCAAGACGCACAAGGCGAAGGCCTGGTCGGTGCTGATCGTCAGCACGCTCGCCTTCACCGTGTGCTTCATGGTGTGGATGATGTTCGGCGTGATCGGCGTGCCGATCAAGAAGACGCTGAACCTCAACTCCACCGAATTCGGCATCCTCACCGCGACGCCGGTCCTCACCGGCTCGCTGATCCGCGTGCCGCTCGGCATGTGGACCGACAAGTTCGGCGGCCGCATCGTCATGTTCTGGCTGATGATCGTCACGGTGATCCCGATCTGGCTCATCGGCTACGCCACCGAGTACTGGCACTTCCTCGTGCTCGGCCTCTTCGTCGGCCTCGCCGGCGGCTCGTTCTCGGTGGGCACGCCCTACGTCGCGCGCTGGTTCGAGCGCAAGCAGCAGGGCTTCGCGATGGGCATCTACGGCGCGGGCAACTCCGGTGCCGCGGTCAACAAGTTCGTCGCGCCGGCGCTGATCCTCGGCTTCGGCTGGGTGGCGGTGCCGCAGGTCTACGCCGCGGTGATGCTCGGCACCGCGCTGCTGTTCTGGATGTTCAGCTACCACGATCCGAAGCACCTCGTCGAATCGCACATCACGTGGCGCCAGCAGCTCTCCGCGCTGCGCGACCCGCGCGTCTGGAAGTACTCGCAGTACTACTCGATCGTGTTCGGCGGCTACGTGGCGCTGGCGCTGTGGATGACGCAGTACTACGTCGCCGAGTACGGCCTGTCGCTGCAGACCGGCGCACTGCTCGCGGCCGCGTTCTCGCTTCCCGGCGGCGTGTTGCGCGCCATCGGCGGCTGGATGTCCGACAAGTGGGGCGCGCACACGGTCACCTGGTGGGTGCTGTGGGTGAGCTGGATCTGCCTGTTCATCCTCTCGTACCCGCAGACGGAAATGACGGTCACCACCACCAACGGCCCCGTTACGTTCCACGTCGGACTCAACGTCTGGTCGTTCACCGCGCTGATGTTCATCATGGGCATGGCTTGGGCATTCGGCAAGGCGTCGGTATTCAAGTACATCTCCGACGAATTCCCCACCAACATCGGCGTGATCTCGGGGATCGTCGGACTCGCCGGTGGGCTCGGCGGCTTCCTGCTGCCGATCATGTTCGGCATCCTGCAGGACCTCACGGGCATCCGTTCGACCTGCTTCATGCTGATGTACGGCGTCGTCTGGGTCTCGCTGATCTGGATGTACTGGACCGAGGTGCGCAAGGCCGAGGTCATGGGCCCGCGCTCGAAGGCCTTCAGCCTCAGGGGCTGATCCCAACCACCCGCACGAGAAAGAACCGCCATGGGCACGCCCCAACAATCCGCAGGCACGCTCCCGCGCCAGGCTTCAGGCGCGGACATCGTCGACTGGCGCCCGGAGGACAACGAGTTCTGGGAGTCGACGGGCAAGCGCATCGCCTACCGCAACCTCGCGATCTCGGTGCCGGCGCTGCTGTGCGGCTTCGCGGTGTGGGGCATGTGGGGCATCATCACGGTGCAGATGCTGAACCTCGGCTTCCCGTTCACGCAGGCCGAGCTGTTCACGCTCACCGCGATCGCCGGGATCGCCGGCGCGACGATGCGCATCCCGGCGTCGTTCTTCATCCGGCTTGCCGGCGGCCGCAACACGATCTTCCTCACCACGGCGATGCTGCTGGCGCCGGCGATCGGCACCGGCATCGTCCTGCAGCACAAGGACTGGCCGCTGTGGGCCTTCCAGCTGATGGCGCTGTGGTCGGGCGTCGGCGGCGGCAACTTCGCGAGCTCCATGTCGAACATCAGCACGTTCTTCCCGAAGCGGCTGCAGGGGACGGCGCTCGGCATCAACGCCGGCATCGGCAACTTCGGCGTGACGACCATGCAGGTCGTCATTCCGCTGGTGATGACGGTAGGACTGTTCGGGGCGCTCGGCGGCGAATCGATGACGCTGACCAAGGACAGCGGCTGGATCCTCGGCAAGATCGCAGCGGGCACGCCGACGTGGATCCAGAACGCCGGCTTTGCCTGGGTGATCTCGCTGGTGCCGTTGTCGATCCTCTGCTGGTTCGGCATGAACAACCTGAAGACCGTCTCGCCCGACACCGGCGTGATCGCGTCGTTCGCCAAGGTCACCTACCTCTACACGCTGGCGTTCGTTCCCTCGATCCTCGGGCTGTGGCTGTACCTGCCGAAGCCCACCGGCCTCGGCCTGATCAGCATGTGGGTGGCGATCCCGCTCGACGTGATCAGCGCGCTGCTGATCATGAAGCTCGCGGCCTTCGGCCCGATGAAGGAGAACATCGCCAAGCAGTTCGCGATCTTCAGGGACAAGCACACCTGGTCGATGACGGCGCTCTACATCGTCACCTTCGGCTCGTTCATCGGCTTCTCGATGGCGCTGCCGCTGGCGATCACCGTGATCTTCGGCTTCTCGCACGTGCCGGACGCGGCCGGCGTCATGACGCACACGGTGAAGAACCCGAACGCGCCGTCGGCGTTCACCTACGCGTGGATCGGCCCGTTCGTGGGCGCCGCGATCCGTCCCGTCGGCGGCTGGATCTCGGACAAGGTCGGCGGCTCGATCGTCACGCAGATCATCTCGGTGGTGATGGTCGCGGCGTCGATCGCCGTCGGCTACGTGATGCTGCAGGCGTACAACTCGGCGACGCCCGAGCAGTACTTCTTCACCTTCCTCGCGCTGTTCATGGTGCTGTTCGCCGCCTCCGGCATCGGCAACGGGTCGACGTTCCGCACCATCGGCGTGATCTTCGACCGCACGCAGGCCGGCCCGGTGCTCGGCTGGACCTCGGCGATCGCCGCCTACGGCGCGTTCGTCGCGCCGATCGTGATCGGCGAGCAGATCCGTGCCGGCACGCCGCAGGTCGCGATGTACGGCTTTGCGGCGTTCTACGCCGTCTGCCTCGTGCTCAACTGGTGGTTCTACCTGCGCCGCGGCGCGTACGTGAAGAATCCGTGACGCCCCGCCCTATCGCGAATCGCGGATGACGCCGTGACCACGATGGCCACGCCGCTTGCCCACTGGCAGCCCGACGACCGCGCGTTCTGGACGCGCGAGGGCTCCCGCGTGGCACGCCGCAATCTCGCGGTGTCGGCGACGGCGCTCACGCTCTCGTTCGCGGTGTGGATGGTGTGGAGCGTCGTCGTCGTGGCGTTGCCGCAGGCGGGATTCCGCTTCAGCACGGCGCAGATGTTCTGGCTCGCGGCCGCGCCGGGGCTCGCCGGCGGCACGTTGCGCCTGTTCTTCGCGTTCTTCGTGCCGATCTTCGGCGGGCGGAGCTGGACCACCGTGTCCACGCTGCTGCTGCTCGTGCCCACGGTGGGCCTCGGCGTCGCGGTGCAGGACCCGTCGACCGGCTATCCCACGATGCTCGCGCTGGCACTCGCCGCGGGCATCGGCGGCGGCAACTTCGCCTCCAGCATGTCCAACATCAGCTTCTTCTTCCCGTCCGACCGCAAGGGCACGGCGCTCGGGCTCAACGCGGGCGTCGGCAACCTCGGCGTGGGCATCGCGCAGCTCGTCGTGCCGCTCGCGATCGGCGCGGCCCTCTTCGGCGCGTTTGCCGGCGCGCCGCAGGATCCGGGCGACGGCGCGGCACCCGCGCTCTGGCTGCAGAACGCCGGCTTCATCTGGGTGCCCGCGATCCTCGTCGTCGCCTGGCTTGCGTGGCGCTACATGGACGATCTCGAGGTCGTGCGCGCGTCGCTCGGCGAGCAGACGACCGTCGTGCTCCGTCGCGACACCTGGATCCTGGCCTGGCTCTACCTCGGCACGTTCGGCTCCTTCATCGGCTTCGCCGCCGGCTTCCCGCTCGTCGCGGAAGTCCAGTACGGCGGGCTCGACGCCACGACCTACGCGTTCGCAGGACCGCTGGTCGGCGCACTTGCGCGCCCCGCGGGCGGATGGCTCGCCGACCGCCACGGCGGCGCGACCGTCGTGATCGCCTGCTTTGCCGCCATGGCCTGCGCCGTCGCGCTGATGCTGGGCGCGATGACCTCGTATGGCGCGTTCCTGACGGCGTTCGCCCTGCTGTTCGTCGCGAGTGGCCTCGGCAACGGCGCCCTGTTCCAGCTCTTCCCGCGCGTGTTCGCACGCCTGCACGCGGGCGAACCGGGCGAGAGTAGTCGTCTCGCGTCGCTCGAGGCGGCGGCGGCGCTCGGCGTCACCTCGGGCATCGCCGCGTTCGGCGGCTTCTTCATCCCCAAGGCGTACGGAACCGCGGTCGCGCTGTCCGGCGACACGCGTCCGGCGCTGGCGCTGTTCCTCGTTTTCTACCTCTCCTGCATCGCGGTCGCTTGGTGGTTCTACGTGCGACCCGACGCGGCGAGACGCACTGCCTGACCCACGGAGACCCACGATGAGCCACTTTCTCGACCGCCTGATGTACTTCACCAAGGACCGTCCGACCTTTGCCGACGGCCACGGCGTGGTCACGAGCGAGGACCGGACGTGGGAGGACGGCTACCGCAAGCGCTGGCAGCACGACAAGATCGTGCGCTCGACCCACGGCACCAACTGCACCGGCTCGTGCAGCTGGAAGATCTACGTCAAGGGCGGCGTCGTCACCTGGGAGACGCAGCAGACGGACTACCCGCGCACGCGCCCCGACATGCCCAACCACGAGCCGCGCGGCTGCTCGCGCGGCGCGTCGTACTCCTGGTACCTGTACAGCGCGAACCGGGTCAAGTACCCGATGGTGCGCGGCGCGCTGGTGCGCGCCTGGCGCGAGGCACGCAAGAGCCTGGGCGCGGTCGAGGCCTGGCAGTCGATCGTCGACGACCCGGCGAAGGCGAAGGCCTACAAATCGACGCGCGGGCTCGGCGGCTTCGTGCGCTCGACCTGGGACGAGGTGCAGGAGATCATCGCCGCGGCGAACGTCCACACGATCAAGCGCCACGGGCCCGACCGGGTGGTCGGCTTCTCGCCGATCCCGGCGATGTCGATGGTGTCGTACGCCGCGGGCAGCCGCTACCTGTCGCTGATCGGCGGCGTCTGCATGAGCTTCTACGACTGGTACTGCGACCTGCCGCCGTCCTCGCCGCAGGTCTGGGGCGAGCAGACCGACGTGCCGGAGTCGGCCGACTGGTACAACTCGACGTTCATCATCGCCTGGGGCAGCAACGTGCCGCAGACGCGCACGCCGGACGCGCACTTCTTCACCGAGGTCCGCTACAAGGGCGCGAAGACCGTCGCGGTCACGCCCGACTATGCCGAGGTGAGCAAGCTCGCCGACCTGTGGCTGCACCCGAAGCAGGGCACCGACGCGGCGCTCGCGATGGCGATGGGTCACGTCATCCTCAAGGAATTCCACGTCGACCGGCCGTCGACGTACTTCGTCGACTACTGCCGCCGCTACACCGACATGCCGATGCTGGTGAAGCTCGTCAGGCGCGGCGATCGCTTTGTGGCGGACCGCTACCTGCGGACCTCGGAGCTCGCCGACCGGCTCGGCGAGGACAACAACCCCGAGTGGAAGACCGTGGCCGTCGACGAGCCCACCGGCAAGCTGGTGGCGCCGCTGGGGTCGATCGGCTACCGCTGGGGCCAGAAGGAGGGCGGCGACCTCGGCAAGTGGAACCTCGAGCCGGTCGACGGGCGCGGCACGGACGTGAAGCTCGCGCTGTCGCTCGCCGAGCACCGCGACGAGGTGGTGCCGGTGGCGTTCCCCTACTTCGGCGGCATCACCGCGCCGCGCTTCAACGAGAACGACCAGGGCACGGACATCCTGCTGCGCAACGTGCCCGCGAAGCGCGTGCGCCTCGCCGACGGCGAGGCGCTGGTCGCCACGGTGTACGACCTCGTGCTCGCCAACTACGGCGTCGACCGCGGCCTGGGCGGCGCCGTCGCCGCGTCGTTCGACGACGACGTCCCCTACACGCCGAAGTGGCAGGAAAAGGTCACCGGCGTCAAGGCGGCCGACGTGATCACCGTCGCGCGCCAGTTCGCCGACAACGCCGACAAGACGCACGGCAAGTCGATGGTGATCATCGGCGCGGCGATGAACCACTGGTTCCACAGCGACATGAACTACCGTGGCGTCATCAACCTGCTGATGATGTGCGGCTGCATCGGCCAGTCGGGCGGCGGCTGGGCGCACTACGTCGGCCAGGAGAAGCTGCGCCCGCAGACCGGCTGGACGGCACTCGCGTTCGCGCTCGACTGGCACCGCCCGCCGCGGCAGCAGAACTCGACGTCGTTCTTCTACGCGCACACCGACCAGTGGCGCTACGAGCGGCTCGACGTCCGCGAGATCCTGTCGCCGCTCGCCGACCCGAACGAGTACACCGGCAGCCTGATCGACTTCAACGTGCGCGCCGAGCGCATGGGCTGGCTGCCGTCGGCGCCGGCGCTGCAGACCAACCCGATCGAGGCGGTGCGCATCGCCGAGAAGGCGGGCATCGACCCGAAGGAGTGGGCGGTCCGGGCGCTGAAGGACGGCACGCTGAAGATGTCCTGCGAGGATCCCGACAACCCGGCGAACTTCCCGCGCAACCTGTTCGTGTGGCGCAGCAACCTGCTGGGCAGCTCGGGCAAGGGCCACGAGTACTTCCTCAAGCACCTGCTCGGCACGACGCACGGCGTGCAGGGCAAGGACCTCGGCGAGGAGGGCGGCCGCAAGCCCGAGCAAGTCGTCTGGCACGACGATGCCCCGAAGGGCAAGCTCGACCTGCTGGTGACGCTCGACTTCCGCATGTCGACCACGTGCCTGTACTCGGACATCGTGCTGCCGACGGCCACCTGGTACGAGAAGAACGACCTCAACACGTCCGACATGCACCCGTTCATCCATCCGCTGTCGCAGGCGGTGGATCCGGCGTGGGAAGCCCGCTCCGACTGGGACATCTACAAGGGCATCGCGAAGAAGTTCTCCGAGGTCTGCGTCGGCCACCTGGGCAAGGAGAAGGACCTGGTGCTGACCCCGCTGATGCACGACTCGCCGGCCGAGCTCGCGCAGGCGACCGACGTGCGCGAGTGGAAGGCCGGGCAGGTCGAGCTCATCCCGGGCAAGACCGCGCCGGCGATGACCGTGGTCGAGCGCGACTATCCCGCCACCTACGCCAAGTTCACCTCGCTGGGACCGCTGATGGCGAAGGCCGGCAACGGCGGCAAGGGCATCGGCTGGAACACCGAGCACGAGGTGCAGAAGCTCGCCGAGCTCAACTACACGGTGCGCGAGGACGGGCCGGCGAAGGGCCAGCCGAAGATCGAGACCGACATCGACGCCGCCGAGGTGATCCTGATGCTCGCGCCCGAGACCAACGGCGAAGTGGCGGTCAAGGCCTGGCAGGCGCTGTCGAAGATCACCGGCCGCGAACACGCGCACCTCGCACACACGAAGGAGGACGAGAAGATCCGCTTCCGCGACGTGCAGGCGCAGCCGCGCAAGATCATCAGCTCGCCCACCTGGTCGGGCATCGAGAGCGAAAACGTGTCGTACACCGCCGGCTGGACCAACGTGCACGAGCTGATCCCCTGGCGCACGCTCACCGGCCGCCAGCAGTTCTACCAGGACCACAAGTGGATGCTGGGCTTCGGCGAGGGCCTGTGCGTCTATCGACCGCCGGTCGACCTGAAGACCATCGAGCCGATGCAGGGCGTCAAGTCCAACGGCAACCCGGAGGTGGTGCTCAACTTCATCACGCCGCACCAGAAGTGGGGCATCCACTCGACCTACACCGACAACCTGCTGATGCTCACGCTGTCGCGCGGCGGGCCGATCATCTGGATCTCCGAGGACGACGCGAAGCGCGTCGGCATCGAGGACAACGACTGGATCGAGGCCTTCAACATCAACGGCGCGATCGCGGCCCGGGCGGTGGTGTCGCAGCGGGTGAACCCGGGCATGTGCCTCATGTACCACGCGCAGGAGAAGATCGTGAACATGCCCGGATCCGAGATCACCGGCACGCGCGGCGGCATCCACAACTCGGTCACCCGCATCGTGCTGAAGCCCACGCACATGATCGGCGGCTACGCGCAGCTGGCGTACGGCTTCAACTACTACGGCACGATCGGCACCAACCGCGACGAGTTCGTCATCATCCGCAAGATGAAGAACGTGGACTGGATGGACACGCCGGCAACGGCGTCGGCCGCGGTCTGACGCGAACACGGAACAGGCAAGGAGACCCAAGATGAAGATCCGCGCTCAGATCGGCATGGTGCTGAATCTCGACAAGTGCATCGGCTGCCACACCTGCTCGGTGACCTGCAAGAACGTGTGGACCAACCGCGAGGGCATGGAGTACGCGTGGTTCAACAACGTCGAAACCAAGCCCGGCATCGGCTACCCGAAGGAGTGGGAGAACCAGGACCGCTGGAACGGCGGGTGGGTGAGGAAGGGCGGCGGCATCGAGCCGCGTCAGGGCGGCAAGTGGTCGATCCTGATGAAGATCTTCGCCAACCCCAACCTGCCGGAGATCGACGACTACTACGAGCCGTTCACGTTCGACTACGAGCACCTCCACACCGCGCCGCTGATGAAGGCCGCGCCGGTCGCCCGGCCGCGCTCGCTGATCACCGGGCAGCGCATGGAGAAGATCGAGTGGGGCCCGAACTGGGAGGAGATCCTCGGCGGCGAATTCGCCAAGCGCTCGAAGGACGCCAACTTCGAGGGCGTGCAGAAGGACATCTACGGCCAGTTCGAGAACACGTTCATGATGTACCTGCCGAGGCTGTGCGAGCACTGCCTCAACCCGACCTGCGTGGCCTCGTGCCCGTCGGGCTCGATCTACAAGCGCGAGGAGGACGGCATCGTCCTCATCGACCAGGACAAGTGCCGCGGCTGGCGCATGTGCGTGTCCGGCTGCCCGTACAAGAAGATCTACTACAACTGGTCGACCGGCAAGGCCGAGAAGTGCATCTTCTGCTACCCGCGCATCGAGGCGGGGCAGCCGACGGTGTGCTCGGAGACCTGCGTCGGCCGCATCCGTTACCTCGGCGTGCTGCTCTACGACGCCGACCGCATCGAGAAGGCCGCGGCGGTCGACGATCCGAAGCAGCTCTACCCGGCGCAGCTGTCGATCTTCCTCGACCCCAACGACCCGGCGGTGATCGCGCAGGCGCGCGCCGACGGCGTGCCGCAGGCGTGGCTGGAAGCCGCGAAGGCGTCGCCGGTCTACAAGATGGCGGTCGAGTGGAAGGTGGCGCTGCCGCTGCATCCCGAGTACCGCACGCTGCCGATGGTCTGGTACGTGCCGCCGCTGTCGCCGATCCAGGCCGCGGCCAACGCGGGCCAGATCGGCGCATTCGGCTCGCTGCCGGACGTGCGCAGCCTGCGCATCCCGCTGCGCTACCTCGCCAACCTGCTGACCGCGGGCGACGAGCACGCGGTGGCGGTGGCGCTCGAGCGGATGCTGGCGATGCGCGCCTACATGCGCGACCGCCACGTCGAGCGGCGCGAGAACCCCGAGGTGCTGCAGCAGGTCGGGCTCACCGTGGCGGAAGTCGAGGACATGTACCGCTACATGGCGATCGCCAACTACGAGGACCGCTTCGTCATCCCGACCACGCACCGCGAGTACGCGGAGAACGCCTACGAGCTCCGCGGCGGCTGCGGCTTCTCGTTCGGCAACGGCTGCTCGGACGGCTCGTCGGACACCAGCCTGTTCGGTGGCGGCAAGCGCAAGTCGATCCCGATCAAGGAGGTCGTGTGAAGGAGACGACGATGACGATCACGTTCAAGGCCCTCGCCGCGCTCCTCGCCTACCCGAGCGACGACCTGGTGGCGGCGCTGCCGGAGATCCTCGACGTCCTCGAGGGCGACCGGCGCCTGCCGCGCCGCGTGCGTGCCGACCTCGCGGCGCTGGTCGACGAGCTCCGATCGATGGACCCGCTCGATGCCCAGGAGCGCTACGTCGCGACGTTCGACCGCGGCCGGGCCGCCTGCCTGCACCTGTTCGAGCACGTGCACGGCGAGTCGCGCGACCGCGGCCAGGCGATGGTGGATCTCAAGTCGATGTACGAGCGCGCGGGACTGGCGCTCGCGGGCCACGAGCTGCCCGACTACCTGCCGGCACTGCTCGAGTTCCTGAGCCTGCAGCCGTTCGAGGTGGCCGAGGCGATGCTCGGCGACTGCGCGCACGTCGTGCGCAAGGTCGGCGACGCCCTCGCCTCGCGCGGCTCGTCCTACGCGGCGGTGTTCGCCGCGATCCTGGCGGTCGTCGACCTGCCGGGACTCACCGGCAAGGCCGACGCCGTCGCCGAGAAGCCGATGGACGAGGAGTGGGCCGAGGCGCCGGTGGTGTTCGGCCCGGCCGCCGGTGCCGCGTGCGGCGCGCCGATGCCCGCCCAATCCATCATCCAGTTCGTTCCGCGCGCGGGCGAAGCCCGCTGATCGCCCGAGGATCCACACCATGGACTCGTATCTCAACACCTTCCTGTTCGGGATCTACCCCTACATCGCGCTCGCCGTGTTCCTGGTCGGCAGCCTGATCCGCTTCGACCGCGAGCAGTACACGTGGAAGAGCGACAGCTCGCAGCTCTTGCGCCGCGGGCAGCTGCGCCTCGGCTCGAACCTGTTCCACGTCGGCATCCTCGGCATCTTCGGCGGCCACTTCGTCGGGCTGCTGACGCCGATGGGCATCTGGCACGCGCTCGGCGTCGAGGCCTCGCACAAGCAGCTGATCGCAATCGTCGCCGGCGGCATCTTCGGCGTGATGATGCTGATCGGGCTGGTCGTGCTGATGCACCGGCGCATGAGCGAGCCGCGCATCCGCGCCACGACCAAGGGCTCGGACTGGCTCGTGCTGTGGCTGCTGCTGGTCCAGCTGGTGCTGGGGCTCGCCTCGTTGCCCATCTCGGCCGGCCACATGGACGGCGGCCAGATGGTGAAGCTGATGACCTGGGCGCAGCACATCCTCACGTTCCGTGGCGATGCCGCGTCGTTCGTCGTCGACGCCGCGCCGGTGTTCAAGCTGCACCTGCTGCTCGGCATGACGATCTTCCTGGTCTTCCCGTTCACGCGCCTCGTGCACGTGTGGAGCGGCTTCGCGGCGATCGGCTACGTGACCCGCGCCTACCAGGTCGTGCGGGGCCGCTAGGAACCGCGATGGACAGTGTGACCATGGAACTGCGCGTCAATGGGGTCGTCGTGCCGGAGGAGGCGATCCGCCGCGAGGCGGCGGAGTTCGCGGGCGCGCCCGACCCGGAGGCCGCCGCAAGGCGCGCGCTGGCGGTGCGCGAGCTGCTGCTGCAGCGCGCCGGCGAGCTCGGGTGGCTGGAAGACGGCGCGCCGCGCGAGCGCGTGACGTTCGCGAGCCGTGCCGACGAGGACGCGCTGATCGCGCGGGTCCTCGACGCCGAGGTCGTCACGCCGCGGCCGGGCGAGGACGAGTGCCGGCGCGTATACGACCAGAACCCCGAACGGTACGCGTCCGGCGAGCTGGTCGAGGCCTCGCACATCCTGTTCGCGGTGACGCCCGGCGTGCCGGTCGCGGCGCTGCGGACGGAAGCCGAGAAAGTGCTCGCCGAGCTCGTCAAGTCGCCAGAGCGCCTCGGCGAGCGCGCGAAGGAAATCTCCAACTGTCCGTCGGGGCAGCAGGGCGGCAACCTGGGCCAGTTCGGCCGCGGCCAGATGGTGCCGGAATTCGACGCGGCGGTGTTCGGCAACGACCGCATCGGCGTGCTGCCGCAGCTCGTCGCGACGCGCTACGGCTTCCACGTCATCCGCGTCGACCATCGCGTCGCGGGGCGCACGCTGCCGTTCGAGACCGTGCGCGAGCGCATCGCGAGGGAGCTCTCCACCAGCGTCGAGGCGCGTGCGCTGCGTCAGTACGTCGAGGTGCTCGCCGGGCGGGCCGACGTGCACGGCGCGGATCTCGCGGCTGCCGCGACGCCGCTGGTGCAGTAGCGGCGGATCCGGACGCCGCCTTGCCACGCGCGCTGCGCCGTGCAGCGGCAATCGTCGCGGGAGTGGCGGCGTTGGGTGGCTGCGCGACGGCACCTGTACCCGACGTCGTCCATGCGTCGCTCACGCGGGGCGGCGCGCTGCCGCCAGTCGCCGTCATTGTTTCCGCGTCGCCGATCGAGACGGCGTTCGAGGCACCATATGCCGATCGGGCGCAGGCGTTCGGTACGGGCGCGACGAAGGCGGGCGTCGAGTATTTGATGTTTGCATTGCCGTACGCGGCTGGCGGCGGGCCGGCGTTTGTCGTCCTGGGACCTGCGGCGCTGGTGGCCGCAGCGGGAATTGCACTGATCGGCGGCGCGGCGGCCGCGGCAACCGTACCGCCGGAGGAGACGACGGCGGCCTTGCGTCGCATGGCTACCGTCCTCGCAGCGGATCTGCAGCTTTCGCTGGTGGCGCAGGACGTCGCGTTCGCCACGTCGCGATTCACGGGCCGCCGTGCCGACGTGATCGACGCCGGCACGCCGGGCTCGCCGGGCGCGGCGCCCGAGTATTCGGCACTGCGCGATCGCGGTTACGGAGCGGTCGTCGACGTGCGCCTGGCGAGGACGGGCTACGTCCTGGCGGGCGGCATCGACGCGGGCGTCAGCGTATTCCTCGTGGCCGAGGCTCGGCTCGTCGACACCGCGACCGGCAAGCCGGCGCGATTGCGCGGATTGCTGTATCAGAGCGCGCCCCACCGGCCCGAGGCGTGGGTGCGCGACGACGCCAAGCTGGCAAGGCTCGAGCTTGCCAAGGCGCAACGCACGATCGCCGAGCGCATCGTCGACGACCTGTTGCTCGAGACCGACGCCACCTTCGGTCCAGGCAGCGCATCCCCGCGGACCTGCGGGCTCGATCCGATCCGTCCCGCGGTCGAGTGGTCGTGGACCGGAAACCTGAGGACCCTGGATTCGCAGCCGTCGCGCGTGTCGGTCGACTCCGTCAACCCCGTGCTGGCGTGGTCGCCACGACCTTCGACCGGCGATGCCCGCGTGCCGCCGGCCTGGACGCGCGCCACCGACGTTGGCTACGACCTGCGCGTCTGGAACGAGATCGACGGCGCACCCGGCGCAATCGTCTACGAGCGTCTCGGTCTCACGGTGGCCCAGCATCGCGTCGAGTTGCCGCTCGCGCCGAAGTCGACCTACTACTGGAGCGTGCGCATGCGCTACACGGTCGACGGCCACCCGCGCGCGACGCGATGGAGTGCCGCGAACACGCCGCGTCTCGTGCTGCCGGCGTCGCTGACGAAGCTCGTGTACTACAGCCGAATCGAGGGCAACGAAGTGGTGCCGCGGGCCTGCGGCGAGGCGGACCTCGACAGCTGCGGCTGCCTCGACTTCATTCCGGCGCGCAGCCACTACAGCTTCGGGACACCCTAGCGGCTGCAGGGGTGCCGCGCAGGGCACCGCCCTGCGCCACGACCTGGCGGGCGCGAGGCATAATCGTCGGCGCCATGGAAGACCTGCTGAAACGCCTGTCCCGGTTCGAGAAGCGCTTCTTTCCCCGCTACCGCGACGAGTACCGGCGGTTGGTCGCCGAGGGGCAGCGTCCGCGCACGCTGTTCATCGGCTGCTCGGATTCCCGCATCGTCCCGTACGTGCTGACCGGCACCGGCCCCGGCGACCTGTTCGTGGTCCGCAACGTCGGCAACCTGGTGCCGCCGCACGACGCGACGCCCGGCGATCACAGCACGGCCGCCGCGGTCGAGTTTGCCGTCGACAAGCTCGAGGTGCACGACATCGTCATCTGCGGCCACAGCCACTGCGGAGCGGTGCGGGCCCTCTACGACGATCCGAGCGAGACGATGCCCAACCTCAACCGCTGGCTCGACTTTGCGCGCGACGCGGCGCTGCCGGTCACGGCCACCGAGGAGGCGCTGCGCCGCACCGAACAGCGCTCGATCGTGCTCCAGCTGGAACGCCTGCTCGGCTACCCGATGGTCGCGCGCGGCGTGGAGCGGGGCACGCTGTTCCTGCACGGCTGGCACTACGTGATCGAGGACGGACGGATCCTGGTCTTCGACGTCGAACGTGGCGAGTTCGTCCCCACCGACGTCGCACTGGCCGACCAGCAGCCGGCCGCCGATCCCGCGCCGTACCAGCTGCAGTGACTGCAAATCCCGGACGTTGACCGGGGGTGGGGGCAGCGGGCGGGCGTCCCGGCGGGGGATCCCGCAAGCATCCGCCGACCGGCCCATCGGCGGCGGAACGCCGCCCGCCGGATGTCGGCTTCTCCGCCGAGGGGATCTGTGGAACAATCGCTGCAACTTGTTCGATTCGGGAGCAGCGCGATGCTGGATCGCGACGGGTATCGCCCGAACGTCGCCATCGTCATCGTCAACGCGAAGAACCAGGTCTTTTGGGGCAAGAGGATCCGCGAACACTCATGGCAGTTTCCGCAAGGAGGCATCGATCCCGGTGAGACGCCCGAACGGGCCATGTACCGGGAGTTGCGTGAGGAGGTCGGGCTCTTCCCCGACCACGTGAGGATCCTCGGCCGGACCAGGGACTGGTTGCGCTACGACGTGCCGCAGCGCTGGATCAAGCGCGAGTGGCGAGGCAGCTACAAGGGCCAGAAGCAGATCTGGTACCTCGTCCGGCTCATGGGCCGCGACAGCGACATGAATCTGCGGGCATCCGAGAAGCCCGAGTTCGACGCATGGCGCTGGCACGAGTACTGGGTGCCGCTGGACGGCGTCATCGACTTCAAGCGCGAGGTCTACCGGCTCGCGCTGCTCGAGCTCGAGCGCTTCCTGTACGAGCGGCCGCAGACGCGCCGCGGGCGTCTGTTCGGCGCGGTACGTCCGGTGGCGCCACCGTCGTACGCGGTGCCGGCCGCTCGCGGCGACTGAGTGAGGCGCGCGACGCGGCAGCGGAGCGCAGGCGCGAAGCGCGCGTCGCCGAACGATGGAGGACGGCCGACGCCCGATGGTCGCGGCCTTGAAGCAAGGATGCAAAGAGGCCGGCGACTGACCTACCGCCGCGGCTACATCGGCGGCGCCAGGCCCCCGCGCGATGCGCTGACGCCGATCAGCACGCCGAGCACCATGCCGCAGAGCACGACGACGATGGTGAATGCCACCGCCTTCTCGGGTGCGCACTTCTTCAGCACCGGCGCGCCGAGATAGAACGTGTACCAGGCGTAGATCGACGCGGCGAGGATCAGCAGGCCCCCCGCCGCGCCCAGGACGTGCAGGACGCCGGCGACGAATGCCGCGGTGTAGCTGAACGCAGAGAGCTTGAGCGCGGCGACGTAGTCCTTCTCGCCGCCGAACCAAGGCGCCAGGAAGTCTGCGATCAGCGCGATGATCGCCGTCATCGCCAGCATGATCACGTACTGCGTGACCGCAAAGGCAAGACTGCCGAAGCCGAGCAGCATCGCGAGCGGTCCGATCGCGCCGAGGATCATCACCCAGCCGGTGTAGATGCCCTGCGTCGTCATCGGCTCGGCGGCAATCTTCGGCCACTCGGCCTTCGGCGCGAGCAGGATGCCCTTCAGGCGTTCGACCAGGTTCATGTTGCCCCTCCCGTGGCTGTCAATGCGGGAGTGTAGCGGCAGGTGTTCCGCGAAAGTAGGGTCAGACTCGACTTTCGTCGCGCCGACGCTGCGTTTCGAAGAAGCCGTCACCGATCGAAAGTCGAGTCTGACCCTACTTTCGCTAGAGCAGGACCAGATTGTCGCGGTGGATCAGCGCGGGCTCGTCGACGTAGCCCAGCACTGCCTCGATCTCCGAGGAGGGCCGGCGCATGATCCGCGCCGTCTCGGAGGCGTCGTAGTTGACCAGCCCGCGCGCGACCTCGCGGCCTTCCGGGTCGTAGCAGCCGACCACTTCGCCGCGCTGGAACGCGCCCTCGACCGCTACGACGCCGATCGGCAGCAGGCTCTTGCCTTCGCGCGCGAGCGCGCGCACCGCGCCCGCGTCGAGCGTCAGCCGGCCGGCGAGCTGCACGTGATCGGCCAGCCACTGCTTGCGCGCGGCGAGCGTCTGCGTCTCGGCGACGAGCTCGGTGCCGATCGCCTCGCCCCCGGCCAGGCGCGTCAGCACGTCCGGCTCGCGCCCGCTCGCGATCACCGTCGCGGCCCCGCTTCGCGCCGCGCGCTTCGCGGCGAGCACCTTGGTCAGCATGCCGCCGCGCCCGATCGTGCTGCCGGCGCCGCCGGCCATCGCCTCGAGCGATGGATCGCCCGCGCGCGCGTGACGCACGATCGTCGCCGCCGGATCGCGCCGCGGATCGGCCGTATAGAGACCCCGCTGGTCGGTGAGGAGCACCAGCACGTCGGCCTCGATCAGGTTGGTGACGAGCGCGCCGAGCGTGTCGTTGTCGCCGACGCGGATCTCGTCGGTCGTCACGGTGTCGTTCTCATTGATGATCGGGATCACGGACAGCGCGAGCAGCGTGCGCAGCGTCGAGCGGGCGTTGAGGTAGCGGCGCCGGTCGGCGAGGTCCTCGTGGGTGAGCAGCACCTGCGCGGTCTTCAGTCCGAATTTCCCGAACGCCGCCTCGTAGGCCTGCACCAGGCCCATCTGGCCGACGGCGGCTGCGGCCTGCAGCTCGTGGATCGCCTTCGGCCGCACCGCCCAGCCGAGCCGTCGCATGCCTTCGGCGATGGCGCCAGACGAGACCAGCACGATCTCCTTGCCTCGGCGCGTCAGCTCGGCGATCTCCGCGGCCCAGCGCGCGACGGCGGCGTGGTCGAGCCCGCGGCCCTCGTCGGTGACGAGACTCGAGCCGACCTTGACGACGATGCGGGTCGCGGTTGCGAGAATCGAGCTTGGACTACCCTCCGCGCTGACGCGCTTCGGGGCCGACTCGCCCTCGGGGCGGCCCTTCGCGCTCACGGGACTACCCTCCGCGCTGACGCGCTTCGGGGCGGATTCGCCCTCGGGGCGGCCCTTCGGGCTCATGCGTCGCCGTCGCCCGTCTTGCCGGCGCGGCGGCGGCGCGGGGCCACCGGGGCCGGGCTGAGGACCACGGGCGCCTCGGCCGGCTCGGCGACCTCGGCGTGCTCCCCGGGATGGGCGTCGAGCCACTGCTGGATCGCGAAGACCAGCTCGCGGCAGCCTGAACCGCTGATCGCGGCGATCGGGAACACCGGCCCCTTCCACCGGAACGCCTTCACGAACGCCTTCGCGCGCGTCGCGCGTTCGTCTTCCGGCAGCAGGTCGAGCTTGTTCAGCACCAGCCAGCGCGGCTTCGCGTGCAGCGCGGTGTCGTATTTCTTCAGTTCGGCAACGATCGCGCGCGCGTCCTGCACCGGATTGGCCTCCGGGTCGAGCGGCGCCACGTCGACGACGTGCAGCAGGAGGCGCGTGCGCTGCAGGTGGCGGAGGAACTGGTGGCCGAGGCCCGCACCTTCGGCCGCACCCTCGATCAGCCCCGGGATGTCGGCGACGACGAAGCTGCGGTTCTCGTCGGTGCGCACGACGCCGAGATTGGGTGCTAGGGTGGTGAACGGATAGTCGGCGACCTTGGGCCGCGCAGCGGAGATCGCGCGGATCAGCGTCGACTTGCCGGCGTTGGGCATGCCCAGCAGTCCCACGTCGGCGAGCACGCGCAGTTCGAGGCGGAGCCGGCGCACCTCGCCTTCCTCCCCGGGGGTCGACTGCCGCGGCGCCCGGTTGGTGCTCGACTTGAAGTGCAGGTTGCCCAGGCCCCCGCGGCCGCCCTTCGCGACCTGCGCGCGCTCACCGTCGTGGGCGAGGTCGGCGAGGCGTTCGCCGCCATCGGCATCGGTCACCACCGTACCCACCGGCACGCGCAGCACGATGTCCTCGCCGCCCTTGCCGTACTGGTCGGCACCGCGGCCGTTCTCGCCGCGCTGCGCGCGGAACAGCCGCGTGTAGCGATACTCGATCAGCGTGTTGATGTTGCGGTCGGCGACGATGAAGATGCTGCCGCCGCGCCCGCCGTCGCCGCCGTTGGGGCCGCCGCGCGGGACGTACTTCTCGCGCCGGAACGACACCGCGCCGTTGCCGCCGTCGCCGGCGTGCACCTCGATCACTGCCTCGTCGACGAACTTCATGTCAGTCGGGAAGGGCCGCCCCGACCGACTGACTCACCCCCTGGGGGGAAGCGAGCGGAGCGAGCATGGGGGGATGTTCCATCTTACCGTTCCTTCCGGTAGAGAACGAACCGCTCGTTCTCGTCGCCGCGCCGGCCACCCTGCCACGCGATCGTGTAGCCCGGCAGCGGCGGCGTGCCGTCCGCCAGCCGGCCGTACTGCACGAGCAGCGCCCCGCAGTCGGCGGCGCGCGGCGAGTCGTCGGCAACGGTCACGATGCCCGAGAAGTAGTAGAACACGGCGCGCTGCGCCATGCCGATGTCGCGACGCTCGATGCACGAGCCTTCCGGTGCCGCGTGGGCGATGCCTTGCGCGACCGCTTCGTAGGTGCGCCGTGCGTTGACGTAGGGCATCCAGATGGTCGCGGTCAGTCCCCAGATCAGCGTCATTCCCGCCGCCCAGTTGAGGACCGCGCGGCGGTTGGAGCGTCGCGCCGGGCGCACCAGCACGATCCACAGCAGCGTGAGCGCGAGGGCCGCGAGCATCGCGCGCAGGTTGAACGACGTGCCGTAGCCGGTCTCGCTGTCGCGCATCATCATCGCCACGCGCGGCGACATGCCGTTCACGTACGCGTCGATCCAGAACGCCCACAGCACGATCGCCGCGAGCCCGAACGTGAGGATGCCGAACCAGTCGAGTGCAGCCGAATGGCCGCGCTTCAGCGAATCCACCTCGTGCGCGGCGAGGATCGCGAGCGGCGCCGCGATGGGCATCGTCTGGATGAGACGCGGGGCAGGCATCAGCGCGAGCGACGCGAGCAGCACCGCTGCGTAGGCCGCGGGGACCACGATGCCGGGCTGGTGCAGGCCGCCGTTGAAGCCGCGGCCGCGGATCCAGAGCATCCACAGCGTGAGCGGCACCGCGGGCCACGCGAGCCAGAGCAGGTTCTTTGCGAGCCAGCCCGGTTCGATGGCGGCACTGCCCGGCAGGAACGGCAGCCACTGCGACAGCTGCCAGGCGTCGACCCACGCATCGTAGAGCGCCGGGTCGCGTGCGTGCAGCGCCCACGGCCACGCCGCGGCAAGGGGCAGCGCGACCGCGACTGCGACCGCGAGCGTGACGGCATATGCGCGCGTGCGCCAGGGCTCGCCCAACGCCGGCAGGATCAGCGCAGGCACCAGGGTCCAGGCGATGCCGAGCGAACCCGAGGCCAGGAACGCGGCACCGGCGGCGATGCCGAGCACCACGCCGCCGGTCACAGGCCGGCGGAGCGCGAGCGCGACGCCGTAGAGCGCGACCGCGACCGCCGCGGTGAGGCCGAGCTCCTGCGACAGGTTGTGGGCGCGCTCGAACAGCCCGACCGTGCCGACGACGATCAGGATCGGCACCCAGCGCATCGAGCGACCCGACAACTCGCGCGCCGCCATGCCGGTGAACGCGAGCAGGAGCACCAGCATCACGCCGACCGCGACCCGCCCGGCGTCCGGCGCGTCGAGGGGAGGGGCGAGCCACGACAGCGTGGTCGCCGCGAGCCACGGCACGAGTGGCGCCACCGAGAGCGCGGGCTCCTGCGCGACGTGCGGGAGCAGGAAGTCCTGCCGCTGCACCATCTCCCAGGCGACGGCGAAGTTGATCGCGTCCTCGGTCTTCCACGGGTCGCGGCCGAACAGTCCGAGCAGCACCCACGCCGCGCACAGGAACACGAGGCCGAACTGCTTCCAAGCACGCTGGGGCGCCGATGGCGAGACCGTGTCGGGGTCGGCTGTCTCGGGCACGACCGGGCGCGGCGCGCGGAACCAGGGCATCTGGATCGGGGTGTCGGGAACGAAAAAGGCAGCCGAAGCTGCCTTTTGCAAGGGTTCGCCGGGCGACTCGCGTCAGGCGGACGCGCCTGCGCCCTTGCCCTTGTTGCCGTAGCGCTGGCGGAACTTGTCGATGCGTCCGGCGGTGTCCATGACCTTCTGCTTGCCGGTGTAGAAGGGATGGCAGGCCGAGCACACTTCGACGTGCAGCGGCTTGCCGACCGTCGAGCGGGTGGCGAAGGTGTTGCCGCAGCTGCAGGTCACCTGGATCTCGGTGTACTTGGGATGGATCGCGTCTTTCATGGGTGTCCTCGGTCGCTCGGGCGGGCGGGGCCATTGTGCCCCACCGGCCTCACGGACGGCATTGACCGTCCGGGTGAATTGCACATTATGGGGCATATGGACCGCGAGGACAAGTCCGGAGGGCGCGTGGCGCCCCGGAGACGCCGATGTTTTCCGTTAGAAATCATGCGATTGCCGATTGTTGCGGCGCGTCAGTGGCCTCCCCGCGCCACCGCCGGGGAGTACCAGCGCGGCCGCTCCCAGCATAGCCGCCCCGCCGATCCACTCCATCGGCCCCAGCCGCTCGCCCAACACCAGGGCGCCCAGCACGACGGCAATCAACGGAGACACGAACGCGTACATGCCTGCCCGCGTCGGTCCCCAGTCGCGGATCAGTCGCAGGTAGAAGGTCAGCCCGGCGGCGCCGGCCGCGAGCGACAGCCAGAGCAGCGAGGCGAGCGGGACCGGGCGGGCGAGCGTGGCGAGCAGGTCGGGTGCGGGCTGCTCGACGACGACGGCGATCGGCACCATCATCAGGCCCCCGGCCAGCATCTGCAGGCTGCCGACGGCAACGGGACTCGCACCGCGCAGCAGGGGTCGGCTCCACACCGAGCCCAGGCAATAGGCGAGGGTGCCGGCGGCCACGGCCGCCAGGCCGGCGAGCGAGGCCGCCTCGCCGGTCGGCGCACTTTGCGGTGCGAACAGCAGCGCGAGGCCCACCCCGCCGAGCGCGATGCCGGCAAGACGGCGCCGGGAGAATGCCTCCTCGCGGAACAGGAGCCCGAACGCGAACAGGCCCACCGGCATCAGCGCGTTGTTGACGATCGCGGCGAGGCCGGTCGACACGTGCGCCGTGCCCCAGTAGAGGCCTGCGTAAGTCAGCGTGTTGGTGAGGAACGCCACCGCGAGCATCCGCCCCGGCGCCCGTCGCAGGAGTTCGACGGGACCCGCGATGCCCGAGATCGCGAGCATTGCGGCGCCCGCCACCACCGAGCGCGCCACGGTGAAGGTGAACGGCGGCACCTCCGCGAGCGCGAGCTTCATCGCAATCCACGACGTCCCCCAGACGATGCACAGCACCGCGAAGAGGACCGGCGCGGACGCCGGGGCGCGGGTCACCCCTTGCGCATCTGGTCGAAGAACTCCGCGTTGTTCTTGCTCGCCTTGACCTTGTCGATCAGGAACTCGGTGGCCTCCATCTCGTCCATCGGATAGAGCACCTTGCGCAGCACCCAGACCTTCTGCAGCACGTCGGGCTTGATCAGCAGCTCCTCGCGGCGCGTGCCGGAGCGGTTGACGTTGATCGCCGGGTAGGTGCGCTTCTCGGCCATGCGGCGATCCAGGTGGATCTCCATGTTGCCGGTGCCCTTGAACTCCTCGTAGATCACGTCGTCCATGCGCGACCCGGTGTCGATCAGCGCGGTGGCGATGATCGTCAGCGAGCCGCCTTCCTCGATGTTGCGCGCGGCGCCGAAGAAGCGCTTCGGCCGCTGCAGCGCGTTGGCGTCGACGCCGCCGGTCAGCACCTTGCCGGAGGCCGGCACCACGGTGTTGTAGGCGCGGGCGAGGCGCGTGATCGAGTCGAGCAGGATCACCACGTCGCGCTTGTGCTCGATCAGGCGCTTCGCCTTCTCGATCACCATTTCCGCGACCTGCACGTGGCGCGTCGCCGGCTCGTCGAACGTCGAGGCGACGACTTCGCCGCGCACCGTGCGCTGCATGTCGGTCACTTCCTCGGGACGCTCGTCGATCAGCAGCACGATCAGCACGACGTCCGGGTAGTTGGCGGCGATCGAGTGCGCGATGTGCTGCAGCATCACCGTCTTGCCGGACTTGGGCGAGGAGACGAGCAGGCCGCGCTGGCCCTTGCCGATCGGCGCCACGATGTCGATGATCCGGCCGGTGATGTTCTCCTCGGCCTTGATGTCGCGCTCGAGCGTCATCACCTCGTCGGGGAACAGCGGGGTCAGGTTCTCGAACAGGATCTTGTTCTTCGCGTTCTCCGGCGGCTCGCCGTTGACGCGGTCGACCTTGACCAGCGCGAAGTATCGTTCGCCGTCCTTGGGCGTGCGGATCTCGCCCTCGATCGTGTCGCCGGTGTGCAGGTTGAAGCGGCGGATCTGCGACGGCGAGATGTAGATGTCGTCGGTGCCGGCGAGGTAGCTCGTGTCGGGCGAGCGCAGGAAGCCGAAGCCGTCGGGAAGGACCTCCAGCACGCCTTCGCCGAAGATGCTCTCGCCCTTCTTCGCGTGCGACTTCAGCATCGCGAAGATGAGGTCGTGCTTGCGCATGCGATTGGCGCCGTCGATCTCCATCGCGTTGGCTTGGTCGAGGAGCTCGGAGACGTGCTTGGACTTGAGTTCGGACAGGTGCATGGGGGGATGCGAGGCGTACGGGTGCGTGCGCGGAAGGGGCGGCGCCTTAGGGCGGCCGCGGTGCGAGGATCTGGGAGTATCCGGGCGCCGCGGAGGAGGAAGCGGCGGCGCCTCGATGGGGTGGGGAGCGTGCCCGGACTTCAGGTCCGCTCCTCACTCACGGCAGGGCAGGGTAGCGGCGTTACAGGTTGCTGTCAAGGAACTGCGTCAGCTTCGACTTCGACATCGCGCCGACCGACTGGGCGTGCGGCTGGCCGTCCTTGTACAGGATGACCGTCGGGATGCCGCGGATGCCGAAGCGCGCGGGTGTCGCCGGATTGCTGTCGATGTCGAGCTTCGCCACCTTCAGGCGTCCGTCGTACTCCTTGGCGACGTCGTCGAGGATCGGTGCGAACATCTTGCACGGGCCGCACCACTCGGCCCAGAAGTCCACCAGCACCGGCGACGCGGACTTGAGGACGTCGGCTTCGAAGGACGCATCGGATACGTGCTTGATCAGGTCGCTGCTCATCGCTTTCGGGATCCTTGTCGAGGGGAGGGCGGGGCCCGGCGCGGGCGGCCCATCCGGCTACGGTAGCCCAACGTCGGCCGCGTTCGCAAGCGCCGCGGCGGGCAGCGCTTCCGGCAGGGAGTATGGGGCCGGTCTGCTAAAATTCAACCTTTTGCCGGTTCCCGCACGCGACACGCCATGACCTACGTCGTCACCGAATCCTGCATCCGCTGCAAGTACACCGACTGCGTCGACGTCTGCCCGGTGGACTGCTTCCGCGAGGGGCCGAATTTCCTGGTCATCGATCCCGACGAGTGCATCGACTGCACGCTGTGCGTCGCCGAGTGCCCGGTCGAGGCGATCTTCGCCGAGGACGACGTGCCGGCGGACCAGCAGCCGTTCATTGCGCTCAACGCCGAGCTCGCCAAGCAGTGGAAGCCGATCATCGAGCGCAAGCCGGCGCCCGCGGACGCCGACGAGTGGAAGGGCGTGCCGGGCAAGCTGAAGCACTTGGCCCGCTGAAGCCGGCGCGGGGTCGACCGCCTCGCGACGCCTTATGGGCGCATTCGGGCTGCCTGCCGTTTGACCCGACTCCGCGACGCCCCTAGAATCGCGGGGCTTTTCGTTCCGGGCGCCGGCGGGAACCTGTCCCGCGCCGCCACACGAACCAGGATCCGGACTCCATGAACAAAGTGACGACGATGGCCGCGCTCGCGGTGCTCGCCTGTGCGGGCAGTGCGCTGGCGCAGGCGCCGGCAGGCGACGCCAAGCGCGGCCGCGAGAAGGTGCAGATGTGCCAGGGCTGCCACGGCATCGAGGGTTGGCGCACCGCCTTTCCCGAGGTCTATCACGTGCCGCGGATCGGCGGCCAGCACGCCGCGTACTTCGTCCAGGCGCTGCAGGCCTACAAGAGCGGCGCGCGCAGCCATCCGTCGATGCGCGGCATCGCGGCGTCGCTCTCGGATCAGGACATGGCCGACCTCGCGGCGTACTACGCGGCGCCCGCCACCGCCACCGCGGGGAAGTGACATGAAAGCCCTCATCACCACGCTCGCCGTCGCGGCACTCGCCGTCCTCGCCACCCCGGCCGAAGCCCGCGATCCGGCGGCCGGCGCGGCCAAGGCCAAGGAAATCTGCGCCGCGTGCCACGGCATGGACGGCAATAGCCCGACGCCCGACTACCCGAAGATCGGCGGCCAGTACGAGGACTACCTCGCCAAGGCGTTGCGCGACTACAAGTCGGGCGCGCGCAAGAACGCGATCATGGCGGGCTTCGCCGGCGCGCTCACGAGGCAGGACATTGCCAACCTCGCGGCGCACTACGCGTCGCAGCCGCGCTCCGTTTCGGCGCGCTACTGAGCTGCGCGAGGGGTGATCGTCACCCCTTGCGGCGCAGGCACTCGAGGTAGAGCGCGCCGTCCGGCCCGCCGCCCGTCCGCTGCGCCTGCCAGACCGTCTCCCCGAGGCATTCCAGCACGTCGTGCAGCGCGGCGTGCGCATCGCCCTTGGCCGTGAGGATCCGCTGGTACTCGCCGCGGATGCCCGGCGGCTGGTCGATCGCGAGCTGCTCGGCGACGGCAAGGTGGAGCGAAAGGTGCAGGAACGGGTTCGTGCTCCCGGCTTCGGGGGTCCAGTCGCGGTCGACGTGACGTTCCACCTGCAGGAGCAGGTCGTGGTACTCCGGGTGCAGCGCGACGATCTCGACCACGCGCTGCTCCAGACCCGACAGCGGCTGCCCGGCGCCGAACTTCGCCCACGCGCCGGCGAGGAAGCGCCGCGCTTCGTCGCGTGACGGCGTGAACATCAGCGTGCGCGGCCGCGACGCGCGCCGGCGCGCGCCGTCTTCGCCATCGGCTGCGCGCCGCGCGTGCGCGCCGGAGACTTGGGCAAGGGCTGCGTCGCCGTCGCCTTGGCACTCGTGGCGGCGGGGCGGCCCCGCCGCGTTGCAGCCGGCCCGACCGCCGCCGCAGCGCGGATCGGTGGCTTCGGCGATGGCGCTGCAGCCTCGTTCTGCTGCGGGTGCTCGCACAGGTCGCGCAGCGCGCACGTGCTGCATTTCGGTCCGCGGGCGACGCAGACGTAGCGTCCGTGCAGGATCAGCCAGTGGTGTGCGTTGCGGCGGTATTCCTCCGGGACGCCGGCCTCGAGGCCGCGCTCGACGGCGAGCACGTCCTTGCCGGGCGCGAGGCCGGTGCGATTGGCGACCCGGAAGATGTGCGTGTCGACGGCGATCGTCGGCTGCCCGAACGCGGTGTTGAGCACGACGTTCGCCGTCTTGCGCCCCACGCCCGGCAGGCGCTCGAGGGCCTCGCGCGTCTCGGGCACGTGCCCGCCGTGCTCGCGCTCGATGATCTCGGACGCGGCAATCAGGTGCTTCGCCTTGTTGCGGTAGAGCCCGATGGAGCTCACGTAGGGAATCAGTCCCTCGACGCCGAGCCGGGCGATCGTGGCGGGCGTGTTCGCGACCCGGAACAGCTGCTCCGTGACCTTGTTGACGCTCTTGTCGGTGGCCTGCGCGGACAGCACGACCGCGACCAGCAGCTCGAACGGGCTCGCGTAGCGGAGCTCGGTCGTGGGGTGGGGGTTCGCGCGCGCAAGTCGCTCGAAGATCGCGCGCCGCGTCTGCGGCGTCATCGCGACTTCGGCGGGGGCGGGGCCGGTACCTCGCCCGCACCGATCTTCGCGAGCCGCTCGAGGCGCGCGGGCTCGGTTGCGGCGAGCCACGCGTCCTCGCGGAGCAGCGCATAGGCCTTCGCCGCCAGCGGCGCCGCGCCCTTGACATCGCCGCGTGCGATCCGCAGTTCGGCCAGCTCCTCGAAGACGTAGCCGTCTTCCTCGCCCGCGGCGCGGTTGTCCTCGGCGAGGTCGCGCTGCATTCTTTCGGCGTCGTCGAGGCGGCCGAGCGCGCGATATCCGCGCGCCACCGTCCAGCGCGCGACACGCGTGCGCTGCTGGTCGCCGGACGCCTCGCGCACGGCCAGCGACTTCTCCCAGTAGCCGAGGGCACTGGCGTGCTCGCCGCGGTCGAAGTACGTCCAGCCGATGTTGTGGTACAGCGACGCGCGCCAGCCGCGGGCGCGCGCGTCCGTCGAGCGCTCGGCCACCTCGAGCGCGCGCAGGTTCCAGTCGAGCCGCTCGGGCAGCGGGGCGGCGATGCCCAGCATGTGCAGCGCGTCGACCTCGTAGAACGCGTCGCCTGGACGGCCGGCACGGGTCGCGACCTCGGCGGCCTGGCGGAACAGCGGCACGGCCTTGGCGGGCGATCCCGAGGAATTGAACAGCCGGCCACGCTCGAGCAGGCCGCGGATGCGCACGCGTGCGTCGACGCGCACGAGTTCGGCCTCGATCTTGTCGAGGGTGACGTGGGCCGCGTCGAACTTGCGCTGCAGGCCCTGCGCGCGGGCGATCTGCGTCGCGATCTCGAGCGCTTCGCGTGAGCCTGCCGGATACTGCCGCAGGGCCTCGCGAAAGCGCGCCTCGGAGACCTCCGGCTTGGCGTAGTCCCACCGCCGGTCGAGTTGTGCCGAGAAATCGGCACCGCGAGCGGGGGCACTCATGAGCAAGGCGCTCGCGAAGAGCGCGGCGATGCGGCGTGCGTGCATGCGTTGGCCATCGTCACTTGGCGCGCGGTGGCGCGCCGGTGCGCCGGGCGCGCGCTCGCTGCATCGCGGCGGCGACCGTCGCCGCGCGCGTCGCGGCCGCGTCGAGGGTCGGCAGCGTCGCGCCCCGGTCGGCGATGCGTTCGTTGCGGTCGAGCCGCTCGATGCGCGCGCGGTGCCGGGACCGCGCCGCGACGGCATCGGCGACGCTCCACTCGCGATCGGCGGGGTACATCGCGATGCAGTCGACCGGGCAGGGCGCGATGCAGAGCTCGCAGCCGCTGCACAAGTGAGGAAGCACGACGTGCATCTGCTTCGGGCCGCCGAGGATCGCATCGACCGGGCAGGCGTCGATGCACAGCGTGCAGCCGATGCAGTGCGACTCGTCGATGTGCGCGGTGCGATAGCCGGGGAACGTTCCGCAATCGGCGGCGATCGGGCTGGCGGCGCGGCCGGTGATCGCGGCAAGCGCGGCGATGGCGGTCGCCCCGCCCGGCGGACACCGATTGATGTCCGCCGTGCGCGCCGCCACCGCGTCGGCATACGGGCGGCACCCGTCGTAGCCGCAGCGCGTGCACTGCGTCTGCGGCAGTACGGCGTCGATGTGCTCGGCAAGGGTCCTGTCCACGCGGGCATTCTAGCCTCGGCGCCGCGCGCTTTGGGGGTGGACGCCATCGGGCTGCTAGACTTTCCGGGACGTCCTTGCCGTTTGCGCGCCCTGTCCGCGCGTTCGCGCCGCCGACTTGACCGAAACGAGCCTCAGGCCCACCCACGACCCCGTGCTCGAACGGCCGCTCGGCAAGGGGCTGCGTGCGCGGATCGCGTTCGCCTTGCTGCGGTTATTCGGCTGGCGCGTCGTGCTCGCGCAGCCGGTGCCGCGCAAGTGTGTCGTGGTCTTCTATCCGCACACGTCGAACTGGGACTTTCCGGCGGGCCTGCTCGCCAAGTGGGCGACCGGCATCGACTTCCGCTGGATCGGCAAGCACACGCTGTTCGCGACGCCGTTCGGGCGCTGGTTCGCGCGCTGGGGCGGCATTCCGGTGGACCGCGGCGACGCCGCCGGCTTCGTCGACCAGGTCGCGGCGATGTTCGCGGCCCACGACGACTTCGCGCTGGTGATCACGCCCGAGGGCACCCGGCGCCGGACCGAGCACTGGAAGAGCGGCTTCTACCGCCTCGCGCTCGCCGCGCGCGTGCCGGTGGGCCTCGCCTTCATCGACCGCGCGACGCGACGCGTCGGCATCGGCGCGTGGCAGGACCTCCGGGGCGACGTGGCAACAGATCTTGCCGCGATCCGCGCGTTCTACGCCGACAAGCACGCCTGGAACCCGGCGCAGGCCGGCCCGATCCGGTTCCGGGCACGTCCGCCCGGATGACCGCGGCGGGGCGCAAGGCCGCGACCGGACCGTCGCGCCTGCCGTATATTCACACGACGTCGGTGGCGGGACCCCGGTCGCCGGCGCTGCCGCTGGCGCGTCGGATCGACGGTTCGCGCCGCGTCGCGACCCTTCGTCCCACGGACCTTCCGGCGCGCCCGGGCGGCGCGGAAACTGCGCTCCGTTGCGCCACCGGGGACATGTGATGCCCGTCAACTCCACCGCCGTGCCCGTCGACCTCCAGGACGCCCACCCGCTCGAGATCTTCCCGTTCTTCCGGCGCTGGCCGGCGGGGTTGTGGCGCGACCTCGTCTACACGTTCGTCTGGAACACGCTGATCGGCGCCGCGTTCCTGCTGATCGGGCTCCTGTTCGTGCGCAACGTCGACCTCGGGCGCATGCTCTGGCTCAACTTCGTGTTCGCGCAGTGCGTGGGCTACTCGATCCACGCGCTGTTCGCCGTCGCGCTGACGCTGGTACCCCGCGAGCGCCGCTCGAGCGGTTGGAGGCGCGGGCTCTTCTACTGCGCGGTGCCGATCTTCGGCGTGATCATCGGCTACTGGATCGGCGCGACGCTGCTCGGGCTTTCCGGCTTCCGGACGACGATCTTCTCGCCACGGGGACTGCTGTCGGTGGTCAGCGTCACCATCGTGATCTCGGGGACCATGCTGGCGATCTTCCTGCCGCGCGAGCGGGCGGCGAAGGCCGAGGCGCAGGTCGCCCGCGAGCAGGCGCGCGTCGCGGCGGCCGAGCGCGAAACGGCCCTTGCCCGGATGCAGGCGCTGGCCGCACAGGTCGAGCCGCACTTCCTGTACAACACGCTCGCCCACGTCGGCAGCCTGATCGACGCCGACGCGCCGCAGGCGAAGCGCATGCTCGAGCGGCTGACCGGCCTGCTCCGCGCGAGCGCGCGTGGCGCGTCCGACGGCGCGACCCTCGGCACCGAGCTCGAGCACGTGCGCGCGTACCTCGACATCCTGGCGATGCGCATGGGGCCGCGGCTGGCGTGGACGGTCGACGTTCCGGCGGCGTTGCTGTCGACGCCGGTGCCTCCGGCGGTGCTGCAGCCGTTGGTGGAGAATGCGGTGAAGCACGGCATCGAGCCGAAGATCGAGGGCGGGTCCATCGGCGTGTCCGCGCGCGACGACGGCGGCGTGCTGGTGCTCGAGGTGGCCGACACCGGTGCCGGGTTCGGCGCGACGAGCGCTCCGCTCGGCGGCTCGTCCGGCCTCGGCCTCTCGGGGCTCAAGGCCCGCCTCGACGCACTGTACGGCGGTGCCGCGTCGCTGGCGATCGCCGAGAACCGGCCGACGGGCGTGCGCGTGACCGTGCGGCTGCCCGCGGGAGGCGCGAGGTGACCAGCGGGAAACGACCGACGGCGATCGTGGCCGACGACGAGCCGCGGCTCGCACAGCACCTGAAGGACCGCCTCGCGGCCCTCTGGCCGGACCTGCTCGTGGTCGGCGTGGCCGGCCACGGCGTCGAAGCGCGCACGCTGATCGAGACCGAGGCGCCGGACATTGCGTTCCTCGACATCCGCATGCCGGGGCTCACGGGACTCGACGTCGCGCGAGCGGCCCGCTCCGATCTGCACATCGTATTCGTCACCGCGTTCGACCATTACGCAGTGGAGGCCTTCGAGCGCGAGGCCGTCGACTACCTGCTGAAGCCGTTCGGCGATGAGCGGCTGCAGCAGACGATCGATCGCCTGAAGCGCCGGCTGGCGGACGACGCGCCGGCACCCGACCTCGCCGCGACGCTGGCGGCGCTGGCGCGTGCCCTGCCGGGCGCGGCGGCGCCGGCGGGACGCCTGGCCTGGATCCGCGCCTCGGCCGGCAACGAGGTGCGGCTGATCAGCGTCGACGACGTCTGCTATTTCGAGGCGAACGACAAATACACCAGCGTGTTCACCGCCGACGGCGAGGCGCTGATCCGCACGCCGCTCAAGGAGCTCGTCGCGCAGCTCGACCCCGACCGCTTCTGGCAGGTGCACCGCGGCACCGTCGTGAATCTTGCCCACATCGCCACGACGACCCGCGACCTTGCCGGGCGCGTCACGATTGCGCTCAGGAATCGCCGCGAGCGCGTGGCGGTGTCGCGTGCCTATGCCCACCTGTTCAAGCAGATGTAGCGTGCCCCACGACGACCACCCCCCGCACCCGCACCGTCCGCGTGCGGCATCGCACGGCGACGACAACGTCGTGCGCCGGGCGCTCCGCACCGGGCTCGTGCTCACCGCGGGCTTCGCACTGGTCGAGGCGGGGGCGGGCATCTACGCGGGCTCGCTCGCGCTGATCTCGGACGCCGGGCACATGGCGACCGACGCGGCATCGTTCGTCGTGGCGCTGGTCGCGCACTACGTGTCCCGCCGGCCGCCCTCGGCACGGGCTTCGTACGGCTACGCGCGGGCCGAGGTGCTCTCGGCGTTCGTCAACGCGCTCGCGATGCTCGCGCTGGTGGTGTTCATCGCGGTCGAGGCCGTCGATCGCCTGCTGCGGCCGGTCCCGGTGGCGGGGGAAGTGGTGATGGCGGTGGCGATCGCCGGACTCGCCGTCAACCTGTTCGTCGCCTGGCGGCTGTCGCACGCGCACGGCAACCTCAACGCGCGTGGCGCGCTGCTGCACGTGTTCGGCGACATCCTCGGCTCGATCGCGGCGATCGTCGCGGGCGCGGTGGTCGCGTTCACCGGCTGGACGCCGGTCGACCCGATCCTGTCGATCGTCGTGGCGCTGCTGATCCTGCGCTCGACCGTGGCACTGCTGCGGGAATCGGGCGGCGTGCTGATGGAGGGCGTGCCCGGGCACCTGTCGTACGAGCGGATCGGCCACGCGCTCGCGGCGCTCCCCGACGTCACCAGCGTGCACGACCTGCACGTCTGGGCCATGGGCGGCGGACGGATCGCGCTGTCCGCGCACGTCGTGCTCGCGGCCGGCAGCGACTGGCCGGCAACGCTCGCCGCGGCGCAGCGGCTACTCGCTGCGGAGTTCGGCATCGACCACGCCACGCTGCAGCCGACCTGGCCGGCGCCGCCGCCGCGAGGGCGCGTGATCCCGGTCGTGCCGGCGCGCGGCCACGCGGAACGATCGCGCGGCGGACGCCCGTAGCGGCGGTTCTAGAGCCAGCCGGCCCTGCGGAAGCGCTGATAGAGCACGACGTCCACCGCGACCATGAACGCGATGGCGAGCGGATAGCCGACGATCCAGCCAAGCTCGGGCATGTGCTGGAAGTTCATGCCGTAGACGCCGGCGATCAGCGTCGGCACGGTGATCAGCGCACCCCAGGCGGCGAGCTTCTTCGTCACCTCCCCCTCCGCGAGGCTGATCAGCGTGATCGACACGGAGATCGCCGTCTGCAGCATTTCGCGCAGGTTGTCGACCGCGGCGTTGAGCCGCGCCAGGTGGTCGTAGACGTCGCGGAAGTAGTCCTGCGTGTTGGCGACCACCGGCGGCACGCGGCCGCCGAAGAGCTTGCCCACCGCCTCCATCAGCGGCGTCACCGCGTGCTTCAGCACGGTGAGCCGGTACTTGAGGTCGTAGAACGCCTCGATGTTGGCCTTCGTGGGCGTGGTGCGGAAGATCTGGCTCTCGAGCCGTTCGAGGTCGCCCTCGAGGTCGTCGAGCAGCGGGAAGTAGCGGTCGACGACCTCGTCGACCAGCGCGTAGAGCACGTAGCCGGGTCCGAGCCCGAGATGTTCGGGCTCGCGCTCGCAGCGCGCGCGCACGTCGCCGAATCCCGTCAGCGTGCGCCGGCGCACCGTGACGAGGTAGTTGCGCCCGACGAAGATCGAGATCTCGCCGACGATCCAGTCGGCTGCCGGATCGGTCGGGTTGCGGTCCAGGGTGTGGACCACGGCGAAGAGGCTGTCGCCGTGCTCGACGATCTTGGGCCGGTGGCTCGCGTCCTGCGCGTCCTCGACGGCCAGCTCGTGCAGGCCGAACTCGTCGGCAAGGAGCTCGAGCTCGCTTGCGTCCGGCTCGAACAGCGCCACCCAGACGAAGCAGTCCGGACGGCTCACGTACTCGGAGATGTCCTCGACGGGCAGGTCCGCGAGCTTGCGGCCGTTCTGGTAGGCGACGCAGTTGACGAGCATCAGGGAGCGGTGACCAGGGATCGGGGATCGGCACGCGCGCTTCGGCAAGGGAACCGCGTTCGGGCCGCGGACATCATAGCCTGACGCGCCGGGCCCTTGAAAACGGGGCATCCCGCCCCAAATGTGCGCTCAGTTGCAATGCCGGGTCCCCGGCGCGCCACCGCCCAACGCCCGGGCACCCTCGAGTCCCAACGAAACGCCATGACGACCACGACCGAAACCAGCCACCCCAAGGAAACCCGGGGCTTCCAGACCGAGGTGCGGGAGCTCCTGCACCTGATGATCCACTCGCTGTACAGCAACCGCGAGATCTTCCTGCGGGAGCTCGTCTCCAACGCCTCCGACGCCTGCGACCGGCTGCGCTTCGCCGCACTCGACGATGCCGCGCTCTACGAGGGCGACGCCGAACTCGCGATCCGCATCGACTGGGACCCGGCCGCACGCACCGTCACGGTGTCCGACAACGGCATCGGCATGTCGCGCGACGAGGTGATCGCCAACATCGGCACGATCGCCAAGTCAGGCACGCGGGAATTCGCCGCCGCGCTCACCGGCGATGCCGCGAAAGACGCGCGGCTCATCGGCCAGTTCGGCGTCGGCTTCTACTCGTCGTTCCTGGTCGCGGACCGCGTGACGCTCGAGACCCGCCGCGCGGGCCAGGACGCCGGGGAGGGGGTGCGCTGGGAGTCGAACGGCGAGGGCGAGTACACGATCGAGGCGGCGTCGCTCGCCCGCCGCGGCACGACGGTGACGCTGCACCTGCGCGCCGAGATGGACGAGTTCCTCGCGCACGCGCGCCTCGCCGGCATCGTGCGCAAGTACTCGGATCACATCGCGCTGCCGATCCGCATGCCGAAGGAGACGTGGGACGCGGACGCGAAGGCGATGCGCAAGGGCGCGGAGGACGAGACGGTCAACTCCGCGTCGGCGCTGTGGGCGCGGCCGAAGTCCGAGATCACCGACGAGCAGTACGCGGAGTTCTACAAGCACGTCGCCCACGACTGGGAGGCGCCGCTGGCGCACGTCCACGCCCGGGTCGAGGGCCGCACCGAGTACACGCAGCTGCTGTTCATTCCGTCGCACGCGCCGTTCGACCTGTGGGACCGGGATCACCGCCGCGGCCTCAAGCTCTACGTGCGGCGCGTGTTCATCATGGACGAGGCGCAGCAGCTGCTTGCCGGCGTGGCTGCGCTTCGTGCGGGGGGTGGTCGACGCCGCCGACCTGCCGCTCAACGTCTCGCGCGAAATCCTGCAGGCATCGCGCGACGTCGAGACGATCCGCGCCGGCTGCACCAAGCGTGTGCTGTCGCTGCTCGAGGAGCTCGCCGAGAAGGACAAGGACAAGTACGCGACGTTCTGGAGCACCTTCGGCAAGGTGCTGAAGGAGGGCATCGTCGAGGAGCCGGGCAACCGCGAGCGGATCGCGAAGCTGCTGCGCTTTGCCTCGACGCGCGGCGAGAGCGCGACGCAGGACGTCGCGCTCGCCGACTACGTCGCGCGCATGAAGGAAGGGCAGGACGCGATCTGGTACGTGACCGCCGAGACGCACGCTGCGGCGGCAGGCAGCCCGCACCTCGAAGTGTTCCGCCGCAAGGGACTGGAAGTGCTGCTCCTGTCGGACCGCATCGACGAGTGGCTGGTGACCTCGCTCGACGCGTTCGAGGGCAAGCCGCTGCGCTCGGTCGCACGCGGCGCGCTCGACCTCGACCTGTTCGCCGACGAGGCCGAGAAATCCGCGCACAAGGAGGCGGAGGCGAAGCTCGCCCCGGCGCTCGGCCGGGTCAAGGAGCTGCTCGGCGACCGCGTGGCCGACGTGCGGGCGAGCGCCCGGCTCACCGACTCGCCCGCCTGCCTCGTCGTCGGCGAAGGCGAGACCTCCGCGCACCTCGAGCGCATCCTGCGCGCCGCCGGCCACGAGGCACCGCAGGGCAAGCCGGTGCTCGAGCTGAATCCGGGGCATCCGCTGGTGCAGCGCCTCGGCGCAGACGACGCGCACCTGGCGGACTGGGCCAACGTGCTGTTCGACCAGGCGCTCCTCGCCGAGGGCGCGCCGCTGCCCGATCCCGCCGCGTTCGTGCGCTCGATGAACGCGCTGATGGTGGACCTCGCGCAGTCCCGCAAGGAGGGCGCGTGACCGCGAAGCGCCGCCTGCGCCGCGCGTTGCTCGCTGCCGCGGTACTGGGGCTCGCGGTCGTGGCAGTGCCCCAGGCCGTGCACGCGTCCACCGACGCCGCATGGGCGGCGCTCAAGTCGGGCGGACACGTGCTGATCGTCCGCCACGCGCAGACGGTGCCGGGCATCGGCGACCCGCCGGGCTTTCGCGTCGACGACTGCGCGACGCAGCGGAACCTCTCCGAGGCGGGCCGCGCCCAGTCGAAGGCGATGGGCGAGCGGCTCGCCGCCGCGGGGGTGCGGGTCGACGAGGCATTGTCGTCGGCGTGGTGCCGATGCCTCGACACCGCCCGGCTCGCGTTCGGACGCGTGACTGCCTACGCGCCGCTCGATTCGTTCTTCGAAAGCCGCGCGACCGAACCGCGCCAGACCGCCGCGCTGCGGGAGCGCGTGCGCGGGTGGCAGGGTCCGGGAACGCTGGCGCTCGTCACCCACCAGGTCAACATCACCGCGCTGACCGGCGCGGTACCGGCGATGGGGGAGGCGCTGGTGCTGGCGCCGGGCGGCCCCTCGGGCTTTGCCGTGGTCGGGCGGATCGCGTTCTAGGGAAGATCCACATAACCCCGCTCGTCGTCGTCCCCGCCCCCCGCTTTCGCGGGGGCAGGGTTGCGGGGACCCAGCGACTTCGGGCGATCGACGACGCTGGATTCCCGCTGTTGCGGGAATGACGAGGAGTCGCGGAGGCGCCCAAGTGGGTGACCCTCCGGAAGGTTCGGAGTCGAATGCTTGGCGCATTCGAAACCGACCCCAACGGGGGTACCATGGGCGCCTCGCCACGAGCGGCCCCGCGACACGCGCGGACCGCGCGCCCGCCCCCGATGATCATCCGCTCGCTCCTCGACACCGACCTCTACAAGTTCACGATGATGCAGGTCGTGCTGCATCATTTCCCCGGCGCGCACGTCGAGTACCGCTTCAAGTGCCGCAACCCGGGCGTCGACCTGACGCCCTTCGTCGACGAGATCCGCGACGAGATCCGCGGGCTTTGCGCGCTGCGCTTCCGCGCGGACGAGCTCGAGTACCTGCGCAGCCTGCGCTTCATGAAGAGCGACTACGTCGACCTGCTGGGGCTGTTCCAGCTCGACGAGCGCTTCATCTCGGTGACGCGCCGGGCCGACTCGCCACGGGAAATCGACATCTCGATCAGGGGTCCGTGGCTGCACACGATCCTGTTCGAGGTGCCGGTGCTCGCGATCGTCGCCGAAGTCTACGACCGCAACGTAGTGAAGACCCCCGATTTCGCGGAGGGCCGCCGCCGCCTCGCCGCCAAGATCGCGCAGGCCAATGCGGTCGACGACGACGCGTTCCACATTGCCGACTACGGCACGCGGCGGCGCTTCTCCCGCGACTGGCACGCCGAGGTGCTCGGCACGCTGAAGCGCGACATGCCGCGGCACTTCGTCGGCACGAGCAACGTCGACCTGGCGATGCGCCAGGGCCTGATCCCGCTCGGCACGATGGCGCACGAGTACCTGCAGGCCTGCCAGGCGGTGGGTCCGCGCCTCATCGACTCGCAGCGCTTCGCTTTCGACAAGTGGGCCGAGGAGTACCGCGGCGACCTCGGCATCGCGCTCTCGGACGTCTGCGGCATGGACGCGTTCCTGCGCGACTTCGACCTGTTCTTCTGCAAGCTGTTCGACGGCGTGCGCCACGACTCGGGCGACCCGTTCGAGTGGGGCGAGAAGCTGATCGCCCACTACCGGCGCATGCGCATCGACCCGCGCAGCAAGACGATGGTGTTCTCGGACCAGTTGAACGTGCCGCTCGCGGTGCGCCTGTTTAACCACTTTCGCGGGCGCGCCAACATCGCGTTCGGCATCGGCACGAACCTGACCAACGACCTCGGCCACGAACCGCTGCAGATCGTGATCAAGATGACCCGCTGCAACGGCCAGCCGGTGGCGAAGATCAGCGACGAGCCGTCGAAGACGATGGACTACGATCCCTCGTACGTCTCGTACCTGCGCCAGGTGTTCCAGGTGCCCGAGGTGCCGGCGCCGTCGACGGAGGAGGCCGCCTAAGAGGTCAGCGTACCGGGGGCCCGCCGCCTCGCGGCGGCGCACCGGTGGGTGGACGAACGCCGGGCGGCGCGGCCGCAGCGCGCGCCAGCGTCTCCTCGTAGAGCGGAACCGCCGCCCGGGCCAAAGCGTCGATGGACGCGATCCGTGCCTCGGTGACCGGTGCCGCGACGACGATGCCCGTGTTGGTGCGGGCGAGCTGCCGCCACGCGCTGCCGAGGGCCCGCGGATCGTAGGCTGCGCGCGCCATGAGCTCGGCGCTCACCCGGTCGGCCGCCTCGATCTCCGCAGGACTGTAGCGCGGCGAGCGCATCGCCTCCGCGATTGCATCGGCCCACCAAAGCACCTGCCGGTTCGGGTCCGGTGACTGCGTGGCGGCGTCCGCCCCGCCGGCGAGGCGCGCCACGTCGTGGCCGAGCAGCAGGTGGGCGATCGCGAACGCGATCACGGCGGCCGCTTCGTCGTCCTTCATCCCGGTGCCCTTGACGACGCCGTCGTTGATCAGCAGGTGGCCGCCCGGATAGGCGCGCACGTCGGCGGCCGGATCGGCGCGCACGTTCACCTCCCACCGGTAGCTGCGCGACGCGGGCTCGATCGCCTGGGCGGCACCGACCAGCCGATTGGCGATGCGGCGCACTCGCTGTGCGACCGCGGCGTCGACGTTGAGCGACTTCTTTTCGGCTTCCGCGGCCAGCGCGCGGCGATAGGCGATCTCGCTGCCCCGCGACAGCGTCGCCGGATCGGGGTCGGCGGCAACGGCCGGCGCCTGCAACGCAACGGCGAGGACGAGAGTAGCGAATCGGCGCATGGTCGGTCTCGTCAGTATAGCGGCAGGTCGTGTAAAGTCAGACCCATGGCAACGCCCGTGCCAGGCATCAAGTCCGCCGCGTCGCTGCGCGAGCCCGCCGGCGGCGACCGCCGCCTGCGCCTCGAGGACATCCTCAAGCTGATGGTGCTGGACGGGCTGGTCGGCGCCGCAGAGGCCGACCGGGTGGCGCGCTCGCGCACGCAGCGTTTCGACCACCCGTTGGAGCTCGTCGCGGACCAACGGTGGAAGTCGGCGAAACCGCCGCACGCCACGCTCACGCTCGAAGGGCTGACCGAGTGGCTGGCCGGCAAGCTCGGCGTGCCCTACCGGCACATCGATCCGCTTCGCATCGACCTCGCGGCGGTGACGCAGACGATGTCGAACGCCTACGCCGAGCGCTACCGGATCCTGCCGGTGGCGGTGACGCGCGACACGCTGACGGTGGCGACCGGGCAGCCGTTCGTGCGCGCGTGGGCCGACGAGCTCGAGAAGATCCTCAAGCTGCGCGTCGAGCTGGTGCTCGCCAACCCCGTCGAGATCCGGCGCTACCTGGGCGAGTTCTTCAACCTCGCCCGCTCGATGAAGAAGGCCCAGGAGACGAGCAAGGGCGAGCTCTCGCTGGCGCGGAACTTCGAGCAGCTGGTCGAGCTGGGGCGCGCGGGGGCGCTCGACGCCAACGACCAGCACGTCGTCCACATCGTCGACTGGCTGTGGCAGTACGCGTTCGACCAGCGCGCGTCGGACATTCACGTCGAGCCGCGCCGCGACGTCGGCCAGGTGCGCTTCCGCATCGACGGCGTGCTGCACCCGGTGTACACGGTGCCGATCCCGGTGTTGAACGCGATGGCCTCGCGCATCAAGCTGCTCGCGCGCATGGAGATCGTCGAGAAGCGCCGGCCGCAGGACGGCCGCATCAAGACGGTGGCCCCCGACGGCAAGGAGATCGAGCTGCGCATCTCGACGATGCCGACGGCCTTCGGCGAGAAGCTGGTGATGCGCATCTTCGCGCCCGAGGTGCTGGTGCGCGACTTCGCCGAGCTGGGCTTCACGTCCGAGGACCGCGAGCGGTGGGAGCTGCTGATCCGCGAGCCGCACGGCATCATCCTGGTCACCGGTCCCACCGGATCCGGCAAGACCACGACGCTGTATTCGTCGCTGAAGCAGATCGCGACGCCCGAGGTGAACGTCTGCACGGTCGAGGACCCGATCGAGATGATCGAGCCCTCGTTCAACCAGATGCAGGTCGAGAACAAGATCGGCGTCGACTTCGCCCACGGCGTGCGCACGCTGCTGCGCCAGGATCCCGACATCATCATGGTCGGCGAGGTGCGCGACCGCGACACCGCCGACATGGCGGTGCAGGCGGCGCTCACCGGGCACCTCGTGCTGTCGACGCTGCACACCAACGACGCGCCGACCGCCGTGACGCGCCTGCTCGACCTCGGCGTGCCGGGCTATCTGCTCAACTCGACGCTGCTCGGCGTGATGGCGCAGCGGCTGGTGCGCATGCTCTGCCCGCACTGCAAGAAGCCCGTGGAGCCGCCGGACGACGACACCTGGCGCGCGCTGACCGCGCCCTACCGCGCCGACAAGCCGCAGGAGGTGATGGGGGCGGTCGGCTGCCTCGAGTGCCGCATGACCGGCTACTACGGCCGCATGGGACTCTACGAGATCATGCAGATGACGCCCGGCGTCCGCCGCCTGGTGCACGAGGGCGCCGACGACAGCGCGATCCGCGAGCAGGCGTGCAAGGACGGCATGAAGCCGCTGCGCGTGTCGGGCGCGATGAAGGTCGCGCAGGGCCTCACCACCGCCGAGGAAGTGCTGAAGGTCGCGCCTCTCGCCTAGGCGCGACCCCCGTAATCTCGTCATTCCCGCCCCCCGCTTCCGCGGGGGCAGGGTTGCGGGAATCCAGTGCCGTCGATCGGACCGGTGGGACCTCAGCGCAACTGCCCCGGCACCAGGTGATCCATGTCGTCGAAGACCTGGTTCTCGCCGACCATGCCCCAGATGAACGTGTAGGCCTGCGAGCCCACGCCGGAGTGGATCGACCAGCTCGGGCTGATCACCGCCTGCTCGTTCTGCACGACGATGTGCCGCGTCTCCTCGGGCGTGCCCATCAGGTGGAACACGACCGAGTTGTCGGGCATGCCGAAGTAGAAGTACACCTCCATGCGCCGTTCGTGCGTGTGGCAGGGGAACGTGTTCCAGACGCTGCCGGCTTCGAGCTCGGTCAGGCCCATCGTGAGCTGGCAGGACTCGACCACGCCCGGCACGATCAGCTTGTTGATCGTGCGCCGGTTGGCGGTCTTCGCGTCGCCCAGCGTGGTCGGCGACGCCTCGGCGAGCGTCACCTTCTTCGTCGGGCAGGCGCGGTGCGCCGGCGCGCTGTTGAGGTAGAACTTCGCCGGTCGCGCGGCGTCCGCGCTCGCGAAGCGCACGTCCTTCGCGCCCGCGCCGACGTAGAGCGACTCGCGCGTGCCGAGGTCGTGGCGCGTGCCGTCGACGGTGATCGAGCCCGGTCCGCCGATGTTGACCGCGCCGAGCTCCCGCCGCTCGAGGAAGCTGCCGACGGCGAACTGCTTCGCGAGATCGGGTCCGAACGCCAGCTCGCGCTGCACGGGCATTGCGCCGCCGACGATGATGCGGTCGATCTGGCTGTACGTGAGCGGCATCTCGTCCGGCGCGAACAACCGCTCGACGAGGAAGTGGCGGCGCAGGCCCGCGGTGTCGAGCGTCCTGACGTGGTCGCTGTGGATCGGCTGGCGGACGTCCATGGTGAGGCCTCCGGTTGGCAACACGGCATGCTAGCCCTCGGGGGCGTGACTGGTCAAGTGGCCTGACCAATTGCCGGCCTGAACGGGTCGGTGGACCCGCCCCAGCGCTGGCCCTCAGCGCCGCAGAGTCGCGCGGGCGCGCAGGAACGGCCGCTCGAACAGCGCGTACCAGCCGATCGCCACCACGAGCGACAGCGGCAGGCCGAGCGCGACGTTCATGCCGAGCGCCGGCAGGGTGGCCGCGCCCCAGTGGGCCTTGATCCAGACCGAAAGCCAGCGCAGCAGCAACTCGTGCCAGAGGTAGAAGCTGTAGCTGACGACGCCAAGCGCCGCGAGCACGCGCCAAGGTGCTGCCATCGGCGCACCGGTCGCTCCGCCGGTGCGAACCGCGATCGCGTAGAGCGAGGTCGCGACCGCGATGCCCGCGACCAGGTGCCAGGCGTAGAGCCAGGCGTGGCCGTCCCAGTAGCGCAGGAAGAAGTCGTCGAGGTGCAGCAGGTAGGCGAGCGCGACCAGCACCGCGGGTCCGACGCAGGCGAGCAGGACGCGCGACGTATTGCTACGGGCCAAATCGTCGCGGATGCGCCGCGCGGCGCCGTCCTTTGCGCGCGCGAGATGGCTCGCGAACATGCCGGCGAGGAACTGGTCGATGCGCCCGGGGAACTGCTCCAGCGCCCAGACCCGCTCGATCACCGGCGCGTCGCGGAAGGCCGCGAACGCGGCGATCCGGTACGCGAGCATCGCGGCGAGTCCGCCGGCGAGCACCGTGGGCCAGCCGTAGCGGCGCACGGCCATCGCGAGCAACGGCAGGGCCACGTAGAACTGCGCCTCGGTCGACAGCGTCCACCAGACGTTGTTCACCGCCTGGTGGTGCTCGTAGGACAACCCGTGGGTGAGCGTGGCGTGCAGTGCGAGCGTGGTCCACGTCGGCGGCTCGACCCAGTGGGTCGCCAGTCCCAGCACGGCCAGCAGCGCCACCTGCGCGTAGAACGGCGGCAGGATGCGCAGCGCCCGGCGCTCGGCGAAGCGGGCGACGCGGATCGCGTCGGTGCGCCGCGACGCGTAGTCGTCGAACACGCCCCAGAGCAGGAAGCCCGAGAGCACGTAGAACACGTCCACGCCCGCCCAGCCCGCGCTCGCGAGCGGCGTCAGGTCGAGCGTCGTTCCGGCGAAGGGGACGAGGAGCTTCTGCGGTCCGACCGAGAGCCAGACGTGATAGACGAACACCCACAGCGCGGCAACGCCGCGGGCGGCGGTGAGGGCAGGATCGTCGGCGCGCGGCATGGGTCGGAGGTCAGGCACGCGCTACGCCGGGCACCGGCGACTCGCGGCTGCGGCAGTCTACGCCGGCGGACGGTGGCGGTTCGCAGCGCGCGTGTGGCGATCGGCGCAGCGAAGTCGGTTCGGACCGGCGGATGGCTGCCATCCCCCGGTTGGCGGCGATGCTGGCATCATTGAACGCTCGTGCTGCGGAGCCGTTCCCGCGCCCCTTCGCCACCACCGTGCAATGAGCGCCAACCCCGAGCGAACCCGCATCCTGTTCGTCTGCGCCGGCAATATCTGTCGGTCGCCGGCCGCCGAGGTCGTGTTCCGCTACGAGGCCTGGCGCGCGGGGATTACGCGCCAGCTCGAGATCGACTCCGCGGGGACGCTGCCCTGGTACGTCGGCAATCCGCCCGACTACCGTGCGATCGAGCACGCGGCGCGGCGCGGTTACGACCTCGCGCCGCTGCGCGCGCGCCAGGTGAGCGTCGCCGACTTCGCGCGCTTCCACTGGATCCTCGCGATGGACTGCCGCAACCTGGCGGACCTCGAGGAGTTGCGGCCGAAGGAGTGGAGCGGCCGCCTCGGCCTGTTCCTCGAGATCGCCGCGGAACAGGGCGCGCGCGAAATTCCGGACCCCTACGACCAGGGACCGGCCGCGTTCGAGCGCATGCTCGACCTGGTGGAGAAGGGCAGTCGCCTGCTCGTCAAGCGCGTCGCGGCCACGCTCGCCGCCCCCGGCTGACGCGACGCGGCCCGCCGGGGGTGCGTCAGGCCGGCGGTTCGACGCGACGGTAGCTCGTCGACGCGGCCTGGCACACCGGGCAGGACTGCGCGGGCAGGGCGTTGAGCGTCGATCCGCATGCCTGGCACACGAAGTAGGCGCTGGTCTTCGTGTCGATGTGCCTCGCGACCAGCTCGAACATCGTCGGCGTGTAGCGGCGGATCTGCTTGATCCTGTCGTGGTGCTGCCGCTCGGAAGCCCAGGCGAACTGCACGAAGCGCATCGCCTCCGCGTGCCCCTCGGGCTTGATGCGTTCGAGCATCTTCGGGTACAGGTCCTCGATCGACTCGGCCTCGCCCTTGGCCGCCGCGATCAGGTTCTCGCGCGTCGTGCCGACCGGCCCGGCATACCGGGGCAGCGGGGGCGACTCGGCGCCAAGTTGCGCCAGCACCTTGCCGAAATTCGCGGCATGAACCTGCTCGGAGCTCGCGAACGCGGTGAAGAGATAGGCGACACCCTTGTACCCGTCGTCGAGGGCCTTGCGGCCGAACGCGAAGTACTGCCGCGACACGCGCGTCTCGACCGCGCGCGCCTCCTGCATCGCCGCAATCGTGGCGGTGTACGGCAAAGCCGGATCGGCGCCGGAGCATGGCGGCATCCCGCCCAGGGCGACGAGTGCGAACCCGCTGCCGATGAAGCGCCGTCGTCCGGCATGCGTTGCCATCGTGGGCTCCCGCTGCGAACGGCTTCAGCGTGATACCGCCGCGGCGCGTCGGTATTGACCCGGGTCAATGCGCCGGGACGGGCGGCAGCGGGCTCTCGCGGCGCCGCCAGACCTGCCAGCGTTCGCGGCCGTGGAACATCGGGATCGAGTCGCCGACCTCGCGATCGTCCTCGAGGGCGAAGCACGGATCGAGGAGCGCGTGCAGTTCGGCCGGGCTCGTGCCGAACGGCGGGCCCTTCGGCTCGTCGGCGAAGAAGAAGTAGCCGGCGAGCAGTCCTCCCGGCACGAGCAGCGCCGCGACGCGCGCGGCGTAATCCGGCCAGAGCCGACGCGGCAATGCGCACAGGAACGTGCGCTCGTAGATCGCCTCGAACAGCGCGCCGGGGTCGAATGTGAAGAAGTCGCCGAGCACCAGCCGGTCGGCGTGGTGACCGACGATCGTCCGGGCCGTGGCAATCGCCTCCGCGCTGAAGTCGAGGCCGGTCACGTCCCAGCCGGCCTCGGCGAGCGCATGCACCTCCCAGCCGCTGCCGCAACCGGGGACGAGCGTTCGCAGCGGACGTTCCTGGCGCCGCGCAAATTCGCGCAGCTGGTCGGGGACGCGTCCACCGTCCCAGGGAGTGACGCCGCCCTTGAAGCGATGGTCCCAGAACGCGGGCAGCGCCGGGTTCTGCCAGGGAGGCTTCGGGGTCGAGGTCATCGTGCGGCCGGCGGCAGATACCGACCATTCTGGCGCGCGGCGCGGCCCCGCGGCAAATCGTGGCGTCAGTGCAACTCGATCGACGGTCGCTGCGGCCCGTCCGCGTCCGGCGGCAGCTTGCACGTGTCGAAGTGTCGGTGCAGCAGCTCGCTCATCGCCGCGACCGGGAGCGGACGGCTCAGCAGGTAGCCCTGCATGGTCGTGCAACCCATGTCCGACAGCGTCTCGATCTGCTGCTGGGTCTCCACGCCCTCGGCCACGACCGTCAGGCCGAGGGTCTGCGCCATCGAGATGATCGCGCGGGCGATCGCCGCGCCCTGCTCGTTCTCGGTCGCATCCGCGGTGAACGTGTGGTCGAGCTTCAGCTTGTCGAACGGCAGCTTGCGCAGGTAGGAAAGCGACGAGTAGCCGGTGCCGAAGTCGTCGATCGCGATCCGGATTCCCGTCGCGCGCAGCGCGTGGAGCGTCGCGACTGCGGTGTCCCAGTCCTTGACGAGGGCGGATTCGGTGAGCTCGAGCTCGATGTGCTCGAACGGGACGCCGATCACCTGCGCGATTTCCTTCACGCGCTCGGCGAGCGCGGGGTCGGTGAACTGGACGCTCGACAGGTTGACGCCGATCGGCACCGGCGGCAGCCCTTCCTCGCGCCACGCGTTGTGCTGGATCAGCGCGGTGACGAACACCCACTCCCAGATCGCCATGATCAGGCCCGCTTCCTCGGCCACGCCGATGAAGTGCTGCGGCCACAGCATGCCGAGCGTGGGGTGGTTCCAGCGGATCAGCGCCTCCATGCCGACGATGGCGCCGGTGTGCATGTCGATCTGCGGCTGGTAGTGCAGCTCGAACTGCTCGTTCTCGATGGCGCGGCGCAGCTCGTGCTCGAGGGAGAGCCGGCGCGCCGTCGCCTGGCGCATCGACTCGTGATAGAAGGCGAAGCGGTTGCGACCCTCGGACTTCGCGTGGTACATCGCGATGTCGGCGTTGCGGAGCAGCGAGTCGAGGTCGTCGCCGTCGCGCGGATAGAGCACGATGCCGATCGACGCGGACACGAACACTTCGTGCGAGGCGATCGTGATCGGCTGCGCCAGCTGCTCGACGACGCGGGTCGCGGCGCGGGCGGCCTGTTCCTCGGTCGACACGCCGTTCAGCAGCACGATGAACTCGTCGCCGCCCTGGCGGCAGACGTCGCGCTCGAGCGTCTTGCCGCGCGCGACGTCGGAGGAGTCGCCGACTCGCAGCACGTTCTTCAGACGCTGCGCGACGACGCGCAGCAGGTCGTCGCCCATGTGGTGGCCGAGCGTGTCGTTGATGCGCTTGAACTGGTCGAGGTCGAGGAACATGATCGCGAACGGCTTGCCGGTGCGGCGCGCGACCTCGAGCGTCTCGGCGAGCTTCTCGTGGAAGCGCGAACGGTTCGGCAGCTCGGTGAGCACGTCGTAGTACGCGAGCCGATGGATCTGCTGGATCGCGTGCGTGCGCTCGGTCGCGTCCTGGATCGTGCCGACGACACCGACGGTGCGGTCCTCGGCGCGCAGTGCCTCGCCGAGCACGTGCAGGTGCAGCACCTCGCCGTCCCGGGGGGTGCGCACGCGCAGGTCGAGGCCCATCGCGGTCGCGCCGCGCGCGACCTTCAGGATCCAGCGGCGGAACGCCCGACGGTCGTCCTCGTGGATCCGCTCGATGAGATCGGCGGCACTCGCCCCGGCCCCGGGGCCGTCGACGCCCAGCAGCCTGAACACCTCGTCCGAACAGATGACCCGGTTGGTGGCCCGATCCCACTCCCAGCTGCCGACGCGGGCAATGCGCTGCGCCCGCTGCAGGTGTTCGGCAACACGCAGGGTGGCGTTGCTCTGCCGCTTGACCGACTCCCGCGACGCCTTGAGCGCGTTCAGGCGCTGCCGGGTCTGCTGGTGCAGGTGGAGCAGCGACGTGTTGAGGTCGGCGAAGGTTCCGTTTGCGGCAGGTAGTGACGCCGAGGCGTCCCGCACCATCCGGATCGGCGTCACAGCGGCTTCAGAGTTGTTCAGTACAGCAGCCGCGGCGCGGTGCACCACGAAGCCGACGGCGAGGCAGGACAGTGCGACCCCCGCCAGCGCGAAGCCCGCGGTACCCAGCCAGCCGTGTCGCAGCGCCAGGTAGAGCAGAAGTTGAATGGCGCCGACCGTCGCCGCCGCCCCGAGTGCGATCGCGACCGCCGACCGAACCATAACCGGCGCGGCGTGTTCCCGGTCCTCGGATCGGCGATGGAAGGAGGGGATCACGTTCGTGTCTTGCGATGGGGTTACCGGCGCCGGGAATCGGCGGGCACCGGCGCGGGCATCGCCCGCCCGGGGCGCGATCCCGGAAATGGCAAGGGGCGTGCCATCGTCTGGCCGTTCCAGGCGTCAGCAGGCCCGCGGTGGTCGCCGGGGCCGCTGCCGACGGGCATCCGCATCGCGCCCGATGTCGGGACGCGGCGCGCCCGGACGCGCCGTGGGCCACAATGCCGCTGGTCCCGATTCCGCCAACCTCGCTGCAAGCGACGAATTCCGTGCAAGAGCTGCGTCCCGACTCCCCCTACGCGATCAGGCGGCTCTTCGTCGCGCTCGCGCTGATGACCATCGGCAACGGCGGCATGTACACGGTGGTGACCGTGTTGCCGACGGTGCAGGCCGAGTTCGGCACGAGCCGCGCCGACGCCTCGCTGCCGTACACGCTGCTGATGATCGGCTTCGGGCTGGGGGGCATCCTCATGGGTCGCCTCGCCGACCGGTTCGGCGTGACCGTGCCGCTCCTCATCGGTGCGCTGAGCCTCGGCCTCGGTTACGTCACGGCCTCGTGGGCCGACAGCGTGTGGACCTTTGCGCTCGCGCACGGCCTCTTCGTCGGCATGCTCGGCAGCTCGGCGACCTTCGCGCCGCTGATCGCCGACACCTCGCTCTGGTTCGTCAGGCGGCGCGGCATCGCGGTGGGCGTCTGCGCGAGCGGCAACTACCTCGCCGGTGCGGTCTGGCCGCCCGTCGTGCAGCAGCTGGTCGAGATGTACGGATGGCGGCCGACCTACTTCGGCATCGGCCTGTTCTGCGCGGCGAGCGTCGCGGCGCTCGCGCTCTTGATGCGGCCGCGACCGCCGCTCGCAGCCCCGGCCGTGCTGGCGTCGAGCTCCGGGACGGCACGCGACGTGCTGCGGCCGTTCGGACTCTCGCCCACTGCCGCGACCGCGCTGCTGTGCGTCGCCGGTCTTGCCTGCTGCGTCGCGATGTCGATGCCGCAGGTGCACATCGTGGCACTGTGCACGGACCTCGGCTTCGGCACGGCACGCGGCGCGCAGATGCTCTCGCTGATGCTCGCGTTCGGCATCGCGAGCCGGCTCCTCTCCGGCTACATCTGCGACCACATCGGGGGGCTGCGCACGTTGCTGCTCGGGTCGATGCTGCAGGGCATCGCGCTCCTCATGTACCTGCCCGCCGACGGCCTCTGGTCGCTCTACGTCGTCTCCGCGATGTTCG